>JAFWHB010000001.1 GCA_017512145.1 Mogibacterium sp. | reverse complement strand
CCTTGACAAGCTGCCATGAATTGAGAGCATCGAGGAAGTTTATATATCCAGGTCTTCCGTTCAGGATCTCGAGAGGCAGATCGCTGCCGTCATCCATATAAATGCGAGCCGGTTTCTGATTAGGATTGCATCCGTACTTAAGTTCGAATTCTTTCATAAATATTCTCCATTAATTATTAACTACTGTCAGAAGGGAGCGCTCCTTCCAGGGATACACTCATGGAGCTTTGCTCCACATAAGTGGTACGCTCCATTCGTGACCCGGGCGGAGCCTCCCTTCTGACATTATCTTGATTATTACTGTTCGCATTCTTATTAAACTAAATTGCGAACTCTCATCCGGCATGCCCGGCGTTATTTTGTATGCTTGTTGATGAGTCTGTCTTCGTATTCGCCTGTGATGAGGCTTGTGTATCTTACATAGAGTGAAATCTTATTGTTCTCATCGAGTGCATTCCAGATCTCGTCTGTGAACTGGTCGATATCGTCCGGGACTGCAATTCTCTCAGGCTCGCCCGAGAATGTAGGGAGCGGATTGCCATCGCACATGTATGTGTGGATGAAGTGTCCGAGACCCGGCAGCGGTGCATAGTCATAGCCAAATCTGTTGCATGCTGTGCCCTCTGCATCTGCACTCTTGAGAATGCTCATCGAATATTCGAAGGATCCCTTGTCGTCGAATGCAAGATCTGCACTGATTCTCGGTGTGAGATTCGGAGCATCCGGCTCAAAACGTCTTGACTTGAGTGCCTGGTGGAAGCCTGTGCCCTTGACAAGTCCTTCGTATATGGTATCTGTCTGATTGCCGTTAGTTACGATAAGATGATTCTCGAATGATCTGACTGCCGCATAAATGATGAGGCTCGGATCCTCGAGCTTGGATATATCGAATGGTTCTGTATATATTGCTCCGTTCTTCTTGACGAAAACTCTGTTCCTTGAGTTCTCGGATCTTCCCATAATAAAATACGCGATCACTGCGTTGGCTCCATCAGGGGTTTCGCCAACAACAATACCGCGTCCGGGATAAGCATTTCCCTTCACTGCTTCACTGAATGTCATTACCTTATAGGTATCCATCCTCTAAGCCCTTCCTTTCGTTAAGTTATTCTGATTATAAAATCAGAACCTGGCGATGTTGTGTTATAAGCCAATATTCGCCAAGTTCCGGATTATTGCTGTTTGTTATTGATTATTATCTGCGCTCTGCTACGATCTTACGGCAAATCTTCGCAACTGCCACCGGCAGTATCAGCCATTCTGCCTGCTCCATAACTCTTCTCTGCAGTGTCTCAGGTGTATCGCCATCTTCGACATTGACCGCCTTCTGTGCTATGATCTCGCCGCCGTCAGCTACCTCATTGACATAGTGCACAGTTGCTCCTGTGACCTTGACCCCTCTTGCCAGAGCTGCCTCGTGCGGAATGATGCCATAGAATCCATCTCCACAGAATGATGGGATGAGTGATGGATGGATGTTAATAATCTTGTGATCGTAATATGTTACGAAGTCCTTGCTGAGAATTGTAAGGAATCCTGCCAGCACGATAAGATCGATGTTGTAGCCATCGATGATCTCTTTGACTTTGGCTTCGAATCCTTCCTGTCCGCCACAAGCCTTACGTGTTACGACATGAGTATCTATACCGGCCTTGCGAGCACGCTCGATCGCATAGGCACTCTCGCGATTGCTGATAACAACCACGATCTCACCCTTCTCTATGAGTCCTGAATGCTGTGCATCTATCAGAGCCTGAAGATTAGTGCCGCCGCCGCTTACGAGTACGGCTACTCTTGCTTTGTTACTCATTGTAATTCCCTCCGGATATTCGCGAATCTCCACATTTATATTATCCGCTATATCGCGCCGGAATTCAAATATTATTTAAAGTCCGACAATCTCGATCTTATCTTCTGACTTAATGATTTCACCGATAATGTAAGCGTCTTCGCCGTTAGCCTTCAGAATCTCGATGGCCTTCGCTGCATCGTCTCTTCCGACGATGATGGACATTCCGACGCCCATGTTGAAGGTGTTGTACATGTCATGTTCAGGAATAGCTCCGACCTGCTGGATCAGATCGAATATCGGAAGAACTCTGACTGCGCTCTTGTCGATTCGTGCTCCGAGTCCGTCAGGAATGCTCCTTGGGATATTCTCGTAGAAGCCGCCTCCTGTGATGTGGGAGATTCCCTTGACTTTGACCTGCTCGAGAAGCGCGAGTACCGGCTTGACATAGATCTTGGTAGGCTCGAGAAGTGTCTCTCCGAGTGATCTGCCGCCGAGGAGTGTATTGCCTGCGGTCAAAGCCATCATGTCTGCCTTCTCGAGGTTGAATACTCTGCGGACAAGTGAGAATCCGTTCGAATGTACGCCGCTTGAAGGAAGAGCAATAACAATGTCGCCCTCTGCCATCTGGCTGTTGTCGATGATCGCATCCTTGTCTACGACTCCGGTTACATAGCCTGCGAGGTCATACTCGTCTGCAGGATAGAAACCAGGCATCTCTGCTGTCTCGCCGCCGATAAGCGCTGCACCTGACTGAACACAGCCCTCACAGACACCTGCAACGATCTGCTCGATCCTCTCAGGCACGTTCTTGCCGCATGCGATGTAGTCGAGGAAGAATAAAGGCTTTGCGCCTACGCAGATTACGTCATTGACGCACATTGCAACGCAATCGATTCCTATTGTGTCATGCTTATCCAGCAGGAATGCCAGCTTGAGCTTGGTTCCGACACCATCCGTTCCGCTGACCAGGACCGGATGATTGATTCCCTCCAGGTCGAGCTCGAAGAGTCCGCCGAATCCACCGATTGCTGACATGACTCCAGGTGTCTTGGTCTTAGCTATATGGCTCTTCATGAGTTCTACGGCTCTGTATCCGGCAGTGATGTCCACGCCTGCAGCAGCATAGCTGTCAGATCTTGATTTAGTATTCATATTGACCTCTCTGTCTTCTAGGAAAATTATGACCGGGCCATGTGCTCGGTCATAATTATTATAACATATTTGCGGAAGCAGTCAGACCTATTCCTCACCGCTCCAGCAGTAAGTGCAAAGTTTGCATTTATCTATTCCGATTGCTTCACATACTCCGTCAAGTGTCTGGAATTCGAGTGTTTCGAAGCCCATTTTCTTAGCAATGGTCTCTCTGAACTTCCTGCCTCTTGCAGTTGATGCATCAGCATACTCATCGAGATGCTCAAGACCCTGTTCTCCTTCGAGCTGCATTACAACTCTTCTCGAGAGAAGGTCCATATCGCTCTTGTTCCTGGAGAAATTAAGATACTTGCAGGCATACATCAGCGGAGGACATGCAGACCTCATGTGTACTGCCTTGGCACCATTGTCATAGAGGAAGTCTACAGTCTCCTGCAGCTGTGTTCCTCTTACGATTGAATCATCAACGAAGAGCAGGCTCTTATCCTTGATAAGCTCAGTTACAGGGATCTGCTTCATCTTGGCGACCTTGTTACGCTCAGCCTGTGTTGTAGGCATGAAGCTTCTTGCCCAGGTCGGTGTGTACTTGATGAAAGCTCTTGCGAAAGGAACGTGTGTCTCGTTCGCATATCCGATGCCGTGCGGTGTGCCGCTGTCCGGAACGCCGCCGACGTAGTCTACTGAATCGATATCAAAGCCGTTCGCAATGTCGTTCCTTGCAAGGATGCGGCCGTTCTCATATCTCATCATCTCGACATTGACGCCCTCATATGATGTTGTCGGATAGCCGTAGTAACTCCAGAGGAATGCGCAGATTCTCATCTTATCGCCAGGGGCAACAAGCTGTCTGACTCCGTCCGGTCTCAGTTCCACGATTTCGCCAGGGCCGAGATCTCTCTGATTCTCATAGCCCATTTTGGAAAGTGTAAATGACTCGAAGGCTGCAGCTGTCGAATGCTCGCCGATACCTATTCTGATCGGCAGACGTCCTACAAGATCGCGGGCTGCGATGATCGTTCCGTCTTCCTTGAGAAGCAGGAGGGAAGATGTTCCTTCGATAGCTTCCTGTGCATAACGGATTCCCTCGATCAGATCATCCTTCTCGGATATGAGTGCTGCGACCAGCTCAGTCTGATTGATCTTGCCTCCGGTCTTAGCCTCGAGATGGCCATGCGAACCCTTCAGAACGAGATCAATGATCTCCTCCTGGTTTGCGATCTTACCGATCATGGTGATGGCATAGGTGCCGCTTACCGAGCGGAACAGCAGAGGCTGCGGATCTGTATCGCTGATGCAGCCTATCGCAGCAGTTCCGTGCATCTTGTTGGTGATGCCCTCGAACTTGGTCCTGAATGGCGCGTTCTCTATATTGTGGATTTCTCTCTGAAGCCCGACTTCAGGATCATAGGCCGCAATGCCGCCTCTCCTTGTGCCCAGATGTGAATGATAATCTACGCCAAAATACACATCCAGTATGCAGTCCTGGGTAGATGTAATTCCGAAAAAGCCCCCCATAAGGCCTCCTTACTTTATATTTTCAGATCGATTATGCGAAGAAGAGCTCGTTGAGTGTCAGCGGATCGATGTATTCGCCGTCCTTATAAACTCTCATGTTGCCGGATGCGATCTCGTCGATGAGCATAACTTTGCCCTCTGCATCGTATCCGAACTCGAACTTGATGTCATAGAGATCGAGGCCCTTTTCCTTGAGGTCGTCAGCTACGATCTTGGTGATCTGCTGTGTCATAACCTTGAGGTCCTCATACTGCTCTTCTGTCATGATTCCAAGAACTACAAGACCATCCTTAGTTACCAGTGGATCGCCGAGTGCATCGTTCTTGAAAGTTGTCTCAACATATGATGGGAGCTCTGTGCCAGGCTCGATATATTCACCGTATCTCTTGATGAAGCTTCCTACTGCTCTCATTCTGCAGATTACTTCGAGTCCGTGACCGAATACCTTAGCAGGCTTAACTTCCATTGTTGTGTCATCAAGATTGACCTTAACGAAATGAGTTCTGATTCCAGCCTCATTGATCTTCTTGAAGAAATAGTCTGTCATGCGAAGATTGAAATCGCCAACGCCTTCGATTGTGAGTCCGATCTGGTTCTCACCTGGATCGAATTTGCCGTCCTTACCTGTTACGTCATCCTTAAACTTCAGCAGATAGTTGCCATTCTCAAGCTCAAATACGTTCTTGGTCTTACCGGTGTAAACAAGTTTCATAGTCCGTCTCCTTTATTAGTTTAATTAAGATTGATGAACTCGCCTCAGCGGGTTCTGGTTATTTAAGTCTTTCCATTATGCCGGCGTCTTTGACGAGGACTGCCTCGGCTTCTGTGGATCTCTTAGCATCGAGTGTCTCTGCAAGGTCAGGATCTGCTACTGCGAGTATCTCTGCTGCAAGGAGTGCTGCATTCTTGCCCCCATCAATAGCTACTGTCGCAACAGGAATACCGCTTGGCATCATTACTGTTGAGAGAAGTGCATCCATTCCGTCGAGAGCCGCGCTCTTGCATGGGACACCGATAACAGGAAGTGTGGTGTTAGCTGCGATCGCTCCTGCAAGATGTGCTGCCATTCCTGCGAAAGCAATGATGACTCCGAATCCGTCTTCTCTTGCTGCCAGTGACCAGGCTCTTGCCTCAGCAGGTGTTCTGTGTGCTGAATAGACATGCGCCTCATAAGGGATGCCGAGTTCATCAAGCACTCCTGCCGCTTTCTTAACAACAGGCAGATCGCTGTCGCTGCCCATGATCAGTCCGACTTTCTTCATTAGTGTGGTTCCTTTCTCTTAGACCTCAAAAGCACGCGTTTATTCTCTCACTATGACAAGTGTGATTCAAACAAAAATCGCTGAAATCCGGTTGTTTTTATATAAATCCCTTGAAAAATCAGCTGTTTTCCGACCTTTACAGGTCTGTTTGCAATTCTCGTTCGGATTTACTCTTCCCAGTGCTTGCCCTCAGGCGCAGGCTGGTTCTTCCTGACCATCTGAGCTATTCCGCGGACCAGACCTCTCAGCACTGCAAATATGAAGAACATTATCAGGAAGCCTGCAAGGCCTGACGTTACATCCGCCATTTCGACCCGTCCGGTACCTGCCAGCCACTGGCCTATCTCTATCGAGAATGTCAGCACGATCATCATTGTGAACACATAAATGAACGTGATCACCATCGTCATGTTGTGCTTGGCAAGGAGCTTGAATATCGGATAAATGATGAGTATCATTGCCATTCCGACAATTCCCATCACGATGAAGTGCAGCTGCTTGTCATTGAAATAGTATCCGCCTGAGTCATTGATGCTGAGTATCTTAAGGTCGATATCATAGACCCAGTAGATCAGCCTGTACATCAGATCTATCATTGAATATTACCTTCTTTCTATGTCATCTTACGCAGGTATCCATTCCAATACTCTGTCCCTGCGAGTGTGTTCCTATTATATTATCAATTACGCACCCAAATGTGTTGAAAAGTTGGATTTTTCAAGCTTTTCCCTGAATAGCACAAACAGGGAAACCTATGAGTGGTTTCCCTGTCTATGATACATTATTTGCCGTGACTGAAGCGTTACTACTTGATCTTGACTTTCTTAGTCTTCCATGCAGATACGTGTTTGCCGTCTGCTGCATCCTTATATGCGCGAACGCGGACCCATACAGTCTGCTTTGAAGTGAGGCCCTTGATCTTCTTGCTGGTCTTCTTCTTTCCTGCAGTTGTCGACTTGATGATATTGGTGAATGCTGAGTCAGTTGCTACCTGGATCTCGATTCCACCGATCTTCTTCTGGTTCTTCTTGCTGACCTTCTTCCACTTGACGGTTACAGCCTTCTTAGCAGCCTTTGGCTTGGAGATCTTGACTGCAGGGAGATCCTGAATCTCAGTAGGTTGAGCAGCTGCGATGGCTGCCTGTCTAGCAGCTTCTGCAGCAGCGGCCTGATCAGCATTGTTCTTAGCTGCCTCCGCATTGGTTACAGAAGCAGTGGCTGCTGCGAGTGCAGCATTAGCATCGCTGAGTTCCTTAGAAGCTGCGTCTGCTGCAGCCTTGGCGTTCTTGTAGACCTCATCATCTTCGCCATATTTCTCAGCGGCATCAAGTGCTGCCTGCGCCTTGTTGCTGGCTTCTGTTGCAAGTTCTACAGCTTCTTTAGCTGCGGCCTCTGCTTCCTGAGCCTTTGCTACTGCGTCAGCTGTTCCGATTGCTGCGTTGTCAGCGGCTGCCTGTTTAGCTGCGGCCTTCTTACTTGCGGATTTAGCTGCTGCAGTCTTAACAGATGCTACCGTTGTGCTTGTAGCAACAATGAGTTTATCTGCTGCGTCTACAACGACCTTTGCAGCGTCTACCTTTGCAGCATCCGGATTAGCAGATTGCTCTCCATATTCTTCCTCAGCTGCATCATATGCAGTCTGAGCCGCATCCCTTGCATCTTTAGCTGCGTCTGCTGCTGTATTTGCTGCATCACTTGCGCTTGCAATTATCGAATCAGCATCTGCCTGACCATTATCAACAGCTTCATTGGCATCACTTGCTGCTTCCTGAGCAATATCGCTTTCGTTGCTAGCCGTTGTCTGCTTCTCTTCTGCCTCCTTCTCAAGGGTAGGTATACTCTCTGTCTTGGTCTGAGTTACGAATGCTTCATTTTCAAACTCCGCAGTATAGTCGATATGACCTTCTTTGTCATATTGTGCCGGCGTTTCATCTTTTACGGTCGCTGCAGTCTCTTTTTCAACATGAGCAGGATCATTAGCACAAACTCTCTCTGCAGTTACAGTGCTATTGTCTTCGGCCCAAGTGTATGTGACTTCGCTCCAGCTATGACCAAGTGCATTGATCTCTTCAGTGTAAGTCTGCGTGACAAATCCAGGATTTGTAAATGTTGCAGTATAAGTTGTCTTTCCTGCAGTCTCACAGGTTGGATCTATCGTCTCAATGGTTATATTGTTAGATGTTTCTTCTTCTGTATGTGAAGAATCGCGCTTGCACACTCTTGTAGCTGTTATACTGCTATGATCATCAGCCCATACATATGTTGGCTCATCCCAGTCATGTCCGACTTTGTCCACAATAACTGTCCATGAGTCATAGCTGAATGCCGGGTTCTCGAAGGTTACTGAATATGTAACCTCACCTGGTTCCTCACAGCTTGCAGCTGTGGTCTCGGAAACAGAGTATGCTGTCTCTTCCTCTGTATGGCTTGCATCGTTCTTGCAAATTCTGGTAGCTGTTATTGAAGAATTGTCTTCAGCGACTACGTATTCAGGTTCGCTCCAGTCGTGCCCAAATGCAGGAATCGCTTCAGTTCTTGTGACTTTGCATTCAGAACATGTAAATGTCTTTACGCCTTCTGTTTCACATGTTGCAGGCTTAGTTACAATACCTTCATCGAATGTATGACCTTTCTTCTCTTCGATTATAGTCTTGCGCTCGAGTTCTTGGCCACATTCTGTACAGTAGGTCACTTCATCATAGCTACCATCCTGTACGCAAGTAGCTTCAACCACATTCTCCTTAACAGGTTCACCTGCAGTATGTACATGGGTCTGACCTTCGCATGTCACAGTAACTATAGCCTTAACGACCTGACCCCTAAGCTTAATTGAGAATTCTACGTCATTCTTTCCAGCTTTTAGGAGTCCATCATCAGTCTTAACGGTTATCTTGAAATCACCGCTGATATCTCTGTTTGTCCAGTCTCCGTCAAGATAGTAGCCACGGTAGGTTTCACCATCTTCGTCTGTGTGCTCAGCATATTTATACTCAACTGAAGATCCATCATCGAATGTTGCTACAAACTTATTGCCATCGGCATAGAATGATTCATCGGTGATATCTGCACTTTCGGCGATACCGGTCAGTCCATCATATGATCTGAATGATAATTCCTTGATCAGTGATCCATACGGAACCGTCAGATTCTCTTCATATACCCTGCTCTTAGCATTCTCATATAGATAGTAGTGACCGCAGACTGTACATTCATAATAAGCCTTGGTTCCGTCCTTCTCCGGCGTACCCTCTACCGCTGGATGATAGATCAGCTGATGCTGATGCTCGCCGATATAGTCGTGCAGTTTGACCGTGAAAGTAGCTTCTTCCTTTCTATTATACAGAACTGCTTGCAGATAATATGTCTGACCTGCTTCCGCATAGAAGGTCGCACTAAAGTTGTTTTTGCCGGCATCCTCTGAGTCATCATTCATGCTTATTACTTCATCACCGCTTAGAACTCTGCCAACAGTATCAGCAGTTCCAGATGATTCGAAGGTATAATAGCCACTTTCTGTTGGTATGAACTCATAAGTAAAGGTCTCTTTATCCCAAGTTGTAGCAACAGTTTTTTCTTCGTTTGTCGCGATAGACTCTACAGCTCCCGAAGAGACATCAGCAAATTCATATCCACCTTCTTCTTCTGTTTCAATATCCTCCACAGAAACCAATATGCTGTATTCTCCGACAGCACTTGGCTGAATCTGAAGATAATAGTCCTTGCCGCCATCTAAATAAAGCGGATAACTTGTTACAGTATCAGCTGATCCATATAGTGCGCTTCGGTTAAAAGCATCCGAATCACAGGTTAAGGAGCTGGTCCAATAAGTGTTCTCTCCATGGTTAGAACTTCTTGTGGCTGTAATTGTATAATTATAATAATGGCCTGGAACTTTCTCGAGGGTCCTTATAAGATATGTTACTACTTGATTCTCATCAGTAATCGTTCCAGTCTTTTCTTCTCCAATGGTCAGCTCTTCACACTGAGCTGGTATTTCAGTAATACTAAAAGGCGTCTTGATGAGAACGACTTTGAATACTGTTGTTTTGTCGGTATTTGAGTTACAAGACTTGAACTGGAAGTATCCTCTCTCCCCTGATACCAACCCTATATTATAATAAGCATTTTGATAAGTATCACTATACGGATAAGTGACGATATTTCTATTGACAGCAGGAGTTCCTTGACCACTAACCTTTTTGAACGCTGCTATATCAATAGTTTTGTTGTCTTCTGAAGCAACATATATTCCGTAATTGCTTGTTTTATCTGCAATCGTGCAGAAGGTTTTTACCTCTCCTGGTGTCAGCTGAACATCATACACCTGCCCGGCAACGATCTGTTCAGGATCATCAGGAATTGGCTCAAGTATAGATGTCAAAGATTCTATGAATTCTGTATATCCCTCGCCATTTGCAGGATATTCAAAATCGACACCATTATTGTTATAATAGAGAGCTCTTAAACCACTAAAATTCCAGTTGATACTGCCTTCAACAGAAGGCGCTGTCTTCGCTGTAAATACTACTGTTTTCAAGTTTGGACAGTTGTCGAAACTTAATCCGTCATGTGTCAGGCTTGCTGGAAGTGTTACTTTTTCTAGTTTTTTACACTTATAGACAGAATAATTCAAATATTCAATATTAGGCGCAAATGTGAGTGTTTGCAGATTTTCAACATTCCGAAAAGCACCAGCTTGTACATAGGTAACTTTGTTAGGAATTACGAAATCCGTTGTTTCTTTCATCCTCGGATAACAGACAAGACTTGTTCCTTCTTTATTATAGAGGACCCCATCAACTGTTGAGTAGTACTCATTTGCAGCAGGAGCTTTGTACGACTTAACATTCCTAAACGATGTGATATTCTGACAATCTTCAAGATCCTCAGATAAGGTGATTTCCTCGACCTGGCAATCTCTGCTTACAATTTTATAAACAGCATTCTCCATTTCCCATGATTTCAATGCTGTAGGAAGAATCGCCTTCACTCCGGAATCTGCTTTCTTGATATACAGCACTCCACCCTTGGTGTAATAGTAATCATTTTCAAACTCTTTTCCGCCTACACCTCCTATAGATTTAAGGTTTGGGAAATGAGTAAGATTCTTTGTTCTGATATAGATCACATTCTCCGGGAAATTGATTTCGGTAATTCCATTGTAGGTTTCACCTGCTACTGGATCATCCGGATCGATCGAGAATCCGGAAACCGTTCTGCTGTGGATCTTCTCGGGAACATTAATTACGCTATTTCCTCCGTTGTATCCGATAATCCTGACAGTGTTGGATCCATCAGAGTTGACAAGGGTATAAGCAAATCCATCTGCTGTACGGTATGCCGTCTGCGCAACGCCATCGCTATTAACATACGTAACAGAATCGTCTCCCTCGCCATCGAAATACAGGTAAGTCTTACCTCTTGACGCAGTGTTCGCACCATCATCTGCAAATGCAATTGCAGGCATATAGGTGAACACGATAGCCAATGCCAGCATAATGGCAAATATCCGACGTCCTTCCTTCATAATACTTCCACTTTTTCCTTTCAATAAACAATCATTAACCACCTCAGCAGACTTTGATTAAGTCTGAACAACTGGTTAAATTTTATCACTGAAAGGAATCTATTTGTACTGTTTTATTTCGGTTACGTTGTTCTCTTTCTATAACAAACAAAGAACTCCTTATAGGAGTTCCTGACTTCATATCATATAAAACTATGTGATTGCTCAATGCTTATTATTACAATTGGTGGCGTTCGAGGACATTCCAAGGAACAAGAAAAAGAACGGCAGCGTGTAGAACATTGCAACACCCACTATAGATGAAATGAAATATCCGGCTGCGGCCATACATGCGATCCTATCGCACGATGATGTTCCGGATTTTGCCCGAAGGCTCTCAGCAATCGTCGACAGCACCCCTAGAGCATACAAAGCTGCAGCCGGGATTCCATAATATGCTGCATATGTAAGCAGTTCATTGTGCGGATTGGATATAGCTGTCTCTGCATACATTCTCATGGATATGCCTTCACATCCATGGCCGAGCAATGGCTTCTCTGAAATGAATTCCGCTGTCAGCCTCCAGATCTTCAGTCTGCCGTGTCCGGCTGATCCACTTGCCGAGCCTCCTATTATTGACGACAGATCCTCACTGAATGTTGTGATCTCAGTTCTCAGCTCAGGGCTGATGATCAAAGCAATTGCCGCCAGCAGCCCAATAGTACCTACAAGAATCAGAACTCTTCTTCTATTATTCGGAAGTTTCACTACTGTACAGATACATACGACTAATATCACTGCGCTCACAGCAAGTATGCATCCGAGAGTGTGGTTGATTGCCAGTATCATGAGGTTGAGTAGAGCACTTATCCCTCCTACGGTAGTTCTCCAGCCATCTGAAAGCAGGTAATAGCCTGTTCCGATAAGGACCGCCATCACAAGATAGTAGCCATAATGATTACCGTTGAAGAAAATCGCACTTAGTTCTTTCTTTGCTCCGAATGCCGGAATTGCAGACACATATTTGTCTACAAACACTACTGCCGCAATCAGATCTGCGATCGCAATATACACGAGAAGGATGAAGTCTTTGAATTGATCTCTTCGTATAAGACTGGCTGACATCATATATATAATAATGAAAGCCGCCATATTGAATATCCCGATGTTCCTGTATGGAACACCGTGTATTGCTTCGTCAGTCAATCCGTTTACGGCCGTGGATAATGCGATACATGCCAGAAAACCTGCGAAGAAAGCATACGACCAACGCATCTGACTTTCTTTTCTAAGAATCAAAGTAATCAAATAAGCAGCACCCGAAAGTACCGCAACATAATTCATCACCCTGAAGATAGCTGGAAAGTCCTCGTACTGTTTGTCTGCCATTTGCGGAAGAGAAATGTCCAGAATCAGCATCAGGGCAATCATTAAGAGCATCAGAAGAGATGGAACTACTGCGAGATAGTCCGATAGGTATTTATCATTATTCCCGGTTGTCCGCTTAGTTGAGTTTTTGTTGTTTTTTGCCATCAATCTAATTGTATAACAAATACATTTTGGCTTCTATCTGCATTTCTGCGTTATTGTCCCTCAATGATACCTATCAGTGCTTCCTGAAGAACTCTGGAGAAGTTCACACCCAGTCTCTCTGCTTTCTCATTGAGCCAGTAAGGTATCGTACAGTTCTTCTTAACTGATCTGTTCAGAACTCTTCGTCTATACTCATCGGTATCTATATCAACATATGTGAGGATGCCATCTGAAAAATCAAGCTCACCATCAGCATTTGCTCTGGCTTTACGTACTGCATCTTCCCCTGTCGAAGGCAGTGGTACATTTTCATCGCTCTCAGACTCTCCCGTGCACCATGCACCGATAGCATCCCTTGTCATCTCGATAGCATCATATAAGGTCTTTCCCTCTGTGTTGATTTCAAGATCAGGTACATATGATACATGATCTTTCCCATATTGTTTGATAAGAACAGGATAAACAGCCTTCATTTCATCCACCTCTCAAGATTCCTTCTATGTATTATTGCCTTTGCAAGCATTTCATTAAGCTCTCTATGTCGTGGTACCATTTCTATTTCATTGCCCCTTGCATACTTGTCATGTCCTCCGCTACTGCTGACAAGTACGAAACCAGCTTGTTTAAGCAATTTAATCAAGTCGCGCCTTTTCATTTCGCTTAGTATGATTATACGTATTTAATGCGCATATTCAAGCTCCTTTCATTGGTTTTGAGCATATTACAATTTCCGCGAAAAAATGTCGAACAACAGATCCACGATATACTGCAAAATCTTCACTTCCCGTCTAATTTCTGTAAAAAAACATTTGTGTACAAAGAAAAACGCCTTACCATTTCTGGTAAGGCGTCCTGTGTCTTCATTATGCGCTTGGCTTACTGCTCTGCATCGAAAGGAAGAAGTGCGACAACTCTTGCTCTCTTGATAGCCTTAGCAACTGCTCTCTGGTGCATAGCACATGTTCCAGTTACTCTTCTTGGAAGGATCTTGCCTCTCTCTGTGATGTACTTCTTGAGAGTCTCAGCATCCTTATAGTCGATCTTCTTATCCTTGTCAGCACAGAACTGGCAGACTTTACGTCTTCTCATGCCCGTATTAACGCGCTTAGGTCTGTTGTTCATCATGATTCGTGCTTTCCCCTTTCTTAGAATGGAATGTCATCCTCGGCTGCCTGGAATGTATCAGGGAAATCGTCAAATCCGCCGAATCCGCCATCCTGCGGTTCGCCAAATCCTGTGTCCTCGAATGCATCCTGTGGTGCGCCGAAGCCGGTGTTCTGTGATCCGGCATTGCCGCCTCTGTTTGCTGAGTTATATGAGCCGCCGCCCTGGAAGGATCCTCCCTGGCCTGACTGTCCGCCCTGTCCTCCTCCGAGGAACTCAACATTGTCAGCTATAATGTCGGTGGTGTATACAGTAACACCCTCTCTGTTCTTGTAGCTTCCGGTCTCAATTCTTCCATGAACTGCAGCCTGTCTGCCCTTAGCGAGATATCTTCCACAATTCTCAGCCTGTCTGCCGAATACTGTGATACGCAGGAAATCTGCGCCTCTGTCTTCGCCATTCCTTCTCTGTCTGTCGACAGCAAGTGTAAAGTGGCATACAGCGGTCTGCGTGCTAGGCGTATAACTAAGTTCCGGATCTCTTGCAAGTCTTCCGATAAGTACTACGCTGTTCATTACTGGACCTTACCTTTCACTACTCTTCATCCTGGCTTACGATGATATGTCTCATTACGTTCTCATTGATCCTGAGTCTTCTGTCAAGTTCCTTAGGCAGGTCTGCCTCAGCCTTGAAAGGAAGAACTACATAGTAACCAGTGTTCTTCTTGTTGATGCTGTAAGCAAGTCTTCTCTCGCCCCAGACATCAGCCTCTCCGGCCTCGCCACCAGCGTTGATTACAGCCTTAACTGTCTCAACGAGGTTTGCCTTAGTCTCCTCATCCAGAGTCGGATCAAGCACGAATAGAAGTTCATAATCTCTCATGTTGACACCTCCTGTGGTCATATTGGCGCCGACTCTCACGGCGCAGTGGTAAATAATAAATATGGGCGTGTCTATAAACACACGCCCATTAATTATATACGAATAGGAAATTATATCAAGAGTTTTTTTGCTTTTATGGATTCAGTGGTGTTTCGGTTCCTTCATCCTCTTCGCCATCATCGCCGCCATCGTCCGGTATGTCTATCGGCGCCGGGATTTCCTTGACATCCTTTGCAATTACGCCAAGGTCGAAGATATGGTCCTGTCTGTAGTAGTACTGGACCTTTTCCTTGACTGTCTTGTACTTGGTCTTGTACTTCCAGACTTTCTTCTTCTTATACTTCCACTTCCACTTGCCTTTCTTCTTGACCTTCTTCCACTTTACCTTCTTCCAGACCTTCTTCCATTTCTTCTTGTATTTAACTTTCTTGGAAATCGTCTTGGTTCTGATGTCCTTGTTGTACTCTGTCATGTAGAAGTGGTTCTCACCTGTTGCAGGATCTGTGACATGGTAAAGTCCTTCTACTTCGTAATTTGTATTGATGGTGACTACTGCGTCGATCTCCTTGTTCTCAGTTGCGCCGCAGTTCCATGGCTCTGCTATGAATTCAACCTCGCCATTCTTGATCGGATCAAGCTTTTCAGGATGATACTCTGTAGCAACGAACATGTTGTTCTTCTGGTTGCCGCTCTTGCTGAGCAGGTAGTATACATACTGATCATCAACGTCGATTGCCTGGTATACCTTCTTGTACTTTGCGTAGATATCACTGTACGCAAAGCCGATTGCCTGCAGGTTGCCGTTCTCATCCGGTTCAGCGTTGAAGAACATGAGATTGTAGTTATCTCCGCTAACGTTGCTGTACTCATTTCTCTCAGCTGCGATGTAGCAGTCGTATTCAGCATTGTAAGCGATGTTCTTGAGTCCGCTCTTCTGATGTCCCTGCGCGAAAGGATGATCAGTTCCCTTGTAGTTTGAATATGCTACATTGCGGTATCCTGTGCAGATCAAAGAATTCGCATCAATGTATGTCAGCTGCTGTCTTCTTCCTGCAGCTCCGACTACAACAAGGCAATGCCTCTTGGAATCGTATGTCATGCCATTACCATGATGGATATCCAGTATGCCGGATACTCCTGCAATCTCATTGGAGCCGACCAGCAGCTTGACAATTCTGCCCTGCTGAGTTGCAGAACATGTCATCATGCAGTATGCATATACTCCGTCTGTTGCCGCGCCCTGCAGCACAGCATGTCCATCTGAAGGCTCTCCTATAAGAGTTCTCAGCTCAAGGTCTGCACCATAGCTGGTCATCTGCTGGATCGGAGTGGCAATATGCTGACTTTGCAGATACCTCTTCTCTATAGTAGCAGGCTCTTCCTCAGGAGGTTCCTCAGAACCCTCAAGAGCAGCTTCATTTGTCTGATATGTCAGTGTCTCCTGGATCGCTTCCAGGCTCAGTTCTTCAGGCACCTCTTCATCTGCAGTTGCTTCCTCTGTGGCTTCAGCAGCCTGTTCTGCTGCAACTTGTTCAGCAGCTTCAACGTTCCCGGCATCGCTGTCTGCAGCACTGGCTTCTGCACTTGCCGTCTCATCTGCAGCCGCATTTGCATCCGCCTGCTCACTGCTTCCCTCAGCCTGCGCCTGAGTCATCCCGGCATCCTTAGCCAGCTCAGTCTCCGTCTGTCCGGAAGCATCCTCCGCAAAGACCTCCATCAATGCGAACTCTGACATCGATACAAACATTATTAATGACATAGCGATGGCAGATATTTTCTTAAGCATTTATCCTTCTCCTTTAACCCTTAACAATTCAATATGTTTGTTCAGTATATATATTAACACTTCGAATCAGTCCGGTTAGGCTTTATTAACATTATTTAAGCAACGGAAAAGCGGGGATCACCTTGCCGGCTTTCCCCGCATATCTGTTGATTTTATTGATTGCCCTTATGCCTGCTGCTCTTTGCTCCTGAGTGCGGTGATCTTTGCTGCGATCTTCGCTCCGAGGTCCATGAGCTCCTTGGTCGGATGCTCGAATATCTTCATGCCGAAGAAGGCTGTCATCAGGGCGCCGATCAGGCAGTAGACTATCAGGCCTGCGAGCATCGAGAATGTGCTCCCGCCAAAGGCAAGGCCTCTTACCTGGCCTGCGACGGCTGCGTTATATGATCCGCCGAACAGCATGACCAGATTCGGAAGTACCTTCCAGTTCCTGAAGAGGTAGCAGACCGGTCTGTGCCAGAAGTAGATGTTAAGTGTTCTTGCGCCGATGGTTGTTATGTAGCCAAGGTCTTTGTCAGGTATTACAGAGACGATTGCTATTGTCAGTATTATTGCGACTGCCCATACGCAGAGTCTGATCCACCAGCCGTTCTGAAGAGTGTGCTCGAAGAAGTCTCCCAGGAATTCGTAAGATCTGCGGCCTGTGAACCATTTGCGCCAGCTGTACATGCTCCATTTGCCCATGCAGCAGATGACGAGCGATGCTGCGATGACGACCCAGCCTGCGCGCTTTGCCCTGCGGCTCTCGAAGATAGGAAGGACTTTCTTCATGTCCATGTAGTATCCGATCATGTAGATCGGCAGGAAGTTGATCATCCTCGACAGGCAGAAGGTGTCGCCTATTACCGGGAAGTATCCGACGATCGAGCTGAGTGCAAAGGCTCCTGCCAGCATGTAGCCCGGCCTGATGTGGTCATCGAGCTTTCTCATCAAATAGAAGAGGAGCTCGTACTCTGCCATTACGAACAGATACCATGGGATCCCCGGCTCGGCAATTGTATGCCAGAGAGGGTTCTGTCCCATAAGTGTTCTTGTCAGCTGCAGGAACAGCTTGAGTCCGTATCCGCAGAGGAAGAAGCCCCATACTTTGTCGGCGCGGAGACGGGTCTCACCCCTGACTCCGAGCGCGGCTTTTTCTTCTGTTATGTAGTGCTTGTGGACAAGTCCGGAAATGAAGATGAATGCAGGCATATGGAATGTGTATATCCACAGAGTGATCCATCTGACCATGTGCGAATCCGAAACATAGTCAGTAGTCATATGCCCGATAACTACAAGGAAAATCAGGAAAGCTTTGACATTATCGTACTTATATATCCTAGCCTTCATTTGCCTGTTCTTCTGTCTCCCCTTCTTCAGCCTTGCCGCCCCTGAGGCTGTTGATGAAGTTCCTCAGAGATGCCTGTTTCTTGTTCTCTATTGCCTGCTGTATCTCTTCTTCGGTCGGGTTCATCGTCTGCTTGATTGCATCAATGCAGGAATCGAATACGCTCGGTGTGATCTTGAGTACAGTGTATTTGTTGCTTGCGTCCATAGATGCTACGACTTCCATCTCGTAGTCTCCGGACATTCTCTGCGACTGGATATCCCAGGCGCCGAGATCTGTGAGCTGCATGCGGATCAGCGACTCGATATCCGACTGCGGCATATTGGTCTCCATCTCGTCTCCGAGAGTCTTCATGATATCGCCGTAGCTGGTGAGCAAAGTTGATGAGGTCATGACTTTGTTCAGTACAGCCTCCATGACCTGCAGCTGATTCCTTACTCTGAGCTGATCCTCGCCTTCGAAGGCCGCACGCTCACGGGCATAGTAGAGAGCCTGCTTGCCGTTCAGATGGTTCCAGCCCTTCTTGTACTTATACTTGGAGATCTTGGACTTGAATGCCTTTGGCGATTCAACATCGATGCCTCCGATGGCATTGACGATATCTACGCATGCATTGAAGTTGACCTTGACGTAGTAGTCCATATCGATTCCGGTCCAGTCCTGGATGGTGTTGATGGTCTCGTCCACACCATAGATACCGGTATGTGTCAGCTTGTCCATGGTTCCTGTGCGGTGAAGCGGAACATAGGCATCTCTCGGAATTGATGTGAGGAGGACTTTGCGTGTCTGCGGGCAGACCGTAACGATCATGTTGACGTCACTTCTCTCGAGGTCGAGACCCTTCTCCTTGGACCACTGGTCTATTCCGGTGATATAGACGTTGAACGCCTCCTGTGTTATGTCCTTGCCGCTCTCAGATGAGATCTGCGAACTCTCAGCTGCAATGTTGGAGAACATTGCATATGTCGATCTGAGGTAATGGATTCCCATTCCGTAGATGGCTACAAAGAGAATAGCCACTACAAGTCCGAGTATCCTCAGAACTCTGCTCTTCCTTGCAAACAGCAGGCATGCGACTATCAGCATCGCGATCATGACAGCTATAAGCGGCATGGTGATGCTTGTCGGAAGCGCTTTAACAACAGTCATCAGGGCGAGGAAAGCAATAGCTATCAGCGCCATGATGATGAGTATGATCTTGTATATATTATTCGATGGGAATATCGGGGATTGTTTTTTCTTCTTGCGAGTCTTTGCCATTCTGTCCTCTGTTATTCTTGTTCTTCGTCATCTTCTGCAGGCGGGACTTCCGCGTCCTCGTGCAGTTCCTCCGGTGCCTTGGCAGTGTCGTAAGTGAGGATACTCATTATATCCTTCTTAGGCTGCTTAGGTACGATAATGATCATGAGGAACAACAGAGCGATCAAAGCCAGGAAGAACGCATCCTTGTACAAAGCCCTGCTGATGAGCACTGCGACTACACCCATGATTCCTACGATACCGTATATGATGAGTACCGATCTCCTCTGGCCAAAGCCTGCAGCCATGAGGTGGTGATGGAGGTGGCCCTTGTCCGCCTTCATGATGGACTCCTGTCTGGCCATTCTTCTCAGCATTGCAAATGCTGTATCGAAGATAGGCACTGCAAGTACGAGCATCGGGATGATAGCTCCGACCATCGTCGCTCTCTTAAGAGGCGAAATGACAGACAGCACCGATATCATGTAGCCAAGATAAAGCGCTCCTCCGTCGCCCATGAAGGTCTTCGCAGGCGAGAAATTGTACGGCAGGAATCCGATGCAGCCTCCGGCAATAGCGCAAAGCGCTATGCAGACAGGCATCATGCCGAGCCTGATTCCGTGTATGTAAGCAACATACGCAAGAGAAAGCGCCATGATAGCCATCGAACCTGCCGCGAGGCCATCAAGGCCGTCCATGAGATTTACTGCATTGGTAATTCCGACGATCCAGAGAACCGTTACAACGTACGCAAGACCGGCCCCCAGGAAGACAACTGTCTTGGATCCTGCAGCCGGTGCTATAAGTGCGTTGAAGAACCTGATCCGGATACCCATGCTGTACATAAGTGTTGCGATGGCCAGCTGGCCCGCAAACTTTACAGCAGGACGGAGGTCTGCTATGTCATCCGCTACTCCCAGCGCATACATAAGTAGGCCTCCCATCATTGCGATCCTGATGTTGTTATTCATCGTGGCAGGGATTATCATCGCGACCATCGATCCGACGAAGATCCCCATCCCGCCGAATCTCGGTATAGGTCTGTTGTGAACTCTTCTGTCATCTCTTGGCCTGTCGATGATATCGAACTTGAAGGCAAGCTTGATGCTGAGAGGAGTCGTCAGAGCAGATACTACCGTTCCGATCAGGATCGCCTCTATTACTCTTCTTAGGTAGAATGTTAATTCCATTATTTCATTGTTCTGCTTGTATTAGTCTCAGAGCAGGATCAGAATATGCCGAGATTGTATACATAATTCTGCTTGGCGTTGTACTTCTCCTGTGTCGTGACTGTCTTGTACTTGGTCTTGTACTTCCAGACCTTCTTCTTTTTATATTTCCACTTCCACTTGCCCTTCTTCTTGACTTTCTTCCACTTTACCTTCTTCCAGACCTTCTTCCATTTCTTTTTGTATTTAACTTTCTTGGTTACGGTCTTGTATGATGGATCACTGTGGTATTCCGAAAGATAGAAAGAGGACAGTCCGTTGCCTACTGGAACGTGGAACATGCTCTCGATCTCGTAAGGGACTCCGAGCTTGATAACTGTGGTCGGTCTTCCGTCGCCGGTACCGCAGTTCCAGGACTTCTCGATGAAAGTCTTCCCCTGCTCCTTCATCTGGGCGAGCTTCTCTGAGTGCCAGTCAAGGCAGAGCACGATGTTATTCGGCTGCTCGCTACCGCCCTTGCTGAGGAGGAAGTATACATATTCATCATCTGCGTCCATTGACTGCCAGACCTTAGGATAATCTGCAGTTACCTTGGTGCATGCCTTGCCGATAGCCTGAAGTGTCTCTGCATCATAGATGACGATATCATGATAGCTGCTCAGCATTGATACATAGCAGTCATATGTGCTGTTGTAAGCAATAGCTGTGAGGCCCTTCTTCCTGTCATTTGCACTGATGGAGTCAGCGCCTGCGCCCTTGTAGTTGTCAAAGCGGACATTCGCTGTTCCCATCGAAGCGAGAGTATCAGGGTTGATGAAGTATACTCTCTGCCTGCTGTCATGGTATGTACAGGAGACAAGACGATTTCGCTTGCTATCATAGCACATTCCATTGCCATGATAAACATCAAATACTTCAGATACTCCCATAAGGGTACTGTCGGCCAGTCTTATCTTAGCGACTCTGCCCATCTGGTTGGCAGAGGATACCATCATATAGTAAGCATAGCCCTTGCCATCAGTGCAGCTTCCCTGCACAACGCTGTAGCCGCTTGCATCTTCGCCTATGATCTCTCTCAGATTGAGAACTCCGGCACCACTTGGGAGCTTAACAGCATTGTTGATGCTCGCAGGAAGTGTTCTCTTGGTCCTGAGGACCAGATTGTCTGAACCTGCAATTATGCTGCCATCTGCTCCGTATGCCTCGATCCTGAAAGTATATTCAGTAGAAGCCTGAAGATACAGGATGGTTCCCTTGAGTTCGGTAATCAGTCCGGAAGCATCTGTGATTGGTACAACTACGGCTGCTACCTGTGCCCCATTGCAGAATACCTTATATGATGCTGCATCAGGAACAGCATTCCATCTGATGTCTGCCTGTGCATTTGTAATAAGATATTCGGTGATGGTAATAGGTGCAGGAACCGCCATCATAGCCTCTTCACCGAGAAGCTCTTCCTCAGGCTGCAGAGGCACGATCTCTTCCTCAGCAGGAACTGCTTCTTCAGGAGCAGGTTCCTCTGCTGCCTCTTCAGCTGCCTCAGCCCCGGTATCAGCTGCAGGCTCTTCAGTCTGCACTTCGGTCTGTTCGGCCGGCGCAGCCTCTGCCTCGGTTGCTGTCTCTGCTGCAGCAGGCTGCTCAGCAATCTCAGCATTATCTATGGATTCTTCAGTAGTGATCTGCTGAGCCTGAGCCGCCTCTTCTTCAGTAGAAGCGAAAACATCCTCAAACGCAAATCCTGACATCGACAGTGTCAACATGAAGGTCAGCATCAGCGCGCTTATTCTCTTAGCCAGTTCTTTCCTGATCATAATTAGTCCTTTCTGTTCCTTCTGGATACAGAAATTCTATAATTTTTCATTATGATTGTCGGCATTCTTGTATAAATTTTAAGAAAACCGCCAGAAACTACTGTCCGAGAAGGTTGCGGATCTCCTGCTTGTAATCCTCAACGCCCGGCTGATTGAACGGATCGATACCCATCAGCTTACCTGTTACAGCGGAGGTCATCATGAGGAAGTACAGGAGCTGTCCGAGTGAAGCCTCAGTAACATCCTCAACATCGATCCTGACGATTGGAATGTCTGCCTTCCTGTGTGCTGCCATAACACCCTTTACTGCCATCAGATTGATGTCGTTGAGGGATCTTCCTGCAAGATCAGCGCCTGCTGACTCAGGAACGGTAACGTCCTTGTCTCTGTTCAGGATATTGATAACTGTCTCGAAGAAGATCTGGTGTCCTTCCTGCAGGAACTGTCCCATTGAGTGAAGGTCTGTCGAGAAAGTAAGTGATGCAGGGAAGAGTCCTCTGCCTTCTTTGCCCTCGCTCTCACCAAAGAGCTGCTTGCACCATTCTCCGATAAGTCTGAGTGAAGGATCATAGTACTCAACTACTTCGATATCCTTGCCCGCCTCGTTGAGAGCATGTCTTGTAAGAGCATACTTAACGCCCTCTTCCTTCCAGTATTCTTCGTCCTTTGACATTTCAAGAGCGCCACCGACGAATGCACGGATGTCTACTCCTGCAACTGCGAGAGGGAACATGATTCCAGGTGTGAATGCTGAATATCTTCCACCGATGTTCGATGGGATCTCGAAGGTCTCATAACCCTCTGCATTTGCCTCCTCTCTCAGGATACCCTTGTGAGGATCGGTGATCGCAACGATTCTGCGGGCAGTCTCTTCTCTGCCGTATTTCTCATACATCCAGCCCTTGATAACGCTGAATGCGAGTCTGCTCTCCATTGTGCCGCCTGACTTGGAGACAACGCATACACATGTCTCATTGTCCTTGACGACCTTCTCAAGACCAGCAAGGTAGTAGCCGCTCATGTTGTTGCCGGCATAAACTACTTCAGGATAGCCAGGCTTTGAGCCGCCGAGTGCCTCGATAACAGCAGCTGTTCCGAGGTAGGAGCCTCCGATACCGATTACGATCAGCTTGTCGCATTTGCTTCTTACGACTTCAGCTACAGACTCCATCTTGCTCATCCACTCTTCAGGAATGGTTGCCGGCCAGTTTACCCAGCCTGTGTAGTCTTCCTTGTCTTCTCTGAGCTCTGCCATGATAGCAAGAGCCTTGTCATACTCTTTGCAGATATCTGCTGGTGCGTTACTAAGATCAATACTAAGCTTTTTCATGTTTCCTCCTGTGATAGATCACCATTACGATGATCAGCATTATTAGTCCCAGACACGTCAGTGCGGCTATCAGCCAGAAGTGAGGATATGCATACCTCAGCTCTATTCTGTGTTCGCCCGCAGGGATCCTTGTGCCCGTAAAAGAAATATTAACGTCTTCTATCTTCTCGGCTTTCTCGCCGTCGATATATATACTCCAGCCCTTGTCCCTCAGGATGGAAAGATAGAGAATACTGTCCTCTGCGCTGCTGATTGTTCCATCCACATAATCATCTGTAAAGGTGGTTATCTGGTATTTCCTTGAATCAAGGATCTCAGCATTCGCATCGTAGTTCTCCATCGGTATAGCGTATACCTTGATGTTGTCGTATGTGTAATATCCGGAATCGTCGATCGTTACTTTGATCTTGCCCTTGATGTAGTCAAAGTATCCGAGGTTGATGTCAAAGTCTATGAGGTCGTTGATGCCTCTGACTCCGCCGTTTTCACACTTTGCTGCCTTCTTGATGTTCTCCTTCTCGACCTTGATCTTGTAGCTCGTATCGTCCTTGAAGGAACGTCTTCTTATCTGAGCCGGCAGGCTGTTATCTCCCTCATCAGGAACAAATCCGTACAGAAGAGTATTGTACTCTTCGTATGTTAGATCCTTCCTCCTGAGGTTCTCTATAGCAACGATGATCTGAGCGTTGTGAACCTCCGGAATGACCAGCCTGAAAGCGCCCTTGTCAGGGTCATTTATGGTAAAGCTGTGTCCGTCCTCTCCGAAGGTCATGCCTTCTGTCTCGACTATCTCGTAGTCAACAGACGTCTCATCGGTGATTATGTCCTTAGGATCTGCGTGCTTTACGCCTTCGATCTTATCTGCGTACTCGTCAGGTACTACTGCTGTCTCCATCAGCACCTGTTCCCTTGCGAGGCTCGGGTACTGCTCGAACTCAGACTCTGTGATGTACTGGGTATATGTCGTACCAAGACCCATGCAGTGGTTGTTGACGAAGACTTCATAGCCGTCTACGTCGCCATACTTGGTGTATCCGTAAGGTACGTAGTCTGAGCCAAAGTTATCATCTATCTCGTTGTTGATCGAGTTGCCGACAAAGTACTTGACGCCCATAAGGTAGTCGAGCATCGCTCTGTTGTCATTGCCCTGAATGAGAGTTCTCCGGTAATTGCCCGCGCAGTTACCGACAGCACGGTTGTACTGATGCCATGCGCTCGGCGCAGATGAGAAGCAGGTGTATACTGACCTGTTGCCAAAGAGTATGTTCTCATTGATGCCGGCTCCGGTTGTCTTGATACCGTAGTAGCCGCCCTTGTGATCGCTCCGGAAGAACTCAGGGTCAGCCTCCTGAAGCTGAGGTATGACGCGCTCTCCGCTCTTGTGGATGCCTTCATAGATCTCGCCTACATAAGCATATCCTTCAACCCCGTCATGTGCGTGTGAGAAGGACGCCAGTACGGAGATCTCCATAGCATCTACCATCACAGCCATGGTTATCAGGACAGCCGCTACGCTCTTGACGAATCTCGTGAAGCCGCCCGGATTCTTGTACTCTCTGTACTTGATATGGCCTACGATGACGATGAAGGTTCCTGCCATCAGTCCGGCAATCGCTGCAAGAGCTGTCTTCTTGCCTGAGATATGGAAGTAGAAATATCTCATTATGACCCAGCCCGATGTGACGACAAGCCAGAGCTCCATGATCAGACACTTCCAGAGCTTGCCGAAGGTCTTCTCATTGAGGTTCTCGATGGTAGCCCATGTCATGAAGAATGCTACCATGTAGAACCATCTGCCGGATGCGTAGCTGAAGCCGTTGAACATCCTGCAGACAAATGGTATCTGCGTACCGGCAAGGCAGGCAAGCGCCATGACTGACTGTGGGTGTCTTCTGAATATTCCTCCGAAGATCATCGGCATCAGAATGATACCTATGACCGGAAGTCCTATCGCGCTGTATGAAGGGGCTCCTGTGGAGACCGCCTTGAAGAGTGCGATCGGAGCCGAGAGGTACTGCCTCATCGTGAACCATGTCGC
This sequence comes from Mogibacterium sp., assembly GCA_017512145.1. GTDB lineage: Bacteria > Bacillota > Clostridia > Peptostreptococcales > Anaerovoracaceae > Crickella. Next base: position 23,271 of record JAFWHB010000001.1, on the reverse strand, counting down.
CTCAGCAGCGCCTGTCTCATGCGATGCTGACTGCATGCTGAAGAATATCGATGCAACGAAGAACGATGCAAGGAGTATTCCTGTAAGCCCGCAGACGATGAACCTTCCGGAGATCTTGAGGAATCTGCCGAAGTGGATTATCTCTCCGTTCAGTATCTGTCTCACCAGGTAATAAATGATGATCATTATGCCCGAGGCATAGCCCCAGATGACTCCCGATGAGAGCAGGAAGAATACAGATATTATGAACAGAAATGGCGATTCGCCTTCGCATATCTTCTCTGCACCAAGTACAAGCAGCGGGAACAGAATGGCAGCATTGTCAAAGCCGCTCTGTGCTGTGACCGTCATGATCATCCACATCGAGAATGAGTATGTCAGTCCGCCGATGATGTTCTGGAAGTGGTCAAGTCCGGCACGCTTCCCAAGGAACATGAATGCGACGCCAGCGCAGTATTGCCTCAGCACCGCTACAAGCGTGTAGGCAATGTCCATCTTGTCCTCAGGTGCTGCAATGATCAGGTATGTGAACGGGTTGGCAAGCTTTGCCGAGAACATGTTCCAGTTGTCGCCGCCAAGACCGATGCTCCAGTTCCATGCGCTGAATCCCTCTCCTGCCAGCAGTCCCTGAATTATATGCTTGACTGCTACATATGAAGGGTAGATCTGTGCAGCTCCGTCCTTGTTACCGTCCTTGGCCGCTGTAAGGAATGTGGAGTTACCCATTATGAAATATGAGTAAGCTCCGGCCGCTGTGATCAGAAAGATCACTGTGAATATGAGAAGCTGCAGCCAGAGTCCGTAGCCTTTCTGTTTTTTCTCCAGCTCTGTTCTCACTATCTCTGTATCAAGTTGGCTGTAATGTTTACCTTCTTCCATAGCACCCTCCCAGGTTCCCTAGTCAGCCTTCGCAGCAAAGCGTCTGGATTCTCTGCTGATCTTGCTGAAAGTTATAACTGCAAGTATGAAAGCAAGTCCTGTCATCAGGACCGTATACATTACCACAGCACCCATTATGCCGTAGTTGACAACGAAATATTTAGAAAGTACCAGCGCCGCAAGTGCTGTCGCTCCGTAGCTGTAAAGGAGCGTCCTGTGAAGTCTCACGATAGTGATGACCGTGTTGAAGAATGTCGCGAAAGCGAGCATTCCACCTCCTATTACAACGACGCAGAGAGACATTTTGTGCTCTGCAAGATCGACCTTGTATATCCACGAAAGTACCGGTATACCGAAGGTTGCGGCAACGAGTATGGCGAGCAGCGTAAGTCCGGTGACAACGCCGCACTGCCTCAGGACAAGGCGCCTGAATTTGCCGAATTCCTTCCTGGCCCACACCTCTGCATAGCTTGTGAGGATCGGATTGAAGATGAAGTGTGCGATCAGGCTGATGACATACGCAGGCATGAATACCAGATTGTATATCGCCTGTACATCTTCAGTCAGGTACGCATCGATAGCATACTTAGGCGCATTGCTGATATACATATTAAGGAAGAGACTCAGGAAGAGCGGGAAGCCCTCGATGAAGAGCCTCTTCATGGCTGCTCTGTCATAGCTAGGCTTGTAATTGCAGTAATCTCTGCCCACATTGTATGAGGTGATGAAGAATACGATCACAGATACAATGACACAAGCGCATGAAGCAGCCAGCAGATTGTGCGTTGCAATATATACGATGCAGAACGACAGGATCTCGCATATATATCTTGAGCAGGATGACTTCGTTGCTACATCGAGCCTTCCGAGCTGCTGCATCCTTCCGTGGATGACATCCGAGAACGCCTGGACCAGCTTGAGAGCGCAGATCAGCATGATAACTGCGAACTTCTTAGCCGAATAACCCCTTGCATACGTGCCAAAGACGCAATAACCGAGAGCCGCTATCATCATCGCCGCGCAGGTGATGAATCTGATGCCGTAATACTCCTCAAAGCTGTATCTCTCATTAACATCTGACGACTGGAATCTCCTGAATCCGTACTGTCCCAGGAACAGCAGCAGATTGGCGACAGCAAAAGCTATCGAGAAGATACCGGCATCCTCAAGATCTGTCGGATTGGATCTTGTGATGACAATGAGGATCAGCGGAGATACCATGGCCGAAACGCATGCATTTATAGCGTTCCAGAGGTACGAGCTCCTCTTGACATTATTGGTTCTTGTAAGCAAAGTCTTTATGTCCATAGTTAGTTGATTATACCACAATATATAGGAAGAATTCTCTATAAATAGCATTATGCATTCTTCCCTTTTATTTTCCTGTCAGATGTAGTAAATTTAGAAAAGGTATGGGCTGATTGAAGATATACATCTTCCGGCCCCATCAATCACTGAAAAATGAGGTATTGTTAATGCTTTATTCAATCGTAATACCATGTTATAAATCATCACACACCATTCGCCAGGTGGTCGAGGAGACTGCTGCTGAGATGGAGAAGATGGGCAAAGTCCCTTATGAATTCGTCCTCGCAGATGACTGCTCACCTGATGACGGCGAGACTGTCAGAGAACTGAGAGCTCTCGCGGATGACTATGATTATGTCAAGATCATAGAGCTTGCGAAAAACGGCGGTCAGCACAACGCTTCACTTGCAGCAATGAACTATGCCGAAGGCGACTTCATCATCTCCATGGATGATGACATGCAGACTCACCCGTCACAGCTTGCCAAGCTCTTTGCCAAGATAGATGAAGGCTACGATATCGTCTATGCTTACTATCCTGAGCGCAAGTACAAGAGCCCTATAAGGAGCATCGGTACATGGATGAATTTCACCACAGTCCGTATCCTCATCGGCAAGCCTAAGGACATGAAGACTTCAAGTTTCTTCATCATCCGCAAGTATGTCCGTGACTACGCTGTTCAGTACAAGAGCAAGTACACACACCTTCAGGGACTTTTCCTGAGAACGACATCACTCGACAAGATCGCCAGCGTACCGGTAGAACACTTTGACAGAGCATACGGAACATCCGGATACAGCTTCAAGAAGCTGGTCGGCCTCTGGTCCAACATCATGGGCTTCTCGATCGTTCCGCTGAGATTCGCTCAGTACATGGGAATGTTCCTGTCTGTGATCGGCATCATCGGTGCGATCGTCATCCTGATCCGCAAGCTGGTACTTCCGTCAGTAGCACTCGGCTGGTCATCCATCATGATCGCCCTCTGCTTCTTCTCAGGGATAATCATGTTCACTCTCGGTCTTATAGGAGAGTACATAGGGCGGCTGTTCCAGGATGCGACCAACAACCCGCAATTTGTCGTGCGGCAGGTCTACACCGGCGAGAAGGCCAGGAACAACGAGACCCACAAATAGCCACATTAATACAAGGCAACACTCAAGGAGTATATAAATGAAGAAACTCATGATTCTCGGAGCCGGCATCTACCAGGTACCGCTCATCAAGAAAGCCCAGAGCATGGGCATCTACGTAATCGTAACCAGCATTCCGGGCAATTATCCGGGATTTGAGATTGCAGACAAGGTCTACTATGAGAACACGACCGACTACGAGGCCATCCTCAAGATCGCCCGTGAGGAGAAGATCGATGGAATCGTCACATCCGGAACCGATGTAGCAATAATCACAGTCGGCAAGGTCTGCGACGCTCTTGGTCTCCCGGGTCTCTCGGCAGAGGCTGCCGCAATAGCGACAGACAAGATCCTCATGAAAGAGGCTTATCAGGCAAATGGCGTCAGAACCGCCAAGTTCAGGATCGTCAGATATGATGACGATAACTACGCTGATACCCTTGCTGACTTCAGCATGCCGATGATGGTCAAGGCTATTGACTCATCCGGCAGCAGAGGCATCACAAGGATTGATTCCCTCGATGAATTCGAGGCTGCAAGAGCTGCAGCCAAGGCTGTTTCAAGATCGGATTCCTTCATCGTTGAAGAGTTCATAGAAGGCGAAGAGTGCGGAGCACAGGCTTTCGTACAGGATGGCAAGCTCGAGTTCTGCATGCCGCACGGAGACTATGTCTTTGACGGAGATGTAGGAGTTCCTATTGGTCACTGGGCACCATATGATGCAGCGCCTGAAGTAATGGAAGACATGGAGAAGACTCTGGCTGACGCAGTCCGCGCCATGAAGCTCGACAACTGCGCTGTCAATGCAGACTTCATCCTCAAGGACGGCAAGCCTTATGTACTTGAGATCGGCGGAAGAGCCGGCGGTACATGCCTTGTTGAACTTGTATCCATATATTATGGATTTGACTACTATGAGAATATGATCAAGGTTGCCATGGGAGAGCACGCTGACTTCCCTACAGATCAGCAGAATCCATGTGCATGCCACCTGATCTACAGCAATGTCACAGGAACACTCGAGGCTCAGACAGATGAGAATCCTGCAAATCCTGACATCGTCGAAGTCCAGTTCGACCGCAAGCTCGGCACCAAGGTCAGCGCTTTCAAGATAGGACCTCACCGCATAGGCCACATCATCACCAAGGGAGACACCCTGGATCAGGCCATTGCCACACTTGACGAGGCAAGGAAGCATATCAGCATAACAGTCGCAGCAGAATAGAGATCTGCCATCAGAATCACACGAATAAGCAATCATTAAAAATGGAGAAGACCTTCCGGACTTCTCCATTATTTATTGTTATTGTGTGCAGGATTATGCCTTCTTAGTAACTACTGTCATTGAATCCATTGGAACGTTCTCGTAGATCCAGTGAGCCTCGTCAGTGTACATTCTGAGACATCCGAATGTTCCAGGTTTACCTGACTTAACAACAGAGCCTCTTCTCTTGTTGCTTGCTGCCCACCATGTTCCTGTATGGAAGGATACACCGCTGCCGAAGTAGCTTGCGTACTTGAAGTAGTATCTCTTGCCCTTCTCAGTTACCTTGAATACCTTGGCCTTCTTCTTGAAGATGCCTGTCTGGTATGCGGATGTCGGATGGCTGAATCTACCGGTGGTTACTCTGTAGGTCCTGTCGAGCTTCCAATTGCCCTTGGATCCTTCGAAAACATACGCTCTCTGCATTCTCGGGCTTACCCAGATCAGATATTTGGATGTACTGGAATATCCCTTGTAGTTGACGAATGCTTCCTTAACGGAACGTGAGTAGTCATGCTTGACATCGATATGTCCCTTGACTCCGCCCTTGAGGTCTGAGTACCTGAGCCAGCCTACTAATCCATCATTGGTCTCAACCTGTACCTTGGTTGGCTGCTTGAACTTAGGAACCTTCTTAGGGTACTTGCCGATAGCTCTTACATATGTGTTCTTAGGAAGGGTAGCTACGGCCTTCTTGCCCGTGGCTGTTGAGTAGATCTTGACCTTCTTTTTGGTTCTGCCGTACCATACCAGTCCGTGATTCTCGAATCTGATCTCATCGAGAACGTCACCAGCCTCGACGATAGTTGTAACAGGATTCGAATAAATCGGCTGTGCAGGGCCAAGTGCTACAACATAATAGTTAGCTCCACCTACAGGTGCAAGGATCTCACACTTATTAGCATATGCAGAAATAAACTGTGGCTGAGCGGTCTGTACTACATCATTAACTGATACTACATATGGTGTAACATTTACGCCGTTCAGGAAGATCTGATAATAAGCTATTACGGACGGATCACTGATGGTCCAGTTCAAAATATATCCATTATCAGATGCATCATTAGCATACTTCTTGGTAGCTGTTGCAGTTAAAACAGCCTGTGGCTGTGGCTGTGGATCTACAGGCGGTGTCACTTCGCCATCCATCATAGCCTCGTCTGCAACCGCCTCTGCAGCCTGCTCGCCGACTACCACTTCTCCTTCAGGGAGATCAAGGCCTTCGAGCATGAGCTCTTCAACTGTCTGTTCTGTCTGATCTGCAGGGGCTCCTTCTTCTGCGAATACCATTGCAGTTGAGAGTGCCATCATCAGTACAAGTACCAGTGACAGTATTCTTGCGTGTTTAGTTATCTTCATAATAAGTCTCCTGCTTTCATAAAAATATTTACCCATTTTCAGCTAATATATTATAACTTAAATGGTTGCAATTATTTCTTAACATTAATAAATGTTAATGTTTCCGTGAGTTATGTTATAATACAAGCCAGCAATAACCAAAGTCAAGCTTGTAGCTATTGTATTTTTCAAAGTTACAGGCAGCAGACAGGAGCTAATATGTTTGACAAATACCAGAAAAAATTCGTAAATCTCCAGATCTTCTTCGATCTGCCCAAGATGAAGCTTTCACTTCCTCAGGATTATGACAAGCTCGTCAAGATACAGAACCGCAGGATCCGTTCTCTCATGAAGGCCGCGTATAAAGTTCCTTTCTACAGAGAACGCTTTGACAGGGCAGGCGTTAAGCCATCGGACATCAGATGTGCCGAGGACCTCGCCAAGCTGCCGCTTCTCACCAAGGAAGAGCTCCGCGCATGGATGAAGGAGGAGGCTAAGAATCCTAAGTACGCAGAATGGTTCCATGACACGACCAGCGGTTCTTCGGGAGAGCCTCTCATGCTCCTCATGTCACCTCGCGAGAAGGCATATCTCATGGCTAACTGGTTCAGAGTCATGCTTGCAGCAGGTTACAATCCGTTCATCGGCAAGACCATGAGCCGCAAGAGCGCACACAGCGTCACAGGCGGCAAGGACACCATCCTTCAGAGGATCGGTATACTCAGAAGAGCCTTCCTCGATCAGTATGCGCCTGAGACAGAGATGATCCGTCAGGTCAATGAGTACAAGCCGGACTTCCTGTACATGAACAAGACCGAGCTGATGAGGATGTGCATGTATGCAAGCAAGAATAAGATTCCTGTCTGGCAGCCAAAGTTCTTCTGCCCTACCGGAGAGAAGATCGACGATGCAGCACGTGCTCTGTTCAAGGAAGTGCTCGGTCCTAACATGATCGATTCCTACGGCACCGCTGAGGCCGGAGCCTGCATGGTCAAGCTCCCTGGCAAGGACGATCATCAGATATGGCATGATTCCTTTGTTGTCAACATTTACGATGATGAGGGACATCTTGCAGATGAAGGCAAGCTCGCTGTAACGCCGCTCTTCAAGAAGGACCTTCCGCTCATCAACTATGTAGTCGGAGACAAGGTCGCATCCGAAGTAAGGGATGGCGAGAGATTCATCACTGGTGTTCAGGGCCGTCTGAATGATGCCTTCAAGTATGAGACAGGCGAAGTCACCACATTCTTCGAGATCGCTCCGATCATCGCTCACTGCAGCGATGTCATCCAGATAAGATTCATCCAGGAAGACTATCACAATGTTACAGTCCAGGCTGTTCACAACGAGGCTGAATCTGACAGGACTGTCGAAGAGGTCGAAGCTGATCTCCGCGCTCAGCTCGAGGCCAAATTCAAGCATCCGTTCAACATCACCTTCGAATGGAAGGACAACCTCCCGCCGGATGACAATGGCAAGCTCAGAATGATCGTCTGCAAGGTCAAATAGACTATATAGAAAACGCTCCCGCTTTAGCTCGCGGGAGCGTATTTGTTTGCATTCACAGCAGCGGCTTCGTTACTTATTATCTATTATCTCCTGTACAAGTCTTGCCTGCCTGATGATCTCATCATATCTTCTGGCTCTGAGATCCGGGTCTGCTATGCAGTCACAGAAGTAATCCACAGATCTTGCGAACTGATCGTCTGCTGATACAACGATCTCCTCTATGCCTGAATTATCGCGGATGGTAATCACAGGTTCCATCTCAGCAGGCGGAGTGAAGACTCTCTCGGTTGCAGCCATGCCCGTGCTGCCGCATAGCTCTATGCTGCATCTGTAGGCATTATCCATTCCCCAGGATATCTGAGCTGTCAGGCCGCTCTCACCCTCGAGCATTGCAGCGCCGTAGGTGTCGACGTCATGGCCTCTCGAGGTCCCCATTACAGATGAAGTGACATGAGCGGACTCTCCGAGGAATCTGCTGGCGAGGTTCACAGGATATCCACCGCAGTCGATTATGGCACCACCGCCTCTGTCAGCGTGATATCTGAAATCGTCAGCGCCCCTGTATGGGAAGCTGAAGGTCGCCCTTATGAGCCTGAGTTCTCCGATCCTTCCAGAAGATGCGATGTCCTCAAGTACTACTATCTGCCTGTGATATGCATAGGCATAGTTCTCATGCAGCGCAAGTCCGCTGTCTGCAGCGATCCCTGCGAGCTCTTCGGTCTCCTTCGCGGATGTTGTAGAAGGCTTCTCGAGCATCACATGCTTGCCTGCGGCCATAGCCGCCCTTGCCCACCTTCCGTGAGCATCCGGAGGCAGCGGAATATATACAGCATCGATGCTGTCATCTTCTATCATGCTGCCAAAGCTGTCATAGATCATGCCGCCGTAGGCTTCGGCGAATTTGTCACACTTAGCTGCGTGGGACGCAGACTGCGTTGGATATTCTTCAAGGCTCGCATGAGCGATGCCTGCGAATTCGGCGCTGTTGCTGTTAATGATTGCCGGTACTGTTCTCCTGAAGGCGATCTCAGAAGGCCCAAGTACTCCTATCCTGATTCTTCTCATTGTTATTATCCTCATTATCAACAATGCAGGTCAGTAACTGACCTGCATCTAATTATCTTAAAGTGCTGCGAGCTTCTCGCTGAGTCTGTCAGCGCTGATGCGGAGCATCTTCTTCTCTTCCTCGGTCCAGTTCTCCTGAAGCCTGTGCTCTACTCCTCTGACTCCTACGATCGAAGGGATGCTGATCGAAACTCCGCTGATCCCGTATTCACCCTGAAGCGGTGAAGATACAGGTGCGATAGTCGGTCTCTGGTTAAGAACAGCATCTGCAAGTGAGCATACACATGTAGCGATACCATAGTGAGTCCTGCCCTTGGCATCGATAATGCTTGCGCCCATCTTTCTTACCTGCTCATGGAGACGGTCCTTCTGCTCATCGCCCCACTCGAGGCCGACATTCTGGCAGTACTCTTCCATTGTAAGTCCTGCTATGGTGAGTCTGCTCCATACAGGGAACTGGGAATCACCGTGCTCGCCGACGATATTGCACTTGATAGCCTCAGTGTTGAGGTTGGTGTAGTCTGCGATGCATCTTACAAGTCTTGAAGTGTCGAGGATGCATCCTGTACCGAAGACCATTCCGTTCGGAAGATCCATCCACTCGTCGATCTTGTATGTCATGATGTCTACCGGGTTGGAAACGACCATGATTACACTGTGTGTGTAATAAGGCTTGATCTGATCGACTACATTCTTCATGATACCGATGTTGTCGGCGATCATGTCGAGTCTGGTCTCGCCACTTCTTCTAGGTCTTCCGGCTGTGATGATGATGAGGTCGCAGTTCTTGCAGTCTGAGTAGTCACCTGCACGTACTGAAGAAGTTCCCATATACGGGATGCCGTGCTGGATGTCCATCGCCTCACCCTGTGCCCTTGTCTTGTTGACGTCGATGAGAATAATCTCATTAGCGAGGTTCCTGATGGTCAAAGCGTATGCGATCGATGATCCTACGAATCCCGCTCCGATGATCGCGACCTTCCTGTTGTTGATAGCTGCGTATAGTCTCTTGTTCTCCATAACTCTATATCTCTGATATTAGTTCTGAATACTTAGTTGTTATTATTGCTCTTCCTCACCAGCAGATAGCCTCTGTCTGATGAATTCTTATAGAATATATGCGAATCGCTGACGGTATCCTTAAGGATCTGCCAGTTCTCCGTCCTGACGAAGGAAAGCATTTCCTCCACTGTCAGGTCTGTGCGCTTGACCAGGCCATCCATGCCCCAGTGCGCTGCGCTCTTGTGAAGGGAGTCGCCGATGATGACGTGTCCGTCCCTGTCGAGTCCCAGGAGCAATACTGTATGAGTATTCCTGCTGAGATGTGCCTCGCTTGCATTGCCGAAGGTGAAGATCACCGGGTCTCCACCGAGAAGCCAGCTTGTGATCTCTCCGGCCCACTTGGTCTTGTCAGCGTCCGGACGTCTGTACTCGACTCCGTAGCGGTCAAGGACCTTCGTCATGCCCGAGAGAGTTACAGGCATCTGAAGCTTCATGGCTTTGCCAAAGTTCTTGTCAAAAATCTCCTGTCCGGCAGCTTCCGGCAGGATCTCGGTCAGGGTCCTGTCAGGCGTCAGCTCCGCAAGCTCCGGGACAGTAGTTCTCAATATAGTTGTAAGCGCGCAGGTTGAACATCCATGCGCGCTCAGATATTTGGAATAATTATTGTAACCGGCCTTCTGATTGAAAATCCTGTACAGATATGTATCACCGCTGACATTAGTGACTGAAGCATCAGCGGTATCCCCTCTTGAACTGTCCGGCATGTCCATGCTTACAGGATCAAGCTCAGGAGGATCAGGAATGTCGATGTCAGGATAATCAGTCTTCTCCGGCCTCATCAGGAGCAGCCCTGCAGCGACAAAGCATATGCCGATCGCCGCAATCACTGCTGTCTGAACAGATCTCCGTGACACGATTCTTCTCCTGTCTAGTTGCCTACGACTCTTCTTACTGTTACGATCTTACGGAATTTAGCGTTGTTCCTGACAACTACTCCACCATTACGTGTTGCGTGGACGATCTTGCCATCGCCAAGGTAGAGAGCGTAGTGGTTGCTGTAGCAGATGATGTCTCCAGGCTGTGCCTTGTCATACGAAACGCTGATACCTACGTGCTTGAGAGCATTCTTGCCGTTAGGGAGGCTGATTCCGTACTTAGCATACATCTGTCTGATGAACTGTACGCAGTCGATACCATTGGTAAGGCTCTTGCCGCCGTACTTATATGGAGCTCCGAGATAGTTGAGAGCTGTCTTGGTGAGATCTTCTCCATCGCTGTAGACAGGATCTCCTTCGTATGTCTGCCAGTCTTCTCCCTCAGGAAGTCCGAGAGTTCCCTTGCGGATCTCTGCTGCAACGCCCTCATCGAGAACGGTCCTGGCAAGCTCATCCTTATTGGTGACCTCGCCATTAACCGAAGTGTATCTGTATGAGACCTCAGCACTGCCGGCCTTGGCCTCCGTCTCTACTACCGCCTCACCTGCAAGCATCGTATCATCCTGGATATAGACGGTCTCAGGTGTGAATTCCTCGATCTCCTTGCCTGTGCTGACAACTGTTACCTGTGCCTCTTCAGGTTCAGCTGCGAGAGCATCCTTGACAGTTGCAATAGCGTCGTCGACTACTACAGCATCTTCCTTGTCGCTCATATCTGCTGCCTCGACCTTGATCGCATCTGTTGAGGTTACCGCCTTGACCTTAGCGCCCTCCGGTGCAAAGTCCTTGACTACTCCGAGCACTACAGCCTCTGCCTCATTCTTGCCATTGACCGTAACGACCTTCTCGCCGCCGATCTTGACAGTATAAGGAAGAGATGTTGCAATAGCTGCTGCAGTGATACCGCCTACTGCGATAAGAATCGATGCAGCGCCTGCAATGAGAGCAACCTTGCGTCTGTTGCGGCGAAGGCTTCCCTCTACTCTTGTATACGACTTGCCGAGCTCGTCGCCAAAGTAATCAGCCTTGGCCTTGGTATGCTCTGCCGGTGTCTTGATGATGACCTGTCTTGGTTTTCTGTTAAGTTCTACTTTGTAGTAACCTTTGTCCATTATTGCGTGTCCTTATATACTCATAGCAGCGGATAGTCCGCCTATATTAATCAAAGCCATAATCGGATGTATTGTATCACAGATAACAGTGAATGACAATTTCATGCTATAATAAGAATGCAATTTTAATGTGAGGTTATTGTGATGAAAATCGACAAATTTGAAAATTCTATAATCACAGAGGATGTTGAGAGAATTATCTCCGAAGATCTTCCATGGGAGAGATTCCGTGGCACTACTGTTCTCATTACAGGCGCCAGCGGCATGATTCCGTCCTACGTCCTCTACACCATGCTCGGACTCAATGACAGCATGGATATGGGCATCAGGATTCTTGCTCTTGTCAGGAATGAGCAGAAGGCCCGCGGCATTTTCGGCACGCTTCTTGAGAGAGATGACATCGAGCTGATCGTTCAGGATGTAAGCATCCCTGTATGCTATGACGGACCCGTTGACTACATCTTCCACGGAGGCAGTGCTGCAAGACCAAGAGAGCACAAGGCTGCACCGACATCAACCATCCGCGCTAATCTGATGGGCACCTTCAACCTCCTCGATCTCGCAGTAGAGAAGAAGAGCAAAGGCTTTGTCCTCATGTCTTCATCCGAAGTTTACGGCCAGGTACCTGCAGGAACCGAGCGTATCAGCGAGACCGACTATGGTTATATCGACTGTCTCAACCCGAGGTCATGCTACTCCGAGGGAAAGCGCGCTGCAGAGACCATCTGCACATCCTTCAGGGCGCAGTACGGCATCGACTGCAAGCTGCCTAGATTTGCTCATATCTACGGCCCGGGACTTGCACTTAATGACGGAAGAGTCCAGGCTGACTTTGCCGCCAACGTATTCCGCGGCGAGGACATCGTCATGAACAGCGATGGCTCATCTCAGAGAGCATACACATACGTAGCTGATGCGGTTTCCGGCATCTTCTATGTGCTTCTCAAGGGTGATGACATGGCTTACAACATCGCAGACTCCGGCAGCATCATCTCGATCCGCCAGCTTGCAGAGGCCTTCATCGCATGCAGACCTGAGAAGGGTCTCAAGCTCGTCATGAACATCGACCAGTCGCAGGCGGCAAGCTACAATCCTGCCAAATTCATCGGCCTTGATGACAGCAAAATAAGAGCCCTCGGCTGGACACCTAAAGTATCCGTAGCCGAAGGCGTTGGCCGCATGATATCCAATTATGAGATAACTGAGAACAGATAGCCGGGGCGCCTCGGCTTATTCGCCTGTGACACCGAAGGTATCCTTGGTTCTCTTGTACTCGAGCATAGCCTTGAAAATGTAGAGGTCTTCCGGAGTAGTAACTTTGATATTACTGCGGGGGCCTTTTACTATGGCTACATCTCTTCCGAGCTTGCGCATAAGTGTGCAGCTGTCGACGATATCTGTATATTCCGGATTGTCCTTCCTTATCTCTTCATGAGCTCCGAGGATGTCTCCGAGTCTGAAGCTCTGCGGAGCCTGGGCTGTGTAGCACCATGCTCTCTTAGGAGACTCTTCTACAACGATGCCTTCCTTGCTGAGGACCGGTGTCTCGAACATAGGAGTGCATGTGACTGCGGCTCCCTTCGCCTTGGTCTCAGCGATTACCTCGTTGATGAGATCATTTGTGATACATGGTCTTACTCCGTCATGGATAAGAACGATGGCATCGTCTTCATTATTCTTCTTAGCAGCCTGAAGTGCATTGTATGCAGAGCCAAGAGCTGTAGTGCCTCCCGGAACTATGTCCTTGACCTTGGTGATGTCATATCTCCTGACTAACTTCCTGAGCTTGCTGATATAGTCAGCCTTGCAGGCAATGTATATCTCATCTATTGCAGGATGGTCCTCGAAGATGTCCAGAGTATGAATGATGATAGGCCTTCCGTCGATCTCCAGGAACTGCTTTGGCTTGCCTGCGCCCATGCGGACACCGCTGCCGCCGGCAAATATGATAGCCAGATTCTTGCTCATGATTTACCTCCTGTTACTTGTGCAGAAGTATCGTATCGATGATCTTGTCTGCTGCCTTTCCGTCGTAGTTGCTGAAGTTCTCCTCGCGGAACTTTGCAGTCTTCTCGAAATCGTAATCCTTATTCTTAAGTGCATCCATCAGTTCCTCGAAGGTGTCGCAGACTTTGCCCGGAGCATCGTCTTTGACTGACTTGTGGACGCCTCTTGTCAGCTCATAGCTCTCTCTGTCATATGTGAAGAAGAGGACCGGCTTGTCCATCAGAGCGAATTCATAGTATGCCGATGAATAGTCAGTGATCAGAATCTCTGTAATATAGTAGAGATCGTTGATGTTCTCATAAGATGAGAGGTCTATGATCCTGTCCTGATATTCCTTAGGAATAGGTGGCTTATCAATGACAAACGGATGCATCTTGTAAACCCAGACATACTCATCGCCGCAGAAGTCATAGATCTGCTTAAGATCGAGCTTGTCATAGTCGAAGAATGCGACCTTCTGTCCTGTTCCTCTGTAGGTCGGAGCGAAGAGGATGATCTTCTTGCCCTCGAGCTCAGGATGCTCAGCATAGAAGTTCTTCTTGAACTCGGCGATCTTGTCCGGATCGAGGAAGCCGTCAAGTCTTGCCATTCCTACAGGGAGGAAGTTCTCCTCAGGAAGTCCGAATACCTCGCTGTATACATGAACGAGTCTCTCAGAACCTGTGATCGCATAGTCGTACTGCTTGTGGCAGGAGCCTACAGGATACGGAGTTCCGGCTTTGCCGAATCTGCAGTAACCTACGGCCTTGAAGCCCTCGCCCGCGTGCCATACCTGGATCAGCTTGGTGCGGTCAGCGAGATTGATGAATCCGAATACAGGAACATAGTCATCAACGAAGATGAAGTCCTGCTTTGCGATCTTGGTGATCATATTCGCCCAGCTAAGTGCGCTCTTGTGAGTTCCTACAGCGTCACGGAGTGAATATGTGATATTGAAGTCCTTGTCGAGGCCTCTTGCCTTGATCCTGTCATCGATGTATTTGAGGTTGCCCCAGAGGTAAGGTCTTGTCTCGGTCATGAACATGATCTTGTCGCCATGCTTAGGAGACAGTTTCTCTACGACTCCGTAATATGCTCTCATCATCGTGATGGCTGCATACATGTGGATTCTGTCGAATTTGCCCCTGAAGGTCAGTGCCTCCTGGACGTATCTTCTCCTGTTCCATGTCTTGTTCTCGATCATGAAGTGGGAGCTGATCATAAGGCTCAGTGTCTTGCCGTCAACTGAGTAGGTGTTGAAGGACATATCATACGAATACTTACCGTCGTCGTACTTGAAGATACGGGACTTGTCATCGAGCTGATAAGCAAGATCATATGCTACAGAGCATGTGAAAGGCTCCTCGCCAGGTACATTGGCCTGTACCTGCCACTTACCATTGTCGAGGAAGGATGTTCCCTTGACCGCAGTGATATTGATGACAAATTCGTAGCGGCACTTGCCGTTCTCCTTGATGACCTTCTCCGGCTTGATAGGGATCTCCTGGAAGATAGGCATGTCGATGATCTGGCTCGATCTCTCGCCTCTCTTAGGTCTTCTTCTCTTACGGTTGAAGTTACGGAGACCGAAAGTGACATTCTCATCTCTTGTTGTCTCAACAGTGAAGTGCAGGAATATTCTCTCCCACCACAGCTCAGTCACCTGATAATCATCAGTCGTATGGTCTGTTACAAATGTTCCCTTCATAGATATTATTCCTCCATCAGGGCTATAGTTCTCTCAATAGCGTGTCCGTCGCATGCTCCGACGTATTTCTGCCTGAAAGCTCTGACCTCTTCAAGGTCAAATCTCTCATCTATATTAGTGATAAAGTCCGTGATCTCGTCTGTTGTCTTGCAGATAGGTCCCGGTGTGATCTCCTGGTAATCGTAGTACATACCTCTCTGATCGAGATAGTCATCGAGGTCGTAAGCGAAGAAGATGATCGGCTTCTCCCTGATTGCGAACTCAAATCCTACTGAAGAGTAGTCTGTTATCAGGATGTCTGCGATACCGAGAAGTCCCTCGATTGTCAGTACCTTGTTTTTGTTCATATCAAAGGCAAAGACATTCTCGAGATCCTCCGGGATCGGTGGCTTCTCCTTGCAAAGTCCGTGGTGCTTGATCAGCAGCACGTATTCATCAGACAGAGCCTCTGCCATCTTGCGGATGTCGAGCTGGTCAGGAGCCTTAGCCTTGGCAACTGCGCCTCTGAAGGTCGGAGCATAGAGCACCAGCTTCTTGCCTCTTGTCTGCGGGAAAGCCTCGTAGAGCTTTTCAAGTTCTTCCTTATAGTATTCCTCATCGAAGAATACATCCGTGCGGGCGATTCCGATCGCCTTGTATGTTCCGGTATCCCTGCTGATCCTGAAAGCATCCTCGAAGGTCCAGATCTGCTCCTCGCCTGCAACTGTTACATATGTGTAGTTGCGGTACTGATCATACTCTTCTCTGTCCTTAGCGCTCTTACCGAAGTGGGAGTTGTCTACAGTGCTGTAGCCGACCTTCTTGAACATGCCGACTCCATGCCAGAGCTGGATGACTTTGGTCTCCGGTCTTATGTCGAGATAGCTGAGGAAGTCGTTAGCTGTCGAGAGGAAGAGAACCTTGGCTGTTCCGAGAGCTTTGATGAATCCGAGCGAATTGTGGAAGTACTCCGCATCAGAAACCTTGCGGACATGCAGGCCCTTATATACGACCTTGTACTTGCCCTGCTCCTTGATAACCTCGGAAAGCTTTTTGTTTGTAGGTGATGGCGATCCGCCGTTCTCCATGAAGATGACCTTGTTCTCGACAGGCTTCTTAGCCTCTTCGGCATAGATCGCAGGGATCTGCTCCTTGATCGTCCTTGCCTTGAGTCTCTTGCGGTATTCCTTGGCTGCCTTAGGCTGCTTCTCTGTGAGGATATCCTCCTGAGCCTTGAGAAGAGCAGAGATCTTCTTCCTCTCTTCCTTGTTCTCTGCCTTATCGATGGCAGCAACGCCTTCATCCATCAGAGCAAGGAAGCAGTTAGCGAGTTTGTCTATCCTCTCTGCCTCTAATCTCTTGTTCTTATTCTTAGCGATCTTGATGGTCTCGCTTATACCCTTAGTCCTTAAATTTCTGAGAACTGCTTTAGTGTCCACTTGTGCCCTCCGATTTGCTGAACAGAAGCTCTACAAACTTCTCAGCCGCGCTGCCATCAGGCAGATCGACATACTTGTCTATGAATGCTTCCATCTCCTTAGTATCGTATCTGCCGCTGTCAATTGCTTCGAGCAGGTCCGACGCCTTCTTATACATCCCTCCCGGGATCTCATTAGCATAGTCTATATACACACTTCTTCTAGACATATATTCTTCATAATCATATGCATAGAAGAAGAATGGTATCTTCATTACTCCTGCCTCATATATAACGCAGCTGTAATCACTGATGAAGAAATCAGCTGCCGGCAGCATGTCCATGGTCGAGTATTCAGGATAATCCGACTCCACTTCAGACAGCGGATGCGCCTTGACGATGAGATTGTATTTGTCTCCGTATTCTGCGGCTGCAGCCTTAAGTGCTGTAACAGCCTTCCTGAATGGTTCCTGCTCGTCCATGCCCTTGCGGAAGGTCGGAGCATAGATGATGTTCACGCCCTTCGCAAGCTCCGGATGGGCCTTAAATATCCCGGCCCTCCTCAGGGCTCTCGCCTCTTCATCCCTGAGAACGTCTGTCCTCGGGAGCGGAAGTATGGTCAGAGCCTCTGGCGGATAGTTGAAGCTCTCGGCAAGATAGTTCCTATAGCCCTCGCCCGCACAGATAATGATGTCGTAGTTCTTATGCATATCTAGTGCATAAGCTATCTTAGAAGAACGGCCTTCAGGCTCGTCGAGGATGCTGTAGCTGTTCTTCTTCATGGTTCCGATGGAATGCCAGATCTGAGCGATGGTCTGATGTGATCTGTGCTTAAGAATGCTTGCGGGAACACAATAAGAATCGAGAACTACCATTCTCGATCCTGCCATCTGGCTCATCTGCCTGAGGACATACAGCGCATAAGATGCTTTGCCCGCAAGCCCTGCGCCGACCTTGCGGCACATCATGACTGTCCTGTAGTCAGGATGGCTACGCTCGATCTCATCGCTGATAAGCCTGAAATCAAGCGACGGCTCATTGCTCTGCCTGCTCATGAAGAGGACCTTCTTCTTAGTATCTCCGAGGCACATCAGGCGATATATCAGATTCAGAACTGATTTGATCAACTTGATTATTATCACTATTCTCTTGCCTCGTAGAATTCTATGGCCTCATCAATGCCACCGTCGAACAGCTTGGTTCCCTTGTTGAGAACGATGCCTCTTGTGCAGAACTTCTTGGCTGTCTCCAGGGAGTGGGTAACGAACAGAAGTGTTACGTCTTCCTTCTGCATGATCTCGTCTACCTTGGCGATGCACTTCTTACGGAAGTTACGGTCACCTACGGAAAGTGCCTCATCGATGATGAGTATGTCAGGTCTTACATTGACGCTGATGGCAAATCCGAGTCTTGCCTTCATTCCGCTTGAGTACGATCTCAGCGGCTGGTCGATATAGTCTCCGAGGTCCGCAAATTCAATGATGTCCGGCTCGAGCTCGGCGATCTCTTCTCTTGTGAAGCCTAGAAGCTCGCACTTGAGATAGATGTTCTGCCTGCCGGTGAAGGTCTGGTCAAAGCCGGCGCTCAGCTCGAGCAGCGCGCTGATCTTGCCGTGTACTTCGACTTCACCCTTGGTCGGATATGTTACGCCGGTTATTATCTTGAGGATAGTTGACTTGCCGGCGCCGTTACGGCCGATGAGCGAGACCGAATCCCCTTTGTTGATGACAAATGAAAGATCGTTGACCGCCCTGTTGATCTTGTACTTGACGTTCTTGTTGAACAGTCCTCTGAATCTGGCCTTGTCATTCTTGTATAGCTTGTATTCCTTTGTTACGTGATCGAACCTGATCGCGATTTCTTTGTCTGTTGACATGTGTTTAATATTCTCTCCTGATATTGATTAGAGGACGTCCGGTATCTCTTTGCGGAGCTTCTTGAATGCCCAGAGTGCGAGCAGCACGAACACCACGAGTGTAACGAAGAAGCAAAGAAGCTCAACCGGATCCTGCCAGAACCACTGCTTGTATATGAAGCATTTTCTGTATCCGCCGCAGATAACGGTGATCGGATTGAACTTGAGGATCAGCCTGATCGTCGGATTGTGTATGGAATCTACATTGTACATGATGCCCGAGAGCCAGAAGATGGCTGTTGTGAAGGACTTCACCAGATTGAGGAAGTCGACACTCATTGCAGCCAGCAGGCCCGAGAACAGAGCCCATACCGTGAAGAACATGAACATCAGCAGCATGTAGAACGGAATCTGCAGGAAATATATATCCGGCAGATGTCCTGCAAGGGCGAATATGACTATTGTTATCGCCAGGAGAACCCAGTGCACGTACATATTCGCGATACTCTCAAAGGTCGGGATCGTCGATACCGGGAACTTCATCTTGGTTACAAGATGCTTGTACTTCCTGATACATCCTGCGCCGCCTGTCAGCATGTCCTGCATGTAGAACCATGGCAGGAAGCCTGCGATCAGCCAGAGGATCCATGGGTAGCCCTCTACCGGCTTGCCGCCTCTCATACCTACGGTGAACGCAAACCAGAATACGAAGATCCTGATCATTGGCTTGACCAGCGCCCAGGACCATCCGAGAGCTGCGCCTCTGTATTTCTTCTCGAGGTCGGACTTGGCCAGCTTGTACAGCTGATGACCGAGAAGCTTGTGTTCATCTATTATCAGTCTTATTGTTTCCATTAGTTGTCGAATTCCCACACCTTAGCGTCAAGCTTGAGTGCAGCCTCCTCTATTCCGTGTTCTTTCATTTCGCGCAGCAGAAGTCCGTTGATAGACTTCCTTGCTACCTTGTGATATATCTCATCGGCCTTATCGTGTTCGCCAGTCTCCCAGAGAGCATCTGCATATCTCTTCTGGAGCATGTCGTCGTCCGGATATGCCTCGAGCCCTGCAGCCGCGAGATCTCTGAGATTTGCCCAGTCTTCCTGTGACTTTGCCAGATCATGCGCTATGCGCACCCTGCATCTTTGAAGCCATCTGTGGCCCGGGAACACCTCATCGTATGCCTTGGCGATATTCTCAGCCTCTTCATATTCTCCCTCGTCAAGATGCACAGACATCTTGAGGAAGTCCTTGGCTGCTCTGTAGTAATGCTGCTGCAGCTCTGTCAGGACAGCGCCGCCCTTGTTCCTTGTATGTAGGATGTCAAATGCATGCGGAACTCTCGCCTCTTCGAACAGTGCCCTGACTGCGATGTCGACAAGCTCGTCATCCATCGGGATAACAATGTCGTTGTATCTGAAGAGGGCGCTCCTCTGCATTCTTATGTATTCGTCGAGGACCTTGAGAGCCAGCTTGTTGTCGGATCTCATCCGCTCAATTCCGCATTCGCCGGCGAGCTTGGCAGTCTTGGTCTGGACATACTTGACCGACGGCCTGGTCCTGTCGACAAAGTGATTGTGCCTGATCTCATAGTAATCCATGCTGAGGTCTTTGCACTTCTGCAGGATGTCTGCCATCTCGGCATTGCTCATGACCTGCCAGAATTCTCTCTCGCAGTTACCTGCTGCAAGACCGTGGTTGATCTTGGTCTTGTGAGGCTCTCTTGCATCCGGCGGAAGGAGATTCCTCCAGGAATAGCCGATATACAGCTGGAGCATCTCTGCAGGTCTCTCCGGTCCGAGGACATGCATGCCCTCGTATATTACATCCTTAGGTGTGCCATAGCATCTGATAGGGATCTCGTAGAGACCTCTCGGCATCCACCTCAGGCAGTATGTGTCTGAATCCTCTTCATCGATATTAAACAACATGCCCTCAAGCTCAGCAAGTACAGCCTCGCGGCCCTTGCTGCTCTGCTCTTTGCGGTACTTGCGGTAAAGCCCGATATCTATGAAGTCCTTGCGGAGTCTTCTCTTGGCCTGTACCCAGCCTGTACAGAGAACTTCGCAGTATACATATAGAAGCTTCTTCCATTCGTCCTGCGCTGCCTTGTCTCTTGGCATCGGGTCGAGTATGAAGATCTCGATGCACTCGCCGCATACAGTGCCGTCACCGAGTCTGCCCCTCCTCAGAGCAGTCGTGGTGAGATCCATGTAGCGAGGGATCGGATTGGTGTAAGTGCTGTATCTTCCGACACTTACGAGGTCTCTTCCCTCAGGCATGCAGTCATCTATGATAGCCTCGAACTTCTCGTAGTCCTTGCGAGGCATTACTATGTCTATGTCATCATCCCATGGGATGAAGCCTCCGTGGCGGAGCTGTCCGATGCAGGTGCCTCCCCAGAGGTAATATCTTATATCATTCTTGCGGCAGATCTCGTCTATCTCGCGGAGGAGCTGAACGAGTATGCCCTGTAGCTTGGTGCTCATTTCCTTCCTCCGTATGTTGCGATAAGATCGCCCTTCCAGTCGTAGACCTTGATGCCTTCATAGTAGACATCCGGCGTATTCTTGTAGAGCTCGTCTGTGTTGACCTTAGGGAAGAGCTTGTTGATAACTGCTGTGAATTCGTCTCCTATGTATGCGGAGCCTCCATTGTCCCTGATCTTGGCAGCCTGCGAGAGGTATCTCTTGAGGATGCCCTTGATCGGAGCCTCACCGGCGCCATTTATTATCTCTTCATAGCTGTACTTGCTCAGGAGGTCTGTTGCCAGGGTATATCTGCAGTGACTTGCGAGTGATACGTATACGCACTCGAGTCTCTTCTCTTCGCCCCTGTTCCTCTTGAGCCTCGCTACGCTGATCTCGCGCTCGAAAGACGCGAGGACCTTCCTCTCCTCCGAGAAATCGAATTCTCTGTAGGACATGGTCTCATCACAGATGAATTCATCGTCGTTAGGTCTCCTGATGATGAGCTTGTTAAGGCCTGCCTCAGGATTACGTGCAAGCAGCGAGTCCTTCTTGGCATACAGGCTGATCCCATCATAGGTGATCTCCGTTACGCTCTTCTTCTTGATCTCGCCCTTGGTCTTCCTGATCATGGACTTCTGCACTCCGGCAGCGATCTTGTTCATCGCAGCAGAACGCCGCTCAGTTCCGGCAAAGCCAAAGTGATTGCGTCCTCTGTCGACGAATCTCCACAGGCTCCCCGAGAGTCCTGTCGTCCTGATAGTTACGAACATGCCAAGATAGAGCTCTCTTGCAAGTCTTCCGGGCATCACCGACAAAGTGTCTGTGTTGACGTATCTCACGACATCGCCGGATATACGGTTGTTATTGCCCTTCCACTCGAGAACTCTATGTTCTGTATCCCCGTCGTAAACTTCAAGGAATTTGAGAAGACCCTTAGCGTCCATCATGATCGTCATGGAGTAAGGATAATCATCGGTATCATCCGGATAATACAGGATGTCATTCTTCTTGCATATCTGGTGGATCTCTCCCAGAAGTTCCAGGATAACTCTGCTCTTGCTGTCCATCTTGTCCTCACACATAGTTTAATAGCTTATTATAACATCACAATGTGATCATCACAAGAAAATAGGGATGCCGCAACATTGCGGCATCCCTGTCTTTGCAGTATCAGGAACTGCTTATTTCTTGATCTTTACGGTCTTGGCCTTGGACCACTTACCATAGAATGTCTGTCCTACTGCCTGATTGTATGCTCTTACCTGGACTTTGTATTTGCCCTTCTTGAGCTTCTTGACAGTCTTCTTGATGGTGTTCTTCTTAGCCTGCTTAACCTTAACAGTCTTGACTACTTCGCCAGTCTTCTTGTTGATGATTCTGATCTCGTAGCCCTTAGTGTTCTTCTTGACTCTCTTCCAGCTGATCTTAGCTCTCTTCTTGCCTCTTACGACCTTCTTGATCTTGACCTTGTCAGGTGTGTACTTGGCTTCGAGCAGCATCTGCTGTGTTTCAGCCTTTGCAGCCTCAGCAGCAGCCTGTGCTGTTACTGCCTTAGCAAGCGCTGCTTCAGCGGCAGCCTTGTTCTCTGCGGATGCCTTCTCAGATGCTTCAGATGCCTTCTGAGCCTCTTCTGCAAGCTTCTGTGCTTCTTCGGATGCTTTCTGAGCCTCTTCTGCGAGCTTCTGTGCTTCTTCGGATGCTTTCTGAGCCTCTTCTGCAAGCTTCTGTGCTTCTTCAGCAGCTATCTTGTCTTCAGCGGCAGCCTTCTGAGCTTCTTCAGCGGCCTTCTGTGCTTCTTCAGCCTTCTTCTGAGCCTCTTCTGCAGCAGCCTGTGCTTCTTCAGCCTTCTTCTGAGCTTCTTCTGCAGCCTTCTGTGCTTCCTGAGCTTCGATGTTGTCTATTCTTGCCTCTGCTGCTTCGAGCTTAGCAACATCTGCATCGGAAATGAGGTCAGCTCCGTTTGCCTTTACAAGATTGTCATATGCAGCTCTTGCAGCCTGAACAGCTTCCTTATCCTCTGCAGTTACCTGTGAAGGAAGTGCTTCGATCTGCTCAGCTACTTCGTTTGCGAAATCTGCTACGTTCTCGATTACATGGTGATCACTTGTCTGTGCAACTCCTGCAGGAAGATCTGCGAGTGCGAGCTCTGTGACTACCTTGACCTTGTCTCTTGCTGTCTGAGCGCGGAATGCGTTCTTGTGAAGTGTTGTGACAGTTGTAGGAAGAACTACTGTCTGAGCCTTGCAGTTGTCGAACGCATACTGCTTGACTGTTTCAAGACCCTCATTGAGTACGATCGTATCAAGCTTTGCTGAT
>JAFWHB010000031.1 GCA_017512145.1 Mogibacterium sp. | reverse complement strand
TACGAGAGAACCAAGCCGCATATCAACATCGGAACAATCGGACACGTTGACCACGGCAAGACAACTCTTACAGCAGCAATCACATCCGTACTTAACAGAAAGTATGGACTCGGCGGAGACGTAGCATTCGATCAGATCGACAAGGCTCCAGAAGAGAAGGCAAGAGGAATCACAATCTCAACAGCACACGTTGAGTATGAGACACCTAACAGACACTACGCTCACGTAGACTGCCCGGGACACGCAGACTATGTAAAGAACATGATCACAGGAGCAGCTCAGATGGACGGAGCTATCCTGGTAGTAGCAGCAACAGACGGCCCAATGCCACAGACAAGAGAGCACATTCTTCTGTCAAGACAGGTAGGAGTACCTTACATCATCGTATTCCTGAACAAGTGTGACATGGTAGACGACGAGGAGCTCCTCGACCTCGTAGAGATGGAAGTAAGAGAACTTCTCGACGAGTATGACTTCCCTGGCGATGACACACCGATCATCAGAGGATCCGCACTCAAGGCACTTGAGGACCCAACAGGTGAGTGGGCAGACGCAGTAGTAGAGCTGATGCAGGCAGTAGACGACTACATTCCTGAACCAGAGAGAGCAAATGACCAGCCGTTCCTGATGCCAGTAGAGGACGTATTCTCAATCACAGGCCGTGGAACAGTAGCAACAGGAAGAGTAGAGAGAGGAATGCTGAAGGTTGGCGACTCTGTAGAGATCGTAGGACTGACAGACGAGAAGAGAACAGTTGTTGTCACAGGCGTAGAGATGTTCAAGAAGACACTCGACCAGGCAGAGACAGGCGACAACATCGGAGCACTCCTCAGAGGCGTACAGAGAACAGAGATCGAAAGAGGACAGGTTCTTGCAAAGCCAGGTACAATCCACCCACACACAAAGTTCAAGGGTCAGGTATACGTACTGAAGAAGGAAGAAGGCGGAAGACACACCCCATTCTTCAACGGCTACAGACCACAGTTCTATTTCAGAACAACTGACGTAACAGGTGATCTTCACCTTCCAGAAGGCACAGAGATGTGCATGCCTGGAGACAACGTAGTAATGGAGATCGAGCTGATCACACCGATCGCTATCGAAGAAGGACTGAGATTCGCTATCAGAGAAGGCGGAAGAACAGTAGGTTCCGGCGTTGTTACAGAGATCATCGAGTAATTGCAACTAGCAATTATACGAATCAATGAACAGAGAAGAGCGTTGCTTTTGCGGCGCTCTTTTTTCGTGTAATAATGTACTGCTTTGTTCTTTTTGATTTATTTTTTGTGTCGTGACGTTTATGTCGGATTTCGTGACTTCTTTGTTCGACAGTTTTTTGAAATGAGTGTAGTATATGGGAACATCAAATGCTGCAGATCATTTTAATCTACTTTTCTTTATCTACGCTTTATATATAGCTGCAGCGGAACAGGAGGGAATGATGGCAAATATTAATAACGGCAGACAGAATGGCGAGGTGGAATTCAATATCATTGAGAGGATCGGTGTTATTGAGACACAGGCCAATGGATGGAACAAGGAGGTGAATATTGTTTCGTGGAATGGCGGCCAGCCAAAGTACGACATCAGAGAATGGGATGCCAACCACGAGAGAATGAGCAAGGGTATCACACTCCTTGAGAAGGAAGCATACAATCTCGCGGTTCATCTGGCAAAGAAGTTCAAGCTTGTGCCGGGACGCCAGTCAGCGGCTAAGCCTGAGGAATCCAAGGATCAGTCCAGAGATGAAGCTATTGCATAATGTTGACCGGTGACTTGATGAATGGTAGACTCAATTGATGAATTTCTGAACACAGGGAGCACACACTTTTTTCAATTAGAGGATACTTAGAATACTATGAGAGTAGCTTTTCATACACTGGGCTGCAAAGTAAATCATTACGAAACGGAGGCCATCAGAGAGGCCTTCGTTTCTCGTGGAGCCGTTTCGGTCGGGGAGGAAGATCCGGCTGATGTATATATAATCAATACATGCACTGTTACCAATATTGCGGACAGGAAGTCGAGACAATATATCAGAAGAGTCAAGAGGGTGAATCCTGATGCTCTTATTGTTGTAACAGGCTGTTATGCGCAGGTAGAGCCAGATGAGGTCGCATCTTTGCCGGAAGTCGATATGGTTATCGGCAATGGACTCAAGTCCAGGATTTGCGATATGGTCTTCGCAAAGCTTGCCGGGACAGGCAGCACAGAGGCGCAGACAGACAAACTTGTCATGCCGCGCAATGAGCTTACAGAATATGAGAACATGGGCATGGTAGCTTCGAGCGAGCCGGGCATGACCAGAGCATATATCAAGATACAGGAAGGCTGCGACAGATTCTGCTCATACTGCCTGATCCCTTTCGCAAGAGGACCGGTAAGAAGCAGGATGCCCGAGGAGATAGTAAGCGAAACACAGATGCTTCTTGATTCGGGCGTCAGAGAGATCGTTCTGACAGGAATCAACACAGCCCTATACGGCACAGAAGAAGGCTTTGACATCAATCTCACAGACGAGGAGAGACGCGAGGGTCTCACACCGATGGAGGCTATTCTCGCAAGACTTGATGCGATAGCAATGCCTGAAGGCGATGACTTCAGGATCAGGCTGAGTTCACTTGAGCCGACAGTCGTCGACAAAGATCATGTAGAGAAGATCATCAGACACCGCAGGCTTTGTCACCATCTGCACTTGTCAGTCCAGAATGGCAGCGACAAGATCCTGCGCTCAATGAACAGACACTATACAAGAGATGAGTACCTCGATATAGTCAAAGCGATCCGCGAGTTCGACCCGCTGTATGGCATAACAACAGATATCATAGTTGGCTTCCCGGGCGAGGATGAGGCCGACTTCGAGGATACACTGGACATCGTCCGTAAATCTGAATTCGGCAAAGTTCATGTCTTCAGATATTCTCCGCGCAAGGGAACTGTCGGGGAGAAGCTTCCGGATGTGGTCTCAGGAGAGCTCAAGAATGAGAGATCAGACAGACTCGAGACGGAAGCCATACGCACTTCCGAAGAGTTCCGGAGGAAGAACTTTGGCAGAATGCACAAGGTGCTGACCGAAGAGATCCAGGACGGATACATGACAGGATACACGGACAACTACATCAAAGTGTATATCCCGGACCCTGAGGGCAGGCTGGAACCAGGCATGTTTGTGGATGTGCAGCTGACAGACATTTACAAGGAAGGATGCATCGCTAAGCTCAATTAGAGGAGATTGACAGCCCCGAGCTGACACGAGTAAAATCATATCAAATGAATAAATCGGCATACTGATGCCGGGAAAGGAGACCGCTATTATGGATGATTGCATTTTCTGCATGCTGGCCAATGGAAAGATTCCTACAGATATGGTTTATGAGGATGATATGATCGCAGTATTCCGCGATGCAGCTCCTCAGGCTCCAGTTCATATGCTGATGGTTCCTAAGATCCATGTTGCTTCCCTTGATGATCTTACAGAAGAGCACGCAGAGCTTATGGCTCACATGATGCTCAAGATCAAGGAAGTATGCGCACAGGAAGGTCTTGAGAACGGATACAGATGTGTCATCAATACAGGAGAAGACGGACAGCAGACCGTCAAGCACCTGCATATCCACATCCTCGGCAAGAGAGCAATGCAGTGGCCACCAGGCTAAGCAACAAGGAGGGGCCCATCTGTGCGGAGCACTGATGGGAAGATCCCTTATTGCATTACCGCTAAGCAACAAGGAGGGCTGATTTGCAACTAATAAGGGCGCGATTATGTCGCGCTCTTTTTACTAATATTATTATTCAGGAGGGACTAAATGCTTTGCAGCAAGTACAGTGATTTTACAAGATGGGTGATATACCAGATATATCCGAGGAGCTTCATGGACAGCAATGGGGACGGCATCGGTGATCTGAGAGGAATAATCAGCAAGCTCGATTACATCAAAGACCTCGGAGCCAATGCTATATGGCTTTGCCCGTGCTTCAAGAGCCCTAATGATGATAATGGATATGACATTTCGGACTACAAGGACATCATGGACGAGTTCGGAACGATGGCTGATATGGATGACCTGATCAGCGAGATGCATGCGCGTGGAATGAAGCTGATCCTTGATCTTGTGCCGAATCACACATCGACTTCACACAGATGGTTCCAGGAATCACGCAAGGGCAAGGACAACCCGTACAGTGATTTCTATTACTGGTTCGATGAGAAGCCTAATGACTGGGAGTCTGCCTTCAGAGGAAGCGCCTGGGAATATGATGATATGCGCGGTCAGTACTACCTGCATTCGTTTGTTGTGAGCCAGGCGGATCTCAACTGGGAGAATCCTGAGGTGGTCAAAGCTATGCAGGATGTCGTTGATTTCTGGGTGGATAAGGGCGTTGACGGATTCCGTATCGACGTCATAGACCAGATCTCCAAAGATTTTGAAAAAGGAGTCAATGCATTCGGTCCTACACTTCATGAGCATATCCGCGCACTGTTCGGAAGGGAGAAGACAGCACATTTATTCACTGTTGGAGAGAGTCTGGTCGAGGATGTCAATGAGACGATTCTTCACTGCAGCGAGGATAGAAATGAGCTGAGCACACTCTTCCTGTTCGATCATCTTGAATGCGGCAGAGCCAATAAATTCACGCCTAAGGAAGATACATTGAAGTCTCTCAGGGACAAGATGATCTACTGGCAGAATGAAACAGCCAGTCACGATCTCCTGCACAGCCTGTTCACAGACAATCATGACCAGCCGCAGTTCATATCCAGGATAGCTGATGATAAGGAGCTGAGATATGAGTCGGCGACATGCGTGGCGACTTTGATGTACCTTCTGAAGGGTGTTCCGTTCATCTATCAGGGTCAGGAAATAGGCATGCCGGCAGCTCATTTTGATGATATCAGCAGCTTTGATGATGTCGAAACCATCAATAACTATAACGAGTTCATCAGAGTCATGAGTGAGGAAGAAGCCATCGGGAAAGCAAACTTCGGCAGCAGGGATAACCCTCGCCATCCGATGGCATGGGACGGAAGTGAGGGATGTGGATTCACAACTGGCAAGCCATGGCTTGTGCCTCACTCCCGCTATCAGGAAGTAAATGTCAGGAATGATTTAGCTGCTGACAGGTCTGTCTTCAGATTCTATCAGGAGCTCCTCAGGCTGAGAACAGGGAGTGCAGCCTTCCTTGACGGCGATTTCGAAGTAGTCTCTAAGCCTGAGGATGATTACTTTGTCTATACACGTACACTCGGCGATGAGAAATGGGCAGTCGTCTGCAATTTTGAGAAGGACAGCGAGATCTCCCTGCCGTTTGAATGCGAGAACCCTTCTCTTGCCAGCCTTGGACGCAAATCTGCAGCCGGCAGGTATTCACCGTATGAGTGCTCGGTATCTAAGGTGATTCTATAGATTCTCACCATTAGAGCGGATAACTTCCGAATACCAGTAAGCAGAATCCTTAGGGATACGCTTCTGAGTAGCATAATCAAGATAGATGATACCGAATCGCTTCTCATAACCGAGAGCCCATTCGAAATTATCAAAGATTGACCATAACATATATCCAAGCACAGGATATCCCTCGTCTGCGGCCCTTCTGAGCCCTCTCAGATACCATTTGAGGAACTGGATCCGCTGAGGGTCATGAACGCAGCCGTCATCCATCAGGAAATCAACTATGGCGATACCGTTCTCGGTTATCATGACCGGGAGCTGGTATCTGTCATATATGAATCTGACTCCCCAGTAAAGGGCGTCAGGGGTGACTGGCCAGCCCATTGCGGTACGTGCGATACCTGTGCATGGTCTGTATGGTTTGCCGTCAGGTCCATCGTTGAAATTGCTCGAGAGATAGCAGTTCCAGCCAATGAAATCCAGAGGCTGGTGAATTATTTCAATATCGCCTTCACGCATGACAGCTTTAAGACTTGGATGGCATGTGCCCCTGATGATCGGGTCAAGCCACCAGTTCAGGTAGTGGACTTCAACATCATCCGCAAAAGTCTTCTCTCTGGCTGACTGTATGTCTGCGTCGTTCTCTGAATCAGGCATGAAAAGAGTGCTGTCTGTTGCTACACCAATGTGTGGAGCAAGGGCAGCATTTTCCCGTATTACAGTAACCGCTTTGCCATGACTCAGGAGGATATTCCTTGTCAGCTGAGAAATCTTCATGAATTCGTCCTCAGAGCCTTTCGTAATGCACTCGAAAGGAGCATGAACTCCATCAATATATCCAGCCCCGATGAAAGATGTCGGCTCATTGAAAGTCATCCAGTCTGCGACTTTGTCTGAAAGAGCCTCGACAACGACCTTGGTATATTCCGCGAACTGGTCGCTGATGCCTTCCCAGTACCAGCCTCCCTTTTCATATGCCCACATAGGAAGATCCCAGTGATACAGCGTGCAAAGTGGTCTGATGCCGGCTTCTGTCAGTTCTTTGACAAGATCCTTATAGAACTGAAGTCCCTTCTCATTTACGACGCCCTGCTCAGGAATCACGCGCGGCCAGCTGACAGAGAATCTGTATGCCTTGAGGCCAAGCTCCTTCATGAGTGCAACGTCTTCTTTATATCTATGATAATGGTCACAAGCTACCTTGCCTGAATCACCATGCATAACATGTCCATCTGAAAGAGCGTCCCATATGCTGAGCCCTTTGCCATCCTCGTTATATGCGCCTTCTATCTGATATGCTGCGCTCGCAGCGCCCCACAGAAAATCTTTAGGAAATCCCATCTCATGTCTCCTTTACTCTGATATTATGATCTGCATTTAATATAAAATAGCATAATCATTACTTCAAGCGATTGCCTGCAAAAAAAGAATGCTGTAAGATATTGAACGTAATTATTAGTAAGAAGAAGGGGAGAATGCTATGAAAGAATTCTATATTCAGGATGATGGGATCAGACTGCATTCCAAGCTGGATATGCCGGCTGAGTACCATGAAGGTGATAAATGTCCTCTCGTGATAGTTATACATGGCCTGACAGGTCATATGGAGGAACGCCACATCACAGCTATTGCAGCTCTGATGAATGAGATGGGTTTTGCTACACTCAGAGTTGAGATGTACGGACACGGGCAAAGTGACGGCGAGTTCAGGAATCACAATCTCTTCAAATGGTTGAATAATGCAATGACAGTCACAGATTATGCCAAGTCTCTCGATTTCGTTACCGACCTGTATGTTTGCGGACATTCGCAGGGTGGTGTGACAACAATGATGATTGCCGGTATGGAACCGGATGTGTTCAAAGCTGCACTCCCGCTTTCACCAGCTACGATGCTGACAGAAGGCTCACGCTCCGGAAATCATTTCAGACTACAGTTTGACCCGAGCCACATACCAGTGGAGATCAATGTCAATCCGGAGATGAAGGTCAGCGGCAATTATATCAGAGCTGCGCAGATGCTTGATCTTGACTGGGCGATCAGCCAATATAAGGGACCTGTACTCATTGTACATGGTACTGAGGATGAGGCTATACCTGTCAGATACTCAGAGGAGGCTGCAGCAAAATACGAGAACGCAGAGCTTGTGATCATCGAAGGGGATGATCATTGCTACAACTACCATCTTGATCAGGTCCTTGATGCAATAAGGATATTTTTGGACAAAATGTAGTACATCGTATACATGTATGTTTGTTCATTTCAAATTGACATGAATATAGGTAATTGATACAATGGCACATGATGCAGACTATACAAACTGACTTTTGGGCAGTGTGCATATATGGGACAAATTAATACAATGGCACATGGTGCAGACTATACAAACTGACTTATGGACAGTGTGTATATATGGGACAAATTAATAGAATTTGATTCATATCTGTCTGCTCCATTTAAATAAACATATTAATACATAGGAATAACTGATAGAATACACAAGCGCATAGTAATTATTAACAGGTAGAACAGTAAGAGGGAAATGCTTGATTATAAGTATGTAATTCACAGTAATGGAACTATAGATCTTGCGATTGGCGGGATCACTATATCGGGGATAATTCCATATGTGAATGAGCGATCTGTCCTGCCTGTTTCTGTTATACAGGATAATAGTCAGATAACATATAAGACCGGAGAGGGCAGTGTGACACTTGCGTTCAGGGCATCATCTGAAGAGCTTGTCATATCATCTTTATTTGAAGGCTTTGATCATGTACATGATATAGAGCCAATCGGCGCAGCCACATTATGCAATGCCGATCATGTGTACATTCAGGGCTTCGGAATGGAAGGACCTTCAGGCTATTATCTGATCGATGGAACTGACAGAAGATCTCACGGGATCATAGGAGTGTGCGGAGAATCCTCTGCTGCTGCAGTTTTCACAACTGATCAGCGCAGATTTTCAGCACAGTTTGCAGCCGTAAGTGAACATGGTCTTTACTCAGACAGGATCAGATTTACAGCAGGCATCAATCTTGAATGTACAGCCGAAGGAAGGACTACTCTTCCTGATATCCACATTGTTGCAGGGACTGATGTAACAGACTGCATGGAAAGAGCTGCAGAGAAGATTGCTGAAGAGATGGGTGCAAGGACTATCATGGAGCCTGCATTCCACTGGTGCAGCTGGTACTACCACTACGAGAATATGAGTCAGCAGATCCTGGATGGATTCTTAGCTGAGCTTGAAACAGAACAGCAGGGTTTCCGCTATATACAGCTCGATGCAGGATATACACCTCATATAGGGGACTGGCTGACATTCAACCACAGATATCCGGAAGGACTCAGCAAAGCCGCTGCATCGATAACTGATGCAGGTCACAAGGCCGGCATCTGGATCGCCCCGTTCATGGTAGGCGATCAGTCGGAACTGTATGCTGAACATCCTGACTGGATTCTCAGAAATCCTGACGGCAGCCCTTATGTCAGGTTCCGCAGCTACACTGAGCCTAAGATTTGGGGCAACACCGACAACGACTACTATGTACTGGATATGACCAATCCGGGTGCATATGCATATCTCAGAGAAGTATTTGAGACTTACAGAGGTTGGGGTTTCACTTTGTTCAAGACGGATTTCATGCTCTGGGGAATGCAGGACACAGCAGATGTAGTCCGGTACGACAATACAAAGACATCATTTGAAATAATGAGGGATACTCTCGCCATGATCAGAGCAGCGATAGGCGAGGATAGTTATCTGCTCGGGAGCATTGCTCCGTTCATGCCATGCATCGGCTACATGGATGGCATGAGGATAGCTTCGGACATGGGTGCGCAGTGGACTGAAGGAGCCTTCGGCCCTGCTAATCTCCTGCAGGAGCTCCCGTATGACAATTATTTCAATAACATATTCTGGCAGAATGACCCTGACTCTGTGATCCTCAGGGATTTTGCCACCCATCTGACTGCTGCCGAGACCAGGAGCATTGCTCTCCTGCAGGCTCTGTCCGGTGGAATTATTACTACTTCCGATCCGGTCCACCTCCTGTCTGAGGACCGCAAAGACCTTCTCAGGTTCATCAGACCTGCCGGCAGGGTACATGCGGGTATGCCTTGCCTGACAAGTGACGGAGAGGACCTCGTGATCACACATCATCTGTCTGATTGGAATTTGTTCTATGTTCTGAATCCTACAGGTCATACGCTTAAGATCCACTATGACCTGGCGGAGCTGTTCGGGACAGGAACGTTTCAATACCGATTCAATTGGGACGATGGGGACACCATCGTATCAGAGAGCTGTAGCTACCTCTCTGATGCCATAGGACCGCATGATTCGGTGCTTCTGTTCATTACAAGAGAACCGATGAAGGTAAAACCATCCAATCTATGGGGTCGGATTAAAGGTTAATGCTTATGTTTTATTAGGAGGAAAAAAATGAAGAAAAGCATTAAGAAACTGTTGGTGCTCATGCTTTCAGCTGTAATGGTACTCGCTCTCGCAGCATGCGGCGGCGGTGGCGGCGGTGAAGAAGCTGCATCCGGCGGCGCTGGAGACGGCACATCGATCACACTGTTCAACTCAAAGAATGAGATTCAGGAAGACTTCGAGAACCTCTGCAAGACTTATGAAGAGCAGACTGGTGTTCACATTGAAGTTTACTATTCTCAGGACACAGTAGCTGCTCACCTTGCTACTAAGTATGCATCCAAGGCTCCTTATACTCTCAACATGGTAGACAACAAGGACGTATACACACTTGGTGCTCAGTATGCTGCTGACCTGTCAGATGCTAGCTGGGTAGGCGACACAGACTACGCTATCTCCGTAGACAACAAGGTTCTCGGATTCCCAGTATGCTTCGAGGCAAGAGGTATCCTGTACAACAAGCAGGCTATCGAGAAGACTCTTGGCGAGACATTTGATCCTACAACAGTCAAGACTCTGGATGACTTCAAGGCAATGTGCGACAAGCTGGTAGCAGCAGGTATGGAATCACCTACAGCTATCCTCAAGCCAGACTGGTCACTCGCTGCTCACTTCCTTGGACAGGTTTATGACGAAAGAGCTGACGTTGATGGATTCGTTGCTGACCTGAAGGCTGGCAATGTTGAGCTCATCAAGGACGAGAAGTTTAACGCTCTTATGGATCTGTTTGATGTACTCAAGGAGTACAACATGTTCAAGGCTGGCGCTGTAACAGCTGAGGACGAGCTTGTTCACCAGGCTATGTCTGAAGGTACAGATGCATTCCAGTTCGGCGGATGCTGGGAGTGGAACGATCTTCTGACTTATGATTACAATGGACCTGTAGGCATCATGCCTCTCCCACTGAACATGACAGACGACTTCACAGGAAAGATCGATGGATCCCCATCAAAGTTCTTCTATGTTGACGGAAGTGAATACACTTCAGAGGCTGACCAGGAAGCTGCTAAGGCATTCCTCGAGTGGCTCGCAACATCTGACGAAGGTAAGGAATTCGTTTCCGGAACATGCGGAATGGTATCCCCATTCAAGAGCAACACTGTTGAGTGCACAAACGACATCGGAAGAGACGTTAAGGCTTACCTCGATGCAGGCAACACATTCCCTGATTATCCGGGATTCCCAGATGACCACTATTCAAAGATGGGTATCGAGATGCAGAAGTACCTCGGCGACCAGTGCACACGTGAAGAGCTCGCAACAGCTATTCAGGAGTACTGGAAGACTCAGAACTAGTCTTCGGACTGTATAATCTGATAACAACTAATCATTGCTAAATAATGAAGGTAAGAGGCGCGCATTAATTTGCCGCCTCTTACCATAAACTATTATTATTACAATCAACGAATAATAAGGGGACAATAATGAAAAGGAACACATTAAGCTATAAGGTCAAACAGTATCTGATGTTTGGCGGCATTGGAACTTTTCTGTTCGCTGCCGTCGTAATCGTTCCGTTCATCTATGGTATCTACCTGACATTCACCAGCTGGGACGGAGTATCACCTAACAAGCCGTTCGTAGGATTTGCCAACTATGCAGCTGCATTTGCTGACCACGATTACTGGCTGGCAATGGGCAGAACTGTTATTTACTCAGTATTTGCTGTTGTACTTATCAACGTTCTTGCTTTCGCAATGGCTTACCTTGTAACAAGCGGCGTAAAAGGACAGAACTTCTTCCGTGCAGGCTTCTTCGTACCGAACCTCATCGGCGGTATCGTTCTTGGTTATGTATGGAAATTCGTATTCAACAGAGCATTCGTTGCAGTAGGAACTGCAATCACAGGAGCTCAGGCAACATCACTGCTCGCAACTCCTTCAGGAGCTATGTTCTGTTTGATATTTGCCTCAGTATGGCAGTATGCAGGTTACATGATGCTGATTTATGTAGCTGGTTTCATGAGCGTATCTGATTCGCTCAAGGAAGCTGCTATGATCGACGGATGCACACCTTCACAGGCAATGCGTAATGTAACTATTCCTCTGATGCGCTCATCATTCGTACAGTGCATCTTCCTGAGCATCACAAGATGCTTCGTAGTATATGATGTCAACCTGTCATTGACAAACGGCGAGCCGTTCGGCCAGTCCATCATGGCAGCTATGCACGTATATAACACAGCCTTCACATACAAGAACTATGGTATGGGTCAGGCTGAGGCTCTCATACTCTTCATAGTATGCGCAGTCATTGGTATCACTCAGGTAATGGTAGGTAAGAGAGGGGAGGTAGAAGCATAATGACTCAGAATGAAAAAGCTGCAGCAGCTAAGAAGAGAAATCATATTATCATGCTGATCGTGCTGATTCTGCTCTTCCTGTTCTTCATCATGCCATTCATCATGGTCCTGATCAACGTATTCAAGGACAAAGCAGATATCGTAACTGATCCGCTTGCAATTATCGGTGCTCACGGATTTACGCTGAAGAACTTCCCTGAAGCTATGAATAAGATGAACTTCTTCAACGTATTCAAGAACTCACTCATTATCACAGTATGCGCAACCATTCTTACGATCCTTGTTTCCGCTATGACATCGTTCGTAATCGTACGTAACGGCAAGTGGAAAATGTGCGCAGCAGTATTCGCACTGATGGTTGCTTCGATGGTTATTCCGTTCCAGGTACTGATGGTACCTCTGGTATCCGTATACGGCGGAATCTTCGGTGTACTTAATCATCGTATTACACTGATACTCATGCATGTGGGATTCTCAGTCTCCATGGCTACATTCATGTTCCACGGAGCAATTCATACCAATATACCTCTTGAGCTTGAGGAAGCAGCTCTTATCGATGGCTGCTCAAGATGGCAGACATTCTGGAAGATCGTCTTCCCACTGCTCAAGCCTACAATCGCAACAGTTGCTATCATCGATGCTATGGCATTCTGGAACGACTACCTCCTGCCAAGCCTTGTGCTGACAGATAAGGCTCTGTACACAATTCCAATTGCCACACAGCAGTTCTATGGTACATATTCCACAGATATCGGTCTGGTAATGGCTGCACTTCTGCTGGCTATGCTGCCGATTCTCATCCTGTATCTCTTCCTGCAGAAATACATCGTTGCGGGAGTTACTTCAGGAGCTGTTAAGGGTTAAGTTGTATCTGATCAGAGATTATTGATAGCTAATGGACAAATTCTTTAATTCTGAAAATCCGGTAATGAGGTTCCTCTCGAGGCTTGTTGACCTGGTGATGCTCAATGTGATCACGCTGATCTACTGCCTGCCTCTGATAACTGCCGGCGGAGCGCTCACTGCGATGAACTATGTGCTGCTCCATCTGCACAGAGGAGATGAATCATACATAATAAGGATGTTCAGGAAGTCCTTCAGGGAGAATTTCAGACAGGGCATTCCCGAAGGACTGCTGGCGCTGGCAGCTGCCGGCATCACGGCCGTAGACCTGTGGGCGCTGCATGGATCAGGATCCAGAGCAGCCACACTGATGATGATCGTTATTACTATCATCGCAGTCATGATCTTCGTCACATGTGTCTACATGTTCGCCCTGCAGTCAAGATATGAGAACAAAGTCAGCGGAACTATCCTGAACGCAGTCAGACTCGCCATAGGCAATCTGCCGACATCGGTAGGAATGGCAGCAATCTGGCTGATCTGGATCGCGATCCTCGTCTTTCTCTACAGAGCGGCACCGTTGTTCTTCCTGATATTCGGACTGACAATGCCCGGATATCTGTGCACGATGCTGTATAACAGGATATTCGAGGACCTTGAATCAGAAGAAGAATAAAGGCTTCAGTAAGACTGACAGATTTGCATGTATATTGGAATAAAGGAGACATAAAACATGGCAAGTTTATCATTGAAACATATTGAGAAGGTTTACGAGAATGGCTTCCATGCTGTTCACGACTTTAACCTCGAAGTAGAAGATAAGGAATTCATTATCTTCGTAGGACCTTCCGGCTGCGGAAAGTCCACAACTCTGCGTATGATCGCTGGTCTTGAAGACATCTCTGCAGGTGAATTCATGATCGACGGCGTTCTTATGAACGACGTAGAGCCTAAGGACAGAGACATCGCTATGGTATTCCAGAGCTACGCTCTCTATCCACATATGACAGTAAGAGACAACATGGGATTCGCCCTCAAGCTGAGAAATGTTCCTAAGGAAGAGATCGACGCTAAGGTTAACGAAGTAGCTAAGATCCTCGACCTCGAGAAGCTGCTTGACCGTAAGCCAAAGGCTCTCTCCGGCGGACAGAGACAGCGTGTTGCTATGGGCCGTGCTATCGTAAGAAGCCCTAAGGTATTCCTCATGGACGAGCCTCTGTCAAACCTCGACGCTAAGCTGAGAGTTCAGATGAGAACTGAGATCGCTAAGCTCCACGAGAGACTGGGAACAACCATCATCTACGTAACACACGACCAGACTGAGGCTATGACACTCGGTACAAGAATCGTTGTTATGAAGGACGGTATCGTTCAGCAGATCAACTCACCTGAGCATCTGTACAACAAGCCTTACAACCTCTTCGTTGCCGGATTCATCGGATCACCTCAGATGAACTTCCTCGACGCAGTAGTTGAGAAGAAGGGCAGCGACATGTTCCTGAACGTTGCTGGCTTCGAAATCAAGCTCCCTGCTGACAAGGCAGAAGCAGTTAAGGACTATGTTGGCAAGACAGTCGTCATGGGTATCAGACCTGAGCACCTCATCGATGGAAGAGGTAAGGAAAATGATTTCTGCACAATCAAGGCTACTATCGAAGTAAGAGAGCTCCTCGGTGCAGAGGCATATCTGTACTTCAACCTTGATGGCAAGCAGTGCACAGCAAGAGTACCTTCCGATGTTGACCTCTATGTTGGTATGGAAGGAACTATGGCACTTGATCTTAACAAGCTCCAGCTCTTCGATAAGGAAACAGAGCAGAGCCTTCTCTGGAAAGAGTGGTAAGATCAGTCTGACAGACGTCAATAAGAATATAAGAATCTCTCATCAATCAGGTGAGAGGTTCTTTTTTTCTACCCAATCAATTAATATACAAATAATAAACCTAATGTGATAAACTATCCTTTGCAATACAGAGAAATCAGTGGCTGTCAGGCCGCTTTGAAGAAATACAGGGGAGATACAATGGTTATAAGTAAGGAACTTAAGAGAGCAAGAGAATACGAGGCAGAGAAAGGCGCGCTTGTTAAGGATGAAGAGCGTGCAGTATATCATCTGTCTCCTCGCATAGGCTGGCTCAATGATCCGAATGGTTTTTCATTCTATAATGGCAAATACCATCTGTTCTATCAGTATCATCCATACAATACATTCTGGGGACCAATGCACTGGGGCCATGTTGTCAGCGATGACCTTATAAGCTGGGAATACCTTCCTGCAACTATGGCACCGGATACTGATTATGACGGTGCAGGCTGCTTCTCAGGTTCGGCGATCACGCTTGATGATGGCAGGCAGCTGCTTATATATACAGGCTGCAGTAAGGTCGATCTGGATGAGGCAGGGAGATGGGCTCAGACTCAGTGCGTTGCAGTCAGCAGCGAGACAGAGGTCGGAACTACTGAGTATGTAAAGTACGAGGGCAATCCGGTCATTACAAGCGATCATCTGCCTGAAGGCGGAGATATTTATGAATTCAGAGACCCATTTATCTGGCGCGCATCAGACGGCACCTTCAGAGCTGTCGTTGCTAACGCTAACACCTCAGAGGGCAAAGCGACCCAGCTTTGCATCTACAAGAGCCCGGACGGGTTCAAATGGGAATTCGCAAAGGTCCTCTTCGAGGACTGGAGACATATCGGAGTAATGTGGGAGTGTCCTAACTTCTTCCCACTGGGCGGCAGACAGATCCTTATTGCAAGCCCTATGGATATGGAAACTGAAGAGGCAGACGGTTCGATCAGATTCCCTAAGGGCAACAATGTAGTCTACATGGTAGGTGACTATGATGAGGCGACTGAGACCTTCACACTGGCCCGGGCAGCTTCGCATGAGAAATCCGGACAGGGTGCATTAGCTACATATCATCCGGTAGACTGCGGACTTGATTTCTACGCTCCGCAGGTAATGGAGACTCCGGACGGGAGACGGGTCATGATCGGATGGATGCAGGATCCGAGCATCGGCAATCTTCACAATGATGATGACTTCAACATCTTCTGTCAGATGACGGTCCCGAGGGAGCTGACCCTCAGGAATGACAGGCTGATCCAGTGGCCGGTCCGTGAGCTAGAATCATACAGGGACGGCAATATGGTCTTCGCAAGTGTAGAACTTGACGATAACGAGAGGAGTCTTGAGGGAATATCGGGAAGAGTACTGGACCTCGAGATCGAGCTTGAGCCTAAGGATGGCGCTGAACTTTATAAGTCTTTCTCCATGAAATTTGCTTCCGGCTGCGAAGACTTATATACCGAGCTCAGATATATTCCGGAGAGATCTATTCTCACGATAGACCGCAGCAATTCGGGACAGCCGGATAATTATACTAAGAGAAGGAGTATCAGGGTGCGCAACAGAGGAGGCGCTCTGAGCCTCAGGATACTGCTCGACAGATGGAGTGCAGAAGTCTTCATCAATGGCGGAGAGCAGGTAATGTCAACGACTTTCTATACACCGCTTGCAGCAGATGGAATCACATTCAGTGCAGACGGCTCTGCAGCCATCGATATAACAAAATATACAATAACTGGCAAATAGAAGCGTGAATCGGTGTATAATAATATAGTT
The DNA here is from genome assembly GCA_017512145.1 of Mogibacterium sp. Taxonomy (GTDB): domain Bacteria; phylum Bacillota; class Clostridia; order Peptostreptococcales; family Anaerovoracaceae; genus Crickella. The sequence continues at coordinate 176,436 of JAFWHB010000031.1, read as the reverse complement.
ATGATTAATCAATCAGAGGAGAATTCATATGCTGGATATACTAACACTTGGTGAATTACTTATAGATCTTACACAGAAGGGCAGCGATGAGAATGGTAACGGCAAGTTCGTCGCTTATCCGGGTGGTGCACCTGCGAATGTAGCTGTTGCTGCTGCAAGGCTCGGCGCAAGAACAGGCTTCATAGGCAAAGTCGGCAAAGATGCTTTCGGAAAGTCTCTTGCAGCGACTCTGGCCAAGGAAGGTGTAGACATTAATGGGCTGTATGTTTCGGATACAGTTCCTACAACACTTGCGATCGTATCTGTTGATGAGACCGGAGAGAGAGAGTTCTCATTCTACAGGAATCCCGGCGCAGATACTCAGCTTACAGCGGATGAAGCAATTGCCGCTCTCAAGGAGATGCCGCTTATTCTTCATGTAGGCTCGCTCTCAATGACAACTTCTCCTGCAAGAGAAGCCTGCGAGGCAGCAGTTGCATATGCCAAGGAGAATGGTGCACTCATCAGCTATGACCCGAATTACAGAGCAGCTCTCTGGGACAATGAGGAGACTGCAATTGAGATGATGAAGAAGCTCCTTCCTCATGCAGATATCCTCAAGGTATCTGACGAAGAGATGACTATGCTCACAGGAACTGATGATTATGAGAAGGGAAGCCAGATGCTTGCAGATTACGGCATCAGCCTCGTACTTGTAACTCTTGGAGCGGATGGAGTATTCGTAAGATGCGGTGATATGACAGCGACAGTTCCGGGCTTCAGTGTACAGGTCGCAGACACCAATGGAGCAGGAGACACCTTCTTCGGAGCTATGCTCTGCCAGCTTGCAGCCAAGAGCAAGGAGGAGGATAACGGCCTTGACTTCGACGAGCTCAGGAAGTTCGTAACATACGCTAATAAGGCGGCATCAATCACATGCTCAAGGAGCGGAGCTATGCCTGCTATGCCAAGAGCAGAAGAAATCGTACTGTAAGACTTAGAACTATCTGATGGAACAGACAAATGAGCAAGAAAACCGAAATATTCGAAAAGAGATTAGCAGATAATATAGACGAGCTGAAATGGCTCTACATGGAGCTGTATAACAACGAAGCAGCTTTCGATTACTTTGTTGATATGCTCAGGCGCAATTATATGGATCGTAAGGATTCTCTGCGCAATACAGATATCAGGAGAGAAAGCACTCCGGGATGGTATCATTCAGGCGACATGCTCGGAATGATGCTGTACACTGAATGCTTTGGCGGAGACCTGAATGGTGTCCGTGAGAAGCTTCCGTATCTCAGAGAGTGTGGTATCAACTACCTTCATCTGATGCCGCTCCTAGATTCGCCTGAGGGCAAGAGCGACGGCGGCTATGCCGTTTCGGACTTCCGTAAGGTAAGACCGGATCTCGGCACAATGGAAGATCTTGAGGCGCTCTCCGCAGCATGCCACAGAAGAGGAATGCTGCTTTGCCTGGACTTCGTCCTCAATCACACAAGTGAGGAACATGCATGGGCGAAGGCCGCTAGAGCCGGAGATGAATCTGCTCAGTCAAGATACTTCTTCTATGACAACTGGCAGATCCCGGACGAGTTCCAGAAGACCCTTCCTGAGGTCTTCCCAGAGACTGCGCCTGGCAACTATACATATCTTGATGACTGCGGCAAGATCGTAATGACGTCATTCTATCCATTCCAGTGGGACCTCAATTACGCAAATCCTGTAGTTCTCAATGATATGACAGACAATCTGCTCTTCCTGGCAAACCGCGGTATGGATGTTATCAGACTTGATGCAGTTCCATACATCTGGAAAGAGCTCGGAACCAACTGCAGGAATCTTCCGCAGGTACACACTCTGGTCAGAATAATGAAACTCGCGTGCAGGATCGTCTGCCCGGGAGTTCTGCTGCTCGGAGAAGTAGTAATGGAGCCTAAGGAAGTAGTTCCGTATTTTGGCTCTCCTGAGAAGCCTGAATGCGACATCCTCTACAATGTCACCACTATGTGCACGATCTGGCATACTCTCGCTACAAGAGATGTAAGTCTGCTGAGGCACCAGATAGACCTGGTTGCAGGCCTTCCTGATAACTGTGTCTGGCAGAATTATCTGAGATGCCATGATGATATCGGCTGGGGACTTGACTATGCATTCCTCGGATGGTTTGGCATGGGAGAGGCTCCGCACAAGAAGTACCTCAATGACTGGTTCACAGGCAAATGGCCGGGAAGCCCGTCAAGAGGCGAGCTTTACAATGACTCTGAGGTTCTGAGAGACGCAAGACTCTGCGGAACGACCGCATCACTCTGCGGCATTGAGGCAGCACTTTATGAGGGCAATGATGACAAGCTCTGGACTGCTATCTCGGCAGACATCATGCTGCATGCCTGGATGTTTACACTCAAGGGAATTCCGGTCCTCTACAGCGGTGATGAGATCGGCATGCTCAATGACTATGACTATCACAACGACCCTAAGAAGTGGGCTGACAGCAGATATATACACAGAGGCAATTTCAGATGGGATATGGCTGAGCGCAGGCATGATCCTGAAACAGTATCCGGTATTATCTTCGGCGAGCTGACCAGACTCAGCAAGATCAGGAAGAATACCGAGATCTTCCATTCTGATGCTCACATGTACGGCATCGATACCGGTGACACAAGAGTGCTCGGTATCAGAAGAGAATACAACGGACATGTGCTGCTCGGACTTTTCAATTTCTCAGAGGAATACTGCAGAACTGAAATAGAGTCAGGTGACTGGCATGACCTGACAGAGCCAGACAGGAACTTCATCCGCTCGGCTATGCCTACTACAGAGTACTGGATCGAGCCATACGGATTCCGCTGGTTCTACAAATAACATCAGCTTGCGAGGCAGATTATGGCAGGAATGAATCAGACACCTTCGGGTGAGAGAACTCATATAGGATTCTTCGGACGGAGAAATGCCGGCAAATCCAGCATAGTCAATGCAGTTACCGGTCAGGACCTTGCCGTGGTCTCAGATGTCCGCGGAACTACAACAGACCCTGTCAGCAAGGCGATGGAGCTCCTTCCACTCGGTCCTGTCGTAATAATCGATACACCGGGCTTTGATGATGAGGGAAGTCTCGGCGAGCTGAGGGTGCGCAAGACCAAGCAGATACTCAATAAGACTGACATAGCTGTCCTTGTAGTCGATGCAGAGGAAGGCATCAGTGATTGCGACATAGACCTGATAGCACTCTTCGTGGACAAGAACATCCCATATATCACAGTCTTCAACAAGAGCGACCTCCTGCATGACGGCGGTAAGATGGGAGCATCAGACAGCATTTACGTAAGTGCTTTGACCGGTGAAGGGATAAATGAACTCAAGAACCGCATCGCAGCACTCAAACCTTCGGATGAAGGTAAGAGACTGATCGCAGATAAGATCAGTCCGGGAGATCTGATCATCCTCGTCGTTCCGATAGACAAGGCTGCGCCTAAGGGCAGACTGATTCTTCCTCAGCAGCAGACCATAAGAGATATTCTCGATACCGGTGCGATCTCGGTAGTTACAAGAGAGACCGAACTTGAGGAGACACTGGCAAAGCTCGGCCGGAGGCCTGATCTTGTTATCACGGACAGCCAGGTATTCGGCAAAGTCGACAGCATCCTGCCGGATGACATACCACTGACATCCTTCTCGATACTGATGGCCAGATACAAGGGCCTCCTCGATGAAGCCGTCAAAGGCGTGGCGGCAATAGACAACCTTAAGGATGGAGATACAGTCCTCATAGCAGAAGGCTGTACACACCACAGGCAGTGCGGCGATATAGGATCAGTCAAGATCCCTAAATGGCTGACTGAGTACACCGGCAAGGATCTTGAGTTCAGAACAGTCAGCGGCACTGAGTATCCCGAGGACCTCAGCCCATATGCGCTGGTGGTTCACTGCGGCGGGTGCATGCTCAATGAACGTGAAGTCACATACAGGACCAGATGCACCGCAGATCAGGGCGTGCCAATAACCAACTACGGAACAATGATAGCCTTCGTGCATGGCATCCTGAAGAGAAGTCTTGGGATTTTTCCGGAACTGAATATATAGCTTGATCAAAGGATAGATTTTCTCTATCCTTTTCAATTCGCTTATTATGACTTACCAGTTGTCTGTTTTTTACTCATTTACCATAATAGAGTGGCTTAACTAGGTGGACATTTGGTAGAATATTAAATAGCATAGTCTTTGCAGGCAGGCTTTTTAAGCCTGCCTGCAAATCACCGTGGAGATGGATAGGCTATACAATTGCAGGTATGCCTGGGCGTACCTGTGCTAAATGGAGAGGGATTTTAATCAGAAGGTGATTGCTAATGAGAAAGTACAAATGCAAATATGACATCGATTTCCAGAACATCAAGGAGATCCTGGACTTCACTGTTCAGAAGTACGCGCAGAAGACTGCGTTTATTTACAAGAGCAAAGACAGGAAGACCAAGACAGAGATTTCCTTTGGCAAGTTCAGACAGGACATCGACACTGTAGGCGCATATCTTATCGACAAGGGACTCAAGGGCAAGAGGATAGTCGTAATCGGACCTAATTCATATCAGTGGATGGTCGCTTATTACGCTATAGTCTGCAATGTCGGCGTTGTAGTGCCGCTCGACAGGGGCCTTCCTGAAGATGAGATCATCAATTCACTTAAGAAATGCAAGGCAGACGCAATCGTTTATGATGACACTCTTACTGTAGATTTTGCTAAGCTCATCGGAATGGACGGCATCAATGTCAAGACGCTTATTCCGATGTCAGATATCACCCAGGACAAGCTTCCGGGACTTAGGATGCTTGTGGAGAAGTACAGGAGCCAGTTCAAGGTCATCGACAAGGATGCTGTAGATATCATCCTGTTCACATCCGGAACTTCGGCAGACGCCAAGGCTGCACAGCTTTCACAGCGCAACATCGCCTCATGCATCGCTGCAATGAGGAAGGTCGAGCCGATCTATGAAGATGATGTCGTTATGATATTCCTGCCGCTGCATCACGCATTTGGCTGCACCGGAACTCTGATGTTCCTCAGCAATGGCTGCACCAACGTATTCTGCAGTGGTCTCAAGTATGTTCAGAAGGAACTCAAGGAATTCGGCATCAGCGCATTCTTCTGCGTACCGCTTATCATCGAGTCACTCATCAACAAGGTGCTCAAGACAGCCGAGAAGGAAGGCAAACTTGAGAAGCTTGAGATGGGCCGCAAGATTTCCAAGGCTCTTCTCAAGGTTGGTATCGACGCAAGACGTAAGATATTCAAGGATGTAATTGACGGACTTGGCGGCAGACTGAGATTCCTTATCAGCGGAGCTGCATCTCTTGATCTCAAGATACTTGAGTATGCGACTGACTTTGGTCTGCTGACAGTACAGGGTTACGGCCTGACAGAGACAGCGCCTACAATCGCTTCGGAGAGCTACTTCTACAGAAGACCTGGCTCAGTCGGCCATGCTATGCCTGGCGTTGATGTCAAGATCAATGAACCTGATGAGAATGGAATAGGAGAACTCTTTGCTAAGGGTCCTAACATCATGAAGGGATATCTTGATGATGATGAGGCTAATGCAAAGGTCTTCGTTGACGGCTGGTTCAACACAGGCGATCTTGCAAGGATCGATGACGACGGATATATCTTCATCACAGGCCGTAAGAAGAACGTAATCGTTCTCAAGAACGGCAAGAATATCTATCCGGAGGAGATCGAGGCACTGATCGACAAGCTCCCATACGTTGTTGAGAATGTCGTCAGCGGTCAGCCGGAAGGGGACGACTTCAGACTTGTAGCAACGATCGTATATGATCCTGAACAGTTCAAGGCAGGCGATGATATCAAGGCCATCGTTGACAGGGATATCGAGAAGATCAACGACGAAATGCCTAAGTTCAAGAGAATCAAGCAGGTCTACATAACAACAGAGCCTTTCGAGAAGACAACCACACAGAAGATCAAGAGACGTAAGGTCAAGGTCGGAGATCAGGCTGTTGCGAAGGCATAAGGCAATAGACATACAACATAACGCAGCGGTGCGAAAGCACAAGGCAATAGACATACAACATAACGCAGCGGTGCGAAAGCACCGCTGTTTTGCTATTTATAAGAGGCGCTTATAAGGGCAAGTATTATAGAATTCTTTAATAATGCCAGCGGGCCATATCGCGTGAATCTATTATGCTGGCTCCGGCATAGATAGTAAAATTGATGCATAGGGATAGATACAAATGTATCTTTTGCTTTGTTTATATATTTATAAGGGAGAAATATATTATGGCAGACAATCAGAAAATGTGGGGCGACCTCGGAATGAACCTTGAGCTGCATGATCAGCTTTGCGCAGTACTTCCAGGTGCTATCGGTGATGTATTCATGTCACAGGAAAACAGACCTGAGCGTATGGACTACTTCGACATGGTTCTTGCAGATGTTCACGGATTAAGACCATCTGAACTCGTTGAGTTCCGTAAGAATGGTGGTAAGGTATTCGGTACTTTCTGTGCTTATGTACCAGACGAAGTAATCGTAGCTGCAGATGCAATCGCTACAGGACTTTGCGCAGGTTCACAGTTCTGGGTACCAGGTGGTGAGAGATACCTCCCGGCTAACACATGTCCGCTGGTCAAGGCTGCACTTGGTGCAAGATTTGACAGAACATGCCCATTCTACAGACTCGCTGACGTATATATCGGAGAGACAACATGTGACTGCAAGAAGAAGGCATATGAGATCCTCGCTACAGATGTTCCTCTTCATGTAATGGATCTTCCACAGATGAAGAGAGACAGAGACTACCTCAAGTGGGCTGAGGAGATCAAGGACCTCAAGGCTCTCGTTGAGAAAGAAACAGGTAATGAAGTAACAGCAGAGAAGCTTGCTGAGGCTATCAAGACAATCAATGCTAAGAGAGCAGCTCTTCAGAGACTGTATGACGAGAGAAAGAACCTCAACGTTCCTATCTCCGGAACAGATACACTGCTGATCAGCCAGATTGCTTACTATGATGATCCTAAGAGATTCGCAGCTATGGTCAACAAGCTGTGCGACGAGCTCGATCAGAGAGTTGCAGACGGCGTCAATGTTGCTCCTGGAAAGAAGAGAATCCTCGTTTCCGGAAGGCTATGGCTATTCCAAACTGGAAGCTCCATAACCTCATCGAGACAAGCGGCGGCGTAGTAGTATGCGAAGAGACCTGCACAGGTACAAGATATTTCGAGAACCAGGTAGATGAGAGCGGCAAGACTGTTGATGAGATGATCCAGAACATCGCTAACAGATACATGGGCATCAACTGCGCATGCTTCACACCTAACGCTGCAAGAGCTGACGATGTAGTAAGACTGGCTAAGGAATTCAAGGCAGACGGAGTTATCGATATCAGCCTCATGTTCTGCCAGACATACGATATCGAGGGAAGAAGCCTTGAAGAGAGATGCAAGGCTGAGGGAATCCCATTCCTCGGAATCGAGACAGACTACACAGACAATGATGCACAGCAGCTCAAGACAAGAATCGGAGCATTCATCGAGCTTCTTGGCTAATGCCGGCTGATGTGACTTTGTCCAGGCAAATATGATACAATACGGGGGCGGATGTATTGTCCGCCCCTTATTACTTACAACAACCAGAATAACCCGGAATATAATGTCAGAATTCTTACACTATTACATTCTGTTTCAGAATCATACTGATGCGATGGCGATGTACAGGGCTCTTAAGTCCAGTTCCCTGTATGCGCAGATCAGCCCTACACCAAGAGAGCTGAGCGTATGCTGCGGGGTGTCGCTGCTTGTTAAGGGCGAAGAAGTAGAGCAGATCAGAGCAATCGCTGACGAAAGAAATCTCAGCTACCTCTCCATAGAGGGACTTAACAATACATTCGATAACACAAGACATAAATACGGATAAAGGATACTGAAAATGAGCAGGAAATACATTGGCATCGATATCGGTTCAACAGCTTCTAAGGTATGCATACTTGAAGAGGGCAAAGACCCTGTATTTGAGGTGCTCCCTACAGGATGGAACAGCAAGATTACCGCGAACATCATCAAAGAAGACCTCGAGAAGAGATATGAGGACATCGATGATGCGAAGGTCGTTGCAACCGGTTACGGCAGGATCAGTGTTGAATATGCTGACCATGTTATCACAGAGATCACCTGCCATGGCATTGGCGGATACAATATGATAGGCAGAGACTGCACGATCATCGATATCGGCGGACAGGATACCAAGTACATCAATGTAGTCGGAGGCAAACCTGTCGACTTCCTGATGAATGACAAGTGTGCTGCAGGAACAGGTAAGTTCATCGAGGTAATGGCTAACCGTCTCGGACTTACCATAGAGGAACTTTTCGAGCTTGCAGAGATCGGCAACCCTATATCAATCAGCTCGCTTTGCACTGTATTCGCTGAGTCTGAGGTCATCAACTATATGGGAGAGGGCAGGAGCCGTGAAGACCTGGCAGCCGGCGTTATCGATTCGGTAGCGCTCAAGGTTGCCACACTCGTCCAGAGGAAGGAGCTGCAGGATACCATAATCATCACAGGCGGCTTCAGTAACAATGAATTCTTTGCCTCACTTCTGTCTAAGAAGCTTGGCAAGACAGCTCTTGCAATGCCTGACGGCAGATATGCAGGCGCTTATGGAGCTGCTCTCCTTGCCAGACAGAAGGACGAGCGTTAAGTAATACTTAATACCACCTATAGAAGAAAGTATGACAATAGATTGACGCGAATAGAAATTATCTATTCGCGTATTTGTTTGAATATAAATACGCGATTTGTAGCAGTGGCAAATGATTGATAGAATTACACAGGTGACATGGTGAATCCCGCGGCCCATTTTTTCGCATATGTCACAGCTGATTATGATAAGAATTACAGGAGGAATTAGATATGTCAATCGAACTGGAATATGCATTAGAACATAAGAATGATCCTGCAGTACTTTGCTGCAGAATGGAAGGCGGTAACGAGATCACTCATCACAACCTTGAGGATCCTGCTATTTTCCCTGACCTGATCGATACAGGACTTCTGAACACTGACGGATGCCTGACCATCGCACAGGTTCTCGGCGCTACTCTTAAGGAGACTTCAGATTCACTGACACCTCTGACTCCTGCTATCGTAGATAATATTCAGGACCCTGACGCAGCAGAAGAAGCACCTGCAGAAGAGGCTGCTCCAGCTGAGGCTGCAGCTCCTGCCGTAGCAGTTCCTGCAGGCACACAGGTTACATTCGGCGGCGGAGTAGTTAAGCTCTACATCGCTGAGGGTAAGGACATCGCAATCGAGTTCCCAGTATAATCAAGTATTGGAACAACATTCCATAAACATAATGAGATAACCTTTTTGCAATGCATAGGGCCGGTTCTGCCGGCCTTTTGCATTGCTTGTGGTATAATTGGTGCAACCATAAGTTAAGAAGGGGGAGAACTGCCATTATTTACTTATCCGGACTGATAATGGGAATATTGCTTGGCTATGTGCTCAGCCGGAGCGGCATATGCTTTACCGGTCTTGTCAGAGATATTTATCTTCTGGGATACAGGTACAATATTGTCCTGTTCCTGACGATGATCTCGATCCAGGGCCTTATATATTATTTGCTTGGCATCACAGGTCTTATCAGGATACCATCTTATCTTCCGCCGTTCTCACTTCTGACGATCGCAGTCGGAAGCTTTGCCTTCGGATTCGGAGCCGTCATGGCGAATGGCTGTCTTACAGCAACACTGGTAAAGTGTGGTGACGGCAGGCTGAGCGGCTGGATATATCTTGCTGTCTTCATGGCGACCGGATATTTCTTTGCTGCGGGACATGGCATAGGACTGTCCAAAGCAGCAAGATCAGTCGCTGTTGTGAATGATGCGCTGGCTGTCAGGACGACACCTGTTCCTGCAGCAGTATTCGCAGTAACGACTGCTATTCTCGTATATCTTATGTACCGCAGCAGGAGAGGGGGTTCACCATCCGGCAGGAGGTGGGCGCTTGAGACAGGACCTGTTCTGATGGGCATTCTCCTGGGACTTGCGTATCTTGTGAGCGAGCAGACAGGAAGACACTTTGGTGTGGCACTATCGACACCGGTCATGTCATGGATATATATGTTCACTCACCCTGTTGAGACCTGTGGAGGATGCAATCCGTATGATGAACACTTTGGCTGGGGAAGCATGCTGGTGCTCGGAATAGTACTGGGGAGCTTCGTAACATCCAAGATCAGTGGAGAGTTCAGGATCGTTAAACCTCACAAGAGTGAGATACTGCGCGGAATTATCGGCGCAGCCCTGATGGGATTCGGTGCAATGTGGGGGCTTGGCTGCCTGCTTGGCAATGGTATTGTCGGAACGGCACAGTTTTCTCTCAAGTCCTGGTATGCTCTGGTCTTCCTGGTAGCGGGTATATGGACCTCGACGAGAATCTGGTATGCACCGATGCTGAAGGATTAGATGATTCATGTTGTCCGGTAATGCAGGCTGTGTTACAATTGAACAAGCAATTGAATAAGGAGTGATATCAATGGAAACCAGAGTCGCTGTGATAAGCATTATTGTCACTAAGGCAGACCAGGTGGACGTGCTGAATGACCTCCTCCATGAGTACTCCTCATACATCCTCGGAAGGATGGGAGTTCCTTATAGAGAGAAGAATCTCAACATTATCAGCATCGCCATTGACGCACCTATGGATAAGATCAATTCACTTAGTGGTGCGCTGGGACGTCTTGAAGGCATCAATGCCAAGGTGACCTACGCTAAGGCCTGATTATCACCACTACATCCCCTGCAGCTTAAATCTGCCATTGCCCGCAAGGGCCGTGCCAGCTTGAAGCCTAAGTACGATGTGAACAAGGACAAGTGCCGCATTGCGGTGCTGTATTTAAGCATATTATCGCCTTGCTTCCCGTACGGGGGAGCGAGGCGTTTTCTATTTGCGGGTGAAAAATGAGGCGAGACGGAAGGTTACCGAATTACTGGAAAATAATACTGATCCTGCTGCCATTTGCGGCAGCACTGATCGCACTTGGGATCGGCCGGATGCAGATTGCACCGGGCGAGGTTCTTGACGTTCTGAGAACAAGACTGACTGGCGGCAGCTTTACTGACATGGCAGTCGAGAAGACGGTCATGCAGCTCAGGCTGCCGAGAATCATCCTTGCGGCGCTTGTCGGCGCGGGCCTGTCTGTATCCGGATGCGCATTTCAGAGCCTGTTTGCCAACCCGCTTGCGACACCTGACACACTCGGAGTTGCCAGCGGAGCGAGCTTTGGCGCGGCACTTGGAATTCTGATGGGATTTGACCTTGTAGGAGTCCAGTTTGTCGGCATGATCATGGGCGGTGCCGCTGTTACTCTGACCTGGCTTGCCGGCTCAGGCAAGGACAGGGGAGGGCTCAGTTACATAGTCCTCTCGGGAATCATGATAGGATCGCTCTTCTCAGCTCTTGTCTCACTGATCAAATATGTTGCTGATGAAGAGTCGCAGCTTCCTGCCATAACTTACTGGCTGATGGGCGGACTCGACAAAGCAAGCTTCAGGACTCTCTCGTTCGGAGCACCTGTGATCATCGCAGGAATAGTAATGTTCTTCCTGATCAGATGGAGAATGAACCTGCTGCCTCTTTCGGATGACGAGGCTAAGGCATCCGGGGTCAACATAAGGGCTCTCCGTGCTGCGACAGTGGTCGCGGCGACTGTAATAACCGCATCATGCGTATCGATGTGCGGTCAGGTCGGCTGGGTCGGCCTTCTGATACCGCATATGTGCAGGATGCTCTTCGGCAACAACCATCTGTCGATAATACCTGCATCGGTCAGTCTTGGTGCAGTTTTCATGATAGCTGTAGATACAGTAGCGAGAAGCATCTCCGCTGCTGAGATCCCGGTTTCGATCCTTACGGCGATAATCGGCGCGCCGTTCTTCATAATGCTGATGAGAAGAAGCGGAGGGTGGCGCATATGAATCTTAGAGTTGAGAAAGGAACATTTGCATACAAGGGCGGTCCTAAGATCCTCGATGACATCAATTTCGAGGTCAGAAGCGGCGAGATCCTCGCGATACTCGGCCCTAACGGAGCGGGCAAAACCACTCTTCTCCGCTGCATGATGGACATGCTTCGCTGGAACAACGGGAGAAGCCTTCTCGATGGGGAGGACATCCATTCGATGCCTGCAAGGAAGCTGTGGAGCCGGATGGCTTACGTTCCTCAGGCAAAGTCAGCAGCTTCGTCTTTCACGGCGTTCCAGACTGTTCTCCTCGGAAGGAGCAGCAGGATAGGAACATTCTCGCAGCCGGGACCTGAAGATATGGAGGCAGCTGAGCATGTGATGAATATGCTCGGGATCATGGATCTTGCTGACAAGCCATGTCACGCGATCAGCGGCGGCGAGCTGCAGATGGTGCTGATTGCAAGAGCTATGGCCGCAGAACCTGAGATACTTGTTCTTGATGAGCCGGAGTCGAACCTTGATTTCAAGAATCAGCTGATCGTCCTCGATACAATATCTGAACTAGCATCGAAGGGCGTTGCCTGCATCTTCAATACACATTATCCTGCTCACGCGCTTCAGCGCGCCGGCAAGTCGCTGATACTCGCGAAGGGCGGACACTGCAGCTTTGGCAGCACCTCGTCAGTCGTGACGGAGGAGAATATCCGCAGCGCGTTCGGCGTCAATGCGATCATCGGAGAGATCGAGACGCCTGAGAATATACTCAGGAATGTCGTTCCGCTGAGCATAGCAGAGCCGCGGGAGGCAGATAATACCGAGGACCGGCAGTGCATCGCATCGATAACGATAATCTCCGGAACTAACGAGCCGGCGGACAGGATCAATAATCTGCTGCATGAATACAACTACATGCTGATAGGCAGAATGGGTCTGCCATACCGGAAGCATGGACTATATATAATCAACATCAGTGTAGATGGAATGAGATCCGAGATCGAGGAGCTGAGCCACAGGCTCGGACTGATCCTGGGAATAAGCGCGAAGACAACATACGCTAAAGGAGAAGGAACATGGTCAAAATAGCGGTTTACGGAAAGGGCGGTATCGGCAAATCGACAACTGTCTCAAATGTCTCTGCGGCTCTTGCGGATATGGGATATAAGGTAATGCAGATCGGCTGCGACCCTAAGGCAGACTCGACTTCCAGCCTTCACGGCCAGGGCGAGATAGCAACTGTCCTCGATCTTGTACGCGAGAAGAAGAACAGCTTTGCACTTGAGGATATGGTGCATGAGGGCTACGGCGGAGTCATCTGCGTTGAAGCAGGCGGCCCGACACCGGGACTTGGTTGTGCGGGAAGAGGCATCATCGCTGCTCTTGAGAAGCTCAAGGAGAAGGGTGCATACGATGTATACAAGCCGGATGTCGTTATCTACGATGTCCTCGGCGATGTAGTGTGCGGCGGATTCTCAATGCCTATGAGAGGCGGCTATGCAGACAAAGTCTTCGTGATCACTTCGGGTGAGAACATGGCCATCCACGCTGCAGCCAACATAGCGGTTGCGATCGATGGCTTCAAGGACAGAGGCTATGCAAGCCTCGGTGGCATAATCCTCAATCACAGAGACGTCCGTGATGAGAATGCCAAAGTAGCAGAGCTCGCAGCTGATATCAACTCAGAGATCGTTGGCGAACTGAGCAGAAGCGAGACTGTAACCGATGCAGAGGATCTCGGCAAAACTGTAATCGAGGCCTTCCCGGACAGCGAGATGGCTGAGGAATACAGATGCCTCGCGAAGAAGCTTATAGAGATCTGCGGAATCAGATAATGGGGGCTTGCCAATGTTAAGACGAATTAATGGTAAGAATTCAGATAGGACGGTTGTTCCGGGTGCACGTATCGCGGATGCTGTTTTTCCTGCACCCTTCAGGTCGGGACTAGAGTACTCCTCGCCGGCCCGCGGTACGTGGAACATCGTCCACACAGGGATGCTCATCCCGGACGCACACGAGATCTTCGTGTGCGCCGCGGGCTGTCTCCGCGGTGTCGTCCTGACTGCCGCCGAAATGGGTACGGCAGACAGGTTTTCCACTGTAGCCGTCCGCGAAAATAATCTGCTGGACGGCGACATGGAGGAGCTGGTAATCGAAGGAGTTTCCGATATAATTCGGAAACTCCCCGTCCGGCCTCCGGCCGTACTTGTGTACACCAGCTGCGTGCACCACTTTGCAGGATGCGATCTTGGGATGATCTATTCAAGACTCAGAGAGAGATTCCCTGACATAGATTTTACTGACTGCTATATGAATCCGATTATGAGAAAGAGCGGGCTCACACCTGACCAGCTGATGAGGTCAAGACTGTATATGCTCCTGCACGAGAGGGAGAGAAGACCTGATGCAGTTGCAATAATAGGCAATGACCTTCCGACCCTTGAAGACAGCGACCTGATGAAGATGCTGAAGGGGGCAGGCTTTAAGATCCATGAGATAACTTCCTGCAAGTCATATGATGAGTATCAGGAAATGGCAGAGAGTTCTTACTATATTTCCTACAATGCAGATGCTGCTCCCGGAGGAGATATGCTCGCAGACAGACTCGGCGGGATCCATCACTATCTCAAATTTAGCTTTGACTATGATGAGATAGACTCTGAGTTTGCCCGTCTCGCAGATGTCCTCGGGATACCTGCGAGATCTGACGAAGAGATCGCTGCCCTGAGAGAGAGCTGCGATGCAGCACTTGCAGACACGCTGGCTCTTGTCGGTGATACAGAAATCTCCATAGACTACACCTACTGCCCGAGACCACTTGGCCTTGCAAGGCTCCTTCTGGACCATGGATTCAATGTCATGAGAGTCTATGTGGACGGAATACCGGGTGCGGACAGACCTGACTTTGATTACCTTCAGGAGCACTATCCTGATCTTATGCTGCATCCGACAGTACACAGCGGCATGAGATTCGCAGCTACCGAGAACAAGGCAGAGGATCACGGCAAGATCCTCGCGATCGGACAGAAGGCTGCTTACTTTGACAGCACAAGGAACTTTGTCAATGTCGTCGAGGGAGGCGGCATGATCGGATATCAGGCGGTCACACATACGCTCGAGCTGATGAAAGACGCATACCTTAATGAGAAGGACATGCGCGGACTTGTACAGATCAAGGGCCTCGGATGCGATGTCTGCCTGAGATAGGGATGATAGGAACAGAATCATGAAACAAACTGCAAGAATAATTTCTACATATTCGGCCGATGCCTTCGGAGTCTGCTCGGCTCTGTTCGAGCTCGGCGGAATGACGATAATGCATGACGCTTCGGGCTGCAACTCGACATATACTACTCATGATGAGCCTCGCTGGTTCGATATGGACAGCATGGTCTATATCTCTGGACTCAGCGAGATGGAAGCTATCATGGGAGACGATGAGAAGCTGATCGACGATATAGTTGATGCTGCAACTAACCTGCAGCCTGCGTTCATTGCAATCTGCGGTACACCGATACCGATGATGACAGGCTTTGACTTCGAGGCGGTAGCCGAGGTCGTCGAGATGAGGACGGGAATTCCATCATTCGGATTCCCTACATCCGGCATGAAGACTTACATCGACGGAGCCTCTATGGCGCTCGCCGGTATAGCCAGAAGAATGGTCAGCGATGTGGACCCGGAGGAGATCGCAAATCCTGTCGGCATGATAGTAAAGTCCGGGAGCTCACCTGCATTCTTCGATGCACCAAGGGTCAACATACTCGGCCTCACACCGCTTGACTTCTCTGTGAACGGCAGCGATGCATCGATCGCAGACTGGCTGACTGAATGCGGCTTCGAAGTCGTCTCGAAGTGGGCAATGGGAAGCACTCTTGATGAGATAAGGCAGGCAGGAAGGGCGGACGTGAACCTTGTCGTCTCCGCTGCAGGCCTTGGAGCTGCAAAAGTGCTCTATGAGAGATTCGGTATACCTTATGTGATCGGACAGCCGGTCGGAGAAGACCAGAAGGACATCCTGCGGGATGCGGTCAATGAGCTCACCTTCGAGTCGCGTGCGATAAGGCATTCAGAGGATGGCGCTGCCGGCCAGGGTACGGAGAGCATCAGCGTGCTATCGGATCTTGCTGATGCTGATGCGGATGCTGCGCCTGAGATCATTGTGATCGGTGAAGGCATTTCGAGCCTTGCGCTTGCATCTGCGATCGAATTCGAAACAGGCAGGGCAACCAAGGTCCTCTGCGCTACTGAATGTCCGGAGGAACTTCTGAGAGACTGCGACCGCATGACTCCGGATGAAGATGACATCATACCTGAGCTGGAAGGCGCTTCTGTCATAATCGCAGATCCACTCTATCAGCCGATCTGCCCGCAGGAGGCCAGGTTCATCGCTTTGCCTACAGAGGCATTCTCAGGCAGGATCTACAGGGACGACATCCCGGATCTAATCAGGGATCCGCACGCTGTGACGGGACAGCTTTAATAACATAGTTATCAAATATCACTTAACATAATTAATCAATTTTCAAGGAGGTTTCCTGAGTATGAAGAAGAATATTCTGAGTATGAAGAAGACAACAATCAAAATGCTGGTGCTGATGCTTGCGCTTGTTATGGCAATGATGTCATTTGCAGCATGCGGCAGCAGTGATTCAGGAGAGGCAGCAGAGCCTGCAGCTGATACTATCACAGTCACCGATCATGCTGACAACCAGGTCGAAGTACCTGCAGAGATCAACAGAATCGCTGTATGTGATATCTATCCGCTCCCGAGCGTGCTAGCTGTATTCTTTGATTCAGCTGACAAGATCGTCGGAATGCCTATGCCGAGCATGACAGCCGCACAGAACGGACTGCTTGGCGAACTTTATCCTGAGATTCTTAATGCGGAGACAGGCTATATCGATGGAACGAATGTCAACATGGAAGAGCTGACAAAGCTTGAGCCTGATGTCGTTTTCTACAGTGCTTCGAGCCCTGAGCTTGGAGACCAGCTGAGAGATGCAGGCTTCGCAGCAGTTGCTATCTCGGTCAATAAGTGGAACTACAACTGCATCGAGACACTCAACAACTGGATCGACCTTCTGAGCCAGATGTTCCCTGACAGCGACAAGGCTGAATTAGTCAAGACAAGATCCAACGAGATGTATGATCTTGTTCAGGAGAGAGTCAAGGACATCCCTGACGAGGAGAGAGCTAACGCATTCTTCCTGTTCCAGTACAGCGATACCACACTGCTTACATCAGGACAGCAGTTCTTCGGACAGTGGTGGGCAGATGCTATCGGAGCTAAGAATGTTGCCAAGGAGCTCAGCACTGACAATTCAGTAGCAGTCAACATGGAGCAGGTCTATGCATGGAATCCTGACCTGATCTTCATGACCAACTTCAATACATATTTCCCTGATGATCTGTACAACAACACAGTTCAGGGCTACGACTGGAGCGCAGTCAAGGCTGTACAGGACCAGAGAGTCTTCAAGATGCCTCTTGGTATCTACAGAAGCTACACCCCTGGCGTCGACTGCCCTGTAACACTCCTCTGGATGGCTAAGACAGCTTATCCTGAGAAGTTCGAGGATCTCGATGTAGTAGAAGAGGCAAAGTCATACTACAAGGAAGTCTTCGGCATCGACCTGACTGATGAGCAGGCACAGTCCATCTTTGCACCTGCGCAGAGCGCAGGCGGCGGCTTCCAGTATAACGACTAGTGTCAGTTTTAGCTATGTAACGATTAATAGAAGAGCTACACCAAACTACATCTTAATAACAAAGTAATTGCACTGAAAAGTCCCCTTGTAAGATTTGTTGCTATCAGATAGAATGATTAAATCTGTAGCGATATAGCAATGCGGGGGACTTTTCATATGTTTGATCTATTTAAGAAAAGAAAACCAATAGACAAGGATGCACCAATCCCTGAGAAGCCTCTGTCCCTTTACGGAGAGAGATCCGCAAGGGAAGGGTGCTACTCTTTGATTTACATAAGCAATGGCGCAACAGGGCACAGATACGGCAAGTGGCTGGAGCGGAGTGACGTAGACGCAGAGCTCTATGAAGGGCTCGGCGGCAGAGCAGATATCTGCGTTGTGCAGAATATCGGGCTCGGAAAACCGCTGCCTGAGCTTTACAACGGATTCCGCCATGATAATGGCTCTTTCGCAGGATTTGCTCTTCGTGTGAAGGCTGGTGGCAGCTGGAGATGGTACTGCACTGACGGATCATGGCACCGCACGTCATATGACATGCCGGATAAGAAGCTGTTTAGAAGCGGCGAGAAGCCGGCAGTAATGCTCGACGAGGAACTCTTCCCTGAAGCACCTCTGGTGTACGTCTTCGAACCTGTATGGAGCGGACGAGGAGGGAAGATCCTTTACAGCGCAAGCAGCTTCTTCAATGACGGGCTCATGGCCCATGCTCTTGGCGGACTTGACGGAGCATGTTACCACAATACTCCGGCAGCATATCAGAACAGCAGCAATAACGGATTCAAGCTGTATGAGATCGATCTCTCAATGACCACAGACGGAAGACTCGTTGCCTGCCACGGCTGGTCTGAGACCAATTGTACACATACAGGAATGGAGTATTCGCCTGAGCTTGCAGATACAATGACCTACGATAAGCTCATGGGGATGACTATCCATGGGAATCCGCAGATGGATGCCCGTGAATTCTATGCGATGGCCAGGAAGAACAAGAGCCATCACTTCGAGATAGATATCCATCCTCAGAGCGGAGAGGCGTCTGCTGTCGTCATCAGGGAGCTTCTCGAAGACTTCAGATACGATACCGAACTCCTTGACCGTCTGATCGTTCAGGCGTACAGCAGAGACATGTTCGAGGGAATAGATAAGGTCTGGCATTTCAGGAATTACATCTATTCGCTGAGAGATGAGCTGGATGTGATCGATGACGTGATCGATTTCCTGCTTGATGAGGGTATCGGAGCAATTGCCATAAGAGCACATTACGTTATCGACGACCGAGTCATCGCTAAGCTCCACAATGCAGGCATCTGTATCCTTGCGTACACCATTCTTGAAGATACAGCAGAGTGCAAAGGCCTTCTGGACAAGGGTGTTGAGTCGATCTGCACCGACTTTGTAACTCCGGAGGCCCTCAGGAATCAGAAGACCGGAATTGGTAATTATCCGTTCTATGTCAAATACAACAGCAATACCAAGGATGCTGAGTACAGACCGGACTTTGAGGCTGCCGATGAATCAAAGGTCGTGACCAAGGCGGGCAATCTCGAGTACCACGATCCGGAAGAATGGAGCAACGACGGCACTAAATGCCTGGCTGAGTGCATGTTCACCTCTGAGGGCAAAGAGTTCGAAGGCTGGCTCCTGCGCATGAGAATAGATGGAGTGAGGCTTTGGTACTGCACTGACGGGCTGTTCCATAAGAAGAAGGAGGTCGTTACCACTGATACGATTACGCCTTACATTTTCAGGGCCGGAGAACCTCTCCCTGTGCTGCCTGTCAAATTCAAAGGCAAACTGTTTATATATACAGTCTGGAAAGATGCCAATACCGGCAAATCCTTGCTGGATCTTTAGAACAACACTACATATTGTGTGCCCCGCTGATTGTGGGGCACAATTTATGGCCGGGCGAGAAACGCCAGCTACCGTGTATGAGCAAAAGGCCCTCAAACCCTTGAAATTACTGATGTATAATCTTAAGAACATTAAGAAAATGCCTCAAAAAACTTACAAAAAAGGCTTGCATATATATAGCTGCTAATATATAATTCAAAGGCTTGTTAAACGCGAAGAAGCAGGAAGTTACCGTGCTAGCGGATAATTTCTGCCGAGAAGTCCTCACTCGATGGGGGCGAAGGGTTTCGCTTCTGCAACAAGGGGAACCATGAAATGGTGGATTCCTTATTGCGTTTTTTGTTGTGTGCCATACCTAAGGAAACGCACGGTAGAGTGTACGACACCGCGGAAGATGGCGCAAGGACGGCAAATACGTTGAGAATTCAAGCTTTGTCGAGGAGTTGTAAGACGGAGCGCGAACGGAGACGGAGCGGAGTCCTGTACAAGCATAGCGATAATTAGTACAAACTTTAACAGGAGGATCTACAATGAGTGAATTACAGAAAATCAGAATCAGACTGAAGGCTTATGATCACGCTCTTCTTGACAAGTCTGCTGCAAAGATCGTAGAGACAGCAAAGAAGACTGGCGCTGACGTTAGCGGACCGATTCCTCTTCCAACAGAGAAGGAAGTCGTTACAATCATCAGAGCCGTACATAAGTACAAGGACAGCAGAGAGCAGTTCGAGCAGAGAACTCACAAGAGACTGATCGACATCACTAACGCAACAACCAAGACAACAGACGCTCTCACTAAGCTGGACATGCCTGCAGGCGTTGATATCGAGATCAAGCTCTAAGCTAGATTAGTAAGATCACACGAGAGGGACATAAGCAAGCCAAACCGGAGTGATCCGCTGTAAGAAAGTAGGAGGAAACAAATAATGAAAACACTTTTGGGAAAGAAAGTCGGAATGACTCAGATCTTCGCAGAAGACGGAACAGTCATCCCGGTTACAGTCGTTGAGGCTGGCCCAGAGACTGTCGTTCAGATCAAGACAGTCGAGACTGACGGCTACGATGCGGTTCAGGTCGGATATGAAGACCAGAAGCCACAGAGAGTCAACAAGCCGCTGACAGGACACTTTGCTAAGGCTGGTGTTGATACCAAGAAGCACCTTGCAGAGTTCAGACCTGAAGAAGGCGTTACTTACGAAGTAGGACAGGTAATCTCCGTTGCAGATTTCGAAGAAGGAATGAAGCTCGACGTTACCGGTACTTCAAAGGGTAAGGGAACCCAGGGTAACATCAAGAGACACGGACACCGCAGAGGACCTATGACTCACGGTTCCAAGCACAAGAGACTCGCCGGCGCTCTGGCTGCTGGTACTTATCCATCAAGAGTCTTCAAGGGCAACAAGGCTCCTGGAAGAATGGGTAGAGATACCGTAACAGTACAGAACGTTGTACTCGTTAAGACACTTGCTGACCGCAACCTGATGATGATCAAGGGTGCCGTTCCTGGAAAGAAGGGCGGACTCCTCAAGATCAGACCGGCAGTTAAGGGTCAGGATAAGTAGGCAGAAAGGAGGAACTGACAATGGCAAAAGTAAACGTAGTAGACGTTGAAGGTAAGGTCGTAAGAGACATCGAGCTCGCAGACGGAATCTTCGGAATCGAGCCTAACGAATATGCTGTACAGGCAGTAGTTAAGAACTATCTTGCTAACCAGAGACAGGGCACTCAATCTGCTAAGACAAGATCAGAGGTCAGAGGAGGCGGACGTAAGCCTTTCAGACAGAAGGGAACAGGACGCCACAGACAGGGAAGTTCAACTGACCCATCACAGATCGGCGGCGGAATCGTATTCGCACCAAAGCCAAGAGATTACAGATACTCACTCAACAAGAAGCTCAGAAGACTTGCTCTTAAGTCCGCACTCAGCGCTAAGGTAGCTGACAACGAGCTGATCGTAGTAGACGAGTTCAAGTTCGCAGAGCCTAAGACCAAGGAAATGGTAAAGGTTCTTGCAAACATCAAGGCTGACAAGAAGGCTCTGATCGTTATGGATGAGAAGGATGAGAACGTAGTTAGATCCGCTCACAACATTCCTGGCGTCAGAACAGCACTCGTAAGCACAATGAACGTATATGAGATCGTTAACCACTACACTCTCGTGCTCACAGAGGCAGCAGCCAAGAAGATCGAGGAGGTATACGCATAATGAAGACCGGATACGATGTAATCATCAGGCCTATCATCACTGAGAACAGCATGGATATGGCAGCTGATAAGAAATACGCGTTCAAGGTAGCTAAGGAATCCAACAAGACTGAAATCCGTAAGGCTATCGAAGAGATCTTCGGCGTAGAAGTAGCCAAGGTCAACATCGTGAACGTAAGCGGCAAGAGGAAGAGACTCGGAAGAACATTCGGAACAACTTCTTCATATAAGAAGGCAATCGTAACACTCACTCCTGACAGCAAGGAGATCGAGCTCTTCCAGGAAATGTAATTAAGGAGGCAGTAAGAAATGGGAATCAGGAAATATAAACCAACTACCCCGGGCCTTAGAGGAATGACAGTCTCCACATTCGAGGAGATCACAACCGACAAGCCGGAAAAGTCTCTTACAGTCACACTTAAGAAGCATTCCGGAAGGAACGTAAGAGGCAAGATCACCGTCAGACACAGAGGCGGCGGATACAGACCTAAATACAGGATCATCGATTTCAAGAGAACTAAGGATGACATTCCTGCAACAGTAAAGACTATCGAATACGATCCAAACAGAACTGCAAACATCGCACTCGTTGTTTATGCAGACGGAGAGAAGAGATACATCATCGCTCCTAACAAGCTCAAGGTCGGCGACGTAATCGAGTCCGGTCCTAACGCAGATATCAAGCCAGGAAATGCACTCCCAATCGCAAACATTCCGCTTGGTACTATCATTCACAACATCGAGCTCAAGCCTGGCAAGGGCGCACAGCTTGTAAGAGCTGCCGGCAACGGTGCACAGCTCATGGCTAAGGAAGGTGCTTACGCTCAGGTAAGACTTCCGTCCGGCGAAGTAAGAATGGTAAGCATGAACTGCAGAGCAACTGTCGGAGAAGTTGGCAACATCGATCACGGCAACATCCAGATCGGTAAAGCTGGCCGTAAGAGACACATGGGTTGGAGACCTACAGTAAGAGGTTCTGTTATGAACCCTAACGATCACCCACATGGTGGTGGTGAAGGTAGAGCTCCGATCGGACGTAAGGGTCCTGTCACACCTTGGGGCAAGCCGACACTCGGATACAAGACACGTAAGAAGAACAAAGACTCTAACAAGTACATTGTTAAGAGAAGAAACGGCAGATAGGGAGGAGCAGATTAATGGGAAGATCGCTTAAGAAAGGCCCATTCGTTGATAAGAAGCTTCTGAAGAAGATCGAAGAAATGAATGCAGCCAACGAAAAGAACGTAATTAAGACTTGGTCCAGACCATCCACAATTTTCCCTCAGATGATCGGCCACACTATCGCAGTTCATGACGGACGCAAGCATGTGCCTGTATACATCACAGAGGATATGGTAGGACACAGACTCGGAGAGTTTGCTCCAACCAGAACATTCAAGGGTCACTCCGGTGACAGAAAAATGTAATCAGAAGTAACAGAAAGGAGAAGCTAATACTATGGAAGCTAAAGCAGTAGCCAAGTATGTAAGAATGTCTTCAAGCAAGCTCAAGCCTGTTACTGATCTGGTAAGAGGTAAGGACCTTGCTGAAGCACTGACAATCCTCAAGTTCACACCTGGTAAGGGTTCTGAGCTTATCGAGAAGGTTGTTAAGTCCGCAGCAGCAAATGCTGAGAACAATCACGAAATGAATCCTGATAATCTCTACGTAGCAGAGATCAACGCAAATCAGGGCCCTACAATGAAGCGCTGGAGACCGGGCGCACAGGGCAGAGCAGGAATGATTCTCAAGAGAACAAGCCACATCAGCGTTGTACTCAAGGAGAAGGCTGCTAAGAAACCGGCTGCACCTAAGGCAGACAAGCCTGAGGAAAACACTAAGGAGGAGGTTCGCTAATGGGTCAGAAAGTTAATCCACATGGAATGAGAGTTGGAATCAACAAAGACTGGAGCTCAAAGTGGTATGCTGACAAGTCAAGCTTTGCGGATTTCCTTGTAGAAGACAATCAGATCAGAACATTCGTCAAGAAGAAGCTCTACAACGCAGGAGTTTCTGGCATCGTAATCGAGAGACCGGTTGCAGATAAGGTAAGAGTCATCGTTATGGCTGCAAGACCTGGTATGGTAATCGGAAGATCCGGCGAAGGTATTGACGAGTTCAAGAAAGCACTCGCTAAGATGACTGGCAAGACTGTAGAAGTCAGCATCGAGGAAGTAAGAAAGACTGAGCTCGACGCACAGCTTACAGCTGAGAGCGTTGCACAGTCCCTCGAGAGAAGAACTTCTTTCAGAAGAGCTATGAAGCAGCCTATCAGCAGAACAATGAAGGCTGGAGCAAAGGGTATCAAGATCGTTTGCTCAGGAAGACTTGGCGGAGCTGAAATCGCTAGAAGCGAGAAGTACAGTGAGGGTAACGTTCCACTGCACACACTGAGAGCAGACATCGACTATGGTTTCGCAGAGGCTGATACAACCTACGGCAAGATCGGCGTTAAGGTTTGGATCAACCACGGTGAGATTCTCGACAAGGGCCTCAAGGACGCTGTTCCTAAGTCAGAGAACGACAGAAGAGATAAGAAGTCCAGAAGAAATGACAAGAAGGACAGAAGATCTGCTGGCAGAACTGACAGAAGAGAAGGAAGAAGATTTGAAGGCCGTGAAGCTAAGCCTGAGGTTAAGCCAGCTACAACAAGAGTACGCAAGGCACCTAAGGTAGAAGCAGCTCCTGTTGCTGAGGTTCAGGCAGAAGCTACCCAGGAAACAGAAGCATAATAATATAGAAGAAAGGAGAACTCGCCATGTTAATGCCAAAACGTGTTAAGCGTAGAAAACAGCACCGTGGCAGAATGAAGGGTATTGCCACAAAGGGCAATTACGTAGCATACGGAACATATGGACTGGCTGCAGACGATCGTGGTTGGATCGATTCCAAGCAGATCGAGGCTGCCAGAGTCGCAATGACAAGATCCATTAAGAGAGGCGGTAAGGTTTACATCAAGATCTTCCCGCATAAGCCAGTATCAAAGAAGCCTATCGGAGTACGTATGGGATCCGGAAAGGGAGCTCCAGAGTACTGGGTAGCAGTAGTTAAACCGGGCAGAGTAATGTTCGAAATCGAGGGCGTAACTGAGGCACAGGCTAGAGAAGCTATGAGACTTGCTTCCCACAAGCTGCCAATTAAGTGCAAGTTCGTCGTCAAAGGTCAGGAAGGAGGAGAGCAGTAATGGACCTGAATAAGATCAGAAAGATGACAGATCAGGAAAGAACTGCTGAACTCGAAAGAATGAAGCAGGAGCTCTTCAACCTGAGATTCCAGCACGTAACAGGACAGCTGGAGAATCCTGTAAGGATGAGAGAAGTAAGAAGAGATATCGCAAGAGTTAAGACTATCATCAGAGAGAATGAGCTTAACAAGAACGCTTAAGGAAAGGAGGAACACTAACAAATGGAAAGAAACAGAAGAAAGACCAGAATTGGCGTTGTTACAAGCGACAAGATGGATAAGACTGTAGTAGTTGCTACAGAAGAAATCGTTAGACATCCTCTTTACGGAAAGGGCGTCAAGAGAACAGTAAAGTTTAAGGCTCACGATGAGAATAACGAGTGCCAGATCGGCGATAGAGTTATGATCATGGAGACAAGACCTCTGTCCAAGGACAAGAGATGGAGACTTGTCAAGATAGTTGAGAAGGCTAAGTAAGGAGGCAACGCAATATGATTCAGACTGAAACAAGACTTAGAGTTGCCGACAATTCTGGAGCTAAGGAACTGCTTTGCATCAGAGTTCTTGGCGGAACAGGCCGTAAGTATGCTAACATCGGAGACGTTATCGTTTGCGCTGTTAAGGATGCTACACCGGGCGGAGCCGTAAAGAAGGGTGATGTTGTTAAGGCAGTAGTTGTTAGAACAAAGCGCGGCACAAGAAGAGCTGACGGTTCATACGTTAAGTTCGACCAGAACGCTGCAGTTATCATTAAGGACAAGAACGACAAGAACCCTGTAGGTACACGTATCTTCGGACCTGTCGCAAGAGAACTTAGAGATAACGGCTTCATGAAGATCGTGTCATTGGCACCAGAAGTACTGTAGGAGGTGTAGTGATGCAGATTAAGAAAGATGATACAGTAGTAGTAATCGCCGGCAAGGACAAGGGTAAGACAGGAAAGGTTCTGAGAACTCTTCCTAAGACCAACAAGGTCGTTGTTGAGGGCGTAAACATGCAGACAAAGCATGCTAAGGCTACAAGAACATCCGCAGCTGAGATCAAGCACATGGAAGGCCCTATCGATGCATCCAACGTTATGTTCTATGACAAGGACGCTAAGGCTGCTACCAGAATTGGTCACAAGATCGAGGATGGCAAGAAGGTAAGAGTCTCCAAGAAGACTGGCAAAGTAATCGACTAGGAGACGGAGGAGCAGAAATGGAAATCAGACTTAAAGACAAATATAAGAATGAAGTTTTCAAGGCTATGCAGGACAAGTTCGGCTACTCCAATCCTATGGAGGTGCCAAAGCTCACTAAGATCACCATCAACATGGGACTCAGCGAGGCTAAGGACAATGCCAAGATCCTTGAGAGCGCAGTAAAGGAAATCGCTCTGATCGCAGGTCAGAGACCAGTAGTTACTAGGGCTCGTAAGTCCATCGCTAACTTCAAGGTTAGAGAGGGAATGCCTGTAGGAGCTAAGGTAACTCTCAGAGGAGACAGAATGTACACATTTGCTGACAAGCTGTTCAACCTCTCTCTTCCAAGAGTAAGAGACTTCAAGGGCCTCAGCAGGAATTCATTCGATGGAAGAGGCAACTACTCCATGGGACTCAAGGAGCAGCTCATCTTCCCTGAAATCGTTTATGATGATGTTGAGACTATCAAGGGCATGAACATCGTCTTCACTACAACAGCGAAGACAGACGAGGAAGCATTCGCACTCCTCGAGCTCCTGGGAATGCCTTTCGAGAAGAGCACTAATTAATATAGGAGGAGAATATGGCAAAGACTTCACTGAAAGTTAAGCAGGCTAGGAAGCCTAAGTTTTCAACAAGGGCTTACACAAGATGCAAAGTTTGCGGAAGACCGCATTCAGTTCTGAAGAAGTATGGTATCTGCCGTATCTGCTTCAGAGAGCTCGCATACAAGGGTGAAATTCCAGGCGTCAAGAAGGCATCCTGGTAAGAAGCTGCCTGCGCCTTATGCGCAGACACGTCTCGTCCTCCGCTTAAGAGCGGAGGCCAGAGACATATAAATAGGTAATTTTTTCGCAGGCCCATGCGTTGAAATAGTATTCATGGGAACCACGTTAAGAAAGGAGAATTTACTGTTATGTCAATGACAGACCCAATCGCAGATATGCTGACCAGAATCAGAAATGCTAACACAGCAGGTCACGCAACTGTAGACATCCCGGCATCAAAGATGAAGAAGTCAATCGTAGAGATCCTCAAGAGCGAGGGATTCATCAGCGATTACGAAGTAGTTTCTGACAATGCTCAGGGAACAATCAAAGTAGATCTCAAGTATGGTCCTGGAAAGGAAAGAACGATCTACGGAATCAAGAAGATCTCAAAGCCTGGCATGAGAGTTTATGCTAAGGCAGACAGAGTACCTAAGGTACTCGGCGGACTCGGAATCGCTATCCTGTCAACATCCAAGGGTGTTATCACAGACAAGGAAGCTCGTAAGCTTGGAGTCGGCGGCGAAGTTATTTGTTACGTTTGGTAGTAGGAGGTAGACAATATGTCAAGAATTGGTGTTAGACCTATAACCATCCCTGCCGGCGTAGAAGTAACGGTAGAAGATGGCAACATCGTAAAGGTAAAGGGACCTAAGGGCGAGCTTTGCTCCAAGATCGGAAACTCAATGAAGGTTGAGATCGAGGGCGAGACTCTCAAGGTTTCAAGACCTGATGACAACAGAGAAAACAGATCACAGCATGGTCTTGCAAGAACTCTGATCAACAACATGATCGAGGGAGTTACTAAGGGCTATGAGAGAAAGCTCAACATCGTAGGTGTTGGTTATTCCGCAGCTAAGCAGGGCAACACTCTTGTCCTCAGGCTTGGATATTCCCACCCAATCGAGCTCGTTGATCCTGCAGGAATCACAACTGAGACTCCTGATGCTACAACAATCATCATCAAGGGCATCGACAAGGCACAGGTAGGCAACTACGCTGCTGACGTCAGAGGCTGGAGACCACCTGAACCATATAAGGGCAAGGGCGTTCTGTACGATGGCGAAGTTGTACATAAGAAGGAAGGCAAGAGCGCAGCTAAATAAAGAAAGGAGGAAAGAAAATGGCAAAATATAGCAGAAATGACAGAAGACTCAAGAGACATGAAAGAGTACGCAAGAACGTTTTCGGAACTCCTGAGAAGCCAAGAATGTGCGTTTTCAGATCTAATGCAAACATTGCAGTTCAGATCATCGATGACGTTAATGGCGTTACACTCGTAAGTGCTTCATCAATCGATAAGGATCTCAAGGCTGAGATCGGATACGGCGGCAACAAGGAAGCTGCTGCTAAGGTTGGTAAGGCTGTTGCAGAAAAAGCTGTAGCTAAGGGCATCAAGGAAGTGTGCTTCGACAGAGGCGGATACCTCTATCACGGCAGAGTTAAGGAACTCGCTGACGCAGCACGCGAAGCCGGCCTGGAATTCTAAAGGAGGATACCTAAATGCAGACTAGAATTGACGCATCCAAGCTCGAGCTTACAGAAACAATCGTAGACATCAGACGTGTAGCAAAGACTGTTAAGGGCGGACGTAACATGAGATTCTCCGTAACAGTAGTAGTCGGAGACGGCGAAGGTCACGTTGGAATGGGTCTCGGCAAAGCAATCGAAATTCCTGAAGCTGTAAGAAAAGCTACAGAGGATGCTAAGAAGAAAATGATCTATGTACCTACAGTCGGAACTACAGTTCCTCATGAGACAGTAGGTCAGTTCGGAGCAGGAAAGGTTCTCATCATGCCATCCGCAAAGGGTACTGGAGTTATCGCAGGTTCATCTGTTCGTACAGTACTCGAGGCAGCAGGCATCAAGGATGTAAGAGCTAAATCCCTCGGAACAAGCAATACCGGCAACATGGCAAGAGCAACAATGGAAGGTCTTAAGAACCTGACAACCGTAGAGGAAGTTGCTAAGCGTCGTGGTAAGACACCGGAAGAAATTATCGGATAGGAGGCAAGAGATATGGCAAAACTTAAAATTACACTGGTTAAGAGCCCAATCGCTTGTCAGCCTAAGCAGAGAAAGACTGTTGAAGCTCTTGGACTCAGAAAGCTCCATCATTCAGTAGAGCTTGAGGACTCCCCTGCAACAAGAGGAGCAATCAACAAGGTTTCACATCTTCTCAAAGTTGAAGAGCTGTAAGGAGGGCAAAGACCATGAGAATTCATGAACTGAAAAAGCCTGAGGGCTCCACAAAGGCACCTAAGAGAATCGGCCGCGGCCAGGGAACCGGTCAGGGAACAACTGCCGGCAGAGGTATGAACGGTCAGAATTCAAGAAGCGGTGGCGGAGTAAGACTCGGCTTCGAGGGTGGTCAGATGCCACTCTACAGAAGACTCCCTAAGAGAGGATTCACTAATCATTGGGCTAAAGAGTATGCTGAAGTTAACGTTAATTCACTTAACTGCTTCGAGAACGATGCTGTAGTAGATGCTGAAGCTATGCTCGCAGCAGGAATCATCAAGCAGGTTTATGATGGCGTTAAGATCCTTGGCAATGGAGAGCTCGAGAAGAAGCTCACTGTAAAGGCTGCTAAGTTCAGCAAGAGCGCTGCCGAGAAGATTGAAAAGGCAGGCGGAAAGGCAGAGGTTATCTAGCAATGGAATTTGTGAAGACATTCTCT
This sequence comes from Mogibacterium sp., assembly GCA_017512145.1. GTDB lineage: Bacteria > Bacillota > Clostridia > Peptostreptococcales > Anaerovoracaceae > Crickella. The sequence continues at coordinate 146,894 of JAFWHB010000031.1, read as the reverse complement.
AAGGCATGGAAGGTTAAGGAAATCAGACAGAAGATTATCTTCACGCTTCTTATGCTGCTGGTGTTCAGAATCGGATCAAACATTCCGGTTCCTGGCATCAATAGAGAGTATCTTGCGCAGATGTTCAGCGGAGAGACTGGTCTTCTGGACCTGTTCGATCTGTTCTCGGGTGGTGCGTTCAGTAACTTCACAATTTTCGCTCTGAGCATCACTCCATACATAACCGCATCAATCATAGTTCAGCTTCTTACGATCGCTTTCCCTTACTTCGAGAAACTCGCTCGTGAGGGTTCAGAGGGACGTAAGAAGATGGCTACGATTACAAGGTATATGACTGTAGTTCTTGGACTGATCCAGGCTATAGGCCTGACAGTAGGTCTGTTCAGAAGAGCTATCGTCAACCAGAACGCTTTCAATATGATAACAATCATTATCGTACTGACAGCAGGCACAGCCTTCCTGATGTGGCTGGGCGAACAGATCAATGAGTATGGTATTGGAAACGGAATCTCAATGATCATCTTCGGAGGAATCGTCGCAAGACTGCCGTCCGCAGTCAGAAGCGTCATTACACAGATCAGAGACGGAGCTGTATCAGTAGTAGCGGTAATCGTTCTCATCATTGCTGCAATTCTCGTTACAATGGTAATCATTGAAATGCAGCAGGGTGTCAGAAAGATTCCGGTACAGTATGCAAAGAGGGTTGTTGGAAGAAAGATGTACGGCGGACAGTCGACTCATATTCCTATGAAGGTCAACCAGGCCGGCGTAATTCCAATCATTTTCTCAATTTCACTTTTGCAGTTCCCACTGACAATTACATATTTCGTCCCGAACTCGGGATTTACGGATTTTGTTACTAAGTACCTGTCACCATCAGGTAACCCTGGTGTATGGGTATATGCAGTACTGAACATTGCTCTGACATTGTTCTTCACTTACTTCTACACTGCAATCATGTTCAACCCAACTGATGTTGCAGACAACATGAGACAGAACGGCGGATTCATTCCTGGTATCAGACCTGGAGTCGCAACTGTAGAGTATCTGAGCAAGATCATGTCAAGACTCTGCTTCGCAGGTGGTGTATTCCTGGCTGCAGTAGCAACTATTCCGACAGTCGTAAGCGTGTTCACACCTTTCAATTTCTCGTTCGGTGGTACATCACTGCTGATCATGGTAGGTGTAGCACTCGACATAGTACAGCAGCTTGAGAATCAGATGCTGATGAGAAATTATCAGGGCTTCCTCAAGTAATGCGACTTAACTGAGGCAAGCTTCAGTGTTTGAGAAAGGAGTATCAAATGAGAGCAGTTTTACTAGGGCCTCCGGGTGCAGGCAAAGGTACACAGGCTGTTAAGCTTGTTGAGAAGTACAATGTTCCACAGATTTCTACCGGAGATATTTTCCGCAAGAACATCAAGGAAGGTACTGAACTTGGCAGGAAGGCTCAGGAATATATGAACTCCGGACAGCTCGTTCCTGATGAACTGGTCGTTGACCTGGTCAAGGACAGACTCATGCAGGACGACTGCAGCAATGGATATCTGCTGGATGGTTTTCCAAGAACTATTTTCCAGGCTGAGCAGCTTGACAAGTTCCTGGAAGAGAATGGCCAGAAGCTAGATGCAGTAATCAATTTCGAAGTCGGACATGACACACTCATGGAGAGACTTACAGGAAGAAGAGTCTGCAAGAAGTGCGGAGCCAGCTATCATGTAGTAAACATTCCGCCTAAGGTCGAAGGCGTATGTGATAAGTGCGGCGGCGAACTCGAACAGAGGAAAGATGATACCGTAGAAACAGCAGAGAGAAGAATCTCTGTGTACGAAGAATCAACTGCACCACTGATCGGATACTACACTAAGACCGGCGCTCTCAAGAACTTCAACGCTGAAAAAGATCATGATGTAGTATTCAAAGAAATCGTTAAAGAAATCGGAGAATAATAATAATGATCATTATCAAATCAAAACGCGAAATTGATCTAATGAGAGAGCCTTGCAAGGTCACATCTGAGATTTTCAGAGACCTCGAGGAACTCATCAGACCGGGAATCTCGACAAAGGATATAGACAAATTTGTCGAAGAGACCTACCTCAAACATAACATGACACCGACATTCAAGGGCTACGGCGGATTCCCCGCCGCAGCCTGCGTGTCGGTAAATGAGGAGATCATTCACGGAATTCCTTCCGAGACAAGAATACTCAAGGAGGGAGACATCGTAAGTGTAGATATCGGTGGTACATACCACGGCTACAACAGCGACGCAGCGCGTACATTCCCAGTCGGAACAATAAGTGCTGAAGATCAGAGACTTATCGATGTTACCCGCCAGAGCTTCTTCGAAGGCATCAAGTATGCAATGGAAGGATACAGAATACATGACATCGGGCACGGTGTGCAGGTATATGCTGAAAAGAATGGCATGGGAGTCATCAGAGACTACACAGGCCACGGCACCGGGACCAAGCTCCATGAGGATCCGCTGATTCCGAACTACGGAAGACCGGGAACCGGAGCTAAGATCAAACGTAACATGACTTTGGCTGTAGAGCCGATGCTGGCACTGGGTACTTACGAATGCAGGACCTTGGGCAACAACTGGACTGTAGTGACACTTGACGGCAAGAAGTCAGCTCACTACGAGAACACAATATTAGTCACCGATGGTGAACCTGAGATTTTAACTCTGTAAGAGGAGGGAATTAATGGCTAAGAATAATACCATAGAGGCGATGGGCACAGTTGTTGATGCACAGCCTAACGCAATGTTCAAAGTAAAGCTTGAAAATGGTTTCGAAGTGCTCGCTCATATTTCGGGCAAGATCAGAATGAACTACATTCGTATTCTGCCGGGCGACAGAGTAAAGGTTGAGCTTTCACCTTACGATCTGACACGCGGAAGAATCACATGGAGAGAGAAGTAAGCATCTCTTCGGATCATACGGCGTTGCCGTAGTGCCGAGATGCTTGATCTACGGGGGCTTAGCCCCTCCGATAGAATCTAGGAGGAAATAACAATGAAGGTAAGAGCTTCTGTTAAGCCTATGTGCGACAAGTGCAAGGTTATCAAGAGACACGGTCGTGTAATGGTTATCTGCGAGAACCCTAAGCATAAGCAGAGACAGGGATAATTTTTTCAGAAAACTATAGACTAAATTCATTCAAAAATGGTATCATAAAGCGTTGCACGCCAAGGGCGCGCTTTTGGTGCGTTTTGAGGTAACAATTTATGTTGGAAAGCACTGCAGGACCGGGAATGCAGACCAAATGCTTCAAAAATCATGGAACACCCGTCTATATCGCCCCCGGACCGGCGACGGAAGATGGGAAAGGAGGAACCACATGGCAAGAATTGCCGGAGTAGACCTGCCAAGAGATAAGAGGATCGAATACGGTCTGACTTATATTTATGGCATCGGTCTTCACACATCGAGAGAAATTCTCAAGAAGGCAGATGTAGATCCTGACATCAGAGTTAAGGACCTGACAGAAGAAGACGCTGGTAAGATCAGAAGAGTCATCGATGCTGACTACATGGTAGAGGGTGATCTCAGAAGAGAAGTATCCCTGAACATCAAGAGACTCATGGAGATCGGATCTTACAGAGGTATCAGACACAGAAGAGGACTCCCTGTAAGGGGTCAGAAGACTAAGACAAACGCAAGAACTCGCAAGGGTCCTAAGCGTCTGGCTGGAAAGAAGAGATAAGGGGAAGGAGGTATAAGTTATGGCTGTTAAGAAACAGATTAGAAAGAAGAAGAGAGAACGTAAGAACGTTGAAAGAGGCCAGGCTCATATCCAGTCCACCTTCAACAATACACTTATCACTCTGACCGACATGGACGGAAATGCACTTAGCTGGTCCAGCGCAGGTTCGAACGGATTCAGAGGCTCCCGTAAGAGCACACCGTTCGCAGCAGCAGAAGCAGCAACAGTAGCTGCAAAGGCAGCTATGGAACATGGTCTGAAGACAGTAGAAGTATATGTTAAGGGACCAGGCTCCGGAAGAGATTCTGCAGTAAGAGCGCTTGAGACTGCCGGTCTCAAAGTAACCATGATCAAGGATATCACACCTATCCCACACAATGGTTGCAGACCGCCTAAGAAGAGAAGAGTCTAATCGGGAAGGAGGAGTAACACAATATGTCAAGAGATAGAGGACCTGTACTGAAGAGAGCAAGAGCTCTTGGTATCGAGCCACAGTACCTTGGTGTTAACAAGAAGTCCAAGAGACACGGCGCAGTAAGACGCCGCAAGAAGAGCGAATATGGTATCCAGCTCGGAGAGAAGCAGAAGGTCAGATTCACATACGGTCTGAGCGAGACTCAGTTCCGCAACCTGTTCGAGAAGGCATCCAAGAGAGCTGGAGGAGCTGGTGAGAACCTCCTGATCATGCTTGAGAGCAGACTGGACAACGTTGTATTCAGAATGGGCTTTGCTGCTACAAGAAGAGAAGCAAGACAGCTCGTTAATCACGGACACTTCCTGGTAAACGGCCAGAAAGCTGACATTCCTTCAATGGAACTCAAGGCTGGAGATGTTGTTTCCGTAAAAGCTAAGTCACAGTCATCCCCTAAGTTCAACGAGCTTAAGGAAATGATCATTACAACACCTGCATGGATTGATCTCAACCTCGACAAGTTCGAAGGTAAAATCACCAGGACTCCTGAGCGCGCTGATGTAGATCTCCCAATCGAAGAGCACTACATCGTCGAGTTCTATTCAAGATAATAGAATGTGCAGTGAGCATTATCATGTACACTGCAACAATACGGTATCTATTTACAATTGAATATTCAGGAGGAAGAGAATGATCGAGATTATTAAGCCAACTATTACCAAAGAAGTTGATGCAAACGGCCAGTATGGTAAATTCGTAATCGAGCCTCTTGAGAGAGGTTACGGAACTACTCTCGGTAACTGCATGAGAAGAGTGCTTCTCAGCTCACTTCCTGGTGCAGCTATCACAACGGTTAAGATCGATGGAATTCTCCATGAGTTCTCGACTATTCCGGGAGTAAAAGAAGACGTTACAGAAATCATCCTCAACCTCAAGAGACTTGCTGTCAAGATTGATGGCAATGAGGATAAGAGAGCAATCATCAACGCTGTAGGTCCTAAGGAAGTAACGGCTGCTGATATTATCATCGATTCAGACACAGAAATCTTCAACCCTGATCTGCATATCGCAACACTTGCTGATAATGCAACACTGGTAATGGAGATGAACATCGCAACAGGTAAGGGATATGTACCTGCAGAGCAGAATAAGACTGCAGATACTCCTATCGCTGTAATTCCGGTAGACTCCATTTATACACCTGTCAAGAAGGTCAATTTCACTGTCGAGAACACAAGAGTCGGACAGGTAACTGACTTTGACAGACTGATTCTGGAAATCTGGACAGATGGTTCAATCTCACCTGAAGAAGGTGTGTCCATCGGTGCTAAGATCATTCAGGAGCATCTCGACCTGTTCATCGGACTTGGATCCGAAGTAAGCGACATGAAGTTCATGATCGAAAAGGACGAGGACCGCAAAGAAAAAGCTCTTGTAATGGCTATCGAGGAGCTCGAGTTGTCTGTACGTTCATTCAACTGCCTGAAGAGAGCTTCGATCAATACAGTCGAAGAGCTCACACAGCGCACAGAAGAGGATATGATGAAAGTCAGAAACCTCGGAATGAAGTCGCTGATAGAAGTCAAGAACAAGCTTGCTGAGCTGGGACTTTCCCTCAAGCCTAGCGAGGAAGAATAATCGAAAGGAGTAGATTGATGAAGGGTTATAAGAAGCTGGGCAGAAATTCTGCACACAGAAAATCCATGCTGAGAAACCTGGTAACCGATCTTTTCAGAGAAGGAAGAATCACAACTACTGATATGAGAGCCAAGGAAGCAGGCCGTCAGGCTGAGAAGCTCATCACTATTGCTAAGAAGGGCGACCTTCACGCAAGAAGACAGGTTCTTGAGTATCTGTTCGATGAGGACGTTGTGACAAAGCTCTTCGACGAGATCGCACCTAAGTATGCAGAGCGCAATGGTGGATATACAAGAACACTCAAGCTCGGACCTAGACAGGGAGACAACGCTGAGGTAGTATATCTTGAGCTCGTATAATTAAGAGTTACAGGTACTAATACATACAAGACCGACTGCTGCACCATACGGTGTGGCAGTTTTTTTATGTTTTAAAGATCGAAGGGGCGGGATGCCGGCAGCCCGCCCCTTCGATCTCTACAAATTAAAAACCCCGCTCGGCTGATTGTGCTGAGCGGGGCCGTTTGATGCCGGCACATTTGCTACTAGCAAGATTTAAAGAACTGTTCTGATTACTCCTTTGCGCTTGAGATGTTGAGGAGTACCCACATTACGAGTGCTGCGACGGAGAATCCGATGATTGCATAGAAGTTGGTATTGTAGTTGCCGCCTGCTGATTCAAGGAGTGCTGATGAGATCATTGGTCCTATTGTTGCAGCAGGGATAAGGCTGAAGTTGGCTATGCTGAAGTTGGTAGGGAAGTTAGCAGGGCCGAAAGCCTTATTGATATATGCTGATGTGATAGTAGGGCATCCGCCATATGCAAGACCTACGAAGATGAGGCCGAGCAGGATGAAGATGTACTTGCCTGTCATTCCGCCGACTGCGAGGAGAAGTCCTGCTGCGAGCATGAATGCGTTGTTTACGATAGTAGCCATCTTGCGGCCGAACTTATCGAAGTTGTTGCCTGCGATGATTCTTCCTGCACCGTTGAAGAGCGAGACGATCATACCAAGTGCTGCAGTTCCGCCGAATGCTACCGAGATGTTAGCAGCACTGTTGATAACCAGAAGTCCTGCGGAGTTGAGGAGAATTGCCCAGATAGTGAAGATCCAGAATCTTCCTGTCTTGAGCATTTCGCCTGCTGTATAGTCCTTAGAAACAGGGACTGCCGGTGCTCTGCCTGCTGTCTTGACTGCTGCAGCTGCAAGAGCAGCGAGCTCTGAGCTGTCGTCGGCTGTAGGAGCTTTGATGATGAATGCTGCAGCCACACATACGATAGCGATCACAACGCCCAGGATCTTGAAGACTGTCAGAAGACCCATTGAGCCGATCATGCTGTTTACGATTGAGCCGAGGACAAGTCCGCCAAGACCGAATCCCATCAGCATGATGCCGGATGCAAGACCGACTTTGTCAGGGAACCATTTGTTGAGAGTTCCGATAACGGCGTTATAAGCAACACCTACGCCGCCGCCGCCAAATACTCCATAGAATATGTAGAGCATTGTGAGGCTCGCTCCCGGATTCTGTGTGTTGACCATCGATACTACGAAGAATCCGACGAAGAGCATTACTGCGGATATCAGGAATCTGACTCTTACGCTGAGCTTCTTGCTCATCAGGCCGCCGGCAAATCCGCCGAGGCAGAAGAAGATCATCGAGATCGTAAATGTCAGTGACATCTGCGAGATAGACCAGTCAGGGAAGAGTTCGCTGAATGGTGCTCTGAAGATCGACCATGCGTAGATGAGGCCTAGGAACAGAAAAATGATAGTTGCAGTTCCGAGATAAAGCCATCTCTTATTAGTGTTCATTAAGTTGTACCTCCTATTGTCAGAGCCGGGATCTGTATGACGGGGGGATCACCAGCTCTTATTGTAAAAAAATAAGGAAATATGAATCAGTACGCCCAGGCATGTGATTCGTATTCCCCTTGAATTAACTGATCTGATCAACGAAGTAATTCTATCACAAATGCCGGTGAATATACCATAAAAAATTTGAGCTTGCACTATAATTATGTTATAATCTTGCTTGCCGGCGGGCGGCCTGCAGTGCGCGGGGGCCCTGCGCAACAGGACACCGTGAATCATGTCAGGGCCGAGAGGCAGCAGCATTAAGCGGCCCGTCTTGTGTGCCGCAGACAAGCCTCTGCGTACTGCAGACCGTCAGGCCGGCACTTTTTTATACAAATATATTTGAAGGCATATTGGGTGCAGAACGGAGACAGGATGCAGCTTTCGCTTTACAGGGCTGAGAGGCCGGAAGTTTTCGAAGATATAATAGGACAGAAGCACATCGTAAGGATCCTGCAGAATCAGATCAGGACCGGTACGGTGAGCCAGGCTTATCTATTCTCTGGCACACACGGAACAGGTAAGACCAGTACGGCAAGGATTCTGGCTAAGGCTGTCAACTGTCTTGAGGGCATCCCCGGCAGCGAAGGCAGCGAGGGACTTCCTTGCGGACACTGCGCTAACTGTGAGGCGATCAGAGAAGGACGTTTTGTCGACTGCATAGAGCTCGATGCGGCATCCAATAATGGTGTAGACGACCTCAGAGCGATCATCGACATGGTTAAGTATCCACCTTCGGTAGGAAGATACAAGGTATATATTATCGACGAGGTCCATATGCTGAGTCAGGCCGCAGAGAATGCTTTTCTGAAGACTCTCGAAGAGCCTCCTGAACATGCAATATTCATCCTGGCCACCACAGACCCACAGAAGGTCAGATCAACCATCAGATCACGCTGCATGCAGCTCAATTTCAAGAGAGTTTCGGAAGATGAGCTGGTTAGCGGAATGGAGAGGATCTGCGCCAAGAGAGGTGTTGATGCTACAAGAGACGCGCTTGTAACTATCGCTTCAAGGGCTGATGGTTCTGTAAGAGATGCGCTGAGCATCCTCGAGCAGTGCATGGCGGCAGGCGATACACACCTTGACAGGAGCCTTGTGCTCGAATACACAGGTGCAGCAGGTGAAGACTTCTATCTGGCGCTGACAGATGCGGTCAGGACCGGAGATATCAGCAAAGTCTTCATATATATAGATGAGATCATCAAGAGAGGCAAGGACGCCAAGCAGATACTCAAGGACTGGCTGACGCATTACCGCAACCTCATGGTAGTCAAATACGTCGCGAGACCTGAGAGAATGATCGGATCCTCTCCTGAGAACACAGCAAGACTCAAGAGACAGGCAGACGCACTTGAGATGGCTCAGATCGAGAGGGCTATCCGCCTGATATCTGAATATATCAATATAGGAAGATATTCAGAGAGACCGAGAATCCTCCTTGAGACTGCAGCTGTAAGACTTGCAGGAGGAGGCAGTGCAGGATCAGAAGAGATAACAGGCACAGCTTCGCTGAGAGAGGCCAGATCATCGGCAAGGCAGGCAGCAAGACCTGCAAGAGCTGCTCAGCAGCCTCAGACTGAGAGCACGAGAGAGCCAGCTCAGGCAGCCCCGGAGCCTCAGGATGATGAGCCTATCGAGATGATAACTGCAGCTCCGAGAGAGCAGATCGGAGAGCCTGATGAGATGTGGGGCAAGATCGTCGATGCAGTGGCAAGGACGGACAGGAGCTTTGTCAGCCTGATTGGCAGACATTCCCGCGGAACAGAGTTTGAGTCAGGAGAACTGATCGTCACGATCAAGCCGGGCAAGATGAGACTTGCCAATGACAAGCTCGGAGACATCACGAGGACAGCCAAGGGCCTGTATGGTAATGAGTTCTTCGTAACACTAAGGAGCGGGGACCCGGATGAAGAGGCCGGCAAGCCAAGACCTGCATCTGAGCAGGAGACGGCCAGGATCATAGATGATGACATCAATGTCAGCGACATTGCATCTGATGTGGAGAATCTGTTCGGCATCAAACCTGAGATAACAGGCTGATTATGAGCAGATAACAGATATATTACAACAATCGTAACATAATTATATATTAATCAGGAGAGTACAATCATGGGTAAAGGAATGAAGGCTGGCAAGAAGCCTAAAATGAGACAGAACGCAGGCGACATGCAGAAGCAGCTCAAGCAGCTTCAGGCTATGCAGGCTGAGATGGAGAGAACTCAGGCTGAGCTTGCTGAGAAGGAGCTTACAACTACTGCAGGCGGCGGCGCTGTAGAGATCACTATCAATGGCAACAAGGAGATCACCAAGCTTGTCATCGATAAGGATGTAGTTGATCCTGATGATGTTGAAATGCTTCAGGACCTCGTCATGGCAGCTGTAAATGAGGCTATCAGACAGATGGAGGAGATGACAGAGGCTGAGATGAACAAGATCACCGGAGGACTCGGCGCAATGGGCGGCGGCTTCGGAATCCCGGGACTCTAAACACTACAGGAGCGAGATGAAGCAATATCCACGTCCTTTGAACAAGCTTATCAATGAGCTTGGCAAGCTGCCGGGAATTGGGGGCAAGACAGCACAGAGGCTGGCGTTCCATATCCTGAGCCTGTCAGACAGAGAAGCAGAGAACCTTGCGGAGGCAATTCAGACTGCCAAGCGTTCTCTGCGTTATTGCAGTGTCTGCGGTAATCTGACGGATCAGGACAAGTGCCTCATATGTTCAGATCAGTCGAGAGATCAGTCCGTGATCTGCGTTGTAGAGACACCTCAGGATGTTATGGCAATGGAGAGGATCAGAGAGTATAACGGACTCTACCATGTCCTGCACGGAGCTATTTCACCAGCCGAAGGAATAGGACCGAATGATATCAATCTGAAGTCCCTCATAACCAGACTTCAGAGCAATGACGAAGTCCAGGAGGTCATCATTGCGACCAACCCTAATATTGAAGGTGAGGCTACCGCAATGTATATTTCGAGACTTCTCAAACCTGCAGGGATCAGGGTGACCAGGATCGCTCATGGCATACCTGTAGGGGGAGATCTTGAGTATGCTGATGAGGTTACCCTTCTCAAGGCCATGGAAGGCAGAAGGGAAATCTGACAGATATAATTAATAGCTAAGGAGTTTGCCGTACAGGTATTGGGCAGGCTGCAGGATCGCAGCCAAATTACGGCGTCAAGAGAACAATGAAAAAAAAACTGACAATGAGGGAGACCATCGTTGTTGCCAGCACGCTTTTCGGGATGTTTTTCGGCGCAGGAAACCTGATTTTTCCTGTACATCTTGGACAGCTTGCAGGGAGCAACTCCTGGCCTGCAATAGCAGGATTCATAATCACAGCAGTGGGCCTGCCTGTTCTGGCAGTTGCTGCGCTTGGTAATACGCACTGCAACGATCTGCTGACACTCAGCAGCAAGGTCACAGGCTGGTATGGAGTGGTGTTCACATCGATTCTGTATCTCACGATCGGACCATTCTTCGCCATCCCTAGATGCGCGACTGTATCATTCACAACAGGTGTTGCGCCTATGATGAGTGAATCGGCATTCCGCATAGGACAGCTGATATTCACATTCATATTCTTTGCTTTCGTACTGTTCTTCTCACTGCGGCCGAGCGGGATCACTACATGGATAGGAAGGATAATCAACCCGATCTTCCTCGCGTTCCTTGCCATACTCATAATTGTGGCAATGCTCCATCCCGGCGCGCATATCTCAGAGATCGAACCGACGGAGGCATACCGGAGCGGAGCCCTGTTCAATGGTCTCATTGAGGGCTACGGAACAATGGATGCGATCGCAGGTCTTGCGTTCGGCATTGTAATAATAAGTGCGGTCAGAGACCTTGGCATCACCCGTGATGACGATGTTGCGAAGGAGACAGTCCGAGCTGGCGTGCTCACGGCCATCCTGATGGGAGTAATATATATACTCACTATCATAATGGGAGCTCAGTCAAGAGGCCTGTTCGAGCTGTCAGATAACGGCGGCATCGCGCTGACACAGATCTCAGGGCATTACCTTGGCAGCTTTGGCGGCGGGATACTTGCAGTAACCATCACTTTCGCGTGTCTCAAGACTGCAATCGGGCTTGTAACCAGCTGCTCGGAGATGTTCGAAAAGATGTTCGCGGGCAGCCTCAGCTACAGGGGATGGGCTATAGCTTTCACATTATTCTCATTCGCAGTCTCGAATGTCGGACTTACTGCAATAATTGAGTATGCAGTACCTGTTCTGATGCTGCTCTATCCACTTGTCACGGTGCTGATACTGATGGCTTTGTCTGAGAGAGCATTTGCTAAGAGCGGGCATGTATACCGCTGGGTAACTCTGGGAGCATTCATTCCGGCGATGTTCGACTTCTGCAAGACACTGCCGGCAGGGATCCAGGAAGCCCTCCATATCGGGGCGCTGACAGAGCTGGGACAGAAGATATTCCCATTCTTTGATCTCGGACTTGGATGGGTAATACCATCACTTATCGGCCTGGCAATAGGCCTTGTGATGATGAGAATGGACAAGGCGAAGACAGCATAATATACACATAGGGACGGAGGTAACTACATATGTCTATCGAAATAGCAAGAGCATATCTCAAGGAGCGCGGATACGAGGACCGCATCATGGAATTCGATGTATCAAGCGCGACGGTCGAGCTCGCAGCTAAGGCTGTAGGAGTGGAGCCGGCAAGGATATGCAAGACTCTCAGCTTCAAGCTCAAGGATGGTACGGGAATACTCGTACAGGTAGCGGGAGATGCAAGGGTAGATAATAAGAAGTATAAGGACTTCTTCGGTGAGAAGGCTAAGATGCTTTCACCTGAAGAGGTTCCGGAATATACCAATCATGAGATCGGCGGGGTATGTGCATTCGGAGTCACAAGAGATGATGTGAAGATCTACTGTGATGTGACCATGAAGAGGTTCGAGACAGTGTTCCCGGCCTGCGGTTCATCGAATTCAGCCGTAAGGTTCACACCGGATGAACTCTTCGAGGTTTCGGGCGCGATCGACTGGATCGACGTCGTCAAACTGCCGGAATAACATACTGGAAGATGATTTACAAGAGGAGCATGGTGGCTCCTCTTTTTTCTTGCGGAAGGCAAAAGAGAATTCTGATTGTATTGAAAAAATAAGACTTTAATGGTAGAATCCTTAAGATGCGATATCCATGCGGATGTCTGATTTTTGATTGCATTTTATTGAATGCCTGAGGGCATTGGGGAGGGTGATTAATAATCACACAAGGAGAATAAGTTAATGAAGGATTATAAAGAAATACTGAAGAAATACGCAGACGTCGATCTTGATAAGATGACGGATGAGGAATATAAGGAACTCAAGGCTGCAGAGATGGCTGACATGCAGAGCTATGTAGACGCAATCAAAGATAGCAAGGTTCCTGAAGTAATGTACAGAATAGGAAGAGCAATTCCTGATCTCAAGATGATGATGGAATCCGGTGTTGAGGCTTTCGGAGACAAGGTCCTCTATCACCAGATCATGCCGGGAGATAAGGAGTTTACAGAATTCACATATGGCCAGGTCCGTACCGATGTCAGAGGTCTCGGTACAGCAATGCTCGCACTCGGACTCAAGGGCGAACATATCGGAGTTATCGGCGCTAACTGCTATGAATGGGCTGAGTCATACTTTGCCATCACAGGCGGAGTCGGCGTCGTAGTACCGCTCGACAAGGAGCTCTCCAGAGAAGAACTTACCAATCTCTGTATCATGGGAGATATCAAGGCTGTAGTATGCTGCCAGGACAAGTACTATGACATGTTCAAGTACATCAAGGAGTCAGGCAAGACCGGACTTAAGATCATAATGGGCGTCAACAAGGAGGCTCATGAAGACGCAGCAGGTGGGCTGTATTCATGGAACCTTCTGAGAGCAGATGGTATCGCCAAGGTCGAGGCCGGCGACAGATCATATCTTGATGCAAGAGTCCGCGCATCCGATATGGTTTCGATCATATTCACCTCCGGTACGACCGGAGTCAGCAAGGGTGTAATGCTTTCACACAGGAACCTTTGCACAGACGTACTTATTGCACAGACATATCTGGAAGTATGCCCGTCAGATATATTCTTCAGCGTACTTCCGATCCATCATACATACGAGTGCACCTGCACTATGATCGAAGGTCTCTTCATGGGAGCTTCGATGGCATTCTGCAGAGGCCTCAAATACATAACCAAGGATATGCAGGCTGTAAGACCTACATTCCTGCTCGCAGTTCCGCTGATCTATGAGAAGTTCTACAATACTATTCAGAAGACTCTCAAGAAGCAGGGCCAGGACAAGCTCGTCAACACACTGTTTGCTATCAACAATGTAACGAGCAAGATCGGAATCAATGTTGCTAAGCCTATCGCCAAGAAAATCATGGCACAGTTCGGCGGACGCATCGACATGTTCATCGCAGGCGGAGCAAGAGTAGACCCTAAGGTACTCGCATTCTTCCGCAGCATGGGAATTCCGTGTCTGCAGGGCTACGGACTGACTGAGACCTCACCGATGGTAGCTCTCAATCCGGACCAGTGGAAGTACATGCGTAACGATTCCGCAGGCAAGCTGTTCCAGTTCACTGAGTGCAAGATCATCGACAAGGATGAAGACGGCAATGGTGAGATCTGCTTCAGAGGACCTATGGTCATGATGGGTTATTACAAGAACCCTGAAGCAACTGCAGCAAGCATGGAGAATGGCTGGTTCCATACAGGTGATATCGGCTATCTCGATGCTGACAACTATGTATATATCACAGGCCGTAAGAAGAACGTAATAATCGCAGCTAACGGCAAGAATGTCTTCCCTGAGGAGCTCGAAGAGAAGATCGCCCGCAGCCCATATATCGAAGAGTGTATGGTCTGGGCTGATGAGACCAACGAGGACAGGATGAAGAGGGGCATCTATGTAACTCTCAGACCTGACAAGGAGAACGTAAGAGAAGCTCTCGGAGACAATGCTGATGATGACAGCGCTGTTCTGGCTCTCGTCAGCAGCGAGATCGACAAGCTGAACGCTCTGTGGCCTGACTGGAAGAGGGTCAAGCACGTAGTAGTCAAGAAGGGCGAGTTCAACAAGACAACAGGAATGAAGATCAGAAGATTTGTCGAGGAGAACAAGCTCGCAGACTGATAATTGCTCCATATACAGGGGGTGATCCAATGAAAAGAAGGAAACCTGCGCTCATACTTGACCACGACAAGCTCCGCTACAATATGCGGAGTGTGATCGGATGGTGCGGCGCCGCAGGCATCGATGTTGCAGGCGTCATCAAAATCACCGGCGGTATGGCTTCGGTAGCGAGGGACTACGCAGAATGCGGCGCTTACATGATCGCATCTTCGAGGCTCGAGCAGCTCGCAAGGGCCAAGAATGCAGGCGTCGACATCCCGATGCTGATGATCCGCGTTCCTATGATATCTGAGCTCGAAGAGCTCGTTGAGATCTGCGAATACAGCCTTCAGAGCGAGTATGCTACACTCAAGGCTCTCGATGAGGCCGCCGTCAGGGCCGGCAAAGTCCACAATGTCATTCTGATGGCAGATCTCGGAGATCTGAGAGAAGGGTTCTTCGAACTTGAGGAACTTGTAGACGTCGCCAAGTATGTCGAGGACGTTCTGTCAGGACTTCATCTTGCAGGTATAGGAACGAACCTCGGATGCTATGGTTCGGTAATGCCTACAGAGGACAAGATGGATCAGCTGGTGTCCTACGCAGAGGCTGTTGAAGAGGCAATCGGAAGACCGCTTGAGATAGTATCAGGCGGAGCGACATCAAGTCTGATACCTGTATTTGACAAATACATGCCGAGCAAGGTAAATCTGCTGCGTATCGGCGCATTATCTTTTACCGGACCGCTCGAGGACCTTCGGACAAGTTACGGACGGAAGGAAGCTGACGCTTTGCACGACGACGTATTCACGCTTGAGGCAGAGGTGATCGAAGTCAGGACCAAACCTACACACCCGATCGGCAAGCTCGGAGTTGATGCCACCGGAAGGAAACGCACATACGTGGACAGGGGCATGAGAAAGCGCGCTTTGCTCGCTATCGGAAGAGCGGATTACGGCGAACTGGACGATATAATCCCGCAGCTTGAGGGAGCAGAGGTCATCGGAGCCTCGGGCGACCACACAATACTCGATATCGAGGATTGCAAGGAACCCGTAAGAGTAGGCGATGTGATCAGATTCAAGCTCAAATACACTGCTATCCTGCGTCTTACATCCAGTGAGAATGTAACGACGTATGAGATATAAATAAGTCAAACCTAATTCATAATATAAATTATTCATTGAAAGGATACGAAATGGCACCTAGCAATAATCATGAAATGACAAGAGAAGGTTATGATAACCTTAATGCCGAACTCGAACATCTTATTACCGTCGTACGTAAGGAGAACGCTCTCAGACTTAAGGAAGCGATCGCTCTCGGCGATATCAGCGAGAACGCTGAGTACGATGCAGCTAAGGACGCTCAGGCTGAGACTGAGGAGAGAATCACTGAGATCGAAGAGATCCTCCGTACAGCTAAGATCGTAGATGAGAATGATGAGGGCGATGACACTGTTCAGACAGGCCGTACAGTTACTGTAAAGGATCTTGTCCTAGGCATCACATCAACTTATAAGATTGTTGGTACAACAGAGGCAGACCCCCTGAACGGCAAGCTTTCCAACGCATCACTCGTTGGTGAGCACCTTATCGGAAACAAGGCAGGAGACACTGTCGAGTTCATGGTACCGGACGGAATGGCTAGATATGAGATTTTGGAGGTCAGAAGATAATGTCAGAGAATAGGCCACAGGGAAATAATGCGGCACCTCAGGAAGAAAGAGAACTGACCGAAAAGGAAATCGGTGAACAGAGACAGATCAAGAGAAAGAAGCTCGAAGAACTCCGCGCAATGGGCAGAGACCCGTTCCTGGAGGAGACTTTTGATGTAACAGCTCATTCCATGGACATCAAGGATAACTTTGATGCTATGGAGGACCAGGAAGTCAGAGTTGCAGGAAGAATCATGGCATTCCGCCGCATGGGCAAAGTCGCATTTGTCGACATGCAGGACAAGCAGGGAAGGATCCAGATCTTCGTAGCAAGGGATAACATCGGACAGGATGAGTACAATGTCTTCAAGACATACGATGTCGGCGATATCCTCGGAATCTACGGCGTTGTATTCAAGACCAAGACCGGCGAGATCAGTATCAGAGCAATGGAGGTAAGGCTCCTCTGCAAGTCACTTCAGGTACTGCCTAACAAATGGCACGGCCTCAAGGATATGGATCTCAGATACCGTCAGAGATACGTTGACCTCATCATGAATGAGGATGTAAGAGATACATTCCGCAAGAGAGCTAAGATCATCAGCACCATGCGTAAGGTCCTCGAGGAGGATTACGACCTGATGGAGGTCGAGACACCTGTACTCGGCAACATCGCAGGCGGCGCTGCTGCAAGACCTTTCTGGACACACCACAACACCCTCGATATCGATATGACACTTCGTATCTCCCTTGAGCTTCACCTCAAGAGACTCATCGTCGGCGGACTTGACGGCGTATATGAGATCGGCAAGGTATTCCGTAATGAGGGAATGGATAAGAATCACAGCCCTGAGTTCACATCAATGGAGGCATATAAGGCTTATGTAAACCTCGAGACAATGATGGATCTCATGGAGCAGGTAACATACAAGTGCGCTATGGCTGTCAACGGAACTCCTATCGTCAAGTATGGCGACAAGGAATTCGATGTAACTCCTCCATGGAGAAAGATCGACATGACACAGGCTGTAATCGACGCTACAGGCATCCCGTTCGACAAGATCGACAGTGATGAAGAGGCTATCGAGGCAGCTAAGAAGTACGGCATGACATTCGAGAACGAGGCTGACTGGTCAAGAGGCAAGATCATCGCTGAGATGTTCGAAGACTATTGCGAGGATATCCCTGGATTCCTTGACGGACCTTGCTTCGTATGCGGCCATCCGCTCGAAGTATCTCCGCTCGCTAAGAAGGACCCTAAGGACCCTAGAATCACAAGAAGATTCGAGTCATACATCAATGGCTGGGAGATGTCCAATGCTTTCTCTGAGCTGAATGACCCAATCGATCAGTACGAGAGATTCGCAGAGCAGCAGAGACAGCTCGACCTCGGTATCGATGACGAAGCACATCCTATGGATACAGACTTTGTCAACGCCCTCGAGGTAGGAATGCCTCCTACAGGCGGAATCGGCATCGGCGTCGACAGACTCGTAATGCTGCTTACAGACAGCGCAACAATCAGAGACGTCCAGCTCTTCCCTGTAATGAAGCCGGAAGGTAAGGGCGGAGCTCAGAAGAAGGAGACAGTCAAGATCGATTTCAGCAAGGTCGAGATCGAGCCGCTGTTCGAAGAATTCGTCGATTTTGACACCTTCAGCAAGTCGGATTTCAGAGCAGTCAAAATCAAAAACTGCGAAGAAGTACCTAAGAGTGACAAGCTCCTGAAGTTCACTCTGAACGATGGAACAGGCGAAGACAGGATCATCCTGAGCGGCATCAAGAAGTACTACGATCCGGCTGAACTCGTTGGAAAGACTGCGATTGCGATCGTGAACCTTCCGCCGAGAAAGATGATGGGACAGTACTCAAACGGCATGCTGATTTCCGCAGTCAACGAGTATGACGGAGAGGAAATGCTCAACCTTCTGCTCGTAGACGACAGGATCCCTGCAGGAGCTAAACTTTACTAGAAGGAGACAGGGGACGGTTCTCTGTCTCCTGTTTTTATGCAAAAAAAATGCGAGACAGAGAACCGTCCCTTGTCTCCTCCTTTTTTGCTATAATGTCATTAAACAAGTTGACAATTAGCATGCGAGAGAGGGGAATCATATGGCACACAGACCTAATATTCTGAAGCTGGCTACCAAGGTCAGCCTCGAGAGTCTGACTTATACCGGCATAACTTACAACGACCCGGAGTACAAGATCCTTGAGCCTATTGTAGATGACGACATGTGCGAGATCATGATGCACATGCGGCTCAATGCGAGCAGGACTCCCGAGGAGATCGCGCGAAGGGCGAAGAAGGACGTCGAATTCACGCAGAAGCAGCTTGACAAGCTCCAGGTGGCGGGCGTGGCGCGCGTGCGCATGGAAGACGGGAAGAGGTGTTACTACTATCCGATCTGGGTCCCGGGCATCATGGAGGGCGTGCTTTCAAACAGAGAGCAGTGCGAAGCTCATCCTGTACTGGCCGAGTGCTTCGAGGAGTACACCAGAAAGAGGGTCTCCATGCTGGCTCCGTTCATGGACGCGGGCATGAACCTGATGCGTGTCATCCCTGTGCAGAGCGCTATCGAGAACAATTCGCGCAAGGCGAGCTATGACGAGGTGGCGAGTCTGGTCGAGAAGGCGCACACCATCTCGGTCGGACCGTGCTCATGCAGACGCTCGCGCAGGCTCATGGGCGAGGGCTGCGGACATCTCGAAGACGACATGTGCATGTACCTCAACGACAACGCGCAAAACTTCATCGAGACAGGCGCTCACCGCCGGATCGACAAGGAGGAGGCGTACGAGATACTCAGGAGGGCCGAGGCCAACGGTCTCGTGCACGAGCTGAACGTGACGGACGGCTATGACGAGGCGAACGCGATCTGCAACTGCTGCGGCTGCTCATGCTTTGCGCTCCGTATCGCATCGTATTTCAGGACTCCTGACGCGATCCGCACCAACTATGTCGCCAGGGTCGACAAGGATAAATGCGTGGCCTGCGGACAGTGCGTGGAGAACTGCCAGCTCAACGCCGTGAAGCTGGGGCAGAAGCTCTGCGACAGGCCGGCTAACGAGCCGCGTCCTGCTGAGACAGCACGCAACACGCTCTGGACGAGCAAAAGGTATAATCCGGATTTCCGCATCAACCGTACAGACGTGATGCCTGAAGGTACAGCGCCGTGCAAGTCGGCATGCCCTGCTCACGTTCCGGTACAGGGCTACATCAAGCTGGCATCTGAAGGCCGGTACGATGAGGCCCAGGAGCTGATCATGAAGGAGATCCCGTTCCCTGCCGTATGCGGACGCATCTGCAACAAGAAGTGCGAGGAAGCCTGCACGCGCGGGGACGTCGATACGCCGGTCGCGATCGACGAGATCAAAAAGTTCATCGCGGACCGCGAGCTCGGATCCAAGGACCGCTATGTGCCGAAGATGCTGAATCAGAGGGGCGAGCCTTTCACGGAAAAGATCGCTGTGATCGGCGCAGGTCCTGCTGGACTCAGCTGCGCGTACTATCTGGCTATAAAAGGGTATCCGGTTACAGTATTTGAAAAGGAAAAAGTGCTCGGAGGCATGCTGACGCTGGGCATCCCTTCGTTCAGGCTCAACAAGAGCGTCATCAACGCCGAGATCGACATCCTTAACAAGCTCGGAGTCGAGTTCAGGACCGGCGTAGAGCTCGGCAAGGACGTGACGCTCGACGGCCTGAGAGAGGAAGGCTATAAGGCGTTCTATCTGGCGATCGGCGCTTCGAAGGGCGCTGAGCTGGGTATCAAAGGCGAGGATCTTCCGGGAGTGCTTTCAGGCATCGATTTCCTCAGGGAGATCAATCAGGACAAGAAGCCTGAGGTAGGCAGTGCGGTCGCGGTACTCGGAGGCGGTAATGTGGCTCTCGATGTCGCGAGGTCGGCGGTGCGCCTTGGCGCTGATGTAAAGGTGTACTACCGCAGAAGCGAGGAGGAGATGCCTGCCGACAGGGAAGAAGTCGAAGAGGCGATCTCGGAAGGCATCGAATTCATCTATCTGGCAGCTCCTGTTGGGGTTGCCGGGAACGGAAAAGCCGAGACGCTCAGACTCGAGAAGATGGAGCTCGGTGAGAAGGATGCGAGCGGCCGCCGCAGACCTGTGGGCACCGGAGAGTTCTTCGAAGTGCCTGTGACATGCGTGATAAGCGCGACCGGCCAGAAGGTGGAACTCGGCAGCATCGACCCTGCGGGTCTGCTGTCCGTGAATGCGAACGGGACTGTCAGAGCGGACAGCATTTCCGGCCAGACCTCCGTCGATGACGTGTTTGCTGGAGGTGACCTCGTGACGGGACCGAAGTTCGCCATCGACGCCATCGCGGCCGGAAAAGAAGCCGCCATCTCGATCCACCGCTTCGTCCACGAAGGTCAGACCCAGGAGCTCGGCCGCGATCACAGAGACTACAGCTCGTTCGACACGGCGACAGCTCAGATCGATCCGGTCGGATTCGACAACGCGCCTCGTCAGAAGGCGGCAGGTCCGGGCGGTGAGAAGGCGAGGACCACGTTCGACGATCTCCGCAGCACTTTCACCGAAGAGCAGGTGAAGAAAGAATGCGGCAGATGCCTCGGATGCGGCACCGCCGTCGTCGACCGCTTCATGTGCGTGGGCTGCGGCATCTGCACCACACACTGCAAGTTCGACGCGATCCAGCTTGAGAAGGTCTACGATGCCGGCAACGGCAAGTACTTCGGAACGCTCGGCAAGATCGTCACTCACGTTCCTAGCATCGGCGCGGGAATGGTGAAGAAGCAGCTGGGAAGACGCGGAGGCGGAAATGCATGAGATAGGCATCGCCAGGCAGATACTCCGCACGGTAGAGAGATTCGCTGCGGAGAACGGCGTTGATGGGATCGATGAAGTCGTTTGCGACAACGGGGAACTGTCTCTTGTGATACCCGAGTATCTCGAGAAGACCTATCCCATGGTCGTGAAGGGGACCATCCTGCAGGAAGCGAAGCTGACCCTTAACACAGTGCCGGGTCTCGCGGAATGCGATGACTGCGACGAGATATTCAACGTCGTGGAGCACAAAGGTTATTGCCCTTCCTGCGGCAGCTTCAGAAAGACGGTGCTGTCCGGCAAGACCTTCAGCGTAAAAGAAATAATCGTAAAGGAGACAGGGGACGGTTCTCTGTCTCCAAAATAATAACGATCGCACAATTTCGTGCTGCTCAAGAGCTAAATATTACAGAGTGTCTTTGTAAGGTAGTATAAGAATATAACATTTTGACTACTACCCCAATTTACCCCATTCACTACCCCAATTGGTGCTTGCGTGGTAAAATATCATAAAACCTAGAAATTTGAAAACGGTCTGGGCCGGTCAATACACAGCATGAATGTGCCCTTATATGTACATCTTTTGGCTAAATACTTATATGGGAAATGTTCCCTGTAATGAAGCCGGAAGGCAAGGGCGGAGCTCAGAAAAAAGAGTCAGGGGACGCGATTTACAGATAACTGTAGGTCGCGTCTTTTTGTATGATTGAGAGATGTTATCCATGTAACAAATGAACAGATCATAATCTCAGATACCGGTGGCTTATGTTAATATAAATAAGAGGCACCTGGAATTTGTAGTGATGAGGAGAGCATTGATTTGAAAACAATAGATACCGGAGGAATATCATATATCGATTTGATTCCTTATGGCACGGAGGAATGGTATTACGGGATCAGCTATGAGCACGGTGATCTGTATGAAGCCGAAGAATTGTTCAAAGAGGGACGGGTTATCGAGGGCAGAAATCTATGCCTGATACACTATCCTGACGGCAAGGTGTACAGGCCGGTGCCAAAGCAGCCCGGCGTCTATCCGGCAGAGCCCGTGTACTATGATGGCAGCATCTATATTCTCAATGTAGATTTCAACCAAGATATTATCCATATAATGAAATTTGACTGTGCTGAGCGGACTATTGAGGTTGTAGAAGAATTGCCGCTAAGCTGTGTCAAGGACTGCTATAATCTTCATCTGGATATAGCACCACTTACACTTACAAGACAATGTGTCGGATCCAATGAGTTCGAGATCGTCTGGCCGGAAAGGATTCAGCTCGAGATGGGAGACCATGACAGCTTCTTCCTGAGAAATGGCGACAAATTGTATTTCAGCAGGTGGCATGAAGAAGGAGAGGGAGCCGATTACAAATACTGGGATGAGACCGTTGTACGGAACCTGAAAGGAGACATAACAGAGATCATTCCGGGAGATATACGGATTATGCCAAACGGAGAGATGTGGCACATCAAGTGACATTCAGTAGAACAGGGGAATAATATGAGTACGCTAGACGAAATTATTTACTATTGTAACGAAAAGAATCCTATCGGAGCGCTGGTGCTGACAGGCGAATGGGGCTGCGGTAAGACTTATTTGATCGAGCATGACCTGACCAAAGCCCTGAAGGATACTCATGTAATAGTGAGAATCTCTCTGTTTGGTATGGACAATACCAAATCGCTGCATGCTGCGATCCGTCAGAAGTGGTTCGAAGACTGCATGCCTGTACTCGGGTCGCTGCAGAAAGCCAGAGAAAAGGGCTTCTTCTCGGCATTCAGCTCTGTGCTTAAGAAGTTCAATCCTGTGGCAGGCGGCGCAGCTGATGTCATGGTATCAATGAATGTTATGGAACTTGTCCAGATCAAACCTGAAGTTGAGGACTTCATCACACATAAGACGAAGAAGGTCATACTCGTCTATGATGATCTTGAAAAGAGTAAGATCGACGTAGCAGATATGATGGGCGTGATCAATAACTACTGCGAAAACCACAAATTCAATAGCATAGTTGTGGTGAATGAGGAGTCTCTCGCAGCAGCGTTTGAGAAGGACAGGCTTACATATCATATGCTCAAAGAGAAGACAGTAGCAGAGACGATCCACCATGCTCCGGTTTACAGAGATGTAATAAAGGCGATCCTTGGCAAAGCGATATGGAAGACTCCTGAGTATGCAGAGTATCTGAATGAGCACGAGGACCTGATACGTGAAGTATTCATTTCAGAATCAGAAAGGCCGGAAAGAACATATCTTACTAAGCAGGACAGAAAATATCACAACTTCCGTGCGCTCACCAAGGGCCTGCAGAGCTTCTACCGTATCTATTTCCATATACAGGAACTTGGCAAGGACGTACCAGACAGCCACCTGTATTCCTTCCTGGCTTACTATCTTGTTGCGAAGAGCGGGATCTGCAGAGGCGGCAGCCCGTGCATCGAATTCGGTGATGATGACGTCAAAGAGTTCTATCCTGAGTTCTCACCGGAGAATCTGACAAATGTCGAGCGGTACTGGATCACTACCGGAATCTGGGATATAGAAGTCTTTGAAGAGGAATTATTGCAAAGCCTGAAATAGTGGGTGACAATGGCTTTTTGATTGAACAATAGGTAAAGCATAAAAATAATTTTGTGCCTGTTCTGAGGCGATTTAACCACTCAAACACTTGAAAAATGAATGGAATTAGGAATTCTGAAGAATATCATAAACTTTGGTAATGACCAAATAATTACCCAGATAAGAACCGACCTAAACTTGACTCTCAATGCATAAATTGCTAACATATTTCTATACCATTTAACTTAATGTATGTTAAGAATTTTTATGGAGGAAGGAATAAGTTATGAAGCTTAAAAGATGGATTTCAAAGGCTATCGTACTGGCTATGGTAGTAGCACTCATGGCTCCAATGCCAGTAGCAGCCAAGGCAGCTAAGGGCGGCAAGCTCGTTAGCTCAGTAACAGAGTCAACTTATCTGCCAAACGGCGGCTGGAAGACTCAGAGCAAGGATACTTTCAAGTATGACAAGAAAGGCTACCCAACAACATTTGAGTATATTAATTATCACTCATATTTCCTGGGTATCCCTGTAGGCGGCAGCAAGAGCGTAACAACTGCTAAGTATAAGTACAAGGGCAAGACACCTAAGTCAATGAAGATGAAGGATGGCGCTGGCTTTGTTACAGAGACCCGTAAGTACAAGAAGGGCAGAGTTGTCAGCATTGATTCTACAGATCTGACATCAAACGAGACATATGATGCGAATGGCGCTTACAAGTCATCTGTTGAGTCCTATGCATACACAGGAAACGTTTCTTACAACAAGAGCGGTCTTGCTACAGCAGAGACATACAACAGAACTCAGGAGTACAGAGACGAAGAAGGAAAGCTCACATCAGAGAAGTCACATGGTACATATAACTATATCGTAATCCACAAGAAGGGCGTTCCTAGCTACATCCTGAGACAGGGTGCATGGGGATATACTGAAACTTATGCAGATGGTACTTCATACGCTTATGAAGAAACAGCTGACGGCGCATGGTCAAGCACAAGCAATGGCAAGACTGAGACAGGCGTTGATGATGAGACAAGAAGCTACTACACAAAGTTCAACAACAAGGGTCTCGCTATCGAAAAGGGATACATCGATACTAACCACAAGACTGGCGTTCAGAAGACATATCCTACACAGAGAACTGACTATGTCATGAAGAAGGGCAAAGTTACTGAGGCAATCGTATACAACGTTGAGACTAAGGAAGAGAACAACGTAGTTACAGTTACTAAGGTTACTCCAAGAACAAAGTACAACTTCAAGTATGCTAAGAAGAAAGTTGGCGCTGTAAGATACCTCAGCATGATCAACGACCTTGTTGGTGGAGACAACGGATTCTTCGCTTGGTATTAATACCACGGGTTCGATAGAACGCAATTGTAATTAAACAATAAGAATCGGGTGGACTTCGGTCCACCCTTTTTTATGTTGTCATTATTAATCCATCTTTGCGAACAATTATTGATAGCTTTATATTGGGGGTAGTATATGTGTTATAATTGCTTAAGGCTAACAATGTGCAACAGCGAGGTATATCTTCAATACTGGGAGCATGTAACAGGAGGTCATTATGAGATTTAAGGAAAGATGCTTTGCTCTATTACTTTCGTTAGTAATGGTGCTTACGTTCATGCCAGCTTTGGCGTTTGCAGATGAGCCTGATGTTCAGCTGCTGCCGGGGACTATCTGGATGGATTGCGAATATGTTCAGAACCCGGATTTTGAAGGCAGCGAAGAAGCGATCCCAGTTAGAGTGGTATCGAGCAATCCAGCTGTAATAGAAGCAAGTATAGATGAAGAGGCTACTTCGATATGGGATGTTGAGCTTGAACCGAAATCGGTTGGAACAAGCACGATTACCGTATACTATAGTTTGAACGGCGTAGAGAGTAGCACATCAGCTTTATATACTGTTAAGCCATTCCCTGCTTTTGCAGACAGTATTACCGTTGATGGAGATCCGGTAGATTTCGAGGTCTCTCATAATTACTGCCATTATTATAACTATACAAGAACCCAAACTGTGTTCAGATATGACGTAGCTAATGGCTGGAGAATTGAAAGTGCATACTTTAATCTTGACGGTGACGATGCTTATTCGGGTGATAAATATATAATGGGTGAGGCTTTATCGGCTTTAGAACGCGGAGAGGAGTTGGAGGTTAATTTCCCGGAAAGCTGTACTGATCTGAGGATTTTCGTCTACTTTTATAATACCGACAATGCTGAGGTGATGCACTCAATACAACTCCATAGAGAGACTGAATATGATCCTGATGTTCCCGTTGAAGATCCAGATATCGTAACGAGGTTTCACGCTGAATCGGATGGCAGTACCAGAACGATTGTTGGAGACGATATGAGCGGTGATGTGAATTTCCCTGAGAACGGAGATAACTTCGATGTAAATGGGGTTACATATACCTATGATTCCTCGGCTGGATGCTTCAGAAATGGAAGTACTGAAGTATTGTGGGACATGTACTATACGGGGGGCGATTATGATGAAGCCACAGGTATGTTTTCAAATTATTTTGTGGTCGAATACAGTACCGATGATGTAGTTCTGGGTTATTCAAAGATATACATCGAATACATCAATGAAATAACAGATCTTCAGTTCATACCTAACGGGAAGACAGAGCTGAGCGCAGCAGATATTCAGACGGAGGATGGCCTCGATATTGGTAAAAGAGGAGTGTATAGATTCTTCATACCGGGAGACAAGATTATACTTACAAACCTGTATAACGAAGAGTCCACAACATATGAATTCACATATGATGAGGCAGCATCTAATGAAGATTCAATCATCTTCAATTGCGATGTCTATGGTCAGGCACCTGTATATTCATCCTGTGATGATCCTAAAGTAGGAAACAATGCAGTAGAGATCAATATGCTTGGCGGATCTACGAGCACAAATATTACTATCGTCGGAGATCACGAACATACATATGTATCAGTCGAAGGCACTGATGCAAGCTGTACTGAAGATGGAATGATGGCACACTATAAGTGTCCGGAATGCGGTAAACTATTCGTTCTCGAGAATGGATCATATGTAGAAAAGACAGCTGCAGACCTTGAAATCAAGGCAACCGGTCATAAATGGGGCAGTGCTACGTATGAATGGGCAGAGGATAACAAATCTGTCCAGGCAAGTCACCAGTGTAGTGTGTGCAATGAGGTTGAGACCGAGGATGGTACTGTAACTGCAAAAGAGACAACCGCTCCAAGCTGCGAAGTCAAGGGCGAAACAACATATACAGCAACATTCACTAAGGCTGGTTTCGAGACCCAGACCAAAGCAGTGCAAGATATTGAGGCACTCGGCCATGAAGAAGGCGAAGGCGAGATAACCAAGCGAGCAACAAAGACCGAAGAAGGCGTGATGACCTATAAATGCAAGGAGTGCAAGCAGGTTCTCAGAACTGAAGTAATTGCTGCACTTGGCGAGGACTATACACCTGTTAATCAGGCTGCAGAAGATGCTGTAAATGCGATCGACGAAGCAAGTACTGACGCAGATGCAGCAGCACAGGCACAGACAGCAGCCGATCAGGCAGTAGAAGCAGCAGAGGCTGCACTCCAGACAGCTGAAGCTTCTGGCGATACAGCGGCAGTCAATGCAGCAAAGCAGGCAGTAGTAGATGCAAAGGCAACTAAGGCTAAAGCATACGCTACTGGTGCAAGAGTAGCAGCAAATAAGGCAAAAGCAGCAGCTTCCGCAAAGCAGTCTGCGGCAGCAGCACAGGCATCCACTGGTACTGATGCAGCACTGGCCGCTGCAGCTGATGCTATCAACGAGGCAACCAATGCTCAGAAGGCAGCCAACGAAGCTGTAGCCGCTGCAGAGCAGGCACTGATAGCCGCAAATGCAACGAATGATCCAATAGCTATAGAGGCTGCAGGTCAGGCACTAAGCTCAGCAAGAACCGCTTCAACTGCAGCAGGAAATGCAGTAGTGCAGGCAAGAACAACATTTGCTATCGCAGAATCTGCAAAGAGAGCAGCAATGTCACAGGCCGCAGCCGCCGCTGCACAGCCTGCAGAGATCCAGGATCTCCCTAATGTCAAGATTTCCAAGCCTAAGGCTGCCAAGAAGGCTGTAACAGTCAAGTGGAAGAAGGTTTCGAAGAAGAATCAGAAGAAGATCGGCGGAATCGAGATTCAGGTTGCTACAGACTCAGCATTTGCTAACATAGTGAAGTCGACAACCGCTGGTAAGAAGAAGACTTCCAAGAAAATCAAGGGCCTGACATCCAAGCAGACCTACTGGGTACGCATCCGCGCATACAAAGACGGACCGGATGGCAGACATGTATCAGCATGGAAATCCAAGAAATTCAAAGCCAAGTAAATCTAATTTAAATAAGAATCGGGTGGACTTCGGTCCACCCGTTTTTCTTATGTCCTATAGTTCAGAAAGAGGCCTGTTCTCTCTGGCTCCTGATCCTATTCTGTTATTGCATATACTCTGACTGGCATGCCTGTTGCTTCTTTGATTCTGGCCCAGGCAGCGATGAGAACTGCGCCTGCAGGAGCGACCTGATCGAGATTCTTTAGAACTTCGATCTGCAGCTTGCCTTTGCTGAGGACGTATCTCTCGCATGCGAGGTCGCCTGCTTTGGCAGCCTCAGCCGATGCGTCTGTATCAAGAGTCTCATGACCGTTGGCGGCTGCATTTCTGACCTCATAAATATACTTCAGAGCATCCATCGACCATCCAGGGAAATTCTCATTTCCATCCTCATCGATTCCCGAGAGAGCATCCATATCCGGCCATCTCTTATACCAGTCTGTACGGAGAGCAACGAACGCTCCATCCGGAATATCCCCGTACTTTGCCTCATATTCCTTGATATCCTCTGCTGTTACAGCATAGTGGATGTCTTCCTTGACCTTGTCTGTGATATCTATTACACACAGTGGGAATACAGCATTCTGCACACCATATTCATCTGAAAGAGCAGCTCCCTTGATGAAATGACCCGGAAAATCTATATGTGTTCCGAGCTGTCCAGGGAATTTGAATGTCTGGATTGTGCACTCGAGCATCGGATTACCCCAGTCGAAGACTGTTTTGCCGAGTTCAACACTACCTTCAGGAATGCCACTCCAGTACGGACTGTCGTTATCGAGTTCGTGTGAAAGTTCTACCCACTTATAACCACGCGCGCGGTCAAGAGCCTCCCATAACTTGTACATCTCTGATCCTCCTTATAATTAACTGCTGCATGTTATATAACTGCCTTGATGATTTGATTGTATCATATTGCAAATATCAATTATCCATTTTTCTATGATTCGGATAAGTGCGTACCGCGCCTTTTGACATAGAGCTTGAATGAATATAATATTGAGGCAGAACTTTTAATCAATTCGTTCAGGAGATAGCAATGAACAATCTTAAATGGTGTCAATATACATATATACACAGGAAAGCTTTCGAATACTGTGTCAACAAGCTGATTACAGAACCTGCTCTAAGAGAAGAGATGCTCAGACGGGCAGAGATACATGATGTGGACAAGATGATCATGTATCTGTTCCTTGATCAGAAGAAAGCTCAGCAGCTACATATCCAGCTTCAGCCACATCACCTCGAGAATAACCTTCCGAGAACATATGAGGATCTGGTTGAAACTGTCATTGATTACGAAAGCGCTCCGTATACTAAGCCTGACAAGCCTCTGAACGCTTATGACTTTGTCAAGCTGCTGGTAGGCTGGGAGGCCCTTGATCAGGACATGGGTGATGAGCTCACAGGAATAATGCATGAACTCGGGATAGACAGATCAGGTACAGCGTCTGAAGATACCGAGGGAATGCAGTACATTGCTTCGATAGGTGAAATCACCGAAGAGATGATAACAGAAGAGATCCTTAGATATGCAAATAAGATCTCAGAGGAGGAGTTGGAGAGAATCATTGAATTGTGCAAATCCTGAAAGGGAGGAGAGACACTATGGCAATCAGAAAGCTCGCGCTGCTACATTCCAACGATCTGCATGGAGACTTTCTCCCGTCCGAAGAGAATGGAGTGATTATCGGCGGCATTTCATATCTTTCCGGATATATCAAGAAGGTACGCAGCCAGGAATACAACACTATTTATGTCAATGCAGGAGATATGTTCAGAGGCTCTGTGATTGATTCAGAATATCTGGGTCTTTCAACGATAGACCTTATGAATCAGCTTGCGCCGGATGTTACGACGATAGGAAATCATGAGATCGACTACGGTCTTGCACATCTCCTGTTCCTGGAGAAGTGTGCAAAGTTCCCTATTATCAATGCCAATCTCTTCGTTACACTCAACAATGCCAGGTTGTTCGAACCATATATGGAAGTCGAGCGCTATGGCATGAAGATCATGTTCATAGGAATACTGACAGAAGAGATCCTGGCAACAACCAGATCAGAGAAGGTCATAGGATCTTTCATAGATATTGAGGAGGCTGCAAGAGAGGTCGGAATCATATGTGATAACTACAGGACGAGGCATACAGACATGGTCGTTCTGGTTACTCATATAGGGATCGAAAATGACAGAAAGCTCGCCGAGCTCCTGAATCCTGACTGGGGCGTCGATATTATCATCGGAGGACATTCGCATACTTTGCTTGAAGAGCCTGAGATAGTAAATGGAGTGCCTATCGTTCAGACCGGTAAGGGGTCAGGCCATATAGGAAGATTTGACATCAAATACGACACCATCCGCAAGAAAATCACCGAGATGGAATGGAAGTGCATTCCAATAACCTCTGAGACGGCTGAGCCAGATCCTGTAATGGAAGAACTCCTTAATAATTATAAGGACAAGACTGATGCCAAATATCATAGGATCGTGACGACCTTTGCAAGGAAGCTGACGCATCCGAGCAGGATACAGGAGACGGAACTTGGCAATCTGTATGCGGATCTCATCCAGTGGGAGAGCAGCTTTGACATAATGCTGATGGGATCAGGCTCAATTCGTAAGGAATCTCTCGGACCTGTCGTTGACTATCAGGATATGATGGAGAATACCCCTTTCGATGATATTCTGTGGATGCTAAAGGTGACTGGCAAGCAATTCCGGCAGATGATACAGTTCGTTCTGAGAGACGAAGCTTGGGAAGGGCATACGGAATTCTATCAGTATTCCAAGGGCGTCAGGATAGTGTACCGTAAGAGCACGCATACCATTGAAGAATTCAAGCTGAACGGTAAGGATATCACTGACGATATGACAATTCTCATTGCCCTGCAGAATTATCACTATAATAATTTTACAGAGTTCTTCTCTGTGCCTCTCGAAGAGGTCGCTCACAACATGAAGCCACGTGTTGTTGCGACAAGCGTCAACAATCTGGTTGAGGAATATTTCATAACACATCAAGGCCTTGACTCCCATGTAGAGGGAAGACTGGTAATACTTGACTAAGAACGAAAAATGACTGGATCCTTTACGCCAGATCTTTTAATATCGCATAGCTGCCTGCTGGCAGTTTCATAATGCCTGTGTCGGTAATCTCAGCTCCGTTATATGAAAGAAGGATCCTGCAGGAATCAGGTGCCCCTTCAAGGCTATAATCTGCTGTTTCTGCAGACGGATTGATCGCGATTATAAGGCGCTCTGCAGAGCTGACATCGCCATCATTCCATCTCTCATATACAAGTGGATAGCCGTTGCCATCTGACAGGAACCTGAACTTCGCATTGCTGTCCAGTGCCGGATGAGCTAAGCGGAATTCTATAAGGCCACGGATGTGATTCCAGAGGGAATCAGGATCGGCCATTTGGTCTGTTGCATTAGGATAGCCTGAATCAGCGTCTGCATGATCTTTCGAACCCATATCATACGAACCCATATCATCTACCGGCAGATACAGATCCGCAGGGTCTGCAGAGGAGAAGCCTGCATTCTTGTCCTTGCTCCACTGCATCGGAGTTCTTGAGCCCGTTCTGTCGTAGCCGCCTTCCTTGCTCTTGAGACCGTGGATATATTTCATTGCTATCTCATCACCGTAATAGATGAAAGGACATCCCGGCATAGTCAGGAGGAATGCGAAGGCAAGCTTCATCTCATCAGGGGTGAGGGTATCGCGCATTCTTACCATGTCATGGTTGCCGGATGGGATGCATATGAGGCCCTTACCGGCTGTCTTGGCATAGGCATCATTGTAATATGCCATGAACTCTGCAAGCTCGTCGCGGCCGGACTTTGAAAAATACGGCTCGGTGCGGAAGAGGTCCATATAATGCGAAGGACCTCCGTGCAGCAGGAAATCCATATGAAAACCTGCCTGCAGTGCCTGAAGAGGGTTGCCCCATTCAGATACAAGAGCGGCATCCGGGTATTTCTCATCGAGGAAGGCGCGGACCTTCTGCCAGAGCTTCATCGTCTCCATGCGGTCTTCGTCTTCTTTGACAAGGCTGCCTGCCATATCGACTCTGAATCCGTCGCAGCCCATATCCAGCCAATAACTCATGATGTCCTGCATTGCCAGGCGGGTCTTCTCGGCTTCCGGAGAGTCTGAGGAAAACTGCCAGTCTTCGGTCACATTGGCAAAGCCATAGTTGAGTGCCGGCTGAGAGGAGAAGCAGTTGACCGCTGCAGCTCCGGGACGTTCTGAGAAGCCGCAGAGCCAGTTTGCAATGCCTTTGTACTGCTTGCCCCATGGGCCGCCCGTGCGCCAGATGAATCTGTCAGTGTATTCGTTCACTTCATCCTTGCTTGACTCGATGAACCATGGATTGTCTATCGCCGTATGTCCCGGAACAAGGTCGAGCAGGATGTGCATGCCTTCAGCATGGAAGGCTTCGAAGAGGTCCTTAAGATCATCATTAGAGCCGTAACGCTCAGCTGCTTTATAATGATCTCTTACATCATAGCCTGCATCATAGAAAGAGGAGTCATAGCATGGGTTCATCCATACTGCGTTGACTCCCAGTGATTTGAGATACGGGATCTTGGACTTTATTCCGGCAAAGTCGCCGATCCCGTCTCCGTTTGAATCGCAGAAAGACTGCGGGTAAATTTCGTAGAAAACTGCTTTATCCAGCCAGTGTGCCATTATCTTATCTATGGCCTCCTATCTTTCAAATGTCCTGAGGAACTGTTTAGTTCTTTCCTCCTGAGGATTGTCAAATACATCCTTAGGATCGCCTTGCTCTACTATAACACCTCCGGCCATGAAAAGCACTCTGTTACTTACAGCTTTGGCAAATGGCATCTCGTGTGTTACGACGACCATAGTCATTCTCTCTTCAGCGAGCTGCCTTATGACCTTGAGAACTTCGCCTGTAAGTTCCGGATCGAGTGCTGATGTAGGCTCGTCAAAGAAGAGGATCTCCGGCTTCATCGCAAGAGCTCTTGCGATGGCGACTCTCTGCTGCTGGCCGCCTGAGAGCTGATAAGGATAAGAAGTTGCCTTGTCTGCGATGCCCATCTTGTTAAGAAGTTCCATAGCTGTTGCCTCGGCCTCATCCTTGCTCTTGCCGAGAACGTGGATAGGAGCGTCTGTCAGATTCTTAAGGATGCTATAGTGAGGGAAGAGGTTGAACTGCTGGAATACGAGCCCGTAGTAGCTGCGGAATGCCCTTAACTCCTGTGGACTTACATAAACTGCATTTCCATTCTCATCTGAATGAGCGGCTGTCTTGCCCATATACTTGATCTCGCCGCCATCAATTGTCTCAAGGAATGTCGCACATCTGAGAAGTGTGGACTTACCTGAGCCTGAAGGCCCGATGATGCTGATGACCTCTCCGCTGTCAACTCCGAGACTGATGTCTTTAAGCACCTCGAGTCCGCCAAAGTGTTTTCTTATGTTATTCATTTCAAGTATCATTGCGGATTCTCCTTACTTATAATAATCCATCGATTTCTCGACGCGGTTCATGAGGAACTCAACAACATAGTTGGCAACGAAATAGAATACTCCCGCAATCAGGAAAGGCATGAACGATGACTGCGATGCCGAGATCTGCTTGGAGAGAGAGAATACTTCCTGATATGCCAGAGTAAATGCAAGAGAAGTATCCTTGACGAGTGTGATAACCTCATTAGTCACAGAAGGCATAATGATCTTTACTACCTGAGGAAGAATGATCTTCATGAAGGTCTGTGTCTTGGTATAACCAAGAACCTCCGCTGCCTCATACTGACCGACAGGTATCGACTCGATGCCGCCGCGGTAGATTTCAGCAAAGTATGCGGCATAATTGGCGACGAATCCTATGATAAGTGCAGGGAATCTCCAGTTGCCTATATTAAGTCCGAACAGATAGAACGGACCAAAATACCATGCAAGAAGCTGAAGCATGAGAGGTGTGCCGCGCATTATTGATATGTAAATGCTGATGATGCCCCGCACCACTTTGAATCTGGACTTCCTGAGAAGAGCGACCACCATACCGAGCGGCAGGGAACCTATGAGGGTCAGAACGAAGATTCCCAGTGTCTTCACCATGCCTGCACTCATTGTTGAAAGCATTGTAGAAAATGTCATAATCTGTGCCTTCCATTAAATAAGCCGTGCCGGACCGACAAACTTGCCAGACCGGCATCGGCTGTTAGTTTAGAATAAAGCCTGTAAAATAAATCTTAGTAACTACTGGTTGATCATTATCAGCTTGTCATAGACCTGTTCGTATTTCTTGCCGATAGTATCCATTGTGCCGTCAGCAGCCAGAGCTTCGAGTGCTGCATTGATCATATCGCGGAGCTCGGTATCTCCTGTTCTGAAGCCGATAGCATAGACCTCTTCGCACATAACTCCATCCAGGAACTTAAGACCTTCAACCTTGTCCATCTGATAGGTACCTGTTGTCTCGTCGATTGCAATGGCATCGATAGCGCCAGCCTTAAGATCGTTGATTGCGATAGTGTATGTATCATAGATCTCTGTTGAAGCAAATGTTCCAGCGAGTTCAAGAGCTCCGCCTTCACTTTCAGGAGTTTCCATCAGTTCCTGTGCAGATGTAGCTGTCTGTACGCCAACCTTCTTGCCTGCAAGGTCTTCCATAGTTGCTATGTCTGAATCCTCGAGAACCATAACCTTGATGGTGTTGAGAGAATAAGGTTCACTCCATGAGAACTTAGGCTCTCTGGCAGGGTTCTTGGTAAAACCTGACCAGATACAGTCGATGCTGCCTGATGCAAGTTCTGCTTCCTTGGAATCCCAGTTAATAGGTACGCCTGTGTAGGTCCATCCGTAGTATTCGCAGACGGCCTTAGCGAGTTCAACGTCAAGTCCTATTGTCTCACCGTCATCTCCAATGAAGGAGTATGGAGGGAAGTCCTTATCATATCCGTGCTTGAATTCGAAGCCTTCACCATACTGAGATTCAGAAGCTGCAGAATCCCCGGATGAAGCGTCTTCCGATGATGATGATCCGCATGCTGTAAAGATGCTGATCGACATTACAGCGACAAGTATAAGTGCTAAATATTTCTTCATAATTAATATATCTCCCTTTTGATTATTCGGTATTAATTGTTGTCCCAACAGTGCCTTATCAAAGCACTTCGTCATTTTAGCATGCTAAAGTGCTAATGTAAAGAATTAATAAGAATACACGATGAAAAATATAGCAAAACGATGTATCATAACTGTGTATGAAAAGATGGAAGAGGATAACTAATTAATGGAGAACCACGAAACCACAAGAAGACAGAAGATAATAAGCCACAACAAGGTAGCGATATTGCTCAATCTGCTGCTTTCTCTTTTTAAGATAGTGATCGGTGTATCTGTAAGATCAAGAGCTATCATACTTGACGCTGTTGACGGCCTGACAGAAATGATGGCATCCGTCATTTCGATTATTTCAGTTTCGGCAGCATCCAAGAAAGCAGACAAGGGGCATCCGCTTGGATATGGAAGAATAGAGTATGTCAGCTCGCTGTTCATTACGATCCTTATCATTTATCTTGGTATACAGGCGATCATTTCTTCTGTAGGTGAGATGATGCATTCGGAGGGCGCTCCTTCATATGATTCATCTGCGATCGCGATCATGCTCGTCTCATTCCTGGTCAAAGCATACCATGGTGTAGAGGCAAGACATGAAGGCAAGAAGCTTGATTCGGAGGCCATGATAATGACCGGAACGGACAGCCTCGGAGGCGCCGCGGTATCTCTTCTGCTGCTCCTTTCAATTTTCGTCAACAGGGTGTATGATATCAATCTTGAGCCTATCATCTCCATAATTATTTCTGTGATGATCTGCACTGCAGGCATCAAGATGGCGCGCAACTGCACCAATAAGCTCATTGGACAGAGACCTGATCCTGAGTTCAAGAAGAAGATAATGCAGACACTTGTCTCTGAAGACGGCGTCCTTCATGTATGCAACCTCGTTATTCATACCTATGGAGAGGGCGCTCATGTAGGTTCTGTCGATATAGAAGTCAGTGAGGATATGACCGCAGCAGAGGCTACCAAACTCTCAAGAAGGCTCATAAGAAAGGCTAAGGAGCACGGTCTTACTCTCACATCAGTCGGAATTACCGGCAGCAATATAAGCGATCCGAGAGCGGCAGAGATAATCGATACAGTCATCGACCGTGCCCGCAAGTACAAAGATATCATCAGGACCCAGCTGTTTACTGTGGATTTCGAGGAGAAGGTCATTTCCTTCTATGTAGTCCTCGACTACAGCAGCAAAGACAGGGAGAACTCGCTTGAACAGCTCAAATCCGAGCTCGAAGAGATTTTCCCGGATATGACGATCGATATTGCAACCGCGATAGATATATAAGATATGTAATATTAAGGAGGGGAATATGTACATAAGCGAAGTAATGACAACAGCGCCTACTGATGCAAGAGGCCCGCTCGAGACCAAGGTTTATCAGGAACTGGAGAGACTGAATATCAAATATGAGAGAGTAGACAACGATTCTGTAGAAGCTATGGATGAATGCGTTGAGATCTCGAACAAGCTCGGAGCAGAGATAAGGAAGACCATCGTTGTATGCAACAGACAGAAGACTGAGTTCTACCTTGTAATACTGCCTGCAAATAAGAGATTCGATTCCAAGCTGTTCGCTGCAATGATGAGGACCGCAAGAGTTTCGTTCGCATCTCCTGAAGATATGGAATCCGTGATCGGACTGACACCAGGCGAAGCTTCTGTAATGGGCATTCTCAATGACCCTGCGGGCAAAGTTAAAGTAGTCATCGACAAGGCTGTAGCTGATGCTG
Source organism: Mogibacterium sp. (assembly GCA_017512145.1). Classification (GTDB taxonomy): domain Bacteria; phylum Bacillota; class Clostridia; order Peptostreptococcales; family Anaerovoracaceae; genus Crickella. The sequence continues at coordinate 109,910 of JAFWHB010000031.1, read as the reverse complement.
AATGGTTTGCATGCAACCCTGGTGCGAATACTACACATATAAGATTCAAGACCAAGCAGCTCATCGGCAATTTCCTTCCTGCAGAAGGACACAAGCCTGAGATCATAATGCTCTAGTGAAAGGGATGATGATTTGGATACAAACGGTACATTCTGCCGCATGTGCGGCACCAAGCTTGAAATAAGGGAACTGGAGAATGAGGGTATGGTTCCGTACTGCCCTGCATGCGGACAGTTCAGATTCCCGCAGTACAATGTTGCTGTCAGCATGATCGTCGTCAATGAGTCGACTGACGAGATACTTCTGATCCAGCAATATGGAAGACCATTCTACATCCTTGTTGCCGGATATTGTTCAAGAGGAGAATCCCTTGAAGAAACAGTCGCAAGAGAAGTAAGAGAAGAGACCGGAATGACAGTCTCTCACATGAAGTTCAACCGCACCAAATTCTATGAGGGATCAGATACATTAATGTGCAATTTCACAGCCTTCGTGAAGGATACAAGCGAGATGCACGCTAACTATGAGATCGACTCATACAAATGGTTCACAAGAGAAGAGGCAAGGAAGAACATCAGGCCGGGCAGCCTGGCTGAGTGGTTCCTGGTTTCATATCTTGATGAAGCCAAATAATAAATTGGAGAAAGAAGGTATTTATTATGAATGAGGTCAACAGACCGCGCAAATCGATTTTAATATTCTATATTGCCGTACTTCTCCTGCTGTCACTGTTTAATGCGCTGGTAGCGCCGATGATAAGTCAGCAGGAAGTCAAGGAAGTAGACTATGGCACTTTCATGACTATGACAGAGAAGGGCGAGATAGGTGAAGTCCAGATAGAGGAGAACAAGATCCTGTTCACGAGCAAGGACGGCAAGCAGGTCTACAAGACAGGCGTTATGAACGACCCTGATCTTGTCAACAGGCTCCACGCTTCCGGGGCGAAGTTCACAAGCCGTATCGTAGAGCAGATGTCTCCGCTTGCGAGCTTTATCCTCAGCTGGGTACTTCCGATCCTGATATTCATTGTTCTCGGGCAGTATCTCAGCAGAAGGATGATGGACAAAGCAGGCGGCGGCGCCGGATCGATGATGTTCAATCTCGGCAAGAGCAATGCCAAGATATATGTCAAGTCATCAGACGGAATCAAGTTCAGTGATGTCGAGGGTGTAGATGAGGCAGAGGAGAATCTGCAGGAAATCGTAGACTATCTGCACAACCCTCAGAAGTATCAGGACATCGGAGCTTCGATGCCTAAGGGCGTACTGCTTGTAGGCCCTCCGGGAACAGGTAAGACAATGCTCGCCAAGGCGGTAGCAGGTGAGGCTAATGTTCCGTTCTTCTCAATGTCCGGTTCTGAGTTCGTAGAGATGTTCGTTGGAATGGGTGCATCCAAGGTGCGTGACCTCTTCAGACAGGCCAAGGAGAAGGCTCCATGCATCGTCTTCATCGATGAGATCGATGCAATCGGACAGAAGCGTAACAGTGGTAACTTAGGCGGCAATGACGAGAGAGAGCAGACACTCAACCAGCTCCTCACCGAGATGGACGGATTCGAAGGCAACAGCGGTGTAATCATTCTCGCTGCAACCAACAGACCTGAGTCCCTCGACCCTGCTCTGACAAGACCGGGAAGATTTGACAGAAGAGTACCTGTCGAGCTTCCGGACCTCCAGGGAAGAGAAGCTATCCTCAAGGTACACGCCAAGAAGGTCAAGGTCGAGAAGGACATTGATTACTCAGCGATCGCGCGTATGGCATCAGGTGCTTCCGGTGCTGAACTTGCGAATATCGTCAATGAGGCTGCTCTGAGAGCTGTCCGTGACGGAAGGAAGGCTGCAAGCCAGACCGACTTCGAAGAGAGTATCGAGGTCGTAATCGCAGGTTATCAGAAGAAGAATTCGATCCTCACAGATCAGGAGAAGAAGATCGTAGCTTATCATGAGATAGGTCACGCTCTGGTTGCTGCAAAGCAGACCAACTCAGCTCCTGTTCAGAAGATCACTATAATCCCGAGAACTTCTGGTGCACTCGGCTACACACTGCAGGTAGAGGAAGGCAACCACTACCTCATGAACAAGGAAGAGCTCGAGAACAAGATCGCTACACTTACAGGCGGAAGAGCTGCCGAGGAGGTCGTCTTCGGTTCGATCACAACCGGAGCTTCCAACGACATCGAGCAGGCAACCAAGCTCGCCCGCGCAATGATAACACGCTACGGAATGAGTGATGACTTTGACATGGTAGCTCTTGAGACCGTTCAGAATCAGTATCTCGGAGGAGACACATCACTCGCATGCTCCGCAGAGACACAGGCCAAGATCGACGAGAAGGTCGTTGAGCTTGTGAAGACTCAGCATGATAAGGCAGTGAAGATCCTGACAGAGAACAGAGACAAGCTTGACGAACTCGCACAGCACCTCTACGAGAAGGAGACAATAACAGGCGAGGAATTCATGCAGATACTGGAGGCAAAGTAATTTGAACCAGTTGCAGATCATATATACGGTTCTTGAGTACTTTCTGGTCTTCTCATTCCTCGGGTGGTGCACGGAGGTGGTCTATCAGGCCGCTTCAAAGGGCCTCGTCATCAACAGAGGCTTCCTGAATGGCCCGGTATGCCCTATATATGGATTCGGTGTCCTGGCAGTTTTCCTGATGCTGCAGTCTCTCAGCGATGAGCCATTCTACGAACAGAATGCTCTTGTTGTATTCATATTCGGCGTAGTGCTCTCTACGGCGATAGAGCTGTTTGGCGGATGGATACTCGACAAAGCTTTCCACGCGAGATGGTGGGACTATTCGGACAGACCGTTCAATCTCCATGGTTATATATGCCTTCAGTTCAGTCTGATGTGGGGCTTTGCGATACTGGTCGTGGTGCGCGCTGTATATCCGATGCTGAGTCACACACTCAGCTACATACCGGAGAGGGTAGGCTGGGTGCTGATAATAATCTTCAGCATTGTATACTGCGCCGACTTCGCTGTTTCTGTCAGCGTGATGATCGGTCTTAACAAGCGCATGGCAGAACTTGACGAAATGCAGAGGAAGATGCGTGTTGTCAGCAATGACCTGAGTGACCGCATCGGCAGCAGAACCCTAGAGACTGCAAAGCGTGTGGATGAGGTCAAAGTCCAGGCGGCGCTCGCAGGAGCTGAAGCCAGAGAAGCAATTGAAGCAACCAAGGCAGATACGATCGCTCAGTTCGGAGAGAGAAGATCTGATCTTGCAGACATGAGGAAACAACTCGAAGAGAGAAGGAAGGCCCTCATAGATAAGATACTCAGCAGCAGACACTTTGGTGCAGGAAGACTTCTCAGAGCTTTCCCTGATATGAAGCACAGAGATCATGCTGAAGTAGTAGAAATGCTCAGAAAGATGCTACAATAACATAAATAGTATTATAGAAGGGAGACTGAGATGATTATCCTGAATGTAATTTACACATGCAAGCCAGGTAAGAGAGAGGATTTTCTTAATGCTATCAAGGCAGAGGGGCTCGATGAGAAGTGCAGAGCAGAGGAAGGCAACATCAGATACTCATATTTCTTTGCTGCTGAGAATCCGGATGAGCTGTTCCTGCTCGAGAACTGGAAGGATGCAGAGGCTCTTGCTCTTCATGGCGACATGGCTCACTTCAAGAGAATCGGAGAACTCAAGAGTGAGTTCGTAGATAATACCAAGATAGATAAGTACATTACAGAATAGAAAGGCTGGTACACTATGGCTACAGTAGAAGAACTCGTAAAGCAGTACGAAACAGATCCTGAGCTCAGGAAAGAAGTAGAGAAGATTCTCGAAGACGGCAAGATCACTATCACAGAGTTCCTGACATTCGCTAAGGAGCACAATGTGGAGGTATCACTTGCGGATCTTCCTAAGTACATCGAAGAAGCTAAGAAACTCGGAATGCTCTAAGGCTGAATAATACAAAGGAAATACAAATGGCAGATTTTGATTTAAAAGAGGGTGCTCAGGCAGTGCTCACAGAAGAAGAGAAAGACAGAATAGAGGACTTGTTCGACAATACAGAGAAGGCGCTGGCACCTAAGGCACAGGCTGAGGCACCTAAAGCTCAGGCTGAGGCACCTGATGCGTCTTATGATGTCGAGATCGATAATATGGAATGGGAAGTAGAGACTGAACCGGCAGAGCCTGAGGAAGAGACCTACGAACCACAGTATTATGAGCCTCAGTACAGAGAGCAGGCATATGAAGATGACGGACGCCTGTACGGACGCAACAGGTTCGGCCGCAGGGTAAGAGTCGCACGCTTCATCAACAAGCATCTCTTTACATGGGTGTTCTCATTCATGCTGGGCATGTACGGCGGAGACAGGTTCGTAAGAGGTCAGGTCGGACTCGGACTTCTCAAGCTCTTGACATTTGGCGGATTCGGATTCTGGTACCTTGCCGATCTCATGGTCGCAATGGGCAAATCATACAGTGGCGAGTACAAGTATGACGATAATGTACTGTTCGATAATATGGGAGAGTATGTATCGGTCGAGTAAGAGGCGTAGATGATATATCTAATATTTGCAGTTATTTCAAGTGCGCTGATCGCTATTGTCATGCGTATCAGTGAAGGCCGCACCAGCAATAATATTTCGGCGCTTGCGGTCAATTACGTAGCCTGCCTGATCCTGGGCCTTATTTATACAATCAGCAGTTCAGGAAAAGGGGGCGTAATCGTACCTCTGTCAGATGGGTCCAGGACAATTGCCCTGGGCCTTATTAATGGCATCTTCTATGTCAGTTCATTCCTGACATACCAGTACAATATACATAAGAATGGTGTTGTAATGCCATCGACATTCATGAAGCTCGGCGTTATAGTGCCGACTTTATCCGCAATAGTGATATTCGGAGAGCAACCGGGCATCATGCAGATCGCAGGTATCATACTGGCTGTCTTCGCGATCATTTTCATGAATACAGGCGGCAGTACATCTGAGAAGAGCAATATAACAGCACCTAAGGCGCTTATACTGCTGCTCTTCGTAGGCGGCCTCGGTGATACGATGTCCAAGGTGTATGAGGAGACAGGGAAGGCTGAGTATAATTCCCAGTTCCTCCTGTACACATTCACTATGGCGCTTATACTCTGCTCAATCACTGCAGTCATCAAGGGACAGAAGCTGACATTTACAGATGTGCTTGCGGGACTGTGCATCGGTGTTCCGAATTATTATTCTGCAAGATTCGTACTGCTGTCGCTTTCACATCTTCCTGCCATAGTGGTTTATCCGACATACAGTGTCTGCACGATACTCGTTGTCGCTGCAGCAGGGGTATTCTTCTTCCATGAGAAGATGACAGGGCGTCAGTGGCTTGCGATCGGACTTATTATTACAGCACTCATACTTCTGAATATATAGCTGATTTGTGCTAAAATAGTATTAGTAATCATTTGTTGAAAAAGTGGGGCTGAATGAAGAGATACTGGGCCGGTGACCTCATGATGCTGGCGGCTACCATGATCTTCGGAGCAATGACGATCTTCTCCAAACAGATCCTGGCTGAGCTCGAAGTATACAATATGGTAGCTCTCAGATTTCTGATCGCATTCGCGGTCTGTTTCATTGTGTTCAGACGAAGATATGCGTCGCTTGACCGGAGCACTGCGATACATTCATGGGTGATTGGGACATTCCTCTTTGTTTCATATCTGTGCATGGTTGTCGGATGCAAGTACACTACAGCATCCAATGCGGGATTCATGATGAGTCTTGTCGCATTCTTCACTCCGCTTATAATTCTTGTGCAGGACAAAGTAATCCCTGACGGGAGGCAGATCGCCAGCGTGATCATTACTCTCATAGGAGTGGGCCTTATGTGCCTCTCGGGGAGGTTTACACTTAACTATGGCGACCTGATATGCATCCTGAGTGCGTTCTTCTACTCATTTCAGATGCTCTATACGGAGAGATATGCTCATCAGCATGATCCGATAGTACTTGGGACTTTCCAGCTATTCTTTGTTTCGATATATGGATTCATATTTGCTTTTCTGCTTGAGGACAGCTTCAGGCTACCTGCAAGTCCTGCAGGCTGGGGGCAGCTCCTGTATCTGGCGCTCGGGTGCGGAGCTCTTGGCTTCATACTCCAGACATCAGCAGAGAAGCTGAGTCCGACCAGTCACACGACACTCATATATGCTGCAGAGCCTGTATTTGTAGCATTATTCTCATATATGTTGCTCGGCGAGCCTATCAGCCTCAGGCAGATCGCCGGGATCATAATCGTTTTCATAGGCGTGATGATAACTGTCAGGGTCAGAACCGCTGAGCCTGATGCAACGTAACACTATCTATCTAAGGAGGGGCGTATGCTGAGTCTATACTGCTTTGCAAAACCGATTCAATGGGTCGTGCCGCTTATCATCCAGATCATTTCATACATCAGGATCCTGGATAAGATGGGCAAGAATAAATTCATGGGAATCATCCCGGCTTTCGGCGAAATGGAGATGTCCAAAGACCTCTTCCGCAGAATGAGATCTTTCTGGAGGCCGATGGCAGTATTTGTGATGATGATGATCACTGCCTTCTATCTCCGCAGGAACCTTGAGTACACCATGATGCTGAGGGATGTAGCCTTCATTGTATACGGAGTAATGCTGTGCAGGCTCTACTGGAAGCTTGGCAAGCAGTTCGGCAAGGGCGTTTTCTTCAGAATCGGACTCATGCTGCTTCCTTTCATATTCCTGCCTGTTCTCGGATTCGGCAAGAGCTGGTATCTTGGCAAGCCTTTGTATCCGGAAGATGGCAAGCACCGCAAGGGCAAGCTTTTCAGAAGGGTTGCACTCGTGGTGATTTCTCTGGCCGAGGCTGCTGCTCTTGTCGGAGTATGTTTCTTCGTGACCATGCAGGTCAGACCTCTGAGACCTATTGCTGAATCCGTTAATCGTGAGATACAGGACAAGGTAGCAGGCCTTACTGAGACAGAGGATTATCTGGACCGCGAAGACACGCTTGGGGCTGATTACCAGGCTGAGATAGCCGGCCTGAGGAGCAGAGATTATTTCTTCCCGGATCATTCAGGCGATGAGAATGTAGTCGTAATGAACTACGTAATAGGTTCAAATCTTGAGGATTCGATCGGCGCCGCCTCGATCAACATCGGCGAAATGATAGACGCTACAACCAAAGGCGATGCGCTTACCTTCGTCATGCAGACTGGTGGTTCCTCGAGATGGTTCACCAGAGGCATTGCAGATAATACCGTCGGAAGATATACAGTCAAAGGCGGCAAAGTCGAGAAGGCCGAAGGACTCAGCAGCAAGCTCTGTATGACTGAGCCGCAGAATCTGCTTGATTTCATCAACTGGACCAAAGAGAACTATCCTGCAGACAGGTATATTCTGGTATTATGGGATCACGGCGGTGGACTGACCTACGGATATGGTGATGACTTCAACAATCCTAGAACTAATAGTCCTACAGGAGAGGGTGGACTCAGCGTCAGCGAAATAGTTGGCGCAATCAGAGACTCCGGCGTGAAGTTCGATGTTATAGGCTTCGATGCCTGCCTGATGCAGAATATCGAGATTGCTAATCAGCTTGAGCCATATGCAGACTATTATCTTGGTTCACAGGAATCCGAACCATCAACTGGCTGGTACTATACTGCTGCATTCGGCAAACTTGCAGAAGATCCTACCCTGCCAACAGAGGAGTTCGGCAAGATGATGGTAACAAGCTATGACAAGCTGAATCAGACTGCATTTACGGACAAAGACAATTCAGGATTCTCGCTGTCGATGGTCGATCTTACTCTGGTAAGATCCGCATACAAAGATCTCGCCAAATTATTCAAGAAAGTCAATAATAATCTCGCTGATGATCATACGATCTTCGCTGACTTCTCAGCAGCCAGAGCTTACTCGTATGAATTCGGAGATGGTGAGCAGGTAGACCTGTCTGACTTTATCAGCAAACTCAAGAGCGCAGATTCGGATGACACTGTCGCAACTGATGAAGCATTAGACAAACTAGACCGCAAGGTCCAGGCCTGCATAGCCAGCAGGAGCAGTATTGCTGCACAGGGAATCAATGGATTATCTGTAACGATTCCATACAGAGGCTTCTCGTCTTACCAGCTGACACATGATCAGTACAAATCAGCGGGCTACAAGAGCGAGATGGAAGCTATGGACAAAGTCGGCAGCATTTTGGTAAGTCAGGCGCAGCGTACTTTCGAAAACATAGACTCACTGCCTGAGCCGCTGGCATCTGCGATCTCGGAAATGACCAGGCATGACTGGTATGTTGAAGGCTTCGAAGACTATAACACCACAGACCTGTATATCGACATCCCGCTTCTCGAAACAGAAGGCGGCTATGTCCCTGAGCTCGATGACAATACATGGGCAATCATTCTTGAATCAAGAATCGCAGCATATCAGGAGACAGAGGACGGACTCCGCAGATTCATCGGATACGATCATGTTGACGGAAAGACTGCAGAGGGACATCCGATCTTTGCACTTGATGGAAAGTGGATATTTGTCAACCACAGACTTGTCTGCTATGATGCAGGAACTCCGCGTACTACTGACGATGGAATAATCTACAACGGAACAGCCAAGGCAAGGCTCAATGGAGAAAAGGACATAACTCTGTATATTGAATGGGAGCCTGTTCCGGATGAATCCACGCAGCCTGCAAAAGGACACATCATCGGATATACAGAAGATGACAATCCACTGGCATTCATGGAGAGGGGATTTGGTGAGCTGCAGACAGGTGATAAGGTCGAATTCCTCTTTGATTACTATGATGCCGAAGGCAACTTTGTAAAGACAGAGCCTTACGGAAGGGCAATTACTGTAACATCTCAGGACAAACTCGTTTCGAGAGATGAGCCTCTTGAGGTCGGAGAATATGAGTTCTTCGGAGTCCTCACAGATATATATCAGAGAGACATGGAGACTGAGGTCCTGACAGCAACAATCGAATAGTAAGGGATCTTGAATTATTGAAATAGATCCGACTATGATTTATAATTTTAATGTTCGGCGGTTATGAAATGCCGGGCGGATTCAATAGCATTGTTTAATCGAATGGAGACTTGAATATGTTTGATAAACTCATAGAAAAGGTTAAATCACAGCCTAAGAAGATCGTATTTACAGAAGGTACTGATGCACGTATCCAGGAAGCTGCTTCCAGACTTCTCGCTGAGGGACTGATGGGTGTTGTTCTTGTAGGTAACGTTGATGAGGTTAAGGCAGCAGCTGCAGCTAAGGGCTTCAACATTGACGGCGCTGAGATCATCGATCCAGAGACTTACGAAGGAATGGAAGAGATGGTAGAGAAGATGGTCGAGCTCCGTAAGGGCAAGATGACCGCTGAGGAATGCAGAGCTAACCTTCTCAAGGGCAACTACTTCGGAACTATGCTCGTTAAGATGGGCAAGGCTGACTGCCTGCTCGGAGGAGCTACTTACTCAACAGCAGACACAATCCGTCCTGCACTTCAGCTCGTTAAGACCAAGCCTGGCGCTCACCTCGTAAGCTCCTGCTTCATCCTCAACAGAGACTTCGGCGATGAGAATCTCCGCACTATCGCAATGGGAGACTGCGCTGTAAACCTCGACTATCAGGACAGCAAGGACAAGGAAGGCAACGTTACATTCACAGGCGCTCAGAAGCTTGCAGAGGTAGCAGTAGAGATCGAGAAGTGCGCAAGAATCTTTGGTATCGACCCTAAGGTTGCAATGCTCAGCTTCTCAACTAAGGGATCCGGCAAGGGCGGCACAGTTGCACTCTCCGCTGAGGCAACCAAGATCGCTAAGGAGCTCAACCCAGAGATGAAGATCGACGGCGAGATGCAGTTCGACGCAGCTGTTTCCCCAACAGTAGGACAGCTCAAGTTCCCTGGATCAGAGGTAGCTGGATATGCTAACACATTCGTATTCCCACTCATCGAGGCTGGTAACATTGGTTACAAGATCGCTCAGAGACTCGGCGGATACGCAGCATATGGTCCGATCCTTCTCGGACTCAATGCTCCTATCAATGACCTCTCACGTGGATGCGATGCAGAGGAAGTTTACAGAATGTCCATCATCACAGCAGCACTGTAATTCTTAACCAGATAATAACAATAATTAATGACAAGGCCGGAGACATAAGGTTTCCGGCCTGTTGTTTTATCCTTCTGTGTTGGAGTAATATGCGATTAATAAAATGACCATCGGTCATTATTTTTACTTGCATTGTTTTTCATTAGTGGTATAATTCACTGCGGAGCCTGGACGGCCATATAAACGGAGAATAACGACCGCCTCGACTTATAACAGATATATGTCTGTTATACTCAGGCGGTTATTTTATATTTGATGGAGGAGATTCATTAATGAATAAGCGGGAGAGACGGAGGACAGCCGTCATCTTCGCTGTGATAGCTCTTATATTCATGCTGGCTGCTATATTTACAGGCGGCGGAGGCACGGAAGAGGAGCCGATACAGTCGGTGATGCGCGATGCTGTACTGCATGATCTTAATAAAGTGAGCCTGTTCGGCCTAATGGATGTCAATCCGGGGCTGCTTGCGGGATTCATCGTAAGTGGATTCCTGATACTGCTGGCTCTTATCTGCAGGATCTTCATAATACCTAAGTTCAAACCGGTACCTGGCAAGATACAGCTTGTTCTTGAGACAATAGTCGGACTGTTTGACGGGATGGCTAAGGGTAATTCGAAGATCAACAAGTTCCTTGGAGCATATATCTTCGCTGCAGGTGCATATATATTCACGGGCACTCTGTTCGAGCTATTCGGTGTACAGGCTGTCACCACTGCAGGAAGATCGATATCGCTGCCGGCACCGCTCTCGGATATCAACGGAGCGATCATGATGGGATGTCTTTCATACCTTGTAATTATGTCAGGAGGCATAGCCGGTAATGGCATCAAGGGTATAGGCAAGACACTCAAGGAGTACTCACTCCCGATCTCACTGAGCTTCAGATTGTTCGGAGCCCTGCTCTCAGGAGCTCTTGTAACCGAGCTTGTATATTATTACTCAGCACTCAGCTATGTACTGCCGGTTCTCGTTGGAGTTCTGTTCACTTTGCTCCACGCACTGATCCAGGCATACGTACTCACGATGCTGACATCACTCTTCTACGGACAGGTATCAGACAACACACCTAAGCCGCCAAGAGAGAAGAAACACCGCAGGAAAAGCAGCAAGGCCAATGCCGCTGCATGACACATATAATGGAGGATAACGAAAATGCTTAACTCAAAGAAAATGGCAAGACTTGCACTGGTACTCGGCTTTGTGATCATAGTAATGGGAATGATCGCTACTGTCGGAGCTTTCGCTGACACAGGAGCTGCAGCAGAGACAACTCAGGTAACAGCTGAGGCAACAGACAATACCACAGGAATGAAGGCTATCGCAGCCGGAATCGCTATCGGACTTGCGGCATGCGGCGGCGGTATCGGCATGGGTATCTCTGGCGGCAAAGCAGCCGAGGGTATTTCACGTCAGCCTGAGGCAGACGGCAAGATCAGGACGAGTTTCATGCTGGGACTTGTATTCATAGAGACGGCGATCATCTACGCTTTGCTCGTTGTAATACTCATAATCTTCGTATTGTAGGACATCGTATATAGCAGGGAGTAATCAAGATGACAGGTATACCACTTAATATAGACTGGCAGCAGATACTGCTCCACCTGTTCAACTTCACGATCCTCTTCGGAGCTCTGTATATTCTGCTCTACAAGCCTGTTAAGAACTATATGGAGCAAAGAGAGAAGCATTATGCTGACATGGATAAGGCGGCAGAGGACAATCTCAGAGCCGCAGAGGAATCCAAGACAGCATATGCAGACAAGGTCAGGGCCTTTGATGAAGAGACCAGAGCCGAGAGGACCAAGCTGAACAAGGAACTTGAGGCGTCGAGAGAGCGTCAGATCGCGGCTGCCAAGGCCGATGCTGAGAAGATAGTAAGTGACGCTCGCATTGAGGCTAACAGAGAGAAAGAAGAAATAATCGCTTCAGCACAGAAAGAGATCACCGATATGGTCACAGGCGCAATGGAGAAGCTCACTCTGGAGCAGTCCGCTTCGGATGCCTTTGATCAGTTCCTCGATGCAGCTGAAGCACGTGAGGCATAAGATATGAAGCAAGATAACAGAATTCTCGAGGCCAGGCTGTATTCGAGCATCAGCCCTGATGCTAAGCAGCTTGAGAGATTCGGGAAGTTCCTACAGAACAAATACGGACAGGAGGTCCCACTTGAGTGGATCGAATCCGACGCCTTCCCGGGAGGGTTCAGGCTTGAAGTCGGGAACGATATTTATGACTGGTCTGTAGGCGGAAGATTCCGCCAGCTCAGAGACACACTGGTCAAAGTTCCTACTAAGAACGGCAACATCATCCCGCTTCTCAAGGAGACCATTTCATCCTGGACACCGGAGGCCCTGGCTGAGCAGGTCGGCGAAGTAATATCAGTGGGAGACGGAATCGCAACAGTCCGCGGACTTGATTTTGCCACTTACGGAGAGATACTGCTCTTTGCTGATGGTGTAAGAGGCATGGTTCAGGATATAAGAACTAATGAGACCGGATGCGTTCTCTTTGACGATGATGAGAGCGTAACTGAGGGCTCGAGCGTCAGGAGAACAGGCAAGACTGCAGGCGTTCCGGTTGGTGAGAACTTCCTCGGAAGAGTCGTTGACTCACTTGGCGTGCCTGTTGACGGACTCGGAGATATAGAGGCCGCAGGGTATATGCCTGTCGAGGCCGAAGCACCTTCGATCATCGACCGTCAGCCGGTTGACACACCGCTTGAGACAGGGATCTTCTCAATAGATTCGATGTTCCCTATAGGCAGGGGCCAGAGAGAGCTGATCATCGGAGACAGACAGACAGGTAAGACTGCTATCGCTCTTGATGCCATGATCAACCAGAATGGCAAGAACTGTATCTGCATCTATGTAGCCATCGGACAGAAAACTTCATCAGTCGTTCAGATTCAGCAGACACTGATCAAGCATGGAGCGATGGAGCATTCCATCATAGTAACAGCTTCAGCAAGTGATCCGGCGCCACTTCAGTACATCGCACCATACGCAGGATGCGCTATGGCAGAGTACTTCATGAACAAGGGCAAGGATGTACTGATCGTATATGACGATCTTTCCAAGCACGCGGTAGCTTACAGAGCTCTTTCGCTGCTGCTTGACAGATCACCTGGACGTGAGGCTTACCCTGGAGACGTATTCTATCTCCACTCAAGACTGCTTGAGAGATCGGCAAGACTTTCTGACAACATCGGAGGAGGCTCAATTACAGCTCTTCCTATTGTAGAGACACAGGCAGGCGATGTATCAGCATACATCCCGACTAATATTATTTCGATCACAGACGGACAGATATTCCTCGAGTCGGACCTCTTCTTCGAAGGACAGAGGCCAGCCGTCAATGTAGGTCTCTCTGTATCCCGTGTAGGCGGAGACGCTCAGACCAAAGCCATGAAGAAGGCTGCCGGTACTCTCAGGATCGACCTTGCACAGTACCGTGAGATGGAAGTCTTCACACAGTTCGCTTCTGATCTTGATGACCAGACAAGGGAGCAGCTGGAGTATGGACAGGGCCTCATGAGGATGCTGAGACAGAAGCAATATCATCCTAAGAGCCAGCATGAGCAGGTAATCACTCTGGTAATGGCACTTGCTCATACAATGAAGGGCATCCCTGTTGATGATGTAAATGACTTCATCGAAGGCCTGATTGAGATGTTCGAAACCGAGCATCCGGATATCTGCAGCAGAATAGACAGCACAGGTATCCTCGATGATGATCTCAAACAGGAGATCATCGATATTTCCGCAAATTACCGCAAAGAGCTGACACATAATGGCATCGACTAAAGAAATCAAGAACAGAATAAAGAGCGTCAGCGACACGCAGAAGATAACCAACGCGATGTATCTCATCTCGTCGACTAAGATGCGCAAAGCCAGAAGAGACGCCGAGCGTACCAGGCCGTACTTCAGGCTCCTGAGGCAGGAGATCCGCAGAATGTTCGCGGTAAGCGATGATCTCAAGAGCAGATACTACGACGCGGGAGTTGATGATGAGAAGCATGGCGGCAGATTTGGTGTGCTCGTGATCACCGCAGACAAAGGCCTGGCCGGAGTCTACAATCAGAGCGTGATCAAGGCTGCAGACAAGATCCTCTCAAGAGCGGACGAATACAAGGTGTATGTTGTAGGAGACTATGGCTGGAGATACTTCAGGAGCCATGGCTACAATGTCGAAGAGTCTTTCACGCACTCAATGAATGTTCCGTCACTTGCGATGGCAAGAGATATAACAAGGGAGATCCTTGAGGACTTTGACAGCAGAGACTTTGACCGGATCTATGTGTGCTACACAGAGTATCAGGGCGGCATGAGCGCCGGAGAAGCGACTTATGACAGGCTGCTGCCATTTGACAGGGACGACTTCGTGCCGGAAGGCGATGAGGCCGACAAGAACGCTTCGACAGTATTCGAGTATGAGCCGGATGTTGAGACAGTACTTGAGAAAAGCATTCAGGCATATCTTGTGGGATATATTTATTCTGCACTGGTCAACAGCTATTCATCAGAACAGAATGCGAGGATGATGGCCATGGATGCTGCGAACGAGAACGCAAGTGAACTGCTCGCAGAGCTGAGACTAGAATATAATCATCTCCGTCAGAACGCGATCACACAGGAGATAACAGAGATTTCTTCAGGCGCACGCAGCCTCAAGAAGAAAGGATAATCACAATGACCGGACGTATTATGCAGATCTCAGGATCTGTAATAGATGTACAATTTGAAGAAGGCAAGCTTCCTAAGATCAAAGAGGCTCTCACCGTAGAGGTAGAGGGCAAGAACAGGGTCATGGAGGTCGCGCAGCATATCGGCGGCGGTATGGTAAGATGCATCATGCTTTCAGGTTCTGAGGGCATGTACAAGGGCATGGAAGCTACTGCAACCGGCGACGCAATCACGGTTCCTGTAGGAGACAATGTCCTTGGCAGAATGTTCAATGTACTCGGAGAGCCAATCGATGGAGGCGGCCCTGTTCCTGAGGGAACTGAGCGCATGTCGATACACAGGAAGGCACCGGGCTTTGACGAGATCAGCCCATCTGTTGAGATACTGGAGACAGGTATCAAGGTCATCGACCTCCTTGAGCCTTATCCGAAGGGCGGCAAGATCGGCCTGTTCGGGGGCGCAGGTGTAGGTAAGACCGTTCTTATTCAGGAGCTTATCCACAATGTCGCGATGGAGCACGGCGGATATTCTATCTTCACAGGTGTTGGTGAACGTTCAAGAGAAGGTAACGACCTGTGGAAGGAAATGAATGAGGCAGGCGTCATGGACAAGACGGCTCTTGTCTTCGGACAGATGAACGAGGCGCCTGGCGTACGTATGAGAGTCGGCCTCAGCGGACTGACTATGGCCGAATACTTCAGAGACAGAGAGAACAAGGACGTACTCCTTTTCATTGATAATATTTTCAGATTCGTTCAGGCCGGTTCCGAGGTTTCGACTTTGCTCGGAAGAATGCCTTCTGCGGTAGGCTATCAGCCGACTCTGGCATCAGAGATGGGAGCGCTCCAGGAGCGTATCACCTCGACCAAGGCAGGCTCGATCACATCTGTTCAGGCTGTCTACGTGCCTGCAGATGACCTCACAGACCCGGCTCCTGCAACGACATTTGCGCACCTCGATGCGACAACAGTACTTTCAAGAAAGATAGCTGAACAGGGACTTTACCCTGCAGTAGATCCGCTCGATTCCACCTCACGTATCCTTGAGGCGGATATCGTCGGCGAGGAGCACTACGAAGTCGCAAGAAAGGTCCAGGAGATTCTGCAGAAATACGCAGAGCTCCAGGATATCATCGCGATTCTCGGAATGGACGAGCTGAGCGAAGAAGACAAAGCAACCGTATACAGAGCAAGAAAGATCCAGAGATTCCTCTCGCAGCCTACACATGTAGCTGAGAAGTTCACCGGAATGCCAGGTGTATATGTACCGGTTTCCGAGACTGTCAAGGGATTCAAGGCGATCGTTAACGGTGAGATGGATGAATATCCGGAGGCAGCATTCTTCAATGTCGGAACTATAGACGATGTCATAGCTAAGGCAGAGAAGATGAAGAACGAGTAGACATATGGCAGTAAGCACATTCAAATTACAGATAATGGCCAGCGATCACATGGTATATGAGGGTGAAGCTAAGAGCGTATCACTTCCGACTACAGAAGGAAGCATCGGTATCCTCGCTAATCACTCGAATATTATAATGGCGATCGTTCCGGGGCTTCTGACATATGAGGCAGTCCGTTCAGAGGCCGAGGCTTCAGAATATGAGGACATAAGAGAAACCCTCAAGCCCGGCAGACATAAGATCGTTGTGTCTGACGGACTTCTCAAGGTTGAGAATGGTGAGGTCATGATCCTTGTGGATACTGCGGAGAGACCTGAAGATATCGACGAAGCCAGGGCAAGAAGAGCTGCTGAGAGGGCAAGAGAAGAGCTCAGGCGGACCAATACAAACCGCGAGATGGCAATGGCAAGTGCGGAGCTTTCAAGAGCAATGAGCAGGATCAGCGCGTCTGTGAACAAGCACAGACTCAAGTAACAGTTTGTTGCACAAATATGTTTTTGTGCCTTGATTGATCATTGCTGTACCTAATATAATAGAGGCAGTAGATAATAACCGAGTGGTTAGACATAGAATAAGAGGAGATTGAAATGAAAGAGAACATTATTTTCTGCTATTCAGGCACAGGCAACTGCCTCGATATGGCCAAGAATATTGCCAGGAAGCTCGGTGATACAGACATCGTAATGATGAGAAAGTACCCGGCCGTAACAGACGTAAGAGAAGCCAAGAGAGTAGGATTCATCTTCCCATGCTATGCCGGTGGTCTTCCGGGACATGTTGAGAGATACATCAGAGACATCAAGGTAAGCCCGGATGCTTATACCTTTGGTATTGCTCAGTGCGCAGCTTATAAGGGTGAAGGCCTCAGCAAGATCAATGAGATCATTCCACTCAAATACTGGGCAGCAGTAACACATCAGTGCACATGCATCTATCTCTTCCCGCATAATCTCATGATGCCGATGATGGGAGCAGTAGAGGCTCAGGCAAGATCCGAATATCTCGCAGGCAAGATCGCTGATGACGTCAAGAACAACGTAGTAACCAGGAAGAAACTCGGCAAGGCTCTTATCAACAAGGCTGAGCACTCCGTATGGCCTACACTTGTCCGCATGAAGGCACAGGACCTCAAGGCTAATGACAACTGCATCATGTGCGGAACATGCGCTAAGGTCTGTCCGATGGGTAACATCAAGTACACAGGCAAGGCTGTAATCTTCGGAGACAAGTGCATTTCCTGCATGGCATGCGTACAGTACTGCCCTAAGGAAGCAATCAATGTTGGCAAAGTCACCGAGAAGAGAGAGCGTTATCACAACGTCAATATCACAGTAGACGACCTCAATCAGGAGATCATCTCCTTCTAGTTACGGAATTCAGAATAAGTACAGGAGCTGCGTTGGTTAAAGCGCAGCCCCTGTTTTTTCTTGCTGTAAGATTGGGTGTTTGTTAGAGGGTGCAATAGATGATATAATTCTACGTTAGGGATGGCAATCATGCCGGCCAGCTTAAGACATAACACTCTGAGATAACAGAAGGAGAATACATACATGAAAAGGGTTATTACATATGGTACTTATGATCTGCTTCACTACGGACACATCAATCTGCTGAAGAGAGCGAAGGCGCTTGGCGACTATCTTATCGTTGCTATTTCGACTGATGAATTCAACTGGAATGAAAAACAGAAGAAATGCTACTTCTCATATGAGCAGAGAAAGGCTCTCGTTGAGGCAATCAGATATGTCGATCTCGTAATTCCTGAGGAGAAGTGGGAACAGAAGAGAACAGACATGCATGAGTATCACATCGATACATTCGTTATCGGTGATGACTGGGAAGGCAAATTCGACTTTCTTAAGGATGAGGGCGTAGAAGTCGTTTATCTTCCTAGAACACCTGAGATCAGCAGCAGCCAGATCAAGAAGGATCTCTATGATGCCAATGCTGTAGACGGTGAATCCAAGACATCACATGACGAAATCAACACAGATCCTGGCAAGTAATAAGAGAAGGGGAACAGACAAATAATGGAAATAGAGAACATTCAGGCGCAGATTGCAGGCTTTGATCCGACACTTCTCAAGGATCAGCTGCTTGAGGCATGCGCTTCACTGGGAATGAGAATAGTTGTCGCTATCCTCATCTATATAATCGGCAAATTCATAATTGGCAAGCTGCTCAAGCTCTTCGATAAGATGCAGTCCCTCAGCAAGCTTGATACGACTGCAAGGAACTATATTAGAACAGCTGTCAAATTCGCCCTTTACCTTGTGCTGATAGTTTCGATCGTAGCTGAGCTTGGTGTTGAGACGGCTTCGATTCTCACATTCATTGCATCCTGCGGAGTGGCAATCAGTTTGGCCCTGCAGGGATCGCTCGGCAACCTTGCCGGAGGTGTCATGCTCCTTATCTTCAGGCCGTTCAATGTAGGAGACTACATTATTGCCGGAGGAGAAGAGGGAACCGTCAGAACGATCTCGATCTTCTACACTGTGCTAGTAACAGTAGATAACAAGATCGTCTCGATACCTAACGGCACGCTCATGAATTCAACGATCGTTAACGCAAGCGCAGAAAAGCTCCGCCGTGTAGACCTTACTTTCAATATTGCAGGCAATGTTCCTGTCCAGAAGGTCCGCGCTACGATTCTTGGTGTTGTAATAGACACACCGAAGGCGATGGCTGATCCTGCGCCTCAGGTCGAGCCTCTTGTGGGTATCCCGGGCGGACTTCAGTATGCAGTCAGAGTCTGGGTCGAGACACCTGACTACTGGGAGGTCTATCATGAACTCATGCGTGAGATCCCGACAGCGCTTGGTGCAGCGGACATCGGCGGACCGTCTACACCTGTATCAGTAAGCAAGTAATCCTCAATCAAGAGATATATAATCACATAAATCAAGAAGGGAGGACAGAATAATGTCAACAGCTCATAATGCCGCTATGAATGGCGAAATCGCCAAAGCCGTACTTCTTCCGGGAGATCCGCTTCGTGCCAAGTTCATCGCAGACAATTTCCTCGAAGATGTCGTTCAATTCAATGATGTAAGAAACATGCTCGGCTTTACCGGTACATACAAGGGCAAGAAAGTCTCGGTAATGGGAACAGGTATGGGCTGCGCTTCCATAGGCATCTACTCATATGAGCTGATCCACTTCTATGGTGTCGACAAGCTGATCAGAGTCGGCTCATGCGGAGCAATGCAGCCGCAGCTCGAGCTTGGAGATCTTGTAATGGCTATCACAGCAAGCACAGACTCCAACTACGCTCATCAGTATAATCTGCCGGGAACATTCAGCGCCGGAGCAGACTTCGATCTTCTGCGCAAAGCCGTCGAGGTTTCCGAGGAGAAGGGCTACAGATATCATGTCGGCAACATCCTCTCCGCTGATGTATTCTACAATGACAATCCTGACAGAACACCTTGGATGAAGATGGGAACCATGGCTGTAGAGATGGAGAGCTTTGCACTGTACTGCAATGCTGCAAGAGCAGGCGTCAAAGCCCTTGGCATCATGTCCGTTTCCGACTCGATCCTGACAGGCAAGGAGCTTCCGCCGATCGAGAGACAGAACGGTTTTACCAAAATGATGGAGGTCGCTCTTGAGACTGCGATCGCAGAGTACTAAGAGTATTAATCAATTGAAAGCTAAGACAAGACGAGATCAATCAGAACATATCAGGAAGGCCGGTTATTCATTCCTTCAGTGGACATGGGGACTCCCGCAGACACTGCTCGGAGCAGCACTTTACTTTGCGAACAGGCAGTCAGATCATTTTGACTACAATGGCGCCAAAGTGACCGCCTGGGACAGAAGAGACGGAGTGTCCCTCGGCAAGTTTGTATTCGTGCCACGAAGGGCTTCCGGCAAAGCAGACAAGACTGTCGACAAGGAGCTCCTTGACCATGAGTATGGTCACACCCTGCAGTCGCTGATGCTCGGACCAATGTATCTGCTGCTGGTCGGGCTGCCATCGTTTGCATGGAACAGACTGCCGTACTTTGAACGAAGGAGGAAGAAGACAGGCAGGTCGTATTACTCTGCGGTATTCGAGAAGACAGCGAGCCAGCTCGGAGCCAAGGCAGCGAACAGGAACGGAAGCAGACGCTGACACAGACGAATAGTTGATTGACATAAAGGCGCGGCACAGTCCGCGTCTTTTAATTTGGCTGAAGGTATTGCTCAGTTTCTCAAAAAATTCTCCAATGATTGCAATAAAACTGCTTCCCGGCGTGTTGTATTATTGAAGGCAGTAAATGCAGAACTTAATACAGCAACGGAGGTGTATATTATGAAAAAGATCACGAGAAGGATCATGACAGTCATGCTGTCAATGATGATGGTATTCGCGCTCAGCATAAGCGCTTTCGCTGAAGGAATGACACAGGAACAGGCAATGAATATTGCACTTGGAGATGCAGGACTTGCAGCATCGGATGTCATAGGACTCAAGGTCGAGGCAGACACGGAGGATGGAGTCTTTGAGGTCGACTTCACGAATTCAAAGAAGACAGAATATGATTATGAGATTTCTGCGGCAGATGGAACGATCCTCGAGAAATCTGTAGAATACAAGGTCGCGAGGAGCAAATCCAAGAAGAAGATCGGCAAGAAGGCTGCACAGAAAAAAGTCGCAAAAGCTTCCGGAATCGAGTATTCTGTAGTCAGCAAGGGCTCTTGCAAATACAAGAAGAGCAGAAAAGGCGGCAAGTACGAGATCAAGTTCAGAAGCGGTGGCTGCAAATACGAATATGAGATACTTGCCAGCAACGGTAAGGTACTTGAGTACGACTGGGAACTTATAAGGTAATGAACACAATACAGCTTGACGAGAACTTAATAACAAGGATGGCCGGCGGTGACAGGAATGCCTTCCGGGAGCTGTACCAGCAGACATCCGGAGCTGTCTATGGCTTTGCTCTGTCGATACTCAGGAACCACGAGGATGCAGAGGATGTCATGCACGATACATACATCAAGACCTATACAAGTGCAGTGACATACAAGCCGATGGGCAAGCCTCTCGCGTGGGTGCTCACGATAGTCCGGAACCTTGCGTATAACAAGATACGCGCGGGCAAAGTCAGCGAGGATCTTGCGCAGTATGAGTACAGTCTCGGCATGGAAGATTATGTCGATGAAGCCGATGCGATAACGGACAGAATGGTGCTGATGCAGGCAATGAAGATCCTGGATTTTGAGGAGCGGCAGATATTCGTGCTGCATGCCGCAACAGGTCTCAAGCACCGTGAGATAGCTGAGATACTCGACCTCCCGACAGGGACCGTCCTGTCCAAGTACAGCAGAGCACTTAAGAAAATGAGAAAAGAAATAGAAGGATTTGATGATTCAGGAAAGGAGGCGCTTTAAGATGAAAGACATGATCACAGACAAAATGATCGAAGATAAGCTCGCGAATGCTCTTAATGAAGCGGCTCCTGATATGCTGGATGATCTTCTGGCCGAGATCGACCAGATTAACCAGACCGAGATGCGGGAACCAAGGCTCAGGGAAGCTCTGGCAGAGCAGTCAGATTGGCAGGAAGAGCGCACATGGAAGGCTGCTACCGCTGAGAAGGGCGGAAGAGGCTTTGGCAAGATCGTTGCAAGCTGCGCAGCAGCGCTCGTGCTGATGGTGTTCGGAATGTCATGGTTTGGCAATTCCGGTGATGCGGTCGCTGTGGTCGGGCTTGATGTCAATCCGAGCATTGAGATCTCTATCAATAACAACGACAAGGTCATCTCCGCAAAGGCTCTGAACAGCGAAGGCGAGGAGATCCTCGACGGGATGGAGCTTAAGGGCAGCGATGTCAAGGTCGCGTGCAACGCGGTAGTCGGTTCGATGATGGCCAAAGGATATCTCACTGATACCTCCAATTCTGTTCTGGTGTCGGTAAGATCCAAGGACGCAGCCAAAGGCGTAGAGATAGAAGAGCAGCTCGCAGGGGACCTCAATAGTTACTTCGAGAAATCCCAGCTGGACGCTGCTATACTCGGGCAATACTATGAGGATGATGCAGAGCTTGAAGACTTTGCAGAGATGTATGGAGTTTCGCTTGGCAAAGCGTGGCTGATGCGCAGCATCGCTGCAAATGATCCGGCCAAGACACCTGAGTCGCTGGCGACACTTTCAACACAGGAACTCATCCTTCTCGCTCAGGAGAAAAAGGTGAGCGGAGAGACTTCCTACGGCTCAGCTGACAAGAGCCAGTATATCGGCAGCGACAGGGCTGTCGAGATCGCTCTTGGCCAGGCAGGCATAAGTAAATCTGACGCTGTCGGCCTGAAGTGCGAGTTCGATGCGGAGAACGGTGTGATCGTCTATGAAGTAGAGTTCAGCGCAGGCGGCATGGAATATGAATATGACATCAACGCAACAGACGGGAGTATCATTTCGCAGGATATAGAAGCATATGACGGGGCAGAAGTGGATGATGGCGATGATGCTGACGACATAGATGATCCGGATGACAACGACGATGATTCTGATGACCATGACGATGATGATGACAATGAAAAAGATGACGACTGATCAAAGCCGTCATCCTGGAATATCAATATGATTATCAATATGAAAGTGGCGGAAGACCTTGTATCTTGTTGAACAGGTTCCTGGTCTTAACTGAGAGGATACCGATCACTGTTCCGCCGAATACGATCTTGATTAGTGCAGCTGCCAGCGGATACTGATGCCAGTAGAGCGGGGCGGCTGCATCTATTATTGAGAGGACGCAGGCTGTCACTCCAAGGATCAGGAGGTTGCGTTTGGACAGGAGCTTGTTAAGCGGAATGTCCGGGAAGAGCATCTTAGCTGTAGCTGTGAAAGTACCGAGAAGTACAAGGAATCCCATCGCGAGGGACGCTATGAATGCTCCAAGCGGGGATGTGAATATCACATTCCACAGGAAGGAAATCATTGTCATCAGTGCAGTCCCGATCGCCCACAGCGGAGTAATGATCAGAAGTCTTACAGACTGCGGAAGTGAAAGGACTGCCTGCCTGAACCTTGCGACAAAGCTGAGACGTGAGCCTTTCTCTTCGTCGGCATCGTCCTCGTCATCGACAGGAGCGTTGACGAAATCATCAACATCCATAACGATAGGAGCCGGCCTGTAATTTGCTGCGGCTTGTTCCTCGTTGATATCCGCAGGACCCTGGAAAGCGAGTCCGGTAAGAAGTGACAGCACAACAAGAGCCGTAGTCGTTCCCTTGACTAGATGCTTGCGGGCTTCCTTCTTAGGGTCATATTCGCCGGAAAGATAGGCATCCGCCCTTGAATTGACGCCCTTGCTGATAGACTTGGCAGCGCGCAGGATGTAATCCGGTTCCTTAGGCTCGCTGCCTGCGGCTGATCCTTTTTTCTGTGCCATGGCTGTTCCCTCCGTGATGATTACCAGACAAATTATATCATATCCGCAGCTGACAGCACAGCTTCTTGCCATTTGTGATATAATAAGATGCTAATTACGGAATAACACTTTGACCACGGAGGTATACATATATGATCGTTACAATTCTTAAAGTACTTGCTGTCCTTGGACTGCTTCTCAACCTGTTCCTTGTAATCAGGAAGAGCAAATCCATTCTTGCAAGTGAAGATGGCAAGGAGAAGTGGGATGAGAGCAAGAAGTACATTCCATACAACACGATTGTCGGAGTAGTTGCTAACTTCCTCGATGTATTCGGCATCGGCTCCTATGCGACAACATCTGCAGGA
Organism: Mogibacterium sp.; assembly: GCA_017512145.1. Taxonomy (GTDB): domain Bacteria; phylum Bacillota; class Clostridia; order Peptostreptococcales; family Anaerovoracaceae; genus Crickella. Next base: position 86,003 of record JAFWHB010000031.1, on the reverse strand, counting down.
TTCAAGCTCGGCAAGTCTGTAAGAGATGGAGATATTCCGGGAACACTGAATGTCGGCGATACACTTCCGATCTGCCTTGAGGCATTCCTCTTCGCAGCTCTTGCAGGAGTAGACGGTCTCACACTTGGCGTCCTGATCGTAGCTGCTGTTATCGGAGCTCTTTGCGGAGCTAAGCTCGTTACTAAGCTCAACATCCAGGGGGTCAGGCTCATGATGGGTGTCGGCATGATCATCCTCGGCATCATCATGGCACTCAGAGTATTTGCCGTAGGACCATTCGGACTTGTCGGTGACGGACTCAAGCTTTCTGCCGGAAGACTTGTCATCGCAGCTATCGTTCAGTTCATTCTCGGCGTCCTGATGAACATCGGAGTCGGACTCTACGCTCCTTGCATGGCGCTTTGCTGCGGACTCGGACTCAGCGTAGCCGCAACACTTCCTATCGTAATGGGCTCTTCAGCTATGCTGATGGCATTCGGCAGCGGCCCGCAGTACATCAAAGCAGGAAGATTTGACCTGATGGCAGTCATCACACAGATGGCCGGCGGAGCGATCGGAGTTCTGATCGCATACTTCTTCGTCAAGACACTCGATGTCAAGATCCTGACCATCATAATCGCAGTAGTAGTACTTCTTACAGGCGTAATGTTCTTCAGAGACTACAATAACGGCAAGCCAAGACGCCGCAATTCATAATCCGGTCGCAGGCATAATTAAGAATAATAAGAGGTGCTCTCCACATAGCATGGAGGGCACCTTTTCAATTGATCATATATTGGCTGTTATCAGATGCTCATGACCACAAGGTCAGAGCAGGTATCAAGTGCGGACTTAGGACCTATCACACATACGGCGCCTTCTTCAGCAAGGTGTGCAAAGGTGTCCTGCCACTTTGCAAGATCGGAAGGTGTGGTCTCGAGTATCTCGGTGCGGACCCTGATCCTGTCTTCATCTGTGAATCCCGAGAACCAGAAGTCGTCTGCCGAGCGGCCCTTGGATGCCGGGGATACAAGAGGTTCAGTCGAAGCGATCGTCGAGATGATGAATCCGTCTATATCCATGTCAGGATCGGCAGTGAATGCTCCGAGAAATTCAGGGATCGTCTTATATATTCCAAGTGATCTTGCAGGGCTTGGATCTCTGTATGAATAGCAGAAGATTGAGCCTGTTCTGCTTGCGGAGACGGAAGCTCCGTATGCGCCGCCCTTGACTCTTATCTCATTCCAGAGATGAGCCAGCGAGAGGATGTTTGCTGCTGCAGAGATGCTTCCTTCAGGTCTTACGCCCATCTCAGCGAGGTCGTATGCCTGAACAGAGTGTGAAACCGATGCAGGAACCATAAGTCCGAGCCTCTTAGGGAGAGAAGACTTGTATGAGGCAGATGCAGGTCTTGCAGAACCTTCAGGCAGCATTCCGATGAATCTTCCCATATCGGTCTCGTCAGATGCTGTAACGCTGATCACAGCTCCGGCCCTGACAACGGACCTGTCAATAAGTGCCTTTGCAAATCCGGCAAAGTCTTCGATCTTCTCGTCGAATCCTGCTGCGAGCTCGTGCATGTATCTTATGAAAGTGCATCCGTTGATCGCCTCTGCTGCTGCGTCACGTGACGAGTAATGCGATCTTGATGCATAGATAGCGAGCCTGTGTCCGGAGGAGACCGCATATCTCTTGCCGTCTTCATCTATCTGTGTGACAAGCTCCTTCATAAGAGCCTTGTCATCGAACTTTGTCTTAGTCAGGATCTCTATGATCAGATCCTCTGCATGCGCGAGGTTCTCCTTGAGGACTGCAGCACGTGCTCTGAGGCATGGTGTGCAGGCAGAATTGTCTCTGTCCTTGGCGTTGATATCTATGCCAAAGGATATCGAACCTACATAGGTCTTGATCTCATTCTGGAGCTCTATGACGCTGTAGTTCTCTGTCGGCAGATCCTTGTAGAATTCTGTGAGGAGCGCTGCAGCCGGGAGTTCTTCGAGGCTGAGATCTGTAATAGGGAAGTATGCGTTGATATATACGATTCCCTTAGTCGGCAGCGGGTGATAGAGCATGGTGACGCCATCTCTTGTGCTGACATCCGTTCCGATGAGCTCAGGAACTTTGCTGATGTCTGAAAGCTCGATCTGAGGGATGGTCGCGAGAGCCTCTTCACTGTCAGGAGTCTCCTGCCACCTGAGAAGCTCAGTATTCAGATCCTCAAGAGCCGTACGCTCTTCTTCAGTCATAGCTCCAGTTATCTTAGCAACGCGTGCAGCTTCATCGGCTTCCATCTCAGCTCCGAGAGTTGAGGACGGGATGAGATCAAGTCTTGTGAATCCTGCCGTATCGGCAAAGTATTCTTCGGCGAGTCTGGCCGCTTCGCCACTTGCAACAGCACTGCGGAGCTCTGCGACTGCTTCGTTTGTCTTGAGATAAAGCGCAGGGTCGCCGCCATAGAGCCAGGAATTCAGCGCAACGCTGGCGCGGTACAGGCCCTGTGGCTCAGGATACTGTCTGAATCTGAAATCAAGCTGATTGATCGATGCTTCAAGATCTCTGGCAGGGATGCCTTCCTCGAGGATCTTACGCGTGGTATCCCTTACGATCTCAAGGAGCTTGTCTCCGGCCTCTCCGGCCGAATCAGGATCGACGCCGCGGAAGAGCATCATGAGATACGGCTGGGCTATACCATCCGAAACATAGAGCTCAAAGTCCTCAGCAAGACCTGATGACAGTACGGCTCTCTTGAGAGGGGACTCGTTGGAATCAGCGAGCTGCTCTGTGAGAACGCTGAGTACCAGGAGCTTGCATCTGTCTTCCCAGGTCCCGACGATCCTGCCAAAGGTGATGACAGCTTTGCCGCCTTCGTCGCCGACCATATATCTGGCTGTATCTGATCTGACGACCGGCTCCTGCATGATAAGAGCAGGCACATCGGAGAGTCTGTCGTATCCTGACAGGTAGGAGTCTATCTTCTCGAGAGTCTTCTCAAGAGGGATGTCGCCGTCAAGATAGAAGTATGAATTGGTAGGATGATAGAATCTGTTGTATCTTGCGATGAAGTCATCATAAGTAAGATCTGGAATGGCATCCGGATCTCCGCCTGAATTGAATCCGTAGCATGTGTCAGGGAACATCAGCTTGCCGAGTGTTCTCTCAGCTACCTGGTCAACATCTGACATGGCTCCCTTCATCTCGTTGAAGACTACACCCTTATAGGCGGGAACCGCGCCTGCTGTATCTATATGCCAGCCTTCCTGATAGAAGATATCCGGATTGGTCAGGATACTCGGACGGAAGACTGCATCGAGATAGACATCCATCAGATTGAGATAGTCCTGCTCGATCCTGCTCGAAACAGGATAGAGAGTCTTGTCAGGATATGTCATTGCATTGAGGAATGTGTTCATCGAAGTCTTGAGAAGCTCGACGAACGGCTCTTTGACCGGATACTTCTCAGATCCGCAGAGAACCGAATGCTCGAGAATGTGGAACACTCCTGTGTTATCCTCAGGCAGGGTCCTGAAGCCTACGGAGAACAGCTTGTTCTCTTCGCTGCTCCTGGCCCATACAAGACCTGCGCCGGTCTTATCATGAGTCATTTCTATCAGCTGTCCCTCGAATTCCTCGATGTCCCTTATTCTGTTTACGGTAAAGCCATACAGCTTGTCATTGATTCTTAATTCCATTATCGTCTCCGATCATTTCTAATATTCATGCTATGAACGAAACAATTATACCATTAATTGGAAAAGTGAAAACCCCATAGATTTCACAGCAAATAAGTATATGCTATAATTACATCAAATGAGCATCAAATAACTTTGGCAGCCGATCCGGATGAAAGGAGCGACACATGATAGATAATGGAATGATATATTTCGCAAGACAGGGTAATAACGGGGAGATTGGAGATAAGATCTGCATGCGTCCTGACAAAGCCAACAGACACGGCTTCATCTGCGGTGCGACAGGTACCGGCAAATCGGTAACCCTCAAGGTGCTGGCAGAGAGCTTCTCCCAGATCGGAGTTCCTGTTTTCATGTCCGACGTCAAGGGCGACATGGCAGGAATAGCAGTACCTGGTGATGACAATGAGAATATGCAGAAGCGTCTCGACAAGTTCAGCATCAGAGATATCTTCAGATATGAAGGATACCCTGTATCCATATTCGACATTTATACAGACAAGGGCACACCTCTGAGAACAACAGTATCTGAGATGGGACCGCAGCTCTTCTCGCAGGTCCTCGATCTGAACGATACTCAGACAGAGCTGATGCAGGTCATCTTCAAGATCGCTGACGACCTCGGCCTGATCCTTACAGATACCAAGGACATGAAGGCTATGCTGCAATATGCAGCTGATCATTCTGATCAGTTCAAGATGGACTACGGCAACATTCCTCAGCAGTCCACTTCGACAATAATAAGAGCCATCGTTGCACTCGAGGCAGAAGGCGCAGACAAATTCTTCGGCGAACCTGCCATAGATATAAGAGACTTCTTCCTGACAGCACCGGATGGAAGAGGTATCATCAACATTCTCGATGCAGAGACTCTGATCAACAAGCCAAGACTGTATTCGGCATTCATGCTGTATCTACTGTCAGAACTGTTCGAGGTCCTTCCGGAGGTAGGTGACCCTGAGAAGCCTAAGATCGTATTCTTCTTCGATGAGGCACATCTTCTCTTCAAGAATGCATCCAAGAGCCTCCTCGAGAAGATCGAGCAGGTTGTCAAGCTGATAAGATCCAAGGGTGTCTCAATATTCTTCGTAACACAGAGCCCCGGAGATATTCCTAATGCAGTAATGTCCCAGCTCGGCAATAAGATCGAGCACGGACTCCATGCATATACACCTGCAGAGCAGAGAGTAGTCAAGGCTGCAGCAGATTCGTTCAGAGTCAACCCGGCATTCGATACCGAGCAGCTGCTCCTTAATCTCGGAACAGGTGAAGCTATCGTTTCAACTCTCGATGAGAAGGGCGCACCATCCATGGCTGAGCATGCATTCATTCTCCCTCCTGAAAGCAGAATGGGACCTCTTACAGACGAAGAGAGAGCAAGCCTCATTCAGGAATCCATTCTCAACAGCAAGTATGAGACGATGGTAGATGATGTCTCTGCTTATGAGGTCATAACAGGAAGAGCTCCTGCTGCACCTGTGCAGGCAGGAGGCGGCTATACATACAGCGCAGACTTCAACACACCTGTTACTCCGGCCCAGCAGCCTCAGCAGCAGCCGCAGGAGATCAGCTTTGACTATGCTGACCCGGCACCTGCTGCAGCACAATCTCCGGCATCCGGCTATGTACCACAGCCTACACCTCAGATGCAGGAGGTCGAGCAGAAGGCAGCAGAGCAGGCTAAGACAAGCTCAAAGAAGGCTGCTTCAGCCAGAGAGACAGAGGAGAGCGGGTCCTTCATCGGCGACATGGCGGATAACTTCCTCGGCAAATCCGGTACCAGACAGGTAGTAAGATCTACCGGAGGCTCGATAGGCAGAGAGGTAGGCAAAGCGATCGGCGAAGCTGTTCTCGGCAAGAAGGGCAAGACCATAGGAGGCAATATAGGCGCTACACTCGGACGCAACCTCTTCGGAACACTTCTCAAGAAATAGTATATTAAAGAAAGGAGTTTTCGACATGCCACTTACCAAGCAGGATATAACTGATCTTCTCGATTCGCGTAAGATAGATTATGAGATGGTAGAGCATCAGGCGGTATATACAATAGACGAAATGCTCGATTGCGAGCTGCCGCATCCTGATCTCATAGCCAAGAACCTGTTCATCAGAGATGACAAGAAGCGCAAGTATTATCTGATCACCTGCCTTGAGGACAAGAAGGTCAACCTCAAGGAGTTCAGGAAGGAGCATGATACAAGGCCGCTGACATTTGCATCGGAAGATGATCTCATGGCCAAGATGGGACTTTACCGAGGCGCAGTAACTCCTTTCGGAATCCTCAATAACGAAGAGAAGGATGTCATCGTATTCTTCGACAAGGACTATGAGCATACCGTCATGGGCATCCATCCTTGCGACAACACAGCGACTGTTTTCATCAAGACCCGCGATGTTGTAAAGCTCCTCAAGGAGCACGGCAATGAGATACACTTCATCAAGATGTAGCCATTATACGTCATGACAAAATCAAGCCCCGGCATTCACTGCCGGGGCTTTGCTGTATCCATAGTCTGCTAGAGACCGAGTCCTCTTGCGATATTGACGATGAAGTCCTGAGCATTGGTGACAATGCCTCTGGATGAGAGACTCCCGCGGTCCGTGAGTTTATTGACCATGAATTCAGAAACATCTACGCAGTAAAAGTAGACCTTGCGTACTGTTCCATCCTTAGTGACGCGGTATGATGGTGTCATGTTGCCGACAGCTATCGTGTGGAGCATCGTTGCGAGGCAGATAACTGTTGTGGCATCTCTGACCTGATCGCGCATTGCGTCCTGAGCCTCGTATACATTGCCATATACTGGAGGGAGAGGACCGTCATCTCTGATCGAGCCGCCGAGTACGTACGGGATGCCGCATTTCTCGCAGCTGTAGATAATGCCGTTGTCGATATGTTCTTCTTCGATGAACTTAGGGATCGAGCCATAAAGACGCACTCTGTTGATGGTATCGAGATGGTTATAGTGTCCGTTCGGCTGATTCTCCTGAGTGTAAATGTTCTGACCGAGTGCTGTATTCAGGTAAGCACCCTCGAGATCATGAGTTGCAAGAGCGTTGCCTGCGAGGATAGCATGAGCATATCCTGCTTCGACTATCTTTGAGAAAGCATCACGGGCATCGTGGTCAAATGCGAATGCCGGACCCATTACCCAGACGATCTTGCCATTGTCTTTCTCATACTTCAGAAGATCATAGAGCTCATCATAGTCACGGGAGAATGAACTCTCTCTTGAGTGACCCTGGCGGAATGCAAATGTATCCTTAGCCTTGCCCGGTGATTCGAATCCGGTAGCGTACAGATAGATGCCTTCTTCGGCATTCTCAGTTCTGCCGCAGATTACCAGATCTCCTTTGCTCAGATTGCGGAACTCGACTACATGAACCTTGCCATCCTTATAGACCGGCACACAGTCCATGCGGCTCTCTTCAGCAAGGAGCCACTTCCCGTCTATCTTGAAATATTCAGGGTAGATGCTCATGGCATGATAGCCTTCAGGTGCAACACCATCTATTGGTGCACCCTCAAGTCTGCAGTCAGGCGCCTCTGTGAACATAGCTTCACTGAAGTCCGGTGCGTGATACGGTGTCATATTAAAAGCCATAAAAATAAACCTCCTTACGTTAAAAATTGTACAATCTCAAGTGACTGTCCGTCAACACCACTAATACGGATTGAAAATTAAGATTATTATTTGTGCCCAAAGGGGGTTGACAACATCCGCTTATGGGTGTATATTCCTACTAAACAAGTAGGAAATAGAAACTGAGGAGTAACCAATGCTGAACATCAGAAAAGACATCATGTGTATCTGTTGCTGTATGAAGGGCCAGGATCCGGATGTCTCTTTCGCTGCATGTGACAGTGGGTGCCTCAGGACATCCGATTAGATAACAATCTCCCTTTTTATTAATATATCTACATATCTACAGAGAGGCACCGCAAGGGCCTCTCATTTTTTTTCATTTTCAAGGAGGGTAAAATCATGGCAGACATCAAACAGAGTATGACAGAACTCATCGGGGGAACACCGCTTCTCAAGCTGAACCGTTATTCGGTTGCAGCAGGTGTACAGGGTGCAGACATACTGGCAAAACTCGAGTATCTGAATCCGGCAGGATCAGTCAAGGACAGAATCGCACTAAAAATGATCGAAGATGCTGAGGCTAAGGGAATCATTGGTCCTGGCGCTACCATCATCGAGCCAACAAGCGGTAACACAGGCATTGGTCTGGCAGCAGTTGCTACCGCAAGAGGATACAGAGCTATTCTGACTTTGCCTGACACAATGAGCGTTGAGCGCAGGACCATGCTGAGAGCATATGGAGCTGAACTTGTACTGACAGAAGGCGCCAAGGGAATGAAAGGTGCTATCGCCAAGGCAGAAGAGCTGAATAAGGAGATTGAAGGCTCTGTAATACTCGGACAGTTCGTTAATCCTGCAAATCCTCAGGCTCATTATGAGACAACAGGACCTGAGATCTGGGCTCAGACGGATGGACAGATAGATATTTTCGTCGCTTCTGCAGGTACAGGCGGAACACTTACAGGAACTGCAAGATATCTCAGAGAGCATAATCCTGACATCTATGTCGTTGCAGTAGAGCCTGCAGGCAGCCCTGTTCTTTCAGAAGGCAAGGCTGGTCCTCACAAAATCCAGGGAATCGGTGCAGGATTTGTTCCGGATACTCTTGACACATCGATATATGATGAGGTAATAACAGTTCAGGACGATGACGCATTCGCCGAGGGCAAGAGATTTGCAGGTGCCGAGGGAATCCTGGTAGGTATTTCATCAGGAGCAGCTCTCAAGGCAGCATCTGTTATCGCATCAAGACCTGAGAACAAGGGCAAGACGATCGTAGCCATCCTCCCTGATTCCGGAGACAGATATCTGTCCACACCACTATTTGCAGAATAACTAAGGAACACATGAAGAATACAATTACACATCCGGAGCTTGAAGCAATCAGACTTATCCCGGGCACACCTTTCTATGACAGGCAGCAGGAAATGAATGAGTTCCTGCTTGCCTGGGATACGGATTCACTCCTGTATAACTTCCGCAAGGCAGCGGGCCTCTCAACCGGGGACGCTGAGCCAATGACTGGCTGGGATGCGGATGAGTGCAAGCTCAAAGGCCATACGACCGGACATTATCTGTCCGGCGTTTCGCTTGCATACGCTGCAACCGGCGACGAGAGATTTGCACACAAGGCCGAGGCGATTGTTAAAGGTCTTAAAGAGTGCCAGGCTGCATTCGCATCTTCCGGGAAGACGGCTCCCGGATTTGTCAGCGCATATGACGAGGAGCAGTTCGACCTTCTCGAGGTGTACACCAAATATCCTGAGATCTGGGCTCCTTACTACACCCTCGACAAGATCATGTCCGGTCTCATCGATGCATATGAACTCGCAGGGATCAAGGAGGCGCTTGATGTGCTTCTGCCTCTTGGAGACTGGGTATACAGAAGGCTGTCGAGGCTCCCGGATGATCAGAGGACCAGGATGTGGTCCATGTATATTGCAGGCGAGTATGGCGCGATGATCAGCACCATGGTCAGGCTTTACCGTATCTCCGGCAGCGAAGATCACCTGAAGGCGGCAAAGCTCTTCGAGAACGACAAGCTCTTTGGCCAGATGGCTGATGGCAGGGACGAGCTTGATACCATGCATGCCAACCAGCATATTCCTCAGGTCATGGGTGCTCTTGAACTATTTGCCGAGACCGGTGAATCAAGATATATGGATATAGCTGCGAACTTCGAACAGATCGTCACAGAGCATCACTGCTACTCCTTCGGAGGGACAGGTGAGCATGAACTGTTCCATGCAGCGGATGATGAGTGCAGCTGGCTGACAGACAGCTCTGCAGAGAGCTGCGCGAGCTACAATATGCTGAGGCTTACCGGCAGGCTCCATGAATTCAGCGGCAGCGCAGGACTGATGGATTATTATGAAAGAACACTCTTCAATCACATCCTTATGTCATGCAGTCATGCGCCTGACGGGGGAACAACGTATTTCCTGCCGACAGCTCCGGGCAGCACCAAGCATTATGAGACTGAAGAGAACAGCTGCTGTCATGGAACGGGTATGGAGAGCAGGTACCGCTACATGACGGATATATATTCATTTGCCGGTGATGAAGAGGGCGGAATGCTGAGAATAGAGCTCCCTATAAGTTCAGTTCTCAGAGGTAGTGAATCTGTTACAGTCAGCTTTACTGATGACGGAATCATTACCGTAAGGGCAGATGAGGACATGAAGAGGCGCCTTGCAGTAAGGATCCCTTCGTGGGCCGATGCAGAAGATGCCGGATCATACAGAGTCATATCGGACAGACTGAGACAGGGAGATGCAGTGACTATTGACCTTGGCATGAATACAAGGAAAGTCCGGATAGATTCTGACCCTGAATATGCATGTCTTGCCTGGGGACCATATCTCCTTGCTGCAGTGTCAGAGGACAAGGAATTCATCAAGGCACCGGGTGCAGATAAGCTGACTCATGCGGATGATTCCGGTGAATTTGTATGTACATGCCCGGGCTGCAGCATCAGATTCAGACCAATGTACAGAATAGACGGAGAAGCATATCATATATATATGAAAAACTGATTGTATACAGTTATACAAATTTATTCCAAATTATAGACAGAGCACCCCTGATTTGTTAGAATACTTGCAAATCAGGGGTGCTTAATTGTTTATAAACACAATTTACTATTAAGGAGTTTTTTATGAGTGCTTTTGTTGGCTTTATGAACAATATTCTCTATCAGCCGTATATTGTTCCGCTGTTTCTTATCGCTGTCGGACTGTATTTCACTATCAGGACCAAGGCTGTACAGATCAGGCTCTTCCCGGAAATGTTCAGAGTGGTTATGGAGAAGCCTGAGAATGAAAGTGGTATTTCATCCTTCGGAGCTCTGATGGTTTCGACAGCATCAAGAGTCGGAACGGGCAATATCATCGGAGTATGCACTGCGATCGTTCTTGGAGGTCCGGGAGCGATATTCTGGATGTGGATCACAGCTATCATCGGCGGTGCCAATGCGTTCATCGAGTCAACTCTTGCGCAGATCTATAAGAAGACTGCTGATGACGGCACTTATTACGGCGGACCATCCTACTATATGCAGAATGCTCTCGGACAGAGATGGCTCGGAATCATTTTCTCTGTTTTCGTAATATTCACATATGCCGTAGGATACAACATGCTCGCTGCATACAATCTGCAGTCGACATTCGCAACATTCAGCTTCTACAATGAGAAGACCACACCTGTTGTCATCGGCGCTATCCTTGCGGTGCTCTTTGCAGCGATCGTTATCGGCGGAGCCAGGAGACTCATTGATGTAACAGGCTTCCTTGTTCCTATCATGGGAGTAATATATGTCATCATGTCTATCGTCGTTCTTGTTCTGAACGCAAGGAACCTCGGCGCAATGTTCGGCCTGATCTTCAGCTCGGCATTTGATTTCCAGGCTATATTCGGCGGATTCACAGGATCTGTAATCATGTGGGGACTCAAGCGAGGCTTATACTCCAATGAGGCAGGTATGGGTTCAGCTCCTAACGCTGCTGCCAAGGCAGATGTATCCCATCCGGTCAAGCAGGGACTTGTTCAGACACTCTCTGTATTCATTGATACTCTGCTGATCTGCTCAGCAACAGCATTCATGTGCCTCTCGACTATTTCGGTAGATCCTGCATCATTTGCTGTAGATGGCAGTGCTGATGCAGCCGGCTATGTCCAGGCATGTCTGCATGCAGTTCTCGGAGGCTTTGGCCCTGTATTCATTGCGATCTCAATGTCGCTCTTCGCCTTCACTACACTGATAGGTAACTACTCATACTGCGAAGGATGCTTTGCATTTATTCTCAAGAGAGATATGACAAGGACTGAGAGCCTTGTATTCAGAGTCATCGCGACTGTGCTCGTTTTCGTAGGAGCAATCTCTTCCGCAGGTCTTGTATGGGATACAGCTGATATGGCTCAGGGACTCATGGTAGTAACCAACATCCCGTCTATCGCGATCCTCGGAGGAGTAGCGATCAAAGCTCTCAAGGATTACACAGATCAGAAGGCAGCAGGCAAGATGCCGGTCTTCAAGGCTAAGAATATCGGCCTTACTGACGGCGACGCAGAATGCTGGAAATAAGGCAATACAGCTGCCACAGATTTGAATAGAAAGAGGCGTCTTATCAGGCGCCTCTTTTTCGTTCTATATTCGTATTGAGTTAAGGTATGGTGTCAATAGTGCGTCGACACTGTCCGCCAATGAATACTGGCAGTGTGAGAGCAGCCAGTTGTATGTCAGGCCGCGGTGCAAAGCGGCAATGTTCCTTGCATAGTCGAGCGGCGAACGGTTATCCCTGATCTGTCCTGCCTGTATCCCTTCTCTGAGAAGCTTGTACATAAGCTGGAAATACTCACGGCTCTCATCCATGATGTATCTGTTGCCTTCGGTCATTACCTGGAATCCGTACAGTGCAGGGAGGAAGGACTTATACCTGGAATTCTCAACAGCTTCTGATGAATACATGACGTAATCGTGTAGAAGATCGACTCTGTTGCGCGTCATGTCCTGTGTCTCGGTCCAGTCAGTATAGTTCCTGTCAAAGTACCATGCCATCCTGAAGAGCAGGTCCTCCTTGGCACGGAAGTGGTGATAGAAAGCTCCCTTAGAAGTGCCTGCGCGCTCAATGATTTCATTCAGAGTCGTATTATCGTAACCCTGCTCCATGAACAGCTCCCATGCGGCTTCTATTATCTTTTCTTTCGTGCTGATTCTCTTAGTCGCCATCTTGTACAAATTCTCCTTGAATAATTGCTACAGGCAATTAGGCTCTAACAAAAAAATAACATTTCTGCACTTTCATTTAAAGAACATTTTTCAAAGCCGGGGTACGTTAACAATATTGGATTCCAAACCATACAATAATTGACAATAAGTTGACAAATTTGATGCTGAAAGATACAATGATTTTGAAAAACAGACCGCAGTCCGTACACGGGTATGCGGTGCGGTCTGCAATTACTGAACAGTCTGATCCATGATCAGACATCAAATGAAGAAAGGAGGAATAGTTACGAATAAGCAGCTTAAAGACAAGATAAGACTTGAGCGCGGCATGGACTGGCATGCTAAGGAACTGGCAGTTGAATATGCACGCGCAACAGGATTCCAGACAGAGGCAGCTGAATTCCCGGTAACTTCTTATACAGAAGGAACTCCGGTACCGGCAGACTTTGCGCACTTCGCAGCTATAGAGCCCAAGACAAGTCAGGTTACGGTACCTGCTGATTATGTAGCATCTTCGGACTCCGCAAAGCCTATCCAGGACTTCGACTGGCGCAGGAAGAGAGGGCTTGAGCTTGTCTTCTCCAAGGGAGCGATTCTTGAAGACAACAACATGGATCAGCTGCCGGATGAGATGAATGTTCACTTCGTCATGGCAGAGGATGCAGACGACAGCATTGTCGCTGCAGCATGCAACCTTGCATTCCGCTTTGGCATGGAGACTACCGCATACAGCGGAAGACTTCTCTGCAAGGAAGAGCCGGCAGGCAACTGTATCGTCTTCAGGAACGCAGATACCTGCAGCATGGTCCAGGAGAACAAGGATGGCGGAGTAAGAGTAACAGTCTCAGGCAGTGGTGATGAGCTTGTTGACTTTGTCGCTGAAATCTGTGAGACATTCCCGCAGCAGGGATGCTTTGACACATGGACTGACCGTGTGACAGAGATTGCTGACGCATTCCAGATGAGGACTCTCGACGGACAGCTCGCTGCACTCGGCATTCTGGGTGATACTGAGACAACTGCGTATGTTGATCCGGATATCAAGACAAGGAAGGCCATCGCAGAGAAGGCTTTCCCTAAGGCAGAGTTCGTAAGCTACAAGGATGACGAACTCAGATATTCCAAGGAATATGACATTGAATGGGAAGTCGATACCCTTGACAGAATGCTTGCTGAGAAGGTCTATCCGTCAGTTAAGAGTGGAGATGCTGTTGAGGTAAGGATCGCTGTAAGCGAAGACAAGACTGTCAGAGCCGAGATCGCTGATAAGATCACGAAGTCTCTGGAAGCAGCAGGTGCAGCTTCGACTGATGTACGTGTTTTCTGCTCCTACAAGCAGGGCTACTCATGGATCGATGAAGACATCCTGCCAAGACTTGCAGGCAAGAAAGTTGGCAAGTTCGAGATATCCTTCAAGCCTTTCCTGGCACCGGGAGAGACCATCTGGAAGGACGAAGATGGCGCTATTCCTAATTATAACAATGTCGGCGGCAATCCGGACCACTGGTACGACATGCCGATCAGATTCCTGCAGGAGCTGTATCCGGTAGAGGATATTATCGTTGCAGCTACAGGCATTGAGGGAGATGACGTAGTATTCAGAGCCTATGAGGGCGATCAGGACATCACATATCTCGTCAGAGTTACTGACACTGATGGCAATGAGATTCTGACAGATACATACAAGGTCGCTTATTCAGAGAGACCTTACATCGACCAGTACAAGGACATGGGCAAAGTTCATCCGATGACTGGATACCTCAGGGTCAGAGTCAACGGCGCTGAGACCTTAGATGAGCGTGTTGAGTCTGATGTAGAGAAGGTCTGGGATATCATCCAGGGCGATGTTCTGACTGAGCTCCGTGCTTATGTGGATGAGCATACAGAGGGCAAAGACCTCATTGCTGCTCAGCCGTTCTTCGGAAGACTTCAGTTTGATCTCGATCTGAGTGAGCCTGACGAGAGACTCGCATCAAGAGAGGATCTGATCTCATCACTTGATGCACTTCATGAAGATATCTACTTCATGATCACTGACTACTTCAAGAACTACGGCAACGAGAAGGGCGGTGTTCTTACAGATGCTCCGGGTCTTGTATATCCTAAGATCCGCAAGCGTACTGGCAAGCCGTACATGAAGGTTTCCGTATTCGGAAGGAAGGCTGATGAGCCTTGCGTTAAATCAGCGGGTCGCCGGATTTGTGCGACACTCGGAAGAGAAGACGTCGATGTATATGTTACAGGTATCTCAAGAGGTGATGCAGGCAACCGCATTCATATTGCCGTAGAGGGAGTTCCCGAGGAATTCATCGGGAGTTATGCAAAGCTCTTTGCAGAGGGAGTGCTTGATATCTCAGAGCGCATAGAGCACTTCAGTGAAGTTGTTCTTGAGGCCTGCGGCAAGGAATATGTAATTCCGGTCACAGCACCGGCAGAGATTCCTAAAGACGTAGATATCAGAGATATCGATATTTCTGAGTTCGATCTTATCGGATATGACAGGTGCATGGAGATCATCGACCAGCTCAAGCACGTCAAAGGTCTCAATGTATTCCGCACTACCAAATCCTACACAGGCAGGGAGCACTATGCTATAGAACTCAGACCTGACAGGACCGGTTACATATCAAGAACCAAGAGGATCACAGCTCATCAGACAGAACTCATCATCTGCAGACATCATGCTAATGAGGTTTCGAGCACCAACGAGGCATTCATGCTGCTCAGAGAGCTCCTGACCAATGACAAGTATAGTGATCTGACAGAGCAGATGAACCTGACGATCGTCCCTATGGATAATGTCGATGGTGCGGCTCTGCACTATGAACTCCAGCAGGACAACCCGACCTGGAAGCTTCATATCGCAAGATTCAATGCTATCGGCAAGGAGTTCTATCATGATCACTTCAAGATGGATACTATCCATACCGAGGCGCTTGGTCTCAGAAGACTGTTCATGACACTTCTGCCTGATGCACTTATCGACAATCATGGCGTTCCTAGCCATGAATGGGAGCAACAGTTCGCCGGCTATACATCACCTTCATTCAGAGGATTCTGGCTGCCGCGTTCACTCCTGTATGGATATTTCTATCACATCACCGGAGATGAATACGCATACAACATCAAGCTGAATGAACGCATCCAGGATGTTATCGCTGACAACTATCTGGACAACGAGGAAGTAACCCGCGAGAACAAGCTCTGGGCAAGACAGTTCGAGAAATACGCTCACGGCTGGATGCCTAAGATGTTCCCGGCTACTTACTATAAGAACATGATCAACTACTGGATACCTAGCCCGTATAATCCTGAACACAGATATCCTTCGATCAGATTCCCATGGATCCTGAGCCTGGATTATGTTAGTGAGGTTGCAGACGAGACGGCACAGGGTGAGTACCTCAACCGCTGCGCAAGAGCACATCTTGAGCATGACAAAGCCATCATCGGCAGCCTGCGCAATGCTCACAAGGTCTATCGTGAAGAGTGGAACTTCTCAGATTCTGATGTCAGGGCTGAACTGACAAGGAAGAGACCAATCTTTGTGGATTGATCAGAGTTCATATAATCCTATCCGTTATTTCTAAATCAATATCACAACTCTACAAGATTTTATAAGGAGGAACACAATGGCACTAATCAAATTGTTGGGAGTTCTGATCGTAATCGTAGGATTCGCACTGAAGCTGGATTCGATCCTCATCGTAATCTCTGCTGCTATCGTAACAGCACTTGTAGGCGGCCTCGGTGTAACAGGACTACTTGAGACACTTGGAACAACATTCGTTGCAAACCGCAGCATGGCTATCTTCATTCTGATCATGCTGGTAACCGGAACTCTTGAGAGAAACGGTCTGCGTAATGCAGCTGCTGCACTGATCGGTAAGGTCAAGAACGCAAGCCCTGGCAAGATCATCGGCGCATACGGAATTATGAGAGCTGTATTCGCTGCATTCAACGCAAGCTTCGGTGGTGTAGCCGGATTCGTAAGACCGGTTATCATGCCTATGATGGAAGGTTCCATCGAGTCCCGCGGACTTAAGATTAACGAGGATTACATGGACAACCTCAAAGGTATGGCATCAGGTATGGAGAACATTGCATGGTTCTTCTGCCAGGTACTGTTCGTTGGTGGAGCAGGCGGCCTGCTTGTTCAGTCCACACTCGAGCCACTTGGATATCATGTTGAACTGATCGACCTCGCTAAGGCTGAAATCCCTGTAGCTATCTTCGCTGTTATAGTTGGTATCGTATACTACTACATCAGAGACAAGAAGCTCGCTAAGAAGTACTATGGCGAGGACATCGCTAAGGTTGCAGTTGAAGAAGAGAAATAAGAAAGGAGGCTCGTACAATGTCATTTTTCACTAGTGCTGACGTAACAACTGGTCAGAAATTACTGGAGATCATCTACATCGTAATCGGTCTCATCACATTATATACAGGTATCAAGAACGCAACAGACAAAGAGAATCCTAACAGAGTAGGAACAGCTGTATTCTGGTGCACACTCGGTGTTGTACTTGCTTTCGGACGCTGGATCCCGCCAATGGTAGACGGTGCTCTGATTATCATCATGACAATCCCTGCTATTCTTCACAAGGTTGGCGTTGGTAAGACTGCAAACCCTACAGAAGAGTACTCCAAGAGTGTATTTGACAAGATCGGAATGAAGATCTTCCTGCCGGCTCTGTCAATCGGTATCTGCGCAGTAGGTTTCGCTATTTTCCTGCCACAGCTCGGAGCTATGGTTGGTATCGGCGCCGGAATCATCATCTCCATCATCCTGCTGATCGTATTCAACCCTGACAACAAGCCAGCTGTATTTCTGACAGACTCAGAGAGACTGCTCTCACAGGTAGGACCTCTGTCAATGCTCCCTATGCTGCTTGCTTCCCTCGGTGCTATCTTCACAGCTGCCGGAGTTGGCGATGTAATCGCAGGACTTGTAGGAAAGGTAATCCCACAGGGCAATGTAAATGTCGGAATCATCGTATTCGCTATCGCTATGGCACTGTTCACAGTTATCATGGGTAACGGATTCGCAGCTATCACAGTTATCACAGTAGGTATCGGAGCTCCATTCGTACTCGCATATGGTGCAGATCCTGTTATCATCGGAATGGTAGCACTTACCTGCGGATACTGCGGAACACTGAGCACACCTATGGCTGCTAACTTCAACATCGTACCGGTAGCTATGCTCGAGATGAAGGATAAGTTCGGCGTTATCAAGAACCAGCTCGTTCCAGCTGCACTTCTCCTTGCATTCCAGATCGCATACATGATCATTGCAAAGTAATAAATTCAAGAAGAGTAAGGCCCGCTTATGAGTTATGAGATTCAGGAAATTGTCAAGATGAGTGAGGGCGCAGACATTATCGCCAAGGACTGGCTTCACCTCAAGAGAGGCGAACGTTGCCTGATAGTGACCACGACCACACACATAGAAGAAGCTCACCTCATGAAACAGCGCTTTGAACTGTGTGCCAGAAGCGTTGATCTCATGGTCATGGAAGAGAAAGGCAAGAAAGTCAGCGAATTCTTCGATGAGAAAGAGACAATATTTGATGATTACAACGTTATAGTTGGCGCAGCGGATTATTCAATCGTAACCACTAAGGCGGCAAAGAGAGCAATCGGAAGGGGCAGCAAGTTCCTGTCCCTTCCGCTCTCAACTAACAATGGCAAGTCGATGCTCGGATTTGAATTCATCAAGATGGATACCAAGAAGAGCAAGATGATCGCCAATGTTATCAAGAGATATATCGACAGCGGTCAGATCGTACACGTAACAACCAAGCTCGGTACAGATCTCCGCTTCTACAAGCGCAACCGCTACGCCGGATTCTTCAACGGTGATGTCAAAGCAGGCAGAGGATTCTCTTCCGCTTCGATCGAGATATATGTCGCAATAGAAGAAACCGAAACAACGGGAACACTGATCCTCGACGGATCGCTGGGGTATATCGGCAAGGTCGAGCAACCTTTCCGTATAGAGATTAGGAATGGACAAATCACTGAAATAGAGCAGACTCCGGATGGCAAGCGTCTCAAGGAGTACCTTGAGAGCTTTGAGGATGAGCGTATGTATATAGCTGCAGAGCTCGGCATAGGACTCAACTATCTGTCCAAATGTGAGGGAAACTGCTATATTGAAGATGAATCGTCCTATGGGACATTCCATATAGGATTTGGCCGTAATGTCGCACTTGGCGGAGTGCAGGAAGCATGCAGCCACTTTGATCTGGTTTCTTTCAAACCAGACATATTTGTTGATAATCGCAAGATCATAGAAGAAGGCCGGGTCATTATCCCTGAGCCTCAGGTCTATTGAAAGGAGAATTATCATGAAATTACTGATCACAGGATTCGATCCCTTTGGCGGTGCGGTGATCAATCCGGCATACGAAGCAGTCAAGCTGCTTCCGGATCATATCGCAGGTTTTGATATCATCAAGCTGGAAGTACCAACAGTATTCGTTGATGATGGGATTGTTCTCTCAAAGGCAATCGAGGAGAATCGTCCTGATGTTGTCATCTGCGTCGGACAGGCAGGCGGCCGCTCCGGCATGACAATTGAGAAGGTAGCTGTAAATCTGATGGATGCCAGGATCCCTGACAACAAGGGACAGCAGCCACTTGATGAGCTGATCTGCAGGGACGGGGAGAATGCGTACTTTGCAAAGCTTCCTGTCAAAGCAATGGTCAAAGCCATGAAGGACAAGGGAATTCCGGCAAGACTGTCATATACAGCAGGTACTTATGTATGCAATGACATCATGTACAGACTGCTGTATCTGATCGACAAGAAATATCCTGACATGCGTGGAGGATTCGTTCATGTACCGTATCTGCCAGAGCAGGTACTTGAACTTCCGGACGGCACACCAAGCATGTCTGCAGCTTCTATCGCAGAGGCGCTTGAGGCCGGCATCGAAGCTGTTGCAGCCAATGACTACGACATCGTAGCAGTCGGAGGCGAAACACATTAAGGATCGTTGATAATCAAAGCGGGACACTGGTCGGCGCCAATGCCCCGTTTTTTAGTGTGACGACTTATGATAGAATAACTATGTATGACCAAAATAATATATATAGACGGGCTTCCTGTCGAAGTGACGAGGAAGCGTATCAAGAGAATAAATATGCGCATCAAGGAGCCTGATGGCAAAGTCGTCATCAGTGCCCCTTATCTTGTGCCTGACAGAGAGATCATTGCCTTTGTCAGGAGCAAGATGGACTGGATCGATCAGGGCATAGCAAGGGTAAGGTCAAGAGCCATTATGCATCCTGAGCCTGCAGATGATCAGGAGAAGGAGGCAAGGCGGCGGGATCTCAAGAGGAGGATCGCAGAGAGGCTCCCTGTGATAGAAGAGCGGACCGGCCTCCGGTGCAGTGGCTGGACAGTAAGGGACATGCACACAAGATGGGGCAGCTGCAACACAAGGACTCATCATGTCAACTTCAGCCTGATGCTTGCTACAAGGACTGATACGGAACTTGACTATGTGATCCTGCATGAGCTTGTCCACACAGTTGCGCCAGACCACGGCAGGGATTTCTATGCTCTCATGGACAGATTCATGCCGGGCTGGAAGACGATACGCAGGGATATGAAATACTGATTTAAGGAATATACAAGTGGAAGTACCTCAGCTGATAATAGACCTTGCGATCATGCTGTCGACGGCAGCGATCGTTACTATAGTTTTCAAGAGACTCAGGATACCAACTATCCTGGGATATATTGTTGCGGGATTTCTCATTGGCCCGCACTTCCCGCTTTTTCTGAATATTGCGAGCACGTCCTCGGTCGAGACCTGGAGCGAGATAGGCGTTGTTATCATACTGTTCCACATAGGACTTGAGTTCGACTTTCATAAGATCGCAGATATAGGAAGTACTGCGATAGTCTCGGCTCTGGTCAAAATGTCAGGCGTAATGTTCGTCGGGTATGGCTTCGGCCTGGCGCTCGGAATGTCCGTAATGAACTCGGTGTTCCTCGGAGCGATGCTATCCATCAGCTCAACTGTAGTCATACAGAAATGCTTTGATGAGCTCGGCCTGTCGGACAGGAAATTCGCCAATCTTGTCATGGGCTCTCTGGTCATGGAGGATGTAATTGCAGTCTTCATGATGGTCATATTGACAACAATGGCTGTCAGCAAGGGTTCAGGCTCCGCAGGAGCTGCGGGACACCTTGCACTGATGCTGTGCTATCTCATCATCTGGCTTGTTCTCGGCATTTATTTCGTGCCGACCTTCCTTGACAGGGTCATGGGACTTATGAGCGATGAGATGCTGACACTTCTGAGCCTGGGATTCTGCTTCCTGATGGCGCTCCTTGCGCAGCAGCTTGGCTTCTCCATGGAGCTTGGAGCATTCCTCGCAGGCTCATTCTTCGCAGGAACCAAATACGTACATGAAGTCGAGCGAGTGACAGCCGGCATCAAGGATATGTTCGGAGCAGTATTCTTCCTGTCTGTAGGCATGATGGTAGATCCTGAGATCATTGCAAGCAGATGGACCTCTATTGTACCGATTGCAATCATCGCAGTTGTGGCAAAGCTTATATTCGCTACGTTCGGAATGGTGCTTTCCGGTCAGGATATAGATACTGCAGTCAGAGGCGGAACCTCGCTTGCGCCTATCGGTGAATTCTCATTCATCATAGCGAGCCTGGGCATATCACTTGGCGTAATGGACAGTTATCTGTATCCGGTCATAGTCGCATCTTCCATACTTACGATAATCTTCACACCGGTCCTCATAAGGAATTCAGACGCTGTCGTCACACTCATATCCGGAGTGATCCCTGCAAGGCTCCGCAGGAAGATCGACAGCTATACATCTGATGACCAGGATACCGAGGAGCATACATCGGAGTGGAAGATAGTTCTCAAGGACTACTTCATCAAGGTCGCTATATACGGGAGCATCATGCTCGTCACAGCCCTTGCAGGAAGCAGATACATTTATCCGGCTCTCTCAGATGTAGCCGGAGCGAGAGCCTCCAGGATCATTGTCCTGATCGTGATTTATCTTGTCATGATAGTCTTCACAAGGCCGTATCTCGGCAACAGGAGCGTGGCATTCACTCAGCTGTGGATGGACAGACTGGCAAACCGTCCGCCGCTTGTGGTCATGGTCATAGGCAAAGTTGCGATACTTATCATCATCGCACTTATACCGCTTTATCTGATGTTTGACGTCACGAATGCACTGATTCTGCTGCTTCTGCCGGCCGCCATATTCCTGATCGCGAGATCGGAATTCATTGCGACATATTATCTGCAGCTCGAGACGAGATTCCTTGCGAACCTTAACCAGAAGACAATGGAAGAGAGGGGCGGCGCAAGAGACCGCCAGCACTGGCTTGAGGAAGACTACAGCATATTCAGCTGGATCGTTCCTCAGGGTGCCTCATATGCAGGCAAGTCCATAGAGGAACTGGCCTGGGGCAAGAACGAGGCTGTATATGTTGTCAAAATTAGAAAAGGCCAGAAGAACATCGCGATGCCTCCGGCAAGGACGGTGATTCAGACGGGCGATAAAGTATATGTAATAGGTGACAGACAATCTCTCGAGACATTCTGGAAGACTCTGGATCTTAAGGACAAAGTCAGAATCCGCACTCTCAGAGAGTTTCTTGATGCCGTCTACCCGGATGTTGATCACGCTCTTGCGTGTGCGGCTATCCAGGTAAGAGGTACTGAGAACTATGTAGAGAAGCCTATTAAGAAGAGCGGCATCACAGCGAGGACAGGCTGCATGATCCTAGGCCTCGAAAGAGACGGATATGCAACCCATATGCCTGATGCCAATATGCTGATCAAGGAAGGGGACATCCTCTGGATCATAGGCGCAAATAATAATCTGAGCAGAATAGCTGCTCATTCTGTAGGTAAGGCCGGACTTCACAGGGAGTCTGCCATGCAGGAAGTGAAAGATGGTGAACGTTAATGAGTTACGCTGTTATAGCTAAGTTCATAGTGCCGCCTCTTGTGGGAGCGGTGATCGGATACTTTACAAACCTCATAGCTGTCAAAATGCTGTTCTTCCCTCATGAGGAAAAACGCATCTTCGGGCACAGAGTACCGTTCACTCCGGGAGCAATTCCTAAGGGCAAGGCAAGACTAGCGAAGTCCGCAGGTAAGATCGTTCAGGATGAGCTGTTCACGATGGAGGATATCTCCGGCAAGCTCCTGACCGAAGAGGTCGAGAAGCCTCTGATAGACAAGGCCATGAGCATCCTCGATGAGGACATAAGAGTGACAGGGGCTATCCTCACAGGCAGCCCGGCCAAATACGACAAGCTTGAGAAGAGCTTTGTTGAGCTTCTTGATGTCAAGATTCTTGATGCAATAAAGCGCATGAATATACCGGAAGTGATCCGCCAGGAAGGTCATCACATGCTGGATGAGCATATCCAGGCATCAAGATTCCTCCGGGCCTTCGTTCCTGAGCAGCTTGTCGACAGAGTCATGACTAGCGTAGGAGAGAAAATGGAGGAATTCATCGACGCCAAAGCACCTGAGATGATCGGCGAGATAACTGCCAGCAGGATCCATGATCTCGGCGACAGGACACCTCTGCATGTGCTGAGCCAGGCAGGATATGATCCTGACTTTGTCAGAGCCAAGATGACAGCGGCATACCGTGAGTCTGTCGTCAACGCCGTAAACTCTGCTCTCAGACGTATCAATGTAGCGTCGATCGTAGAGGACAAGATCAATTCGATGTCTGTAGATGACCTCGAAAAAGGTGTCCTTGCAGTAATGAAGAATGAACTCAACATGATCGTCAGCCTCGGAGGCCTTATCGGGCTTCTGATCGGCTGCATCAATATATTCATATAGAGGTACCCAAGATGGCAAGAGAAGAAGGCTATGTACTGTTTGAAAATGTGCGCAAGGTCTACCATGTCGGGGAAGTGGATATCGAAGCGCTTGCAGACGCAAGCTTCTCCGTGAACAAGGGCGAGCTTGCAGTGGTCGTCGGAGAATCCGGCGCGGGCAAAACGACTCTTCTGAATATCCTTGGCGGCATGGATACTCTCACAAGTGGACGGGTGATCCTTGACGGAAGAGAAATAAGCAGCATGAATGCGAGAGAACTGACAAAGTACCGCAGGTACGATATCGGGTTTGTCTTCCAGTTCTATAATCTGGTGCAGAACCTCACGGCTCTCGAGAATGTTTCGCTTGCGACTCAGATCTGCAAGGATCCGCTGGATCCGGCCGAGACGCTGAAGGCTGTCGGTCTTGGGGACAGAATGAATAATTTCCCCGGACAGCTTTCTGGCGGAGAGCAGCAGAGAGTTGCTATCGCAAGAGCACTTGCCAAGAATCCAAAGCTGCTCCTCTGCGATGAGCCTACCGGTGCCCTTGACTACAACACTGGTAAAGCCATCCTCCAGCTCCTGCAGGATCAGGCGAGGAATTCAGGAACTACGGTAATAATCATAACTCACAACAAGGCCATCACGCCTATGGCTGACAGAGTCATAAGTGTAAGAAGCGGCAGGGTGCAGGATGTCACAGTCAATCCTGATCCTGTACCTATCTCCGAAATAGAATGGTAGCTGACCGGTAACAAGATGCTTAAGAAGTCGACACTGAGAGAAATACGGACCTCGCTTGCGAGATATCTGGCGATCTTCGCGATCGTTGCTCTTGGTGTGGGGTTTTTCTCGGGTCTCAAGGACTGCAAAGCATCTATGACAAGCACCGCAAGGAAATATCTGAAGGAGCACAACTTCTATGACTATATGATCGCCTCATCGTATGGAATAGATGATGAGAGCGTCCGGATAGCAGAGGGCTGGGACGGAGTGTCCGGGGCTGAAGGCTCGATCCAGATCGATGTTCTGACCGTGTCCGGAGACGGAGATGCAGAGGCTCTCAAAGCGATCTCGCTTCCGGATAAGATCAACACTCTGAGAGTCGCCGAGGGCAGGCTGCCGGAGTCGGCGGACGAGTGCGTTGTCGACAGCTACAGCATAACGGATGAAGGCTTCAGTATCGGTGATACGATCGTACTGACAGATGAGAATGACAAGGACACTCTCAAGAACTTCAGGAAGAAGGAATTCAGGATAGTCGGAACTGTCAATACCCCGATATATATGGATTACCAGAGAGGATCCACAGATATAGGCAATGGCAACCTCTCAACATTCTTCTTCGTGCAGAAGGATGTCTTCGATGTTGATTACTACACTAACCTGTATGTCACCTTGAAGGGTGATGAGGAACCTTTTTCTGATGAGATGAAGGCCAAGCTCGATTCGTCAGAAGACAGCATGGAAGACCTCGCCGAGGCAGTAACAGCTGCACGCAGAGAGACTGCCAGGAAGGAAGCTCAGGATGAGCTCGACGAGAAGAAGCAGGAATACGAAGAGAACCTTGCCAAATACGAAGACGAGAAGGCAAAGGCAGAGCGTGAAATAGACAAGGCAGAGGACAAGCTCGACAAGGGCGAGAAGAAGCTGAACACAGCCAGGAAAGATCTTAAGAAGACGATCGCTGATCTTAATTCGACCATAGCAGACCTTGAGAGCAAGAAGACTGAGCTGACAGGCAATATCGCTGCAATGCAGTCCGGAAGGGCCAAGGCGGAGGCGGGTCTTGCCCAGGCAAACGCTGGCAAAGCTCAGCTTGAGCCGGCCATCGCAGGACTTAAGCAGCAGCTTGAAGCTCTTGATCCGGCTGATCCTGCGTATGAAGCTACCAAGGCTGCGATCGAGGGTCAGCTCGCAGAGATGAGCGGCAAGCTTGCAGAAGCCGAGAATCAGATAGCATATCTGACAGGCGAGATATCCAAAGTAGACGCGCTCCTTGCACAGGCACAGGCAGGCCTTGCTCAGGTAGAGGCAGGCCTTGTTCAGGCAAGAGATGGGCTCTCGCAGGCCGAGGCAGGACAGAAGGAGATAGGCAAGCAGGAAAAGACAATAGAGAAGGGCCGCAAGACCCTTGCAAAAGAAGAAGCCAGGGCCGATTCTGAATTCGAGAAGGCCAGAAAAGAACTCGATGATGCCAAGGATAAGCTTGACG
Organism: Mogibacterium sp.; assembly: GCA_017512145.1. Classification (GTDB taxonomy): domain Bacteria; phylum Bacillota; class Clostridia; order Peptostreptococcales; family Anaerovoracaceae; genus Crickella. The sequence continues at coordinate 60,460 of JAFWHB010000031.1, read as the reverse complement.
AAGCTCAGGACAAGATAGATGAAATGGAGACCGGCAATTCATATGCCTTCTCAAGAGAGGACAATGCAGGATATTCATCCTTCGACAGCAACTCAAGCATCGTAAGCAACATCGCCAAAATCTTCCCTGTGTTCTTCTTCCTCATAGCAGCTCTTGTCTGCATGACGACCATGACGAGGATGGTCGATGAGCAGAGAACACAGATAGGCGTTCTCAAGGCTCTCGGATACAGCAACAGCCAGATCGTAGGCAAGTATATGTTCTACTCCGGCAGCGCAGCATTCATGGGAGCTCTGACAGGCTTCTTCATCGGATGCAAGGTGTTCCCTGCGGTAATCTGGAATGCGTACACGATGATGTATGACTTCAGTGATACGGTGGATTACATAATTGACCCTAAGCTCGGGCTCATATCGCTCGCAGCCGCACTGCTGTGCTCCATGGGAGCAACATGGGTATCGATATCTCAGGACTTCAAGGTGTCTCCGTCTGATCTCATAAGACCTAAGACTCCTCCTGCAGGCAAGAGAATACTGCTTGAGAGGATAACACCACTGTGGAAGAGGATCAGCTTCTTGTACAAGGTATCTATACGCAATATCTTCAGAGATAAGAAGAGATTCCTTATGATGGTCATCGGCGTCAGCGGATGCACGGCTCTGCTTATAGCAGGAATGGGCATCAGGACATCGATCGCGAGGGTTGCAGATCATCAGTTCAATGAAATATCCCTGTACGATTTCACAGCTATATTCAGCAAGAATATGAACGAGGAGCGTCAGGAGGATTTCTTTGAAGAGGTCCCTGGACTTGGCCGGGATGAGGTCAAGTTCCTGCACCGCAGCGAAGTGACTCTCAAGACAGACAGTGGCAATTATGACATTACCTGCACGGCTTCAGATCCTGATGACTTTGGCCGCTACATAGATCTTCACGAGGGCGATACAGCCATCGGATTCCCGGGAGAAGGCGAAGCTGTCATAGTGCGAAAAGTGAATCATGACTACGGAGTCAACATCGGTGATACGCTGACCGTAAGAGAAGGCTACCGCGAGATGCAGGTTACAGTCAGCGGAATATGCGACAATTATGTACAGGATAATATCTATATGAGTCTTGATACATATGAGAAGGGCTTTGGCAAGAAGGCTGACATCAAATCCGCGCTTGTCCGTCTGAATGGAGAGACTGACGAAGACGCTATACGGGATATTTCAACGAAGGCGGCAAATTATGAGAATGCAGCTGCTGTCTCTGTCAATCTGGATGTCAAGGAAAATGTCAGCAAGATGATGAAGAGCCTTGATGCTGTAGTGTATGTAGTAATACTCTCTGCGGCGCTGCTTGCGTTCATTGTTCTGTACAACCTGACGAATATCAATATTACGGAGAGGATCAGAGAGATAGCTACGATCAAGGTGCTTGGGTTCAACCAGCTTGAAGTCTCGCAGTATGTGTTCAGGGAGAATATCTTCCTGACTGCAATAGCCGCAGTTGTAGGAATACCGCTGGGTAAGTGGCTCCTCAAATTCGTTATAGACAACATAGTGGTCAAGATGATATATTTCGAGCCGAGGCTCAATAATATAGACATAATACTTTCTGTCATTCTGACATTTGTCTTTGCCGGCATCGTCAACCTGGCTATGCAGAAGAGGCTCCGCAATGTTTCAATGACAGAATCCCTCAAATCAGTAGAATAATCACGGAGGTAGATTTAATGAAGAAGTTTACTATCGAAATGGCTGACGGCGGAATCATGAAGGGTGAACTCTACGAAGATATCGCGCCTAAGACAGTTGAGAATTTTGAAAAGCTTGCAAATGAGGAATTCTATGATGGACTTATCTTCCACAGAGTAATTCCGGGATTCATGATCCAGGGCGGATGTCCTGAGGGAACCGGAATGGGCGGCCCTGGCTATACCATCCCTGGCGAATTCACAGCAAATGGATTCAGAAATGACCTCAAGCACGAGAGAGGCGTACTCTCAATGGCAAGAGCAATGAATCCGAACTCAGCAGGCTCACAGTTCTTCATCATGACAACTACATCACCACACCTTGACGGACAGTATGCTGCATTCGGCAGAGTTACAGAGGGTATGGAAGTCGCAGATAAGATCGTAATGAGCAAGAGGAACTTCAGAGATAAGCCGCTTGTAGATCAGAAGATCAAGAGCATCAGAGTAGAGGGCTAATCAGACTAATAACTAAAGAGCCTCCGCATCAGCCTTAAGAAGACTGGCGGAGGCTTTTTCTATTTGTTGTAGCTCCGGATAAGTTTGATGACCCGGCCGGTTACGAATATCGGGAGAATATCGATGTCTGCACTGTAATAGTATTCAGCATCGTAAAGCTGATTGTATGGCTGAAGTATGAGGCCTTCATCGGTATAAATGATCTTGCGGCAGATCATGTTCTCACCCGGAATATGGACGGTAACGACATCCCCGGTGCTTGCAGAGCTGCACGACTGTGCGATGACGAGATCTCCTTTGCCGAATTCCGGCAGCATGCTGTCATCCGGCATAATTAAGGCGAAACAACTTGCATTCTCAGGAATATCGTCTGCAAGCACTCTGATATATTCTGATGTGCCGGAGAGAGGGATGCTGACTGTCGGGTCATAAGGCTCGAATCCGCCGTCTTCTTCGTCAAGAAGTTCAGTCAGGCTGATGCCCATGAAGATGGCAGCCTTTTCAAGACTCGAGATCCGAGGCTTCGAACCGTTCTTCCAGCTGTTGATCTGGCCCTTGGACAAGCCTGCACCTTTCTCAAAGGCTGCCTCGGACAGATTGTTCTCATGGCAATATGCAAGAATTTTGTACAGAAATATCACAGAAAACCTCCAATTGGAAATCTTACAGAATTTTACAGATTCTATCGCTAAAAAACGGTTAAAATCGTCTGTTTGGAGAATATTTTCGGCGTATTTCAATTGACTATGCACTAAATGACTGATAAAATCTAAAAACGTAGAATAAATTCAACCATAGTACAGCAAAAATGCGGCAAATATCCCCCGAATTATGGTCTGGCAGCTAAATTCTGACATATTTTTTTCGCATTTTCAATTACTGCGTTGAATTTATTCTTTTTGTATTGCAAATAGAGTTTTGTATACTCCGGCATTTCAACCTTGAAAAAAGATCAAATAAGTACAATAATTAAAACATGATTTGGTGCTTGGTATTGGCTGGAGGTATATCATGTCTAGTATTTATCCCAGTATATTCAACGATGTTATAGGACCTGTCATGAGGGGACCATCAAGTTCTCATGCTGCAGGTGGTGCAAGAATCGGAGAGCTTATAAGACAGGCTGCAGGGGGAGGACTCAGATCTGTCGAAGTATTCTTTGACCCGGAGGGGGCGCTTGCGGAGTCGCATGATGGACATGGCACCGATATGGGCTTTGCTCTTGGTATTCTCGGCAGGTCTCTGACGGAAGAGGGTGCTGAGAACTGGCAGCAGCTGATTGCAGACAGTGGCATCGATCTCAAATATACTGTCAGATCTTACGGCGCCGAGCATCCAGGTAATTACCGCATACATGCAGTATCGAAGACCGGAAAGGTCATCGATGCTGATGCTGTCTCGACCGGCGGCGGAATGGTTGAACTCACCAGACTTAACGGTTACAGGGTCTCTGTAAGAGGAGACTACGATGAGATCGTGCTGCTGACATTCCAGGACAATACAGACAGCGAGATCGTATCGATTGTGCTCTCTGCAGTTCCTGACGCTGAAGAGATCAGTGCGGACAGAGATGATGTCAAGACCTGTATAGACATCAAGATAGGAAGGCCGGCAGATCAGAGCGAAGCAACTCTTCTCTGCGAGCTGTTCGCTACGAATGATGTTGTAACTTTCAGTCCGTTCCTTCCTTCAAGATCGCACGCAAATATCAAAGTACCATTCAGAACAGTATCAGAGATGCTCGAATATAACAGAGACAGAGATCTCAAGCTCTGGCAGCTCGCCGTGATCTATGAGAGTGCCTTTGCCGGCTGGGACAGACACCTGGTCTGGGATGAGATGGAAGATCTTGTGGACGTCATGGAGCGGTCCGTCAGGACCGGCCTCGACGGGACTGATTATGAGGACCGCATCCTTCCAAGGCAGTCACACCTTATTGAGCTCAATAAGGACAGGCTCGTTCCCGGTGATGTATTCAATACAGCTATCAGATATATAACAGCCATCATGGAGACCAAGAGCTCCATGGGCGTATTTGTCGCAGCTCCTACGGCAGGTTCTGCAGGCTGCCTTGCAGGCACTGTGCTCGCAGTGCAGGATGCGCTCGGACTTCCTCCTGAGCAGGCTGTCAAAGGCCTGTTTGCGGCCGGACTCATCGGCGTATTCTTCGCAGGACAGGCGACCTTCTCTGCAGAGGTAGGAGGGTGCCAGGCAGAGTGCGGAGCAGGCTCGGCAATGGCTGCAGCTGCCGTAACTGAAATGATGGGAGGTTCGGCAGAGGAGTGCATAGATGCTGCATCCTTCGCTCTTCAGGGTCTTACGGGGCTTGCATGTGACCCTGTTGCAAACCGTGTCGAAGTGCCGTGCCTCAACAAGAACATTGCCGGCGGCATGAATGCCCTAAGCAGCGCCAATGTGATCCTGGCAGGCTATGACAAAGTCATTCCGCTCGATGAGGCAATCGGTGCTGTTATGGAGATAGGCAGGCTTCTGCCGCTTGAACTGAGATGTACCTGCGGCGGTCTTGGGAAGACCCAGGCATCCGAAGCTCTGAGAACGAAGCTCGATAATAAATCAGATAATTTGGCTGATCAGTAGATTATCACATCACAAATGTGTATAATATATTAGTTCGCGCAAAGGCGCGGCTCAAGCAGTTCGGGTCCGATATCCTGCTTGTAAAATATCAAAACCAAAGGAGTACAATTCAATGATGCAATTCTTAAGAAGGGAGTTCGAGGACTACCGCTATTTACTGCGTAGTATCCCGTCTCTGGTCGTTTCTCTTTTCATCGTGAGCGTTATCATGATGAATCTGCTCGCTAACAAGGAATTACTCAGTCTGCGTTACTTCGCGCTCGACTGCGGATTCACACTCAGCTGGATAAGTTTTCTGTGCATGGATATGATCTGCAAACGCTTTGGCGGCAAGGCTGCTGCTAAGGTCTCTATTCTTGCGCTTGTAGTTAATCTGTGTGCATGCCTTATCTTCAAGCTCATGACAATGACACCGGGTATGTGGGGTGAGTATTATTCCATAGGTATGCCGGAGGTCAATGATGCTCTTAATGCAACATTCGGCGGCAGCTGGTATGTAGTTATGGGCAGCAGCATCGCGATGCTTGCAGCTGCAGTTACTAATTCATTCATAAATCACACAGTTGCTAAGCATCTCAGGACTGACGGATACAGAGCTTTTGCAGCGCGCTCATTCATATCGACAGGAATCGCGCAGTTCATCGACAACCTGACATTTGCTGCAATCGTATCGTATCATTTCTTCGGATGGACGCTCGCACAGGTACTGATCTGCTCGATCACAGGAGCTGTTGCTGAGCTTCTCTGCGAGGTGCTGTTCAGCCCGGTTGGTTACAGAGTCAGCAAGCAGTGGGAAGCAGAGAACGTCGGAGAGCAGTATATCCGCTATGCTGCAAGGGCTTAACTTCTGAATCGAGGCAGCATATGATAGTAATGATTACCGGAACATCCGGAGGAATAGGGAGCGCGATAGCCAGGCTTTTTCTTGAAAGAGGTCATGAGGTATACGGAATAGATATCGCGGATTCCATTATCGAGCATGAAAGATACACACACTGCATCGCAGATGTTACAGATTTGGATGAAGTCGAGGCAGCTTTGCCTCAGGGCTTCAGGCCGGAGATACTTATCAACAACGCCGGAGTTCAGGAGAGCGGCAAGGACATCGATATCAATCTCAGAGCTGTCATAAATGTCACCGAGAAGTATGCAGTGGATAATGACAGGATCAGATCTGTGGTGAATATAGGGTCCGCAAGTGGACATACAGGTTCTGAATTCCCTGAATATGCGGCAAGCAAGGGAGGGATCCTGGCGTATACTAAGAACGTTGCTCTGAGAATAGCGCCGCGTGCGATATGCAACAGCATAGATCCGGGCGGAGTTACTACAGAGCTTAACAGGATCGTCATGGATGACCCTGCTCTGTGGAACAGGATCATGGAGCTTACTCCACTCAAGAGATGGGCATCTCCTGAGGAGATCGCTGAATGGGTGTATTTCGTCGCAGTTACGAACAGATTCATGACGGGACAGAATCTCCTAATAGACGGAGGCGAAGCCGGAAGAGCGGAGTTCGTCTGGCCTGAATAGAAAGAAAAAAAAATCGCAGCCTGGCTGCGATTTTTTCTTGCGGTTAAATTCCGGGCGAAGCTCCGGAGTGCTATTTGTCTCTTGCGAGGGAGAAGAAGAGGCCTATTATGCAGATCCCTGCGAATATGATGAAGGATGTGTGCATCATCCTGAGTATATCTGTAGCAGGTGATTCTGCGAGGCTGGCTGTGCCGAGTATAACTGATGTGATGACGCTCAGAACAGCCATTCCTGATGACTGACCGTAGGTCCTCATCGTAGCCACTATTGAATTTGCAACACCATAATCCTCTCTGCTGACACAGCTCAGAATGGCATTGGTATTCGGTGATGAGAAGAGTGCAAACCCAAAGCCCGTAAGGCACAGTGCGAAGATTATATATGCAACATGTGTGGTCTCTCCGATCCTTGAGAACAGGATGAGAGTGAACGCGCAGATCCCCATTCCTGTGCTTGCGAGAACTGACGGGCGGAATTTGTCTGACAGGCTGCCTGTAAGTGGTGAGAATATTGCCTGGACCGCCGGCATTGAAATCAGCAGCAAGCCTGCGCTCCCTGATGAAAAGCCGAGGATGACCTGAAGGTATATGCTGATCGTATAGCTGATAGCGAATGTAGCACCGTAATTGAGCAGCGCTGCCAGATTAGAGAACGTGAAGGTGCGGCTCTCACGGAACATGCTGACCTTCATGATCGGATCCGGTGACTGACTCTCGTGCCTGTAGAATATTACGAGGGCCACGAGGCCGCATATCAGCAGAGTGACTGACACAGCTCCTGCATCAAGATTTGTCATGCCATAGAGGCTCGACGCGATGGCGAATACATAGAGAATCAATCCTGTAGAATCAAAGTGCTTGTGATTCTTGCTGTCGTGAGGCTCCGGCTTGTCAGGCGGGGCGAATGATGCAGCGGTAAGAGCTGCAGCTGACACCGCAACTGACAGAGCGAAAATGGATCTCCAGCCGAGGGTGCTGTTCAGAATGCCTCCGACCACAGGACCTGCGGTGAGACCGATATATGTCGCAGCTGTAGAATAACCGATGACTTTGCCTCTCATATCGGATGGGTAGGAGCTTATGAGGATCGCGTTGTTGGTTGCGAATATCATTGCTCCGCAGCATCCCATAAGTGCTCGGAGAGTGATCAGAATGGCGATATGCCTCACGAATATGCACGCAAAACAAAGCAGGCCAAATCCTGTGATGCCTGTCAGAAAAATGCGCCTTCTGCTCGTAATATCCGCAATCTTGCCAAATGGCAGACTTGCTGCGGCTACTGTGATCGTATAGGCTGATACTATCCAGCTGATAGATGCTGCACTGACATCGAAGTAGCGCTCAAGTGCAGGGACCGATAGATTAAGTGCACTTGACATGAACGTTGTCATGAAAGCTGTCATCATTGCAGCAATAAGAACTTTTCTGTTACCCATACTGAAATTATCTGACTGACCGGACGATAAGTCAACACCGAGAAAAACTTCTGGAATTGAATTCAGAGTTGGTCACATTTAGGATTTGAGTGGTAAAATAATGACATGAAGAAGACTACGCTTTGTTACATTGAGAATAACGGATGCTATCTGATGCTGTACCGCAACAAGAAGCCTGATGACATGAACGAGGGCAAATGGCTTGGCATCGGTGGCAAGATAGAGTACGGGGAGGACCCTGAGAGCTGTAACAGGCGCGAGGTGCTCGAAGAGACCGGGCTCGTCCTCGGGTCTTCGCATTTCCATGGCATCATCAGATTCAGAGCGGATGAATACGAAGATGAGGATATGTATCTGTTCTCATCGAAGGATTTTGAGCCTGCTGATAAGGATGCGCTTGAGATCTACAGGAAGACCGGCTTGTATGAACCTCCTGAATGTGATGAGGGGAGACTCGAGTGGATCCGTAAGGAGGATGTCATGAGCCTCAATCTGTGGGAAGGGGACAGAGCCTTCCTTGCTGAGCTGATAGCCGGAAGAAAAACTATCTCCATGACATTGAGATATACTGGAGATAAATGTACAATATTAGAAAAGAATTGCAATTAGTATCCGGAGGTGCTGTATGGACGCTGATCTTCTCAGAATATGCGAGATGTTCATAAGAAACCGCAAAACTCTTGCCGATACTTTCAGGTGGGATGGCTACGAGATGCATCTCATCGGCAGCGCGGTACTGACTTCGCATGGGATAGAACCAGGCGCAGAAGACCTGAAGAGATGCGCGGGCATCATCAAGGACAGGGCCAAAGTCTTATCTCCGCTGCGAGGCTATCTCAAGATCATCATGACAGCAAGCATGCTGATGGAGGATGATCCTGAGACATATTTTGACAATACTGAGAGAGCTTATAATCTCATCAGGATCACAAGACGCAGCAGGGATGACAGGTACTATCTTGGTGCCATGGCACTGGCCAATGTAATAGAAGATAAGGAAGAACTCCTTGGCCTTGTCGATAAGGCGACTGAACTCTTCGGAGTCATCAGATCTGTATCAGAACAATGCGAAGATGGCAGGGCGTTCATGGTGGCTTCCATACTTGCGGCAGCAGGAGTAGAAGATGCAGAGGCTTTTCTTGAAGAGGCAAATGCCTGCATCTCCCAGCTTGAGGGAACATTTGGCAGAACCATATATACCGAGGCCCTCGGATGCATCCTTGCACTCGATAAGGCGGATGCCAAGTTCAAGGCTGCAAGAGTTAAAGAAATATACAAACTCCTCGACACCGAGGGTATAAGATACGGTCACGGAGAGGAACTGCCGGTTCTTGGATCCGTAGCTATGCTGGACCTGACAAATGCAGAGGCCGCCGCTGCTCTTGCTGAGGCGGATGAGTATCTGAGATCTCAGCAGGGATTCGGCAGATTTGGCTGCGGACATGACAAGAGACACATGTACGCTGCACTTATGGTAATATCCGCATATGCTTCGGTGCTTCACGGCGAGCAGATGGCAACAGGTGCAGTGATCTCAAGGGCGATCAGCTCACAATTTACAGCTATGGCAGCAGGTACAATGATACTCGCAGCCGAGGCATATAATGATCTGACAGCTAATATGGGTGTTAATATACGATAATGAGCGATAACAACAACAAACCAAATTCAAATAATGTGAGTCGTCATACATGGATCGAGGACGATGGGAACAAGGGAAGCTATGATGTTCTCTTTGAGCGCAAGACGTACAGCCAGATCCCTGATGCAACAAAGCTTGTAGAGAAGCAGAGGACTCCTTACAAGGGTTTCATTACTGATGAAGAGCTTGAGAACAGCAAGATCATCGATCTGGAGTCGCGCAAGACGACACTCGTTGACAAGGACGACATCTCGCAGACAAGGATATATACTCCTTTTGCAGAGGAGGAACCTGAGCCGCCTAAGGTCAAGGCGATGCCAAAGCCTAAGGCGCGTACTGTCTGGATTTCTGACAGCCGCAAGTTCAAGAGACTTATTGCAGTGCTGGCTGTATTTGTGCTGCTCCTGCTGTTCGAGCTCAGCTTTGCAGTGATGAAATACAGCCTCACCAAGCTGCCTGCCAAGACAGAGGCTGCAAGAACGCAGACAGCAGAACTTCAGGCAGAGAATGATAAGCTTGCAGAAGAGGCTGCAGGCTATGGAGATTATAATCAAATGATGGAGCTTAAGGACTCATGGGAGAGACTGAAAGAAAAGCTAGGAAAATCAGAATAAGCAACAACATGCTGATTGCTCTTGCTGCAGTTCTCATATTGACTCTCGCTGTAGCAGCATTCATTATCCCGAGATACGGCAAGGTTTTCGCAGAATTCAGGGAGCAGACTAAGATATACAGTTCTGCGCATTCCGAGCTGACAGCCCAGCAGGAACGTAATGCAGAGCTTACCAAGCAGCTCGAGGAGTTCAGGACACTCAGCGGCGAGATACAGACATCCAGCAATGAGGTGTTCGCTTTGGCTGCTCAGCTTGAGAAGGACATTCAGGAAGGCAAGACCGACAAGAGGATCTGCTATATCACGATCGATGACGGACCATACAAAAGGGGCAACGAGTTCCTCAAGATATTCAATACCTATGATATCAAGGCTACGTTCTTCCTCAGTACAGCGAATGGCAACAAGCTTCCGGACCAGGGCGATGTTACGGCTGCGTCGATGTATCCTGAGTATCTCAAGTATGGACACACTATAGGCAATCACTCATATTCTCATGATTACAGCAACGGCGGCATATACAAGAGTGCCAAGGCATTCATGAAGGATATCGAGAAGCAGCAGAACTTCACCGCGGAGAATACCGGAGGCTACAGACCTAAGATTGTCAGGTTCCCTGGTGGCACTGCAACGGCAGGATCCAAGCTTGAAGACATACAGGCAGCTCTCAGGGAGGCAGGCTATGGATGGATCAACTGGACGGTTGATTCCGGCGACAGCTTTGGCAGCGATGTAGCAACTGAGAAGTTCGTAAAGGAGAATGTTCTTAAGGCAGCTAAGGAAGATGATCAGAAGATCATGGTCGTTCTCTTCCACGAATGGAGCAAAGCTTCACAGGCTGCGATGCCTGAGATTATCGAGACACTCGAGAGCGAAGGCTATGTATTCCTGCCGCTCTTCTACGACAGTGTGATGGTAGAGAAGTAGATCAGAAGAATAGCATAAGGCAAACTAAAACCGGCATACCCGTAAAGGGCATGCCGGTTTGTTTTGCCTGATTGTGCTGAGAGAAGAGCCGGTTAGTTCTCTTCGTCTGCGTCTGCGTCCTTGACGAGGCCATGCTCTTCAATGTTGGTCTCGTGGCCTGCTACGTCAGTGCTGTATCTGACAATACCATTCTCATCAGCGATGAAGAACAGGTAATCATGGTGCTCATAATTGAGAGTTGCGTCGATAGCGTCTCCGACAACTGTTGAGATCGGCCCAGGAGGGAGTCCTGCGAACTTACGTGTGTTGTAAGGATTGTCGCTCTCGAGCTGGCTGACCTTGAGGGCAACTCTGTCCTCCTGGAAGATATAGCAGACTGTAACGTCTGATCCGAGTGACATACCCTGCTCGAGTCTGTTCATGAATACGCCGGCAACACCTGCCTGATCAGCAGCGGTAGCTTCCTTGGTGACTATGGATGTCAGTGTCAGGAGCTCGTGAACGCTGAAGCCTGAAGCATCGATTGCATCCTTGCGGGCTGTGAGCTCAGTATCCATTCTGTCAAGGCACATCTCTGTGAAGCCTTCGATAGTCATGTTGTCTGTAATGTAATATGTATCTGCGTACAGATATCCTTCGAGAGGGAACATGACATCGGTATCAAGGATCTCATCTGTGAGGAACCAGTATTTGTCGATAAGCTGGTTCAGATAATCCTTGTCGGACCATACAGCCATGATCTCATCTGAGGAGAACGGAAGCTTCTCTGAGACAGAGTCAGCGACCTGCTGAAGTCTCGCACCGTCCTTGACCTCAACTGATTCCTTGGATATGTACTCAAAGTCGCCGGTGTTGATGACCTTCATGATCTGCTGGAATGACATTCCTTTGTTAAAGATATATGTATTAGCCTGAAGGCTGTCGTAGCCACCGATCTTGGCGTTGACCTTAGCGCAGAACAGATTCCTTACAAGACCTGCCTCATCGAGCATCTGTACGATTGCACTGGCGCCGGTTCCGTTCGGAATCGTTACAACGACTTCCTCCGTGCTGCCAGGTTCAACTGCTCTGAGACCCATAGTGTAGTATCCGCCGCCTGCTACCAGGATTGCAAGAACAAGTATCAGAATGAGCAGGAACTTAGGACCTTTCCTCTTGCGGACTCTGCGCTTGGTTGTAACATTTTCAGGTGATGAATTACTCATAAGATTCCCCTTTTGAAAAAAATGTGATATACTTATCTAAGTCTGTGCTCCGGGATATAATGTGATCCTGATCAAGCACTAACTATACTATTATAACTGTTAATCACAATAAAAGGAAGTAAACAATAATGGCTAAACAATCTGAAGGCGGTTTCAAGGCCTTTCTCAAACGCAAGAACATTGAGATCAGCGCTAAGCGCTACGGAATCGATGCTCTGTCAGCAATGGCTCAGGGTCTGTTTTGCTCTCTTCTTATAGGAACGATCATCAACACTCTCGGAACACAGTTCCATATCGGAATTCTCACTGATCCTGTATGCACTGTAAGCGGTGTTGACTATACGGTAGGCGGACTTGCAATGGCCATGACCGGTCCGGCAATGGCGATCGCTATCGGATATGCTCTTAAGTGTCCTCCTCTGGTTCTTTTCTCGCTGGCAACAGTAGGATTTGCTGCTAACGGACTCGGTGGAGCAGGCGGACCTCTTGCTGTACTCTTCATTGCTATCATCGCAGCTGAGGTAGGCAAGGCTGTTCAGGGTGAGACCAAGATAGATATCCTCGTAACACCTCTTGTTACCATCGGAGTAGGCGTTGGCCTTTCTGCATGGTGGGCACCGGCACTCGGAGCTGCAGCCATGAAGGTCGGAACACTTATCATGTGGGCAACTGAGCTGAGACCTTTCATGATGGGAATCATCGTATCTGTTATCGTAGGTGTGGCTCTTACACTGCCGATCTCATCAGCTGCTATCTGTGCGGCTCTCGGTCTTACAGGTCTTGCAGGCGGTGCTGCTGTAGCAGGCTGCTGCGCTCAGATGGTCGGATTTGCAGTAATGTCATTCAAGGAGAATGGATGGGGCGGACTCGTCTCCCAGGGAATCGGAACTTCGATGCTCCAGATGGGCAATATCGTCAAGAATCCAAGAATCTGGATCGCGCCGACACTTGCGTCCGCAATCACAGGACCTATCGCAACATGTGTCTTCAAGATGCAGATGAACGGTGCTCCTGTTTCGAGTGGAATGGGTACATGCGGCTTCGTAGGACAGATCGGTGTCTACTCAGGATGGGTAGCAGATGTAGCATCAGGAGCTAAGGCCGGCATCACCGGAATGGACTGGCTAGGACTTATCCTTATCTGCTTCGTGCTTCCTGCAGTACTCGCACCACTGATCAACAGTGTCTGCCGCAAGCTCGGATGGGTCAAGGACGGAGACCTCACACTGTAATCAGATCAGCGATACTCTTATATTGTCTGCCGCTGCATTTGCTGTCGACCAGCACATCTGAAGGTTGTAGCCTCCGGTGATCCCGTCAGCATCGATGGCTTCGCCGATTGCATAGACAGCATAGCTGCCGTCCGGATCTGAAAGTGACCTGATCTTCATTGAAGCTGTATCAATGTCATCAAGGGATATACCGCCGGCTGTAACCATTCCGTGCTCGTCTATTCCCGAGACTGTGAAGTCATCGCTGTCAAGAAGTGCTGCGAGCCTGGTCGTGCGGATATCACCTGACGGACCCTTCGAACGCTCTTCGAGGCACTTCCTTAGACGCTTTGGCAGATCGTCGAGTGACTTGTTGTAACTGATTCTGATCAGCTGACCTGCCTCGGCATAGCGCGAGATGTTAAGAATAACAGGACCTGAGAATCCTCTGTGTGTGAATAGTAAGTCGCCTGTCATGCGGGCGGCTTTTCCTTTGCATGTGGCTGCCGCATCTGAACTGAAGGCTGTAACTGTCACATTCTCGATTGAGACGCCGCTCAGTTCTTCGTACGGATAATCTTCAACATAAACAGGGGCCAGCGCAGAACGAAGAGGTGTTATAGCTGTTCCGGCTGCCCTGAGGATATCGTGCATAGAGCCATCGGAGCCGGTCTCAGGGTAAGTGATGCCGCCGGTAGCGATGACGGCTCTACTGGTACGGAGGCTGTCTGCAGGGGATGCCATTACTGTAAGACTGCCATCATCATTACGCTTAAAATCATAGACTTCAGCCTCGGTACGGATCTCCCATCCGTTGCTTCTGGCGCTGTCAAGAAAGACACCGAGAATATCCGAAGCCTTCATCGAAGCAGGGAAGATCCGGTCGTGCTCGTTTGTCAGAGGTATACCTTTGGCTTCAAGCCATGATGTCAGATCTGTATTGCTGTGCCTGTAGAGGCACTTTCTGAGGCGCGGGCCGGCTTCACCGTATACATTCACGAATTCCTTGATCGAGCCTCCGTGAGTGATATTGCATCTTCCGCCTCCACTCATCAGAAGCTTGGTTCCAAGCCTCGTGGTCTTCTCCAGCAGGAGACCCTTACGTCCCTTCATATCCAGAGTCGCAGCCAGCATGAGACCTGATGCGCCTCCCCCGATAATAATGCAGTCATAATACATACGTGTCACCTCTTGATTACCTTATGATTCGATTATAGCATAATGCATTTAGGACATAATCACTGCATTTAGGACAAGCTGGTTGAGGTGTCTGAGGAATATAATTAAAATGAATAGGGGGATTGGAATCTGATTCACAGGAGTATTTTTTATGCTGCATATTGCTGTTTGCGATGATGAAAGACCTGTTCGCGAGTCGATAGTCAAGGCGCTCGCCCGATACGATAAAGAGAACAGCATAGACATGAAGATCACTGAATTTGCCTCGGCTGATTCTCTTCTGACAAGTTATCCGCAGAATGTGGATCTCATTCTGCTGGATATTTATATGCCCGGAATGGATGGAATGGATGCAGCCAGAGCGATCAGAGAGTTTGATCCTGATGTCTGCATTATTTTCATTACAACAATGTATCAGAGGGCCATCGAGGGATATAAGGTCAGAGCATTTGGATTCATCCGCAAGCCAGTCAGCTATGAGGAGTTCTCTCATGAGCTGGGAGATGCGATCCGCAATATAGAGAGGGCCAGAGAGAAGGAACACTATATCACAGTCAAGTCATCAGGCAGATCATACCGTATCCCGGTTTCCAGAATAAGCTTCTGTGAGGTGCGCGGGCATTACGTGAGCCTCTGCGTGGACGGAGAAGTTAAAGAGTACCGCTGCCCTATCCGTGAGCTGGAAGAGCAGCTGGGCGAATACGGATTCTTCAGATGCCATGCCAGCTATCTGGTCGCGGCTGATGCGATTCAGGAGATCAGGCAGGCAGACATTCTTCTTAAGGACGGCAATATTGTCCCGATAAGCCAGAGAAGGCGCAAGGCTTTTCTGAATTCTTTGTCTGAATACCTTGGAGATCACATCCTATAAGATGAATAACGGTTTCATTACAGGTTCATTAATAGATATTATTTCATTTGCGGTGGAAGTTGTGATACTTCTGTGGTTCTTCAGCCTTAAGCATGAGCGCAGGGAGGTGACTGAGAGCCCGGTAAGAAGAGCAATAGGTTTCCTGCCGCTTATTGCTTTGCTCGGAATCTATATGACTCCTCTGAATGCAGCTGTCAGCGTGTTCTCGCTTGAGAACCTTGCGATACAGCTCCTGAGGATGATACTCCACCTGGTTCCGGTGATGTGCTGGCTCATATTGAACAAAGATTGCACGAATAGTGTAGCTTGTTATCTGGCAGCTATCTTTACTGCAATTTACCTTACGTCGCAGAATCTCAGAATGGTCATGATGACATACGGCACTGTAACACCGCCGCATCAGACCAAAGGTGCCGGATACATTTTCGGACTTTGCCTGGTTGCCTTGATGGAGATGCTGCTTGCCGCAGTCACGAGGAGACTCATAAAACCTGAGAGAATAGACCTGATAGACCGCCAGCGTGTAATCATGATGACTACGGTCCTGTTGATCATGGTCTATTTCAAATGGATACTTACAGCAGTCAGAGAACTTAACCTAGGCGGCAACAGGGTCACGATGGTATCGTTCTCTCTGGTGACTTCAATAGGTCTCTACCTCGTTATACTTCTGTATGACTACAGCAGGCTGCTCCTCAAGGAGAAGGAAGCTGCCGAGCACGAGCAGATGGTGCTCATGTACGAAGTCAGGAGTGCAAAGCGTGAGATGCAGGCAAGTGCAGATATCCGCAGGCTGTATCACGATGTCAAGAATCATCTGCTGGCGATCCAGAGCATGGCAGGGAGCGAGGGGGAGATAGATGCATATCTCAAAGAGCTCCTGCCGCAATTTGAGGGCTATGAGACACAGGTGAGGACGGGAAGCCAGACCGTGGATGCGATTCTTTCAGAGAAGATCCAGCGTGCATATTCCGACGGGATCAGGTTCAACATATGTCTTGATCTTGCGGGACTTGGACATATAAGGTCTGTGGATCTTGTCACTATATTCGGCAATGCAGTAGATAATGCAGTCGAGGCACTGAAGAAGACAGAAGGCGACAAGTACCTGTATATCAAGAGCACCACCTTCGCAAATAATGTCGTGATCAAGTTCGAGAACAGATTCAGCGGAGAGATAGCTCTGAAGAATGGCAGACCCGTCACTAGCA
Organism: Mogibacterium sp.; assembly: GCA_017512145.1. GTDB lineage: Bacteria > Bacillota > Clostridia > Peptostreptococcales > Anaerovoracaceae > Crickella. The sequence continues at coordinate 43,835 of JAFWHB010000031.1, read as the reverse complement.
AGAGGGACAGTGACATGCATGGAATAGGTATCAGCAGTATTGAAAATGCCGCAGGCAGATATGGAGGAACGGTAACAGTCAAAGCCGACAATGAGAACAAGCAGTTCACTCTCATAGTGATGCTGCCGGCAGACAAAGTATCAGCAGATGAAGAGGCGTGACCTCCGGTATGCAGGATATGATGCAGATAAGGCTCCGGAAGGAGCCTTTTTTGGTGCATGAGAGCCAGGGGGGCGGCTTTTGCATTCAGGACAGAATATCAGGCACTTAGGACAGCCCGCTTTGCACTTACGACCTCATACTTGCAGATGTGCCATCTCAATTGATTCACTTTTCCTTGCGAATTATGATGCAGCTGTAAATATTAACCGCATCATATAAGCCATCCGCCAGCCGGATGCGTATAAGAGAAAGGTGAAAGTCATGAAAGACAAAGCAACAGAAAAGAAGAAAGCCGTAAGGTTCTTCTCGGTAACGATGCTGATCCTGCTTGTATGCTCGATCTTCATCTGGGGCTTCCAGACATCCTGGGGCAAAGTACACATCGAGAGGATATACATCAACTCACAGGATGGTACATCGGTAAGCTCACTGATCTACATTCCTGAGAACGCAACAGATGAGACTCCTGCTCCTGTAGCAGTAATCTATCACGGACGTTCAAATCACGCTCACTCCAATGACACATGGAGCATGGAGCTTGCAAGAAGAGGAATGGTAGTACTTTCACCTGACCTCCAGGGCGGTGGCGAATCCGATCCGGATATCGACAGAGGCATCCAGGCCATCACAACTGCACAGTATGCAAACAACCTGTCATTCGTTCAGAAGGACAGCCTCAACCTCGTAGGATACTCTGCAGGTACAGCAACTGTTCTCGAGACATACAGATCGATGCCTGACAAGATCAACAGCGTTTGCGAGGTATTCGGACCGTTCATGATGATCCTCGGCGGCGGCTTCGAAGACGTTAATACTAACTTTGGTCTGATCAAGTCAACAGCCGACCAGTATGACTACTTCTTCATCGGAAATCCTGACGCTTGCGTCGACAAAATGTCTGAAATGTCAGGTATTGCAGACCTTCAGCCAAATCAGGATTACGACAGGAACGGAAAGCTCTTCAGATATGCAGTTATCGACGGAACACTCCATCAGACCGGTAATATTTCGGGCGCTACCATCGAAGAGATCGTAAAGTACGAGAACGATGTAGTAGACTTCCCGGTCAAGCTTGATAACAACGATCTGGCATGGCTGCCACAGCAGCTCTTCTCCGGAATCGCATGTATCACAATGATGTTCCTGCTCGCAGCAATCGTCAACCTGCTGATGCAGAATGAGTTCTTTGCCAGCGCAGCTAATGCAGTTCCTCGCGGAGCAGCACCGAGAAAGGGAGCCAAGGAATGGTGCATCGACCTCCTGTTCTCACTGGTCATCCCAGCACTCATATTCGTACACATTTCGGCTTATACCATCAAGTGGACAGGACTCGGTACCAGATGGACTAAGATCCTTCCGTCCGCTAACCTCAACGGAATCATGGCATGGCTCGTTGTACTTGCAATCATCGGTATCGTCCGCATGATCATCAAGGCTAACAAGGCTAAGAAGGCCGGCACTCCTCTGACACTTGGCGACTACGCACTCGGAGCAGACGGAGATACCAGGATCGACTGGACCAAAGTCGGCAAGAGCTGCCTCATGGCACTGATCGTAGTAATATTCGTATTCACATGGCTCTGGCTGATCGAAGGATTCCTCGGAATCAACTATCAGGTATGGAACCTCTCAACCTACCTCAAGATGAGCCCGATGAGAATCGTAAGATCCATCCCATACTGCCTGATCATCTTCTTCGTAATGTTCGTCGGCAACATGTCACAGCGCATCCTGCCATCGACAGGAAATGAGAAGAAGGATATGTGGAGAGCTGTAATCGTAAATACAGTACTCACAGCAAGTGCACTCTTCGTACTGCTTCTCATCCAGTACGGCGGATCCATGATCATCGGAACAGGTCAGACCATCATTCCACAGATCGATATCTACGGAACAGGCAAGAATACAAGCTCAGGATCCCTCGACTTTGCATTCGGATACTGCTACATGATGGGCGGCACCACAGGCGTGGTGACATACCTCTACAGAAAATACGGAAACATCTGGGTAGGCGTTATCCCGGCAGCTATCTTCGCAGGCATGGTAACACTCTCAGGCTTCACAGTACTCGGCTAGTCCGGCAGTAAGTCAGATCCGTAAATAAGATAAACTGAACATTGAATAGAGCGTTGCATCTCAGGAGTGCAGCGCTCTTGCTTTATCATCGTCAATGGACTTTGATATGTGACAGCTCTTGTGTTTTGATGTATCATTGAGTCCGGAGGAACCATAAATGTATAAACACAGAGTTGAAATCAAGGATGGAGAAGCTCTCATAGTAGGCCATCTTTACATTCCGGATGAAGAATCAGACCGCCCATGTGTGGTCATCAGTCATGAGTTCGGATTTGACCAGAACTGGGAGAGCAAGTATGCGCTGGAGCTTGCAAGACGGTCATACCCGGTATTCACATTCGATTTCCCGGGCTCGGGCAATGGGTGCAGCAAAGGACGCAAGACTACTGAAATGAGCGTCATTACTGAGGTAGGAGATCTTAAGACTGTCGTAGGATATCTCAAGATAAGACTCAAGGATAAGCCAATCGTGCTGTGCGGCCTGTCGATGGGAGGCATGGTCACTGCTCTTGCAGCTGCCGATCTTAAGGATGAGATCGCGGGTCTGATCCTCATATATCCGGCACTCTCAATACCTGACGATGCAGCCAAAGGGAAGGCTCTCGGCGCCAGATTCGACCCGAAGAATCCTCCGGAAACCTTCTTCACCAAGTATCCCCCGATCAGGCTCGGCAGGAAGTTCATTACTGATGCGCTCATTACTTCAGACTGGATGGACAGGATCGGAGACTTCAGAGGCCCGGTACTTCTGATGCACGGAGAGAGCGACAGGATAGTCCCTATTATCTATTCGGAAATCGCTGCGGGACTTTACAGCGATGTCAGATTCGTCAGGATACCACATGCAGGACATATCTTCTGGCAGCCATGGATCAAGAATAAGGCACTGCAGAAGATAATCGTATTCCTTGCAGAACTGAGACTGCACCAGGAAAAGAAATAGAACAGAGTATAAAGAAAAGGAGATCAAAGCGTTAAGCAATGATCTCCTTTATCATTCTTATGAGATGCGTCCGTGCCGTAGATTACTCGATTCCGAGTACCTTATATTCCTTAGCCTCAACTGCTTCCTTGAGAGCTGCATCGGATACCTCGCCGCAAAGTGTTACAACAGCCTTGTTCTGCTCGTGGCTTACGGCTGCTTCCTGAACTCCGTCAAGAGCCTCAAGAGCCTTCTTAACTGTTGCCTCACAGTGTGGGCACATCATACCTTCAATGTTCATTGTCTTCTGCATTAGATTTTCCTCACTTTCTTGATCGTTATTATTCTCAGGCTCTCCGACAGCTGTGCCTTCGGCCATTGTTGACTTGTCTTTGCTGGTATTAGCTGCTGCCCTGCCTTGTGCGTCGAAGAGATTCAGCCTCAGCGCGTTGGTAACCACACAGAAGCTCGAAAGACTCATCGCCGCAGCTCCGAGCATCGGATTGAGTGTCAGTCCGAATGCGTGTATGTACGCACCTGCTGCAACAGGGATGCATATAGCATTATAGAAGAACGCCCAGAACAGGTTCTCGTGAATGTTCTTAAGAGTCTTGCGGCCGAGCCTGACAGCTTTGACTGCATCTGCCAAACTGCTGTTGACGAGAACTACATCCGCAGCATCAAGAGCTACATCTGTTCCCGCGCCGATGGCTATGCCGACATTAGCTCTTGTCAGGGCAGGGGCGTCATTGATGCCGTCGCCTATCATGGCTGTGCGGCCCTGCTCCATGAGACCCTTGATCACATCTTCTTTGCCTCCCGGAAGGACTTCGGCGATTACTTCATCTACACCTACCTCGGCGGCGATCGCCTCAGCTGTCTTCTTGCGGTCACCCGTAAGCATGACTGTACGGATACCCATTTCCTTGAATTGCCTGATGGCCTCCACGCTGTCGTCTCTGACAGAATCTGCAAGAGCAATAAGACCGAGAAGCTTGCCTCCCTTGGAGAAGAGAACAGGGGTCTTGCCTGCGTTGCTGAATTCAGCAGTCTCCTTCATGAGCCTTGCGATGTCTGATTCCCTGACTCCGTTCTCAGACATGAAAGCAGCATTACCTCCGGCGATCCTGACAGCTCTCGAACCATCCCATGTGAAAGCTCTTACGCCGTTGCCTGGCAGCTCTTCATAATCACTGATCCTGAGAGTGGTGCCGCCGATGTACTTGCATACAGCCTTGGCAAGTGGATGCTCAGACCTTGATTCAACAGCGGCTGCGACCGTAAGGAGCTCATCCTTAGAAACTCCGTGGCAAGGGAAGACGTCTGTCACTTCCGGATTGCCGCCTGTTATAGTGCCTGTCTTATCGAGTGCAACGATCTCGATACGTCCGGTCTCCTCAAGAGCTGCAGCTGTCTTGAACAGTATTCCGTTCCTCGCTCCTACGCCGCTTCCGACCATGATGGCGACCGGTGTCGCAAGGCCAAGTGCGCAAGGGCAGCTGATGACGAGTACGGATATAGCACGTGCAAGTGCAAAGCCGACGTCGCGGCCGACTGCCAGCCAGATGACCAGAGTCACAAGCGCGATGCCGATGACGACAGGCACGAAGATTCCTGATACTTTGTCTGCGATCTTGGCGATAGGAGCCTTGGTTGCGGCTGCGTCGCTGACCATGCGGATGATCTGGGCGAGGGTGGTATCCTGACCGACTCTCGTAGCCCTGCATCTGATAAAGCCTGACTGATTGGTCGTCGCAGCGGATACTGTGTCGCCGGCCTTCTTGTCGACCGGTATCGATTCTCCTGTAAGTGCAGCCTCGTTGACTGCAGATGTTCCCTCGAGGATCACACCGTCGACCGGAATGTTCTCGCCCGGATGAACGATGAACTCATCATCGACGCGAACCTCTGAGATAGGGACTTCGGTCTCGATGCCGCCTCTGACCACAATTGCTGTCTGAGGAGCAAGCTTCATCAGGCTCTTAAGAGCATCGGTTGTCTTGCCCTTGGATCTCGCCTCGAGCATCTTGCCGACTGTGATCAGAGTGAGGATCATGGCGGCAGACTCAAAGTAGAAATCATGCATGTATGCCATGACAGCATCGCTGTCACCTGCGAGCTGGGCTCCGGTCATTGCAAAGAGCACATAGACACTCCAGCAGAAAGATGCGGCGCTGCCCATGGCAACCAGTGTATCCATGTTAGGGGAGCGGTGGATCAGACCCCTGAAGCCATTGATGAAGAACTTCTGATTGATGACCATAACGATCGATGCAAGGATCATCTGAAGAAGTCCCATCGCGATATGATTGCCCTCGAAGAACGAAGGAATCGGCCAGCCCCACATCATATGTCCCATCGAGAAATACATGAGGACTATGAGAAATCCAAGTGAGTATATGAGCCTCTTCCTGAGCAGCGGTGTCTCGTGGTCTTCAAGAGCAGCCTCTTCGGCTGCATAAGTGGCCTGGCTGCTTGCAGATGAGGCGGGTGCATCTGCCTTGAGGCGTGCGCCGTAGCCTGCATCAGTAACTGCCTTGATAATATCCTCAGGTGCAGTAGATCCTTCGACGCCCATTGAATTAGTGAGCAGGCTGACTGCGCAGGAGTCGACTCCCGGCACTGCAGACACAGCCTTCTCGACACGTGCCTGGCAAGCAGCACAGCTCATTCCTGTAACAACATATTGTTCCATATCTGTCTGTTACCTCGTGCTATTTCATCATCTTCTGAAGGGTGGTGACAAGCTCTTCAACGACCTCGTCGTTGCCTTCCCTGATATCGTTCCTTACGCAGGTGCGAATGTGATTGGAGAGGAGAACTTTGCTGAAGCTGTTCAGAGCAGCGTTGACGGCTGATGTCTGGATCAGGATGTCCGGACAGTAAGCTCCGCGCTCGACCATAGCCTTGATCCCGCGGACCTGACCCTCAATACGACTCAGCCTGTTCATCAGATCCTTGTACTCCTCAGGACTGCGTTCTTTCCTTTTCTCGCTGCATGCGCAGCAGTCTTTATTATCTGTCATTTTCAAACCTCTGTGTTCGCAGTGAATATACCCATATGGGGTATCTGTCATAACGATTATATACCTACCAGGGGTATGCGTCAACAGAGAGTTTCTTGTGGCTTGTGACGTGTCATCCGACTATATGTGCCGGGCGTGAATGAATGGCCGGAGAAATCCCCCTGTAGGGGTTGTTTTTGATTGTTTTTTCACGCCAAAATATTGGTTTATGTTGAACGCATGGTCAGCAATATGATAAAATTCTGTCAATAGTATGAGGAAGTGTGCGTACACACCGAATCGGTAACAATCAGATATTGTAAATAATTTAAATGGAGAGGTGGTTAGTATATGGCTAAACAACTGACACACGATGAGAAGATCTTCAAGCTTATCAAGATCATCACTGACCGCAAAGAGATTCTCCTGGGACTTGAGAAGCCTTCAAAGGATTCTCCTGAGTACTGGGGAATGGACTGTGGATATCAGTATGTCGTAAGAAGATACGGCAAGGATATCGCGGAGGACGTTCTTGATCTCTGCCTTAAGATGGGCAAGCGTAAGCCAAGATTCTTCGCAGATCTTAAGAAGATGAGCGGATATGATGATGCTCGTCTTGAGAAGGTTCTTGAGGCAGCTTGCCAGTATGGTCTGGTAGAGTTCCACAATGAGAACCTTGACGGAAAGAACCCTAATCACGAGAGAAGATGGGTCCTCGACCAGTATGTACCTGGTAGTGCTGAGATCATGGTAATGAGAGATCAGATCTCTCCTGAGACACCAGAGATCGCTGACTTCTTCGAGCGTATGACATATCTGCCGCTGGCAGGCATCACTCAGATGGTAGCACCTGGCGGATCCGGAATCGGAATGCACGTTATCCCTGTAGAGAAGGCTATCCCTGCAGAGAGCGAATCACTCGACATCGAGCACATTTCATACTGGCTCAAGAAGTACGAAGGCCAGATCGGACTCGGAATCTGCTCCTGCCGTAAGCAGCAGGCAATCAGAGGAGAGGGCTCCGGAGATATCGCACAGTACTGGTGCATGGGACTCGGTGACTTCGCTGATTACTGCCGTGAGACAGGAATGGGCTATGACATCACTTACGATGAAGCAATCGAAGTACTCGAGAAGGCTGAAGAGAAGGGCTACGTACATCAGGTAACCAATATCGACGGCAAGAACAAGATCTTCGCTATCTGCAACTGCGCAATAGGTGTCTGCAACGCTCTGCGTACATCACAGCTCTTCAACACACCTAACATGTCAGCTTCTCCATACCGTTCAAAGGTTGACGCAGAGAAGTGCGTTGCCTGCGGTAAGTGCGTAGAGGTCTGCCCTGCAGGTGCTGTAAGACTCGGACAGAAGCTCTGCACCAAGCACGGCGAGATCGAGTATCCTAAGCAGGAGCTGCCTGATTCCAACTTCTGGCCAGAAGATAAGTGGAACTGGAACTACAAGAATGAGAACGGCGTAATCCAGACATGGCCTACAGGTACTGCACCATGTAAGTCTGCTTGCCCTCTCCACATCGCTATCCAGGGCTACATTGACATGGCTTCAAGAGGAGAGTACAGACAGGCTCTCGAGTTGATCAAGAGAGATAACCCATTCCCAGCAGTCTGCGGCGCTATCTGCCACAAGTACTGCGAGCTTGAGTGCACAAGAGGCACAGTTGATGAAGCACTTGCTATCGACGATATCAAGGCATTCATCGCAGCTAAGGACCTCGAGGATGAACACAAGTACATTCCTCCAATGGTCTCCACAACAAGAGAACACTTCGACCAGAAGATCGGTATCATCGGATCCGGTCCTGCAGGTCTTTCATGCGCTTACTTCCTCGCAATCGAGGGATACAAGCCAGTCGTATTCGAGAAGCAGGAGATGCCTGGTGGAATGATGACACTCGGTATTCCTAACTTCAGACTCGACAAGAAGGTCGTCAATGCTGAGATCGACATCCTCAAGGAGATGGGCGTTGAGATCAGATGCGGCGTAGAAGTCGGCAAGGATGTAACATTCCAGTCACTCAGAGAAGAAGGCTTCAAGGGCTTCTTCGTAGGAACTGGTCTCCAGGCATGCGGTAAGCTGGGAATCCCTGGCGATGACGCTGAAGGAGTTATCGGCGGTGTTGACTATGTCAAGAGCGTAACACTTGGCAAAGCTAAGAAGCTCTCCGGCGATGTAGTTGTCATCGGTGGTGGTAACATCGGTGCTGACGTAGCAAGAACAGCTATCAGACAGGGCGCTAAGAGCGTACATCTGTACTGCCTCGAGTCCTATGACGAGATGCCAATGGGCGCTGAGGATCAGGAATTCCTCAAGAACGAAGGCATCATTATCCATGACGGTTGGGGACAGACAGAAGTCGTTACCAAGAGCGGCAAGGTTGCAGGCATCAAGTTCCGTAAGTGCCTCTCAGTCAAGAACGCAGAGGGCAGATTTGCTCCTACATTCGATGACAACGAGACAACAGAGCAGGCTTGCACAACAGTACTCTTCAGCATCGGACAGAAGCCTGACTACGGCACACTCTTCGAGGGTACCAAGGTTGAGTTCAGCCCAAGAGGCATGATCATCGCAGACCCTGTTACACTGCAGACAGCAGAGCCTGATATCTTCGCAGGCGGAGACTCTGTAAGCGGACAGAAGTTCGTAGTAGACGCTCTGGCTATGGGACGTGAAGGCGCTGTATCACTCCACAGATTCGTCAACAAGGGACAGCACCTGACAATCCACAGAAATACTCGTCAGTTCGCAATGCTCGACAAGGAAGACATCGTTATCCCACCAGCAGACTTCAAGAAGCCTCCTCGTCAGATCAGAGAGATCGATGAGAGCAAGAAGCTCACAATGGATTACGAAGTCAAGCAGTTCAGCGAAGAGCAGATCAAGAAGGAAGCAGAGAGATGCCTCAAGTGCGGACGCAGCGTAGTAGACACCAACAAGTGTATCGGCTGCGGAATGTGCACAGTACAGTGCAAGTTCGACGCTATCCATCTGTACCGTCTGCCTGATGGAGACAAGTACTCCAACATGATCCCTGCAGAGCAGAAGTTCATCGGAATGGGCAAGCATATCCCAAGCCGTGTAATAGGAATCGTAAAGAACAAGATTGCAGGTAGATAAAGGAACAACTCATGCACGAACTAGGACTTGTAAATTACGTAGTTGAACAGGTAAGCAAGATCGCTGAGGAACAGAATGTCAAGAAGATCCGTTCCGTTACACTTCAGTTCGGCGAGGTATCCGGCATAGTAACATCATATCTTCATGATTACTGGCTCTGGTATACCAAGAAGTTCCCTCTGTTCGAGGGCTCTGAGCTCAAGACTGAAGAGATCCCGGCTGTCACATGGTGTGACGACTGCAAGATCACATATTCGACCGTCAAGTACGGCAAGACCTGTCCTCACTGCGGAAGCGGCAATACATGGCTGCTTCGCGGCAATGAGATGATGATCAAAGAGGTCGAGGTTGAGGATGTGAATGCAGCTGAGGGATCCGGCACGGAGCTCGAGGCAACTGGCGAATATCAGCCTGAGTGATTATTGCTACTATATAGGAGGATCAAAATGACGAATCAGGAAATGCGCGATGTCGCAAAAAGGCTCAACGTGCCACTGTTCAAGATGAACTATAAGGCCGGTGTACGCCTTCCTAATCTTGAAGCCTTCCTTGCCGGTGATGACGGTGCACTCGATGCATACGATCCTAAGGCTAAGGAAAGACTTGAGAAAATGCTCGCAGCAGAACTTAAGAAGAGCAGCAAGTAATTAGAATGCATCATTAAAGGAACATGTCCGCAGTCATGGCAGAGTGTCATGGCTGCGGCACTGGTCTTTGCTTAATGAGCAAGGAGGATAATAATAATGAAAGAATACAGTAAGGAAGAACAGCTCCGCATTTACAACGGAATCGCAGCTGACGGCACTTTCAGCAAGGAAACAGAAGAGACTGTTCTCGCTGCAATTGCTGAGGGCAAAGCTGAAGAGCTTCTGATTGGTGAAGTCAAGAGACAGCTGAGAAGCAAACTCAACGGCGAGCAGGGCAAGGCTGTTGCTGCTGTTGTTGCAAAGCTCTGGTAAACTGACCGGAAAGAGAATAGCAATAGCTGGATAACACAGGAGGTATAGGTTTGAAAGACCTTAAGCATTTAATATATTTTGAGGACCTGCTCCAGGAGGCCAACAATGACCTCATCAGGCAGGCTCAGGAGGACGGAAAGAAGTGCATAGGCTATATGTGCGAGAATGTTCCGGAACCTCTACTTAATCTCCCGGGATGCTTTTCTGCAAGACTCCGCGCACCGAGGACAGGCTCTATCGATGTAGGTACATATTACCTGACAAGCTTCCTCTGCGAGTACTCAAGAGCTATTCTTGAGAGAGCGCTTGAGGGAGGATACAACTTCCTTGACGCAATGGTAACTCCTGACGGATGCACCATGCTCAACAGATGCGTAGAAAACATGGAACTCCTTAAGGCAGCAGGCAAGGAGAAGGACAAATTCTTCTGGGAATACATGGAGATCCCTATGAAGGCTGACTACAATGGTCTTGATCTCTACGTACTCCAGTGCAAGAACCACATTCTCAAGCCGCTCGCTGAGAATTATGGCATCGATGTAAGCGATGCTGCTATCCGTAAGGCTGTAGCTGAGCACAATCACATCTGCGAGCTTCTGAGAGCTATCGGAGATTTCCGTAAGCTTGACAACCCTACGATTACAGGCTATGAGTACAACGTACTTTGCCTTGCTTCATACGTAGCTCCTAAGTATCTCATCGTTGACAAACTCGAAGAGACACTTGAAGAGCTTAAGACAAGAGAACCTGATCCAAAGCCTTGGTTCAAGGCAAGAGTTCTCGTAGTAGGTTCTGAGGTAGATGACACTGATTTCATCAAGCTCATCGAGGACAGCGGTGCATTCGTATGTGCTGACAGATTCTGCTATGGCTCACTGCCAGGCAGAGATCCGATCGTGCTTAATGATGATGAGGATGCTCTTACTCAGATCTGCAGCCAGTACATGTACAGGGGTGAGTGCCCACGTTACATGAATACTCAGAAGATGGATGGAAGACGTGAGTACGTAGACAAGATGGCCAAGGAATACAAGGCAGACGGAATCATCTATCAGCAGATGAAGTTCTGCGATCCATGGGCATATGAGAAGATGATGGGCTCACACATCCTCAGAAACAGATATAACTGGCCGGTTCTGGCTGTCGACAGACCATACAGCATCGGCTCCTCCGGACAGATGCGTACCCGTGTACAGGCGTTCATGGAGAGCATTGATATCAAGAAGATTCAGAAGGAGGATTAGTGATGGCTGTTAAGAAATTCAACAAGATGGTAAACCCTGAGAAGATCAAGGGTGACACCAGATACGGCGACCTGTATAAGCCACATGGCAAGGTAAGAAAGCGCCGTGAGTGGAGAGGTGTCGGAGACACTCTCTATGATTACAGCAGATGGCTGGGCATCATGCTCACCCTGGGCAAATTCATGGCTAAGCCACGCAATATCAAGTTCTTCTTCAGATATCGCTGGATGGCTAACTATCTTGCAGTACCTATGATGGTAGACAGATTCACTCAGGGTCTGAGAGGTGAATACCTCAGAATGACCCACGAGGAACAGGATCTGATCATCATCGACGTAGCTAAACTGCTCAACACCATGGCTCGCGCTGACCGCAGGACCGGTAACGATGAAGAGTTCTCCAAGATCAACGTACTTGTAGACGAGAACGAAATGACAGCTGTCATGATGGGATTCCCTAATCTCAAGTGCACATCACGTGAAACTCCTTCCACATACGTATCGGTACTCCTCAACCAGCATGCTATGGAGCACTACATCGATGTAGCTCAGGAATATGGACTTCCTGGAGACGTCTGCCCGATGCCTGAGGCTGAGGCAGGAGTATCTATCGATGACGATGCACCTATCTTCGGTGCCTGCGCTGTACAGTGCAACACCACATGTGACGGATCACTTCTTGGTAATGGTGTAATCTCAGAGAGACTCGAGAAGGAAGACGGAATTCCTGTATTCCAGCTGCCTGCACCTCTCCGTCATAAGGAAGATGATGTTCAGGACTACGCAGCAGAGGAAATCAGAAGAGCAATCGCATTCATCGAAGAGAATACAGGCCACAAGTGGGATTGGGATTACTACTTCGAATGCGCAAAGAGAGTCAACTTCGCTACAAAGTGCCGTAACGAATGGCTCGACATGAACAAGACAGACTATCCGCAGATCTTCGGCGGCAACCTTGCGCTTTACACAGAGACCAACTACATGGCTATCTGCGGTAAGGTTCCTGAATTCGAGAAATGCGACAGAAAGCTCATGAAGCTTGCAGAGAAGGCTTACAAGAAGAGAAAGATGGCTGCTCCTGAATACCGCCACAGAGCGATCGTTTGGGGCGTTCAGTCACACTTCTACATGGACTTCCTGGTATGGCTCCTGAACTGCTGGGGAATTGTTCCTCTGACAGACATGCTCTCATGCATCAACACTGAGATGATTGCAGACACAGATACACCTGAGAACAGAGAGCAGGCTTACTATGATATGGCTATGCTGACAGAAGAAATGATCATGCGTAACCGTACACACGGTGGATACAAGGTACTCCTCGATGACCTCTTCGAGTTCGTTGAGCAGTATAACGCAGACATGATCATCCTCTGGGAGCACATCACCTGCAAGGCTCTGGATGGAATGCACGGACTCTTCGAGGACAGAGCAAGAGAGCTCGGAGTTCCTCTTATCTGGGTAGACCATCAGCTCTTCGACCCACGTGTCATTTCAAGACAGGGCGTAAGAGACCAGGTCAACAGCTACATGAGAACAGTCATGCAGGAAGAGCCTCTTGATCCTACACTTGAGGTTCTCGATGACGAGAATGCATGGTAGAATAAAGTATCTAAATCATAGTGTTCATTCGGAAATAACCGGAGGAGATAATAATGAAAAAGAAATTACTCAAGGCACTTCTGTATGTTCTGACTGGAGGACTTGCATTCTTCGTAGTCACATTTACAGTTTACTTCTTCAATCTTGACATGAAGCTGACTTCAGCAATCGAGCCGTTCCTTCTCAAGTGGTACGACAGAATCCCAAGAAATCAGCACCTGTAAACATCATACAGCAAATAACACAACCAAGAGGCCCCTGCAACACGCAGAGGCCTCTTTACTGTATAAGATAGTTCTCAAGAAATTGTGAGTAGGAGGAAGGTCTGCGGAGCGAGACTTGTCAGAGTGTCCGTAAGGACTCCCTTGCCTCAAGCAAAGATCACAAATACACCCTCTATTACAAATAGTTCTATAGAAATTGTGAGTAGGAGGAAGGTCTGCGGAGCGAGACTTGTAAGAGTGTCCGTAAGGACTCTCTTACCTCGAGCGAAGCAGACCTTCCTCATTTCAAAAATTCTTTAGAAAAATTTTAATTCCTATATTGACAATAGGAATTACAAATGCTATTATCATCATGCAAGGAGTTAAAGATAACTAACTCCCTCCTAACCAAGGTAATAGTTACCGCCCTCCATGAGAACGGTAAATATCTACACCATAATACTTTCATCCCTCTTACAATATCTACAAGGTAAAAGGCGCCGGAACACGGCGCTTTTTACTTTACACATTCTTCATAAATAAATAGTGTCAGCTTATGGTATAATGGCATTTGAAGTATCTGCCATGCGGAATTGATACATGGCAGCTGATCAGACAATCACAAGACAATCAAACAGGAGGCTTATAACTGTGCAAGAGAAAGTTCTACAAGCGATCCACAGCGCTATAGAGACAACAGTAGGTGAGATCAATAAGGTGATCATCGGCAAGGATGATGTAGTCAGGAAGATCGTAATGAGCATTATGGCTAACGGCCATATCCTTATCGATGACGTTCCTGGTGTAGGTAAGACCTCACTTGCAATCGCTACCAGCAAGGTCCTTGGTATTGAATATAACAGAATTCAGTTCACACCGGACGTACTGCCATCAGATATCGTAGGCTTTACCATTTATAACAAGGGCGAAGACAAGTTCACATATGTACCTGGTGTCATCAATAACACTAATCTGCTCCTCGCCGACGAGATCAACAGAACATCCAGCAGGACACAGGCTGCTCTTCTCGAGGCAATGGAAGAGAAACAGGTCACTGTAGATGGTGTTTCGCATCAGCTCCAGTCACCGTTCATCGTTATTGCAACACAGAACCAGGTCGGAACTGCAGGAACACAGATCCTTCCTCACGCTCAGATGGACAGATTCCTCGTCAGGATCTCAATCGGATATCCTGATAAGGACAGCGAGATGAAGGTAATCAAGGAGCGCCAGACAGCAGATCCTTATGCAGTATTAAGAAGAGTTCTGAGCCAGCAGACTGTACTTCAGCTGCAGGAGGCAACACTTGCAGTAACACTCAAGGACAATGTAGTTGAGTATATCGCAGATCTTGTCAATGCAACACGTGAGGATACAAGAATAGAGCTCGGCATCAGTACAAGAGGTGCTATCGCTATCAGCCATATGGCTAAGGCATGTGCTCTGATGAACGGAAGAGATTACGTAACAGAAGAAGACGTACGAGAGGTCTTCTGCGATGTTTGCGCTCACAGGATCATTGTTACTCAGAAGGCAAGAGCAGCTCATCAGGGCAGCAGAGACATTCTTGAACAGATCCTCAAGACCGTTAAAGGACCATATTCCGATTGATCATGACAGATATAATTAGAAGAAGAATCACGTGGATACTGGTAATTCTTGCTGCGGCAATTCTCTATCTGTTCGCGAATGATACTGTGACTCTGGCACTGCTGCTTGCGTGCATTGCGGCGCCGCTTCTGTCTCTTGTAATTGCTCTGATCTCCGGAAGACATATAACCATTTCACTGGAGAAGACAGGGTCTACGGACAAGGAGCATACGGTAAGACTTCAGATGCATAATCACGATATCATGCCTGTCGGAGATATCGAGATAGAGGCGATATGCCTTAACATGAGAACCGGCGAGTCAGAGACTGCAGTTATTTCAAGGTCGCTGAGGTCCAAGGGCAAGACAGAGGATATGCTTACTATCGTCCCGGATCACGCCGGCAAGTACGAAGTTGGCGTTGGCTCCGCGATCGTAGCGGATCCTCTGAGACTTTGGCACAGGAAGATAACCGCAGGCGACAAGGTCTACATCACCGTTCTCCCAGAGACGTTTGATATGGGACTTGAACTGACCGGCAGCTCATGGTCGATGCCTGAGAGTGACAGATATGTAGACGGCAAGAGCGGCAATGACCCGGGTGAAGTCCGCGGAATAAGAGAATATGTGGCAGGAGATTCCATCAAGAACATACACTGGAAGCTTTCAGAGAAGGTCGACAAGCTTCTTGTCAGGGAGCTTGGTCTACCGATTACTGATCAGTTCCTGGTAATACTTGATAATGCTGCCGACGTAGGCCTTAATCCGGATGCTCTCGATGCAATCGCTTCAGTATACGCGTCCGTGCTCAGGAACCTGCTTGATGATGGAATGAGCTTTACAACAGGATGGACCAATCCAGAGACAGGAGAGCCTGTTTTCCGTAATATAAGGACCGAAGAAGATCTGCTGAATGCATCAGAAGAGTATCTTGCAGTGCCTGCAACTACGCGCAGCGCATTCGAGCGTATCGAGCGTGGAATAATAGACAGCAGATTTGCACACCTTATAATTGCCGGCTCACAGATACCGTCCGGAATCGATTCCATCTCGAACGGATGCCAGGTTACTTTGCTGATGTTCGGTGCACCGGGCGGCGGCAGGAGCGAATCGGGAGCCAGCATAGTTGGCTTTGACGAGAAGAATTACAGAGAAGAAGTTACACAGATAGAGGTATAGCTTGGCAAAGGATAATATACCTGAAAACATAATATTCACAGCAGCAAGAGATGTCTCAGAAGACACCGGCAAGGAGTCCCTCAAGGTCAAGGCTAAGAGCAAGACCAGGAAGAACTTCTTTAAGAAATCCAGAGACAAGTCAGCAGATAAATCTCCATCAAGTTCCGCTGAACCATCATTCGGTCTGACAGGAGCATCATCAAAGGATTTCTCTGTCAGTGTCCGCAACACCGAGCCGATGCTCAGAGTTACTGAGCGTAAGGCTGCCGGCAGAATGAGGATATTCTTTAATTATGCAGCGTCAGCAGCTGTACTGACTGCAGCACTTGCTCTCTTTGCGCTGGCCGCGGACTGCGCATCTGTGGTTCCATTCACACTTGTTGCGGCAGTTATCTTTGTCGGATACAGTGCTCTGTGGAACAAGTTCGGCGAGAGAGTAAGAACGATTACTATTATAGTAACCATAGTTGCTCTTATTGCGGTGCTCATAATCCTGCGTAAATATATCGGCAGCGGCTTTGCTCTGATGATCAACAGTCTCTATGATATGGCAGAGGAGGCGCAGGCATATATTTATGACAGATTCACGGTAGGCTCTAAGGGAGACAATGACCCTGATCTGTGCATGATTCTGGCAACAGTATGGATTTCTGTGCTTGCCGGTCTGCTTGCAGCGATTCCGGGAGACAGGTTCAGAGGGCTTATCAACACGCTGATCATTATCGTTACACTGATCATATTCGCTTACTTTGGCATGATCCCGTCATGGATCGGTGCGATGGTGCTGGTCGCAGCATTCCTTATCTCCGTCAACAGAGGAAGGATCAACAGCTCGTGGCCGCTGATCCTCGCTGTGATGCTTGTCTTCGGAGGAATAATCCTACTCGATCCGGGCGAGAATTATTCAGTGTCGAGAGTCAATGAGAATCTGAGAGACAGATTTGCGTTCCATACTTCATATATTCAGGGCATGGAAGCTCCTCAGGAAGAGCCTGATCAGCAGGAAGAACGCAGCGGGATAGTAAGCGGGATAAGAGAGTTCCTGAACGGCGACACGACTGAAGAGTCTGTTACGCATCTGATCATCGTGATCGCAATTCCTCTTATTATTATCGCGGCCATTATCTACCTGATCCACAGGAGACTTGCTGCAAGACGCAAACAGGTCAGGATGGACATTGACAGCAAAGACCCGAACACAGCTATCGGAGCTATGTTCCCATATACAGTCAAGTGGCTGAAGCCATGCGGCGTCGATATAGCAGGTGCGCATTTCTCAGACCTGACTCCTGAGATCAGAGAGCATACTCATTCCGAATATGCCGGAAGATATGAGGATATGCTGAGGCTCTGGATGGAGGCTGTTTACAGCGACCACAAGCTGTCAGAAGACGACAGGACAGATATGTCACTGTTCATGAAAGATACAATAGCTATGTCCAAGAAGAAGGCAGACTGGAAGGAAAAGCTTCGTATCAGATTTAAATACGCTTTGTAGCGAGGAGAAGAATGACAAGATCAAGTCTCAATAACAGAATAATCAAGGTGATGTGTCTGGTGATCATTGTTGTGTTTGCCATGCTTCTCTGTGGCTGCAGATCAAGACTTACTAATCGTACGGATGCTAACGCGACTGTCATGGACGATGGTGTAATGCTCGATTCGTACGAATGGAGAAGATCTGATCTCGAGCTCTCAGAGACACAGCAGTCAGTTTTCTCAGGTCTCAATCTATCCGGAGGCGTCGAAGACGATGAGTATGATGAATACGACGAAGAATTCGATGGCATGATGGAAGACTACAGCCCTGAAGAGGACGAGTATGTCGACGAAACAGAGACTGAAACAGACTCAGCTGCCGGCACAACAACAAGGCCGGGAACCGTCGGACGTACCGGAACCATGAGAAGACCTACGAGAACGCCGACCACCAAGACCAAGACGGTCAAGGTCACCTTCGATGCTAATGGCGGAGCTTTGACCCAGAACGATAAAGACACCGAAACGATCTCCGTTGTTTATACTGTCGACAAGACATACGGATCTCTTCCGTCACCTGAACGTGAGGGATACGCTTTTGAAGCCTGGTATACAGCCAAGGAAGGCGGGGATAAGGTAACATCCAAGACCAAGATCACAGAAGAGAAAGAATATACTCTCTATGCCCATTGGGTCGAAGTTAAGACTGATCCTGAGCCGGCTCCGGCTCCGGAAACCGAATCCTACATCCTTACATTCGATGCTCAGGACGGACAGTTCGTCTCCGGTGATAAGAGCATTATTATCAAGACCGGACAGGCATATGGCGCTAATGGCCATTTCCCTGTCGTCAAGAAGCCTGGCTACAAACTTGAGAGCTGGGTAACCGCTGACGGCAAGGCTGTTTCAGAATCAGACATATTCGAGGGCAATTCAAACATGACTCTCGTACCTAAGTGGGGAGATGAATATGATGCTGTAGATTTCTGGAACTCTGAGCTTGATACTGTCGCGGCTAATGAGGAATTCAAGTGCTATATCGAGCTCGAAGACGGCAATACGACTTCCGAGAGCACGCTGATCAGCAAGTCCAAACTTGGCAACATCGCATCAAAGACTGATACAACGATTCCTATAGAAGAGGTTCTGGCAAGGAATCCGGGAGTGATCATCAAGACTGTCAAGAATCTGGACGAGGAGAAGGCAGTCGCCGCCAAGACTGAACTCGAGCAGAGAATCACAGCTGCAATCGATGCTAATCCTGCTCTGACATGGGAAGGTGTGATCCTGATAGTTCCTGACACCGCTGAGAACGGCACAGACAAAGAGAAGGCCTTCTACCCGATAGATCTTCTGAGCAGGGTCTTTGAGGGCGTATTCACACCAGAAGAAGCGGCAAAGGCTGCTGAAGAGCTGGGCGTAACGACATCAATTTACCAGTAATCGATGACAATACACATCGAGGTAGTGGCGAGGATACAAGCCTGTAAAGTAAGTTGATCAACAACTGGTGGAGAGTTTTCTCCCATCAGTTGTTTTTTTATTATGGATGAAAATGATATAATAAACATGACATATAGTTGTCGTGTTAGACTTATTATGATGTGTAAGGAGCGTGGGATATTATGAAGATCGACAGGATGATAGGAATATTGTCAATCTTATTGCAGGAAGAGAAGACCACTGCTCCTGAACTGGCTGAGAGGTTTGAGGTTTCAAAGAGAACTATCAACCGTGACATCGAAGCTTTATGCAAGGCAGGCGTTCCTATCCGTACATCACAGGGTGCAGGCGGTGGTATCAGTATTATGGAAGGATACCGGATGGACAGGACGATACTGACATCAAAGGATATGCAGATGATCCTCGCGGGCCTGAGAAGTCTGGACAGCGTGAGCGGAAGCAGTTATTACGTTCAGCTGATGGAGAAGATACAGGCAGGATCCTCTGAGTTCGTTACCGGGAGGGATTCCATTCTAATCGACCTGTCATCATGGTATCGGGAATCGCTGGCTCCAAAGATAGAGACAATACAGGATGCAATCGGTAATAGACATTTGATCAGGTTCCAGTATTATGCTCCATCAGGAGAGAGCGAGCGGACAGTTGAACCTTATTATCTGGTGTTTCGATGGTCGAGCTGGTATTTATGGGGATGGTGCACAGATCGTAAGGATTACAGACTATTTAAGCTGAACAGAATGGATATGGTTGAAGAAACCGGCAAAGAGTTTGTCTGCAGCCGGAACGCACCTATGCCGGATCTGTCAACTGAAAAGATTTTCCCGGGAGGGGTCAAAGTAAAGGCACTCTTCACACAGGATATGAAGTGGCGGCTGGTTGAAGAATTCGGACCGCATTGTTTTACTGAAAACGATGATGGAAGGCTGCTCTTTACGGCGGATTACACGGATATGGAAAACCTTGTGACATGGCTCATGACCTTTGGGGCAAAAGCAGAGGTACTGGAGCCGGCAGAAGCACGGGATATTATCCGCAGGAATGCCGAAGAAACATTAAAGATATATAAGGAGAATCAGTAGCTATGGCGTTTGATTTCAAGAAGGAATATAAAGAGTTCTATATGCCTAAGGGAGCGCCTTCCATTGTGACCGTTCCGAAAATGAATTATATTGCGGTGCGCGGCAGAGGGAATCCTAACGATGAGGACGGCGAGTACAAGCAGTCGATAGGTCTTCTGTATGGTATTGCGTATACGATCAAGATGAGCAAGAAGGGCGATCATCAGATCGAAGGCTACTTTGATTATGTGGTGCCGCCACTGGAAGGATTCTGGTGGCAGGATGGTGTGATCGGCGTTGATTATTCCGATAAGGATTCTTTCCGGTGGATATCCGTCATCCGCCTGCCTGACTTTGTAACGAAAGAAGATTTCGACTGGGCTGTCAGAGAAGCGACGTTAAAGAAGAAACAGGATTTCTCAAAGGTGGAATTCTTCTCCTATGATGAAGGACTGTGTGTTCAGTGTATGCATATCGGGCCTTATGATGATGAACCTGCCACAGTAGAGGCGATGCACAGATTTGTGGAAGAGCAGGGATATGATCTTGATATCACGGATCAGAGACTTCATCACGAGATCTATCTGAGCGATGCACGGAAAGTTGCACCGGAGAAGCTGAAGACAGTGATTCGTCATCCGGTAAAAGTGAAGGGGAGTTGATTTTATGGATTACATCAGAGTTACAAAGGACAATCTGGAAAAAGAGCACATCTGCTGTGCCATTTCCAATAATAATGATGTACAGGTTTCTTCTAAGAAGGCATGGCTGTCTGACAGATTTGATGAGGGCCTTGTCTTTCTGAAGAGTGTGGAGCGAGGAAAATGCTTTATTGAATACATCCCGGCTGAGAATGCATGGGTGCCGATCGATGCTGATGGGTATATGTACATAGACTGCTTATGGGTATCCGGTTCGTTCAAAGGCCATGGTTATTCCAATGATCTGCTGAGTACCTGCATTGAAGATAGCAAAGAAAAAGGGAAGAAAGGGCTGTGTATACTGGCGGCGGCTAAGAAGAAGCCTTTCCTTGCTGATCCAAAGTTCCTGAAATATAAGGGTTTTACCGTGTGCGATGAGGCAGACAATGGCATTCAGTTGTGGTACTTGCCATTTGTGACGGATGCAGACAAACCTCATTTCAGGGAATGTGCAAAGCATCCACATATAGATGAAAAAGGATATGTGCTGTATTACACCAGCCAGTGCCCATTCAATGCAAAATATGTTCCGGTTCTGGAACAGACAGCCAAAGAGAATGATATACCATTCCATGCGATCCATATCGATAGCAGGGAAGAAGCTCAGAGTGCACCGACTCCGGTTACAAACTATGCGCTTTTCCATGACGGAGAATACATTACGAATGAGCAGATGAACGACAAAAAGTTCCTGAAGCTTGTGAACGTATAGGAGACTCATATGGCATCATGTAAGTTCTAGAGCTATGATGGGTGAATACATGACTTCTTGTAATAATATAAAAGCAGTCGAATTACACTTTTGATGAGGGTGAAGAATAAATGACTATTTCTCAGATTATGGAAAAGATGATTGCCTTTTCTGACCAGTGTAGAGGAGATCGCTGCTGAACTTGCATACTGGCTGATCTACCACGGATACAAAGAGATAGCTTGTATATATGGATGCTCGATGGGAGGCGCAGTAGTTACCCGCTTCCTGGCGGATGACCGTGTTAAGGTAAGAAATGCAGTGATCGACGGAGGCATCACGCCGTATCAGCTGCCGTGGATCGCGACAAGATTCATTGCCGTCCGGGATTTTCTGATGATATACATGGGCAAACTCGGAGGACTCAAATTGCTTGAGAAGGCGTTCTCCACGGATGAATACTCTGATGAAGATCTTAAGTATGTAGATAAGGTTCTTAAATTCATGAGTCCGAGAACGATATGGCGTACTTTCGAATCATGCAACAACTACAGAATGCCGGACCAGATCCATACCGGCTGTGGACATATTGAATACTGGTATGCCGCCGCTGAAGAGAAAGACAGGGCGTGGGATATAGACTATATCCGCAAGAACTTCCCACAGACAGAATTCCGTAAGTTTGAGGATGTGGGTCACGGCGGCCTTGCAGCATTGAAGCCAGAAGTGCTGGCTGCAGAAATTGAAAGACTGATCAGAGGATAACCTGAAAAGGTTCTCTGCGAGATAGACCGTGTGTTATTTGTTCTTTCTGAGTATTACAGCACTGATGATTGCAAGAACCACCGAGACACCTGCCCAGATGCTGCCGATGGTTATCGCTGCATCAGCGAATACAGACTCCTGCATGACATTAACAAGGTTGTCGACTCTAGGATCCAGTATCCACAGGTCGTTGTCGAAGAAGACATGGTGGAACTTGGTGAAGAGGTAGGTGAAATTATTCATTCCGATCACTACCAGAAGAGCAGCAAAGATAAGTAGAGCAATCAGCGCTATTATATATCCTCTCGCAAGAGTGCGGCCAAATTCAGGCCATGGCGAGGCGCGCAGCTCTGTCGGGTCATCCGGATCTGTCTGCATCCTCTTCCGTATAGAGAAGAAGATGGCTATGAGAAGACCGATGATCAGAAGTATTGAGATCATTCTGACCCTGACCGCACCAAGGAAGATATTCCTGCAGTC
This sequence comes from Mogibacterium sp., assembly GCA_017512145.1. Classification (GTDB taxonomy): domain Bacteria; phylum Bacillota; class Clostridia; order Peptostreptococcales; family Anaerovoracaceae; genus Crickella. Next base: position 21,122 of record JAFWHB010000031.1, on the reverse strand, counting down.
AGCAAGGTGCAGCTTCTCACGCTCAGTAAAGAATGGGGCAGTCACACCATCTATGGTAGCCTCGGTATCCTCAAGAGTATCGATCCTGCCGATGCAGTACTCGAGCATCTGCTCGGTAATATACACAGCGTCATCCAGCGACATCTCTCCTGTAACATACTGCGGGGTATTATACTTTGCGTATTCACTGCGCCACCATCCCGGGATCCAGTAACATACTGTCTGGGTCGCAGTTATAAGCAGGATCAGCAGCAGAAGTATCCCGCAGATGAAAGCCGCAATACGTTCATTCCGGCCGTTACTTTTCTTAATACTATCTAATCTGCTCAAAACAATACCTTTCTGTATTTCTATCTCAAGTCCTGATTGCTACAAAACACACATATATTATCACATTACACAGATAGATTATCTATATCTTTTTTTGCGTAAAAGGGTTGACATGAGCTGAGGTATGTATTATTGTACTAAGTAGTTAATACAGTAATACAGAAAGGAGCAGCGATGGAGTGGAATTTTAAAAATGGGATTCCCATCTACACCCAGATCATTGATGAAATGACAATGCGTATCGCCAGCGGCTCCTATGAGCCGGGTGAGAAGCTTCAGTCAGTCAGGGATCTGGCGCTGGATGCGGGAGTTAACCCGAATACAATGCAGCGTGCTCTTGCGGAACTGGAGAGAAGAGGGCTCGTTTACTCAGAGCGTACCAGCGGGAGATTTGTCACCAACGACAAGGGTATCCTCGATTCGCTTCATGAGGAACTGGCAGTCAGATACTTTGAGGAACTTGAAGATAAGCTCCGCAAGATAGGAATGACAGGTGAGGAGATCACCGGAGCGGTCAATAAATGGCTCGCTGACATTAAATAGTAAGGAGTGAATGAAATGGCTAGGATAGAAATAAACAAACTGACCAAGGAATTCGGTTCTCTGACAGCTCTCGACGATGTCTCTCTGAGACTTGAGAAGGGACAGATAGTAGGGCTTCTCGGACCGAACGGCAGTGGTAAGACTACTCTTATCAAGATTCTTAATGGTCTTCTGACACCGACAGCCGGCACAGTGAAGATCAATGATATGGAGCCGGGCGTCGGAACCAAGAAGATAGTAGCATATCTTCCGGACAGGAATGCTCTTCCGGATTATATGACAACAGACCAACTAATGGGACTGTATGCAGATTTCTTCGAAGATTTCAATGCAGCCAAGGCAGCAGCAATGATCGACGACCTTGGCATCGACCGCAAGCAGACGATGAAGAAGATGTCCAAGGGCACCAAGGAGAAGCTTCAGTTATGTCTGGTTATGGCGAGAGAGGCACAGGTCTATCTGTTGGATGAGCCTATCGGAGGCGTTGACCCGGCAACAAGAGACTACATCCTCAGAACAATTATTTCCAATTACAATGAAGACGCTGTAGTCATCATTTCAACTCACCTGATTTCAGATATTGAATCAGTACTCGATGATGTCATCTTCCTCAAGGAGGGCAGAGTAGTCCTTCACGATACAGCGGATAATCTCCGCGAAGAGAAAGGTGAGAGCGTCGATCAGCTCTTCAGGGAGGTGTTCAAATGTTAGGCAAATTACTCAAATACGAGATCCCGGCACTTGGCCGCAAACTTATTCCTTTATATATAGGCTGGGCAGCTACAGCTGTTCTTCTCGGGCTGGCAATCGGTCCTGCTCAGAGCAAATCCGAATTCGCTGTTGTCATGACCGCACTCCTGTATTCAGGTGTAGCAACTGCAGTCGTAGTAATGGCAATAGTCATGATCGTTCAGAGATACAGCAACAGTCTGCTCGGTGACGGAGGATACTTCAGCCATGTACTTCCGGTCACAACAACAGAGCATATCGCTAGTAAGACCATTACTGCAGCTATATGGGTACTTCTCTCGGGAGTAGCAATGGTGATCACAGGATTTATCATAGCACTCGCCGCAGGACAGATTCGCTACATTCAGTTCTTCGGACTTAAAGAACTTGGCCTTTACTGGGCGAATGTCCTTGAATTCATATTGGCGAGCATCCTGAACTTAACCAAGAGCATACTTGCTATCTACGCTGCACTTACAATAGGACATCTTGCTAAGCAGCATACAACACTGGCTTCAATCGGTGCCTACATTGGCCTGTTATGGTTTGAAGCAGTTATAGCCAGAATCGTATTCCTTCCGATGATCGATCTTGCAAATGAAGTCATTACAGAGCATGAGTTCGACATACTTGTGCTGGAAGTAGGTATTGTCTCCCTGGTACTTGGCGGAATCTATTTCTTCATCTGTAAATACCTTCTGGATAAGAAACTCAACCTCGCATAACCAGGCTGTAATTAATAAATAATCAATGAATAGAAGGCTCCGGACTAAAGTATCCGGAGCTTTTCTCTGTCCTGAGAAAATAATATAATGATTGTGTACATAAGTAGTTGATCGAGATACCCATGGGAAGGGAGGTTAGCATGAGAAATCACGAAGTTACGACCGCACAGCTCCTTCTGAATGAGCAGGGTGAACTCAGAGAGCCTGGCTGGTCACGCAGTCTTGTACAGAAATACAGGCGGGCAATGATCAAGGCGCCTAAGTTCAGGATCAAGGAGTGGGACTACTATCTGGTAACTAATGACAAGTTTGCTGTAGCATTTACCATCTCTGACGATGGATATATTGGCCTTCAGTCAGTATCGCTCCTTGTGTTCGGCGATCACCCTTGGGAACACACAGAGACCGTCCTCAATCCATTCCCGATGGGAAAGCTGAGACTTCCTGAGGATTCCTCGTTCGGAACCACCAGGTATGAGGATAAGAGGCTGCAGATGAGCTTCGAGGCGATATATCAGAAGAGGCGCCTGAGGTGCCACTTTGACAACTACATGGATGGCAAGCCATTTGATGCTGAGATAGTTCTCGAGCAGCCGCCTATGGATTCAATGGTCATAGCAACACCGTGGCCTGAAAAGCATGCCTTCTATTATAATCAGAAGATAAACTGCATGAGAGCGACAGGATATGCCGAATTTGACGGCGTGAGATATGAGTTCGATCCTGAGACCGACTTCGGAACGCTCGACTGGGGCAGGGGCGTATGGACCTATGATAACACCTGGTTCTGGGGCTCCGGCAACGCAGACATTGACGGCAACAGCTTTGGATGGAACATCGGATACGGATTCGGTGATACCAGTGCTGCGAGTGAGAATATCCTCTTCTGGAATGGCAAGGCGCACAAGCTCGATGATGTCATATTCAATTTGCCGGCAGACGGGTACATGGACAAGTGGACCTTCGCATCCTCAGACGGAAGGTTCGAGATGGAATTCCAGCCTATACTCGACAGAGCAGCCAACCTCGACTTCAAGGTTATTGTTTCGGATCAGCATCAGGTGTTCGGACGCATGAGCGGCACGGCGATTCTCGATGACGGAACGAAGGTGGAGATTAAGGATGTAATGTGCTTTGCAGAGAAAGTCCACAACAAATACTGATACAAGTCATCAGACAGACCTAATATTATCAGCAACAAGAAAAGCGGGCCTTCAGGCCCGCTTGATCTTTTTCTTGAAGAATACAGGAATTACATTGCTGTGTATCCGCCATCTACTGTGAGCATCAGTCCTGTTACATATGTTGTATTAGGGGATGCGAGGAATACAGCAGCTGTGTCGAGTTCGCCCTCGTCACCATATCTCTCCATAGGGATCATTGTTCTTGCATTCTCCTGGAAGAATTCGCTGTCAAGAGTCTCTCTTGTGAGCGGTGTATAGAAATATCCAGGGCAGATTGCGTTAACAGTGATGTTGTATTTGCCCCATTCGCTTGCGAGTGCGCGTGTCAGGTTAACTACGCCGCCCTTAGCTGCATGATAAGGAGCAGAGCCTGCTACCTTGTTACCTACAAGGCCATACATCGAAGCGATGTTGATGATTCTGCCGTACTTTGCAGGAATCATTGCCTGCTTAGCAACCTCACGAGCCATCTTGAATGTTCCGAAGAGGTCGATGTTCATCTCGTTAGCAAACTGATCATCTGTAATATCTTCAGCAGGAGCTACAGCACCTGTTCCTGCGTTGTTGATAAGGATATCAATGCGGCCGAACTTGTCCATGACTGTCTTGACTGCCTCGTGAACCATCTCTGTATCCGTGATGTCGCAGCGGACTCCGATAGCCTCTACGCCAAAGTCTTCCTTGATCTTAGCTGCTACTTCTTCGATAAGATTCTGACGGCGTGCAACTGCAACGATATTGCAGCCCTGGCCGGCAAGTGCTCTTGCCATCTGAACTCCGAGACCTGTGGAACAACCTGTTACGATAGCCACTCTTCCTGTAAGATCAAATAAATTGCCCATTGGTTTGTACCTCCTGTAATAGTTAGAACAATACTTTATGTCTATATAATTATGCCATTGGGAAAGGGTGATGTCATCAAAGATTTAAAATTTGACAGATTCAAAATGACAATTAATTAACGAAGTGCGACGGCGCGCATGACCCCTGAAAATCAATGAAAATAACTGTTTTATATCGTGCATAAATATATACAGCTGGGCAAATATATGCACAACAGGCAAAGCACTACACAGATAATTAATGTGAAAAGCTTAGTAAAAAGCGAAGATTCCGTTAATTAATTAACAAGTCCACTTGATGCTTTTACAATTTGTTAAAGCGGTTTATCCTTGAAATTTCAAGGCTTCACAAAATCAACACATCAAAAAACTCCTCTAAAAAGGCTGGAATAAGTGAAGTTAATATCAACTTTAAGATTGACTTAAATTCATAAAAAGACAATAATTAATACATAGTTATTATTGTCACCAGAACATCATAATCTTGCGACAATTCGGATCAAATTAGTAATTCGGATTAGCACATACCGTGAAATAATTAACGAAATAATAACAAGAGGGGTGGCAATAGAAAAGGAGTATTTATGAATTCTGAAATGTTAACATTCATTCTGTACTTCGTCGCTCTGATGGGAGTAGCTCTATACTTCTACATCAAGGACAGACAGAGAAGCCAGGAGGACTTCTTCCTCGGCGGACGTCAGATGGGACCTTGGGTTACAGCTCTTTCAGCTCAGGCATCTGATATGTCAGCATGGCTGCTTATGGGACTGCCTGGATCGATTCTGGCATTTGGTTTTGGTCAGATCTGGATCGGAATCGGACTCGCACTTGGTACAGCTCTCAACTGGATACTCTGCGCAAGAAGACTGAGAGTATTCTCAGAGAAGGCAGATGACTCGATTACAATTCCGCAGTTCCTTGCTAACCGTTTTGATGCTGATACAAGAACTCTGCAGGTAATCTGTGCTCTGATCTTCCTGTTTGCTTACACTATCTATGTTGCTTCTGCTTTCGTTGCCGGAACAACAGTATTCGGAACACTGTTCCCAAGTGTATCAACTAAGACAGCTATGATCGTATTCGCACTGCTGATCGTATGCTATACACTCTTCGGAGGATTCACAGCAGTATGCTGGACAGACTTCTTCCAGGGCATGCTGATGATGATTGCACTGATGGCAGTTCCTATCGTAGTAATTGCAACACATCAGGAGCTTGATACATCACTTCTTTCCAAGGTGTATGAATATACAGATGCTAATGGAGCTGTAGTAACCTGCGACTTTGGAGGCGGACTCTTCAGCGCAAGCTGGCAGGATGTAGCAACAGGTCTTGCATGGGGTCTCGGATACTTCGGAATGCCGCACATCATCGTAAGATTCATGTCCATCGAGAAGCCTTCACAGATCAAGAAGTCTTCAGCAATCGCTATCATCTGGGTAGTAATCTCACTTGGAAGTGCATGCCTCATCGCTTACATGGGCAGAATGCTCGTAGCTGACGAGCTCCTCCCACAGGGAATGCAGAAGATCGTCTTCATCACAATGGCGAGAAAGTACTTCCCACCTGCAGCATCAGGACTTCTGCTTGCAGCTATCATCGCGGCTTCAGTATCAACTGCAGACTCGCAGCTGCTCGTAGCTTCCAGCTCATTCACATCCGACCTCTACACACTGTTCAAGAAGAACGTAAGTGAGAAGGAAGCTGTAATGGTAGGACGTATCGTAGTAGTTGCAATCGCATTCATTGCTTACCTGATCGCATCCTCGAAGGGAGCAGGAGCACAGGCTATCATGAACCTGGTAGAGAACGCATGGGGCGCATTCGGTGCTTCATTCGGACCGGTCATCATCCTGTCACTCTTCTGGAGAGAGTTCAACTATAAGGGTGCTATCGCTGGTATCATCGCAGGCTTCGTAGTAGACCTCGGATGGCTGTTCGGCGGTCTCTCAGCAAGCACAGGCGTATATGAACTTCTGCCTGGATTCATCTGCGGTGCTATTGTAGCATACGTAGTTGCTAAGATCACTCCTACACAGGACAAGGAAAGAGCTGTATTTGATAAGGCAAGACTTGCTGATGCTAATGCAGACTGATTGATATAGTACAGATATAGCTGGATTATTCAGGGCGCCGGCAATGCCGGCGCTTTTATTTTTTCTTTTTGGCTCTTTAGGTTCAGTTAAGCTTGCGGCGTTATCTTGAACACTGTAAGAACTAGCAAGGAGGACTTAAACAATGAAACTGAAGAGTAAATGGAAGAAAATACTGGCAGGTGCATTGATGGCTGTGATGATCTGGGGCCTCGCGGCATGCTCCGGACAGGAAGCGGCAGAATCAGCTGAGGCAACAGAAAATGCAGTAACTGCAGCAGCAGAGTACCTGACCAAAGACGATATTACAGTAAACGAAACATTTGATAATTCAGCTGACGGAGAGCATGCAATCGAAGTAAGCGGAGAAGAGGCATCATATTCAAACATTGGGGTGACCAAGACAGGAGAAGCCGATGGTGATGAAGCGGACTTCTACGGCGAGAATTCGGCAGTATTTGCAACCGAAAGCGGGACACTTACCATCAGCGATTCTCTGATCGAGACAAATGGAACACATGCAAATGCTGTATTCTCATACGGAGAGGGTACCGTAGTCAATATAGCAGATTCTGTAATTGAGACTGCCGGCAACTGCTCAGGCGGACTCATGACCACAGGAGGCGGAACCATGAATGCTGAGAATCTGACGATAAATACATCCGGCAATTCATCCGCAGCTATCAGATCTGACAGAGGCGGCGGCACAGTAAATGTGAATAAGGGATACTATAAGACTACCGGCACAGGATCTCCGGTTGTATATTCGACAGCAGATATCACAGTAAGCGATTCATATATGGAATCGGCAGCATCGCAGGGTATCGTAGTTGAAGGCAAGAATTCGGTAACACTTATCAATGACACACTTGTGGCTGACAACAATACTAAGAATGGTGACAAGTCGGACTACTATCAGGCAGTAATGATCTATCAGTCGAGGTCCGGCGACGCTGCAGAAGGTACATCTGCATTCACAGCAGAAGGCGGCAGCATCACTAACAAGAACGGAGACATATTCTTCGTAAATAACACAGCTACAGAGATCTCGCTCAAGGGCGTTGAGATCACTAACGAAGATGAAAATGGCGTTTTCCTCAGAGCAGAAGCTGCAGGCTGGGGCAACGAAGGCTCCAACGGAGGCAAAGTAAACATGAACGCTTCGGGACAGACTATCAGGGGCAACATGCTTGTAGATGATGTTTCGGCACTTAATCTCTACCTCAGGGACAGCTCTTCCTTCACTGGAGCGATCAATCCTGACGGACAGAGCGGAGACGTATATGTAGAGATCGAAGATGGCAGCACATGGACTCTGACCGGAGACTCTTATATATCAGGTCTTACAGTAAGTGATGCAGGATCAATTGATCTGAACGGCCACAAGCTCTATGTAGACGGCAAAGAGTATGAGGCAGGCTCTGCATCGACAGGAACAGCTTTTGAGATCATCACAGAAAGCAGCTCAGGCAGCGGCGCGCCGGAAGGCATGCCTGGCGGTGAAGGCGGACCGGGCGGACCGGGAGGAAATCCACCGAGCGGCAACCCGCCAACAGGAAATCCACCAAGCGGCAACCCACCGGAAAAGCCTGGCAACTAGTCAGACAGAATCTGTTAAATATACAATGAAAAAGAGGTGCATCCATAAGGGTGCACCTCTTTGCATATCTGATGTTCAGATGATTATTTAGCGATGTAGCGGGTCTCGATGTAGTATCTCTTCTCGTTAGCTTCGCCCATTGAGAATGTCTTACGAGGGAGTGCTCCGTCTGCAGCAACAGCAGGGAAGAGCATGAACTTATCCATTGCAGGAAGCATGAAGCCGGCATTGCCTTCTCTTGCGGAGAGCTTAGCTACTGCATCAGTTCCGTGGATATAGTCTATATCGCAGCATTTCTCTTCCTTGACCATGATGTCGAGTACATGCTGGAGAGCTCCTACTTCAAGCTTGTTCTCAGGCTGCTCGATGATGATCTTGCCTTTAGCAGAACTTGTGAGATAAGGAATCTCGAATGCGCCCTCAGGTGCCTTGACATCGTCTGAAGCAAGGTAAGCCTTACCGTTGAACTTGTCAAGCAGGCTGACAACCTTCTCTACAAGGTCCATTCCGGACTGGCCTTCCTTAGCAAAGATAACTCTGTGAATAGGCTCGAAAACGATACCTTCATCGTGGATGTTCTCGATCTCGCAAAGTGCGTATCTTGCAGGGTGTCCTTCGATCTCTTCAGGCGAAAGAGTCTTCTTGATGTTCTCCCATGCTGTCTTAGCTGTAGCGAGTGAGTGGTTTCCATCGCCCATAGCCTGGAAGATTACATGTCCTGCGCCATATTTAGCCTCAGCCTTGTCATAAAGTGCTGAGAGAGCTTCCTGAGCGCCTGCAAGGTTCTTCTCTTTGATGAAGCATCCTGTGATGTGTCCGCCGTCCATCATGAGATCAGTATCATAGATTACATCCTTAGGCTGATCAACAAGTGGTTCGATGACAGTCTTGTCAGGGTCATCAATCAGGATGATGATGTGAGGCATCTCGATAGGGGCGTCGCCTCTGATTCTGAGACGAGGCGGGATACGCTCTACAACTGTTCCCTCAGTAGCTCTTGTAAGTGACTGAGAGCCCTTAGTGAAATCATAAGCCTCAAGGTCGGTAGCTATAACAAGACCGAGACGTGAACGTCCTTCAGCTGTTCTCTTGATGAGCATGCAGCCAGGTTCCATCTTCCTGAGTGTGCCATCTGCAAGGTATTTGTCCATTGCAGCGCGGACAGCCTTGATCCTGTCAGCTTCATCCGGTTTGTCAAGATACAGTTCCGGAAGCATGAGTCTTAGTGCAGAAGGTGCATCGCCTACGATCTCTTCGACTTTGTCCCAGTATTCAGGTTCAGAAGTGTACTGGTCGCATGCAACAACAGCCCACTTGAAGTAGTCTGTGCCTTCTTTCGGCAGCATCATTTCAGGGATGTGCAGACCGAATTTGCTCCAATCATATGTAGCCATAATTTTCCTCCAATATAGTAGTTAAGCAATTCAGGGTTTGTCTTCATGGTAGATAACCAATCACTTAATTATCGAATATTAGCAGTTATTTTTCAAGTTGTATTATGCTATAATCAAAACATAAGAAGTTAACAGTGGTCTTATATGTTAAGTGGTAATGACGTCTGGAAAGGGGGACATTATGTATAATAATAAGATCCTTCTTCGATGGCGTCACAATAGATATAAGACATCTTAACTTTATCACCTGGACATTCACCGAGGTGGCATGATGCATTTGCGCATGCTGCTCTGAGGAGGATGTTTTTTATTTAGAGAATAATAAGATTTGTAACGGAGGTATTTGTATGATTTCCAAAGCGATGCAGCCTTTCCTTGCAGGAAGCTCTGCAATAAGAGCTATGTTCGAAGAAGGCAGGAAGATGGCAAAGATTTACGGAGCTGAGAATGTTTATGACTTCAGTATCGGTAACCCTGGACTCAATCCGCCACAGGAAGTATTCGATGCTATCGATGAGATCAACCACAAGCTCGATCCTCACTATGTTCACAGCTATCCTTCCAATGCAGGATATGAATCAACAAGAAAGGCTGTAGCAGACGACCTGAATGAGAGAGCAAAGGGTGATTACTTCGATGTAGATCACATCATCATGACATGCGGAGCTGCTTATTCTATCAATATCATCAATAAGTGTATCTTCGATCCGGGAGATAAGCTCGTAGTATTCGCTCCTTATTTCGTAGAATACGGCAACTGGGCCCGCAACTGGGGTGCTGATACACTTGTAGTTCCTGCTAACGAAGCTCTCGACTTTGATCCGGATGCTGAGGCTCTCAGAGAGATCCTCGTACCTGAGGTCAAGGCAGTAATGCTCAACAACCCTAACAATCCAACAGGCAAGATCTATTCGAGAGAGGCTCTTGATGCTGTAGCTGAAGTACTCAGAGAAGCAGAGAAGAAGTTCGGACATACCATCTACCTCATCTGCGACGAACCTTACAGAGAACTGGTTTACACAGATCAGGACGTTCCATTCCCTGGAGACTACTATGCAGATTCACTGATCGCATATTCATGGTCAAAGTCACTTTCAATGCCTGGCGACAGAATCGGATACGTAGCAGTACCGAAGTGTGCTGAGGGACATGAAGAGCTTGCACAGGCACTAGTTGTTGCAGGAAGAGTACTTGGCGGAACTAACGCTCCTACTATCCAGGAACTGATCGTTGAGAGATGCCTCAAGTGCAGATCAGACCTTGATTATTACAAGAAGAACGCTGCTGATCTGTACAAGATCGTTCATGATGAAGCCGGCTTCGACTGCATCTATCCTCAGGGCGCATTCTATATGTGGATCAAATCACCTGTAGAAGATGAGATGGAATTTGTAAATGCAGCTAAGGAAGAGAGAATCCTCATGACACCGGGACGCGCATTTGCAGGACCAGGCTGGGCTAGAGCATCATTCTGCGGAACCAATGAGACCATCCAGAGATCAAGAGAATCCTGGCTCAAGCTCGGAGAGAAATTCGGTAAGAGATAATCATCACTGAAGAACCTCTGAATATCAATTAACGAAAAAGGCCACCCCTCTGGGGTGGCCTGATTGTTTGTGCGTGATATCGCCTGACGTATTTAGATGTCTGCGGCTTCAGTCTCGAAGTCCTCTGCAGAAGCATCATCCTCGTACTCGTTGGTCAGCTTGAACTTGTCAAGGAGATACATAACGAGACCGAGAACCATACCTGTGATAGCTGCAAGGCTCATTCCCTTGAGCTGGCACTGTCCGATCTGGATAGCAATGCCGGAGAGTCCGACTACGAATACTACAGAAGTCATTGCGAGGTTGCGAGCCTTGGAGTAATCGATCTTAGCATCGACCATCAGTCTGATACCGGATGCTCCGATCATTCCGTAGAGCAGGAAGCTTACGCCGCCCATTACAGGACCAGGAATGGTCTGGATGAGAGCAGATGCTTTGCCGATGAATGACAGGAAGATCGAGAATACTGCAGCGCCGCCGATTACCCATACGCTGTAAACCTTGGTGATAGCCATTACGCCGATGTTCTCGCCGTATGTTGTTGTAGGGCATGAACCGCAGAATCCGGAGAGTGCTGTTGAGAATCCGTCAGCAAACATGGATCTGTGAAGACCAGGATCTGTGAGAAGGTCCTTGCCGACTACCTCAGAGGTTACGACCTGGTGGCCGATGTGCTCGGATACTACTACGAGTGTAGCAGGGATGATGATTGCGATTGCCTGTACGCTCCACTGTGGTGTCTGGAATGCAGGAAGCTCGAATACGCTTGCCTCACCGATCGATGAGAAATCAACAAGTCCGAATGCAAGTGCAAGAACATAGCCTGCGATGATCGAGATCAGGATAGCGATAGCGCTTGCAAATCCTCTGTAAAGTACTCCACCGAAGATGGCAAGAAGCAGTGTTACGAGGAATACGATAACGACCTTAGGATCAACATCAGCAACCATTGCACCGTCATCACCGAGGATGCCTGCAGTCTGAGCAGCGCTTCCGGCAAGCTCAAGACCGATAAGAGCAACGACTGGTCCCATGGCAGCAGGCGGAAGAACTACATCGATCCACTTTGTTCCTACGAACTTGATGAGAATTGCTATGCAGCACATCAGGAGTCCTGTTACGACGAAGCCTCCCAGAGCGTATCTGTAGCCGAGCCCTTCAGTTCCTATTACCAGAAGAGCAGGGGAGATGAAAGCGAAGGACGAACCAAGGTAAGCCGGAGCTTTGCCCTTAGTGACAAAAATAAAGATAAGTGTTCCGATGCCGTTCATGAGAAGAGCGATGGAAGGACTTATCCCGAGAATGTAAGGTACTAATACCGATGCGCTGAACATCGCAAAGGTGTGCTGGATAGAAAGAGGAATTCCTTTACCAAGAGGAACTCGCTCCTGGATCCCGATTATCTTTCTCTGTTTGGACATAAATCTTCTCCTTATATCATATGTTAAAAAATACCACGAGTATTATAGCGAGGCTGACTGACCATCACAAGTATCTGGGTGGAATTAATTGTTCTAAATTAAATCATTTGAAAATGCTTCGTCATAAATCCGAACATAAATCTATCTGGTCAAAGTATAGTTCGGGTAGTGTATTTGACAGATTATCGTGAGCCGGATTTGACAATGGCGTTATAATAATCTTCTATAGAGCAAGACTGAAAAATAGATAAAATGTTAATCTGTAAAAGTATATAATTAATAGTCAGACAGTGTTTGATCAAGGTAAATTCCATGAGCGAAGAGATAAAGAACGACAACATAATAAGTGATGAGGCGCTTGCTGCTGCCAAGGAAAAGCTCGCATGCCACATCCAGCCGCCTGGAGCACATCAGTCCAAGCCACAGGAGCCCTCTGATGCTTCGTGCGGAAGTTCCTGCAGCATACAGCCGGCAGGCGGATTAGTCAGGCTTACACAGATGACAAGTGCAGGCGGATGAGGCGCAAAAATAGGGCCGGGTGTCCTGTCAGAAATCCTCTCAGGCCTTCCTAAGATCAAGGATCCTAGGATAATGATAGGCTTTGAGAGCAGCGACGATGCATGTGTCTACAAGGTAACAGATGACATCGCTATCATCAATACAATAGACTTCTTCCCGCCAATCGTAGACGATCCTTATATGTTCGGGCAGATTGCTGCAGCGAATTCCCTGAGTGATGTCTATGCTATGGGAGGCGAGCCAAAGCTTGCAATGAACCTGCTGACTTTCCCTAACAACAGTCTTCCGATCGATGCAGTCAAGGCTATCCTCGAGGGCGGTAATGACAAGGTCAACGAGGCCGGTGCTACCATCGTCGGAGGTCACAGTATCGACGACAAGGAGCCAAAGTACGGGCTTTCGGTCACAGGCTTTGCTCATCCTGACGATATCCTCAGCAACAGTGCTAAGGAAGGCAACCTGCTTGTAATTACCAAGACCATCGGTACAGGTATTCTTACAACAGCCGCCAAGGTCGATCTTCTTACGGATGAAGAGAACCGGGAGATGGAGCAGACCATGGCTATGCTTAACAAATACGCTTACCTTGCCATGAAGGGCATCAAGGCAGACGGCTGCACAGATATAACAGGATTTGGCCTTATCGGTCATGCAGCTGAGATGGCGAGGGCAGGGGATGTCACTCTTGAACTGTACAGCAGCAAGGTTCCTGTCTTCCCTAAGGCTCTCGAGATGGCGACCATGGGAATCATCCCTGCAGGAGCATACAGGAACAGAGATTATACACATGACGAGGTAATGGAATTCCTGTCGAAGGATCCTAACAGAGACGCGAACCTTAGAGCGAGGATCGACTGCCTGTATGACCCGCAGACTTCGGGCGGACTTCTGATCGCAGTAGATGAGAAGTATCTTAAGAGACTGCAGGAGCAGCTTGGAGAGCAAGGATGCCAGTCAGCTGTCATCGGATGCTTCAAGAAGAAAAGAGGCAAGCACACAATAGAAATAATGGACTAGCAAAAAACCTCATGCCTGATGCGGCATGAGGTTTTGTTCGTATGTTGTGATTGTCTGGTCTGTCCCTTGCGTTATTTGATCATTTCTTTGACATAGGCCGAGAATGCTTCGGCTGCCGGTGAAAGTGAAAGACTCCTGAGGTTGATCATGTAGAAGCTTCGCTCCTCGTTGAAATCTTCGATCTCGATTATTTTCACTTTGCTGACAAGTGCTGATGCGACTTTCTCAGATACTATAGCTACTCCAAGTCCGGCCTCAACAGAGCGGATGATGGAATCCATATCATCAAAGAGCGCTGCGACATCGAAGGCTTCCTTATCAAACCCGAGTGCATATGCTGCAGCCTCAAAGCTCTTCCTCGTAGCAGAACCGGTCTCTCTCCAGATGATAGGGTAGTTGATGACCTGTGACATAGTCACTTTGGATGGTATGTCAAAGGATTCAGGTGCTATCAGAACTACCTTGTCAGAAGATACCTTAGTAACTTCGATATTGCTGTTCTGAATCTCCTCGCCAATGAATCCAATCTCCCCGCGTCTGTCAATGATGTTGTCTATGACAGTCTGAGTATCGGAAAGGGAGACATAGTATTGAATGCCCTTGTGCCTGCTGCGGAAACCTGCAAGCAGTTCAGGTACGAATGTGACTCCAGGTATAGACGAGGTCTGGATCTCAAGAATACCCTCGATATTATCCTTGTCATCATTCAGCGCATCTATTGCCTGTGATCTGGCGTTGATCATCTCTACGGCATACTTGTAGAATTTGGCGCCTTGCGGAGTCATCTCAACAGTACGGCTCTTGCGGTCAAGCAACTTCACTCCGAGCTCCTTCTCCAGATTCCTGATGTGAGTGCTGATAGTGGGCTGAGTGAAGAATGTGGCATCTGCAGCCTTGCTGAAGCTCTTGTATCTAACAACGTTGACAAAGGCTTCGATCTGTTTGAAATCCATTAAAAAATTGCCTCCTAATCCATTCCGAGCAGTTGTACCCGTGAAAGTCCGGGAACAACGCTGATTTCCTTAAGCATATCGTCAAGGGCATCAGCATCCTCGCCAAGTTCAAGAGTTATCACTACATTGGCCTTAGCGTCTACGGGAGGATTCTGCGTAATTGTCCATACACTATAATCATATCGTGAGATAATTCCAATAACGGTTGACAGGACTCCGACTCTGTGACTCATCATCATAGAGATTATCGCATGACGGCCCATTGAGACTGTGCTTATGTCCCGGACCATATCTTTGTACTTGTAATAAGTACTGCGCGAAATCCCAACCATCTTTACTGCCTCGCTGACATCTCTGGCCTGACCCTCGTCAATCAGTTCTTTCGCCTCGGCGACCTTCTCAAAATAGGAAGGCAGTAAGGATTTATCTACGATCAAATATTTTCCTTGCATCTCAAATATACCTTTATTTTACAATTATTTCAACAATGTAGGATTGTATTATTGATCGCTTATAAGTTTTTTGATGATTTATCTATAACATATTGCTTCATCTTATCTATAGCAATTACATCCTTGTGATTTATAGTACGCTCAAATATGCCTGCGAGGCCCTCAGGAATAGCTGCGCCTGTGATCTCGTGACACTTCTTCATGTTAGCCTCGTCGCTATCTGAGATTTCTGCGCCAAGTGCGGTGAGAACGGCTCTTGAGAACTTGTATGGAGAAGCTGTCGAAAGCACGACTGAAGGTGCATTTGCAGCGTCTTTAGTCTTACTAAGGCATGCCCATGCGATCGAGGTATGTGTATCCATGAGATAGTGCTCGGCTTCGAACACGTCCCTGATAGCTGCAGCGCCTTCTTCGTCACTGGCACATGCTCCTACAAATACAGATTTGATCTCGGCAAGCTCATCTTCAGTTATCTGGTATTCGCCTGTTTCGGCAAGATCCTTCATGTATTTGACTGTGTGCTCCTCACCGCAGACATAGTAAAGAAGTCTCTCGAGGTTGCTCGATACGAGGATGTCCATTGAAGGGGATGTTGTCTTGAAGAAGGTCCTCTTCCTGTCATAATGACCGGTCTCGAGGAACTCTGTCAGAACATCGTTCTTGTTGCTGGCGCAGATAAGTCTTCCGACTGGAAGTCCCATCTTGAGGGCAAAGTATCCTGCCATGATGTCGCCAAAGTTGCCGGTCGGAACGATGAAATCTACTTTGTCTCCATCCTTGATCTCGCCGGAAGCAAGGAGCTGGCTGTATGCTGAGAAATAATATACTACCTGAGGAACAAGCCTTCCGATATTAATGGAGTTCGCGCTCGAAAGTGAGACACCCTCTACAGGATGAGGAATCTCCCTGAACAGAGCCTTGACGCCTGTCTGCGCATCGTCAAAGTTGCCTCGGATAGCGCATGCGCACGTATTGGAGCCAGGAGCAGTTACCATCTGGAGCTTCTGTGTCTCTGAGACTCCGCCGTCAGGATAGAATACAACAATACTTGTTCCCGGAACATCGCTGAAGCCGCAGAGTGCAGCGCTGCCTGTATCTCCTGATGTAGCGGTAAGAATCATGATCTGATCATGGAAATCATTCATTTCTCTTGCTGCAGTGAGGAGGTTAGGAAGTGCTGAGAGTGCTACATCCTTGAATGCCGATGTCGGGCCGTGGTAAAGCTCGAGGACATGGCTGCTGCCAACCTTGACAAGAGGTGTGATCTCAGGTGCTGAGAACTTATCTTTGTAGCTTCTCTCAACAAGCTGGGAGATCAGCTCATCGCCGTAGTCCGGGAAGAAAATGTTCCAGACCGCTCTTGCCATGCCCCTGAAGTCCTTGTCTATAATGCTGTGATAATCAGTTTGTATATCGCCCAGATTCTCTGGAATGTACAGGCCGCCATCCGGAGCCTGACCGTTTAGAATTGCTCTGCTTGAAGTGACCTTGATGTCGGAATTGCGAGTACTTATGTAATTGATCATTGTCTACGTCCCTCTCTTAATACAGATTCTGTCTCTATTGAAAAAACATCGTGTTTATGATACATTATTTCCAATTGGAAGACAAGTGTTTTCGATTCGCGGACACGAAGCCCGCGATTGTCCGTAACATGCGGAAATAATATATTTTTTCACGATTTTTTTGTTGTCAAAAACAATAAACATCGCATAAAGGTGTGATTGTTTAATAATAAATACATTTAGAGGAGGAGAACCAGCTGATGAAGATCGCTATCATGGGATTCGGCACTGTCGGAAGCGGTGCTTATGATGTAGCTTTGGCTGCAGAGGGAATAGAGGTCGTAAAGATCCTCGATCTGGCAGTGAGGAAGGGTTATGAACACCTTGCTGATATTTTCACTACAGACATCAATGACATTGTGAATGATCCGGAAATCGAGCTCGTCGTCGAGGCCATGGGAGGAGTTGATACACCTAAGAAGTTCGTTCTTGCCTGCCTGAATGCAGGTAAGCATGTCGTCACTCCTAACAAGAATCTGATCAGCGCATGCTATCAGGAGCTGATGGATACAGCTTCTAAGAACGGAGTCGAGCTTAGATTCACACCATCGGCAGGTGGCGGCATACCTTGGCTCTATAACCTTCTCAGGACCAGAAGATGCGACAGGATCACAGAGGTCAGAGGAATAGTTTTACGGTACCTGCAACTTCATTCTTGATGCGATGTATGACAGCGGAGCTGACTTTGGTGAAATGCTGAAGACCGCGCAGGAGCTTGGCTACGCCGAGGCGAATCCTGCAGCTGACATCGAGGGCACCGACACTCTCCGCAAGACTGTCATTTCATCCAACTTTGCATTCGGCACGATTATTAAGGAAGAAGATGTTCCGTGCTACGGAATAGATACTATCAGCGCTGACGATGTTGCATATCTTAAGGAGAAGGGCCTTGCCTGCAGACTCATGATGAATGCAAGAAGATGCGGCGATACTATTTCGGCTTATGTCGAACCGGTAGCATTTCCTATCACAAGTCTTGAGGCCAACGTCAGAACTAACAACAACCTGATAACTCTGGTCGGAGAGAGCGTCGGAACTCAGAGCTTCTACGGACAGGGTGCCGGCAAACTTCCTACCGGTGAATCCGTGGTTCAGGACATCATCGATATCAAGGAAGGCATCAGCATGAACATTCCTGCAGAGTCCGCCGGGGAACTCAAGGTTGACAATGACTCCGAGGTCCACAGATATTACATCAGGCACAACAGAATGTGTGAACACATCAGCCCGATAATCGATACATACGAGGAAAAAGACGGCATCTTCTACTGCATCTCCAAGCCGGTATCCGTTACCGAGATGCACAAGATGGGGCAGCACCGCAAGGAGAAGGGCAAGCCGATGTTCTTCGCAGCACTCGCAGAATAGTAAGCAAATCTTAAGCGAGGTCACATGAATATGCCGACGCTCGCATATATATAGAAAGAAGGTTATTGATGCTCAAAGTACTTAAGTTTGGCGGCTCGAGCCTTGCAGACGGCATGCAGTTCGCCAAGGTCAGAGATATTGTTAAGGCAGACCCTGCAAGAGAGGTCGTAGTAGTAAGCGCACCTGGAAAGAGATTCTCCGGGGACAATAAGATCACGGATCTTCTGTATCTTGTACATGCGCATATCAAATACGGAGTCGATTATGCGAATGTGCTCGGCATGATCAGGGACAGATATGAAGGGATCAAGGCTGAGTGCGGACTTGCTACCGACATCGGAACGATAATCGATGAGACCTTTGCCGGCTTCAGCAAAAGCACTTCTGTCGACCACATCGTTTCAAGAGGCGAATACTTCTGTGCGATCCTGATGGCAGAATATCTCGGATATAAATTCATCGACGCATCTGACTGGCTCGTATTCAACTACGATGGCAAGGTCGAGACCAAGCAGTCAGAGGCTAAGCTCAGAGAATTCAAAGAGATATACGGGAACATCGTTACTCCTGGTTTTTACGGAGCATATCCGAGCGGCGAGATCAGAGTTTTCCCAAGAGGGGGATCGGATATAACAGGAGCCATCGTAGCAGCCGGACTCAATGCAGACATCTACGAGAACTGGACTGATGTTTCGGGAATTCTGATGACTGACCCTAGGATCGTCAAGGACCCTAAGACCATAGCGAGAGTCACCTACGATGAGCTGAGAGAGCTCAGCTACATGGGAGCTTCGGTACTTCATGAAGATACAGTCTTCCCTGTAAGACTTAAGGACATTCCGGTCAACATCCGCAATACCAACGCTCCGGATGACCCGGGAACGATCATCGGAGAGAAGTTCGAAGACGAACTTGCGGAAGAGCACGAAAGATTCATAACCGGAATCGCAGGCAAGAGGAACTTCTCGATCATCAACATTTACAAGAGCCGTATCGGAGAAGCCAAGATCGGACTTCTCAGACAGGTACTCGAGGTGTTTGACCGCTATGAGATCCCTGTCGAGCAGATCCCAAGCGGTGTCGACAGCTTCTCAGTCGTATTCCCTAGCGACAGCATCAAAACAAGAAAGTACGACCTGATGCACGAGCTTTCGGAGAATGAGAGCATCGACAACTGCGAACTGACAGAGGGCATAAGCCTGATCGCAATAGTCGGAAGACAGATGGCATACAGGACAGGTATTTCGGGCAAAATCTTCCAGGCTCTTGGTGCTAACAAGATCAACATCAGAACGATCGAGCAGGGCGCAGACGAGATCAATATCATGATAGGTGTATACAATGAAGACTTCGAGAGAGCAATAAGAGTACTCTACGACAGCTTCGCAAGATAATAAAAAAGGAAAGGAAACCAGAGAAATGAAGAAATACAATGTTGGAGTAATGGGGGCAACCGGTGCGGTAGGACAGGAAATGATCAAGGTTCTCGGCGAGAGAAATTTCCCTGTAGGAGAACTCAGATGTCTTGCAAGTGCAAGATCAGAAGGCAAAGTGCTGAGCACTCCATTTGGTGATGTAACAGTTCAGAAGACATGCGAGACTGCATTTGATGGACTTGATATCGTTCTCGGAGCATCGGAGAATGACATTGCTGAGGCAATGGCTCCACACATCAAGGCTGCAGGCGCTGTATTTGTAGATAACTCCTCAGCATTCAGACTTGATCCGGATGTTCCATTGGTAGTTCCTGAAATCAATCCGGACGATGCTCTTAAGAACAACGGAATCATCAGCAACCCGAACTGCTCAACTATTATTACTCTGGTTGCGATCGCAGCTATCAATAAGCTGTCCAAGATCACAGGAATGTATGCTTCAACTTATCAGGCAACCAGCGGTGCAGGCGCAGCCGGCCCTATAGAAATGTACGAGCAGTCCGAAGCTATACTCAAGGCAAGAGCAGCAGGCGGCAAGGGAAATTCCTACGGCGCAGACATCCAGCCTAAGGTATTCCAGCACCAGATCGCATACAACGTGATCCCACAGATCGGCGGCTTTGGTGACAACCTCTATTCATCAGAAGAAATGAAGCTTCAGAATGAAGGCCGCAAGATCATGCACCTTCCAGAACTCAACGTTTCCTGCACCTGCGTAAGAGTACCAGTCGAAAGATCCCACGCAATCTCAGCATGCGTAATCACAGAAGACCACCTCGACCTCGATGAAGTCCGCAAGGCAATCGCCGAGGCTCCAGGCGCAAAGCTCTATGACGATGGAGACAATCACGTTTACCCAATGCCACTCGTAACATCCAATCAGGACATCGTATACGTCGGCAGAATCAGAAGAGACCTCGTCAATGAGAACGGCATCAACCTCTGGTGCTGCGGAGATCAGGTAAGAAAAGGCGCAGCAACCAACGCCGTCCAGATCGCAGAGCTCCTGATCGAGAAATAAACAGTAATTGACAACATATTGAATATCTAAAGAAATGGCAGCCCTTGTAAGAGAGCTGCTATTTCTTTTGTATATAAGCTGGGAAAAGCATAGAACAAAATGATGAAATTCGAGGATACGTGAATCGTTGGCGCGCGGGCGCGCAGAGAAATAGTTAGGAATTGGGGAAAGCGCGAAACGCTAACTAATATCGCAGGAGAATCAACAGATCCATTAGTTAGGAATCGAGAGAAGTGTGAAACGCTAACTTATGCCGTGGGAGAATGCGCGGATAAATTAGTTAGGAATCGAGAGAAGTGTGAAACGCTAACTAATGCCGCGGGAGAATGCGCGGATAAATTAGTTAGGAATCGAGAGAAGTGTGAAACGCTAACTAATGC
>JAFWHB010000030.1 GCA_017512145.1 Mogibacterium sp. | reverse complement strand
TTTAGCCCATATTCCCTGAATGGCGGTGCTTCCGATATGACTGATCCGCACAACAGGCTGAGCAGCTAAAAGACCGGTCAGCGTTTGCCTGATCTCATTGAAGCTATCTTTCCACCGATCATCGTGCGGCACAAGAAAGATTGGAAACAATGCCCATAACTCTTCCAATGTCATTTTAGATAAATCTTTTCCCATGCCAAAGGCCTCCATAAATCCCGAGTTGTATGCGTCTTTGCAATGTATTTCGACTGCTTTTATATTATCATAAGCAGCCGAGTTTTCAGATTATTCTCGTCCCATTTGTCTTGAGTGTTTCTGCCTTTGCAAATGCTGAAGATGATCGTTGCAGTCTTTACCAAACGAAGGTGGTTCATCTCTGATAACGTATTTTCCTTCCAGCTGTGCGACTATAGCTGATGCTGCACTCCTGCCGGCGTAATCGTTATCCAGATGAAGAGCAATCGTATTTATTTGCATTTGTTTTTGCGTCATGTTTTCAAGCGCAATTGGCAGCTTCAATCGATTACTGTTTGTGCTTGGAGCATATATGCCCCCAAGAGACAGCATTGGCTCTGCTCTCCACTCATCTGTCCTCATCTTCATTACTGTCGCAAATGAAAGCAGATCTATTGCACTCTCGAACACATGAAGTGTGCTGCCGTTACTGTTGATCCTGAAAGCATAGCGCTTATCAGAACCGGATGCATCTCCCATTAACCGTTCACTGGTAGTCGCCCTATAGCATGCATATGCTGCAACACCTGCCTCTAGCTGTTCTGTGATCTCCTTTATCCGTTCCTTCTGTGACTTCCCGTCTGGACTTCTGTTTCGTTTATTCATGCGTCAACCTCCATTTCTTCGCATAATAAAAGGCCGCAGGTATTACGCCTGCGGTCTAGATCAGTATTATTAGAATAGTATTATTTGAGCAGTTCATTGAGTGCACGTATGGCCTTGCCTGAATCATCGATCTTGATGTCATTAGTTAGTCCATCGAAGATTCCAGGACGTGCGATATAGTATATTAATCGTACTCAACCAGCTGAATCATGTTATTGTCGTGGTCATAGAAAAGGAAGGATCTGACGTAAAGACCTTTGGCATGCCAAACGTACGGAGTCTGCAGTTCATAACCAGCAGCTTTGACCTTTTCGAACCACTCATCAATGTTGGTGACCGTCAAAGCAACTTCATGGACACCTGTGTTAAGATACTGCAGTTCTTCCTTAGGTGTCTGCTTAGGAGCAGGATTCAGAGACTGTTCCAACTCGATGGACGTTCCTTCGTCGTCCTGCAAAACCACACAAATGGACTTGCTGTTCTTAACATGGAAAATATCATCCAGGGTCTGTTGATTGAAATAACTATCGGGACCATCGCCATCAGGAATTACGCGCTCGGTTAAAACATGAAAGCCTAAGAGATCACACCACAGCTTTTTGGACTTCTCAACATCGCTTGTCATGAAACAAATATGATTGAATTGCATAATAGTACCTCCTTTTCTTATTATGAAAAAACAAATGCTCTTCTACATCCAGTTACTTCTCCACCTTTTCCAGCAGAGCACAAACCATTTTAGCCGCATCCCCGACAATGCCGTAGTCGGAGAACTGGAACATCTTTGCCTTTGGATCTTTGTTGACAGTAATAACAAGATCGCTCTTGTTCATCCCACAGACATGGTGTGCCGCACCCGAAATGCCGAAACCAAGAAAGACTTTAGGTTTAACCGATTTGCCGCTGGTACCAATCATGTTGGATTCATCTGGGACCAGCCCGGTATCGGCAAAGCTTCGGGTATATCCAATACCGGCATCCAGTTTGTCGGCCAGAGCCCTCAATTTATCAAAGGCTTCCTGTGTAGACACGCCTCTTCCTGCGCATACTACGATCTCCGCATCCTCGAGTTTGATGTCGTTCGTTGGTGCATCTTCTACGAATGAAACCATAGCGACCGGCGAAACTGCATCGTTCATGATGCTGTTATCCACACAGATCACTTCTGCAGCAGAATCCGCTTCGTGTTCTGCCGGTGCATCGAAGATTCCAGGACGAACCGATGCCATAACAGGTCTGGTATTCGGTACGTAGATCTCACTGATTACTCTTCCGCCAAAAGCCGGAACCATGCAATTGATTCGTTCCTCTGTGACCTCAATATCTACACAGTGCGCCGCAAGACCGGTTTTCAGTTTGCCCGCAGTGGCCGGTGCAAGTTCTGATCCAAGAGCTGTTGCTCCTACCAGCACTACTTCAGGGTCATACTGTCTGACCATATCCGCAAAAGCGATTTTGAGCATGCATGCATCGAGCGTATCCAGCCTATCGTGATCCATAGCATAGATCGCATCCACCCCTCGGATAGAGGCTGCTCTTACCATATCATCTGTGTCCTTGCCGATTACAACTCCGCAGACTTTTGAACCAGGCATTTTCTGCTTCATTTCATTAGCCTTGCACACCAGCTCATAGTATACAGGAGCAGGACTGTTTCCAAGTTTTTCTGCAAACACCCAGATATCTCTATTCATTTCCCTGCCTCCTTATTCTCTTATGAACTGCTTGATTTTGTCATAGATCATTGCAGCAGTTTCTTCTTCAGTGCCTTCGAGCATAGTACAGGACTTAGTTGACTCCACCATGTGAAGTTCTCCATTCTGTGTCGGCGATCCGCTGAGGCCGATGTACTGTTCATCGAGATCAGGCAGATCTGCAGCCGAGAGCACCGTAAGAGGTTTCTTCTTCGCTTTAAGAATTGCCATCATATTAGTGAGTCTTACTTTGTTGATTCTCTGATTGACAGCAATTACACAAGGACTGCTAAGGCAGAACTGTGCTGTACCGTTTTCAAATTTCTTGGTCGCAATGAAGTTAACCCCATCCATGTCAACCGACAATGCAGAACACAGGCTTCCCATACCAAGCCATTCGCCTATCTGGCTCGGAACATGTGATGTCGCTCCATCAGCACTCTCATTGCCTGCGAGAATCAGATCATATGGTCCGGTCTTTTCGATCACCTTGCTGAGGGCATATGATGTAGCGAGAGTATCTGCTCCGCCAACCTTACGGTCACTGAGGAGGAAGGCCTCATCCGCACCCATTGCAAGAGCCTCTCTGAGCTGCTGCTCAACTGCAGGAGGTCCCATCGAGATCACTGTGATCTCTCCGCCATGCTTTTCCTTAAGCTGTAGGGCGGCCTCGATCGCATGCTTGTCAGATGCATTGATTACTGCAGGGATCCCGGCTCTTTTCAAGGTTTTGTTGACCGGGTCAATAATGATCTGATCATAATAGTCCGGATCAGGAACTGATTTTACACATACTGCTATTCTCATGCTATTTCACCTTCTAGAATACGACTCCTACCATGTTATTCATCAGTGTTCGGTTGCTTCCGCATCCTACGGTACCCATCTTGGCATCTCTATAGAATCTTTCAATACCTGTCTCGTATACAGTGCCCATTCCTCCGTGAAGCTCGATGCATTTGCTTGATACATACTCAAGAAGATCGGCTCCTTCCTTCTTGAGTGCAATAGACTTTGCAGAGATGTTCTCACCTCTGTTTTCATCTTCAAGAGCTGAGTATACTGCACTGCGATAATTATCGATCTTGCCCCACATTTCTATCATGTCGATTCGGATTGACTCATGAGCATCCCACAGAGATACTCCCTGCTGTATACGGTTCTTGAGGAAAAACATCGTCTTTTCCCAAACTGCTTCCATTGAACCGAGATTCATAGGTCCATATGTAGCGAACATAGGCAAAAGGGCGACGTTTAGAGGAAGCCATGCATTATCCACTTCACCAATGATTGCATCCTTAGGAATACGGACATCATCGAAATAAATCTGACCTGTTGAGCTTCCATGCCATCCCATCTTATTCTCAATATGTCCGAACTTGACTCCAGGTGTGTCTGCCGGTACTACAAAATAAGTAAGACCTCTGAGTGTTGCAGGGTCATATTCGCTTGTCTTAGCTACTACGAAGTAAGTGTCTGCAACTCCGCAGTTTGTGATCAGGATCTTACCTCCATTGATGACCCATTCATCGCCATCAAGAACAGCGTTTGTTTCGTACTCTGCTACATTACCCACTCCGCATGGTTCTGTGAAGCAGATACCATAGAGTTTCTCTCCCGAGACTCCTTTTTTGATTAATTCTCCTACTTGCTCAGGTGTTCCCATTTTCTCAATGAGTCCAAGTGTAAGTTCAGATGCAAGATATGCGAGGAGTCCGAAGCCATGGCTGACTTTGGATACTTCTTCTATCATGAGACCATAGTTAATATAATCTGCACCAGCTCCTCCGTATTCTTCCTTGATAGTAAGGCCAAGCATACCCAGCTCCCCTAACTTACGGATCGCTTCTCTTGGATACTTCTCTTCTTCTTCCATTAGCTTAGCTGCAGGTGCAACTTCCTGTTCTGCGAATTCCTTTGCTGCTGCCACGATCATCTGACGCTCTTCATTCATCCACCACATATCGTACCTCCTTGTTATAAATGGGTTTCATAAGTGATTGTTTGTTTGCTATACGCTATACTACATGCAATACTATACGCTGCAGTTTTAATATACTTTTATTCTTCTCCTTTGTCAATAAAAAAACTGCTCATATTTGAGCAGTTTGGAAAAAACAATTAAGAACAAAAACTTACCATTCACAATTAATAAAGTGATCTATGCTTTTTTCATATTGTTCATAGAAAACATCAAGCTTATCTTTTGTCGAGAGCTCTTTGGCGGTTTTAATGATTTGAGATCTTTCAGCTTCCGCAACACCATTTTCAAGCAGATATTGGTTGTAGAGCCTTATTATTCCATCACGAACCTCATGCGGGAGTCTTTTTTTCAAGTGTAATGCTATTACCTGTGAGATACCGCCCCAGAGGATGAACTGGTTATATCTTTTCTCTACAGTGTCTACGATATCTGCTGATGCCAAATTGTTACAGCAGAACTCCACCACTTCATTCATGAGTTTGGTATCGCAGATGACATAACTGTATGCATTCAGCATCACACCGTTATTCCGGAGTAATACATCAAACATATACAGAATATCATCGAGAGTATATGCATAGCTTTCAGACTGGCTGTTGATTTCTCCCCCCACAGAAATGAGGTATTTCCTTATCTTTGTCAGCATGTCATAAATAATGTGAATAATGATATCTGTTTTCTTCGGATAATAATGGTGTAGAAGTGTTGCAGTAATTCCAGTGTCCTTGGCTATATCCTTTAGATATACAGATTCATATCTATCAGATAAGAACCTGTTGTACGCATTTTTCAGTATTAATTCTCTTGTCTCATTATTGCGAGGCCTTGCCATATAATAAAGATCCTTTCTCTAGGTGTGTTTTCAACTATTGCATTATTTATAATATCATGTCAGCAGTAAAAAATGCAGTGTTCATGTAATTGGCATCCTCATTATACATCAGGATGCCGCTGGTTTGCTGTATCTGATTGCCATTATCTCTCGTACGGGTTTCTCTCAGTTTTGGTCTTCTGCTTATCCAGCATTCTCTGTCCGAGTGACTTGATGAGCTTAGTTTATCTTATGAGACAACAATTGAGAATTGTGCGAATTCATCTGGATCGCCCCAACGAAAAAACGCCGAAGTGCTTGTTATCGGAGGAGCTTAGCCTCCGAAGAGCAAGGTTTCCGACCATACGGCAACGCCGTATGATCCGAAGGAAACCTTAAAATGTAGCACTCCGGCGTGTGTGGATTTTTGGGGTTATTTTAGTATCAAAATAGTATCACGGGATTTTTGCCAATTGCTGTAACGCAGTAATTCCAACGGGTTCAGCAATGTGGCTTTCCAGATTCAACTATTCCCACTCTTCAGATGTAGCCATTGTAACTGACCCAGGACCTATAAATACAATGATTTCTTCACATTTTTTCTTTTCTTTTTTATTATTTCCATGGGTCCTAAGGTTTTTTAGTATCAAAATAGTATCAAAGCAATTATTGTGTATTGAATCTATGCTCCAACAATAATCTTATTAGAGCTATACCTTTATAACATTAGCAGGCTTGAGATTATCAAGACTCTCATATGTCATATCAAGATTTACATCCGAGGCTCCGGCTGCATCCTCAATCGCCTTAAGGTATCCCGAGAAGTAAAACTTTATTGAGGCTTTTGGAGATGTAATGTTTTCTTTAATACATTCTGCAAAGAATCTGTTCAGCAAGAACGTAAAAAGCTCCCTTTCGGGAGCTTTTACTTAGCAGATGCACAAAAGTGATCCTGTAATTCTATTACACCAGTCAGGAATCTTCCTCATTCTAATTGAATGAGTTCATGACTCTATTCCTTGGCAGCAGCCTTAAGTGCTGCTACGATTTCAGCCTCTGTATCCATAGCCATAACCTTATCTGCTATGGCATCAGCCTCTGCTTTTGACCATTTTGAAATAATGCAGCGAGCTGTAAGGACAAGCACAGGATTTACGCTGTACTCATCAAGTCCGAATGACATGAGAAGTGGGATCATAAGTGGATCAGCTGCGGCTTCTCCGCACATTCCGACAGGGATTCCTGCCGCTTTTCCGGCAGCGATAATCTGTCTGATCGAGCGGAGCACTGCCGGCTGGAATGCAGAGTAGAGATATGCAACCTTAGCATTGCCTCTGTCTACAGCCATCGTATATCCGGTAAGGTCATTAGTTCCGATGGAGAAGAAGTCTGCTTCTTTGGCAAGAAGATCAGCTATTGCAGCTGAAGCGGCTGTCTCCATCATGCATCCGACCTCGATGCCTTCGTCAAATGCTATGCCCTCTGCTCTGAGTTCTTCCTTAATTTCTGAAACGAGTTTTTTGACTGTTCTGACCTCATCGACTGTTGTGACAAGAGGAACCATTATTTTGGCTCCGCCAAAAGCGCTGGCCCTTACAATGGCACGTAGCTGGGTCTTGTACATGTCCGGATTGGCAATGCAGTATCTGACTGCTCTGAATCCGAGGAAAGGATTCTCCTCCTTCTCAAAGTCCATGTATGGAATGTCCTTGTCTCCGCCGATATCAAGCGTACGGATGATTACAGTCTTGCCCTCCATGGTTCGGACAGCTTCCTTGTATGCCTCAAACTGTTCGTCCTCGGTCGGGAGATGTGTATTGTCCATGAACAGGAACTCCGAGCGGAAAAGGCCTACGCCTTCACCGTCACATTCCATGGCTTTCTTAGCGTCTTTAGGTGTTCCGATATTGCAGTATATCTCGAGCTTATCCCCATCCGCTGTCAGAGTTTCTTTGCCAAAGAAGGTCTTGAGTTCAGCCTGCTTCTTGATAAACTCCTCGCGCTTGATGATATATTTTGAAAGAATGTCGCCATCCGGATTGATGTAGACATCGCCTTCAGTACCGTCTATGATGGCTGTATCCTTGTCTTTGACCGCGTCTACGATGCCAGGAACAGAAAGAACAGCCGGGATTTCGAGAGCTCTTGCGAGAATGGCTGAGTGAGATGTCTTTCCACCGACCTCTGTGATGATTCCGGCAACGTTCTCCTTGACAATCTGTGATGTCATGGATGGAGTCAGGTCTTTGCAGACAAGCACAGTTCCCGGAGCGACCTTGCTGATATCGATATCCTCTACGCCAAGCAGTTTCTTAAGTACACTGACTTTGACATCAGAAATATCCGAAGCTCTCTGGCGCATCATCTCGTCTTCCATCTGGGAAAACATGCCTATGAACATATCGCACACAGCTGTAAGTGCTGTCTCTGCGCACTGTCCGGCTTCTATCATTTTGAACATTTCGCCTGACATTGCCGGATCAGATATCATTACGGCATGACCAAGGAGAATCTCTGCTTCCTTTGGTCCTATGTTCTTACGTATTTCATCAGCCATTGCGTTCGTTTCTTCTACGAAACTGTCTATGGCTTTGCGGAAACGGTCCTTCTCTGCAGCTGTATCTGAGACCATTTTTGCTTCGAATGAAAGATCATGCTCAACTAAGCGGCAAATACTGCCTATACCGATTCCCCGCGATGCAGCAATTCCTTTATACATATTCATGCCTCCATTAGTAAATGCTCCCCTGCAAAAACGCAGAGGAGCACACAATTACAAATATAAATCAGTCGCCCATACCGGACTCGATGAATGCTGATATCTCAGCGAGAGCTTTCTCTTCATCAGGTCCGTCACATACAAGTTCAATTTCTGATCCGCACTTGATGCATGCAGTCATCAGGAACATAACGCTCTTGCAGTCATATGCGTTTCCGTTGAACATGATTTTAACACTGCTTTCAAATGAAGCTGCCATCTGAGCAAGCAGGCTTGCCGGACGCATGTGCATACCCTGTTCATTCTTGATTGTGATGTTTTTTGATACCATTTTTTACTCCCTTCTGTGATCAATCGATTCCGTATATTACTTTGCGACGTTTTTCTTGAAAATTCCCAGCAGCAGGCATCCGACGAGTGAGCCGACAAGAAGCGCTACCAGATACATTAATACATTTCCGACAACCGGGAATACGAAGATTCCTCCATGTGGTGCCATGAGTGTGCACTTAAATGCCATTGAGAGTGCTCCGGCAACTCCGGAACCAACCATCAGAGCCGGAATTACGTGCAGTGGGTCTGCAGCAGCGTATGGGATAGCACCCTCTGTGATAAAGCATAGTCCCATGATGAAGTTGACAGGACCTGACTTTCTTTCTGCCTCTGTGTATTTATTCTTATGAATAATTGTTGAAAGAGCGATAGCAATCGGAGGAACCATTCCGCCAACCATTACAGCAGCCATGATCATGAATCCGACTTCATTCTGAGCTGCAAGTGCGGCTGTACCGAATACGTAAGCAGCCTTATTGAGCGGACCACCCATATCTGTCGCCATCATAGCACCGAGAACCAGTCCAAGTACTACAGAAGATCCTGAACTCATGCCCATGAGAACGTCAGAGATCCATGCGTTGAGTGCGCCTACGATAGGGTTAACAGCGCACATTACCAAACCTATTATCAGTATACCGCCAAGAGGATAGATGAGTACCGGTTTGATTCCTTCCAGTGCAGGAGGAAGTTTTTCGCAAACTTTCTGAAGTCCCTTAACAATGAAGCCTGCAGCAAAACCTGCCAGGAGAGCTCCGAGGAATGCCGATGGAATTCCACCGCCAGGTGAAGCGAATGTAGCGCCGGAAGCAGCAAGAGCACCGCCTACAAAGCCGACTGCAAGTCCCGGACGATCAGCAATACTGCGTGCGATGAATCCTGCGAGGATTGGCAGCATGAAGTTGAATGCTGTTCCGCCGATAGACTTGAACCATGCAGCAACAGGTGTGTTAGAACCAAAATTGCTTGGATCAATTGAGTAATCATCGAGCAGGAATGCTATTGCGATAAGAATACCACCGCCGATAACGAATGGAAGCATGTGTGAAACACCGTCCATGAGGTTCTTATAGAAGAATCTTCCGATGCTTTCTTTTTCTGCGGATTCTTCTGCCTCAGCAACTGCGCCTGAGTGCTGATATACTCCAACATCTCCTGATACTGCGCGGGCGATGAGGTCATCTGAACGATGAATAGCGTCAGCTGTTGAAGCCTTGATTACCTTCTTGCCGTTAAAACGTGCCATTTCTACGTTTTTGTCAGCAGCGACGATGATAGCATCTGCGTCTTTGATCTCAGCGGCAGTGAGTTTGTTCTTGGCTCCGCCGGATCCGTCTGTCTCTACTTTGATGGAGAGACCATTCTTTGCTGCGCACTGTTCGAGTGCTTCAGCTGCCATGTAGGTATGTGCAATACCAGTAGGGCATGCTGTTACAGCGAGGAGTTTAGCTGCCTTTGCAGGCTCTGCTTCTGCAGCTGCAGCAGGAGCAGTTGCCTCTGCCTTTTTCTCCTCCTTCTTATCACGCTCAGCTTCCTGTGCGTCTATGAGGCTCAGGAACTCTTCAGGAGTCTTAGCCTCTACGAGTGACTTTGTGAATTCCGGGTGCATGAGCATAGTCATGAGTTTGGAAAGCACTTCGAGATGTGTGTCAGCAGCTCCATCCGGTGCTGCAATCATGAAGAGAAGGTTGCTTGGTCCGTCCGGAGCCTTGTAATCTACTCCTTCAGGCACTGTGATAGCAACAAGACCAGGCTGCTTGACCGATGCAGATTTTGCATGAGGAACAGCAATTCCCATGCCTACAGCTGTAGAGCCTTTTGCTTCTCTGGCTTCGATAGCAGCTTTGAATGCTGCCTTGTCGTTAAGGTTTCCAACCTTATCATGAAGATCGACCATGATATCGATTGCTGCGTTCTGATCAGCAGCTTTCTGATTCAGGCTAACTCCTTCTTTTTTGAGTAAATCAGTTATTTTCATTTTTCCCTTTCCGCGCTTAGCGCATTTTTTCCTCTGACCTCTCCTATAAAATAATTGTAACGAAACAGCTATGCCCATATTCACAGCGTTTCGTAAATACTGAGAATAAGATCTCCTGTTGCCAGATCATCGGAGAATGCAGTTGCACTACCTGCTGCGGTTCCCATGTTAAGAGCCACACGGTAATCCTGAGTCTTCATATATCCTGCGACGAAGCCCGCAACCATCGAATCTCCGGCACCAACAGAATTCTTGACTTTTCCCTTAGGCACGCCTACACGGAATTTCTGCCCATCCTCGGTTATGAGCATCGCACCATCACCGGCCATTGAAATAAGAACATTCCTCGCTCCCATATCCTGAAGTTTTCTGGCGTGTTCCTCTATCTCCTGGTCTGTTTTGAGCACTGTTCCGAACATTTCACCAAGCTCGTGATTGTTAGGCTTAATAAGGAACGGATTGAATCTGAGAACTTTGAGAAGCAGATCCTTGGTGGCATCAACCACAAACATAACGCCTTTGCCGTAGAGTCTCTCAAGGATGATTTCGTAAACATCACTAGGCAGCGAGTTCGGGATGCTTCCCGCCAGTATGAGGACATCACCTTCCTGCAGTTTATCAAGTTTGCACAGAAGTTCTTCGAAAGCTTCCTTGCTGATCTCCGGCCCCTGTGCGTTGATTTCTGTCTCCTCTTCGCCTTTGAGCTTGACGTTGATTCTGGAGATGCCTTCCTTGAGCATTATAAAGTCTGCAATAATGCCCTTGCTGTTCACGCTGTCAACGATTGCTTCTCCCGTAAATCCGGCAGCAAATCCGAGAGCTGTGTTCTCAATCCCGAGATTCTTGAGAACTGTGGAGACGTTGATGCCTTTTCCCCCGAAGAAGCAGTCTTCAGATGCGGATCTGTTTGTCATTCCCGGTTCAAGCGGCTTATCCATCCTGACAATATAGTCGATTGCAGGATTGAATGTAACGGTGTAGATCATAGGTTCCTCCTTGTATATTCTGTGCGGAGTTTAGTTTTTGAAGTTCTTCATAAAACAGATGATATTTTCCCTAATATTATCATTTACTGTCTTATAAATCCATCATCACAATCAGCTTAATGAAAATATCTATGACCGCCTCCGTCTCAGATTTTCATATTATTCATCATCCATTCATTCACTAAGCTAAACCCCTCTCTCGGTACACAGAATAATTCATCTCTCGGGGGATTGACTTTTGCCTGAACATAATCCGCATCGAACCACTTTACTGATTCCACCTCATCCTCCTGCAGTGTCAGATTATCAATTTCTACAGGTTTATTATATACATAGACGAACGTTATTTCGTTATCTCTGAAAGGCTTTGCATAGAATATTTTCTCATAATGAGAATGGAATATACCTGCATAAGACAGATCAGATTCATTCGCTTTTATTCCGAGTTCTTCTTCGAGCTCACGAAGTGCAGATTCCAGCGGCTCGTCTCCGGCATGTATGTGTCCTGCTGAGGACGTATCATAGCAGCCGGGAAAGCTTTCCTTGCCGGCTGCCCTCTTCTGCAAAAGCACCTGCGGTTTACCATTTTTCATTCTGACAACCCAGACATGAGCAGTCCTGTGAGGGATATCCTTTTCGTGGGCCTCACTTCTTTCTATGATCTCACCAGTAGGTATTCCTTTTTCATCGACTACATCAAACAGCTCCATCTCTTCGTCCCTATAATCTGAATACATCTCCATTAGTACATATCTGTTCTATCCTGCCATCGCGGATCATATATGCCTCTCCGCGTATTTCAGCGAAGTCCTCAGTCTGGAGAAGATAGCTGCCATCTGTGATCGCGTAGAATGTGTGCCCAAAGCTGTCTCCAAATGTTATATCTTCTATCAGGCGCATGCCGTCTAAGATATCATTTTTCACAGCATTGTAGTGCGGCAGGATATTGTATTCTGTTATACCAAGTCCCGGTATGAATCTCTCATAAGCAGGATCTGTTGCTTCTCCCGAAAGCTCTGGCTGCGCATAGACGATCCGTGCACAGTTCATAGTACCTGCACTGATACCCATCACGATGCCATCAAATCCGGAGAAGCTTTCCTCAAGACTGATGCTTTTGAAAAAAGCACTCTCTGTCGGGACATGTCCTCCTCCCAATATGACAAAATCATATCTCAATAGGTCTGCAGCTTTTTCTTTTCCGTTCCTGAGATCACATATATCTATGCCATGTATCGACAACCCTGTATCTCTGATTATGTGATAGAAGTCTGCCCTCATCCTGTCATTAAATTCATATTCATCAGGAAACGCAGAAATAAGAAGGCATTGTGAATCATCCTTCCAATATCGTTTCAGTTCTTCCACCATCCCGTTAGCAGGGTTGAAGCCACTGTAGGTTAATGGTTCATCACTTCTGTATGTTCCTATAGGACTGCTTGTAAGAAATAATTTCATTTTGCTTTTGAACTCCCTCTAAATGAATTCAAGTAATGATTCAAGAACAGCTTTTGTAGTTTCATATGCTTCCGTCCATTCGCTGGCGCGAGGACCTCCGATACACAATTCTGTTTCTTCAGGCAGAGTTCTGACCCAGCGGATGACATCTGGTACATCATTCAGACCTTTTGCAGTAAACATCGGCTTGCTGAATGCTTCACCCTCCTGCAATCCTATGTCAGTCCCGGGAGAATCATATGCGCCTTCAGGCAGGATAGTGAGGATCGCATCACAGTCGCGCATATTCCATTTTGTCCGTTGTTCTGTTCCTTCTGAAGGTGTCTCTATTAGCTCCGGATAGTCATTAAGGAGCCCGGGAGCAACTGTATAGTCCTCTGCCCATCCATTCTTGGGGCACCATCCGCACAAAGGAACATTATGTTCTCTGGCAAAATCCATTGCTGCTCTGTCAGCACCACTTTGCCCTCCTGTACGGATCCTCGCTATTTTCTTTGCTGTATTTGACATATTTATTATCTCAACTCAACCAAATCTACTATCAGAAGACCATATTTTTCTGATAGTTTCTCGTTTACTGTTGCCTTGAAGTGCCCTGTCCCCTGGTCAAAGGTAAAGGTTCTTGACCCTCCGAAACGTCGTATCTCACTGATGTTATTTATCTCCCAGTTATCTCCATAAACAGGTTCAAACTTGTTGCCTCCGGTATGTCTGAAGATCACTTCAAGAAGAGTATTTCCGTCCACTTCGTAATGAGTCTCCTCCGGAAATAAGCCTGTTGTGTTACCGCCGAGAACATAATCCCATTCGAATGTTCCCGGTCCCTCATCATTGAAATATCTGAAACTCATTGAACTTTGTCACCTCTGAAAACGCAGACACGGATCATGAATGTCCTCATCAGGATCATTGTCTTCCGGAAGAGCTTTTTCAATAATCAAATCTGCAGAGCCTTCTTCGAGAGAATTGTGCACATCATAATGAATATGATCTCCCGGTACTCCATCCGCAAGAGCCGTCAGATGCTTGGCTAGTGAAAGTAACCCCTCTTTGTTTGCGGATATTACGAGCTCGTCGCTTCCAATAGCCGTCTTAATTTCAAAACCATCGATCCATTCGATTTCCATAATGATTTCCCTCACAAAGCTGAGATTTGAGCATGTCTTTCCCATGTATTTCGACTGCTTTTATATTAACACAAGCATCTCATACCTTCCGTCTGCTTTTTCTCTAACGATTGCTGGCGTTATCTGTCCATATATCAATATCGAAACTGATAGATTTTCTATGTCCTCATCATCCTCGATCCGGAACGGGTAGTAAGGACTGGGATCGATCACATCGATGCTTACTTCCCTGACAGCTAAGTTCTCAGACGATTCTGATTTTGAAGAAAGTTTATCGATTATCAGGATGATAAGATCAAGATCTTCTGATTCTAAAATCATGCCGTCAGCGACAAATAGTGCTTGCAGCATCTTTACAGCTTCGCGGGATGGCATCTCTTCGATGGTCGAAAGGATCTTACGAATACTGGCTTCATCCATACATTCTGAAATAGTCATGAACCGTACCGCGGATCTCACAGCAATGGTGTATGCAATCACTGAAGACAGCTCTTCGATTTCCGGCGTGTCTGCATCAAATGTGAACGGGATCAGATCCTTTGTCTGATTTATCTCTGCATAGAATTCATCATCCGTTGCTTTCTCCTTCTTTCCCTTTTTTACAATAGACTTCTTGAAATCAATTATTTTTGTCATAATGTGGTCCTTTCCCCGGATATCTCCGGCTGTAATATAAAAGCCCTGCACCCTGTGTGCAGAGCCATGTATAACAGCCGGAGCTGAAAGGAGCATACTAATCAACGAACTTAACAAGAAGGTCATCTACAGCATCTGTATATCTGCCTTCTGCGATCAGCTGGTTCTTAAGCTCTACAAGAGCCATTACTATGATTCTTATTTCGTCATAACTGAATTTATACTTAGGCCTGAACATGTCCGGACACCTCCTTGACTTATTTCTGAGCATAGTTTATCTTATGTCTCACCAGATTAGAAATGTGCGAATCTCTACACGTTTCAAGACAAGAAAAAAACGCCGAAGTGCTTAAAAATGTAGCACTCCGGCGTATATGGATTTTTGAGGTTATTTTAGTATCAAAATAGTATCACGGGATTTTTGGCGATCGCTGTAACGCAGTAATTCCAACGGGTCCAGCAATCTGGCTTTCCACTCTGCACTATTCCCACTCGATTGTGCTTACTGGCTTGTCTGAGATGTCCCACATTACTCTGTTGACTCCAGGTACGGTCTCGATGATGCGGTCTCTCATGGTCTTGAGCATCTCCCAAGGAATCTCAACAGACTGTGCGGTTACTGCGTCTACAGTGTTGATAGCTCTGATGATTACAGGCCATCCCATGTATCTCTTGCCATCCTTGATACCAGTGGACTTCATGTCAGGAATTACTGCGAAGTACTGCCATGGTGTCTGCTCCATCTTGCCGATTTCTTCTCTTACGATAGCATCAGCCTCACGGAGAGCTTCAAGTCTGTCTCTTGTGATTGCGCCTGTGCATCTTACGCCAAGTCCTGGTCCTGGGAACGGCTGTCTGTAAACCATGCTGTCAGGAAGTCCGAGTGCATATCCGACTACTCTTACCTCGTCCTTGTAGAGGAACTTTACTGGCTCTACGAGTTCGAACTGCAGATCCTCAGGGAGTCCGCCTACGTTGTGGTGAGCCTTGACTCCGTCTGACTCGAGGATGTCAGGATAGATAGTTCCCTGTCCGAGGAATTCGATTCCCTCAAGCTTGGATGCCTCTTCTGCGAATACATCGATGAACTCCTTGCCGATGATCTTACGCTTTGTCTCAGGATCATCAACGCCTGCGAGCTTGTCGAGGAATCTGTCAACTGCGTCAACGTAGATAAGGTTAGCTCCGAGCTCTTCCTTGAATACCTTGATTACCATCTCAGGCTCTCCCTTACGGAGGAGGCCGTGATTGACGTGTACACATACAAGGTTGTCGCCGATTGCTTTGATCAGCAGTGCAGCTACTACACTTGAATCAACGCCGCCGGAGAGTGCAAGAAGAACCTTCTTGTCTCCTACCTGAGCCTTGATCTCAGCGAGCTGCTCCTCGATGAACTTGTCAGCGAGTGCACGTGTTGTGATACGTTCCATTGTTTCCGGTCTCATGTTACCCATCTATGTACCTCCGTATTATGAAAGAGTTAATTGATTGCTATTTATCTGTCGGATGTTCCTCTGACTGAAACGTCCTTGAGGATTACATCGTGTGCTCCGCCCTCTACGATACTTACAGCCGAAACGAGTGTCAGCTTGGCGTTCTTGTGGAAGTCCGGAATGTTGAGGACTCCGCAGTTGCACATTGTTGACTTGACCTTCATGAGTGAGAGCTGAACGTTGTCGTGCAGCAGACCTGCATAAGGTACGTATGAGTCAACGCCTTCCTCGAACTTGAGCTTAGCATCTCCGCCGAGGTCGTATCTCTGCCAGTTGCGGGCTCTTGAAGAACCTTCGCCCCAGTACTCCTTGACGTAGCTGCCGTTAAGCATCAGCTTTCTTGATGGGGATTCTTCGAAGCGGGCAAAGTATCTGCCGAGCATGATGAAGTCTGCGCCCATCGCGAGTGCGAGTGTCATATGATAGTCATAAACGATTCCGCCGTCTGAGCAGATCGGAATGTATACGCCGGTCTTCTTGTAGTACTCATCTCTGGCCTGAGCTACCTCGAGAACTGCCGAAGCCTGTCCTCTTCC
The DNA here is from genome assembly GCA_017512145.1 of Mogibacterium sp. Classification (GTDB taxonomy): domain Bacteria; phylum Bacillota; class Clostridia; order Peptostreptococcales; family Anaerovoracaceae; genus Crickella. The sequence continues at coordinate 64,936 of JAFWHB010000030.1, read as the reverse complement.
GATACCCTTCTGCTCTCTTGTGATGCAGATGGATCCGCCACCGATACCAATCTTGATAAAGTCAGCGCCGCAGTCTGCGAGGAAGTTGAATCCGTCAGCGTCAACAACGTTACCTGCACCGACTTTGACTGTATCACCGTAAGTGTCTCTGATCCACTTGAGTGTGATTGCCTGCCACTCTGAATAACCTTCAGATGAGTCGATTGTCAGAACATCTACGCCTGCATCGAGGAGAGCCGGAACTCTTTCCTTGAAGTCTCTTGTGTTGATTCCGGCACCGACAACATATCTCTTGTCAGCGTCGAGGAGTTCATTCGGATGCTCCTTGTGTGAGTCGTAGTCCTTACGGAAGACAAATGCAGTAAGTCTCTGGTTGTCGTCTACGATAGGCAGCTGGTTGAGCTTGTTGTCCCAGATGATATCGTTAGCTTCTGACAAAGTGATTCCATCCTTGCCGTAGATCAGCTTGTCAAATGGTGTCATGAACTCAGAAACCTTGGTGTCCAGGTTCATTCTTGAAAGCCTGTAGTCTCTGCTAGTGACGATTCCGAGGAGCTTGCCTTCGGATGTTCCGTCTTCTGTGATAGCGATTGTTGAGTGACCCTTCTCAGCCTTGAGCTCGATCACATCATGAAGTGTTGCGTCCGGCCTTAAGTTGGAATCGCTAGGTACGAATCCTGCCTTAACTCTCTTGGCTCTTCTTACCATTGCAGCCTGGCTCTCGATCGACTGGGATCCGAAGATGAAGGAGATACCACCCTCCTTCGCAAGGGCAACAGCCAGATTATCATCAGATACAGCCTGCATTACAGCTGATGTAAGAGGAATGTTCATGCTGAGTGCAGGTTCCTCTCCCTTCCTGAACTTAACAACAGGAGTTCTGAGTGAAACATTCTCCGGTCTTGCATCCGCACTGGAGTATCCCGGAATAAGAAGATATTCATTGAAAGTTCTTGATGGTTCCTTGAGTACAGTCGCCATTATTCACCTCTTTCTGGTTCTATACCTGTCTATAATTAATTAGGGGATTGAAATTGTCACACTATTGTAACGTTAGCCTGGTCTAACTTTCAGCCAAAATATGGCTTCACAGCACTAATATATCACTAAAAATGGGCAAATCAAGCATTTTTCAAGAATTAGAGATCGCTAACTTTTGCAGCTGTCCAACAAATTTCTCATATAAAAAAGGAGCGCCCATACGAGCACTCCTTTATCACATAATTGATTGATCCTATCGGAGGAGCTCAGCCTCCGCATTCTTCCTTACGGCAACGCCTCTACATCATACCCATTCCGCCGCCTTGTGGCATTGGTGGTTCTGGTTCCTTGATCTGTGTGATGCCAGCCTCTGTTGTCAGGAGCATTCCTGCAACGGATGCAGCATTCTGAAGAGCTGATCTTGTAACCTTGACCGGGTCAACGATACCAGCCTTGATCATGTCTTCGTACTTCTCGTTAGCAGCATTGAAGCCTACATTGCCCTCAGCCTTCTTGACCTCAGCTACGATAACAGCTCCGTCGAATCCGGCGTTAGTTGCGATCTGTCTTACAGGCTCCTCAAGAGCTCTCTCAACGATCTTAGCGCCAGTCTTCATATCGCCTTCCTGCTTGTCAGCGTATTCCTTGACTGCAGCGATAGCTCTGATAAGGCTTACTCCGCCGCCTGCTACGATACCCTCTTCAACAGCAGCCTTAGTTGCGTTGAGAGCGTCCTCGAGTCTGAGCTTCTTCTCCTTGAGCTCTGTCTCACTTGCAGCGCCAGCATTGATAACAGCTACGCCGCCGGAGAGCTTAGCAAGTCTCTCCTGGAGCTTTTCCTTGTCGTATTCTGAATCTGTATCTTCGATGGATGCTCTGATCTGTGCGATCCTTGCCTTGAGGTCAGCCTTGCTGCCTGCTCCGCCTACGATAACAGTGTTGTCCTTGTTGACCTTGACTGTCTCAGCCTGTCCGAGCATGTCAGGAGTAGCCTCCTTGAGCTCATATCCGAGTTCCTCTGAAATAACAACGCCGCCTGTCAGGATAGCGATGTCTTCCATCATTGCCTTACGCTTGTCGCCAAAGCCAGGTGCCTTGACTGCAACTACATCGAGTGTTCCTCTCAGCTTGTTGAGTACGAGAGTAGCAAGAGCCTCGCCATCGACGTCCTCAGCTACGATCAGAAGGCTTCTTCCTGCCTTCATGATGGACTCGAGCAGTGGGATGATGTCCTGGATGTTGCTGATCTTCTTGTCTGTGAGAAGGATGTAAGGCTTGTTCATGACAGCTTCCATCTTCTCGTTGTTAGCCATGTATGGTGAGAGGTATCCTCTGTCGAACTGAAGTCCTTCAACTACATCGAGAGATGTTCCGAGTGTCTTGGACTCTTCAACAGTGATAACGCCGTCCTTACCGACCTTCTCCATTGCCTCAGCGATGAGCTCGCCGATCTCAGCATCGTTAGCAGATACTGATGCAACCTGTGCGATAGCAGCCTTGTCATCTACCTGCTTAGCAGCGTCCTTGAGGTATGCTACTGCAGCCTCTACTGCCTCGCTGATACCCTTCTTGAGGATCATCGGATTAGCTCCGGCTGTAACGTTCTTGAAGCCTTCTCTGATGATGCTCTGTGCGAGCAGTGTAGCTGTTGTTGTTCCGTCACCTGCTACATCGTTGGTCTTAGTAGCAACTTCCTTAACGAGCTGAGCTCCCATGTTCTCTACCTGGTCCTCGAGCTCGATCTCTCTTGCGATGCTTACACCATCGTTGGTGATCAGCGGTGAACCGTAGGACTTCTCGATCAGAACGTTACGTCCCTTAGGTCCGAGTGTGATCTTAACTGTGTCTGCCAGCTTGTCTACTCCGGCAAGCAGCTTTCTTCTTGAATCCTCGCCGTAAAATAATTCCTTAGCCATTGTATCTATATCCTCCTGTGAGTCTTATTTAACGTTCTTGTTACTCTACTGTAGCAAGGATGTCCTTCTGATTGATGATAGTATATTCAACACCCTTATACTTGAGCTCATTGCCACCGTATCTGCTGAAGATTACGATGTCGCCTACCTTGAGTTCCATTGGCTCGTCCTTAGTTCCAGGACCAACTGCAAGGACCTCTGCCTGCTGTGGCTTCTCCTTGGCGCTGCCTGAAAGGAGCAGTCCGCCCTCTGTCTTCTCTTCAGCTTCCATCTTCTTTATTACAACTCTTGCTCCGAGTGGCTTGATTCCGATGCTCATATTATTGCCTCCTGATATTCTGTTCTTATGTCTGTTTTGTTAGCACTCTTATCGTTCGAGTGCCAAATACCTTTATTATTCTACTCATCCCCATATGTAATGTCAACACTTAATTGTGTGAAGAAATCGTCACTCAAAAAGCCCTCCGGAAGTGAGGGCTTTGGATGGATTTTCAATATTTTTCAATGTTTTCAGTTCTTGCTGCGGTCTCTGTAATAATAGAACAGATACTGCTGGGCATATCCCGCATAAGCTCCGAATCTGTCCGCTGCAAACGCAGCCATTCCTCTGGCATCTTTCTCTTCGAAGCCGTACATGTCATTCATTATGTGCTTGACCCAGGTGTCGATCGGGAAGGCGTCAGTCTGCCTCAGACCGAACAGCATGATGCAGTTCGCGACCTTAGGTCCTATGCCGAGGTATTCGAGGACTTCCTCCCTGCACTTTGGCCTCTCGCAGCTGCAAAAGCGTTCTCCTGCCGCTTTGATGTACCCCGCTCTGTAGCCAAGCCGGAGATCCATCAGGTCGCTGACCTCTGCTGCCGCAAGCGCCTCCGGCGTTGGGAATGCGTACCACTCTCTTCCGAAAGCCTCGCCTATATACTCGCCGTACTTCGAGCAGATCGATTCGATGTTCTTCCTGATCCTCGGGATGTTATTGTTCTGAGAAATAATGAACGAAATGATCGTCTCGAAGAGGTCCTGGTTGAGGATCCTGATTCCGCTGCCGTATTCTGCCGCAGCAGCGATCAGGGGCTCCCTGGTTATCAGGGTTGATTTGATCTCTGAGTAATCCGTATCGAGGTCAAAGTAGCTCCGCCAGAAGTCTTCATCTCCGCCGGTCGCCTCGATCACAAGAGACCTTGTGCCGCCGTCTCCGGTAATGCCAACTCTTGCTGCATATGACCCTGCAGCACCTATATAGTCACCGGTGCCGTCCCCTGCAGGCACCCATCTGAAGCACTGGCCGCACTCGAATACGTGCGGGAGCTCCAGATCCCTGATATTGTCAAATACGATAGTTCTCATTTATCTGTAATGCTCCGTCTAGTGAAGTTTGCGCGAGTGCAGATCATCATAGTCACGCGCGATATCGCTGATCCTGACATTGACGCTGTCGATCGTGAAAGCCGTCATGTTAGCAATCGCCTGATACACATCATTCTGAAGTGCGACGCAGCTATCGATCGTCCCGGGATCCTTGAGCGCCCTGACATCGATAGTGACCGACATGTTGTGCTGCTTGCCGTTACTCATTCTGTTCGCAACTACGAGTTTGTCGCTGTACTTCTCTGCCGCGATCCTGATGATGTCCCTGATAACCTGTTCACTTATCGTGAAAGTGCCAAAGTAGCTGAACTGAGGCCTTACGACTGTACGGTCGGTCGGGCCGTCATCGTCCTTGCCGGGGTCCCCGCTGACAGCGTTACCGATGGCTTTGTCCCAGAACATCTTGAGAGGATTCATGAAGTAGCCGGCAAAGTCTCTTCTCAGCTGTCCGACAGGTGCCGGGATTACGTGCTGGCCCTCGTCATTGCGGTGATGTGCCGCAAGTGCCCTGTCCTCCTCTGTTGTGACATCCTCGATGTAGATCCTCTCGTCAGGCTCATGAAGTCCGAGCTGGGAAGCTATGATATTGGTCATCTTGTCAGATGTGCCGATTATCATCAGGCTCTCAGGCTTATATCTGACTATTGCGCTGATAACCTCGTCCCTGTGGTCATCATAGTTGAAAAGAGCAGTTCTCATGGCTGCTGCCTTGGATGCGCATTTCTTGGCGGAAGTACCTGCTACTATCTGTCCCTTATAGATCAGGAGGCCGTCATCAATGATGGCATCAAAGCCTCTGCTCTGCGCCAGCTGAGTTGCCTGGTAGCTCTTTCCTGTTCCGCTCTTACCTGTAAATGATACTATTTTCATGCTTATCTGCACCTCTGAATGTGCATTCTTCAACTTTTTTAAATTATTTACATTTAACTATCTGCGTGCTATACTTGCGATGTAGATATATTCTTATAAGAAGGAGGAGACTATAATGGCATATAAGATTTCTGATGATTGCATCGGTTGCGGCGTTTGTGCAGCTGGCTGCCCTGTTGAGGCTATTTCCGAGGGAACACCTTACGTAATCGATGAGTCCGTTTGCATCGACTGTGGTGCTTGCGCTGCTAACTGCCCTGTAGGAGCACCTGCTGAGGCATAAGTCTTAAGACTTACATCCTTTATGGATTTACCGAAAATCCCGTAGCTCACGCTACGGGATTTTTGTTTGCGTTATTAGTACTGAATGATTACTTCTCAGCTGCCTGCTCTGACTTGCTCTTGATCATGAAAGAGAGAGCGTGAAGGCTGTCCGAAAGGTGTACTGATTCAAGCGCTACATCAGATGGTACGACCAGATCGATCGGTGCAAAGTTCCAGATGCCGCGTACTCCGCCTGCTACAAGTTTGTCAGCTACATCCTGAGCATTCTCTCTGTTAACACAGATGATGCCGATATCGATGTTCTCTCTTCTGACATACTCTTCAAGCTCAGCACAATCCATAACCTCAACATCGTTGATCCAGTTGCCGATGATCTTAGGATTGATATCAAACAATCCCATAATGTTGAATCCGATCTTGTAGTAATATGTGTAGTTCGTAATAGCCTGTCCGAGGTTACCAACACCAACTACTACTGTCTTATATTCTCTGTCAAGCCCAAGGATCTTGTTGATCTCCTTGTAGAGCTTGTCAACTTCATAGCCATATCCCTGCTGTCCAAATTCCCCGAATGTATTCAGATCCTGTCTGATCTGAGATGCTGTATAGCCGATCATCTCACTGAGTTCGTTAGATGAAACCTTCCTGACTCCCCTGGTCTGAAGATGTCCGAGATATCTTCTGTATCTAGGCAGTCTTCTTATAATTGCATTTGACACTTTAGGCTTATTGCTCATGTCTTACCCCTTCTCCTTACGCTGAATGAATTAGCGCATACGCGCCGTCCGTTATCTATTCAGCAGGATTATTTATTTGCCTCGATATAGTTAACGATATCTGCTACCTTAGTGAAGTTCTCTGCTACTTCATCAGGAATCTCAAGGCCATATTCGTCCTCTACACCAAGAATGATCTCTACAGCATCAAGGGAATCTGCTTCGAGGTCTTTCATGAAGTCTGTATCCATTGTAATGCTCTCTGGATCTACATCAAGCTGTTCAACGATCAGCTGTTTAACTTTTTCAAATACCATAGTTAGCTCCTTTATTAGATAGATTTAATTATCGACATTAATTATAAAATACAAAGCGAAAATAATTCAACTATTAAGTAGAATATTTCACAAAGTTATTGAAGTTCCATCCATTTATCGTACAATTCTGAGATTTCTGTTTCATATGTTGCCATAAGCTCAGACTGTTCCTGCATCCATTCGAAGTCTCCCGCCCTGTCTGTATCAGTCATTGACTCCTCTATGTCTGCGATCATGCCCTCAAGCTCATGTATCCTGCTCTCGATCTCATCCGACTGCCTTGCTCTGCGTCTCTCGTCGGCTTCAGCCTGCTTCTTGGCTTTGCGCTCTGCCTCTGATGACCTGACTTCCTGCAAAGTGACCTCAAGCTCTGAGCGGGCAGCTGACCCTGAAGGCTTCTTCGAAGTCTCTGCCTCGTCCTCCGCTGCATCAGCCGAGTTCTTCTCTACATAGTACTCGAAGTTACCCTTGTACTCGACCATTCCGTCCTGAGTGAGCTCGAGTATCCTGTCAGGGATCTTGGTCAGCAGATATCTGTCGTGGGATACGATGATCAGGGTTCCGCCAAATTCAGTCAGTGCATCCTCAACGATCTCTCTCGACTCGATGTCAAGGTGGTTGGTCGGCTCGTCCAGGACAAGAGTATTCGCACCTGACAGCATCAGCTTGAGAAGAGACAGCTTGGCCTTCTCACCTCCGGAGAGATCCTTGACCTGCTTGAAGACATCATCTCCTCTGAACAGGAATCTTCCCAGCAGAGATCTCATCTCGGTGTCTGAATAGAGGTGGTAAGCGTTCTTCATCTCGCCGAGAACAGTCTCGTTGTCGTCGAGCATCATCTGACCCTGATCGTAGTAGCCAAAGTTGACATTGTACCCGATCCTTAGATAGCCGGTGTCTGCGGCTTCCTTCTCCATGAGGATCCTAAGGAGTGTGGTCTTGCCTATACCGTTGTCACCGATGATGCAGACTCTCTCGCCCTTCCTTACATCGAAGGACACGTCCCTGAAGAGTCTTCTGTCGCCATAGCTCTTGCTGAGATCTTCTGCAGTTATGACTTCGCCGCCGCTCTTGTAATCAGCCTCAAAGCTGATTTTCATCCTGGTGTTCATGAGCTCAGGCTTTTCAAGCAGCTCCACATGAGCAAGCCTCTTCTCCCTCGATCTTGCTCTCTTGGCAAGATGCTCGGTTCCGTGCTGCTTGAAGCGTCTGATCATCTCCTCCTGACGGGCGATCTCAGCCTGCTGCTTCTCATACTCACGTCTCATGGCCTCAAGGCGCTCCGCCTTCTTGACCAGATACTCCGAGTAGTTGCCTGTATATGCATAGAGCGTGCCACCGCTCATGTCGAATATCCTGTTAACGATCTTATCGAGGAAGTATCTGTCGTGAGATACGACGAGCAAAGTCCCCTGATAGTTCTTGAGGTATGTCTCAAGCCATGCCAGCATCCTCAGGTCGAGGTGGTTGGTAGGCTCGTCGAGGATGAGTATGTCAGGCTTGCGAAGGAGCATGCATGAGAGCGCGAGCCTTGTGCGCTCACCTCCCGAGAGGACCTCTATCTTCTTGTTCTGGGATTCCTCGTCAAAGCCCATGTGCCTGAGAACTGCTGAGAGCTCGCTCCTGTAGGTATATCCGCCCTGCTTCTCATAATCTTCGATGAGCTCTGTGTATCTCGCTAGATCCCTGTCAAAGCTGCTGCTCTCGTGATCTGCGATCCTCATCTGAAGCTTCTCGATCTCCTTCTCCATTGCGAAGAAGTGCTCGAATGTCTTCTCTGCCTCGCTGATGACAGTTCCGCCGGAGAAGAAGATGTTCTTCTGCTTAAGATATCCTATGCTGTAGTCATTGCGGATATATATATTGCCTGAAGTCGGCTCAAGGGCGCCTGTGATGATATTGAGGAGGGTCGTCTTGCCCGAACCGTTCGGACCGACGATACCTATCCTGTCACCTTTGCTCACGCCAAAACTGACATCTTCTAGTATGATGTCAGTTCCGTAAGCCTTACTGATGTCCTTGCCGGATAATACAAGCATTAATTATCTGCTCCTTGTAGTTGTATAATCAGAATTCGAGTGCAGGCACTGCATCGAGATCATAACCTGATCTCTCGCCTGCTCTGTATGCGTAATATGCTGCTGATGCGATCATCGCACCGTTGTCGGTGCAAAGTACCGGAGACGGTCTGAGAACTTCTATGCCTGCTGCTGAAGCTTTCTCAGATATGAGTTCTCTGAGCCTTGTGTTGGATGCAACTCCGCCGGCCATTACTATTCTCTTCTGGCCGAATTCCTTAGCTGCATGGACTGCCTTGTCTGCGATGACCTCTACGACAGCCTCCTGAAAGCTTGCCGCGACATCATTCACATTGATCTCTCTTCCTGCCTGCTTCTCTGTATTCAGGTAGTTGAGAGCCTGTGTCTTGAGACCTGAAAAGCTGAAATCGTAGCTGCCCGGTTCAAGATATACTCTCTTGAACTCGATGGCGTCCCGGTTGCCGTTCTTAGCGGCTCTGTCGATCTTAGGGCCGCCGGGATAACCGAGTCCGATGACTCTTGCGACCTTGTCGAATGCCTCGCCTGCCGCATCGTCTCTTGTTCCGCCGAGTTTGTCGCATTTGTTGTAGTCAGGCACGTTCACTATATTCGTATGACCGCCGGATACGACCAGAGCCATGAAAGGAGGCTCGAGCTCGTGATGTTCAAGATAGTTTGCAGCGATGTGGCCGTGCATGTGATTGACGCCGACGAGCGGGATGTCGCACGCGAAAGCGATCGCTTTGGCTGCAGCGACTCCGATCAGCAGTGCGCCTACGAGTCCCGGACCGTATGTAACGCCGATAAGATCTATCTCATCGAGAGTCACATCCGCCTCACGGAGAGCCGCATCTATGACATCATTGATGTTCTCGAGATGGCGTCTTGAGGCGATCTCCGGTACAACTCCGCCGAACTCTGTATGAATGCTGATCTGCGAGCTGATGATGTTGCTTAAGATCTCGCGTCCGTCCGCGACGACGCTGACAGCGGTCTCGTCACAGCTGGTCTCTATTCCAAGTGTTAAGTGTTTGACGTTCTTCATGTAATCCTTCCGGATATCTATTCTATATCTACTGTGTATTCTACTTCTACATCCCCGATGTACTTAGTCATGAGGATGGCGTCTTCCTTGTTGTTCCTGTAGTAGCGTGGCCTGATGCCGACGCGTTCAAAGCCCATCTTCTCATAGAGGGCGATTGCCGCCTGATTGCTCTTCCTGACGTCAAGGTTCATGACCTTGCAGCCTGCCTCACGGCACTTTGTGAGAAGATGATCGAGCAGCTGCTCACCAAAGTGATGGCCTCTGTACTTCTCGTCAATAGCGATGTTGTTAAGCTCTGCCTCGCCTGCCACGATCCACATGTCAGCGTAGCCTATAACATCGCCAAGTATGCCATTCTCAGGATCGGACTCTCCAAGCTCAGCGACTACCATATACGCCTTGTCATTGGATGTGATGTCCCTGGTGATGGATTCCGAGCTCCATGGTGTGCCTGAGGTCTCCATCTCGAGCCTTGATATTGCCGGCACATCGAAGAGTCTGGCTCTGCGGATCCCGAATCTGGTGATGTCTTCCATGGCTCCTCCTATCTGACAGTACGTCTTATCTTGTCACTCAGAGTGCCTTCCCTGAGTCTCTGCTCAGCCTCTGAGAGCCTCATATACTCAGGCATCATCTCGTCGTAGCCTGTGGTCCTGCCCTCGCGGGCATATTCAAGGGCTATCCTGGCTACATCCTCAGCGTGCTGATAACGTATGTCCTCACCTGCGAGTATATATGTTCCCTCTGCGAGAGTCTCTGTTATTATGCTCTCATATGCGTCAATTCCGTCACCGGTGAAGAAGATGACTCCACCGGTCTCATCCTGCGCCTGCTTAAGATCAGCGAGCAGGTCTTCTATCATGTACTGCTTCTCTTCCATGCATGGCTCGAGTACATATTCTCCGTTATCGCCCTGTGCTACCTGCCATGCTCCTGCATAAGTCTGATGCCTTCTTGCGTTGATTATAGCAGCTACATAAAGAGCATCCGATGCCGCCGCCCTTCCGAGTACTCTCTCTGCCATTGCTCTCAGCGACGATACACTGATGCAAGGTATGCCGAGCACCTGGCCGAGGGTCCTTGCTGTGGTGACTCCAATCCTGATCCCTGTGAAAGAACCAGGTCCAACCGATGAAGCGACATGTGTCAGGTCCTTCTTGCTGATCCCTGCTCTTTCGATCGCCTCTTCGCTGATTGTGATTATATCCTTAAGATGGTTCATCTCGGCAGATGATTCGGACGCGAAAATACTGCCGTCATCTCTGATGACAGCAGCGGATCCGAATTTGCCGGTTGTTTCAAGTGCTAATATGTTCATCATCTGTTACATTACCGAGGCGGTGCGCGCATTACCGTCCTCTGCGTACTCAAGGCTAACTATCAGTGCATCCTCAGGGAGGACGTCCGCTACTATGTCAGCCCATTCTATCACAGATACACCCTTCCCTTCGAGATAATCTTCTGCTCCTATGTCAAGAAGTTCCTCTCCGGACGAAAGTCTGTATACATCAAAATGAAAGAGCGGGAGCCTTCCGCTCCTGTACTCCTTCACTATGGTAAAAGTCGGACTGATGACATCCTCGGTGACTCCGAGTCCCTCAGCGATATACTTCGTCAGGGCAGTCTTGCCTGTTCCGAGGTCGCCTATGAGAGCTATGATGTCACCGGGTTCACAGGCCCGGGCTATCTCGAGCCCGAGCCTGCGAGTGTCTTCCTCTGTATTAAGTCTGAATACGCCTTTGCTGATATCTTTCAAATCGTTATTAATTATCCTTCATTATGTACGACTGCTGCAGCATCTCTGTGCAGGAAGCCGCTGACTCTCTTATACAGTATGCATGTAAGTAAAGCATTGAGGCCTGCCTTGATCAGGTTGAACGGGATGATTACTGTAGGAATCATTGCAACTACAGCCTCTCTCGGAGCGCCCATGTATGCAGGTGTTACAAGAATGTTCATAAAGCACATAACGACTACTGCTACTATGACACCTACTACCAGTGAGATCAGAGCTCTCTTCCTGGTCTTGGATCTTGCGTACATTGTTCCGATGACTACTGCTACGATTCCGGTTGCGACAAAGTGCATCAGGAATCCGTAGAGTCCGTCTCCTCCGAGCATGAATGCCTGGATGAGGCATACGATCAGTGTAACGATGAGTCCTGCTACAGGTCCGTAAGCAAATGCGGTGATGTAGATAGGAACATCAGCCGGATCATACACCAGGAATGGTGCCGGTGGGAACGGGATCCTGATGATCAGGAGCAGTACCAGGGATACTGCTGTCATCATTGCGAGCTTCGCGATCATTGCGGTACTGAATTTGCTTGTGTTCATAACATATTCCTCCTTCTGAACATAAGTCTTAGATTGGATGGAATCTGTCAGGCATTAATAATGACCTTGATAACATGTATCAAGGCCATTCATTACAATAGATGTGTAATGTGATGTTTCTTTCATCCGGACTATACCGTCGGTACTGGATTCTCACCAGTTCGGCCTTGCGGCTCGTGGACTTACGCAGATTGCGATCACCACCGGTGTGGACTCTCACCACGCCCTGAAACAGATTTGTCTTATGCTGGAGCTGTTGCTCCGTTATTCGCAGCAGAGCTTAGCGATAGCTCTTGCATAGATGCGCGCCATCTTCATGAATGACTCTATGCAGAACTTCTCATTAGCCTGATGCATTGTATCCTCTTCGCCCGGGAACATTCCACCAAAGCAAAGGATATTGTTGACGCTCTTGGCATAAGTGCCGCCGCCAATGACCATTGCTCCTGATTCATTGTCTCCGGTCTCATCCCTGTAAGCGCCGAGCATGTCCTGAACCATCGGTGTGTCAACATCCATAAATACAGGGCCCTGGCCTGCTCTTATAACAAGGCCGATAGAGGTGTTCTCAAGGCTGCTCTGAATGCCGCCTGTTACCTGATCCTCTGTATATGTTACAGGATATCTGATACCGATAGTTAAGGTAGCTAACTCTTCGTTTATATTAGCGACTCCGACATTAAAAATCAATGGTCCTGAAGGATTATCTTCAAATTTGCATCCTATTCTGTCTCCATGCAGATCAAAACCTATATGATCGTTGTAGAATCTGATGAAATCGTTCAGCTCTTCATTGGCAAAGCTGACTCTTCCGAGGAAGTCCATCATGATGCTGATAGCATTGAGGCCGAGCTGCGGATGTGCGCCGTGTGCTGCAACGCCCTTGGTCTCAACTACGAGGGATGCGCCCTGCTTCTTGGTCCTGACTGTATATCCTGTCTCCCGTGCATATGCAGCGGCAAGATCAGCTATTGCATCGAAGTACTTCTTGTCGCCTGCGATAACTGCCTTGGCATCAGCAGGTACTGCATTATGTCTCTCCCCTGACTGAAGCTTCGTAAGTCTCAGGTCATCTGTTGCAAATCCTGTGCTGAGCTTCTGCGCAAGGTCAAATACCAGTATTCCCATCTCGCCGTTTACGACCGGGAACTCTCCGTCCGGTGTAAATCCCATATCCGGATGTCCGCAGTGCTCTGTATAGTAGTTGATGCTTGTGCTGCCGGTCTCTTCGTCGAGTCCGAATACAACTCTGACATTACTCTTGAATACAGCGCCTTCTTCCTTGAGTGCCTTGAGCGCGTACATGCTTGCTACTACAGGGCCCTTGTCATCGGATGTTCCTCTGCCGTAGAGGTATCCGTCCTTCTCTGTCATTACGAACGGATCTCCGTCCCAGCCGGTACCCTCAGGCATTACATCAAGATGACCTACAATAGCGAACTCCTTAGCGGAATCTGCATACTTGTCGTCTGCCTTGAGCTCTACATATCCTGCATAGTTATCAACATTGTGAGCCTCGAATCCAAGAGATTCGCCCTTGGCGAGCATGTGAACGAGTGCATCCTGTACGCCTCTTCCGAACGGGAGAACTTCTCCGTCCTTGGTCCTTACCGCATCTGCATTAACGCTCGGATATGATACGGACTCTCCGAGAGTCCTGATCATCTCATCTCTGTAGGTTTCGAGTCTTTCGAGATATCCCATTTCTAATTTGCCTCCGTGGTCTGTGTTGTTTCGATATCATCAAGAGCCTTGGCCTCAGCCTCGCTCTTGGTTACATATTCACTTACTACCTTGTCGTCCTTGATAGTAGATAGATTGACTGTTCGTATGAGGTTGCCCACCTCATCGAAGGAGAACACTCCTGTAACGCCCTTGAGATCCTTGAGCTCGAGCATGGCCTTCCTGATGTCCATACCCTTAGTAGATTTGGCATTATGGATAGCATTGATTATGGTCAGGTATGAGTCATATCCGAGGGCAGCATACTCGCTCGGGATGTCCTCGCTGCCGTATCTGTTCTGATACTCTATCTGGAATCTCTGAGCCTCCTCGGTCAGATTGTCTTCACTTCCTGCGGTGCTTGTGATAACAGATGTGTAAGGGAATACGACCTTGATGTCAGGGTGCTTCTTCATCATCTGTACGAACTCAGGATTACCCCAGTTCCTTGTGCCCAGGTAGGTGACCTCTGTCATCTTCTTCTCCTCAGCGAGGGTGAAGAAGATATCCATTGCCTCTGTACCGAGTGAAGCAAAGCATACATTGCAGCCTGATTTGCGGACCTCTGACAGAGCGGTCTTCATCTCTTCTTCGGTTGCGGCGATCTCAGTTGTGTATGTGATTGCCTTCTTCTTCTTGCCGGCAAGCTTCTTGATCTTGGCTTCGAAGCCGTCGATGACAGATGCTGTGCTGCTGTCGTTCTTGAGACCTATTATTCCTATGGTCCTGGAGCCGAGCTCCTTGTATGCATATTCCGCAAGACCCTCTCCCATCTGGGACTCAGTGATGCATGCGCGGAAATAATAATCATTGGTCTGTGTGATCAGCGGGTTAGTCGCGGACGGTGTGATGGCAGGGATCTCAGCTGCCTCGATATATTCAGATGCAGCAAGAGAAGTAGCCTCGCCCGAACTTCCGATGATCGCTACAGGTTTCATTTCGATAAGACCCTGGATCGCTGTCGTTGCAGCGCTTACTTTGGACTGTGTATCGACCTTGGAGATAACGACCTTGTAGCCGTCAACATTACTGTAGATGCTGTTAGCAAGCTCGATTCCCTTGATCTCGTCTCTTCCCTTAGAAGCATTGCTGCCTGTCTGCGGCTCGAAGACGCCTATTGTGATTACAGGCATCGAGTCCTCTGAACCCTCTTCAAAATATGTATGCCTGAAGGTATCGAAGGTCGTGCATCCTGAAAAAGCCAGCGTGAAGGCCAGCACCATTACCAGGCATATTATGAATTTGCTCTTATTGCCAATTCTCACTGCCAAGAACCTCTTTCATTTGTTCTAGTTCAACTATATCATTGACTGCCCTTCTTATATGGGCAGCGCCTCTCATTCCTTTGGTGTACCACACCACGAATTTGCGGAATTCCTTGACTCCTATGTTCTCTCCCTTGAGATCGCACAGCATCTCAAGATGCCTCAGCATCATGGCTTTGCGCTCTGGCTCTGAAGGGTGCGGGAGAGGTTCCTCTCCTCGCCATGCTCTGGTGAGATCTCTGAATATCCAAGGGTTCCCCATAGCTCCCCGTCCAACCATGACGAGGTCGCAGCCTGTCTCATCCATCATCCTGAGGCCATCCTCGGCTGTCATTACATCGCCGTTACCGATGACCGGAATGCTGACGGATTCTTTGACACGGCGGATTATGTCCCAGTCGGCCTTGCCTGAGTAGTACTGAGAACGTGTCCTGCCGTGCACTGCAACTGCAGCAGCACCGCCTGCCTCAGCAGCCAATGCCACCTCAGGTGCGTTGATCCTGTCTTCTGTAAAACCCTTGCGGATCTTGACTGTTACAGGCTTTGACGATGCGCCTACCGCAGCGCTTACAACATCTCGGACAAGCCCCGGGTCCTGCATCAGCGCCGAACCGTCGCCGTTCCTGACGACCTTAGGCACCGGGCATCCCATATTGATATCCAGTATCACATTAGGGAGACTGTCAAGCTTAGCTGCCGCATCAGCTATTACATCTGGCTCGCTGCCGAATATCTGTATTGCAGCAGGACCTGAGCCTTCCGGAATAAATGTCAGGATGCCGGTCTTGCGGTCGCCGTAATGGAGACCTTTGGCACTGACCATCTCCGTATAAGTGAGCGACGCCCCCTGCTCCTCACAAAGCCTGCGCATAACTGCATCAGTTATGCCTGCAAGCGGAGCGAGCACGAAAGGCGTTCCAAGCTCTGTATTTCCTATTCTGATACTCATTAATCCTGAAGGACTCTCTTCTTGTTGAGTCCTTTGTTCCTCTCATAGAGCATCTGCAGACCGTCCAGGGTCAGTCTTCTGTCGATGACGTCGATGCATGTGACACCGCTTTCGACCATTGTAGCCATACCGCCGGTAGCGATGACCTTGATCTCTGCAGGATCGCATTCGAGCTCCTCTGCCATCTCGGCCTTCATGCCCCTGATCATATGCTCTGTAAATCCCATGTGTCCGTAGATAAGACCTGCCTGAATCGACTCTGAAGTGTTCTTGCAGATGAATTTGCCAGGAAGTTCGAGGTCTACGTTAGGGAGCTTTGCTGTATGCTCGAAGAGAGCTGCAGCAGATGTCTTGATTCCCGGAGCGATAGCGCCTCCGAGGAAGCTGCCGTCAGATGATACGCAGCAGAATGTAGTTGCAGTTCCAAAGTCAACAACGATCAGGTTGCCGCCGTATCTCTGATGAGCCGCTACTGAATTGACAATACGGTCTGAACCTACCTGTCTTGGGTCATCATATTTGATCTTGAGACCTGTCTTGATGCCTGTCTCGACTACGATCGGATTCTTGCCGAAGAATTTGAGGCACATATGCTCGATTGTGAACAGCAGCGACGGAACTACTGTCGATACGATGATGTCGTCTATCATCTCAGGATCTATTCCGTCATGTCTCATCATCATGTCGATGATGGTTCCGTACTCATCTGCAGATCTCTTGTTGTCGGTAGCCATTCTCCAGCTCTCGACAAGCTTCTTGTCTTCATATACGCCAAGTACTACGTTTGTGTTACCTATGTCAATGGCGAGCAGCATTTATTTTTCCTCCAGTCTCTTGATGGCGAGTGCCATTGTAAGTCCCGGGATGATTCTGTTAGCAGTCATCTCAGCGCCGAGAATCTCATTGGCCTTCTTGAGTCTGTACTGTACCGTATTGTTGTGGATGTTCATGAACTCTGCAGTCTTGTTACTATTCATTCCTGCATCCAGCACGAATGTCGAGAGAGTATCCATAAGGAGTCTGCCCTTGTTGGTGCTGACTTCTCTCTCGAATGGTTCGAGAAGATCGAGATACATCTTCTTGAGTGAAGATGAACCTGTCTGCATGAATACGCAGTCGCATACCATGGAGATCTCATACTTAGAGAATACCCTCTTGTATGGGAAGACTGTATCCATGTATCTTCTTGTCTTGGTTATGAGTCTGAATCCCTCTACTGCAGCCTCGAGAGTCTCGATACCGGTAATATGGTAAATCTTGCTCTCCTTGCGGCCGCTCTTGAGATGCTCATACATATCCAGACAGGCATTCTTGACCGAAACGCCCTTCTCCTGGCCTTCTTCGGAATAGATTATTCCGTAGATCTCATTGTCATCCGTAACTGTCATAGCATAGAAGCCGTACTGCTTCTTATACTTGTCGAGGATGTCCATTACAGCATCTGTTCCGAGGTCCTTGGTCAGGAAAACGCTGGAAAACTGCATTCCGCGGAGTCCCGCCTCATCAAGCAGTGTGTAGCAGAAGGAGAGATCTCCTCTGACAGCAGACTTGATGAATTCGGATCTCGAATCTCTCTCAGGTGTGTACTTCCACATTCCGATGGCAAGCTGGATGGTCTCAGCAAGCTTGGTCATCTCTGTTGCTGAATAATTGTCCTCATTGTCTACTATGACAAGAATGTACTTCTTGTCCTTGATCTCAATGTATCCCCAGTAGGTGATGACACTGTCGATCTCAACCCTTGTAAAGGTGTTGACATGGAATGCATCGAGCTTGCGTGCTGTCTGGACAGCGTCCTCGATCTTGACCTGATGCCTTGTCTCTACTGTAAGAATAGGGTTGAACTCCTCTGTCATGAGAACGACCTGATAGCCATTGTGGATGGCAGCCTCAGAGAGAGCTGCCGGAAAGCTTGAGTGCTTCTCAAAGTTCAGAAGATGATAAATTGTATTATTGAGGATATTGTCACTGTAGTTGTGTCCGTAGAGGATCTTGTCCAGGACCTGCTCGATCAGCATTGCGTAGGTGACCTTGCCTGTGTCATAGATAGTGATCAGTGGCAGGCCGATTTCTTCTGCAGTAGATACTACCTTAGGATCGACCATTCTTACACCATTCTCGTTGAGATAAATGACAAGAGCGCTGATATTCTTCATGCCAAGAGCCTTTACAGCATTGACCTGAGCCTCGATATCGTCCTTGCTTGTCCAGAAGTGTGTAATGACCATCTGATCTCTGACTCCGTTCCTCTCCACTCCCATTGCGAGATCAGATTCATCAAGAACTGAAACGGTTCTTACACGTCTGTCAGCATTCTGCACACTGGTGAGCAGCTGACTTCCCTGGAACGCGTCGAGTTTTAAGCAATCATTAACTGTTATCTTCATAATAGGTCTACCTCTGTATTGAATAATTCTGTAACTCAGGCATCTTCTGATGCCTGAAAGCTAGTTCTCCTGGTCGTCCCTACCCTGATCATCTGTAGCTTCTTCAGGAGCTTCGCTGGTCTTAGGCTGACGTTTGTCAGTCGGCCTTCTGAAATCCGGGAAGTCCTGATCATTATTATCACCGCCGAAAGGATCATTTGCATTCTGACGAGCCTGTTCCTGGAGCTTTTTCATTTGCTCTTCGAGCTCTTTCATCTTCTGTTCTTCGATGCGCTTGCTCTCTGCAGCCTCTTCCTTGTTGCGGGATTCTATGTTCCTGAGTTCTTCCTCGACCTCCTGCTTGATTCCCTCCGGATCTATCTCGCCGGTGAACAGTCTCTCGAACTGATCTCCATCGAGTGTCTCTACAAGGAGCAGCGCCTGAGCGACTCTCTCGAATGCTGCATCGTTCTCCTGCAGGATCCTGCGGGTCTCTGCATAGCACTCTTCGAGCAGTCTCTTGATCTCGTGATCGACTTCGGCTGCGACTTCTTCAGAGAAGTTCTGCCTTGTTGAGAAGTCTCTTCCGAGGAATACTTCATCATTGGAGCTGAATGAAACCGGTCCAAGCTTCTCGCTGAAGCCGTACTTAGTGATCATCTGTCTGGCTATGCCGGTAGCTCTCTCGAGGTCATTGCTTGCTCCTGTCGAAATATCTTCAAGCTTGAGTTCCTCTGCAACACGTCCGCCGAGGAGATGCTTGATAGTATTGATCATATGGCCCTTTGTCTCGAAGAATCTGTCTTCCTCAGGAAGCCACATCGTGAATCCGCCTGCCATTCCTCGAGGAATGATAGTGATCTGATGTACCGGATCTGCATCCGGTGTAGCTCTCATTACGATAGCATGGCCTGCCTCGTGATATGCTGTGAGCTTCCTCTCTGCATCAGAGATGACTCTTGACTTCTTCTGCGGTCCTGCCATGACCTTGGTCGTAGCCTCTTCGATCTCATCCATTCTGATCTTGGTACCGTTACGTCTTGCAGTCAGAAGGGCTGCCTCGTTGATGAGGTTCTCGATGTCAGCCGGTGAGAATCCTGGTGTTCTCTTGGCGAGGATCTCAGGCGAAACATCCTCTGCGAGAGGCTTGTTCTTGGTATAGAGTCTGAAGAGTTCTTCTCTGCCCTTGATATCCGGCATTCCGATAACGATCTGTCTGTCGAATCTGCCAGGTCTCAGAAGAGCCGGGTCGAGTACGTCAGGTCTGTTGGTTGCAGCGAGGATGATGATTCCGAGGTTGCCGTCAAATCCGTCCATCTCGACAAGCAGCTGGTTGAGTGTCTGCTCTCTCTCATCATTGCCGCCGCCGAGTCCTGCGCCTCTTCTTCTTCCGACAGCATCGATCTCGTCGATGAATACGATACAAGGAGCATTCTTCTTGGCTTCGCTGAAGAGGTCTCTTACTCTGGAAGCACCGACTCCGACGAACATCTCTACGAAGTCTGAACCGGATATAGTGAAGAACGGAACTCCGGCCTCGCCTGCTGTAGCTCTTGAAATATAGGTCTTACCTGTACCAGGCTGTCCTACAAGGAGAACGCCCTTAGGGATTCTTGCGCCGAGTTTGTCATATTTGATAGGGTTCTTGAGGAAGTCTACGATCTCCGAAAGTTCGACCTTCTCTTCTTCAAGACCTGCGACATCGTCGAAGGTGATCGACTTGGCATCGCTCTTATAAAGTCTTGCTCTGTTCTTACCGAACTGGAATGCCTGCTTGTTGCCTCCCTGGCTCATCATGAAGTAGAACAGGAAGCCCATCGCTATTACCATAAGGATGGTAGGCAGCAGATTGATAAGGCTGTACTCACTCTTAGGCGGGTCACTGTCGAGCTCTATCTTGTGTTCATCGATCATCGGGAAGAGGATAGTATTCTCAAGCCAGTTGATCTCAAGTGCCGATGGTGAATAGGCGATCTCTGTATCGCCATTGCTCTTGACACCTGTAAGTTCTCTCTCATTGATGCTGACCTTCTCATAGTCGCCTGCCTCAAGATGGCTGGCAAATTGCGAGAATTTGATTTCTTTGTAGTCAGCGTTGGTTCCCATATTGCGGAAGAGCATTGATAAGCTGAGAACCGCAACGAATACCAGGACATATACTCCAATACTGCGTCCGAAATTCTTCAAGGTATATAGTTCCTTTCTATACGTGTCTTGTTAAGTATCAAAAATTTGGTCAATAGTTGGGCCAAATTTGTGCCTTGAGCACAAATTTTATCATATATTTTCTGCTATTTCAATTAGGAGGACCCGTTCTGTAGCGTCTGTAATATGATATTTTGGTGAAAACCTGCCCTTCTCCTGTTCCTGCCTGCCTTTGAAGTATTTGCTCGGCAGTATCCAGAGGACCTCATTGTCTATGGCAACCATGAGGATACTGTCTCTGGCATTCTTCATTACTTTGGAATCGACCAGCAGGTCCTGTATCTTCTTGCGGCCCCTCTTCATCGGGATGTAGTCGCCTTCCTGCCTCGTCCTCATCTGAAGCTCGCCGACCCTGCCGGGATACTCCTTGTTGAACAGGTCAAAGTCGAATGCAGCATACATCATGTCCTCATCCGGATGGAAGTCCTTCCTCATGAGGACCTGAGGGAACATCCTGATGCTGTCGTCTGGCTTGATCCTGATCTCATCATCGTCACCCGCAAAGATGACAGTGTCATACTCTCTGTATGCCCTGAAGCCGTCAGGAAGGTCGAGAGATGCCGACGGATTGTCTGAATAAATGAGATTCATGATTGCAGACATCAGTTCGTAGCTCGAGTTCATCTCGATCCTGAGAGACTGAAGGATATATCCTGCGACCCTGCTCACTATTGAAGGAGGATTGTCTCTGAGATCCGAGATATCCAGAATCACTCTCCTGCTGTCATTGTCGACGATCATATGTCCGTCCGCAGCACTGAAGGCTGCATCCGAGAGAAGCGCGTCGTCCATCTCTGCTATCATGGCAAATCTTCTCAGAGCCTGCCTGATGTTAGGATTGTAATTCTTCTCAAGATACGGGATCAGCTCGTTGCGTATCTTGTTCCTTGTATAATCAGTGCCCTCATTAGTGGCATCCATGTTAGGATGGAGCTTGTTGTCCTTGATATACTGCTCTATGTCGGCCCTCGGAACGAACAGAAGCGGTCTTATTATCATGTAGCCTGCTTCCGAAGGTCTGACCACAGGGATGCCCGCCAGTCCATGAACGCCGGTCCCTCTCAGTATCCTGAAGAGCACGGTCTCGCTCTGATCATCTGCATTATGTGCAACAGCGATCATTATCTTCTCACGCTGCACGCCCTGGTCTTCAATATCTCTTGCAACATCATCGAAGATCTCATACCTGATGTGCCTGCCGGCTTCCTCAGTCGAAACCTTCATTTCTCTGGCAACGTCCTCGCAGTTCACCTCGAAGGACTCTACATCAAGCCCGAGTTTGTCGCACATCCTCGCGACATTGTCAGCCTCTTCATCCGCCTCGGCTCTCAGCTTGTGGTTGACATGAACCGGTATCAGCGTAAGATCGTAAGAATCTGCGATCTGCGCCAGCGAATGGAGCAGGCAAAGCGAATCCGGTCCTCCGGAGATCCCTACTATGATATAGGAACCCTCGAGGATCAGGCCGCTGTCTATTATGGAATCGATTATCTTGTGCCTTCTCATCTCAGTTAATCAGTCTATTCCGAAGAATCTCTTGCCGTTCTCTGTCAGTATGCGCGAGCACTCATCATAGCTAATGCCCTTGATCATTGCCATGCGTCTGACAACATATTCTACATAGTGAGGCTTGTTAGGTCTGCCTCTGAGAGGTTCAGGCGCCATGTAAGGGGCGTCTGTCTCGGAGAGAAGGAATTCGATCGGTATCCTCCTTGCGACCTCGGCAGCCTTCTTGCCGTTCTTGAATGTGATCGGACCGCCGAGTGAAATCGTTGCTCCGAGCCTGATATATTCTTCTGCCTGCTCAGGTGATCCTGAGTAGCAGTGCATCTGAACTCTGGCATCATATGTGACCTCACCTGCCTTCTCCGGGTCAGTCATGGCTCCGGCCGCAGGTCTTGGAGGGAACCATCTCTTCCTCTCTTCGGAGAAAGCTCCCTCTTCCCTGAGGATGTCCATAGTCAGCTGGTTAGCGTCTCTTGAATGGATCATGATCGGCATCCTGAGCTCGTTCGCAAGTCTTATCTGCTTGCGGAACAGCTCCTGCTGCTCCTCCCTGTCGTCGGTTCCATAGTAGAAATCAAGGCCGATCTCTCCTATAGCCATTGCCTTAGGGTGAGCAGCAAGCTCCCTGATCCTCTCGATGTCAGCATCCGTGTACACAGATGCGTGATCCGGATGGATCCCGACTGCGGCATAGCACCAGCTGTAGTCATCTGAGTCTCTCAAAGCCTGCTCTGCTGATGATACGCAGTCGGCAACATCGACGATGTATCCGAGCTCCGACTCCTCTATCTCCGCCGCAAGAGCCTTGCGCTCTTCGTCTGTAAGTTTTTCAAAATTAAGATGTGTATGTGCGTCGAACAGCATGTTCTCTCCTGTATGAAAAGCGGAGATTCCATACATGAATCCCGTGTGTTTGAATTATGTATAGCAATCTCCGCAATATCCCTGTTTAAGAATACTCTATTATGTTGAAGGTTTAATGAAGCTTGTATTAAGCCTTCTTAGCCTCGCTGATAGCGTAAAGAGCTTCAAGTTCCTTGTCGATGTCGAGTCTCGGGAAGAGCTGCTCACCCTTATGAGCCTCTTTGCCTTCCATCTGATAGAACTCGAATGCATCTTCCCATACAGCCGGTACATCAGCAAGTCCGAGCTGCTCTCTCATGCGGTCTGATGTGGTGTGCATGAAAGGAACGATGAGGATGGATACGATCCTGAGACACTCTGCGAGGTTCCTCATTACTGTATCGAGCTCAGCCTTTCTTGCCTCATCCTTAGCAAGAACCCAAGGAGTCTTCTCGTCAATGTACTTGTTAGCTCTTCTGACTACATTCCAGATATCATCAAGAGCCAGGTTGAACTGGAACTCGTCCATTCTCTCTTCGACCTTAGATGCTGTGCCTGTTGCAAGTGCGATGAGCTCATCGTCGATCTCGTCTCTTGTTGTAGCTGCAGGAACGATTCCGCCGCAGTACTTCTGGATCATCGAAACTGTTCTTGAGAGCAGGTTTCCGAGGTCGTTGGCAAGGTCAAAGTTCATTCTTCTCAGCATTACTTCGTTAGTGAAGTTGCCGTCCTGTCCGAATGTGTACTCTCTCAGGAGGAAGTACTTCAGTGCGTCGATTCCGTAGCGGTCGATGAGGATAACAGGATCGATTACATCTTCGCCCTTGGAAGCCTTGGACTTCGATACCTTCTCTCCGCCGAGGAGCAGCCATCCGTGTCCTCTGACCTGCTTTGGCAGTGGCAGATCAGCGCTCATCAGCATTGCTGGCCAGATGATGGAGTGGAATCTTACGATCTCCTTACCTACCAGATGAACATCTGCAGGCCAGTACTTGTTGAACTTCTCACAGTCATCCGGTCCGCCGAGAGCTGTTACGTAATTGGAGAGCGCGTCTACCCATACGTACATTACATGCTTAGGATCATTAGGAACCGGAATACCCCAGTCGAATGTGCATCTTGATACGCAGAGGTCCTCAAGACCCTGCTCGATGAAGCTTCTCATCTCATTACGTCTTGTCTCCGGCTCGAGGAACTCAGGATGCTCGTCGTAGAGCTTGAGAATCTTGTCTGCATAGTTTGACAGCTTGAAGAAGTAAGCCTCTTCGCTTGCCTTCTCAACCGGTCTTCCGCAGTCAGGGCACTTACCGTCTACAAGCTGGCTCTCTGTCCAGAATGATTCGCACGGTGTGCAGTACAGGCCTTCGTATGCGCCCTTATATATGTCACCCTTCTCATACATTCTCTGCCAGATTTTCTGGACTCTGGTCATGTGTCTTTCTTCAGTTGTTCTGATGAAGTCATCGTATGAGATCTCCATTGTTGCCCAGAGGTCCTTGATTCCTGCAACGATTTCATCGACGTATTCCTGTGGAGTTACGCCCTTCTCGATCGCCTTGGTCTGGATCTTCTGACCATGCTCGTCAGTACCTGTCAGGAACATTACATCATATCCCTGCAGTCTCTTGAACCTTGCCATAGCATCTGCCATGACGGTGCAGTAAGTATGACCAATGTGCAGATTGGAGCTTGGATAGTAAATCGGTGTTGAAATATAATATGTACCCTTTTCGTTCATTGCATTACCTTTCCGCTCAAATGAGAGCTAAACCTGACACGGGGACGGTTCTCCTGTCAGCTTTTAAGATTTTAACTTGTTTATTATAACAAAATACCGTATGTATTTCATCAGAATTTATAAGACTGTTTATTAATTAGCCGTCTCTGGTTCTGCCAGGCTCTGCTCCAGTTCGTGTCCGTCGATTCTGTCTTCGAGCTCCGGCACATATACTTCATTGCCAAAGTCCCAGGTGAAGCCGTTGCCATTGATCTCGTTCATACTTGTGATGGTTATGAATGCCTTAGGGTCGATCCCGAGAACAGCCTTCTTGATCCTGTTGAGGTTGCGGTTGCTGGCAGCGCAGTATATGACTTCCTTAGGTTCTCTCATATATCCGCCTCTGGCCTTGAGGAGCGTCGTGCCCATATCCATGCTCAGGAGCTTCTCGTTGACCGCCGGCAGATTATCTGTCCATATCATGAGCTGTATGCCGCCCTGCTCGAGCAGTATCATTCTGTTCATTACAACGCTGTAAATGAGAGCATACAGGATTCCGAGTATGATACCGTTCGTCCTTGTGAATGGTATCTGGATGAGGAAGATCATGATGTCAAATGCAGACATTACAGTTCCTGTCTTCAGGCTGAACTTACGGTTGAGAATTATGGCAGGTATATCTATGCCGCCCGTGGATCCGCCTATCCTGATGACAAGGCCGAGGCCCACACCATCGAGGACGCCCGCGCAGATAGCTGCGAGAAGCGGATCATCCACAAGGTGCTGAAGCACCTCAATATTCTGGAATACGCCAAGGAAGAACGGATACGCAAAGGTTCCGATTGCTGTCGATGCTGCGAATTTCCTTCCCAGGAGCAGCGCTCCCAGCAGGAAGAAAACGATGTTGATCACAGCAACTGACAAAGTGATGCTGATACCCATGCTTTCCTTGAGCATTCTACCGATGCCGCTGACGCCGCTGACCACCATGTCATACGGCAGCGCGAAACACGCCATAGAGAATGCGCAGATCGCATTGCCCGCTATCATCTGGGCGAATTCAAACACATTCTTTCTTGTAATTCTTAATTCCATATCGTACCTCTTGATACAAAGAATAAGAGGAGCCCATCAAGACTCCCCATGTCCATCAGTTGGTACAGCTGATCCTGCCGCTGCAATCGCGATTTTATCATATTAATGCCTCAGGGTTCAACACCTTGGGATCTGTAGCAGGATTTCAGGCAAATTAAAGCGGTGGACATCGCCCACCGCCTGACTTTAGCTATTAATTATGCTCTGCGGTTCTCTTTTTTGACCCAGAAGTGCCACTTTGGTGCAGGTGGCATAGGCTCGCCCTTGATGCATGCAGCGATAACTCTGCGGTGAGTATAAGTGCAGCATCCAAACAGGCAAACACAAAGTACTGCTAAAACCTTTTTCATACTATTTTTGCTGCCTTCCGATCTCAAGTCCCATCTTGAATGCTTCTACGTTAGGCTCGATGAGCTTTGGCTTGTGAGCAAACTTATGCTCGATGCCCTTAACGATTACTTCTTCAGGAACAGCATCTGTTGCACCTACATATACTCCGAGCATGATTACGTTCAGAGCTCTCTCGTTCTTGATGTCGATAGCCATCTGTGTTACAGGAGCCTTGATGACCTTGATGTCGTCTCTGTCGATAGGATCTGTAACGATTGTGCTGTTGACAAACAGTGTTCCGCCTGGCTTAAGGTTAGGCAGGAACTTATGCAGTGATGGTCCGTTCATTACAACGAGGTCCTCAAGTGAATAGCTTACAGGAGCTCCGATAGGATCATCTGAAATTACTACATAGCAGTTAGCTGTGCCGCCTCTCATAGCAGCGCCATATGAAGGGAAGAATGTGACATTCAGGTCTGTAGCCTGGGATGTTGCCTCTGCAAGGAGCTTACCCATTGTCATAACTCCCTGTCCGCCGAAACCGGCGATCATAAGATTTCTTTCCATGGTTGCCTCCTATTTAAGTCTCTTTCCTTCGTCTCTGAATACTCCGAGAGGATACTCTTCGAACATCTTCTCTCTGAGGAAGTCAAGAGACTTGAGTGTGTCAAGGCCCCAGTTTGTCGGGCAGGATGTAACGATCTCAACGATCGAATATCCCTTGCCGTCCAGCTGATACTGGAATGCCTTCTTGATAGCCTTACGGGCAGCAATTACATGCTGAGGTGTGTCGCAGCTTACTCTCTCGATGTAGTAAGGAGCAGTCAGCTGGTTGATGATCTCAGATATGTGCATCGGATATCCGTGCTCTTCAGGATTACGTCCGCCAGGTGTAGTTGTGGACTTCATGCCTATGAGTGTTGTAGGAGCCATCTGTCCGCCTGTCATTCCGTAAATACCGTTGTTAACGAAGATAACTGTGAAGTTCTCTCCTCTGTTAGCTGCTGACAGTGTCTCAGCAAGTCCGATAGCAGCCAGGTCGCCGTCTCCCTGATATGTATATACCAGTGAGTTCGGGGATGATCTCTTGATACCTGTAGCTACAGCACCAGCTCTTCCGTGAGCAGCGATAGTCTCGTCACAAGTTACATAGAACTGACCGAGTCCGCAGCATCCTACGCCCTCTACTCTTACGAGATTGTCTAGCTGTCCGAGTTCCTCAGCAGCCTCGCCGATCAGTTTGTGAATTGTGCTGTGCATGCATCCCGGGCAGAATCCGGAGACTGCGCCCTCGATGATGCCCTTGGTTCTTGAATAGACTTTCTTCTCTTCAGCCATTACAGCACCTCCTTAATGAATTCCATAGCGCCCTTCATTACCTGGTCATTGGTAAGAAGCTGTCCGCCAGATCTGAGGACCTCGTGGATCGGGCACTTGCCCTGGATTGCATAGTCAAGATCCCATCTCATCTGTGCAGGGATTGACATCTCTACGTCGATGATTCCCTTGATTCTGTCAAAGTCGAGGTTCTTGAATGTATCATATGGGAATGGTGAAATTGTGATCGGTCTGATCATTCCAGCCTTGATTCCCTGTGCTCTCAGCTCTCTTACGACAGCTCTTGAGATACGAGCGGAAATTCCATATGCTGCGAATACGATCTCTGCATCGTCCATCATGAATTCTTCAACTCTGATGTCCTTATCCCATGTCTTGTACATAGCAGCAGCCTTGATGTTCTCCTGCTCCTGGCCATCACCTACAGAACCAGGTCTGCAAGCAGCCTGATGCCCGAGAGGGTGTCCAACGATAGCTCTGTCAGCGAACTTAGCTCTGCAAGCAGCGAGCTCCTCGTCAGTCTTCATCGGAGGAAGTTCTACTGGCTCCATCATTGTTCCCATAACTCCGTCTGTGAGGACGAGTACAGGGTTCTGGTCTCTCTCTGCGAGGTCATATGCCTCGTATACCATGTCTACGCACTCCTGAACTGAATCCGGTGCGAGTACGATCATTCTGAATCCGCCATTGCCGGATGCCTTAGTTGCCTGCAGGTAGTCCTGCTGTGCCGGCTGGATAGCTCCGATTCCAGGGCCGCCTCTCTGTACATTTACGTATACCATTGGGATACGTGCGGATGCACAGTATGAAACGCCTTCGCTGTAAAGGGAGATTCCGCATGAAGAAGATGAGCTCATAGCTCTGATTCCTGTTGAAGCTGCGCCGTACAGCATGTTGACGGAAGCGACCTCGCTCTCGCCCTGTACGAATGTACCGCCTACCTCAGGAAGTCTTCTTGCCATATACTCAGGAATCTCATTCTGTGGTGTGATAGGATAGCCTGCGAAGAAACGGCAACCTGCTCTTACTGCTGCCTCGGCGATAGCCTCGGTGCCCTTCATAAATACACGTTCTGCCATGTCATTCTCCTTTCCTATCTCCATACCTCGATTGCAGATTCAGGGCAGATCTGAGCACACATAGCGCATCCGATGCAGTCTTCAGGTCTTACCGAAACAGCATAGAGGTATCCCTTGGAGTTAACGCCTTCGCCGATCTCGATGCACTTCTTAGGGCATGAGATTACGCAGTAGGAGCATGATTTGCAAGCTTCTGTAGTGATTTCGATTCTTGCCATTAAATTCCCTCCTTAAGATTAAAGTGACAATATCTATTTAATCAACCCATGAATAGGTCAGGAAGAGATCGATAGGAACGAGAGCCTTATCTGTCTTGTCCCTGACCTCATCATAGATGTCTCTGCGAACGCATGCGCTGTTCACTACCGTGAACCCGTCCAGCAGTTCATCTACTCTATTAAGTCCTTCCATGAATTCATTAACTGTAGTTGAGTAACCCAGATTAGGGTTAGCGAGAATGTATATGTGATCCAGTCTCATGGAGCCGAGGATGTGGCGCATTGTTCCGTCGATGGCGTCTACACTCTTGGTCCATGGTCTGTATGGATTGATGATGTAAACAGGCACAGCATTGTCCTTGCTGAGAAGGTCAGCATACGCTCCGGCGAATTTGGCAGCCTGATGTCCGCCGCCGATATCGAGCAAAGTGTAATTGTCGCTGACAAGAGATACCCTGACGCCGCCGACCATTACAGGTGCATCCAGATACTGTTCCTGATAGATTATATTGACCCCGCGGCTCGCAAAATCCTCCTGCATATCTCTTGACCTGTAGAGAGGCTTGGTCTGGTCGAGGTCGAAGAGATCGACCTTCTTGCCGGTCTGCTGCGCAAGCTTGTTAGCTATATTAAGAACGATCTCACTCTTACCGCTGCCGGCCTCGCCGATGAAGACAAAGTTCTTCTTCTCGTTCATCAGCTGCTCGAATGTCTTATCTGCTTCGTAAAAAAGTCCCATCTCGTCTCCTCTGTATTATTAAAAAAAGCTGCCCCTTATCGGAGTCAGCTTAATTCCATAATTTCCGCGAGTTATACTTCTTCGGTATATGTATGAACAGCGATACATTTCCGACAATTATTTATACTATATTTGCACCCCCTAGTTCAAGTGGTTGAACCTTATGTGAGATGGTTTTTTTGTGAATTTTCTTTCTATAGTAATCTAATGTATAATCATAAAGTAATTAATGAAAGAATACGGAGAAAACTGACCATGAAAATACTCAGTATAACAGCGCAGAAGCCTCACTCCACCGGGAGCGGCACATACCTCACAGAGCTCGTACGCTCCTTTGACCGCATGGGCTGTAAGCAGGCTGTCGTCTGCGGCATATTCCCGGACGACGAAGTGGACTTCCCGGAAGGCGTTGCATGCTACCCTGTATTCTTCTCAGGCAAATCATCTTCCGCATCGCTTCTTGCCGCGCCATGCAAGGCAAAGCGTCCTGCTATCAATGCGCTTCCGTTCCCTGTGGTCGGAATGTCAGATATAATGCCGTATGAGTCAACTCTCTACAGAGACCTTACTCCTGAGATGATCTCTGCGTTCGAGGATGCTTTCGTAAAAGCGGTCTCGCGTGCGATCGATGATCTTGATCCGGATCTTATTATTTGCCATCATCTCTTCCTTCTGACAGCGATAGTCAGGAAGCATTTCCCTGACCGCCGGATCGCAGGCATCTCTCACGGAACAGACCTCAGACAGATGATAAACTGCGACAACCTCAGGGAGATCGTAAGACCCGAGATCGGTAAGCTCGATAAGATCTTCGCGCTGCATCAGGATCAGAAAGAACGCATATCTGAAATATTCGGTATCAGCGAGGACAGGATCACTGTTATAGGCAGCGGATACAACGACAAGCTCTTCAATCTGGAGAGGCGTCATCCGAGAGAAGACATGAAGGCTCTGATCGACGGAGACGTTCCGGTCATGATCTGCTATGCGGGCAAGATGAGCAGGCCAAAGGGCGTGCCTGAGCTCCTCGCAGCTCTAAGGAATCTTGCGGAAGAACCAGGCCTCCCGCCATTTGAGGTGTCGCTTGCAGGCGGATGCCAGGATGAGAGCGTGATGAAGGAACTTGAAAACCTTCCGTCTAATATAAGATGGCTCGGCCAGGTGCCACAGCTGAGACTTGCAGATATCTTCAAGTACAGCGACATATTCGTACTGCCTTCGTACTTCGAAGGACTCCCGCTCGTCCTCATCGAGGCTATGGCAGCAGGCATGATCCCTATCAGCACGGACCTTCCGGGCGTAAGGCCATGGATAGAAGAGAATGTGCCGGGGCACAATGTAAGATTCATAGACATGCCTGAGATGGCGACCATAGATACACCTACAGAAGCCGGCAGGATCAAGCTCACAGAAGACCTCACTGAGGCACTGAGAGACCTGATAATAAGAATAGATTCAGGCGAGCTGCCTGATGGGATACCGGATACAAGCCGCATAACATGGGACGGCGTAGCATCAAGAATACTCGACTAGAGAAAAAAGCTCTGATCTTACGATCAGAGCTCGTTTTTCATCATGTCTTCGAAGGATTCTCTTCTGACAACAAGTCTTGCCTCGCCGCCTGAGATCATTACCATCGCAGGCCTTGGCACTCTGTTGTAGTTAGAAGCCATCGCGTAGTTGTAAGCGCCAGTTGTAAGGACTGCTATCGTGTCCCCTCTCTCAGGCCTTGCTATACCGATATACTCGGCTATCCTGTCACCGCTCTCGCAGCATCTGCCCGCTATAGTGCATTCATAATCAGCAGGCTCATTCATTCTGCTCGCATTGAGAACTGTATATTCAGACTTGTACAGAGCGTATCTCGGATTGTCCGTCATGCCGCCGTCAACTGTCACATAGTTACGGTAGCCCTTGACTTCCTTAGTTCCGCCTGTGGTGTAAAGCGTTACACCGGCATCCGCAACGATGCTGCGTCCTGGCTCCATGAAGATCCTCGGAACATTAAGGCCTAGCCTTGCACATGTGGCCTTGAGATGCTCCGACACCTCTCTTATCCTCTCAGGAATATCGCTGAGTGGGTCCTTCTCAGTATATCTGACGCCAAATCCTCCGCCTATATTGAATATCCCTGCCTCGAATCCTGTCTCAGCCTTGATTTTAGCCGCATACTCAGCGAGGATCTCGACCTGTCTGCAGAAGGACTCGCTCTCGAAAATCTGCGAGCCGACGTGGCTGTGGAAGCCCTCTACTCTTATATTGCTGCATGCAAGAGCCGCCCTGACAAAGCCATCAGCCTGGCCTGTATCGATAGGCACTCCGAACTGTGAGTCAACTCTTCCTGTATTGATCGCCTCGAGAGTGTGAGGGTCAAGGCCTACAGTAAGTCTCAGCAGCACCGGCTGGATGATCCCATGCTCTCCGGCTACCCTGTCAAGCACCTCGAGCTCGTTCATGTTGTCGACGACAAAGTATCCGATGCCATTTGCGACACCGAACTCGATGTCTTCATCGGTCTTGTTGGTGCCGTGGAAGAACATTTTCTCCGCAGGAAAACCTGCCGCAAGTGCAGTATAGATCTCGCCCGGCGAAACAACGTCGACACACATACCCTCAGACTCAGCGACAGGATAGATGCCCTTGAAGCAGAGAGCTTTGCTTGCATACAGAGGTGCCGCGTCACTTCCGAAGTGCTCGTGCATGGCACCTACGTATGTCCTGCAGTTGGACCTTACGACATCCTCATCAAGAACATACAGAGGAGTACCGTATGTGGCCGCAAGCTCTGTCGCGTCGAGTCCACCTATGGTCAGATGGCCTGATTCATTTACAGAAAGATTGTTATATAGCATGATTGTTTACCTCAGTGCTTACAGCATGTGAGCAAGAAGCTCTTCTCTGCTGTGATGTGAAAGGTATGCCGGCGGTACATCGAAGAGTGTCTTGGCACCGCACTGTCCCTCTTCATACATTCTGAATGCCGCTCTTGCAGCGCAAGCAAGAATGCTGCCTGTGAAGTATGGATTTGAATCAAGATTCAGAGTGAATTCTACTGTGTTGTTGAATTCATAGTTGTTGCCGGTGCGTCCGCTCCTGATAACACTTCCCCCGTGCGGAAGTCCGCCGTGCTTCTCACCCAGCTCTTCCTGGCTGATGAATTCTACTGTTGTGTCATATGGCTCGAAGTAGTTAGGCATAGTCTTGATAGCCTCTTCGATCGCAGCCTTGTCAGCTCCGTCTTCTGCAACTACCCAGCACTCACGGAGGTGCATGTCGCGAGCAGTGAATTCAGGATGCTCGTTATTTCTTACCTTCTCAACAGCAGCCTCGATAGGAACTGTGTACTGTCTTGCGTCCTTTACTCCCTCGATTCGTCTGATCGCATCGGAGTGGCCCTGGCTGACGCCGCGTCCCCAGAATGTATAGCTGTCTCCGTCAGGAAGTGCTGAATCAGCGAGGATTCTTGCAAGTGAGAAGTATCCAGGGTCCCAGCCACATGAAATGATGCCGACCTTGCCTGACTTGAACGCAGCTGTGTTGACATTTGCAAAGTGCTGCGGGATGTTAGCATGGTTGTCAAAGCTGTCGATGACATTGAAGTTAGCTGCAAGCTCAGGTGTCATCCACGGAAGATCCGTAGCACTGCCGCCGCAGATTATCAGCACATCGATATCTGACTTCATTGAAACGATCTCATCATAAGCGATCACAGGAGCACCGCTTGCTGTAGTGATGCTGGCAGGATCTCTTCTGGTGAAAACAGCTACAAGCTCCATGTCTGCAGCCTGAGTAACTGCTGCCTCAACGCCTCTTCCAATGTTTCCGTAACCAACGATACCGATTCTCATTTTCCCTTTACCTCCTTTTTATCGTTAAGTACCTGCCCTAGTCCGCAAGCAGGTCGTCCATGTTGTATAATCCTGCCGGTTTGCCCGCGAGGAATCTCGCTGCAGCAACCGCGCCGTCTGCGAAGAGAGCTCTGTCATGAGCCTGATGCTTGATGCTGATAGTCTGGGTGTTCGTTCCGAACATGACCTCGTGGATTCCGACTATGTTGCCCATTCTTACAGAGTTGATGCCGATCTCATCAGGCTGGCGCTTACAGTCACCTGATCTTCCAAGGTTATAGTGGAGCTCAGGTCTTGCCTCTCTTACAGCATCAGCGAGCATCAGAGCAGTTCCGCTCGGCGCATCTACCTTCCTGTTGTGGTGGGTCTCTACGATCTCAATATCGCAGTCACCGAACTTCGCAGCGATCTCCTTGGCGACTTTGGCCACGATAGCTACGCCTACCGACATGTTGCCGGACTTGAATACAGGAATGCTCTTAGCTGCCTCGGCGATGTATTCCATCTCTTCGTCGGTCTGGCCTGTGGTGCAGACAACGACCGGAAGAGAACGCTCAACGCAGTAGTCCATAAGCGGCTTAGTCCCCAGGTGATGAGAGAAATCTATCACCATATCCGCAGGACCTGTATAATCCGAAGGCTTGAGATAAGCTCCGTCTGCTCCTGTCGGAGTAACGCCTGCGATGACCTGCATGTCATCCTGCGAAGCGATGGCCTTAGCGAGGAGCTGGCCCATTGCACCATCTATTCCAGTAACAATAATATCCATTCTCATCGTCCTCCCATCCGGCTTAGATGATATCAAGATTCTTCATAGCCTTGGTCAGTCTTGCAAGGTTCTCAGGCTCCATGCGGTAGAGCGGTGATCTGATGATCGGATCGCAGTAACCCATCATTGTCAGAGCTTCCTTTACAGGGATCGGGTTGACCTCGCAGAAGAGAGCCGAAACGAGCTCGTTGTACTTGCACTGGAGTGCTGCTGCGCCTGCAATATCTCCATTCCAGAACTTGGTGCAGATCTCTCTTGTCTCTGCAGGAATTACGTTCGAAAGAACTGAGATGACGCCCTTGCTGCCCATTGAGAGGAACGGAACGATCTGATCATCGTTGCCTGAATAGATATCCATCTTGTCGCCTACTCTTGCGAAGGTGTCAACGATCTTGGAGATGTTGGAATTAGCCTCTTTGATAGCTGCTACCTTGTCGATCTTGGCGAGTTCCTGATAAGTCGAAGGCTCGATGTTGAGGCCTGTTCTTGATGGAACATTATATGCGATGATAGGAACATCGCTGACACTTGCGTACTCAGAGAACAGCTTGACAAGGCCCTTCTGTGTTGCCTTGTTGTAGTATGAAGTTACGATAAGGCATGCGTCAGCACCCGCATCGCTGGCAAACTTGGTGAGCTGCTTGCCGTACTCTGTGTGGTTGCTGCCTGTTCCTGCGATGACCGGAACGCGATGGTTTACTCTATCTACAGCGAAAGTGATGCAGTTCTTGTGCTCCTCGTCTGTCAGAGTTGAGCCTTCGCCTGTAGTTCCGGCGATGACGAGAGCATCGATACCGGAATCGATCTGCCAGTCGATCAGTCTTCCGAACTGTTCATAATTGACACCATTCTCTGTCATTGGTGTGATCAGCGCGGTTGCGACGCCTTCAAATATAGTTCTAGTCTTTGCCATTGATCGTACCTCCTCAAATGACCTGTGTAATGAAAAAAGCAGCCGGTACGCACGACTGCCTGAAAGAACAACAATAAAATGATCTGTTTCAGGATAGCGCTCCGCGTACTCGCGACAGTCGTCCGGATCTTATTCCGTCCGCCCAGATCAGTCAGAGTGCAGCCCTTCCTCACTTCGGCGTCAGCCCCTTTCGATGTTCACGCACTGCACTGCGGTAATGAACAGTTACTGATGACTGGACGCATCCTCTATCTCAATTATGGAGAATTCTATTATGCATTTGTCTGATTGTCAACCCAATTGAACAAAGTGATAATATTTCCTCAATATTTATTCACCTTTGCAAATCATTCACAAATCGTATGATAAAAAGTGTTACAATTCAGTTACAGCGAAGCTATATACCTTTCTATACAGCTTCGCTTCTAATTTGGAGATAAATCGGGGGATTTTATGACATACGAACAAGGCAGCGATCTGCTGCTCACCGCACTTGGCGGATTCCACGGAAGATTCAAGAAAATGTTCGGCCAGGCCGCTCTGAGGCTTGATGCCGATTCATATATCATGACAGGAGCCAACGCTCAGCTCTCAACTATAACCGAGAGCAGTCTTATTGTATGCGATATCAATTCAGGTGAGCTCGGAGAGATATTCCGCAGCTGCTCTAACATCAATGCGCTCATAGTCGGCTGCTCGCAGGATACAGCAACTGTTTCAGACAGAGCGTCTGATCTTGAAGTCACACTTGAAGATCTCGCGCATCTGACAGGAAGTCACCTCAGGATAATACCTGATGCATCCGCAGCAAGCATCGTTCCAGTACTCAAGGAGACCAGTGTCTGCCTTATCCGCGGACTCGGTGCCCTTGCAGCTGCTTCCAACCCAAGGAAGGCTGTTGCCGGCATCCAGATCATTGAGAAGGCCTGCGAGGCTGAAACTCACGGCGAGGTCCTCGGCGGGACCATCCCTATTCCGGCTAAGATCGCTGAAGAATGCAGGAGCGAATTCATTTCGGACTATGTCAACAGGAATGAGTCCAAGGAAGTTGCTTACATGGGATTCGACGAGGCCGAATTCGCTCTCAGGAGCCAGCTCATAGACTGCGGCAGAGCCCTTGTAGATAAGGACCTTGCCTATGGCTCATGGGGCAACCTGTCCGTAAGGCTTAACGATCATGAGATGCTGATCACACCATCTTCGATGGATTACTTCGATATCAAGCCTGAGGATATAGTAAGAGTAGATATCAATACTCTGATCTATGGCGATCAGCGCACACCGAGCGGAACGGCTCCTCTTCATGCAGCGCTGTACAGAGAGTTCCCTGACATAGGCTCTGTGATCCATACTCACTCGAACGCCCTGTCAGTGTTCGCAGCATGCCATGCCGGCTTTGCTCTTACAGATCCTTCGATGCATCAGCTGATCGGAGATATTCTTGTGACCAGGCCTGCCAAGTCCTTCACACTGGAACTCATCAATGCTGTCACAGAGACCATGCACAGCACTCATGCCGCCATCATTCCTAACCACGGAGGCATTTTCACAGGACCTTCTCCTGATGTAGTACTGGCAATTGCCGAGGCAGTCGAGATACACGCCCGCAACCTGCTGGGATTTGCCGCAAGAATAGAAGAAGAATAAAAGAACCCAGCTGTTAAGCCGGGTCCTGATCATTAACGGGGAGCAGTTTGTTCCTCGTTTTTATATACATTATTATGATGATTGCAGCGGATATTCCCCAGCTTACAGGGAATACCAGCATCAGCGAGAGCCATGAATGGTAGATCCTGAATCCCGTGAACACCCATGTTATTCTCGTCCCGCATACGCCGATGAAGGTGACTATGGCAGGGATCAGAGATTTGCCGAGTCCTCTGAGAGCTCCGGAGAGATTGTCCATGAATACGTTCAGTGTCTCCGAGTACATAAGCACGCTGACTCTTACGGTTCCGAGCTCGATGATCGCAGGATCATCAGTGAACAGTCCGAGGAGCATTCTCTGCGTGAGGATTATCGTGATGCTCGCGACCATGGTGACGCACCAGCTTGCCATCAGTATCCTCCTGACGATCAGCCTGCATCTTGCGTATTCCTTGGCGCCGTAGTTCTGTCCGACGAAGGTAACGCAGGTCTGAGTGAAAGCGTTGATTATGAAGAAGACGAAGATCTCGACATTGAAGGCCGCAGAAGATGCCGCCATTACATCAGGTCCGAGGCTGTTTACAGCTGACTGGACGCAGAGATTTGATATCGAGAAAACCATGCTCTGAAGAGCAGACGGGACTCCGATCCTGACTATATTTACAAGAGCTGGACGATGGATCCTGATGTTCCTTAATTCAACTCTTATTACGCTCTCTTCCCTTCTGAGATAATAGAGAAGCAGCATCGAGCTTACAGCATTCGCAAGAACAGTCGCGATTGCTACGCCCTCTACATCCATTCCCATCACAAGAACGAAGAACAGATTAGCAGCGACATTCAGAACGCCGCCGACAGTAAGACATATTAGAGGTGTCTTGGTATTGCCGTTGCTCCTGAATATGGATGCCTCGAAGTTGTAGAGCATGATGAAAGGCATGCCAGTGAAATATATCCTGAGATACTTAAGCGAATAGCCGAAGACCTCCTCCGGAACTCCGAGAAGCGTGATTATAGGTCTTGCGACAAGATTGCCAAGCACTGCAACGACAACACCGCAAATAAGAGCCAGGGCCATGGCTGTATGAACAGCCTTCGATGCTCTTTCCGGATGCTTTGCGCCGATGTTCCTCGCGATGACTACATTCGCACCTATCGAGAGTCCGACGAATGAATTTACGAGAAGCGAAACAACAGGCGCGTTGCTTCCTACCGCTGCCATGGCATTCGCCGATGCGAATTTGCCCAATACAGCGACATCCGCAGCATTGAAGAGCTGCTGCAGCATGCTTGTCAGCGCCAGAGGAATAGCAAACAAAAGGACCTTATCAAGGATAGAGCCCCTGGTCAGGTCCGTGTCTCTGTGTTTAGTTGTAATTGACGGTCTGTCTGCGGATTTCATTAAACTCCCTTCTTGGCTGCTCTGAATTCTCCAAGTGTGAATATTACAAGGCCCGTCCATATTATAACGAAAGCGATTATCTGAGTCATGTCTATCGGCTCTTTGAACAGGAATATTCCGAGCAGTAATGTGATCGTAGGACTTAAATACTGAGCAAGTCCAAGTACCAGCAGCGGAACCTTCTTTGCTGCTGAGCTGAAGAGCGCTACCGGGATCAGAGTTATAAGTCCGCTCAGATACATAAGAGCGTACTTACCGGGGATTCCCATGCTGATGGCCCCGATCCCCCTGGTCTCGATGAAGATTATCGCTATGAATGCGAAAACTGCATACACCATGGTCTCATATACAAGAGCAACGAGCACAGGCTGCCTGGCAGTCTTCTTGATTGTAGAATACAGAGCCCATGAAAGTGCTAGGCTGAGTGCTACGCCCGGTATCTGTCTGTAGTGAAGAAGAATCACTATGATAGCAGTCAGGGCCAGGATCATTGCTGTAAGGTTGTATCTTGTGAGCTTCTCCTTGAAGACCAGAACTCCGACCGCACAGATAACGATTGGCTGAATGTAATAGCCTATCGAGGTCTGGATGACACGCTCAGTTGTCATTGCCCAGATGTAAATGCTCCAGTTGATAGTAAGGACCAGTCCTGCGCCGATGTATTTGCGTCTTATGGCCTTATCCCTGAGAGGTCCCCATATGTCTTCCCTGCTGTATCTGAATCTTGCTGCAGCATAAGAGAATACGAACATGGTCACGATCCTGTAGAGGATTATGATCCATGATGGTATTGGCACAAGCGCCTGCCAGTATATAGGGCAGAAGCCCCAGAAGATCTGGCAGCCAATTACGCATAAAACACCTATCCTATAATCATCTGCAGCTCTGGCAGGCTTCAGATCAAGTTCCTTGTCACCCATTTATCTGTTAACTCCCCCGAATAATCTGCTGCGGAATTCTGACATTAAAGTCCGAATACCTCTTCTGCAGCGCGGACTGCGATCTTGATGCAGTCAGTACATGAAGTGAAAGGCCCGCCATTGTTGCCAGTCTTGATATCTTTGCAGATGAGACCCTTAGCCTCTTCGACGAACTTCCTCTGAACAGTACCTGCAGCCTTGGTTGTCTTAGCCTTGGTATTGCCGGCATCCTCGTAGTTGCCGTCACTGTAGAGAAGTCCTGCAACGATAGCAGCACCGCTTACAGCACCGCAAACGCCTTTGGCTGTTCCCATGCCGCCGCCAAAGCCCTCAGCTACCTTATACATTGTAGCCATATCCATGCCGACATCCTCTGCAAATACGCAGGCAACAGCCTGGCAGCAGTTATATCCTTCTCTGTGGAGCATATCAGCTCTCTCTGCTCTATCCATTTATCTTATCTCCTTATAATTACTCATTTGTGTACAAACCCTATATTTTATACACCTCACAAGCCCTTATTTCAACATTTTTCAGGTTTTTAGATTTTTCTTGCAACACTTTGGACTTTAAAACATACTATATATATGAGAGCTCTCAAGAAGAGGATCAATTACCGGATCACAGTGAGGTATCGATTGTGAACAGAATAAGTCAAGACAACATAGATAAGATTCCTGAGATCAGGCTGGTCAGAGGCGCAAAGTCCGGCAGCAAGGAGGATTTCTGTGCTCTGTACGGACTGTACAAGGACAGGCTGTACCGCTATGCCCTGTACAGGCTCGGAGATGCGACTGATGCAGAGGATGCTGTATCCGAATGCGTGATGGCTGCCTGGAAGGACATCCGCAGTCTGAGAGACGATCATGCATTCTCCGCATGGATATTCAGGATCCTCCACAACATCTGTGCAGGCATGATCCGGAAGAAGATAGAAAGCCGCGAGGCACTCGAGAAGGCTGCCGAATCCCTGCCGCTTGTCTCAGACGCAGGCGCTTCGAAGTCGGCCGAACTCGCTGACGCTCTGTCCCGGCTGACAGATGAGGAGCGTGAGATCATTCTCCTCTCGGTAGTGTCAGGCCTCACGAGTAAAGAGATTTCAGGAATCACCGGGATCACGCCGGGTTCGTGCAGATCAAAGCTGTCCCGCAGCCTGGCTAAGATGAGAGAAATACTTTCCTGATGCAGCTTTCATATACGGAGAGAATACTATGAGTAAGAATCAGAATAACAACGATTTTGAATATATCAAGGCAAAGTTCGACGCTGATGAGATCAAGGCTCCGGACTCGCTATCGGAGGACCGCATCATGGCAATGCTCGAAGATCTGCCGGATGATCAGAAGGCCGTCGAATCTGCCGCAGACTTCAAGCCTGTAACAGCTGCCAAGCCTCAGGCTAAGAAGAGAGGCAGATTTGTCAGATATGCTGCCATTGCAGCCTGCGCTCTTATCGCAGTCGCAGGCGGACCGCGGCTCTACGACGCTATCGTCGGACCGCCAGATACCGAGCTTGTCGACGGAGAGCTCATGACCTTCAGCAGCTACAGCGAGATCGACAGACTCGTAGACAGCCTTGACAGAACCCCAAACAGCTTTGGCGATTACCTCGAAGAAGAGCTGATCAGCTACGATACCGGAACTACCAGTGACGGCGCAGTCGAACGGATAGCCGCAAATGATGGCTCAGCGGACAGCATCGCTCTTGAAGAGGCAGCACCTATCGTTGAGGGCGATATAGACACAGTCACTCCTAAGAGCTCGGCAGCAGGTGCAGGCTCATCCGATCATTCCGAGACATACCTTCAGGTCGAGGAGGTCGACGAGGCAGACATAGTCAAGACCGACGGCAAATACATCTACTACGTCAATGAGAATCAGGAAGTCGTCATCCTGTCTGCAGAGAACGGAGAGACCAGGAAGCTTTCAACCATCGGCAACACAGGAGTCGAGAATTACATCGATAACATCTATCTCAAAGGCGATATCCTCGTGACCGCCGGCAGGATCTATGAAGGCGATGACGGTTACTCCGCGATCGTCACCTACGACATCACAGACCGCAGCCACCCTGAAGTCATCAGCGACTTCCGCCAGACCGGATACGTTCTCTCGAGCAGAATGGTCGGTGATTATGTATATCTCGTCACTAACGACTATGTATACTCAGGCGGAAGAACCG
This sequence comes from Mogibacterium sp., assembly GCA_017512145.1. Lineage (GTDB taxonomy): Bacteria > Bacillota > Clostridia > Peptostreptococcales > Anaerovoracaceae > Crickella. The sequence goes on along the minus strand of JAFWHB010000030.1, from coordinate 24,010 downwards.
TTCCGATGTGTACTCAGAACGGTGAAGTTGCAAAGGTCCCGATTGGCGATATCTGCTGCATACCGAATCCTGTAGAGACTTCATATATAGTTCTCAGCGCGGTTGACATCACCTCCGGCAAGCAGTCCAGGACCACAACCAAGGCTATTTTCGGAGCAGTGAACACAATCTACTGCAATGACCACAATCTCTATGCTGTTGTCAATGAGTGGAACAGTGAGAAAGCGACATCCAATACAAGGATCGTAAGAGCATCCTTTGACGGTCTCAATGTTGCCTTCAACGCGACAACTACCGTAAGAGGAACTGTGAACGACCAGTTCTCAATGAACGAGAAGGACGAATACTTCTACATTGCGACCACCGGTTTGAGGAACGGCCTTGATGTCAACAACCTCTTCGTACTCGATGGCGATCTCAAACCTGCAGGCGAAGTCTCAGGCTTTGCCCGCGGCGAGAGCATCAAGTCTGTCCGCTACCTTGGGGACAAAGCATACGTCATCACCTACGAAGCGATCGATCCGCTGTTCGTCATAGATGTCAGTGATCCTACAAAGCCTGAGATCGAGGGCGAGGTCAAGATAGACGGCTTCTCCACCCTGCTCGTTCCTGCAGGCGAGAACAGGCTGCTTGGTATAGGATATGCGACCGGCGACAATGGATATGGCGGCGAATACAGCGCAGGACTCAAGCTCTCGCTCTTCGATGTCAGCGATCCATCTGAGCCTAAGGTAATTGACAGCAAGGAATTCAAGGATATGGACAGCCCTGTCCAGTCATCGCATCTTGCTCTGACAGTCAACAGCAAGGAAGGCTGGTACGCATTCCCTTACGGAATATATCACTACGAAGAAGAGGATACCTCGGTCAGCGAGGAATCAGCTGAGTCCGATGAGATCGAATATGGAGATAGCATCAATCTGACAGATGACGTTGAAGAGCCTATGATCGATGATGATTACAAGGAGCCAGGCTACGAGGCAGGCGTGCTGATGTTCACAGCGGGTGACAAGCTCGGCAATATCGACCAGCACAAACTCGGCAGCGAGTATCTCTACAGATGTGTTTATATAGGGGATTACATCTACGCACTTGACGGAGACGGCGAGACAGTAAGCTTCAAGGTAGGAGAATAACGTTTACGGTCAGGCGGCACAGCCGCAAAAGCCACATAAATAGCGGGAGGCATTCAGCCTCCCGCTTTGTTTTGGTCTTATAAGATATTGCAGATGCCGCCCGGTATCAGTCCTGGATGTCGTCGACTTCGTATTCGATGACTCTGGCATGTGGATAGAAGCTGCCTTTGTAGTCTTCTTTGGAGAGCATCTTGATTGTTCTGATAGAAACGATGTACAGGATCACTACGAATACCAGAAGTACCGGAGTCGAAGCTTCGAATCTGAGCATTGCGATGAAGTCATATATACCGTGGATCAGCATTGGCACTACAAGTGCGAGGATCGTGAAATATCTCCTTGCTGCATACCTGCCGAGGATGTCTGCCTTCTTGGAATAAGCATAGAAGACGCCCATGAATACTCCGCAGAATGCGTGGAGCGGAACCGCAAGGAAAGCTCTTGCTATGGCTGTACGGAGACCGAAAGCCGCAACATAATAGATGTTCTCATAAATCGCGAATCCTACAGCTGCCGAAACTCCATAAACGACACCGTCAAAGCGGTAGTTGAAGCTTGGCTGCTTCCATGAACCCAGCCTCAGCGCAAGGTACTTCACTATCTCTTCCCAGAATGCCGCAAGAGCAAAAGCATTAACAAGTGCGTAACCGAAAGATCCTTCCGGATAAGACGGGAACAGCATCGAAGCGGCCTGCTCAGCATATGCTGCAACCATGCATGACAGGACACCGAAGATTATCAGCTTGATTACAAGCATGATAGGCTCTTTCTCGATCTTGTCCTTGCCGTATACATATCCGATTATAAGAAGACCCGGAATGACCGCAAGAGCAGTCAGTTCATTGCTCATTACATACATACAGCTAACCTCCAGTCCGCTTATTACAACTTGTTGCGATTGTTCTTATAGAGTACGAGGAAATACCAGATGCAGAATGCAAAGAGGACTCCTCCGAGTATTTTGCTGATGATTACGACCATGGCTATGCCACCTTTCTGATTGTTCTATTTGTTATCATAAATCTCTCTGATGCCGCCGCGTCTGTATTCTTCAAACAGGGCTTCGAGATTGGTTATCTGCTGACGAAGCTCAGCTCCGTTGTCTGTATCTCTGATCCTGAGCCTCTCAGGAACTGTATGTACGAGATGCATTACAGGTCTGTGGAATACCTGAGTGCCGTCTTCCTTTAGTGGTTCGTAAGGCTTATGCTCGGCAAGATACATGTGCTTGGATGTCAGGATAGCTGTGTATCCTGCAATACCTGTGGTCTTGTGATAAGCCTTGGAGATACCGCCGTCGATGATGAAAATCTTGCCGCCGGCCTTGATAGGTGTCTCTCCGTCCTTGATCTTGACAGGAACGTGTCCGTTAAGGATCCTGCCGATAGAAGGATCGAGTCCGAACTCATGAAGGATCTTGTCTGCGATCTCTTCATGCTCTATCAGTGAGTAGTAAGGAACGGTATGCTCCTTGTGAGTTGTCTTGTCTGCGATGAAGTATCTCTCGAAGGTCGTCATCTTGTCCTTACCGAAGAGTGGTGAATCCTCCGAAAGCCACAGATACCACATGATGCTTGCCGCCTCGGCCTGAGTCACGCCTTCCGGCTGCTTGCCATGAGCAGCTCTGATCAGCTCATCAAGCTTGCGGATGTATGCAGCACCCTTATACCTCTTGCCCTCGAGCTCTACAGTCTTGAACGTACCATTCTTGTTGAAGATCATGCATCCATGGAAGAACAGATTGCCGTTCATAACCTTGTACAGAGCACCGTGTGAGAACATATAGTTCATATGTCTCTGGAGCTTCTCTGAATTGACGATGGAAGATTCAAGAGCAACCATTACCTCTTCCTCTTCCTCAGTCAGCCTGTACGGATCTGCCGGATCTACAGTAGGCAGATTCATATCTCTCATCGGATACTCCTTGCCCTCGACTGTGACAGTTCCCTTTTCAAAATCGATGGTCTCAAGGAGATTCCTCTTCTCGAGATGATATTCAGGATGCTTGATTATCTCCTGCCCCTCTATCTTGAACTGGATGATCGAGATCATCTTGTGCATCTTGGCAGCAAGTTCAGGCGGGATAGGATCGTATTTGTTGGTCTCAAGTACATTAGGCTTGAAGAATTCGCAAGGATCGTCTCTGTAGATCTTCTCAGCAAGAGAAGCGAGCGGTCTCAGATTGAATCCGTAGCCTACCTCGAGCATGTCAAAGTTGTTGTATCTTACATTGATACGTATCATCGTGGCGATGCACGCCCTGTTGCCGCAGGCAGCACCCATCCAGAGAACGTCGTGATTGCCCCACTGGATGTCGACACCTCTGTTGGCCATCAGGTAGTCGAGAATGACATGGGACTTTGGTCCTCTGTCGAAGATATCGCCGATGATATGGAGCCTGTCGACTGTCAGATTGCTGATCGTCTCAGCCATCTCACTGATGAATTCCTTGGCAGCGCCATATTCAATGATCGTATCGATGATCTCGTCGTAATACTTGTGTCTGTCTATTACATCATCAGCGAACAGGAGCTCGTCCATGATATACGAGGATGATGCAGGAAGACGTTTCTTAACCTTGGATCTTGTGTATTTGTTGGATACTATGCGGCAGATAGCGATCAGCCTTCTGATGGAGACTTTGCACCATGCGTCAAAGTCGTGCTCACTCTTGATCCTTCTTGCCATCTCAGCCTCAGGATTGTAAATCAGTGAAGCAAGCTCATCGCATTCTGACTCTGTGAGGAGGTTGCCAAAGACCTCATCGATCCTCATACGGATCATTCCGGAACCGCTTCTGACAAAGTACTGGAATGCGTCATACTCCCCATGTATGTCGCTCAGGAAGAATTCGGTCGCCTTAGGGAGCGCCAGAATCGCTCTCAGGTTGATAATCTCTGTCCTAACAGCCTTTCGATTTGGATACTTCTCCGAAAGGAGCCTCAGATACTCAATATTCGGCATATATTACCTCCATTGTACACAGCGTGCAAAGTGAGACACCCAATCAATCGCACTCTGATCAGTCCTGCTCGATCTTCATTATGTCAGCGCCGAGGCCTTTGAATTTGCCGACAAAGTTCTCATATCCTCTCTCGATATGATAGATTTCGCTGACCTCGGTCGTTCCGCTCGCAACAAGACCTGCAAGTACCATTGCAGCACCGGCTCTGAGGTCGGTAGCTCTGACTTTGGCTCCCTTGAGCTTCTTGTCACCCGGGACGATCGCCTCTCTGTTCTCAGTAGAGATGTCCGCACCCATTCTGTTGAGCTCGACAACATGCATGAACCTGTTCTCGAATACGGTCTCTCTTACGATGCTCTGACCCTTGACTGTGGTCAGGAAGGCCATGAACGGAGACTGGATATCTGTCGGAAAACCAGGATACGGCAGCGTCTTGATGTCTGTCGCGATCAGTTCTCTGTTCCTTGCGTCCACATAGATGCCTTCCGGCAGGATCTGAACATCTACATTGCACTCTTTGAGTTTAGCTATTATTGGTCTTACATGCCCCGGAAGCGCGTTCTTGATGAGGATGTCTCCCCTTGTGATCGCTGCTGCGAGCATGAATGTACCAGTCTCGATACGGTCCGGAATTACAGCATGGATACAGCCTGTCAGCCTCTTAACGCCCTCGATCCTGATCATGTCTGTACCGGCATATTTGATCCTTGCGCCCATCTTGTTGAGAAGGTTTGCAAGATCGATGATCTCCGGTTCCTTTGCGGCATTCTCGATGATCGTCGTTCCGTTGGCCAAAGTAGCTGCCATCATAATATTCTCTGTAGCACCTACGCTAGGGAAGTCGAGATAAATAACATCTCCCTTGAGGCCCTCAGCTGGCGCCTTAACTATAACTCTGCCGTTCTCATCATCTTCAACGACCTCTGCACCAAGAGCTCTGAATCCCTTGAGGTGCAGGTCTATAGGTCTCTTGCCTATTGTGCATCCGCCAGGCATAGGCATGATAACCTTACCTGCTCTTGCAAGCATCGGACCCATAGTGAAAATGGATGCTCTCATCTCCTGTACGAGTTCGGCATCCCCTTCACACGAAGTGATCTCGCTGACATTGACACGGAGCTCGCCCTTCACACTGTCGTCGATGACAGCTCCGTAGTTTGACAGCATTTTCTTCATTACATTAACATCTGCCAGATCAGGCACGCCCTCGATAACGCATGTCTTATCTGTCATCAGAGTTGCGGCAAGCAAAGGAAGAACAGCGTTCTTCGCTCCGCTAATATACACCTCTCCGTGGAGAGGGCCGCTGCTATTGACAAGAATCTTTGCCATTCATTGTCTCCCTTATGTTTAGTTTATTTGTTCTTCTTGCTGGCCTTCTTAGCTGCCTTCTTGCTCTTCTTAGCCAGCTTGGCTGCCTTCTTAGCTGCCTTCTTGTCGGCCTTCTTAGCTGCCTTCTTCTCAACCTTGCTGAGCTTCTTGGATACCTTTTTGGCTCTTGCTACAGCCTTAGCCTCGACCTTAGCCTGCTTGTTGACCTTCTTGACCATCTTGCGGGACTTCTTGAGTTCCTTGCGTGTTCTCTTGCGCGCTCTTCTGTCTGCCATTGATGCGAAGAGTCCGCCCTTTCTTGCGAGGCTTCTTCCGATCAGGCTGATCGCATTGATTGCAGTAAGACCTGTTGCCGAAGCACCGAGTGCCTTGATTGTAGGAGCTGTATCAGCGATGACTGCTGAAGCCGCACCGATGATCTTGTCTCCTGCCTGATCGACTTTGGCCTTGGAACCATCAACGAGTTCCTTGCTGTCTTCTACCAGGACCTTGGTCTTCTTGAGAAGTTCTATTGCATGAACTGCCATGACCGCCATGACTGCTACAAATCCGACGAGTACCAGAATAAGGCAGATCACGAGTATTTGATTAACTGATAAAGTCATTTCTTCTCTCCTTATTCTTAGCTATTTGATTACTTTGTCAATCATTCCTACGGCAATCTTGGCGCCTGTTGCAGCAACGCCCTTGGCCTTCTCAGTGCTCTCTTTGACCTTGGCTGAAACATTGTCCATCTTGTCCTTAGCACTTCCCGCTGTTGACATGCTTGCGTCGATGATTGCATTAGCCTTCTTGATAGTATCCGTGATATTCGAAATGAGTACGATCAGGAAAACTACCAGGACGATGAGTGCTATCAGAAGAACGCCAATCAGCACACCCTTCACACTTACTGTAAACATAGATCTATCTCCTTTAATAATCTCTTCCGCCTTATGGGCATTATCTGTTAACTATCATTATATAAAGAAGCGGCGTTCTGTTCAAGCAGAGACGCCGTTTGTATGATTAGGTTTTTACCAGGTGGTTATTGTCTCAGAGGCTGAATGGATGCGTGTGGTCAGACGCGCTCGTATATTCTGAGGATCTGCTCTGTGTAGCCGCCATCCTCTGTATGCACCGCGATCTCCGGGAGCACCCTCAGCTCCGGGCCGGCGTCCTTGATGCCGTGGATCAGCACTATGTTCGCAGCCCCGCCGGCAGCAGGAACGACCATCTGAAGTTCCTTTGGCTCGATACCGGCGCTGCGCATTTCCGTGATGATATCCGCAAGCCTGTCAGGTCTGTGCACAAGGTAGAAGCTGCCGCCTCTCTTCAGCATCGAAGACGTTGTCCTGGCAAAAGCCCCGATGTCCGCAGTTGTCTCATGTCTTGCGATGAAACGGTCAGTGTATGAAGGCGCCGGATCCGTGGCCTTCCTGAAGTACGGCGGATTCGAAAGCACCGCGTCGTAATCATGCTTGCCCGCTATATCATTCACATCGCAGCAGACAAAGTCCACTCTGCCCGTCAGGCCGTTCATCTCAGCGGCCTCGCAGGCACGCTCGAAGGCATCCCTTCTCTTCTCGAATCCCGTTACGGTTATCTCCGGATTCTTATGAGCTGCTATGAAAGCGATGATGCCGCATCCCGTTCCGAGGTCGGCCGCCTTCGCACGTTGGCTCATTGGCTTTGCCCCGGTCTCCCCGGAAGCAAAAGCCGCGAGCAGCACCGAATCCACTCCATAGCCAAAGCCGGGTCTCTGTAACACCCTGATCCCGCCAAAGCCTGTGTCATCTATTCTTACTCGCGTCTCTCTGTTATCTGCCATTTGGGATAAATGCAGCTGATGGTCAGCTGTTGATCAGCTGGTGGAGATTCCTGACTCTGCTGACTAGAATTCTCTCATCAGCTCCTCGAGTTCGCGGAGCTCTGCCTCGTCAGCGAATTCCTCGATCTCGTCACCGTGCTGGTTCTTCTTGCCTTTCTGTTTCTTGCGTTTGATTTCATCCTTGGTATAGGACTTGATCTCCTGTGCGAAAATCTCCTCGCCTGTATCAGGGTCGATCTCGATACCGCGGGTATTGATCTTGCCGTTGAAATAATCGACATTGATTACTTTGGCAAGGCCGTCCGGAGTCTCGACTCTCTCGTTGTCCTTAGGCATTCCCTTGCGGAGCTCCTTGTATGTCTTGTCCTCGAAATTGAGACAGCACATAAGCCTTCCGCAGGTACCCGAGATCTTGCTCGGATTAAGCGACAGGTTCTGCTGCTTTGCCATCTTGATGGAAACCGGCTGGAAATCATGGAGCCACTTGCTGCAGCAAAGCGGTCTTCCGCAGATACCGATTCCGCCGAGCATCTTCGCCTCGTCTCTGACACCGATCTGACGGAGCTCGATCCTGTTGTGGAAATGGCCCGCAAGGTCCTTTGCCAGCTCTCTGAAATCGACTCTGCCGTCTGCCGAGAAATAGAAAACTATCTTCGAGCCGTCGATCATGAACTCCACATCGATCAGCTTCATTTCGAGCTTGTGCTTGGCGATTTTCTCCGCGCAAACCTTCATCGCGTCGTCTCTCTTGGCGAGATTCTCGTGATACCTCTTGAGGTCGTCATCAGTCGCTTTGCGCTGGATCGGCTTGAGAGGTGCCACAAGCTCCTCTTCGTCGATCTCTCTGTTTGCGATCAGAATGTGGCCAAGTTCCAGTCCCCTCGCAGTCTCAACGATGACCATGTCACCGAGTTCAAACTGCGCACCCTCAGGGTCAAAATAATATGTCTTGCCGGACTTCATAAATCCGACGCCAACGATTTCTACCATATATGTAAATCCTCCCGTTTAGAGTTAAATGTCGTATTGAGCTCCATGAGGAGCATGTCTCTTATGCATTGATCTCGAGGAAGAGACGCTTGAGGGCCTTCGCATATGCCATATCGCGGCGGATATCCATTCTTGCGATGGCCGTCAGCTCAATGCACGAAGCCGCGACCTGCGGCGCGATGCTGCCAGAGCTGCCATCCTGTGGGGAATAGCTGCCGGAGCCGCCGAAGCTGCCATTATCAGCGCCGGACTCCGCATTGGCCCCCGTCATTCCGAGCCTCAGATCATCTTCCATAATATCGAGCAGAATGAGCGCATCATCCTTGCTCTTAATATGCTTGTCGACCGCCGTTCTGAACTCGTGAAAAGCAGTCTTCCGGTCCTCCAGCATGTGAGCGATCTCTGCAAAATGCTGATTCTTGGCGGTGTCAGCCGGTCCCTGCTCAGCCTCTTCATCCGCCACATAATCAGACAGCCTGATGTCACTGCATCTCGACCTGACAGTGCTGAGCAGATTGTCCCTGTTCGAAGCAGCAAGAATCAGGATCGTTCCCGGAGCAGGTTCTTCGAGTGTCTTGAGGAGCTTGTTCTGCACAACTTCATTAAGAGAATCGGCATCTTCAATGATGCCGATCAGGAACCTTCCATAGGCACCCATATTAAGTCTCTCGATAAAGTCAGCTGCGTCCCTTACCTTATATGAAGGCGCTGCGGCCTTGCTTGCGCCGGGGCTCTTCTTCATATAGACAACGTCCATGCTTGTCCCGGCCTCGACCTGCCTGCACGAAGGACACCTGCCGCACGGCCTGGCGCCTTCATCCGCCTCACACTCAAGCCCCTTAGCCAGACCCCTGATGAAGGCGCCGCGGGCTTCGCCCGCCATGCCTTCGACGACGAAGGCATGGGCCGCCCTCGCCCCGTCCGCAATATTCATCACAAGCCTGTTAAGTTCCTGCATTTATACTTTAATGATTGTTCCTTCTATATTTTGCGCGATATTCCCGGCACGCGCTCTCCTGTGCAGCAGCGAGGGCACTCATCAGCCCGAGCTGCGCGTCGGCACGTTGCATTTACGCTAAGCGTTTTGCTTTGCCAGCAACTTGTCGATATAGCCGAGGATTTCTTCACTGATCTCTTCGACAGACCTTGTCGCATCGATTCTTTTGACCCTGTCAGGATCACTCTCCGAGATCTTGCGGTAACCCTCGTAAACTCTGTAGTGGAAGTCAAGCTTCTCGACCTCGAGCCTGTCAAGCTCGCCAGCTTTGGACGCTCTCGCACGGCCAGCTTCCGGATCGATGTCCATCCAGAATGTTATATCCGGCGTAAGGCCGCCCGTCGCGTACCTGTTCACCTCAGCAACCATGCCGCCGAGCTCTCTTCCACCCGCCTGATAAGCAATCGAAGAATCAACGAATCTGTCACAGATAACGATCTCGCCCCTCTCAAGCGCCGGGATGATTTTCTCTCCAACATGCTGCGCCCTCGAAGCTGCATAGATCAGCATCTCCGTGACTGCCGTCATCTCTGAATTCTCTCTGTCGAGCAGAATGTCCCTGAGCTTCTCGCCTATAGGTGTCCCGCCCGGCTCTCTTGTATGCACAACAACAAAGCCCCTCTCTTCGAAGAACTTTGTAATATTTGCTATCTGCGTGGATTTACCTGCGCCATCTCCGCCTTCCAGCGTGATAAACAGCCCTTTCATCGTCTGCCGTTCTTTCTCCTTCGCGTAGTCTTCTTCTTCCTGACAGGTTCAACATACTGATCCTCGTATGCCTGTTTAGGTGCCGGCTGGAAATCCTCCTCCATCGGCTCAATGTACCCGCTCATCTGCTGGGTGTACTGACGGCCGGAACCATTCTGCAGCTGCTGAGTGTACCCGTTCTGCATCTGCTGGGTGTAGCCGCCCTGGAGCTGCTGGGTATAGCCGCCCTGGACCGGCTGCGTATACCGGGTGTCCTGATAGCCGACTCCCGTATACCTCGGATCAGATGCTTTGCCAAGCTGCTGGGTATAGCCACCCTGCATCTGCTGAGTGTACCTCGGATCCGCATACTCATTTTGCGGCTGAGCGAACATAGGGTCCTCATATCTGGTCCTCGCAGACTGAGCGTACCTTGAACTTACAGGCTCTGGTTCACTCTCACGTGCAGCAGCAGCGATTGCTTCCTTCCTCTTTCTCTCAGCCTTATCTCTATTGTTGAGATCTCTGACATGCCTGAGAACCTTGCGGAATTCATACCACGCGAAGTAGATGACTGGAAATGCCACCAATATTATCAATGCAATCTTAAATATAATCATACGTAGTTAGTATATCACAGCACACAGTGCAAAGTCTCTCATAAATTCAGCACGTGACTGAGGAGCCAGCCGCACACGCGGGACACACGCGAGTCGCCAGCGCGACAGCTACAGTTGCCCGGCAGTCACAGTCCTCACGCGCGGGCCATTACAGCAGCCACCCCTGAATCAGCCCATCGATCAACTTCTCATTGATCCCATAGTCCGACTGACTATAGGAAATGATCAGGTTGCTCCACGGAACGATGCCATACTTCTCGTACTCATTCAGCTTGTACTTGTTGTATGCCAGATAATCCTCGTCATTGACCTTGCCGATGTGCTCCCAATAGATCACTTTGCCATCCCTCGGCCTGACAATCGTGAAGTCCGGCGAAAACCTCCCTCTCAGATCCGGATGCGCAAAAGGCTTCTCGAACTCATATGGAATCCCGTAAAAATTAAGCCTGGATCCAATGACCACCTCCCCAAGCGACCGCCTTCTGGTGCCATCAGCCGCAGTCGACTTGAGCCCATCCTCGTAGAACAAGCTCGGCCCTTCCTCAGGTTTAGCCTCCACGGAACGCCTTGCCTCTTTGCCCGACTTCTCCGCCAAAGTCTTCCACGTGTCTCTGTAAATTCCTTCCGCCAAGTTCGGATACTCCTTGACAAAATCTTCCATGACGGAGTTCTCGTCGATCGGCTCGAATCTTTCCGCCATTTCTCTGATCAGCTTAAGATCCCTGTCGATTATCTCAAGGGCTTCAATGACATATTCCTTGCGGACCAGACTGAAAAGACGCACCGGATTCCTGGTCACACCAATTCTGTGTTCCTTCTTGCGATTACCGCCCTTCGGCAGACGCTCACTGTAGTTGAGATATCCCTTTGATTCGTAGCTGTAGAAAACTCCTTCAGGTAATTCTTTGAGTTCATTAATCAATTCCCTCTTTTGATACTCGAGGGAACTCTGAAAACTCTTAAACTCACTATCATAAAGCATATTTTTGACCTTCCTTGAACAATATACATTTCAGCGAATATTTATTAGCGAATCTTATATCATTATAAGCTTTGGAAAAGGAGTTTGAAAGCCATTCCTACAATTGATGCCAAAAAATTGCAAAATATGTAGGAAAACTCAAGCTGCATTTCTCTTGCCTGAGGAATTTAATGCCTCTGATCACAAGAATAGGTTTTCCAGTCGTCATAATGCGGAGATAATCACCCTTTAACAGGACATCGACTACACATTTTAGCATGGTAGTTAATGTATAAGAATGAATAAAGAAATCTTCCAAACATTTTCCTACATTTATGCCCTTATTTTTGACAAATTTGTAGGAAAGCACATAAAACTCCTTCCGTGACCTCGTCTGCACCAACGTTTCCTACATTTTCGCTCTGTTTTTTATCAAATTTGTAGGAAAGCTATCCTGCTCACGCCCGTACGTCCTCTTGCTCGCACACGCTCACGCCCGCAATTCTTCGCCCCCGCTCATTCCGCGGCTCTACGGCGCCCTCAAGGTGTCGCGGCGGGGTTTTTTCAGGCGGAAAAAACAGGCCCGCGTTGCCGCGAGCCTGTTTTCCTTATCATATGTGCCTGCCAGCCCTGCCTGCTGGCTCAGCTGGCCTTGCCTTACTGGCCTTGCTTGGCTCTGCTCAGCCTGCCCGGCCTTGCCTTACTGGCCTTGCTTGGCTCTGCTCAGCCTGCCCGGCCTTGCCTTACTGGCCTTGCTTAGCTCTGCTCAGCCTGCCGGCCTTGCCTTACTGGCCTTGCTTAGCTCTGCTCAGCCTGCCCGGCCTTGCCTTACTGGCCTACCCAGCCCCAGCCCTGTCTGGTCTTACACTGCTTTTGTGTTGTTGACGCCGACTGCGCTGAGGACGTCCATGACTTTGCTGACTGGGATGATCTCGATCTTCTCTTTGACTTCTTCGGCTACGTCCTTGAGGTCGAAGACGTTGTCTTCAGGGATGAAGACCTTGGTTATGCCGGCGCGCTCTGCTGCCATGAGCTTTTCAGGGAGGCCGCCGATTGGTGTGACGGCTCCGCGCAGGGCTACTTCGCCTGTCATGGCGATGTGTGGGTCAACGACCTTGCCGGTTACCAGTGATGAGATCGCAGTTGTGAGGGCGATGCCTGCTGATGGGCCGTCCTTAGGAACTGCGCCTGCAGGGACGTGGATGTGCAGGTCGTTCTCACTGAACTTGTCTGCATATTCCGGGAAGATGGTCTTTACCAGACTGATTGCTATCCTTGCAGATTCCTTCATAACGTCGCCGAGCTGGCCGGTTATTATGAGTTCGCCCTTGCCCTTGGTGAACATGGTCTCGATGTAGAGGATCTCTCCGCCGACCGGTGTCCATGCAAGTCCTGTAACGACGCCTGCTCTTGGTTCAGGCAGGATCTTGCTGTGCTGGATCGGCCTTGAATCCATTTCCTCGCGGACCTCTTCAGGGGTGACGATGAATTTCTGGTCAGGATGCGAGGATACCTTGACGGCAAACTGCCTGCAAAGTGTATCTATTCTCTTGCGGAGGCCACGCACGCCTGCTTCCATCGTGTAGTCGGAGATGAGAGTCTCGAGTGCTTCGTCTGTGACCTCCATCTGACCGGAAGCGATACCCATGCTGTCCATTGACTTAGGGACAAGGTGATGCTTTGCGATCTGAAGCTTCTCTATTGGTGTGTATCCGCTGAACTGGATGACTTCCATTCTGTTGAGAAGAGGTTCAGGGATCGTGTCTGTTGTATTCGCTGTGCAGATGAAGAGTACATCTGAGAGGTCGTACGGCACGTTCATGTAGTGGTCGGTGAAGGTGTTGTTCTGCTCCGGATCGAGGACCTCGAGCAAAGCGCTTGCCGGGCTTCCGTGATACGATGCCGAGAGCTTGTCCACTTCATCGAGGACCATTACAGGATTGGAAACACCGCTCTTGCTGATGCCGTCCATGATTCTGCCAGGCATTGCTCCGATGTATGTTCTTCTGTGTCCGCGGATATCCGACTCGTCATGTACACCACCGAGGCTGACCCTTGAGTACTCTCTTCCAAGAGCGCGTGCAATGGATTTGCCTATGCTGGTCTTGCCGGTACCAGGAGCACCGACGAAGAGCAGAATAGATCCGGACTGCTGTTTTCTCAGGTTCATTACAGCGATCTGCTGAATGATGCGGTCCTTGACCTTATCGAGTCCATAGTGATCTTCGTCGAGGATCCTGCGCGCCTCTTCAAGGTCGATGTGATGAGCCTCTTCCTTGGTCCACGAAAGGCCGGTCACGAAGTCGAGGTAATCATAGAGAAGACCGGCTTCAGCGCTCTGGTTGCCCTCCTGCTTGAGACGGTTGAGGACCTTCTCGGCTTCCTTGCGGGCAGTCTCATTCATGCCGGACTCGGCGATCTTCTGTGCAAATCTCTGGATGTCTGTTACGTTCTCAGGATGCATCTCGTCGAGCTCTCTCTGCAGATGCTCCATCTGGCGCTTGATAGCCTGCTCACGGTACATCTGCTGATGTTCCTTCTGCTGGGATGACATGGCCTCGTTGGTGATACGGCCGACCTCGAGGAAGTCATAGAGAGCTTCTTCGATGAGCTCGGCTCTTCTCAGCCTGCTGTCCTCTGCAAGGATCTCATATCTCTTCTCATTGGAGAGATCGATCCATGGAGACATTGCGCTTGCAGCCCTGCCGATCGAGTCGATCTGGTCGATCCAGTAGCCTGCGGAGTCGCCCCATTCAAAGCCCTTTGCGTAGTCACGCATCTCCTGGAGGAGGTTCTTGAGCTTTTCCTGCTCGACAGCAGCAGTCATGTCGTCTATCTCTTCGCGCTTTGTCACAGATACTCTGACGGTGTGGTCGTAGGCGATCTCTACATTCTCGATGTCTACTCTGTAGAGAGTCTTGACCCTGACAAAGCCCTGGTTATTTATCTCTGTTATTTCACCCGCAACTCCTATCGGATAGAAGCTCTCGGATGTCATGTCCCTAATGTTCTCATTCTCTTTGTCAACGATCGCGATGACACGCTCGCCGACAGAAATACCCTTATCCCCGGCGCTGCGGCGCATCTGCTCAAGGCCAAAATACACCGTTGAGTCCGGTACAAGAATAACGTTATAAACAGGTACAACTATCATTTATAACCCTCCTTGGTTAAACACAAAACGCATCGCATGGCTTACTAAGTCCCTGCGATGCGCCGTTCTCATTAGTCATACAAGCCAGACTGGTTAGAATTTGAGCTTATCGAATTTGGTCTTCTTAGGATATGCATCAGCGCTGAGCTTGGATGCCATCTCTTCGATCGCCTTCTTCTCTTTCCTTCCGAGCTTGGTCGGTACTTCTACGATGACCTTGACATAGAGGTCTCCCTTCCTGCCGGTCCTTACGTTAGGTACGCCCTTGCCCTTGAGTCTGAATGAAGAGCCTGTCTGTGTGCCCGGAGTGATGGTGTAGCTGTATGTTTCGCCAAAGCCCGGTACCTGTACCTTTGCTCCGAGTGCTGCCTGGTCGAAGGTGATAGGCAGGTCGAGGTACAAATCGTCTCCTCTTCTCTTGTATGTGCTGTGCGGTTTGACGTTGATAACGATATAGAGGTCTCCGTCAGGTCCGCCATTGACACCAGGTTCGCCCTGGCCTCTGAGTGTGACAATGCTGTCATTGTCTACGCCTGCAGGAATGTCAACTTTGATCTTGACAGTCTTGCGGTTCTTGCCTGTTCCGTTGCAGTCCGGACAAGGTGATTCAACGATCTGGCCCGATCCGCCGCACTTCGGACAGGTGGTAATATTCTGGAATCTGCCAAAAGGCGTGCTGCTGACCTGTGAAATCTGACCACTGCCTCCGCACTGATCGCAGGTCTTCTTCCCGGTTCCTGCCTTGCAACCTGAACCGCCGCAAGTCTTACACTTGACATCCTTGTTCAGTTCGATCTGTTTGCTGCAGCCAAAGAGTGCATCTGTGAAATCGATGGTGATCGTCTTCTGAAGATCTCTTCCCTTCTGGGCGCCGCCACGTCTCTGACGGCTTCTTCCGCCTCCGCCAAAGGCTCCGAACATATCGAAGATATCGTCGAAGTTCATGCCTCCGGCTCCGCCGAATCCGCCAAAGTCTCCGAACCCGCCGAATCCGCCCTGGCCAGCTCCGTAGCTAGGGTCTACGCCGGCAAATCCAAATCTGTCATACTTGCTCTTCTTATCAGGATCCGAGAGAACTTCATATGCCTCGTTGGCCTCTTTGAACTTCTCCTCTGCGGCCTTATCTCCCGGGTTCTTGTCTGGGTGGTACTTCATGGCCATCTTACGATAAGCCTTCTTGATCTCGTCATCTGAAGCACCCTTCTGGACCCCGAGGACCTCATAATAATCCCTTTTGTCTGCCATTTCAGGTAATTCCTTCCGAATTTAAGTTTGTTATTATCGCCTATTGCTGCAGAGAACTCCCTGCAGCAATAGTGTGATTGTTGTTATTAAATATGCCTCGCGGCATCTCCGAATTAGTCTTCGTCTACTACTTCGTAGTCAGCATCTACAGTTCCGTCGTTGTTGTTTGATGAACCTGTGTTGCCTGCTGCTCCGCCGAAGCCGCCCATGTTAGGGTTGAAGCCTGCGCCGCCCTGAGCACCCTGAGCGTTAGCCTGTGCCTGAGCTTCCTGATAGATTCTTGTGGAGATTGGATAGAATGCATTAGTGAGTGCTTCCATCTTGGTCTTCATTCCCTCTACATCGTTAGCGTCGATAGCCTTCTGGAGCTCTTCTCTTGCACTCTGAACTGCAGCCTTCTCCTGCTCAGTAGCCTTGTCCTCGAGATCCTTCATCTGTCTCTCTGTCTCGAAGAGCATTCCCTCAGCCTGGTTCTTGGTCTCTACGGCTTCTTTCTGCTTCTTGTCTTCCTCAGCGTACTGCTCAGCTTCCTTGATCTTAGCGTTGATCTCTTCCTCTGAGAGCTTGGTTGAAGATGTGATTGTGATCTTCTGTTCCTTGCCTGTTCCGAGGTCCTTAGCGCTTACGTTAACGATACCGTTAGCATCGATATCGAATGTAACCTCGATCTGTGGGATTCCACGAGGAGCTGGTGCGATACCTGTGAGCTGGAATCTTCCGAGTGTGATGTTGCCGGCAGCCATCTGTCTCTCACCCTGCATTACGTGGATGTCTACAGTTGTCTGGTTGTCTGCTGCTGTTGAGAAGATCTGGCTCTTCTTAGTAGGAATTGTTGTGTTCCTCTCGATAAGTCTTGTAGCAACTCCGCCGAGTGTCTCGATTGAAAGTGAAAGCGGTGTTACGTCGAGGAGCAGGATGTCGTTAACTTCACCAGTCAGTACTCCGGCCTGGATGGAAGCTCCGATAGCTACGCACTCATCAGGGTTGATTCCCTTGAATGGCTCCTTACCTGTTACTCTCTTAACGGCTTCCTGTACTGCAGGGATTCTTGTTGATCCGCCGACGAGGATTACCTTGGAGAGGTCTGCAGAAGTAACGCCTGCGTCCTGCATAGCCTTGTGCATAGGCTCGATTGTTCTGTCTACGAGGTCCTTAGTCAGCTGCTCGAATCTTGCTCTTGTTACGTCCATATCCATGTGGAGAGGACCATTTGCAGATACTGTGATGAATGGCAGGTTGACCTTAGTTGTCTGAGCGCTTGAGAGCTCCTTCTTAGCCTTCTCAGCTGCTTCCTTCAGTCTCTGGAGAGCCATCTTGTCCTGTCTCAGGTCGATGCCGTTCTCTCTCTGGAAGCTGTCTGCGAGGAAGTTCATCAGAGCGTTGTCGAAGTCGTCTCCGCCGAGGTGTGTGTCGCCGTTTGTAGCGAGTACTTCGAATACTCCGTCACCAAGCTCGAGTACTGATACATCGAATGTACCGCCGCCCAGGTCGTAAACCAGGATCTTCTGGCTTCCGTTGTCCTTGTCAAGTCCGTAAGCAAGGGATGCTGCTGTAGGCTCGTTGATGATTCTCTTGACATCAAGTCCTGCGATCTTGCCTGCATCCTTAGTAGCCTGCTTCTGCGCGTCTGAGAAGTAAGCAGGAACTGTGATTACAGCCTCTGTTACCTTCTCTCCGAGATATGCCTCTGCGTCAGCCTTAAGCTTAGCAAGGATCATAGCGGAGATGTCCTGTGGTGTGTACTTCTTACCATCGATATCTACTGTATAAGCTTCGCCCATGTGTCTCTTGATCGAAGCGATTGTTCTGTCAGGGTTTGTTATTGCCTGTCTCTTAGCTGTCTCGCCGACAAGTCTCTCGCCCTTAGTTGTGAAAGCGACTACAGAAGGTGTTGTTCTTGCGCCCTCTGCGTTAGTGATAACTGTAGGCTCACCGCCTTCAAGTACTGCTACGCAGCTGTTAGTTGTTCCAAGATCGATTCCGATTACTTTGCTCATTGTATTTCCTCCGTTTTTAAGAAAATGGTTATTTAACTGTGTTAGTTCCTTACTACTGCTACCATTGAAGGTCTGATGACCTTATCTTTGAGTTTGTAGCCTTTCTGAAGGACTTTGCTGACTTTACCGTCTTCGTGTTCTTCGCTCTGCTCTGTCATTACTGCATTGTGGACGTTAGGATCGAAGTCCTCGCCGAGTGCCTTGATCTCTTCAAGGCCTGCATGCTCAAGTGCTGTCTTCAGCTGCTGGAAGATAAGTTCCATTCCCTTGGCATAGCCCTCTGCATCTGCAGCATCTGTCTCAAGAGCTCTTTCAAAATTATCCAGTACCGGCAGAAGCTCTCCGATGATCTTCTCGTTAGCATAGGCAAGGGTATCTGTCTTCTCCCTGGCCGCTCTTCTCTTGAAGTTCTGGAACTCAGCCATGAGTCTCATATAGCGTTCGGATTCCTGTTCCTCAGCCTTATTCTCTTCGGTCTTCTTCTCCTCGGCCTTCTTGTCATCAGCCTTACTGGTCTCTTCTGCTCCGGCCTCTTCTGCTCCGGCCTCTTCGGACTTGCTGTCCTCAGCCCTGGCATCCTCACTCTGAGGTTCCTCTGCCTTAGCATCCTCGGCTGCAGCCTCTTCAGTCTGTGTCCCGTTAACCTTTTCAGCAGTCTCGGCATCTCCATCTTCTATGTGGATATGCTTTACATTGTCTTCTGCCATTGTGTATGTTCCTTTCAATGATTAATTATTTGCGCTTGGAATCATCATCGTCATTCCCGCTCGTCAGCCTGAAAGACTCGCTCAGGTTGTTGGTCAGGAATTCCATGATCGATGTGACTTCGCCATACTTCATTCTTGTAGGTCCGATAACTCCGATCTTACCGACAAGCTTGCCGTCTACATGGTATGTCGCAGTGATCAGTGAACAATCCTTCATTGCGTCGTTCTCATCACCGATCGTTACGACCACACCATCGGCACGTTCGAGCATCTTCCTTGTGAACCAGTCCTTACGTGCGAAGAGCTCCATGAAGTCTCTCGCCCGGTCTATGCTCGAATACTCAGGAAGATTGAAGATATTCGTCATGCCCTCCATGTAGAGATTAACATTGAGCATGTCTTCAAGGGTCCTGATAAAGCTCGGCATTACGTTGCCTCTGAGTGCTGCAAGCGCCTCGATATCCGATCCGACGTCCTCAATGATATGGCTCTTGAGAACATCATCAAGGGTGCGGCCCTTGTAGTTGACTGTCATGTTCTTGCTCAGAAGGTCAAGCGCATCCTGCGTGTACGGCACCTTGAGCCTCAGTGTGCTGTTGGTGATGTTACCGCTCTCGCCGACGATCATCAGTATCAGGGTTCTATCGTCTACCGGCAGGAGCCTGATAAAGCTAATCTTCTCTTCGTTGGTAGCCGGTGTCATCGCGAACGATGCCAGATGTGTGATCTCACTCAGAAGCTCAGCCGCATGTCTTATTGTTGCGTCGAATTCATCTCTGCTCGCCGAAAGTCTCTCATTGATGAGCCTCTTCTCCCTCGCGCTGAGATTCTTCTTCTTCATCAGATTGTTGACGTACAGTCTGTAAGCCTTATCCGACGGGACTCTGCCTGCTGATGTATGAGGATGTGTGAGGTAACCCATCTCCTCAAGGTCTGACATCTCGTTACGTATGGTTGCAGGGCTGACGCCAAGATCATATTTCTTAGCAATCGATCTCGAACCGACCGGCTCAGCGTTCTCAACATAGTCATTGATGATCGCTTGCAGTATCTGTAATTGTCTTTCGCTCAGATCCATGGCGTGACTCCTTATCTCTAGCGGTCTCTGTTAGCACTCACTTAACAAGAGTGCTAATCGCTGTACATAATATACTCTTACTGCGCCCAACTGTCAACAGTTATTTTTAGGTAATTTCTTACAATTATATGGTCTGATATATGCACCGATATAGGTGCTGATTTCGCTGGCACAATCAATGTGTGCATAGTATCAACTGCTCTGGCAGTTCCCCTTCCTCCAGGATTCCCGGTTTGACGTTTTTGAACTCCTCTCCCCATGCAAAAGCGTCAATTTGCTATGTCTTGCACTCATTGCAGGTCGTCCGTTTGACGTTTTTGACACCCTCTCCTTATACAAAAACGTCAATTTGCTATGCCTTGCACTCATTGCAGGTCGTCCGGTTTGACGTTTTTGAGGTCCTCTCCACATACAAAAACGTCAATTTGCTATGCCTTACACTCATTGCAGGTCGTCCGGTTTGACGTTTTTGACACCCTCTCCTTATACAAAAACGTCAATTCGCTATGCCTTGCACTCATTGCAGGTCGTCCGTTTGACGTTTTTGAGGTCCTTTCCCCATGCAAAAACGTCAATTCGCTTTGCCCGTGGACCAGCGTGATAATAAAAAGGACCCGGGCGGGCGCTGATCGGCCTGCTCTGGGTCCTGATGATTGTGGTTTATTGTGCACGGTCTTCCCGGTTCTTGCGGCAAGACCGTTCAATCTGTTGCTATTTGAGTCTGAAGAAGTCTTCTACTCTGTTCTTCTTATCGATGAGTCCGTTGTACTGGATGATTCCGTATTCGTTCAGCTTCTCATCATACTGTGATGGCTCTGCCGGGTCGTAGATTCCGCCTGCTGCATCCTGATAGCTGATCGCGCTGATCTTAGGCAGCTGGGTGTGAAGATCCATCAGGTATTTGTCAAAGCCGGTCATCGGAAGTCCTATTACTGACTTGAGATATGGAGCTATGTAGTTCGCACTGATCCTGAGATCATCCTGCTCTTCTATGTCGTAGTTAGCCCAGATCATGAATGGCACCTGATGCTTGAGGGTCGCCCATTCAAGTGCGGAGATGCCAGGATGCTGGGTCTTGAGTCTTGAGTAGAACTCAGGCTCAAGCTTTGGCTGATGGTCACCGAACAGGACGATGACGGTCTCCTCGTCGACATTGCTGAAGTAGTCAAGAAGATCCTTGAGTGCTTCGTCGCTGTACTTCATGAGGTTGATGAACTGAAGTCCGCTCTCTTCGTTGTACTGCTCGTCAGTGATCGTGATACCGTGATCGACGATTCCTGTATTGAAGGCATATCCACCGTGGTTCTGGATCGTTACGTTGAACATGAAGAACGGCTGATCTCCTGAGCTGCTGCGGAACTGCTCGAACTCCTTCTCGAGTTCCTGGTAGTCGCAGGCATCGGAGACAAAGTCTCTGATCTGCTCCGGATTCTCGAGATCGTCGAATGCGATGTGCTTGTCAAATCCGATCAGCGGATAGACGACATCTCGTCTGTATGAATCCCTCATTCCCGGGTGGAACGCGGTGATGCCGCCATAACCGAGCTGCTTGAAATAATATGCCAGTGACGGGATCTCCTCGTTGATGACACTCCTGTACGGCACTGAATGGAACGGCAGGTAGTTCATCGAGAATCCTGTCAGGCACTCGAATTCCGAGTCAGCTGTGGAGCCGCCGAATACAGAGGACTGCATCCAGCCGTGTATGGTGTTCTCCTTGAGGCTGCGGAAGTACGGCATGAAGTCCTCATTAGTAGCGAACTCGCCTACTGATGTCATATCTGCGAATGATTCATTCATGATGACGATCACATTCGGAGTCTTCTTGCTGACTTTGGTCGCAGGAACGGCTTCATCGGATGTGTAAGTCTTCGCGATATTGGCGACTACCTCAGGGTCGTATCCCGATGGCTTGACAACATGCGCGTTCTTCGCTGTTACAGCGAAAGAAAGAGCGCTGCCATTATACTGATACGAAGCCTTAGGCCTGAATCCCGAGACATGGATGTCCATATCCTGTATCAGGGAGCTGCGGAATATTGCATAGTAACAGGATCCTGCGCAAATGATGGATGCTGCAAGTGGAATGAGTCTCTTGCGTGCAGGCAGGCCCTTGTGTCCACCGAGCGAGAACGCAGCCACGCACCACAGCACCGTGATCAGGATCGCCCAGATTGAGGATTTGTCCCAGGTAATCTCGTAGGATTTGACGACCTGAAGACCTGTCTCCCACTGTGCGATATCCGTCGCGATCAGCGGCGAATCCCTGAAGATGACCATGGCGTAGTTGTGAAGCCAAAGAGCGCAGCTATGATGGTCGAGAATATTATCGTAAATCTCGCGCGGTTTGTGATCGTATAGATAATGAGGATCACGGATACTATGATCCACAGATTGAGTGCGCCGATCGGTGACAGCACCTGCTTGATGAATGCCCCGATGCCCATTCCATAGAATCTCTGGATTATGAAATATGCTGCAAATGGTGTCAGGAGCAGCATAATCCGCGAAAGCCATGTGCTCACAGGTATCTTCTCGTCGATCTTCTCGAATGGGATCAGCACGAAGAGAGCCGTGAACAGGATCATTGCAGCAAAGAGGAAGAGGATCTTCGTATGCAGCTTTCTGTAATAGATTACGGAGTTCAGCCACGCACCGGTCTGCTCGGTGCCGTCGATGGTCGTCGAGAACTCGCCCTTGCCTGAGCCAAAGCCGTCTTCTGTATACATTACGAGCTCGAAGACGTCTTCGCTGCCTACATCTTCAGCCTCCATGACGAGGGTATATTCCTTGCCCTTCTCTACTGAGATGATATTAGTCTTATAACCAGTTCCTACGATCTGAACGATCTTATTTGAATTCGCAAGCTCTGAGTCGCCTCCGAGGATAAATCTGGTGATCTTGTTAGCGTTGATCGTATCAGCTCCGATCTCGGTGGTCGCTACCTCAGCGCCCTTGTTGTCAAGAAGAGTCAGCTTGACTTTGCCGGTCGCAGTATTACGGCCCGGGTTGTTGAACCTTATCTTGACAGAGCTGATGAGCGACTCCTTAGCTATGAACTTCTGTGTAACGGTATGGTTCCCAAGTAATGAGACAGCAACTGTCGGAGTCTTGTCTGTGACAGGATACAAGTCTGTTCTCTGCTTGATCTGCAGTGAATTCCTCTCCGTAAAAATAAAAAGGCCAAGCAGGATCAGGATGAGTATAAGAAATACCCGCCTTGCAGTATGCTTGATGGTCCTGCTGTCTGCGGTTGTATCTGTCTTGAAATGTTTTGCCATAAAAATCCTCCGATAATTGCAATCACGGTATTATATCACTCATGTACACGTCTTCGCCACACGCAATAACTGAAAATTTAAACCGGCGGTCACTTATTGAAGTGATCGCCGGGTCAATTTACCAGATATGATGCGCTTATGCTTCGCCGAGGATGCTTCCCATGAAGTATGGGAGCTGCTTCCTCCACCATGGCCAGTCGTGGTTGACGTCATAGCCCCAGAAGTCGCACCAGTGCGGAACGTTCTTGGATGTGAGGATCTGGTCGAGGAGCCCTGAATCTCTCCTCATCTCGTCCTCCCATGCGCCCTGTCCGCAGCAGAATATGATGTTGCCCTGTCTGTAGAGATCCATCCAAGGATGATCCTCAGGCATGTTAGGCAGGAAGTGGATTGGAGAGTTCGCATAGACTATATCGTCCATGTAGCCCTTGAAGAAGAAGCTTGCGTCGAACAGTCCGCTCAGTGAGATCATCGAGTCGAAGATGTCCGGTCTTCTGAAATAGAAGTTAGCTGCGTGGAGGCCGCCCATGCTGCATCCGCAGGTGATAGCCTTCTCGCCCCACTCAAGATACTCAGGAACCAGCTCGTCAACTACATAGTGGAACCATTTCTCCTGCATCTCAGCGCGGTATCTTCCGTCGCCGTGCTCGTTAGACCACGACTCCTCATCGATGCTGTCAACGCATACTACTCTCAATTTGCCTGCCTCGATCCAAGGTCTTATTGTCTCGACCATGCCAAAGTTGGCAAAATCGTATGTGTGTCCGTTCTGCGGTGCGAATGCGAGGCAAAGCTTGCCTGCGTGTCCGAATACCGCATGTCCCATGTCCCTCTGTAATCTCTCGCTGTATCTTACTTCGTATCTTTCTTCCATTAGTCTTCAGTTCACTTTCTATAGTTTGTAATTTGATTCAACCAGGAGCAAAGCTCCAACAAGCTCGCTTGATTGGAGCGAGCGACGCCGTCAACAGACGCCGGGAGCTTCAGCTCCTGAGAGCGTCGGTTGGGGATTGTACCCACCACCGACGGTCGAACATGGAACCCGCCGCC
>JAFWHB010000004.1 GCA_017512145.1 Mogibacterium sp. | reverse complement strand
TGTACTGCATGGGAAATGAGTACCTGGTACAGTCCGGGAAGAGCATGTCTCTTGCCGGTGGGGTCCGGTCAATGACCCCTGATGTGACGCCAGCCGATCCGGAGATATCCGAACCGGTAACAAATGCAGGAGGCGTCAGCCGACCACTGCAGGGCAGTCACAAGCCCCTTCTTCTAGGCGTCAGCCTAAGTAGGGGTAGTTGACGATTTCCTCCTTGCTATGCCTGACCGCCCCTCCGTCGCAGAGGGCAAATCATATGTCTGCACTAATTATACAAGAAATGGGTGCGGATAAGAACCATACGTGCCCATATGCCCTATCCCTATGCATTCGAAAAGGAGTCCTCTTTCGAAGACTCCTTCTCCATCCTCCTTTCGGAGGCTCATGCTTTATTATTCGAGATTACTCGAAGTGGCTCATAATTATCTGTGCACTCTCGGGTTTCCGAATTATATTCCCTGCGCTACTTCCTTCCGATTATGAATCCGAGCAACAGTGCGACTACCAGCATTCCGATGGTGCCGAGCATAAGGTTGTGGGCGCCGGCCGAGGTTACGATGAACATCGGAGCGATGGTCAGGTAGAAGTTCTGTGTACTGATCTGCCAGAGCGGTGTTGCAGCTACGAGGTTCGGACCTGCATCTGTTTCGAGCTCAGGGTCGGAGATCTTCAGCAGCATCATTCCTGTTGCGGTGGATCCAGTCCATGCGCCGAACATTACCATAGCATTCTCGAGCCAGTTCTGCTTGAGCCAGAGCTTTGGCAGGATCATCAGTACGACTGTTGTGAGGATCAGTCCTACGAGTGAAATTGTGAGGATCGCTGCGGCATTGTTCATGATAACGTCGAGCTTCATGGTTGCGATGGCTGTGATGATGAGATACTCAAGAGCCAGCGAACCGATATGGCCTAGTGATTCGTTGTCGATGAATGCTGCGAACGGAGTCTTCTTGACGATTACTCCGAATGCCAGTGAGACCAGGATGGCCGGTACGTAGATAGCAAAGCCGGAGAACAGTGGTACCATGTGCAGGATCTTGAGGAGGCCGAATGCGACCAGCATGATTCCGAGCACGATGCCAAAGTGAAGTGTCAGCGGATCGAAGGCGATGTCTGATGTGTAAGCCTTCATGAATTTGAACTGATGCTCTTCCTCGAGGATTCCGGTGTAATCTTCCTTGCTGAGATTGCCCGATTTCTCTGCTGCGCACCATCCCTTGCGGATGCCGTAGTTGAGGATCGCGATACCAACGATGATACCGTAGAGCATACCGATTGTTGCATATGTTGTTCCGAAAGCGGAAGCTTCATCGTAGTTCCAGTATCCGAGTGTGTCGTAAATACCGGCGATGACCTGAGGAATTCCGTGAGCTCCATAGAAAGCGCTGAATGGCAGGAGTGCTGCACCGTCAGGCAGGCCAAAGACTTTGCCCATTGCCATTGCGGAGAGTATCTGAACGGCGATAACTGTCGCAGAGATCAGGAATATGAGAGAGCACTTCTTGAGCATGCGTCTGTCGAATTTGAGTGCGATGAACTGTGTTACGAACAGGATCGCGAGGAGCGGATTGGCAAAGCCGCTTACATTATCCGACCAGTTGATGCAGAATGGTGCAAATTTGCCGAGGACTTCGGTGCCGAGCAGCAGGCCGACAAGGCCGCCGATAACAGATACCGGAATGAACATCTTCTGGAAAATTCCGACTTTGGCTCTCAGGAAAAGTCCGATGAGCAGCAGCATGCTGGCCCATGCAAAATCCATTAAAATCGCTTCAAACATCTCATTCCTCCTTGCTCTACTTAGTAGATGACAGCTCCCTGATCCTCGCTACGAGGTCGGAAGTCCACTCATTCTGCAGCTCAAAATTTGTATAGACATTACGGGTCGCTGTCTTGAACGCCTCGATGTCCGGTGTTTCGTTGATGATCATTCCTGCTGATTTGAGCTCCTCGAGCTGCTTCTCTTCCTGAGAAGCGACCGCGTCTCTGTGTTCCTGACCGTAAATCTTAGCGCCTTCGAGCAGCACGTCCTGAATGTCTGCCGGAAGCTTCTTCCAGGTGCTCAGCGAGAAAATCAGATTCTTCGACTCGTATTTATGATTGGTTATGGTCATGTACTGATTGACCTCGTTGATCTTGCTGGCGTAGATGTTGGCGATAGGATTCTCCTGACCGTCAAAAGTCCCCTGCTTCAGAGCTTCGTAGGTACGGCTCCAGGCAAAGACTGTGGTCTTCGCACCAAGTTCGCGGAAGATCGAAGCCGTCATGCTGTCCTGAGGAATTCTTATCTTGAGGCCTGTGACGTCCTGCGGCGTGCTGATCTCTCTTGCGTTGTTGGTGATCTGGCGCATGCCATTCTCCCAGAAAGCAAGCTGCTTCATGTTGTAGCCTTCGAGCCCTTCTGTCAGTCCTGCGGCAACCTCTTCATCGTCCATAACTGCCCAGGCCTGTTCATAACTATTGAACAGGAACGGAAGACCCAAAGTTGCAATCTTAGGTGCATATGTCGCCTCGACTCCCTGAGGCATCATCATAGCATCAAGTTCACCGGTAACAAGCTGCTCAGCCATCTCGGTGTTGTCTCCGAGAGTCTCACCTGGGTAAAGCCTGATGATAACTCTGCCATCCGTCTGCTCATTGACCCAGCTTGCATAATGCTGAAGTGAAACGTTGATCAGGTTGTCTTCAGTGTCGCTGTGCCCGAGTCTGATTACATATTCCACGTTGCTGTCTCCAGCGTTATCAGATTCAGGACCCGGCGCACTGCAGGCAGGCATGATCAGCATAACAAGCAGCAGCAGCATGGCTATGCATACTCTTGAGATACGCTTACGATTCATACTACCCTCCATTCGAACTACGAAACTGTGCAGGTCATACTTTGTCATATGTCGGTTTGTCTGACATAAGTTGTTGAACACATATTATCAAAATAAGATTTATAAATCAATACTTTTGTATTTATTTCCGAGCAAATATTTCGTTAAAAAAAGAGACAGGGAAAGAGACGAGGGGTCGGTTCTCTGTCTCCACTATCTCGCGTTGGTATGCCCGCCAGTGTATAATCGTAGGCAAATCCGTCTGGTCTGGCCATAACTGTTCGGGTCGACTGAATACTTTTTGATATGAATCTGTCTGGCTTGGCCATAACTGTCATCTTTAGCATTTCCGAAAAATGCAAAAGGGATGGCCCTCTGTTGCATTCAACGCAACAAAGACCATCCCATCTTTCTTTTTTCTATCTCTTATGTCTCCTAATTCGCCAGCTCTCCTAAATACTGGTCGTTTACATATATATACGGCCCTGGCTCGCCTTCTCCGCCAGAGTACTCGCTTCTTGTTGCGAGGAGTTCGGTCAGCTGATCGATGCCGACTGTCAGTATTGCCTGATAAGGCTGCTCGAATGCGAGCTTCTCTACGTACAGATATACTTCTTCGGTTTGCTTGATGAGTACTCCTGTGTGCCCGACGAATACCTGATTTGAATCAGGGTCGTAGAACACGAGGCTCAGAAGAGACACATTCTCACTGTTCACTTTGATCCCGTATTCATTCCATATGCGGCCAAATACCTCTGACGGATCCTCGCCTTCTGCCGGTGTTCTCTCGCCAAAGACTGTTGTGAACAGATCGAAATTCTTCTTGATTACTTCGTACTTTGGCACGTTCTCGATTGCATCGACATCGAACATGAGATATGTTCCGTTGTAATCGCTGTCTGTTCTCTCTGCTGTGAGAATTCCGTCCAGGAGCAGCATCGCTGTCATCCTGCAGTCCGCGTCCGAGTAGTCATAGCGGCGCTCCCAGCCATCCATACACTTTGCCAGATCAGGCGTGAAGGCACCTGGCGATACCCAGCGGTCTGTCAGGCCCGCATCTTCGCCAGCAGTCCCGGCAAAGTCCAGGACCCACTCATTGAACAAAGTGACATTCGAAAGCCCGGCCGCTACAATGTCATTGCACACCTCGGCCGAAGTCGTATTTCCGGCCATGTTGGTGACTGCAGGCATCGTCTGCCTTGCATCGCCTTCATCATCGACATTATTCGGTTTGGCGCATCCCGGCAGGATCAGAGCCATGATGCATATCAGTGCTAGTAATCTCTTCATCAATTCTTCAATTCTTCCTTGTTGCCATTTCCTGGCGGTCGGACCATTCGGTTCCCAGGCCGAAGACAACTGCGTATGGCAGCAGTTCTTCACCGTAGTCAGGATCTTCTTTGGAAAGCTCCGCCAGCTTGTCGGCTTCTGCGGTTTTGATGAACTCGCGGAATCCAAGGACTCGTCCGTACAGGCTGGTGTTTGCTCGTCTTTCCATTATTGCGCAGAGGAATATCCCGCCAAAATACAGCAGCATCAGGCTGGCTATATCCACAACTGACATATTGAGGTGTGTGCATTGCTGGTAGATTATGACAGCTCCGAGCATCAGCCCGGCAACTGCGAATATCAGTGTCGCCCATGAACGTGTCATTTTGAAGTAATATGTGACAAGTCCCCTCACGCTCCAGATGCCGAATCCTATAATGAACAGCAGCAGGAATATTACTACATTCATCCTGAACAGCCAGACGAGGATGAACAGCCATATGAATGCAAACGCAATGGAAGCAAACTCGAATACTCTTCCGCGGGATTCGAGGACCTTCATGCCCTTCAGAGATGACCTTGTCTCGCCATTGATCATCGTATCGGCATCCCAGTCCTTAGGCATATCATCGAACCAGACGCTTTTACGCTCACTGAAAATATTGTAGAAGAGCCTCTTCGCATGCGGCGGCTCGTTCTCGTCGATGTCTCGGATGAGCCTGACACCAGAGCGGCCATCCTTCTCGGTTTTCTCAAGATATCCCTTCGAGACCCACAGAAGGATCATCGCGTACATGCTGTTCCCGCTCACGCTGCCGCTGGCAATGAACTCGATCTGCATCGGATCGAGGCCGTCCGGCGGATAGAATTCTGTAGGCGTGACAAGCTTCTCCTTGTCCCGGCCCCAGATCAGCCAGCAGGCAAGCAGCAGAATCAGTGCTCCAATTGAAACCAAAGTCATTACGGTCATTGTCGTCACCACCTATCTATTCAGAAAATGCAGCCATGTCAAAGTGATCGTATCCTGCGCGTTTCGTGCGGCCTTCTGCGGATCATCTCTGTCCGGCACCTCATCGTCGGCAAACATATTGACGAAAATCCAGTATGCGCCATACAGCCCGAACGTCACGATCGTGAGCACGATCACCTTGAGCGCTTTAAGAACAGTTTTCATAATAGCCTCTGGCGTTCTTGTTAGTTCTGGACTTTGACCTTACCGTCAACGATAACATACTTGACGGTGGTGTCGCTTACCATCGGATCGCCGTCAGTGAGGACGACATCTGCGTCTTTGCCGGCCTCGAGGCTTCCGACTCTGTCCTCAATTCCGATGTGGCGTGCAGGGTTGATGGTGATCGCCTGCAAAGCCTGGAACGGATCCATGCCGGCTTTGACGGCAAGTCCTGCGCAAAGCGGCAGGTACTGCTGCGGGATGACTGGTGCGTCGGTGATGATCGAAACATGGACGCCGGCAGCCGCGAGGACTCCAGGAGTCGTCCAGGATTTGTTCAGAAGCTCCAGTTTGGATGCGTTGGTCAGAGTCGGACCGACTGCTACCGGCACATCCGCGGCCTTGAGTTCGTCGACAATGAGGTGGCCTTCGGTGCAGTGCTCGATAGTTATCTTAAGATTGAACTCCTTTGCGATGCGGATCGCTGTCATGATGTCGTCGCTGCGGTGGGCGTGCGCCTTCAGAGGGATATCCCTCTTCATTACAGGGATCAGAGCCTCCATCTTCATGTCGAACTTTGGCATCTTGGTGATGTCGTCGCCTGCTGCTTCCTTGCGGAGCATGTAGTCGCGCGCCTGGAAGAGCATCTCTCTGAGTTTGGCCGCAGTCGTCATGCGGGCAGAATCACATTTGTCCTTGTAGCATCTCTTCGGATTCTCACCAAATGCGCATTTCATCGCAACTGACGGATTGACGAGAGCTTCCTCAACGGTGTTGCCATAGAGCTTAATCGCAAGGAAGGTTCCGCCCAGCACGTTCGCTGAACCCGGGCCGGTCGCAACTGTAGTAACGCCGCCTTCGAGCGCCATCGGGATTGCAGCGTCCTGAGCATAGTAGCTGTCGATACCGCGAAGCTGCGGGCAGCAGATATCGTTCATTTCGTTGTAGTCGTAAGTCGTTCCAGTCGGCCCGCCGTATCCGTCAAGGCCGATGTGGCTGTGAGCATCGACAAATCCAGGATAAGCATTCAGCCCTTCAGCGTCGATGACTTCAGCGCCTTCAGCAGCAGCCTCGCCCGCCTTGCAGATGGCCTTGATCTTGCCGTCTTCTATGAGAATATCGCCCTTATATGGTTCCGGATTGATCGCATCGTGGATCATCGCATTTCTTATAATCATTCCAAGTACCTCCATGATATATATGGGACGGAGACGGAGAACCGCCCCCTGTCTCCCTATTATTACTTAATAGCTTAACAGAAAAGGGCATAAGAAAAAAGGGCGGTGCATGCAACACGCTTGCACGCCCGCCCTGTATTTGTTAAAGATGACAGGAGAACCGTCCCCTTGTCAGGTTTTAGATCAGGAATGGTCCTACGATTGCGTTGAATTCTTCTGGCTTCTCTCTTGCGCAGAAGTGGTCGCCCGGGCAGAATGCGAGCTGGGCGCCCGGGATCTTGGAGGCGATAAGCTCGGTGTGCTCCTTGAGGATCAGGTCCTCTTCACCAGCCATTACGAGTGTCGGAACGTTTATCTTGGTAAGGTCTTCAGGATCGATATTAGGGTCGTTGACCATGAGACCGATTACTTCCATTTTGAGTTTGGCTGCAGGATCTGTGTCTGCCTTCTCCTTTGCTGTATTGTACTCGCCCATGACCCAGTCAACAGCCCATGAAGCAACTCCTGTCAGGTCGAGGTTCGCACCGTCTACTACCATTTTGCCGATTCTCTCAGGATACTTCATTGCCATGATCAGCATGATATTGCCGCCGTCGGAGAAGCCGATGAAGTCAGCTTTGTCTATTCCGAGCTCGTCCATGAATGCGACGATATCGTCTGTCATCTGGCGGATCGTCAGAGGCGCTGTTCCCCTCGGTGTGTCGCCGTGTGCTCTCGAATCCGGCGCGATGCATCTGAAGCCCTTACCGGCAAAGTAGTCGAACTGTCCCTTGAAGTACTCGCATGACTCCTCATTGCCGTGGATCATGATAAGAGGCTTGCCCTCACCCTTCTCGATGTAATTCATTTTGATGTCCATCATATTACCCCCTAATTGTTTTAGACAAACAAACCATTTATGTTACGCAACTGTGCAACTGCCGGTTGCATTAACGACTGAATCAATCGCCGGCTCAGGCATATGCCATACCGAACACTATTTGTTCCTTACGATTGCCCTCATTATCTCATGATAAGCTACGTAGAGGACGCCGGCTATTGGCCAGACGATCCATGTGATGTCCCAGCGCATGTTGACAAAGCTCCATCCGAGATAAACTGCCAGTGCGATTCCCCAGTAAATGCCGTCGTATTTGCCGGCCTTCTTGTTGAGCCTGGTGTAGTCGCCCTCCTCGAGGAGTTTGTCAAAGCCGCCTTGTCTGCAGCTTGTCAGCACGATCAGCTTTACGCCTATCGCTACTATTGTGATCATCAGTGCGACGCTTATGATCGGAAGGACGTCCGTGTTGTTGGTGTAGTGTGTCATTTCGATTATCAGGAGAGGAACTGCAGCTATGATGCACATCATGATGCCTATTATGAGCATTCTGCTGTGGGTCTCTGCGTAGCTGTCCTTGCGCTCCTTGACCATGCCGCTGACACCGTACTCCGTGTCTATGTTGAGGGACTCGAGATATTCGTATTTCTTGCCGTTCATCATCACTCTGACGAACATGCCTACTGCGATGGCTACTATTATAAGAAGGATCGCTGTACCGCCAGCCTCAGCTACTGCCGTGTTCATCGGGATCTTATTAGCTTCGGCAAGTCCTCCTACGATGATCATAAGAACCGGCGACAGAATGCACATCATGACACCCGTCGAGATTCTCCTAGCTGATCTCTCATTGTGCTCAAGAAAAGCACTCGCTTCTTCCATGGACACTCTTCTTACAGTCTCTTCAAGGCCATCATCTACGATCACATTCTCAGTACGGTCAGCAGTCTCGATCTCATCCTTCATAAGGTAGTCAGTGCTCACACCGAAGATCTCCGAAAGCTGCAGGATCTTCTTCATATCCGGAACTGCCTGCGCACTCTCCCACTTCGAAACCGACTGTCTCGATACACCCAGCTTGTCAGCAAGCTCTTCCTGCGACCAGCCATTTCTCTTCCTGTTCTCAATAATCTTGTCTGCTAAAATCATTTCTATACCTCCCCGGTCAGTGTTATTCTGTTAATCTCGCGGATCATCTCCGCTGTTTCTTTCTGGCTCTACTCTACTCTGAGAGCCGGTTGCAGACCACCAACCAGGCTTTTCAATCTGTCAACTTACAGTTGCAAAGGCCTATTTATCAATAATAATAGGAGTTTTCCGCCCATATTTCAAGAATCCCGCCGACCATATGAAAAGACAGCCCGCCTGAGCAGGCTGTCTTCATATTGCAATTTGCTGATTCTCTGTTCCTCTAGAATGTGAGGTCCTCTGAGATTGACTTGAGGTTGAGGAAGTTGGTCAGGTAGTTAGGTGTTCCGGTCTTAGCGTCTGTTCCGGAGAGGTTGAATCCGCCAAATGGATGCTGGAGTACTACTGCAGCTGTGCACTTACGGTTGAAGTAGAGGTTACCAACATGGAACTCTTCCTTAGCCTTGATAACGTTCTCTCTGGTCTCGCTGTATACAGAACCGGTCAGGCCGTACTCTGTCTGATTTGCGATGTCGAGTGCTTCGTCGAAGGAGTCGACTGCGATAACTGCTACGACAGGTCCGAAGATCTCCTCGTTAGCGATGCGGTCTGTTCTCTTGATTCCGTCGATGATTGTAGGGTCGATGTAGTAGCCCTTCTCGTCGCTGTATGTTCCACCGTAAACGACTTCGCCCTCGCCTCTGCCGATCTCGATGTATGAAGCGATCTTGTCGAATGCTTCCTTGCTGGAAACAGGTCCGATTGTCTTGTTGTCTCTGCCTGTACCCTGATCAGCTTTGAGCTTCTTAGCCTCTTCGATGAGACATGCAACGAATTCATCGTGAACATCTCTCATAACGAGTGCTCTTGAGCAAGCGGAGCACTTCTGTCCCTGGAATGTGAATGCAGAGCTTGCAACGCCCTGAGCTGCCTTAGCGATGTTAGCGGATGAGTCTACGATGATCGCATTCTTGCCGCCCATCTCAGCAACGACTCTCTTGAGCCACTTCTGTCCAGGATTTACTTTGCCTGCACGCTCGAAGATTCTGCATCCGACGTCCTTTGATCCTGTGAAGTTGACAAATCTTGTCAGCGGATGATCTACGATCAGGTCGCCGATGTCTGAGCCAGCGCCTGGCAGGAAGTTGATAACACCAGCAGGGATTCCGCACTTCTCCATCAGTTCGAAGAACTTGTAAGCGGAGATCGGTGTATTGGAAGCCGGCTTGTTAACGCTTGTGTTGCCGGTGATTGCTGCTGCGATCAGCATGTTTGCAAAGAGTCCTACAGGGAAGTTCCAAGGCGAAATTGTTGCGCCAACGCCGATTGGGATATACTTGCAAACATTGTGCTCAGCTGTATAAACCAGAGGAATTCCAGCCTCGAGTGTCTGGATATGTACGCAGTATGAATTGATGAAGTCAAGAAGTTCGCAAAGCTCTCCATCTGCCTCGCCCCAGTTCTTGCCGCTCTCTTCGATGTTCCATGCGTCGATATAGAATCTGTTCTCAACGAGAAGCTGTGCAAGCTTTCTCATGCAGCGTACTCTCTCATCAACAGAGCTTTTCTTCCATGTCTGGAATGCTTCGTAAGCTGTCTTGATAGCCTGGTCGCACTGCTCAGCACTTGCAGAACTTGAGTAACCGAGAACTTCCTTAGTCGATGGATTGATCGAAGTGATCTTCTTCTCTGTGTAGATCCTCTCACCACCGATAACCAGCGGACATGTGAATCCTTTCTCCGCATCTACCTGCTTGAAGGCTGCCAGCATCTTCTCCTTATTCTCTGGAAGATTGAAATCAAGCTCTACAGCATTGGTGAAACCTTCGTACATATTTATGTCCTCCTTAAAATTGAATTGTCTTGCCTGATAATAAAACGATGCGTCATTCCTGTCTCAGAATGGCGCCAGTGCATTTCTGTATACAAATATACACTTTTTGCACCTTCTTTACAACATTATTGGTGTATTTTCACAGTATTTGTTTGGTAAATTCATTAAAACAGACAAAAGGAAAAGACTGCCTGAGCAGCCTTTCCCTTTCCTGATAAGCGTGTCACTTATTGTGTGTGGTTTGTTAAGAGGTATTTTAGTTTGTTTATTGTTTTATATTATGCAGCGTTGAACTTCTCGTCATCGAACAGACCTTCTGAACGAGCTACGATTGCTGAGCAAGCAGCATCGCCCCAGATGTTCATTGCTGTACCTGTGCAGTCAAGATAGAAGAAGACTGCGGAGATCATTGCTACAACCTGTGTTGGCAGGCCGAATGCGTTGATCAGGATTACTGCGATTGCAAGTCCGCCTCCAGGAACGCCTGCGCATCCTACTGAGAAAGCGATACCGAACAGTACGAACATGATCAGGTTTCCGAATGTTGGGTTCTGTCCTACTGCATACATTCCAAGCATGATGTAGAGAGGAATTTCGAGTCCCATGGAGTCCATGTTGAATGTGCATCCAAGAGGAATTCCGAAGTCTGCAACCTCATCGTCAACGCCCATGTCCTTAGTGCACTGAAGTGTCAGTGGGAGTGTAGCTGCTGAAGATGTAGATGTGAAAGCAGTGATCAGAGCAGGGAACAGCTTTCTGGTGAACTTGAAAGGATTTACCTTTCCTACTACAGCCAGGAGTACGAAGTAGCAGAGTACTACCTGAAGTATGAATGCAAGGGTGTAAGCTGCAAGGAAACTTCCCATCTCAGATACGAGAGCACCCTTCATGCTTGCAACTGATGTAGCTGTAAGTGCTGCAACTCCGAGTGGAGCGATGTACATGATTCCCTGAATCAGAGTGAGAACAAGCTCCATTCCACTGTTCAGGAAAGCCTTGATTCTGCTCTGGGATTCATCGTTCTTCATGCATACAACAGCAATTCCGACGAAGATAGCAAGGAATACGATCTGTACTGTGTTGCCTTCTGCGATACATCCGAGGAAGTTCTCAGGAAGCCATGCGATATAGTCATCAATGGATACTGCAACGTCTTCTACTGCCTCTCCGGTGATCTGAAGACCCTGGCCAGGCTTGAAGATAAGTCCCATTACGATTCCGATGATTGAAGCTACAGTTGTTGTGCAGACAAACCATCCGATTGTCTTGCCGCCAAATCTGGCAAGCTTCTTAGCATCAGCGATGTTAGCAAATGCCGATGAGATTGAGAAAAGTACCAGAATAGGTACCATCATTTTGAGAAGTCTTGTGAAAACTGTTCCGATTGGCGCCAGTACAGCAGCCTTATCTCCGAGTGCAAATCCGAGAATCAGACCTACTACTACGGAAATGAGCAGGGTCAGCGCAAAATTTTCTCTTATTTTCTTCAAGAGCGCGGACATTATTAGTTCCTCCTTACGTTTCTATAAGCTAATACCTTGTAGTTTTCCTTGTTTGTTCTATGTATTACACCAGGATCTGATGCGTGGCGCCTATGACATCAGATCCCGGCAATCAATACCGTAATCAGTTATCTCTGTACTCTTCCGGTTCCATCGCCGCCCATCAGCTTCTCTACGTCACTGACTGAGACACGGTTGAAATCTCCGTTGATCGAGTGCTTGAGGCAGGATGCTGCTACTGCGAATTCAAGAGCAGACTGCTTGTCGTCATAATTGTTAAGTCCGTAGATGAGTCCTCCGGCAAAGCTGTCTCCTCCGCCTACTCTGTCCACGATGTTGCGGATCTCGTACTTCTTAGATACATAGAAGTTCTCCCCGTCATTGAGGCATGCTGCCCAGCCGTTCCAGTCAGCACTGTGGCTTTCTCTGAGGGTGATAGCAATTGCCTTGAGATTAGGATATGTTTCGAGCACTTTGCTTCCGAGAGCTCTGTACTTCTCACGGTCAAGTTCGCCAGATTCTACTACTACGTCTGCTTTGATTCCGAGCGACTTCTGAACGTCTTCCTCGTTAGCGATAGCATAGTCAACATACTTGACCATCTCGCGCATTACTTCTTCAGCCTTGACTCCGTACTTCCAGAGATTCTTTCTGTAGTTGAGGTCGCATGAAACAGTTATTCCTTTGGCTTTGGCTGCCTTGACGCTTTCGAGGCTGAGCTGCATAGCGCTCTCCGAGATAGCTGGAGTGATACCTGTGATATGGAACCACTCAACTCCTTCGAAAACTTTGTCCCAGTCGATATCTCCAGGCTTTGCCAGTGAGATAGCACTGTACTCACGGTCATATACGACCTTGCTAGGAAGCTGATTGGTACCACACTCGAGGAAGTAGATTCCCATGCGGCCAGGACCACGTTGGATCTTGCCTGTAGATACACCAAAGTAGCGAAGCTCTCTGATGCATGCGTCTGTGAGCGGGTTGTCTGGGAGTACTGTGCAGAACTCTGCATCCATTCCGTAGTTTGCAAGACTTACAGCTACGTTAGCCTCTCCGCCTCCGAAGGTAGCTTCCAGCATATCGCTCTGGAAGAATCTCTCTTTTCCCGGTGCTCTGAGTCTGAGCATTATCTCTCCAAATGTAAGAACTCTCATTGTTATGCCTCCGAATGAATCCTCATGCTATGCTATTTGATACCTGCGATCTTCTCGACTGCCTGTCTTGACAGCTCGGTGATCTTGTCAAAGTTGTTCTCTGTTATGTCTTTCTTGGTGCAAAGCCAGCTGCCGCCTACTGAGTGAACAAATGGCTGCTCGTAGTACTCACAGATGTTCTCTCCGTTGACGCCGCCTGTAGGTACGAATCTCATTCCGCCAAACGGTCCTGAGAGCGCCTTCATTGTCTTGACGCCGCCAAATGGTCCGGCTGGGAAGAACTTGACTACATTAAGTCCACGGTTTACAGCTGCTGTGATCTCTGATGGACTGAGGCATCCTGGAAGAACTGCGATGCCGTTCTCAACGCACCATGCGACAACTTCATCATTGTATCCAGGAGATACGATATACTTTGCACCGCACTCTACAGCCTGCTTACATTGCTCGAGATTGAGGATCGTACCTGCTCCTACGAGTATCTCCGGGCACTCCTCACTGATGAGTCTGATTGCTTCAGCAGCTGCATCTGTTCTGAATGTAACTTCTACTGTGTCGATTCCGCCTGCCAGCAGTGCCTTTGCTGTAGGTACTGCGTCCTTAGCGTACTCGATTGCTGCGGCAGGAATGATTCCTGTTTTCTCAAGTCTTGCAAGTACGTCCATCGCTATCTCCTTATTTATCCAAATTATCCATATACTTTCTGATTCTTGCGCATCCCTCGGTGATTGCCTCATCGCTGGTTGCGAATGAAAGTCTTATATATCTGTCACTGTCTGTTCCGAATGCATGTCCCGGAACAACGATGACTCTCTCCTTCTCGAGCAGGTCTGTTGCAAAATCCGATGCTTTCATTCCTGTCTCGCTGATGTCAACGAACGCGTAGAATGCGCCCTGTGGTGCAAAGCAGTGAAGGCCCTTGATCGTCTCGAATTCCTTCATGATCAGCTCTCTTCTTCTGCCATAGGATGCTACCATTTTGTCGACTTCATCCTGAGGATCTTCCAGAGCTGCAAGTGCTCCATACTGTGCTGCTGAATTGACGCAAGCTGCTACGTTCTCCTGAAGCTTGACCATATTGCTTATGACCTCTGATGGTCCGAGTGCGTATCCGACTCTCCAGCCTGTCATTGCATATGTCTTGGAGAAGCTGTTGATTATGATCGTGCGCTCCTGCATTCCAGGAAGTGTTGCGATGCTGCACGGCATCTCACCGTCGTAAACGAGTCTTGCGTAAACCTCGTCTGCGATGACATAGAGGTCATGCTTTACTGCGATTGCCGCAAGCTTCTCGAGGAGCTCTCTGCTAGCGATTCCGCCTGTTGGATTAGCCGGCGAATTGATAAGAAATGCTTTGGTCTTATCCGTGATCGCTGCCTCCAGATCGTCCGGATCGAAGGTGAAATTGTTCTCCGCTCTTACACTTACGAACTTAGGTGTTGCTGAGCAGATGAGTGCCTGGCGTGAGTAGTTGGTCCAGCATGGGTCACCGAGTATTAACTCATCGCCTGCATCGAGGATGGTCAGCATTGTCAGCATAAGAGCTTCCATGCCGCCTGCTGTAACGATCACCTGATTCTCCGGTGAGTAGTCAAGTCCATGTGACATCTTGGTGGTCTTAGCGATGGCCTCACGAAGCGGCATGATGCCTGCGTTAGGTGTATATCTGTGCTCTCCGTTCTCAAGAGCCTTGATTGCTGCCTTTACAATGTTGTCCGGTGTCTGGAAATCAGGCTCACCTACTGTAAAGCTGATTACATCTTCCAATCCGATAGCTTTGTTGAACATTTCTCTGATTGGTGATGGTGTTACGGCTCTTGCAACCTTAGAAAGCTGTTTCATTTTCATTCCTCCTTGTTATCCGGCAGAGCTGTTGGTTCGAATTTGTATTCCCTTAGTGTGAACATCGTATTGCTCTTGGCGATTCCCTTCTTCTTCATTACCAGAAGCTTGTCCTCAAGGGCATCTATGCTCTCCGCACATACTTTCAATATGTAGTCGTACTCTCCACTGATCGCGTAGCATTCAAGAATGTCCGGATCAGCTTCCACGATCTTGAGCAGTTCGTCTGATGTGTCAAAGTGTTCAAGAACGATCAGCAGGTAGGCTGTTACTGACTTGCCTACTTTCCTTGAATCAGTGAGGATGGTCTCCTTTCTGATGATGCCTTCCTCTCTGAGCTTGGCGATTCTCTTATTGATCGCCGGTACTGACAGATTCAGCTTCGATACAAGAGAAGAAGCTGTCTGTGATGCGTCTTCCGCAAGATGGCGGATAAGTTTGATATCTATATTGTCCATGTCGTTCTCCAGTTAAAAAATAATCGCGATTCATTTGCACTGGTTTAAATCTGATTGAATTTTAAGGTAATACTTTCATATTTGCAATATACGTGCATAATGTCGAGCAGACTTTAATTATTTGACTTCTTTCATTAAAAAAAGCGCATTTGCGGTCATTCACCCGTTGCTTTGACGAGCAGAATTAAACCAGCATTTGCGCATAATTTAACAATTGATACTATTTCCTCTGTTCTTCTTCAGTCATATTCCCTGCCATCTGCAAGTCTGGATTGCTTGCCAGCCTGCGAATCAACTCTCTCTGCGAGTTTGCGGATGCTGATTGCCTGCGTTGTGCAGGTTGCTATGCATTTACCGCTAAAATAATACGTCTGGCATTATTCTTATCTAAATCCGCCTAACTATTCTGCGGGAAATGTTTTCTCATGTATTCAACTGTGCGGTGCAGAGTCTCCCCTTTGAAGATTTTGTCGAGGTTTCCTGCAAAGTCAAGGCCGTATCTCGCCTGTAGTCTGTCAAGCCCCTCGTCTATCACCCTCTGTCTCTCCTCAGAAGTCTCTTCCATGTAATCATCAAGCACCATCTGCCGCCCTTCGTCTGGCGAGAGATTGTAGATACCCGCCCCAACCAGTCTGACAGGATCATGATTGACCTGTTCGAGCAGTCTGGACGTCTCCTGATAGATAACAGCCGGCGAGTCTGTCGAGTTGAGCAGCCTCGACCGTGTGATGTTCTTCATATCCGCATAAGTCAGCTTGAGCGTGACGCCCTTGCCATGAAGGCCATGGCGCTTTGCCCTGTTGTCCACGCTGAGAGCGAGCAGCAAGAGCACATCATCGAGCAACTGATAGTTGTCGACATCCTCCTGAAAAGTGATCTCGCGGCTCAGTGACTTTGCATCCTCCGGGCGGTAAGCGACGACTTTGCGGTCATCGATCCCGCGCGCGAGCTGAGTGATCCAGACGCCCTGTTTGCCAAGCTGCCGGATGACATCTTCTTCCCTGTTCTGAATGTCGCGGACAGTGTAGATGCCGATGCGGTTTAGTTTTGCCGCTGTCCGCTCGCCGACCGTATACAGCACACGGACCTTGCGGTCGATGATGAGATCGACAAAATCCTGCTGCGTCGGTATCTCGAAGTACCCGTCAGGCTTCTTCTCCTCGCTGGCTGTCTTGGCCGCCGTCTTGGAATATGCGACCCCGACAGAACATGTCAGCCCAACTTCATCGAGCGTCCTCTGCTTGATCAGATGCGCGATCCGCCTCGCGCCGTCAAGGTCCACGGCCTGCTCAGTCACATCGAGATATGCCTCATCGAGTGCAATGTACTCGGCAGCGCTCGCGTAAGTGTTCCAGATCTCGTGGAGCTGCGCCGACACCTTCCTGTATTTGTCAAAATCCGGATGCTTGTAGATACCGTGCGGACAAAGCCTGTACGCTTCCTTGATGTTCATACCTGAATGGACGCCGTAAGGCCTAGCCTCGTAACTTGCGGTCGCGACAACACCCCGCTCAGTCGGCAGCGAGCCGATGATGAGCGGTTTGCCCCTAAGAGCCGGATCATCTCTGACCTCGACCGACGCATAGAAAGCATCCATATCCACATGTATGATTATCTGATCTGTCTGCATACTGAATCCGCTGCGAGCGGTCCTGGAATTATCTTACCGGTCCTCGCGCAGCCGTTGTAATCTGTATCGAAAATAATTGCCGTTCCATCCGGCGCCTCGAACCTGGCCTCAGGCTCGAACGCTTTGCCGAGAACATCGGAGTCGATCATCTTGCAAGCAATGCTCGAGAGATCGCAGTCCGTGACGATCTTCGCTTTGCCATCCTCGAGTTTGACCTCGAGATGCACGCCGTCCGCCGTCAGAGCATCCTTGTCGTGCCTAGAAGGCTTTGCCCCGTTCAGGAAAACGTTGCCCTCCGACCACACCGGAAGATGGCCAAAGTGAGCCTTTTCGAGCTCTACCATGTTCGCCGGGTGGGCAAAATCGAACTGCGAGATCCACTCCTCGTAGCTCGGATACTCGTCAAAACACCATGTCCCCGCCTGCCTGTTCTCCTTCTCGGAGCCATCGTCTGTGTCGTGCAGGATCAGGAAATCCTCCGCCGGCCAGTTCTGAATGAAAATATTGTTGTAGAATCTGTTGTCTCCGTGCAGGATGGTCATGAATCCCATGACTTCCGTCCTGTGCGGGATGTGGTAAGGCGTGTAGCGCCAGTCGGTGCCGGCTCCCACGCACGTGAACGCTCCGGCGATGAGGTTGTGGACCAAAGCCACTCCCTGCGTCGCGAATCTCAGGCTGACGTCTGAGAGCAGTATGTTGTTGTCGATCAGCGTCGGCCCGTGGCTCACCTCGACAAAGAGATCCTGCGACATCATGCCGCCCTTGAGCTGCTTTGCCCCCTCAGGACGCTGGTTGTCGTGCAGGAGATTGCCGGTGATTCTTGTGCCCTGCGCCTCCCAGTCGCACCAAATTCCCATGGTCGAATGATGGATGTGGTTGCGCCTGATGATCACATCGATAGCGGCGTGCATTTTGATGCCTGCGATCTCTGCGCCGCCGAGCTCCATCATGTTGTTGATGTGGTGGATGTGGTTGTCCTCTATTACACTGAACACTCCGCCCATCCTGCCTATTATGCCGCCCTGCTGGCAGTCGTGGATGTTGTTGCGGCGGATGATGTGGCTTCCTATGTTCTCCTTGAGCCATCCGTGATACTGACCTCTGCAGACGGAATCTCTCTCCATCTGTGTCGGGCTCTTGACGTATCTGGTGCTGAAGTAGTTGTTGTTATCCGGATCGTAATATCTGCCGAGTGAAATGCCCGCGCATTTGCTGTTACATATCTCGCAGTCTTCGATTATCCAGCCTTTGCTCCAGTTCGGGCCGATCATTCCATCCTGAAAAGCAGCCGGCGGCGCCCATGTCGTAGCGGCTTTGTCGATCCTGAAGCCCCTGACTGTTATGTAACCCACGCCGGTCTTCGATGGCATGAAGCACTCACGCCTGACGTTCAGCTCGACCTTCTCATTATTAGGGTCAACAGCTCCGCCAAAGTTCGCATATATGACTGTCTCGCCTCGCTCCTCATCCTGCTCGGTGTACCACTTGCAAACCGAATCCTCAGGCGCCCAGCTGTACTCGCTGGCCTTGCCCTCGATGCATTCCTCGAGCGTGGAGACCTCGTACAATGCCTTGTCATTCAGATAAACGCAGCCCGTATGCTTGTCTGCCTTCGCAAAGAACCAGTCGCCATATACTATTGTTGTATACGGATTGTAATCTCCGAAGATCTCGTTATTGATCCTGCACATCCAGACCGGGCCGTCATAATGCGTACAGCCGCGGGCCTTCTCTGCGCCTGTTATGACAGCTCCGAGCGGCTCTCTGCTGACATATGTAATTCTCTTATCTTCAGTGCCGGAGTTTGCCGGATCGACATACTCCCTGTAGATTCCCGGTGCAACATGAACAGTGTCGCCAGCCTGAGCTGCCCCGGCCGCATCACCGATCTTAGC
Organism: Mogibacterium sp.; assembly: GCA_017512145.1. GTDB lineage: Bacteria > Bacillota > Clostridia > Peptostreptococcales > Anaerovoracaceae > Crickella. The sequence goes on along the minus strand of JAFWHB010000004.1, from coordinate 1,320 downwards.
GAAAGGCTTCTCTTTGCTGCCGTCCCCACCCGGGATTGCATTTATATCAACATACAGATCCATCTAGTCCTCCTGATTGTTACTTCCCCGGAAGGTACATCTTGCGGAGAATGAATTCTTTGGTCTTGTCCGGAAGCAGCCGCAGCAGCACCATCAGAGCTTTGTACTCAAGGCCGACAGGCACTCTCGACGGCGGATCTTTGCGACCCGCAAGAGCCAGCGCGACCCTCGCAACACTCTCAGGCGACCTGCCATTCTGCTCATCATTCTCCATCTTCGCAACGCTCCTGCCGACAAGCGACCCATAGCCCTCTGCATTTGTCTGGGTCTCCCTCGCAGCGGTGAAGCCGGTCTTCGTGTCGCCCGGCTCTATGATCGTCGCACGAACGCCATAAGGCCGCATCTCCATCCTGACCGCATCAGTGAAAGCCTCGAGCGCGTACTTGCTCGCCGAATACTGGCTTTGCATCGGGATCGACACCCTGCCTGCGATCGAACCGATCACGATCAGAAGACCTCTGCCCTGCCTGCGCATCTTCGTAAGACACGGCTGGGCAACATTGATCGTGCCAAAATAATTGACTTCCATCTGCCGCCTTGTCATTTCCTGCGGCGTCGTCTCTGCAGGGCCTGCAACACCCATGCCCGCGCAAAGCACTGCAATATCCACCCTGTCCAGGGCCTCCACGAATTCCCTGACAGCAGCCTCATCCGTAACATCAAGCCGCTTTGTCGTTAGGGATCCGCCACCCGCGAAATCTGCAGTCTTCTCTTCAATATTCCTCGAAACGCCAATAACTTTGCAGCCATTCTCTGCGAACATCCTCGCGCACGCCTCGCCGATCCCCGACGAAGCCCCGGTCACGAAGACATTTCGGCCGTATATATTGGTAAATTTGTCCTTCTTCATCAAATATTAGGCAAGGATACCCCTATCTTCTACAAGTAGGGGAGGAATTGCCTCTGCCTCCTCTCGCATAATAGTAAACTATGGATCTAGAAATGAACGTTGAAAATAGATGGGCAACAGCCCGGTCTGGAAGGTTCGTGAACCAGCGATCAACGGCGCTTTCCTGCGGAATAATACAATGCTCAAACCCTTGAAATAGCTGGGGTTTCGTGATATAATACGAACATAAGTTCTTGGTTGCTTCTGCACATATAACACCGGATTTGCCACGTTGAATATATTTCTAAAATCTATTTGTGTAAGAGTAAATTCTACATGCTTGTAATTAGTCTTACACAGCTATAATTGTTCATGGTCGCCTGTCTGCATTAAACAGGAGGTAATCATGAGCAAAGATATCAAAGGTGACC
>JAFWHB010000029.1 GCA_017512145.1 Mogibacterium sp. | reverse complement strand
TGTACTGCATGGGAAATGAGTACCTGGTACAGTCCGGGAAGAGCATGTCTCTTGCCGGTGGGGTCCGGTCAATGACCCCTGATGTGACGCCAGCCGATCCGGAGATATCCGAACCGGTAACAAATGCAGGAGGCGTCAGCCTACCACTGCAGGGCAGTCACAAGCCCCTTCTTCTAGGCGTCAGCCTAAGTAGGGGTAGTTGACCTGTATTGCTCCGCCAGTTTATTCATGTGCTCTCTCATCTGATCTACGACAGAATCCGGCCCGACGATCCTGACCTCGCCGTCCAGCGCCGCGATCCAGCCGAAGAATTGTTTGCTTACCGCGACTGTGACGGTTGTCCGGAAGTGGTTATCGTCTTCCGGCACGATTATGATGTCCTTGCCAAATCTGTCGATCAGAACGCCGACCATGTGGTTCTCGGCTTCAAGCATGACTTTGGTCTCGTTGCCTGCGTACATTCCGAACAAAGTGTTGGTATAGTGCGCGATGTTGAATTCCCTGAACGCCTCACGGCCCTCCCTCGGCTCATCCTCGAGTCTGATGTTCATCATTTTGTCGACACGGTAGTGGATGATGTCCTCGTGCTTGGAGTCATAAGCGACCATGTAGTACTTCTCGTCATCCCACATCAGAGCCCACGGACTCATGTGATACCAGCGGCCATCGTACCTCGGCTCCATCTCCTTCCTGAGATTCCAGTCATAATACTTGAACCTGATCTTGCGGTCCGCGCCAATCGCCTCGTGGAGCTTGTCGACATTGTAGTAGATGCTCTCGTTCATAGTCTTGACACGCCCGGATATCAGGACCTGCCTGTGAAGCTGGCTGCCCTCGTACTTGCTGACAAGTGACTCTAGCTTGTGGATCAGCTGGGCCGACTTCTTGTCCGTTATGAACTTCGATGACTGCACCGAGTCCACCAGAAGCTTGAGCTCAGGCAGCTCAAAATCCCTGCTGCCTAGGTTGTAGTAGAAGTTGCGGCCTGACTTGCTCGCAATGATATCCAGCCCGAATCTCCTCAGCTCGTCAAAGTCCTGATACAGTGTCTTGCGGTCCGCATTGACCCCGCACGCCTCAAGCTTTGCGATGATCTCCTGCATAGTCAAAGCATGATTGTCATCTGTCTCCTGACTGAAGATCTTAAGAAGATAGAGCATCTTAAGCTTCTGGTTCACACCCTTACGTTCAGTACCCATAATTAACTCCTGTATTTGCAATAACTAAGGATGGCAGTTGCCGCATGTATAAGAATGCACCTGCCACGGCATCATGAAGACTGCTACTTATTAGTAGGTAGATCGATGCCCAGTTCTTTATCCGGATCGCATGATCCACAGGCTACATAGCCATACTCCTTAGCAAATTCTATCAGTTCCTGCTCAGTCCCAGTCCATTCTTGCTTGTTGTTTGCTCCAATGGTTTCTGCGCAATGCTTGCCTGGTATATGGATCCTCTTTCTGGATTTATTTGTATTCAGAATCACTGTAACAGTTTTTCCTTCTCCCGTTGATGACTGATCATCAATTTGAGTCAGGTTGCTCTGCTCGGTTGCGTTCTGATCAGTTGCATTATTCTCTTCAGCGTTCAGTTCTTTCGCATTCTGGCTCGAATTGCTTCCACCAGACTTCTTGCCAGGAGCTTTGCCCGAGAGCCAGTTGTCGCCGGTCGCGTAGTCTATCTCGATGCCAGGCTGAACATTGTAGCAGAAGACATTGAACGCAAGGCCTTCGCCATCGTCCTCAACCGAGATCGCTTGCATGTGAACGCCCCTTGCCACAAGCTCATCGCCTGCAAAGCAAGGCTTTACCCTGTACATGACATGGTTGCCAGTCGATTTGACATACTCATATATAGCATCTTCAAAAGGCAGCATCCCCTGCCTGTTCATATAGCTGGTTCCTGTTATGAGATTTCGCGGAACCGCATCGTCACCGGAAAGTTTGTGTGCGATGAGATGGCAGCGATTGTAGAGCTTGCCGCCTTCGACACCATCGTATGAATCTGTGTGCCATCCGGTCGGGTGGACTTCACTTATATTGCCCCTCGGCTGTGTCGGCATCCCGTCAGTTCCAATGCAGGAATTCGCCGTGCCGCACCGTCCAAGTTCATCAAGCGGATCCAGCGACTCCTGAGTCACCTTCCAGATCTCCTCTTCAGAGAAATCCGGTTTATTATTGTTTATTTCGCAGTAAGGCTCGTCGTAATTGCCACTCCACGCCGGGAGATCCTTCAGGAATTCCGTAGAATCATACTTCGCAGAATCCGTTGCAAAATCCTTGTTCTCTTCATTTGTTGATTGTCTGGCATCCTCAGAAGCCGCATCTTCCAAAGCCTCTTCATTCTGATTGTCCGCTGCTGTCAAGCTCGCACTCCCCGCCAGCTGCGACGTGTCCATACAGCATCCCGCCAAAACCATAACGGCTGCGAGCATAATGACAATCAGAACACTTACAATTCTTTTTCTGTTGTTAACCATAACCACACCCTCCTTAAAGAAAAGTAAAGTTACAATCCCGGAAGCCAGCACGCTTATAAGTCCGCCGATGGCCTCCGCATGAGGCATGCCCATAGCACACCTACTAGCATTATACAGCTAAGGCCGTCATCAAATGTGTCCTAAAAAGGCGACACATGCAGCGGCAGATGGCGGTGGAATGCGGTAAAAAGCTTGGTATCAAGCTTGATTTCGGTACGGACGGTCGCGGAATTATGTTGGTAGTGGTTAATTACTTGTTTTGTCTTGCTCTCCACTACTTTTATAGTGGTCAAATCGGTTTTTCAGCTGCTCAGCCACTAACGGCTCATGACACCTCTGACTTTGGCCGCCCCAAGATACTCCTGATTATGCCTGAATCGACCAAATTAGAGTATTTTAGTAATCCTTTTTTGTGATATATGGCGCAAATGTAATACATAATTAGCTTTATTCGGGATCACTGACCTTTTCTCGGCCTTCTCTCTAGATCAGGAATAATGAATGGTAGTGGTAAATTGCCTGATTTGGCATGCCAGCCACTACTTTTGTAGTGGTCAAATCGGTTTTTCAGCTGCTCAGCCACTAACGGCTCATGACACCTATGACTTTGGCCGCCCCAAGATACTCCTGATTATGCTTGAATCGACCTAATTAGCGTATTTTTCTACTCCATTATCTCTGCCCAGGCTTCAATCAGCTTATCCAGTGTCCACTGTGCATTAGCCGGGCTTGTCGAAGGCAGGCAGATAGCGGGCCTTCCTATTGCAGGCTCGATATATCGCTGATAAAGTTCGTGGGATTTGCGGCCGTTGCAGTAGATTCGCTCAACTTTGCTGTTGTCCAGGATCACGCTTATGTCATTTGCGGTGGCATTGCGGATGCTTGAGTCGGATGAGCCTGTTATCTCGCAGCTTGCAATTGAATCCCACAGAGCGAGGTGGTTGCTGAGAATGAGTTCCTTCTTCTCTTCTATTGTCTGTGGCACCAGCGCGCCTGCAAGTGCTGCGATCACCTTCCAGAATCTGTTCTGCGGATGACCGTAGAAGAAGTTCTGTTCGCGGGACTTGACTGATGGGAACGAGCCAAGTATGAGCACCCTGCTCTCCTCATTGAAGAGCGGACCGAATGGATGTGATAGTCTGTTCATTTTAATTTGATTCCTTCAGATACTGTGTTGTTGAGCAATTGACACTGCTCCAAATACGATACACGACAATTGTATCATGACGGCGGATGTGCATATATATAGTATTTGTATTATAATTACACATATATATTGAGTAATACAGGAAGGAAATTGGAACATGAGATCTGACCGTTATAAAGATACAAAGGAAGAAGTTTCGCGAGGCGAGCGATACCGCACTGAGAAGGAGCTTGCAGAGAAGAAGGCTGCTGAGAAAGAGCTTGCGGAAAAGGAACGTGCTGAGGCGATTGCTGCGAAGAAGGCTGAGAAAGAAGCAGCCAAAGAAGCCGCTAAGGCTGCGAAGGCGGAGGCCGACACCAAGGCTCCGGCTGACACGGCTGCGCAGGACAATGCTCCGCAGAGCAGCTCCGCCCCTTCCAGGCCTCACAAGAAGAAATCCTACAAGAAGCTTATCAGGATTCTTCTTGCGATCCTTGTTCTCGTGATCGCGATCGTTGGCTTTGCGGCTTATTCATACAAGACCGCTGAGGATTCTCTTGCGGTGACATTTACCGAAGAGGCTCCAGAAGTCGAATTTGGCAGTGAGCACAAGGCCATGGACTTTGTCAAGGAATCCGAAGGCGTTGTAACAACGAAGGATGAGCTGCTTGACACCGAGACTGCAGGCCAGCACGAGGTCGTTTACACTGCAACCAAGTCGCTATTTGGCAATCTGCTGAATCCGACTAAGGACTTCACCCTCACCTACAATGTCATCGACAAGGTCGAGCCGCTGGTGCTCTGGAGCGGCGATGGCACCGTCCTCGAGAAAGGCTCCGAGTTCGACATCAATGAAATCATCGCTTACGGCGACAATGCAGATCCTAAGCCGGCAGTCGATGTCGAGGGCAAAGTCGACATGAAGAAGAACGGCGACTACCCTCTTCATGTCACGGTCACCGATTCGTCCGGCAACAAAACCGACTGGGATCTGACCGTCACGGTCGCTGACAACGTACCGCAGTACACAGACGATTCGGCACGCACTAAGTTCGGTGACTTTGTCAGCAAATACAATAAGACGGGCAAAGCGTTCGGTATCGATGTCTCGACATGGCAGGGCGACATCGACTTCGAGAAAGTCAAAGCAGCAGGATGCGATTTTGTCATCATCAGGGCCGGCTACTCGGTTGACGGAGTGGTCGAGGAAGATGGCAAATTCGACCAGAACTACAAGAATGCCAAGGCAGCGGGTCTCGAGATCGGCCTCTACCTCTACAGTTACGACAACACCGAGCAGGAAGTCCGCACCGCTGCTGACTGGATAATCACCAAACTCGGCGGTGAAGCGATCGGCCTGCCGGTAGCATTTGACTGGGAGGATTTTGGCAGTTTCCAGAGTTATGAGATGAACTTCAGGACACTGAACAAGCTCTATGATGCTTTTGCTGATGAGCTTGCGGGCGGTGGCTATGACTGCATGCTCTATGGCAGCAAGAATTATCTTGAGAAGGTCTGGGACAAGACAGATACAAGGCCTGTATGGCTCGCCCACTATACTGATGAGACCGATTACGAAGGTCCTTACAATTACTGGCAGGCCAGCTGCACCGGCAGGATCGACGGCATCGACGGCGATGTGGATATGAACGTCAGATACTAGGACGGCCGGCTCTGGTGCAATTTTGTTACTAGCAGGCCTCACTGACTACAACTGAAAAGGCCCCGGAATGTATACATTCCGGGGTCTTGTTCGTTGGATTGAAATGATTAGTCAGCGCGATCCTGTTATTACAGCAGGATGATCTTCCTCTTGTCGGGGTCATTTGCGCGTCTGTACAGCACGAATTTCCTGCCGATCGCCTGTACGAACTCTGCGCCGAGCTCCTCAGCGATTTCGTTCGCTGTTTCCTTAGGGTCGAGCAAAGCACCCTCCTGGATCTGCACTTTGACGATCTCGTGTGCTTCGAGATAATCATCGATCGCCGAGATGACATTAGGTGTGACTTCGTCCTTGCCGATCATTACAGTCGGTCTCATCTCCTGAGCTATCTTCTTAAGTTCACTTCTCTGTTTGCCTGTTATCATTATTAAATCCTTTCATCATTAGTTGGCGCGGTCCGGGGAGCCTCTCGCCAGATTTTATTTCTCTATATCGCCAGTCCATTCACTGATACCGCCGAATTCGTATACATTGGAATAACCAAGGTCTGCCAGCTTCTGAGCTGCCTGTTTGCTGCGGTTGCCGGTTCTGCAGTACAGGAGCAGTGTCTGTTCCTTGTTCGGCAAAGCTGCCCCGGCCTCTTCTTCGATCGTTTCGTTAGGTACGTTGACAGCGCCAGGAATGTGCCCCTCAGCGAATTCATCCGCCCTTCTGACATCGACGATGATATAGTCGTCCGTCGTCTCCATGATCTGACGGGCTTCGTCCTGCGAAATCTGCTCGAATGAAGCACCTCCGGCGCATCCGGTCATGATCAGAGCCAAAGCCAGCAAAGCGGTCAGGGCCAGGCTGAGCCTGAATGCGGACATGCCAGCCTTTCGTATATTATTCTCTATCACCTTGGGTTCTCCACTGCTATGCATGGCATTAACTTCGTAAGGCATTGAGCCCAGCTTTTCAGAACAATTACAAGCTATTGTATCACAGTTTTAGAATATTTCATATTATGCTGCCTGTGCAACATTTGTTATTCACATGCAATAAGGGTTATAATTAGGGACGTGGGGGAATCACTTTGAAGGAGGACTACTAAATTGAACAAGAAACTTGCATTATTACTTTGTCTGATCATGGTTTTCACTCTCACAGTGTTCACAGCATGTGGAGGCGGGAATGACGACCAGAGCACCGCAGACACTGAAGCTACAGAAGAAGCTGTTGAAGAAACTGCTGAAGACGTAGCTGATACTGCCGAGGAAGTAGCAGATGCAGCTGCATACGGCTATACAGGCAGTGACCCTATCGAGGCAGCTGTATATGAATATGTCGGAGATGAGCTCTCTGAGGGATATTCCGAAGGTCAGTACAGCGTTCCTGAGGTAAACATAATCGCTACTGACACTAGCAATGATCAGGACATTCTCGTTTGGGGAGACTTCTGGATTTTCAATTATGATCTTGAAGGCGATACTCTTATGACCGTCTCCGGCGGCAACCATCCGGGACTTATCCATCTCAAGAAGGACGGCGACGAATATGAAGTCGTTAAGATGGACACTGTTGCTGATGGTGAGAACTTCATGTCAAGCGCTGAGGAGATCTTCGGCGAACACTATGATGCTTTCATGGTTGCAAATACCGACGATGCTGGCAAAGAAGCAATCAGACTCGAATCTCTTGCTAACTTTGTCAAAGCTAACAACCTCCCTGCTACCAAGTATCAGGATTATGGCTGGGACCCAGTAGATCTTCCACTGGAATAGTCCGGAGCCGCATCAATTGATCAGAACGCAGAAATGCCGGCAACAATGCCGGCATTTTAGTTTGCTGAAATATATTGCAGTATTACAGATTCTTGTAGTGGTACTTGCCATCTTCGCCCAGGAAGACCTCAAGATCACACTGCACATTCTGTGAATGATCCGGATGATCCTTCCAGAGGTCATACAGCTTTGGCAGGAAGACCGGCCATTGGCTGGCCTCGTAGTCCTCGTGATCTGTCGCATAGTTCGGAACGAGTATGGCATCCGGGTCTTTCTTAAGGATATCGATGATAAATCCAGGTGGCATCGAAGCTCTTGTATTGGTGACTGTTGCAGTGATATGGACGATTCCTCCCGGAACATCCTCCCACTCATGGATAGTGGAATCGACGAGCTCGCCCGCATCGTTGAATACGCCTTCGCATATAACGTGCCCGAGGGCTGTTGTGAACGGATAGAAATCCGTCAGATGAAGGCGGTGTATCTCAACACCCTCTCCTCCGAATACCGGAAGAGCCGGGTCTGTGGTCTCTGCAATAATGTGGATCGAATCTTCGAATCCGTATTCATAAGGGCTCTTGAGCCAGTTGAATCTCTTGTGTGAACCAGGAGCCCAGAGATAATAACCCTTCTCCATATTCGCCCAGAACCAGTCGAGCATCTCAGCCGTTACTCCCGGCAGGAAGTGCTGTCTCTGCGAAGGAACTTCGTATCCCTTCGCCTTAGCCTCTTCAGTCAGCTCAAGCTCAGCAAGAGGCGGCTCAGGCTTTGCCGGTTTCTCATAAGCTGCGAACGGCACACCCGAATTCTCCTGAAAAGGTATATGAGTCTGCCCCGCACTTGCAACGTAAATTGATTTGTCTAGCATATTAACTCCTTGCGATTAATTATTAAGCTACTCTGCATCCATCTGTTCGAATGCCGCAGCAAAGTCCTTCTCGAAAGCATTGCTCATCCCATTGTGAACGCTCCCCTACCTAAGCTGATGCTTTGCAGATAAGAATGGACTTCTTACAGATTCTTTGCGAATTCGCGGATTTCTGCGAGCTTAGCTTCGGAGCCGTTCTCCTCGCCTGCTGCTGTGATCACACCGCAATCCTCGATTCCTGTGAATGCGAGCATATCCTTGTATGTAGCGATGGATCCTGCATATGGTGCAGGTGATGCTGAACTAAGAAGCAGTGCTGACTTGGTTGCCTTTGCGGGCTTGCCGATGCAGTATACTCTCTGGATTGCAGCCATGATCTGTGCTGTCATGCCAAAGTAATAAACTGGTGATGCGTATACGATCATATCGCTCTCAAGATAAGCTGGCAGAACCTTAGCCATGTCATCCTGCTGAACGCACTTTCCCTCACCCTTAGTGTGGCAGTACTCGCATCCGAGGCATCCTGCAATCTTCATCTTGCCAACGTGGAGCACGTCTACTTCGTGGCCTGCAGCCTCAGCGCCTTCTGCAAAAGCCTTTACCATTGCTGATGTATTGCCTGTCTTAGGGCTTCCGTTAAGAATTGCGATCTTCATCAAATATTAGGCAAGGATACCCCTATCTTCTACAAGTAGGGGAGGAATTGCCTTTGCCTCCTTTCGCATAATAGTAAATTATAGATTAGTAATAAACTTTGAAAATAGCGGGGCAACAGACCCGTTCGTAAGGTTCGTAAATCAGCGATAATCAGCGATAAATGGCGATTTTTGGCGATTTTTGGCGGAATATTCTAACGCTCAATCCCTTGAAAAAACTGGGGTTTCGTGATATAATGCGAACATAAGTTCTTTTCTGCTGACTGCACATACTCCACGGAGCTGCCATGCACATCACCCTCACCTCCAAAGTGCAAATACTTCCCGATGAAGAGACAAAAGATCTCCTTATCAGGACAATGCATGCATATACAGCTGCATGCAACTATGTTTCTGCGCATGTGTTCGCCTCTCAGGAGACACGTAAGCAACGCATCCACGATGAACTCTACAGAGAGATCCGAAGCAGATTCGGTCTCCGATCCCAGATGGCTGAATCTGTTATCCGTACGGTTGTCCCAAAATACAAGGCCCTGTCCTCTTCCGGTGAGTCATGGAAACTTATAAAGTTCTCCAAGCCTCAGTATGACCTCGTGTGGAACAGGGATTATTCTCTCAAGGGAGATGTTTTATCCGTCAACACACTTGAAGGCCGTAAGAAGACATCTTTCTGCATACCGGGATCATCTCTTGATGGTAAGTTCGGTACAGCGAAGCTAGTCCACAAACACGGGAAGTTCTATCTGCATATCCCGGTGATACATGAAGTCCCTGAGGTGAGCGATGACGGACCTGCAGATGTGGTCGGCATCGACAGAGGGATACGTTTCCTCGCAGCAGCCTACGACTCGTCCGGTAAGACGACATTCTTTTCGGGTGCGCAGGTAAAGGCAAAGCGGGCTCACTACAAGGCACTCAGGAAAGAACTCCAGCGCATTGGGACACCATCCTCAAGAAGAAGACTGAAAGCCATCGGCCAGCGAGAAAACCGTTGGATGAATGATGTGGATCACTGCATCAGCAAGGCACTCGCTAAAAGCTACCCGAAAGGCACTCTGTTCGTACTTGAGGATCTTACAGGCATCCGAAAAGCAACAGAACGCGTAAAGATCTCGGATCGTTATGTATCCGTATCGTGGCCGTACTACGATCTTGAGCAGAAACTTATCTACAAAGCAGCTATGCGGGGTCAGAAGATGATCAATGTCGATCCGGCATACACATCACAGACCTGTCCGAAATGCGGGCGAAGAGACAAGACCAGCCGTGATAAGAGGCTGCATCTCTTCAGGTGCACTGGATGTGGATACACATCCAATGATGACAGGATAGCTGCAATGAATCTGTACCGCAAGGGAAATGAGTACCTGGTACAGTCCGGGAAGAGCATGTCTCTTGCCGGCGGGGTCCGGTCAATGACCCCTGATGTGACGCCAGCCGATACGGAGATATCCGAATCGGTAACAAATGCAGGAGGCGTAAGCCTACCACTGCAGGGCAGTCACAAGCCCCTTCTTCTAGGCGTCAGCCTAAGTAGGGGTAGTTGACTATAATAGGTCCTCCTTCAATATCTACTTTGCCCCTTTAATGAATATTATGCAGTAGCGGTTTTGCCGGGCTTCTTCTTTTTGTCATTTTTTGCGTCTTTCTTCTCTTTGGCCTTGTCTTCGGATTGTCCATCCGGTTCGCCGTCCTTGAGAAGTTCCTCGACAAATTCTTCGTCGCTGAGCTCTGGCTTGCCTGCGTCTCCACCTTCCGGCTTGTCAGCGTCTTCTGACTTGTCCGGCCATGCTTCGGATTCGAAGTTCACGACCTGCACGTCTTCGAGGTTGTTCATATCATCGAGGTCCTTGAGATCATCGATGGTGATGGTTGTCAGAGTGTCTTCGTCGAGATTCTCAAGATCTGCGACTCTGGCTGCCTGATTGGTGATGATCTTCTCGAAGAGGTTACGGACTTCTCTGGCATTGGCAAAGTTCTCGCCCTTGGCTGCCTCGAGTCTGATGATCTCATCGCGGACAGCCTTATCAGCCTCTTCAGTGAGCTTGTACTGGTACTTGGTGCACTGGAGCTGGAAGATCTGCTGGAGTTCATCGACTGTGTAGTCAGGGAACTCGAAGAATTTGTTGAATCTTGACCTGAGTCCAGGGTTGCTCTCGACAAAGTCCTTCATGAGCTGTGTGTAACCGGCAACGATGACGATGAATTTGTCACGGTGGTCTTCCATGGCCTTGAGGATTGTGTCGATTGCTTCCTGACCGTAGTTCTCGCCTTCCTGATTGAGAGTGTATGCCTCATCAATAAAGAGCACGCCACCCATTGCTTCCTGGATCTTCTGCTGGGTCTTGATAGCTGTCTGGCCGACGTAACCTGCAACAAGTCCGGAGCGGTCAGTCTCTACGAGCTGGCCGGTCGAAAGGATACCGATTTCCTTGTAGAGTTTGGCAAGGATCCTGGCTACGGTAGTCTTGCCGGTGCCCGGATTTCCGGAAAAAACAAGATGCAGCGAGACCGGAACAGTCTTCATGCCCTTCTCTTCTCTCATTTTCTTGACCTTGGCAAGGCCGATGAGCTCCTCTACATCGTGCTTGACTGTTTTAAGACCGATGAGCTCGTTAAGTTCTTCCATGCCTGACTTCTCAGGCTCCTTGGAAGCCTCTTCTTCAGCTGCCTGCGCCTTGCTCTGCACCTCGAACTCAGTCTGTGTAAGGACTTCAGTCTCGATCTCCTGTCCAGGATCCGATGGAGTACGGCCGGATGAAGGTGTACCTCCTCCTGAAGGCTTGCGGCTTGAGATTGGGTCTACGCCAAATTCAGAGCCAAAGTAATCATCCTTTCCTAATGAATTCCTGTCGTACAGAGGGCTGCTGGAACCGCCGGAACGGTTCTTGCGGTAGTCTGCAAGCGGGTCCCTTCTTCTGCGGTCATTACTATCGTCTGAATCGTCAGAAGCAGGTCCGAAGAAATCCTTATAAATATCTATGAGGTCATCTCTCATATCTCTCATGGGAAGCTATTCCTTTCCTAAATGCTGTGTGTATTCTTCTGCTTGGCTTTGTATCCGTAGCCACCGTATTCGATCATGCCCTCATCGAGGAGGTCGCTGATGATCTCCCAATCTTAGCCCATAAACATACAACATAATTGTACCATAAGAGCTGATATTTTCAGCCACTTGTTTGTGCATGGTGAATTATTTCGTCTGTCTGAAGATTGCGCGATGTTATATAATAGTGACAGCAGATCAGACTGCTATTCTGACTTATGCAAGGGGTAATCATGGCTAAGACCGTACTGGAAAAAGAGATCGCGAGATATAAGAGAGCCGAGGCGAGGTTCGTCCGCAGGAATCAGAATAAGGAGCCGACCAAGCTCGACAAGTTCCTCGAAGAGAAGATTCCGGACAAGCTCGAGAGCACGCTTAATGCGGCCTTTGCCAAAGCGTTCCATCTCATCTTCTCGAAGGGATCATGGCTGATCGAGAAGACTTTCTCGACTGACCGTCTGGTGCTCGAGTTCGAGCTCGATAATGCCCAGCTTGAGGATACAGGGCGCGGCCGCGACATGCGCAAATTCAAGAAGAGAGCTGCTGTCACAGGAACAGCCCACACAATGATCTCAGGCTTAACAGGCATCACCCTCGGAATAATGGGAGCCTGGATGCCTGACATCGTGATCTTCCTCTCCCTCGTCATCCGCAATATTTATCAGATAGCTATGCGCTACGGCTATGACTACACCTCGGATGATGAGAAGAAGTTCATGCTCAGAGTCATCGCCACAGCAGTACTGGAGGGAGACGAGCTCCTCAAAGCCAACAAAGAACTCAACAAACTCATAAGATTCGGCCTCTTTACAGACGAAAGCACCGTTGACATGAGAATCAACGATGCTGCATATGCACTATCACGTGCCCTTCTGTATATGAAGTTCCTTCAGAATATTCCTGTAGTAGGAGTCATCGGCGGAGCTTCAGACTTCATCTATATGGAGAAAATCAGCGACTATGCTGTCCTCAAATACCAGCGCAGATTCCTGATGGACCAGCTGCGCAACAGTTACTAGCAAGAGCCAAGGTGCCCGGCTGATTGCCTGGACACCTTTTTCTTATCTATATTATGATTGACAAAGTAGCCGAGCTGCTCGAAAGGTGAGATCATTCTCCTGTATATTCGGTATCACAATATACGCATCTGTATTTCTTACGTTCACGGTCAGCAAGCTTGAATCTGTGCTCGATGTCCTCTACCGAAGTGATGCAGCGAGGATTCCTGCACTTGATAACATCATTCAGGGTCTCCGGGAGCTCGAGGTGGATCTTCTCAAGGAGCTGTCTGTCCCTGATCCTGTTGACCGTGATGTTCTCATCCATGTATCCGAGGGTATCGCAGTCGATATCAATATCTCCATCGATCTTGATGATATCCTTCCTGCCATACTTGGTGCTGCTGGCTCTCTGAATGATAGCAACTGTGCAGTCAGCCTTGTCCAGCTTGAGGAAATTGTATATCTCGAGACCTGTGCCGGCTGTTATATGGTCTATTACATAGCCGTTGTTGACGCCATCTATATTCATTGTACGACCTCCTATTTCAATCCCAGCAGATACAGTATCAGTGCCATTCTGATGTATTTGCCCATCAGAGCCTGATAGAAATAGCATGCTCTCGGGTCATCGTCTACGTCCTTGGCAATCTCATTTACTCTTGGCAGAGGATGCAGAATTGCCAGGTCTTCCTTGGCTGTTCCAAGCATATCCCTGTGCAGGATGAAGCTGTCCTTGAGCCTGATATAATCCTCTTCATTGAAGAAACGCTCTCTCTGTACTCTTGTCATGTACAGGATGTCCAGCTCCGGCATAGCCTCTTCAAGTGATCTTACTTCTTTCCACTCAGCGCCCGCAGCATCGAGAGCCTCCTTCATGTAGTCAGGGACCTCAAGTTCTTCAGGTGAGATCAGGATATATCTGATGTCATCATATCTGAGAAGTGCGTTGATCAGGGAATGAACAGTTCTACCGAACTTGAGGTCTCCGCACATTCCGATCGTGTATCCGCCGAGTCTGCCCTTCTTGCGATGGATGGTCATCAGGTCAGTAAGAGTCTGTGTAGGGTGGAAATGTCCGCCATCGCCTGCATTGATCACAGGAACAGAAGCATACTGAGCACCTACATACGGCGCACCTTCCTTAGGGTGTCTCATGGCTATGATATCTGCATAGCAGCTTGCCATAACAACAGTGTCAGCAACGCTCTCACCCTTAGAAGTTGAGCTGGATGCTGCCTGGTCAAATCCAAGTACATTGCCGCCAAGTTCCATCATCGCAGCCGTGAATGACAATCTTGTCCTGGTACTAGGCTCGAAGAATAGTGTTGCGAGCTTCTTGTGCGCACACATGTCCTGATAGACTTCAGGATTCTCGATGATATCGTCAGCGATCTCAATCAGATGATCGATCTCGGCAACAGACAGATCTGTTATATTGATAAGGTTCTTACGTGTTCCCATATATACTCCTTCTCCGCGTGTGTTGGCTGGAAATATAATATCATATTTCCGATCTCAAGGATACTTCCTATCTAAGTGTCTGGATATTGTGAATTGCGCATTTTTTGCGCTTTGATTCAAGAAAAAACAAAGCTCATAGCCTGCCTGATGGTAAAATATCATAAGTGACTGTTAAATCAATTATACTTGGGAGCGAATAGATGGCCGGCAATTTTACAGGGATCGGGTTTGAGCTGAATACATCAATCAAGCTTACGCCTGCTCAGCTGAGAACTATCGAAATACTGCAGATGAGTAATGCTGAACTCCAGCAGATGATTTCGAATGAGCTTCTTGAGAATCCTGTGCTCGAATATGCCGCAGCGGGCGCTGATGCTTCCGCCCAGGCTCCGGAATCTGATTCTGATTCTTCCTATGATCCAGATGATTTCGACAAATATGACAGCTATGACCGCTGTGATCAATATACAAGACCCGTCAGCAGCGGTTTATCAGTCGGCGCCTCTAAGGCCGCCGAATTCGAAGCCTTCTATCAGAGCACCGAGACCTTGAAAGATCATCTTCTCAGCCAGCTGATGGGCTCAGTGTGCTGTGATAATGTGCGCGATGCAGCCGAATTCATCATTTATTCACTCGATGATAACGGATACATAGATATAAGCCTCGAAGAGATCGCTGCAGACTGCAGCCATACTCTTGAAGAGATCTCAGCGGCTCTGGATATCATCCGCAGCATGGATCCTCCGGGGCTTGCAGCTTGGACCCTCGAAGAGTGTCTCCGCCTGCAGCTTGATCCTGAGTGCGAACAATATGATGATATCTGCCGTGTTATCGAGTCTATGCTCCACGAGGTTGCGACCGGCGATATACGCAAGATTTCGAAGACGCTCGAGATCGAACCTGACAAGGTCGCACGGATCATCTCGGTCATCAAGAGTCTTGACCCTAAGCCAGGCTCAAGGTTCTCAGACGGCAGCGCTATGCAGTATGTCATTCCGGATATCGACGTCGAAGTCATCTCAGGCTCAGCAATAGTTCATATGATCGATACCGGCATGCCCCTTGGACTAAGCAGTTACTACTGCAACCTGATGCGCACCACGGATGACAAGGAAGTCCTGCAATATCTCAAGAAGAAGATTGAAGGTGCCAACCAGCTGATAGAGAATATCGAGCAGCGTAAGCGCACTGTCGAGAGTGTTACTCTTGCGATCCTCGAGAGACAGAGGCACTTCCTCGAGCCAGGCAACAAGATACTTGAGCCTCTTACCATGCAGCAGATCGCAGATGACATCGGAGTGCATGTCTCAACTGTAAGCCGTGCCGTAAGAGGCAAATACATCAGGTTCCCTACCGCAACATACCCTCTGAAGTACTTCTTCACCAATGAAGTCGGCGGGGTCTCAAGAGACAGCATATATTCCAAGATCAGGCAGATCATCGAAGAAGAGAACCATGCCAAACCTCTCAGCGATCAGGAGATCGCAGACATTCTCCTCACCCGGGGAATCAAGGCATCACGCCGGACCGTGGCCAAGTACCGCGATTCCATGGGCATCCTGCCGAAGTCACTCAGAAAGCAAATTTAAATGCGCCCAGAACGGGCGCATTTGTTTTGCAATTATCCGGGATACCGGTCAGTATCTGCAGGCTGTTATTGCCTCGATATTGATATGATGTCCGCTATAGGTGCCAGGAATCTCGCTGACCTGCATCTTGGCAGCTTTGACGATTGATTCGAACTTGACGCCTGTATCATATCCCATCTCATTGAGCATCCATACAACGTCTTCAGTAGCGAGATTGCCTGAAGCTCCTGGAGCGAACGGGCATCCGCCAAGTCCGCCGAGTGTCGACTGAACGTTGACCACTCCCATACGGATAGCAGTAAGAGTATTAACCATCCCAAGTCCGCGTGTATCGTGGAAGTGTACCATCAGTTCAAGATCAGGATATGCCTTCTGGATCGCTCCGATGAAATCCTGTACCTGTGCAGGGTCTGCGATTCCGATGGTATCGCAGAGGTCAACTGTCTTGAGGCCGCTGTCCACATAACCCTTGAGGAATTCTATTGCTCTGCCCGGATCAGTATACTTGCCCTCGAATGGGCATCCGAATGTGGTTGCCATATCCATTACGATCTCCATATCAGGATATGTGGATCTGATTTCCTTGAATGCAGCGAGAGATTCTTCGTGAGTGCGGTTGATGTTGGCCTTGTTGTGGCTCTTGCTGAGAGATGCTACATAGCAGATTTTCCTGAGTCCCTGCTCATAAGCGTTAGTTGCGCCTCTGAGGTTCGGTACGAGCGGGAAGAAGTCGATGCCAGGAAAGTGCTCAAGAACATACTTTGTCACATCCTTGGAGTCAGCGAGCTGCGGAATAGCCTTAGGGCTTACGAAGGATGTATGCTCCATGTGCTTGACTCCGGCGTCGATCAGCTGACCGATTATCTTAACCTTCTCTTCTGTAGGGACCATCTCGCACTTAAGACTCTGGAATCCGTCGCGAGGGCCAACCTCATAAATATTGATCTTTGCTCCCATTTATGTCACCTCTTAGATTACACCCTTTTCCTTAAGTTCAGCTACCTTTGCCTCATCATAGCCGAGCATTTCGCCGAATATCTTTAAATTGTCCTCACCAAGAAGCGGTGCAGGTTTTCTGGTGCAGGATTTGGTTCTTGTCAGCTTCTGCGGTGTAGCAGTGATATGCATCTTGCCTACTCCTGGCTGATCGATTTCAGGGAACATTCCTCTTGCTCCTGCGATCTGAGGATCCTTGACGAGTCTGTCGATGGTGTTTACAGGGCTTGAAGGGCATCCTGCATCATTGAGCATCTTTACGATCTCATCGATCTTGTACTGCTTGGTCCATTCATTTACGATCTCAAAGAGTTCTTCGTGATTCTTAACACGGTCTCTTACCTCAGCGAACCTCGGATCATCAACCAGTTCAGGCTTGCCCATTACATCGCAGAGGATCTTGTAGAGCTTGTTATTACCTGCAGCAATGATTACGAATCCGTCGGATGCATTGAATGAGTCATATGGATATGTAGACTCATATCTGTTGCCGATTCTCCTTGGAACTCTGCCCTCTGTCTGGTAGATCATTGTGATGTTCTCCATTGCAGATGCAACGCTGTCAACAAGAGCTATATCTACCTTCTCGCCCTTACCTGTCTTCTCTCTGTTTACAAGAGCAGCCAGAACGCCGATTGCAAGGTTGAGTCCGCCAAGTACGTCTCCCATAGGAGTTCCGGATCTTGTAGGATCACCACCAGCCCATCCGGTAGTGCTCATAAGTCCGCCCATAGCCTGTGCTACGATATCGTATCCGGCTCTCTTCGAATAAGGACCAGTATGGCCGAATCCGCTGCATGCGCCGTAGATGATCGATGGATTGACCTCCTTGAGGACATCATATCCGAGACCGAGCTTTTCCATTGTTCCAGGTCTGTAGTTCTCAATTACTACGTCAGCATGCTTTACGAGCTCAAGGAAGATCTTCTTGGCTTCAGGATCCTTGAGGTTAAGTGTGATACCCTCTTTGCTGCGGTTCATGTTGATGAAATATGCACTTACACCATTCGGGAAGAATGGACCCATATTTCTTGAATCGTCTCCGCCCTTAGGGTTCTCGACCTTGATTACTCTTGCGCCCATCTCAGCTAGAATCATTCCGCAGTAAGGAGCTGCAAGTACTCTTGACAAATCCAGTATTGTTACGCCTTCCAGTAAACCTTTGTTATCATCCATTGTCCTTATATCCTTTCTCTATGCCTTTTCTTTCTCAAGCCTGTATGCAATATCGCCAAGAAGCCCGCCATGCTCTATGATCGTCATGATATTCTCCGGGATCGAAGCACACTGATATTGCTTGCCTGTAGTTAAATTCTTTATAGTTCCCTTGACTGGCTCGACTTCGAGCTCATCGCCCTCATTGATCTCATCAGCCTGCTCACATATCATTACAGGTAGCCCTATGTTGATGCTGTTCCTGTAGAATATGCGGGCAAAGGACTGCGCGATTACCACCGACACGCCACAGCCTTTGAGTGCGATCGGTGCAGTTTCTCTTGAAGAGCCCGGGCCAAAGTTTTTCTCCGCAACTATGCAGTCGCCTTCCTGCATTTTCTTCATGAAATCAGGATCTGCGCCTTCCATTGCATGTGCTGCGATGCCGGCATTATCGAGTTCCATGTAGCATGCCGGAGAGATAAGATCTGTATTGATATTGTCTCCGAATTTGTGAACCTTGCATCTGATCATAGCCCGCCTCCTTATAAATGCTCGCGTACATCTGCGAGTCTGCCTTCGATTGCCGAAGCTGCGATCGTCGCAGGCGAAGCCAGGTAAACTTTTCCATCAGGGCTTCCCATACGGCCCTTGAAGTTACGGTTGCTTGCTGATACACAGTTCTCACCTGCGCCAATCAGTCCGCTGTGAACACCAAGGCATGCACCGCATGTCGGAGCAAGAATCGTAGCACCCGCCTCAGCCAAAGTCTGCAGATATCCGAGCTTGTCAGCCTGTTTCCAGATAAGCTGCGACGCTGGGGAAACCAGCAATTTAGTATCTCTTGAGACTTTCTTGCCCTTGAGTATCTCAGCGGCGACTCTCAAGTCGTTGAGTCTTCCACCTGTGCAGGAACCGATGTAAGCTCTGTGCATTACAGTTCCCTTGACCTCTGTAATTGGATGAACATTGTCAACATTGTGCGGACATGCAACCTGAGGGATAAGATCCTCAGCTCTGTACTGCATGACTTTGGCATAATTCGCATCTGCATCAGGTGCGAACTTCTCATATGCCTTGGTGCATCCGTGCTCAGCAAGATATGCATCTGTCTTCTCATCTGCAGGGATCAGGCCGCACTTTGCGCCAGCCTCAATTGCCATGTTCGAAATGCACATTCTCTCGTCCATAGGGAGATTCTTAATGGTATCTCCTGTGAACTCCATGGACATGTATGTGGCTCCGGAGTGTCCTGTGTCCCCGATGGATTTGAGGATTACGTCCTTGGCCATGACTCCCTGAGGAAGCTTGCCTTCCCATTTGTAGAGGATGGTCTCCGGTACTCTCATCCAGATCTCGCCTGTGTAGAGAACACCGGCCATCTCTGTGGAGCCTATACCTGTGCCGAGGCATCCGAATGCTCCAGCAGTGCAGGTATGTGAATCTGTTCCGACCTGTACAGTTCCCGGCAGAGAATATCCATTCTCAGCGAGGATCTGGTGACAAGGTCCTATTCCTTCAAAATAATTCTCTTCACCAAGACCGAACCTCTTCGCCCAGTCTCTTGTGTAAGCTACGATGTCAGCCTGATGGATCGTTCCTGAAGGTGCGTAGTGGTCGCAAATCAGAACTACTCTGTCCTTATCCCAAAGCTTGAGCTCATATGGAAAATCCTTGATTGCGTCCTCTACGATTCGAGGTCCCAGGATGTCGTCCATCATCGCGCAGTCGACCTTGGCTGTCACGATCTCGCCGGCAGATACGCTCTCCTTGCCTGAAGCTCTGGCAAGTATCTTTTCAGCTAATGTCATTCCCATGAGTTTTTCTCCTTAATCCTCCCAGCGGCCTGTCAGAGCAGCCTTTACGCACTTCTCTTCGCTTCCGTACCAGACATCGAATCCGTTGTTGCCAGGTGCGTAGAATGCCATCTTAGGAGACTGTGTTGCAAGTGTGTGGAATCCGAGGACCTCAGGGCAGCTGAGTACAACGCACAGATCCTGTGTCAGTACAGCGCCTGCATCCTCGATCTTCTGAAGGTAACCGAGTTCTCTTGCCATTGCCTTGATAGCCATGTTGGTGTGTACCCACATTGTTACATCATCCTTGATGTGCTTACCGTCGAGCATCTCAGCAATCTGTCTTACCTGATTGAGGCTCATGTGAGGGCATCCGATTGCGACAAAGTCTACATCTCTGCTCTTGCCGCATGTGAGGTTGTGGTAGCCCTGCTCGAGTTCCTTCTTGCCGAACTCTACTGTGTCATAATCCTTGATGCCGCCAAATGCAGCTTCTACTGTCGGAGCTTCAGGTGTTACGCCTACAGCGTGGAACATTGCGACTCCGCCTGCTGATGCCATTGCAGCACCCATATATACGAGTTCTTCGGTTGTTGGCTTGAATTTGTCGAGTCCTACGAGAACCGGAATCTTCTCTCCTACCATCTTGCCGATGAAGTTGCCCATTGCGCCGTAATCAGCGATTCCGTTGATGTCGCAGGTGATGTCAAATCTGATTCCGCCTCTGCGGTTCTCATCAAGATGGAGTCCGTAGTTAGGTGTATATCCTGTAACTCCTGCAGCCCATGCTGATGGACCGCCTTCACGGTTGTCGCGGGCACCGAGTACGGAGTTTGTGAATACTACTGCTGAGGATTCTGCCCATGCGATGTGCTCGCCGAACTTTGGCAGGAAGCTGTAGTAGTAAGGAACGCATGAGGAAGTTCCAAAGCAACCCATTGCCTCATAACCCTTCTCGATTCTCATCTGTGGCTCTACCCAGTCCTTAGGAAGTCCGAGGTCGCGGCTTCTGTCGACTCCGACAACGTTCATGGTTGTAGGTACGACTACTCTTGCGCCCTTAGCTGCCATATCCTCGACCCAGCGCATTCCTGCAAGACCGTGGGACTTGAGAGAAAGGCCTGCGCAGTGTGCACTCTTGATTGGAATAAGATCCTCTGCACCGTATACGTTAGCGATCGCAACGATCATCTCCATAGCGATCCTGGCGCCCTCTCCGCGGCCGCCATCAAGCATCATCTTCTGATCATCATTAAGCTTCATGGCTAGTTCTCTCCTTTCTTAGTAATGGTTACGGTTCCGTTCACTGCATCCACCTTGACCCAGTCACCATTTTCGATTATGTCGTAAGGGTTCTCTTCCATGTGGTCTACAACAGGGATTCCGCCCATGATCGCGCCGCATGCGATGATTACTTCTGTATTAAGATTGATAATCGCTGCAGGGCCGGTGCCTTCAACAGCAACCTGATATACAACATAAGATCCGCCTGTACTGCCCTTGCCGTAAGGGAAAATCAGGACCTTGTCCTTGATTGAGATACCCTCAAGCTCATGACCATGCTCGATGATCTTGCCTGTAGGGATATCTACACCGAAGTTGAAACCTATAGGCTTGGAGCAGACAAGAGCTTCGCCTTCAGCCACGCCCTTGCTGACCACACGACAATTTACGGTTTTTGACATTTTCTTATCCTCCCCTTTATCAGCTATAGTTACAGTCTGTCATTTTTTACATAGCAGGTGCCTTCCATGATGCGGCGGGCTGTACGCTCATAAGCAAGTCTTGTGAAGCCTTTGCCTTCTCCGCCTGCCCATGCGTCACAGAGGATGATTCCTGCAGGGTGTCCGATTCTGAGTATTCCGTTCTCTCTTGCAGCCTCTGTAAGCTGTCTGTGTACGAGTGTTCCAGGTATTCTTGCTGCAGCTCCTGTGCAGACTGTTCCTGTTCCCGGATATGTCTTATGCATGTGAAGCATGAAGCTGAGCCTGCAGACGATGTCTACTTCTTCAGCCTTGACGGTGTGTCCGTCATTAGGAACGAAGTAGTCAGCCGGTTTGCTTACGATACAGAAGAACGGAGAATATGCGCTCTTCTCTGTCGCGTCTTTTCTGGTCTCAGCCATTCCGATCCTGACGGTGCATGTTGAACGGATAGCTTCTATCTTGTCGGTAAGTTCCTTATTTGCCTCGATCTCTGCGCATGTCTCTGTGCCCTTGAGTCCGAGTGTCTCAGCCTCTACGAATACAAGTACGTTACCTGCGTCTACGATGGATACCTCTACAGGACCCATGCCCTCTACATCGATGACATCAACAGGGTTGCCGGTAGGCAGCACTTTGCCTGTTGTTGAGCCTGCTGTGTCTGCAAAGTCGAGCATGATCTTAGCGCCTGTTCCCGGAACGCCGTCGATGTGGCAATCACCGATGACCTTCGCTTTGCCGTCCTTGACAGGTACATCTGCGACCAGCACGCAGTCAGTGTTGACCTGATGGATGCGGACTGTTGTGATCGGCTCTACAGCTGGAACCATTCCCTCATCGATTGCAAATGGTCCGACAGCCGCCGAGATATTGCCGCAGTTCCCGCCGTAATCGATAAGCTCTGTGTCGTAGCTTACCTGTGCGAATGTATAATCAACATCGCAGCCTTCCTTGGTTGAAGGTCCGATGATAGCAAGCTTGCTTGTCAGTACATCAGCGCCTGCAAGTCCATCGATCTCCCTAGGGTCCGGCGTTCCGAAGATTCCTCTGATGACCTTTGCTCTGGCCTCAGGGTCCTTAGGAAGCTCGTTCTCCTTGAGGAAGATTCCCTTCGATGTTCCTCCGCGATGTATAACTACCTTGTAACCTGTCATTTCACTATGCATAACTTCACTCCTTCCTTGCCTTAAGATAATTCAGGGCTCCCCCCAGCATCAGCAGCTCTTTGTCGAGCGGCGACGCCTCTAGCCTTGCTCTGATAGTGAATCCTTCTACAGGAAAACGGATCTCGAAATCTCCGCTTTCAATAGCCTCCGCAACAGCTTGTATTTCTATAGCGGAGCCAAGACTGATCCTGTCGTAATCTTCCTCATTGACGAATTCAAGAGGCAGGATTCCGTAATTGATCAGATTCTCTTTGTGTATTCGGGCAAAGCTCTTAGCAAGTACTGCTTCGACTCCCAGGAACATCGGCAGAAGTGCTGCGCTTTCGCGGCTTGAGCCCTGTCCGTAGTTGGCTCCTCCGACGATCACCGAGTGTCCGAAGTCCTTCGCCCTCTGTGCAAATTCTCTGTCCAGATATGTAAATGTGTAGCCTGACATTACAGGAATGTTGGCGTTGAATTTGATCGTATCCGGATTTGACGGTACTATATCGTCCGTCGTGATCCCGTCTCCTGTGATAAGGCTGACGTTGGCGTCGATCACCTGACGCATTGGGCCTCTTTCAGGAAGATCACTGATGTTAGGTCCCTGGAAGACTTTGACGCTCTTCCTATCCTCTCTGGTAAGAGGCGGTATAATGGCCGAATCATCAACAGGTGCTGTCTCAGGCTCAGGGATGAATGTCAGCTGATCAGCGAATTCTCTCGGATCTGTAAGCCTGCCGCATACTGCCGTGGCTGCTGCAGTCATAGGACTCACCAGATAGGTATTCGCATCCTGTACTCCTGCCCTCCCGGGGAAGTTCCGGTTGGATGTCCTGACGACATTGCCTCCGTGCGGCGGCACCTGTCCTATTCCTATGCATGGTCCGCATGAGCATTCTATGATCCTGGCGCCTGCCCTCAGGAGCACCTCTGTGATGCCATCCTCTGTCAGCTGCTGGAGCACCTGACGGCTTCCAGGGCCAACTGTCAGATCTACATGCGGGCTTACCTTATGTCCTCTGAGAACGTCTGCTGCCTCAGCGATGTCCTTGTAGCTGCCGTTCGTGCAGCTGCCGATGAACACGCTGCAAGGCTCAAGCTCTGTTTCTCTGACCTTTGCGACGTTGTCAGGCATCGACGGCCTGGCAACAAGAGGCTCAAGCTGATCAAGGTCTATGCTTAGTACCCTGTCGTATTCTGCCCCCTCATCTGCGGAGATCTCTATGAACTCATCTTCCCGCTCCTGCGCCCTGAGGAACTTCCTGACCTTATCGTCAGACGGGAAGATTCCGGTAAAAGCTCCGGTCTCGATGGACATGTTAGCTATTGTCTGTCTCTCGGATACTGAAAGGGTCTCAAGTCCGTCTCCGGCAAATTCCAGAATGTATCCCCGTCCCCCGTCGGTTCTTACGAGCCTCATTATTTCCAGTGCTATGTCCTTAGCAGAGACTCCCGGCTGAAGAGAGCCATTAAGCTCGATCTTCATTACCCCCGGCATATTCATCCTGAAGTCCATTCCCAGCGCGATCTCTGCAACAGTCAGGCCGCCGCTGCCTATAGCGAGCATTCCCAGTGCTCCGCTTGTAGGTGTATGGCTGTCTGATCCGATGAGGATCTGTCCCGGCGCTGCGAATCTCTGGCAGCTGAGGAAGTGGCAAATGCCATTTCCCGGTTTGGAATAATAGCCTCCGTATTTCTCTGCTATGGTCCTGAGATAGAGATGGTCATCCGAATCCTCGGAAGATGAGCATATGACCTTGTGGTCGCAGTAGAAGCACATCTTGCTGACATACAGGTCTTCAGGTGCAACTGCATCGATATACTGTCCCACCAGTATGCCTGTCAGGTCCTGTGTAAGGAGCTGATCGACTTTGACCGATATCGGATGTCCCATCTTCATCTCGCCTTTAAGGAGATGTGTCGATATTATTTTCTGAACTATATTCTGAGGATTGCTCATTCCTAATATCTGTCCTTACAGGCACTCTGAAATCATTACCGAAATGGCTACTGTAGCTCCTACCATAGGGTTGTTGCCCATTCCTATGAAGCCCATCATCTCAACATGGGCCGGAACTGATGATGATCCTGCGAATGTAGCATCTGCGTACATTCTGCTCATCATGTCTGTGTATCCGTAGCTTGCAGGTCCTGCTGAGATGTCATCTACATTCAGAGTTCTGCCTATTCCGCCGCCGGATGCACAGGCAAAGTATCTCTTACCGTGATCGTTGCAGTATTTCTTGTATGCTCCTGATACAGGGTGCTGGAACTTGATCATGTTCGTTGCGTTTCCTGTGATCGAAACGTCAACTCCCTCTTTAATCATGATCGCTGTTCCTTCGCGCATCTCATTAGCGCCGTAGCAGCGGATCTCGCCTCTAGGTCCGGCTGAGAATCTTGTCTCATTTACTACGCGCAGTTCCTCTGTCTCGAAGTCGAATTCAGTATCGACAAATGTGAAACCGTTGATTCTGCTGATGATCTCTGCTGCATCCTTTCCGAGTCCGTTCAGAACGACTCTCAGAGGTCTCTTTCTGACTTTGTTCGCATTCATAGCGATTCCGATCGCGCCTTCAGCTGCAGCAAAGCTCTCATGTCCTGCGAGGAAGCAGAAGCAGTCTGTCTCATCATCAAGGACCATGGCTGCAAGTTTGCCGTGACCTATTCCAATCGCTCTCTGCTCTGCAACACTTCCCTCAAGGCAGAATGACTGGAGCGCCTCGCCGAGGGTGTTCGCAATTACCGATGCTTCCTTGTTGCCTCTTTTCAGTGCTACAGCAGTTCCGACAATATATGCCCATGCAGCATCCTCAAAGCAGATCCTCTGGATGTTCTTCACGGTGCTGTAAATATCGAGGCCGGCATCTTTGCATATTTGTTCAGCTTCTTCAAGGGAGCCGATCCCATTGCTGTTCAGGAAAGCAATGATATTCTTCTCGCGAAGTTCATAGTTTTCAAAATGAATACTCATGATCTGTCTCCCTTCATCTATATATGACGCGGATCTATTACAGTAACCGCTTCGTCAAAACGGCCGTAATAGCCTGATGCTGCGTTGAGCGCATCCTCTGCATTCTCTCCTGCTGCGATCAGATCCATCATCCTGCCGATATTTACGTATTTATAACCGATGATCCTGTTCTCACTGTCGAGAGCCAGCTTCTGAACATAGCCCTCAGTGAGTTCGAGATATCTTGGGCCCTTGCTGACAGAACCATAGGCAGTACCTACCATGCTTCTCTTGCTCGCGCCAAGGTCTTCGATTCCTGATCCGACTGCCAGTCCGTCCTTAGTGAAAGCGGACTGTGACCTTCCGTAGCACAGATTGAGGAATATCTCTCTCATTGCTACGTTGATTGCATCACATACAAGGTCTGTGTTAATCGCTTCCAGAATGGTCAATCCAGGAAGGATCTCGCTTGCCATAGATGCAGAATGAGTCATACCCGAGCAACCTATGGTCTCTATAAGCGCTTCCTGTATGATTCCGTCCTTAACATTAAGTGTCAGTTTGCATCCTCCCTGCTTCATAGCGCATGTCGCAACACCATGGCTGAAACCCGAAACATCAGTGACTTCCTTGGAAACACTGAAGCTTCCTTCCATAGGGATTGGTGACATTCCATGTGCCTTGCATGGAACGACCTGATACATTTTGTCCAGTTCTTCTGTTGTTCTCATATCTATGCTCCTTTGGCATATGGATTGGCAAGGGCGGATGTTGATCCGCCCTTGCTTTCCGTAGAATTATTCGCAAGTAGTTGATTTACGTGTCTTGTTAGCAACGAGTGGTGCAAAGAATGCTTTGCGGTGCTCGTCGGAAACAGGCTGTGTAAGAAGGCTGACTACTACGAAGAGTGCAACGTTGCAAACGATGCCCCAGAATCCAGGAGCGAATCCTGCGAAGTTGATTCCCCTTGCAGTGAAGATCAGAACTACGATGATACCTGCAGCGAATCCGCATCCAGCGCCCCACTTTGTGGATCTCTTCCAGAAGAGTGATCCGAAAGCAGGTGTAAGTGCCTGCATGAATCCTGCAAGAGCTGTATTTACGAGGAGTACGATACCCTGGTATCTGATCATAGCGAGGATCAGAGCAGCAACAGCGATTACGATTGTGCTGATGTGTCCAACCTTAACAACCTGATCGTTCTCAACCTCACGGCCTCTCTTCTTCATTGCTGGCAGATAGAAGTCGCAGGTAATAAGTGAAGATGCTGTTACAAGGATGGATGAAATTGTTGACATACCTGCAGCGAGGATACCTACTACTACGAAGATAGCCCAGTATGGAGCATACTGTGTCATTGTAGCTACCATGATGTTGTCAGCGTTCTCAGTAGCAACTCCGAGTGCAACACCACCGAATCCTACGAGCATTACAGGTGTCATGATTACGAATACATAGAAGAAACCAAGAGTTCCTGTGATCTTGAGGATAGTCTTACCACTCTTAGCTGCGTATGATCTCTGCCATACATAAGGAGCGAAGTATCCGCCGATAGCCTGAATGAGGAAGAACGAGAGATACATCTTCCATGTCCAGTAACCACCGTTAGGGCCATCAGGGCTGGTTACATAGTTGAGAAGCTTTGTTCCAGCTGCCTCAACGCTTGCGAAGAAGCCTGCAACTCCGCCGCCGCCGTTATGTACCATGATGCCTACAGTTACCCACAGAATGAGTGTGAACATGATGCCCTGCATTGTGTCTACCCAAGCCTGTGATCTGAATCCGCCGAAGTATACATAGAAGCATACGATAGCAGCTGAGTAGATGCAGCCGATGCTGAATGGGATAACTCCGCTAGTGAGTGTCTCTACAGCGAGACCTACACCTGAGATCTGAGCCATGATGTACGGGAAGCAGAAGATCAGCTGTCCGATTGAAACTGTCTTTCTGAGTCCGTCTGACTGATAATATCCGTCAATAAGGTCAGCAGGTGTTACGTATCCATGGGATCTTGAAAGTCTCCAGAAACGTGTTCCGAAAATGCCCATGAGGAACATGATCAGAAGCTGCCAGGAAGCGCCGGCGATCCAGCCGATACCATTCTTATAGAATGATCCAGGAGCTCCCATGTAGATCCATGTTGAGAACCATGTAGCAGCAGTTGTAAAGAAAAGAATGAAATAACCGGTACCTCCTCCAATAAAGAAACCGCGCCTGTCAGTAGCGATGCCTTTATCATAGCCAGCTCCGAGTCCGACATAGAGCATAGCTGCGGAATATGCAAGGAGCGCCAGTAAGCTTACTATTGTATGTGTACTCATCACTTAGTGCCCTCCTCTTCTTCATCAGTTGAAAACGGATCCCAGACATTTCTGCTAAGCCAGTTGAGCAGAAGGTTGCCGCAGAGCATCCACAGTTCGATTGTAACTACTGTGAACGGAATTCCCGCGATCATCGGATTTACGCTGTTAAGAGCTGGTACAAAGTAAGGCAGCAAGCAGCCTATTGCATATACCAGAAACAGCCATTGGAATTTGCGTTTGTCCATAAAAAACCTCCTTATCAAAAAGTGTTTGACTTTGTGTGTACCAGCCTTGCCATCAAGTGCGGCAAGCTGCGTTCTCACTGCCTAAATCCAACTGCAAGAATCGTGCCAGTTTGCTCATATTCTTCTCAGAACACCAAATAAAAAAAACAGGCACGCTATTTGCATTATTGTTAAGGCAGATGGATTTTATGTATGATTCAGATTATTCAGGGAAGGAGAACTATAAGAATGGAAACCTATAAGATATACCCTATCTGCACGGGAATATTCACACATGCTGAGAAATCTAATTTTGCTTACCAGAAGGATGCAGGCGTTAAGCTCAAAGCTCCTATCCTCTGCTATCTGGTTCAGGGAAATGGTCATAACATACTTGTAGATACAGGCGGAAGCGATTCGGAATGGGCTGAAAAGTATCATCATCCTGTATATCAGACAGAAGATATGAAGCCTGAGAATGCTATCGGCAAATTCGGACTGAAGCCTGAAGATATTGATATCATCATCAATACACATCTTCACTGGGATCACTCATTCAATAATCACCTGTTCCCGAATGCCAAGATCTATGCTCAGAAGAAGGAAGTCGAATTCGCCATGGCTCCGGTTCCTACTCAATATACTTACTATGAGTCACCTCAGATCGGTATGAAACCTCAGTGGACACAGTGCCTTGACCGCTTTGAAATAATAGACGGAGACTACAGTCTGATGGACGGCATCGAAATCATATTTGCTCCTGGTCATACCCCTGGGTTCCAGGCCGTATGCGTTAATACTACTGATGGTCCATTCCTCATCGCATCCGACTCGACAGGTATTATCGAAGCATGGGAGGACAATCAGACACAGGGTCTCCCTACTCCATCAGGAATTCATGTAAACCTCATTGAGTACTATCAGACGATCAGGAAGCTGTACCCAACATTCGATAAATATCACATTCTCCCGGGCCATGATCCAAAGGCTCTTGAGCATGACTGCTATCCATACAAATAAGAATTTCCATAAATAATACTTCCTGAACACCTAATGAAGCAGAAAGGGTGTCGCATACATGCGGCACCCTTTCTGCTTGTTATTCTTCTTTATCGAGCTTGCGCCAAAGCGTCGTTCGGCCTATGTCAAGTTGCTTTGCAGTCTTCGACTGGTTGTTATTGTTCTGTTTGAGAATTGCAGTAATATACTGGCGCTCGGCTTCACGCACCATATCCTGAAGAGTAAGCTTATCTGAAAGATTAAGCCTGATATTCCCTTCAGAGAGCTTTTCATGTCTTGGCAGAACTGCGGCAATGTCATTCACCGAAGCCTGTTCTCCAAGAGAGAATAGTATTGCTGCTCTTGTGCAGATATTCTCAAGTTCTCTTATGTTGCCCGGCCAGTCATAATTCATATCGAGAAGCTGTGAAATAATGTGCTTCGTAGTCTCTTCGGACAGACCCCATTTATTCTTATCTGACAAGAAGAATCTGCTCAGAGGTTCTATATCATCTGATCTCATTCTGAGAGATGGTATGTCAAGCTTGAGTATGGCAAGTCTGTAGTAGAGATCCGCTCTGAATGCGCCTTTGTCGACTAATTTTTCGAGGTTCTGATTCGTCGCACTGATTACTCTGCAATTGATTGGCGTGATCTTGTTGTCGCCTATTCTCATGACTTCCTTCTCCTGAAGAACTCGGAGCAGTCTGTTCTGGAGATCCTTAGGCATTTCACTGATTTCATCAAGGAAAATCGTGCCGTTGTTCGCCATTTCGAAAACTCCGGCTTTGCCTTCCTTGGCTGCACCTGTGAATGCTCCAGGCGCATAGCCGAAGAGCTCTGATTCGAGCAGATTCTCAGGAATTGCTCCACAGTTGATAGATACGAATGGTCCGACAGATCTCCTGCTGGCATTATGTATACTGCCGGCAATCAGCTCCTTGCCGGTGCCGGATTCGCCTTCTATCAATACAGGAGAATCTGTTGAGGCATACAATTCAGCCATCTTTTTCAGCATCTTCATATGGCTGTCTATCGTAATAATATCGTCAAAATGATACTTTGATGAGAACCCTTTCTTGCCAAGATTCTTACGTATCATGCCCTCGAGAAGCTGGATTCTTGAGACATCCTCGAAGGTGCTGATAGTGCCG
The DNA here is from genome assembly GCA_017512145.1 of Mogibacterium sp. GTDB lineage: Bacteria > Bacillota > Clostridia > Peptostreptococcales > Anaerovoracaceae > Crickella. Next base: position 7,914 of record JAFWHB010000029.1, on the reverse strand, counting down.
ATATAGTTATTATCCAGCTTGATCGGGTGCTTGTTGATATTGAGCGTTACGTCACGCAGAGTTTCGAGACGGTCTTTTTCGGAATGCGTCGGGCTGTTCTTCTCATGCATCACTTCAAGAGGAATTGCATCTAATTTCTTGCCGAGATAATGAGATGCCTTGCCTCCGAACATGGAAATAGCCGCATCATTGATGGTATATATTACATCGTCTTCGTCCGATACGCATATGCCTTCGTTGATCGAGTCAAGTGCGGCGGAAATAAACTGAAGTCTGCGGCGCTCGCCTATATACGCATTATGGACTTCATATGCCTTCAGCAATGCCTGACATGCGGATTCCTCGCAGAGCTGCGTCTCAACAGCAAGCAGGCCCTGTTCACTTGCCAGGCTGCAGGCAACATTACCTCCAATGATCGCCTCACAGCCGTCTTTTCTTGCGTTCATTATCGCCCTGACGATCTCGTCATTGTCGTATTTGACCCTATTCGCACCATATATGTACTGGTTAATCGTCTTGTCGGTAAGATTCTTCACACTTTCCATATCCAGAACAGGTCTGCCAAAACAGATATATCCGACCTTCCTGATATTTCTTGGCAAGGAATTTGCGGAATTAATAATATCGAGGGGTGAGAAATCTATCTGAACGACCGGGATGCTGCTGGCTTCCATCAGGAAGAACGCCGTTCCGCCGGATGATACTATTACGTCTGTCTGCGGCGCGATATGATTAGCGATCTCAACAGCCGTAACTGTCGGCTTGATATATTCATGCACTACAATATTGGATCCTTTAGCCACATTCCGAAGTGTTTCAGCTACATTGTGATATGAAACTATTGCAGCTATTGTGAGTTTTCCGTATCCGGAGAACAAACTTTTCGAAGTTGCTTCAGTCATAATCGCCTCCTTGTGTTTCGTTTCTGTTGCTAATTGAAACACATTTGAGCGCAAAATACTATTAGGCACTTATAACAATCTTATTGCGATAATTAATAACTGCTGTAGAATGGTCAGTATCTCATCAATTGTTTCATTTCAGTCACCAAATGAAACAGTTTGGTCAATTCATAAGAAAGGGTAAACATATGGGTAAATACGACAAATTATTCAAGCCGGTCCGGATCGGCAGCATCACTCTTAAGAACCGCATTGCAATGGCTGCCATGGGCACTAACTTCGGTGACAGCAGCGGTGATGTCAAACAGAGAGCTATTGACTATTACTGCAAGAGAGCTGAAGGCGGGACGGCCCTACTGATTACAGAAGCTGTTTATGTACATCCAAGCGGCGCTCACCGCAAAGGTGCCATAGCGATAGAAAGTGATTCTCGCATTGAAGGTCTCAGGAGACTTACCGATGCTGTTCATTCTAAGGGTGCCATGATAGCTGCCCAGCTGACGCATGCCGGCAGAGTCGTAGCAGGAGCCATCAGGGGTGCAGATTACCCTCTTGCCTGGGCGCCATCAGCTGTCAAGCATCGTAAGACCGGCGAAATATCCCACGAGATGACCAAGGATGAGATACTCCTTATAGAGAAGAGCTTTGCCGAGGCAGCGGTCAGGGCCAAAGCATCAGGCTTTGATGCTGTCGAAGTCCACGGAACTCACGGCTACCTTCTTATGCAGTTCATGTCCCTGATATCCAACAAGAGGACCGATGAATACGGCGGCAGCCTCGAGAACCGCATGCGCTTCCCTCTCGAGACCATACGTGAAATGCGCAAAGCCGTCGGCGATGATTATCCAATCATATACAGGATCGGTGCAGTCGAGCTCGCCGAGGGAGGATATGGCATCGAGGATGCTGTAGCTCTGTCCGTCGAACTTGAAAAATGCGGAGTCTCCGCAATAGATGTTTCGGGAGGAATCAACGAGACACCTGATGATATGTCCAGGTCGATCGCAACCTACTATACCAAGGAAGCATATTTCACAGAATATTCCAAAAAGATCAAGGCAGCAGTAAACATTCCTGTAATGGTCGTCGGACGCCTTCAGGATCCTGATACCGCTCTTAACTGTATCGAAGAAGGCTTTGGAGACATAGTAGTTCTCGGCCGCCAGCTCATAGCTGATCCTTTCTGGCCTCAGAAGGTCATGGCCGGAGAAACAGACAGAATAGACCGCTGCATCTCCTGCAACAGAGGCTGCATCGAGGAGATTTGCGCTCAGCGTCCGATGAGCTGCGTGCAGAACAGCCAGGTCGGCAGAGAGAATGATGTAGCCAATGCAGGCCCTTGCAGCAAGAAGGTGCTCGTTGCAGGCGCAGGACATGCCGGTCTTGAATTTGCGCTCAGAGCAGTTCAGCGCGGAGCTGATGTAACTGTCGTGGAGCTTGGCGAGAAAGCCGGCGGACAGTGCATGCTCGCAGCAGTCCCGCCGGGCAAAGAAGGTTTCAGCAAACTTGTTTCATCCCGTGTGAGAAGACTCAAGGAGGCCGGCGTAGAGATCGCTTGCAATAAGGAAATAACAGCAGATGATGCCGCCGGATACGACCTCGTCGCAGTCACAGGCATCGCACGCCCGATCAAGCTTAAGGCAGACTGGACCGACAGTCCTATCTGCGTAGATGCTCAGGAAATTCTTAAGGGCAACATCCCTGTTCCTCCGGCAGGCAGCAAGGTGCTGGTCGTCGGAGGAGGCGCTGTTGGTCTTGAGACAGCTCATATGATCGCAGAGAAAGGAGCAGCAACGACAGTCATCGACATCGCACCTTCAGTTGGAAATGGATTTGTCCCTACTCTGTGGGCAGTATTCAGCAGAAAACTGGCAGAGCTCAACGTAGATATCAAGTGCGGAACACATATCGCCGAGCTCGATGGCAATAATGCCGTACTCGAAGATTCGGAAGGCCATTCATGCTGCATGGATGGCATCGATATGATAGTCTCCGCTGTCGGAACAAGATGTGATGCGAGCCTTGCAGATGAACTCGAAGCCAAGGGAATCGATGTCATCAGGATAGGCACCGCAGCGGGCGGAACTAATACCCTTGAAGTAACAAGACAGGCATTTGATGCGGCACTCAGTATTTAGGAGGCAGGCAATGCAGATCAGAGTACCCTATGGGACAGGTTATCAGGAAGCATATATAGATGAGAGCAAGGTGGATGTCGAGATCATCGATCCCCCACTTGCAGTGCCAGCTGAGAGCATAGAGGCTATCATAGAAGATGCTCTGGATAATCCCGTAGGAACTCCGAGGCTTGAAGATATGGCAGGACCGGACGACAAGATCACGATAATAGTAAATGACCATACTCGTCCGGGTCCTAATGCCGAGATGTGCTCTGCAATAGTCAGGCGCCTGAATGCTGCAGGAGTGCCGGACGAGCATCTGCTCTTCGTTGTCGCGACCGGATGCCACAAAGGTCCGACAGACGAGCAGCTGCATGAGATCCTCGGAGGACTCGAGAAGAGGATACGCGTTCACAATCACGACTGCCTTGACGGCGAACACGTACTTATGGGAACCACCTCGACAAACGGCGTCCCGGTCTATCTCGACAAATACGTTGCGGAATCCGACTTCATCGTCACCACCGGCGTTATCACGCCCCACCACATCGCAGGCTTCTCCGGAGGCCGCAAGAGCATCGTACCGGGCGTTGTCAGCTTTGACACTCTGAGAAAACACCACTCGCTGCCCGTAATGCCTTACGAGCCGGCGTTCAATAATTTTGAAGACAACATTTTCCATAAAATCGCACTTGAAGCGGCCAAACTCGTCAAGGTCCGCTTCATCCTTAACGTGGTTCAGGACCACCACAAGCAGCCGGCATATGCAGTGGCAGGCGATCTCGAGGCAGCTCATCTGAGAGGCGTTGAGCTCTGCCGCCAGGCGAATACTGTAGATGTACACGGCCGCGCCCAGCTGATAATAGCAAGCCCGGGAGGCTTCCCTCGTGACATGGACCTCTGGCAGAGCCAGAAGGCGCTTTCTGTCGCCGAAGTCATAAGTGATCCTGAAGATGTGACCTTCATACTCTGCGCTGAGGGAAAGAAAGGCATGCCGCAGCTGTTCATCGACTGGATGAGCAACGCAGCGTCTCCGGAAGCCGTCATCGAGAGGTTCAGGACAGAAGGCTTTGCCATTGGCAGCGTCAAGGCCTTCCTCTATGCCCGCGCCCTCACCAAGGGCCGCATAATTCTTGTTACCGAGGGCTTCGATGCCGATCAAGCCGATCAGGTTATGATGGACTGGGCACCGGATCTTCAGACCGCAATTGACACAGTAATGCAAGAAAAAAGCCCTGAGAAGATCAAGGTCATCCCTAGGGCTGTGAATATAATTCCGAGAATTGTTTAGCTGTCTTCAATAATCGATCATTTTCTTCTTGCAGTCTCTGCACAGGCATACGTCTACAGAGGCACGTCCTCCAAACGTAGGCGTGGCAAGGGCGAACTCTCCCTTGCTCTTGTCAGCATGATTTATGAATCTAACTTCTTTCATAAAGGTAAATGCAGACATGCATCAAGATCCGCTGTAGTTATGAACATATGATCGATTGATTGTATCATGTTGTCCCTCCCTTTACAGCTCTGTGTATATCATTCCGTGTTTGCCGCGGTCGGACCGCATGAGTGATATGTGATCCACCCTCATTGTTATGCCAAAATGTTCAGCCATCTCCTCTTTAGATGCATCCGAGAGTCTTCCGTTAGCTCTACGGATGAGCGTGATGTGAGGCGAGAACTTCTTCCGGTCAAAAGGTATGTCCGCCTCTGCCAAAGCTCTTCTCAGTCTCCTCGCAACAGCCTGAAGCGGCGCGCTGTCTTCAATACCAGCCCACCACAGGTCACCAAAGGCCCCTATGCCGCTGAGCTTAATATCAAACGGTCTGATCTCGATGCTCTCAACTATGCTCTTCACATAGTCCGGATCGTCATAATCGCCTATGAAAGCCAGCGTCAGGTGCATATTCTCTGCCGGAGTCTCCCTGCCGCGCACGCCATAAGTCCTCATGGTATCCTGGATATCCATGAGAGCATCCTTCATCTCATCATTCAGATTGATCGCTATGAACAGTCTCATAATTATCCTTGGGTTTTCGCAAAATGCGCTTTAGCCATTTCCATATCCTGCACATATTCGAGCGTCCCGACGTAGCCGCCTTCGGTGTCTCTTACGGCGATATACCTTACCAGAACGCTGCGGCCATTCTTCTCCATCCATACAGGCACCTCGTCCCTTCTGCCTGTCCTGAAGTCCTCGATGATCGCACGAACCATCGGCTCGACCTTAGGCGGATGGCATGTCCAGACCTCTCTGTCGATAGCCATCGCCGGCCTCTTGAATACTTTGGGTCCTTCATTGAAGAACCTGTTGATATTCTGATCATCGACGAATGTGATCTCCGCCGGAATAGCGTTCAGCAGCGCTCTCAGCTGAGCTGCAGTCATATGGCCGCCCGGCAGCACGATCTCGTCATCCGCCGCCAAAGCAGGTTCCTTCGCCGCACCCTCAGATTCCGCATCTTGCCAGATAGCTTTGTCTACGCCAAAACATGTATCGTAATCCAGTGAGTCATGGTAAATGCCCTTCCACTCCTCAGGCGTGAAGTTGACCGCGCAAATCGGAAACAGAATATTCTCCTCCTTGGAAATCATCTGCTCTGCACGTGACATGACGTCCAGAAGCCTGTTGTTCCAGGCCTCATCATGCACAGATATCTTCTCAAGAGCAGCCATCTCATCGCGAATCTCATCATCCTCGGTCCACAGGAAACCCGAAGGTCCTGTAATATCGTATCTTGCATCAAGAAGCGGATACAGAAGGTCGCCCTTGGATGCGTAGTGGATCGAAACCTGACGCATTTTCATCAGCTCTTCCCCGGCATCAAGCCCGGCCGCGATTTTATCGCGCGTCTTCTCTATCAATGCCGCCAGAACCCTGTTCTCCCTGACATATGTATTCAGCGGATGACCCGGAATATCCGTCAGCTCCGCACACGCCGCCTCCTTGGCAGCATATCTCTCCTTAGGGACAGACTCGTGAAGCTCCTGCTGCTTTTCCAGCATCGCCTGAACCTCAGCCTCCGTCCTTGCAATCTTCTCATCGTAATGTGTAGTAAACTTGCTCATTTGGTTCCTCTATAATTAAGAAAAAGCACTCATTGTTCTTTTTTTACTTTAGTTTGTCTGCCCATTCTTCTTCTTTAAATCCCGTCAGTATGAATCCGTCACCAACTACGAGCGGTCTCTTCACAAGCATTCCGTCCGAAGCAAGAAGTGCCAGCTGCTCATCTTCACTCATATCCGGTAGCTTTTTGGCCAGACCCAGCTCCCTGTATTGCATGCCGCTTGTGTTAAAGAACCTCTTGAGAGGCAGTCCGCTCTTTTCATAATACATACGAAGTGTGCTCTCATCAGGATGATCTGTCTTAATATCTATTGCCTCATACCTGATGCCATTATCATCAAGCCATTTTAGAGCTTTCTTACAAGTAGAACATCTGCTGTAACAATATACCTTGATCATGGGCTCCTCCTCTACCTATTGATGTATGAATATGCCAAGTCTGAAAATCAGCCTTGCATGACGAAAATGATTATAAATACAGTCCTCGAAAGTAACCTTTCCACAAAGCGGAAGGTCAAGAGGCTTTCATGGTTAATATGGTGTTCCGACTTCTATCAGATTGCCATCCGGATCATAGAACCTTATAACTTTCTGTCCCCAGGAATGTGTCATCAACCTGTTGATATAGACAGTTTCCGGATACAGATTCTCGAGTTTATCTGCAAAGGCCTCTATATTATTCTCCTCAAAGTAGAGTTCTGAAGCATTGTTCTCAGGCAGCACTTTCCTGCCCGTTGCCTGCTCCCAGACTCCTTTGTCCTGCAATACAAGTCCATCTGTCAGGATCAGATTGCCTTCATACTCTACAAGAACATTCAGGCCAAAAAGATTCTGGTAGAATTTCTTCGATTTCTCGATATCATTTACAACAATCAGATAATTTCTTAGTCTCATAACATCAGTTCCTTATCTTAATCCAAAGTCCATTCGTATCTGTCCCGAATCCTGTTCGCACACAAGTCGCACTTGCGGTCTTTCAAGGAAGTCTGACAGTCTTTCATTATCGTTCAGCCACGGAGTTATCTCATCTCTGCTGATCATAACAGGCATCCTGTCATGGACCGGGATCATCGATTCGTTTGCTTGTGTCGTCAGAATCGTATAATGGGGATTACCTTGTTCCTCATGATAAATACCTGCAAGCAATAGCAGCTCATCATCTGGGCGTGTGAAGCGAAACCTGGCTTTGTACTGATTCCACTCATAGAACCCGCTTGCAGGGATCAGGCATCTTCTGTTCATGATACTGTCTGCGAACAGATTCTTTTCTCTTACCGTTTCTGCCCTAGCGTTGATGATCAGTCCTTTCTTGTACGGATTACTGAAACCCCACAGCATCTCTCCGGTTAGCAGTCCCGGGCCTCCTGAATGGATTACGAGAGATGACTCAGACGGGAAAACATCCTGCCCGGATTCTCTGTATGTCAAATCGGAAGGCGTAATGCCTTCTGCTGCAATCAAGTCATTCAGTTTGTCCCGGAAGTCACCGCCAATAACAAATCGTCCGCACATATATTAATCTGAAATAGTTTTCTGTTATTTCTATGCTTCGTATTTCTTCAGCAGTTTTTTCACTATAAAGTAAGATATTGTCATGTCAAATGTGTACAAACCCAGATATACTGCTGTGCAGAACTTAGCATGTTTCTTTTGAACGCTCCCCTACCTAAGCTGATGCTTTGAGGAAGGGGATTCCTGCTTCATCGAGAACTGCGCTCGCTCCTTGGAGCTAGCGTCTCACATTCTCTCGACAGGCTTGAATTCCCGTGCGACCCACGGTATTTGTTTTAACTTATATGTTTTGCCTCAGGATGCGAGCATCTCAAGG
>JAFWHB010000028.1 GCA_017512145.1 Mogibacterium sp. | reverse complement strand
CGAGCCCAAAGCGAAAGGCGGAGCCATCAGACTTCCATATGACTTTGCCTTTACTCTTAAAGAGTCGCTGCACCAGGCAGCGTCTCCTTAAAAAAAATGGAGCGGATGATGAGAATCGAACTCACGCCATCAGCTTGGAAGGCTGAGGTTTTACCACTAAACCACATCCGCACAGACAATCATTACATAAAATGGAGCGGAAGACGAGATTCGAACTCGCGACCCTCGCCTTGGCAAGGCGATGCTCTACCCCTGAGCCACTTCCGCTTATAATTGGTCGAGGGAGATGGATTCGAACCATCGAAAGCTGAGCTAACGGATTTACAGTCCGCCCCCTTTGGCCACTCGGGAATCCCTCGACATAAGGATGAAATTGTAACTGTGTGATATATTATTGATCTTTTTGTGGGAAGATGCAAGCACTAATTTAAATACTTGCATCTACCCGATCTTGGAGCTGATGGAGGGAATCGAACCCCCAACCTGCTGATTACAAATCAGCTGCTCTACCGTTGAGCCACATCAGCGAAATGGCGACCGGGAACGGGCTCGAACCGTCGACCTCCAGCGTGACAGGCTGGCATTCTAACCAGCTGAACTACCCGGCCACTAATTATCAGTGGTGGGCGCAATAGGGCTCGAACCTATGACCCCCTGCTTGTAAGGCAGGTGCTCTCCCAGCTGAGCTATGCGCCCGCGTTTTTTGACGCTCGTATATATTAGCACGTGGTTTGCATTCTGTCAACATTATTTTCGAACTCTTATTAAGTCTTTTTGTTCGTACAGGATCTTTGCCCTTCCGCTGGTCAGATTTATCAACATGCTGCGTATCTTATCAGCGTCCTCTGAGAGGCATTTCAGGCCTGTTTTGACTACGTCTGAGTACTCAGGGTCTGTAAGCTCAAAACTTCCGTCAGAAGCGAGATTCTGGAGCTTGCTGAGGTATGAGTAATCGAATTCACACACTATAAGAGCGCTCTCCCTTACCTCGCATCTGCCCGCAGCGTCCAGTCCGAGCCTTGCAGCCTGAGTGTAGGCTCTTGCAAGTCCACCTGTCCCGAGCTTGATCCCGCCAAAGTATCTTGTCACGACAACTGCAAGATTGGTAAGGCCCTCCCCCGCTATCATTTTGAGCATCGGAAGACCCGAGGTGCCACTTGGTTCCCCGTCATCGCTCGCCCACTGGATCTCTTGTTTGGCTCCAACGATTATTGCCGGAACATTATGCGTGGCATCTCTGTATTCCTCTTTGATCGAGGCAACGAATTCCTTGGCCTCTTCTAAGGATCCGGCAGGCTGAGCATGAGCGATGAATCTGGATTTCTCGACTACATACTCCGCCTGTCCATATTCACATACTGAGTCATATAGATGCATTACAGGATATATCTGTCGACATCGACTTCCTTGACCTTCTCCTGGAGCTTGTCACAGACATATTCTCTGTCGATGACTATGTCCGAAGCATCAGGATCAGGCAGATTAAATGAAATATCTTCAAGAAGGATCTCGAGAATTGTGTGGAGTCTTCTTGCTCCGATGTTCTCAGTCTCCTCATTCATAAGATATGCAAGATTAGCAATCTCGTCAATGGCATCATCAGTGAAGTCCACTTTGACGCCTTCAGTTTCGAGAAGCGCTTTCTGCTGCTTGGTTACGGCATTTTCAGGCACGGTAAGGATCTTCTTGAAGTCCTCCTTGTCAAGATTCTTGAGTTCTACATTGATCGGGAATCTTCCCTGCAGCTCAGGAATCAGGTCTGAAGGCTTCGAAACATGGAAAGCACCCGCACCGATGAAGAGCATATGATCAGTCTTTACAGGACCATACTTGGTGTTAACGACACTACCCTCAACGATAGGAAGAATATCTCTCTGAACACCCTCTCTGGATACGTCTGCACCTGATCTCATGCTGCTGCCGGATGCGATCTTGTCTATCTCATCTATGAAAATGATACCATTCTGTTCAGCGTTCTGGAGTGCTTCGTCTGTGACCTGATCCATATCGATCAGCTTCTGAGCCTCCTGCTCTCTGAGAATTCTTCTGGCATCCTTTACTTTGCACTTCTTGTGCTTGGTCTTCTTAGGGAGCATGTTATCGAAGATGTTGCCGATAGCGATCATGCCCTCATTCTGAGTGTCAAGCTGGTTGGTCTTAGGGACATCATCTACTTCGATCTCGACGATATGCTCGTCAAGAGCTCCGGATCTAAGCTGCTCCCTTACCTGCTCTCTTGCCATCTGGATATCAGAGTATTCCTTGCTGGCCTCGTATTCTTTCTGTTGTTTCTCTTCGTATTCTTCCTTCTGGCTCTTGTAGCCGAGATTACCGAAGATATTACCAAGCTGGACACCGCTTGTCTGCTCTTTGTCGCGGCCGCCCGGAATAATAGCCTTGACCAGGATGTCTTCGGCCATCTTGTCTGCCATTTCGGCATTCTCGTCCATTCTCTTCTGTTTGCTGAGTCTCATGGAAGCTTCGACGAGATCTCTGATCATTGAATCAACGTCACGGCCAACATAGCCGACCTCAGTGAATTTGGTAGCCTCTACCTTAACAAAAGGCGCGTCCATGAGCTTGGCAAGACGTCTTGCTATCTCAGTCTTACCAACACCTGTAGGTCCCATCATCAGGATATTCTTAGGTGTGATCTCCTCTCTCATCTCATCGCTGAGAAGACTTCTTCTGTAGCGGTTACGAAGAGCGATAGCCACGTACTTCTTGGCCTCATCCTGTCCGATAATATATTTGTCAAGCTCCGCAACGATCTGTTTAGGAGTCATGTTCTTGATACCATCTGCCATGCTGCACCTCCTAGAGCTTTTCAACTGAAATATTGTTGTTGGTATAGACGCAGATATTGGATGCTATTTCAAGAGACTTTCTCACGATGCTCTCTGCATCGAGATCAGTGTTCTCGAACAAAGCAACAGCTGCCGAATATGCATAGTTGCCGCCTGAGCCGATCGCTACAACGTCCTTGTCAGGTACGATAACTTCACCGTTGCCGGAGATTACAAGAAGATCCTCCGCATCTGCTACGATCATCAGAGCTTCGAGGTTGCGCATTGCCTTATCGCCTCTCCAGTACTGAGCGAGGTCGACAGCCGCTCTCTTGAGATTACCTGCATGCTCGCCGAGCTTGTTCTCGAACTTCTCAGTCAGAGAGAAAGCATCTGCTACAGAGCCTGCAAATCCTGTGAGGACTTTGTCTTTATATATCTTCTTGACCTTCTTGGCGCCGTTCTTCATGATAGTGGTCTCGCCCATAGTAACCTGGCCGTCACCGCCTATTGCGATGTCACCATTCGGTCTCTTTACGGCGCATATTGTTGTTGCATGGAATTGAATCATTTCTGCTTCTCCTTATACTTACATTCAGGATTCGAGCATTTGACCGACAGTGTTCTGGCTTTGCTCTCAACTAACATTGATCCGCAGTCCGGGCAAAGTCTTCCTGTAGGTTTGTCCCAGTACGAAACGTCGCAGTCAGGATAGCCGCTACATCCATAGAAGACGCGGCCTGATTTGCGGCCCTTCTTCTCGACGATCTCCTTGCCGCACTTAGGGCACTTCACTCCTGTAGATTTAACGATCGGCTTGGTATTCTTGCATTCCGGATAGCCCGTACATGCAAGGAATCTTCCGAATCTGCCTTCCTTGATAGCCATTGGCTTGCCGCAGAGCTCGCAAACCTCATCCGAGAGAACGACTTCCTTCTCGATCCTTTCAACTTCACTGTCAGCGATCCTGAGTTCTTCACTGAAGCCTTTGTAGAATTCAGCGATGACATTGTGCCAGTCGCTGTCACCGAGCTCGATCGCATCGAGCTTGTCCTCCATTTCGCCGGTAAACTCTACATCGACAATGTCTGCAAAGTAAACCTGCAGAATGCCGATAACATCGAAACCGAGCTTGGTCGGAACAAGGCTCTTCTTGGATCTCTTGATATATTTTCTTGCAATAAGAACAGCGATGATCGAAGCATATGTACTCGGTCTTCCGATATTCTTATCCTCCATCTCCTTGACAAGGCTGGCTTCAGTGTATCTTGCAGGAGGCTGAGTGAATTTCTGTTCTGTGATCAGCTTCTCAAGGTCGAGGATCTGACCTTCTGTGAGTGGTGGTATCTTGACCTCGTTATCATTCTGCGAAGCGCTGTAGACCTTCCTCCAGCCGTCAAATGTCATTCTTGAGCCATTAGCTCTGAACTCGTATCTGCCATTCTCTATTGCGACCTGGACAGTATCATATCTTGCAGCTGCCATCTGAGATGCTGTGAATCTCTTCCAGATCAGCTCGTATAACTTGAACTGATCAGGAGTAAGAGAATCCCTGATCATATCCGGTTCAAGATTGATATCTGAAGGCCTGATCGCCTCGTGGGCATCCTGCATGGCCTTATTCTTATTTGAGAAGTAATTGTTGCCGGCATATTCATCGCCGTATTTCTCTTTGATATAGGCATTGGCCATTGCTCTTGCCTGAGGTGAGATCCTTACGGAATCCGTTCTCAGATATGTTATAAGACCTCTGGCGCCTATGCCCTTAAGATTGACGCCTTCATACAGCTGCTGTGCGACCTGCATTGTCTTGCTTGTCTGGAATCCGAGCTTGATGGAAGCATCCTGCTGGAGGCTGGATGTAGTGAAAGGTGCATAAGGCTTGGTCTGTCTCTGGCCTTCCTTGATGGATCTTACAATATAATCCTTACCGTCAAGTTCCTGAACGATGCTGTCAGTCTGTTCCTTTGATGTGACCTTGGCCTTCTTGCCGCCGATCTTGCTCAGTTCTGCAATGAATCCGTCTCCGAAATCCGCAGCTATGTACCAGTATTCTTCAGGAATGAAGTTGTTGATTTCATTCTCTCTGTCGCAGATCAGCTTGAGAGCAGCTGACTGCACCCTTCCTCCGGAGAGTCCTCTTGAGACCTTCTTCCAGAGCAGCGGGCTGATCTGATATCCTACGAGCCTGTCAAGAACTCTTCTTGCCTGCTGGGCATCTACAAGAGAAATATCGATCGGCTTAGGATCCTTGATAGCTTCCTGAACAGTCTGCTTATTGATCTCGTTGAACATGACTCTGCAGTTATCTGCCGGATCTAATCCGAGAAGATATGCAAGGTGCCATGAAATAGCTTCACCTTCACGGTCAGGGTCGGTTGCGAGAAGGACTCTTGATGCGTTTGACGCCTCCTTCTTGAGTTCCTTGATCGTATCGGCTTTGCCTCTGATATTGATATATTCCGGTTCAAAGTCATTATTGACATCGACTCCGAGTCTGCTCTTAGGCAGGTCTCTTACATGTCCTACAGATGCGAGTACTTTGTACCTTGAACCAAGGTACTTACTGATTATCTTCGCCTTGGACGGAGACTCTACTACTACGAGCGTTTTAGCCGGAGCAGCCTTCTTGGTCTTTGATTTTGATTTGGTTGTAGTCTTTGTCCTGGTGGTTGATGCCATCTGTTTTCTTCCTTATATGTATATGATAATTAAGTATATGCTATATATCCTTACGGAGAAATACTTTACTATTGCGGATTTTATTTTGCAAGATAAATTTTTCCGCCGTATGTCTCCACGATGCCCTTGATTTCGAGTACGGTCACTATGGAACTTATCAATCCGGTGCTGAGTCCGGTCTCTCTTGATACCGTATCAATGCTTGCTCCCTCGTGCCTGCTGACCGATGTATAGATGAGATTTTCATCGTCTCCAAGCTCCGTTCTCCGCTCCATCGAAGCTGCCAGATCGACCCCGAGATCTCTTATAAGATCATCTATGACCACAAGCGGAATAGCTCCGTCCCTTATCAGAAAATTGGATCCTGCACTGAACTGGCTGTTGATATTCCCGGGCACCGCATAGACCTGCCTGCCCTGCTCAGATGCATGCTGAGCCGTTATCAGTGCTCCGCTGTTAAAATTCGCTTCCACGACAACCAGGCACATGCCGAGCGCGCTTATGATCCTGTTGCGCTGAGGGAAAGTATACTTTGCCGCCTCCTGCTCGGGCGGATATTCGCTCACCACAAGACCGCCATTCTTAAGTCCTCTCATCATCAGTTCATGATTCTTCCTCGGTCCCATCTTGAGAATGCCGCTCGCCAGCACACCTATCGTCCTTCCTCCAGCTTCAAGAGCTCCCTCATGGGAAAAAGCATCGATGCCGTACGCAAGTCCTGAGACAACCGGTATACCGCATTCACCCAGTCTTCTCCCTATCATCATAGCTACAGCCTTGCCATAGACGGTATATCTTCTAGAGCCAACGACAGATACCGAATCAGCATTAAGAAGCGACAGATCTCCCGTACAGTAAATCTGTCCCGGAGGATCAGGTATGTGTCTCAGTCTGTCCGGAAAATCTGAAGACAGCGTGTCAATTCTCTGTATATTATTGAATAGTTTGAAGTCTCCCATATCATCATTCCCCCAGATCTTCTGTTATCCTGTAGCTGAGTGCCTCTGCAAGATGCCTCGTCCTGATGTCGTCACTCTTGTCTATGTCCGCGATAGTTCTTGCTACCTTAAGAGTCTTCTTGTAGGACCTCGGAGACATCTTCAATGCGGAGTAAGCCCTCTTCATGAACGCCTCTTCATCTGCACCAAGGCTGCAGTACTTCTCTATCTCCTGCTCACTCAGAAGAGCATTGAAGCTGCTCCTTCCTGAGGCCCTGGCAAAGCTGACGCCCTCATCGATCATCCTCTTCATATCAGCCGAGCTCAGCCCCTTCTCCTCATGGGTCAGTTCATCATAAGTCACTCTCTCCATGTTGACCCTCATGTCTATGCGGTCCATGATAGGGCCGCTAAGCTTCTTGCGGTAACGCTCAAGCTGAGCCTCAGTGCATTTGCATACTCTCTCGCTGTCCCCGAAATATCCGCACGGGCACGGATTTGACGCCATGACAAGCTGGAAGCTGCAGGGAAAAGTGTAGCTCTCGCCCATCCTGAAATGTGTTATCTGCCTCTCTTCGATCGGAAGTCTCAGTGCCTCAATGCACTCCCTGTCAAATTCACAGACTTCATCCAGGAAGAGCACGCCATTATGCGCAAGTGAGATCTCACCGGGAACAGGATATGTTCCCCCTCCTATGAGCCCTGACCTTCCTATGGTATGATGCGGGCTTCTGAATGGCCTTCTTAGTATCAGGGCCCGCCCGGGATCACATCCTCTCGATGCAGAATATATGATAGATGTATCAAGTATCTCCGAAGCACTCATCGGAGGCATTATGGTTGGTATCCTGCTTGAGATCATTGTTTTGCCGCAGCCGGGACTTCCGATCAGTATTATTCCGTGCCTGCCTGCAACTGCAATAGCTGCCGCACGCTTTGCATTTTCCTGGCCATTTATATCAGCATAGTCGCCTATTTCCTCTTCCGTATCCTCAGATTGCTGCCGTGGCAATTCTTCTTCAATTCCGCGTGAATAGTATGGCTCAGGATCTGTCCTGCCGCTGATTATATCCACACACTCTGCCAGGCTCTCTACAGGAAAGATCGCAAGGCCGTCAACAAGGACAGCTTCGCTCATATTCTGCCCCGGAATGATGACCCTCATGATACCGGATTCCTTCATTCTTATCAGCATCGGAAGAATTCCCCTTACGCCGAGAACTCTGCCGTCTAAAGCCAGTTCTCCGACTATGCCGTAGGTGCCTGCCATACCGGCGTCAAGATACATATTGGAAGTAAGTATCCCGACTGCTATAGGAAGATCGAGACAGCTCCCGTTCTTCCTGAGGCTTGCCGGAGTCAGATTGACTGTTATCCTCCCTCTTGGATAATCAAGTCCCGAATTAAGTATCGCGCTCTTGATGCGCTCTCTCGACTCCATGATCGTAGTCGATGCGAGGCCTACTATATATATTCCCGGAAGGCCTCTTGCAACATCCGTCTCCACATAAATATCTCTGCCCTCTATGCCGGAGCAGACTGCTGATCTTATTCTGCTGAACATTTGCCCCCTCCTGCCGGTCTACATGCAATCTACTATCAGTTCTGTCATGATCTCGAATACATCGAATGAGATACTTCTCCAGAAAGCTCTTCTCCTGCTGATATAGCTCTCCGCAGTTCTTCTGATCCTTGTTATCTTGGTCTCTGTCACAGCCTCAGCCGGATAGCCGAAGTCAGAGCTCGTGCGGGTCTTGACCTCTATAAAATGAAGTATCCCGTCTCTGAGAGCGATTATGTCTATCTCCCCGTATCTGCTGGAATAATTCCGCTCTATTATCTGGTATCCGGATTCCTCAAGTACTCTTGCAGCAAACTCCTCACCGCTGTCGCCGATGTTCTTCTTGTGTCTCATTTAAGCTCCCTCCTTTCAATGGTCCTGAAATGATAGCATCAAAGCCGGAATCGGTCGAACGAAAACGTCACGATATCCTGCAATAAAGTCACGCCTGAAAAAAGAACATAGCAAAACAAGGAGCACGTAATCGTGTTCCTTGCTATTTGAGTATTATTGCGCAGATATGTGGTCTATCTGAGGACGAATTTGTCTATTGCAGCTGCTACTCCATCCTCATCATTTGAAAGGGTCACATAATCAGCATGATCCCTTGTTCCGCCCCATGCATTACCCACAGCTACGCCGAGGCCTGCAAATTCTATCATCTCGATATCATTAGGAGCATCTCCGCAGCACATGAGTTCATCTCTTGTTACACCAAGCCTATTCATGAGCTCCATAAGAGCAGTCTTCTTGCTGGTATTCGGTCCGCCTACCTCGAGGTTGTTGGCAAATGACGAAGTGATAGTTGCCTCAGGAATGCCCTCGACCGCAGGTCTGGCATCTTCGAGCATATCAACGCTCCTGAAGCAGAAGTTGACATTCTCTATTCTGTCCTTGTTATCAAGAAGCAAGCCGATGACATTGTGTACAGGCTTCCTGCTCCAGAGAACGTACTCTGCATTACGGTAAGCGCATCCGTTCTCCTTGATATAGTTGTAATAATCTTCATCTATATATGCCTGGCAGTCCACGAAAACCTCGATCTGCGTATCAAGTTCTCTTGCAAGCTCCGCCACTCTCATAACAGCCTTCTCGGACAGATAATCATCATATACAGACTCACCTGTGTGTATTCTGTTGATATGCGCTCCGTTGGATGTTATTGCATACTCTACAGCCTCTATGCTCTTAACATCGTCAGGAAGTGATGTATATGCTCTTCCTGTGGATACTACAACATGCACACCCTGCCTGCCTGCTGCCTCAAGAGTCTCTCTTGTCCTGTCAGTTATCTTGCCCGCACTGTTCAGAGTTGTTCCATCAAGATCCAGTGCTATCATTTTAATATTCATCAGTGATTCCTCTTTCCCTGTAATACCGAGAAATCTGTACAAAAAAATACAAATTCCGTTGAATTCGATTAGTCTTAGTATTACAATCTTTTGGTATTGAAATTATATACTAATGTGCTGGCTTTTGCCAGTCCCGCAAGACAGTACATAACCGGAGGTATTAGTGCAATGAAAGTAGCTATTCTTGGTGCAGGTAAACTTGGTATCCGCATCACTGAGGCTCTTCTTGACGGAGACTATGAGATAACACTTGTTGATACTAATGAGGACAAGCTCAACGCTCTTTCCCAGCAGTATGACATTCTTACAGTAACTGGCGATGCCAAGACAATCGAGCTTCTCAGAGAGATCAATGTCGATACATATGATTTTCTCTTCAGCACAACAACTTCAGACGACACCAACATACTCGCTGCTTCATTTGCGAAATCTCTCGGCTGCCCTAAGGTAGCTGCAAGAGTCAGAGATCCTGAGCACATGATGCAGATGGATTTTATCTGTCAGAATCTGAACATCGATATGCTCGTTAATCCTGACATCCTCATCACATCTGAGATCTACCGCTACCTGATCGAGAAATACACCCTCAGTAACGGTATCTATACATCTAAGAACATCGGACTTATCGAGTTCGAAGCTTCCAAGTATCCGCAGATCGTAGGCAAGAATCTCATCGGATTCCGTGAGATAATGCCGGGCATGATCGTCGTTGCGATCTCAAGAGGCGGCAAGATCATAATCCCTCATGGTAATGATATTATCCAGCCTCATGACCTTCTGTATCTCATGGGCAGCAAAGAAGAAATATTCAGACTGGCCAAAGTCGTCCACGGACGTCTGCGCTCTTCTGATGCCCGCAAAGTAATGATCATCGGCGGCGGCAAGACCGGCTATTACCTTGCAAGAAGGCTCTCTGAATATGGTTCTCATGTCAAGCTTATCGAGAAGGATAAGAAGAGATGCCACTACCTCGCTGAGAAGCTCCGCAATGTCATGGTACTCAACGGAGACGGCGCTGATATATCCCTTCTTGAAGAGGAAGACTTCGATTCAATGGATGCCTTTGTAACCGCTACAGGATACGATGAAGAGAACATTCTTCTTGCCCTTACAGCTAAGAATCACGGCGTAGAAGATGTTATCTCCAAGGTCAGCCATGAGAGCTACAGTGACCTGATATCCAAGCTGGATCTTGATATGGTCCTCAATCCTCTTGATATTACAGCTTCAGCTATCTTAAGAGCTATCCGCGGAAGCAACAGAGTCATTTCTGCTGTTCTTCTTCAGGGCCAGGCTGAGCTGCTTGAAATGTATGTCACAGAGGATATGGGCTGTGTTAATGTCCCTCTCAGAGACTTCAGACTCCCTGAGTATATCATCGTCGCTGCTATCAACAGAGGTGTTGAGACAATCATCCCTACCGGTGAAACCAGGATCAAGGCCGGCGATAAGGTCGTCATTGTCTGCCTTGTATCTCATATAGGATATGTAGAGAAGCTGTTCAAGCATGCTTCACTTCTCTCAAGACTCAAATAAGTTCGAATTATAATGAAGAACATTATTCTCGGTTTTTATGGTTTTTTTCTGATCTTTGTGGCGGGGTGTCTTGCGGTGCCCCTCCTCATTGCTTTGATATACAACGAAACCGAGTGTATTATTGCATTCCTGTTTGCTATTCTCATTACCATCCTTCCCGGCATGTACATCAGGACCACAAGAGGCGTCAGCTTTGAAGAAGGAAATCTCAAGCTGAGATACAGCTATCTTCTTGTTTCTTCGGCATGGATTATAGCCACTGTCGTTGGTTCCCTGCCATTCATCATGTCAGGTAGTATCCCTGATTTTATTGATGCTCTGTTTGAGACCTGCTCCGGATTCACCACGACGGGTTCAACTATCCTCTCGGATGTTGAGGCTCTGCCAAGGTCGATCCTTTTCTGGCGCTGCCTTACACAGTGGCTAGGCGGCATGGGAATCATGGTTCTCTTCGTCGCCCTTCTTCCGGGCATAGGAATCAAAGCAAGGAATATTGCAAGTGCTGAGACTCCGGGTCCTACGGTAACCAAGGTTTCATCCAGATTCTTTGAGACTGCAAGACTTCTCTATGTCGCATACATAGTTCTCACAGTAGTTCTCATTGTACTGCTCCTTCTCGGAGGCATGAGTCTCTATGATGCTGTATGCCATGCCATGACATGTATGGCCACAGGCGGATACTCTACCTACAATGACGGTATTTCTCACTTTAACAGTCCGTATATATACTGGATACTGACCCTGTTCATGTTCATCGCAGGAACCAACTTCAATCTGTTCTTCTTTGTCATCAAGGGCAAAATAAGCAAACTGCTTGGTGATGATGAGTTCAGGTTCTACCTGATAAGTGTCCTGCTCGCAATTGTTCTGGTAGTCATATCTCTTATGACAGAGGGACATTATACAGACCTGTTCAAGGCTGTTACAGACTCAGCGTTCCAGGTCGTAACAATTGTCTCAACTACAGGCTATGCTACAGCTAACTATATCAAGTGGCCTGCTTTCGCTCAGATGATACTTGTCATTCTGATGCTCACAGGAGCAAGCAGCTCATCTACTTCCGGCGGTATCAAGGAAGTCAGAGTGCTTGTCTTCATCAGGATGATCAGATTTGAGATCAAGAGGATACTTCACGCAAGCATAGTTGACGATATCAAGTACAATGGCAAGAAAATGGCGCCTGAGACTCTTACATATATAATGACTTTCCTGTCGACGTATTTTATAACTTTGCTCGTAGGAACATTCCTTATATCTGTCACAGGCGATGGCAACCTTGTATCAAACTTCACAGCCGCACTGACATGTATAAGCAACGTTGGTCCGGGTCTTGACATGGTCGGACCTGAATGCAACTTCCATTTCTACTCAGGATTCGGCAAGCTCGTACTTTCCTTCCTGATGGTCGCAGGAAGACTGGAGCTGTCAACATTCATGATAATATTTACAAGGCACTTCTGGAGACATGACAGTCTCTGACGGGTTAATACAGGATGATAGAATTAAGCAACAACAAGAGATTTTTCCTTAATATTTTCAGTATTGTTCTGATACTGCTGGGCTTCTCCATGGCGCCTCCTCTTTTTGTTGCCCTGAATTTTGCCGAGGATGCTGCCATACGTCCGCTCGGGATGGGCTGTGCGATCTGTATCCTGACCGGAATAACTATAAGAAAGCTCTTCGATATGGCGAGTACTTATGTGCGCCCTAGGATCAACTATATTACAACGATATTTACATGGCTCATCGTTATTGCCATTACTACAGTTGTTTATTTCTACGGACGCGCTGAATTTACATGGATAGATTCATTCTTTGAAGCAACTGCCAGCCTCACCACAACAGGCATGGGCAATCTTGACGTTAATGTCTTCCCTTATTCTTTCCAGCTCTGGAGATCCATGCTCAACTGGTTCGGCGGCGTAGGCATGATCCTTATCGCTGTAAGCTGCCTTTCAAACTGGGAGTTCAGCGGACATTCACTTGTTTCGGTCGAGGTGCCTGGGCCTGAATTTCTCAAATCAACTGTAACCTTCAAGAACACTTACAAGCACATCATTTTCATTTATTTAGGCCTTACTGCAGTGCATTTCGTTCTGCTTGTCATCGCAGGTATGGATCCATTTACGTCCCTGCTTACAGCTCTCAGCAACATCAGTACATCCGGCATGCAGCATATAAGCAATGGTGTAATTACTGATCTCAGTACGCCTCTCAAGGTGATCATTACAATATTTGCCTTTCTCGGCTCTGTAAATGTTTCCTTCTTCATCCTGATCATCATGCGCAAATTCCGCATGATCTGGAGGCGTACAGAAGTTTCACTGTACACATGGAGACTGTTTGCTACTTCTCTTTTCATCGGAATAATGATCAGTGTCGTGAATCACGAGAGCTTTTCAGAATCATTTGGTGAAGCTCTGATGCAGACAGTATCCTTCTTGTCAACATCAGGCTATATAGTTACAGACTGCCACACCTGGCCTCTGATATGCCAGTTCTTCATCCTGCTGCAGATGTTCTTCGGCGCATGTGCAGTTTCGACCGGCGGAGGCATGAAAATAGCACGTGTTGAGATAGCTTTCAAAACAGTCTCTTTCGGACTGTTCAGGCATATCCACCCACGTGCTGTAAGGCCTGTCAAATTCAACCGCGACCTCCTCAAACCTGATCAGCTGGTCTCGGCTAATATTTTCATTATTCTGTTCATGGCGATCTATATACTTGGCGCCCTTGTTCTCTCTCTCGATAATAAGAGCGAGAGTATATTTGATGCTCTGAATTATTCACAGGCGATGCTCACAAATACCGGAACATCTATCGCAGAGCTTCATGCTCCGGGACTTGCGACTCACTTCTCGCCTCTCTCCAAGATAGTGATGGCCTTCGAAATGCTTGCCGGAAGACTTGAAATATATCCGGTTCTGATGCTGTTCACAAGATCTCTCTGGAAAGCAGATAATCTCTAGTTCTCCATCAGAAGATAAAGTCATCTGTGTATTTTCTTATATTCTCTTTCGTGTAGAGCAGGATCCTGTCGTGATTCTGCAGAACGAGGTCACCTCTCGGTATAATCATCTTCTTATTACGTTCGATAAGAACAATGAAAGTCTGCCTTGAGATATCGAGCTCGTCGACTCTGAGCCCGTTCCAGCGGTGATTCTTCTTGAGCTCGACCTCCTTGATCTCGCTGAGATAGTCTCCCTTCACAGACTCAGCACAGATAATGAGTCTGTCCCCCTGTTCAAGTACAACATCGCCTCTAGGAACGATTATATCATTGCCTCTGATTATCGTAGCTATAAGCGATCTGTGAGGCATTCCTATATTCTTGATCTTATTGCCCACCCATTTGTCGTTCTCGCCGAGAACCACCTCTATGAAGTGAACATCCTGCAGACGCTCTACATCACTGATGCGTTTGACCTTCTGATATTCTTCAACGAATCCCGCAGATATGATACCGGTAGGGATTGCTACAAGTCCTACACCGAGGAAAGCTATCACTATTCCGAGCACTTGTCCGGCAAAGGTTACCGGATATATGTCACCATACCCTACTGTCAGCAGTGTAGATGTCGCCCACCACATTCCTGAGAAAGCATTCTGGAATACATCCGGCTGTGCCTCATGCTCTACGCTGTACATACAGAGACTGGATGCCATGATCAGCAGTACTATGATGAATACCGATGCAAGTATCTGTGTCTTCTTGGCTGATAGTACGTTAGCGATTATGGACAGTGAATCATAATAAGTATTGATCCTGAACAGCCTGAATATTCTGACGACTCTGAACATCCTGAAGACCGCAGCTCCTGCCGGGAAGAATACCGGAAGATAATAAGGCAGGAACGAAAGAAGATCTATTATTCCGTATCCTGAGAAAATATACTTCAGGGCTGATACGAACCTGGATTTGTCAGGGAACAGCCTGTCAGATGTATACAGCCTCAGGAAGTAGTCGATAGCAAAAAACAGCACAGTCAAAGCCTCTATCCAGTACATCACATCGTGATGTGCCTTATAGAACGACTCAAATGTCATGGCAAAGCTGTTGACGATATTCAGTATCAGAAGAGCGGTACTGACAATATCATAACCCTGATTCAGCTTGTCATCGACAACACCGACTGAGACCATAGCAAATATGCGGTCTTTGAAATTCTTGTATTTATTTGCTCTGTTATTCATTGTTCTGCTCTGTCTGTACCAGTCCCTCTCTGACGTCAGATTAATTCATAACAAATCCTGCGATGAGGAAGCATATTGCTGAGCATACGGCTCCGAGGATTCCGTATGGCAGCTGAGTCGTAGCGTGATCAAAGTTATTGCATCCGCATGCTGACGAAGTGATAACTGTCGCATCTGAGTAGAAGCAGATGTGAGATCCGAATACTCCGGCGCTGAGAACAGCTGCAACAGCGATAGTTACATCTGCGCCTGTCTGCATTGCAAGAGGAATTACGATCGGAAGTGCAATGATATACATTCCCCAGTTTGTTCCTGTAATGAACTCAGTTATCGACAGAGCGATGAATACTGCAAGCGGCAGGAACTTAGGTGATACGATGGAAGTCGCAGTCTCGATGACATAAAGTGTGAAATGGATCTGGCTGCTTACTTCAGCGAACAGGAATGCGAGCACCATCAGTATGAGCGGAAGGATCATGTTCTTGAGTCCTTCAAGAGCAATGTCTATGAACTCCTCAGCATCGATCAGGCCCTGTGCGAGATACATTACGAACATAACCGCAAGAGTGATGATTACGCCTGCCTGCATGTCGACCTTGACAGTAGCAAAGATAAGAACAGCGATCGGAATGATCATGTTCCAGATGCTAGGATTATCAGGGACCTTCATATCGCTGCCTGCGTGGATATCGATCTTCTCACTTCCCGGAGGCGCAAGCGGTCCGCCATTCTCGACACGCTCAAATGCCTTCTTCATCGGCCCAATGAGCGGAATGACTCCGAGTACTACAAGAGGTACAATCAGAGCGGCAAACCAGCCATAGAAGTTGAATGGTATTGTCTTGATGAAATACTTGAGGCCCTCTCCTGCCGGAGCCCAGTCATTGGCTTCGAGTATACGGCTGCAGAAGACTGACCATGTAGAAATAGGAATAAGCACACAAAGTGGTGCTGCTGTCGAGTCAACAACATATGCGAGGAATTCTCTCGGTACCTTGTGTCTGTCTGTTATAGGTGTCATACATGCACCTACAGTCAGTGAATTGAGATAATCGTCTATAAAGATTATTATTCCGAGGATCCAGGTCCAAATAAGGGAAGATTTGCGGGTCTTGGCTCTCTTCGTTACCCATTCTCCGAACGCAAAGGCTCCGCCTGAGCGCTCGATCAGGGAGATGATACTTCCCATAAGACCGCAGACTATGATAAGCCATGCAATATCCTCATCCATCATCGTCGCGAGAAGCGAATCACTGAAATCTGAAAAAGTATTGCTTATCCAGTTGCCGCCTCCTGTCGTAACCGGTCTTGATACCATAATTACGCCCATCAGCGACGCCAGGACAAGTGACTCCACGATCCTCTGTGTAATGAAAATATACACAATAAGGAATACAGCAGGAACTACAGAGAAAATACCATAGTTCTCTACCTCCGGCGGCAGGAAATAAGTAACAAGGAATGTTGCAGCAATGACACATATTATTCCGATAAGCGTCCTCTTGCTGCTGTAATTAACTCTAGTGTCCTTGAACGGATTAAACATCAGATCTCCCCCTTATAAATCTACTTACAGATAAGTCTCGAACCTCTTCTTCTGTCTATACATAAATAATCTGACATACATATGATGCAGTAAATTGCGGTCAGCCTTATAATCTATCGGATTGCTGACTCTGTGTGCTCTGTATTGCTCTGCCACCTGAGCCTTGAGATCATCATCTCTTACATAAGCATTGATGATGGACTGAGGTATTTTGGAATACAGATGCGGCCTGTCAGCGATGATGCATCCATCGAATTTCTCTCCGAGGACCCATTCCTTTACATAATACTCGGCTGTATTATATCCGGCCCCGGTCACATAATAGCTGCTGCTGCCGAGACGTGTGTTGATCTCGAAGAACTTATACACTCCGTCCCTCGGATCGTATTTGATGTCAAAGTTGGCAAAGCCATTATAGCCTATAGCCTCGAGCATCCTGACGGCACTCGCTGTGACTTCTTCATCAAGTACCTCGGAGAGGATCGCGACAGGATTACCGATGGAATTCTCTTCATGGTCTTCCATCATTGTATGTCCTGCTGCTGCAAGACGCACTTTGCCGCTCTTGTCACAGTAGCATGTCAGAAGATGCATTCCGGTGTCATCGCCCGGAACGAATTCCTGGATAAGGAATTTGTCGGAATAATCTGATCTTCCGACACGGTCCAGAAGCTCAAGAAGTTCCTCTCTTGAACCCACCTTATAGACCTTCTTCTGGCCTTCAAAGCTGGTATTGTAATATGCCGCGCTGTTTGAAGGCTTGGCTATTACCGGATAGTCAAAGTCAAGAACCGGATCTTTCTTATTCTTGAAATCATAGACAAAAGTCTTAGGATACGCAACCCCATATTTGTCACAAAGTTCATAAAAATGTTCTTTGAGCACCAGCTGATCAAGAAGCTCAACATCAATATACGGTACGATGAATCCCATCTCCTCAAGAGCAGGCTTATTCTCTATGACCATTCTCACCTGCCAGTCACGGCAACCGAGAACAAGCTTGTCTGAATCAGGATAGCTATCAGCTATCTCCTTCATTCTCCTGCGGAAAACTGCAGGATCTGTCAGCTCTGGTTCAACTATGGTATTAAGGATGCTCGTCCTTGTGTTCAGAACATTGCCGGCTGTTGTTACAGCAAGTGAACTGACTCCATAAGCCTCATGGAAGGTCCTTGCCTGGCTGTATGCAGCAAAATCCCCGCCTATCAGGACAGGGAGAAGTTTTCTTACTGGCTTCATCTGGTGCCTCCAATCTTAGAACGGATGAATTCTCTGGCTTCTTCAGAAGATATGAGTTCCTGCTCGATCTCTTCATCCGGAAGTTCAAAGGATCCGCCTGCAGGTGTGATGCCGGCTGCCTTGGCCGCATCTTCAAGAAGCCTGGCTGCAAACCATGGATTCCTGACCATAACAGGGCCAACGCAGCCTGTATAGATCACATTACCGCTGCGTGCTCCCTCTCTGCCGTCTCCGTTATTACCGCGGCCATAGATCACGCTGCCAAGTGGCTGCTGTCCTGCTCCGAGTTCTACATCGAGAAGCTGTATCTGATTACCGGCAACTTCCATGCCGTCTTCAGTTCTGAACCACAGGTCATCTCCGTGAACCTTGTCTCTTTCCTTCATGGTCATATCCAGAAGACCGAGACCTTTGACAGCTGTTCCGTCTGATTTGATGAATTCCTTCGCCAGAATAGCACCGCTGCTGCTGACTGCTGCGACCATGCCGCCCTTCTCTGCAAATGTGCGGAAGGAATCACGGTCATCCTCAAGAGCGGCCAGAATATCCTCCATGCAGGTAAGATCTCCGCTGGCAAAATATATAATATCCGCCCAGTCGAATGGTATCTCAGCTGAGAGAGAATCAAGCCTCTTCATCTCAGCCGGAAGGCCCATGCTGCAGCTCACTCTCATGAGCGCCATAAGATCTCCCCTGCCTCCGAAGACATTGAGTACATCAGGGTACATCCAGAGGATATGGAGAGCTCTTGCAGAATCAGGCAGTCCGAGAGCCCGGACATTACTAAGGACCGCATCATGGCCCTTGGTGTTATTTCGAATTTCGTTGAATATAGTATTGTTCATTATTTCTTAGGTTTCTTATAATATGGGATTTCTTCGACGAGGTAAACCGGCTGATCATCAAGCGGTGTCAGTGCCGGCACTATATCCTCTTCATATCCGGAAGGCAGTACTGTCATATGCTCCGGGTCAAATCCATCGTATAACATTCTTACAGCAGCCATGCGGCCGATAGCCTTTGACATGCAGACAAAGTGACTAAGTCCTGATCTCAGTACCGGACGGAAGTCAACGTCAAAGAGCGCCAGTGTGTTGGTAAATGGCGGGAAGTAGTCAAGAGTCTCGTCAAGTCCGAACAGGAAGATCTTGTCTTCCTTGTCTTCGCCTACAAGATTGAGAGATGACTGTATGGTCTCAGGATTCTCTTGTTTCATCTTGATGTAGTGGAGTGTCTTACCCGCGATAGTCTTGGTAGCAAGACGTCCTCTGAGATCAGAGAAAGACTCAAATCCCCTGCTTATCTCCTCATCAGTCAGGCCCATCTCCTTAGATGCGGCAAGTACGGAAATATAGCAGTACAGGAAGTAAGGTGTACTGAAATTGAATCTGTATTCTTTGCCGGCTGATGTGAAGCTGTGGCCCTCATAATCTACTGTATCTACAGTATAGTCAGCCTCATGCTCCCCTCCGTATCCGCAGGAAGGACATACAAAAGGACCTATATTCTCAATGTTGTGCGCACGGAAAATAATAGGCTCATGACATCTTGCGCAAGGCATAGTAACCGAGAAGAAATCAGCCTCCTTATGATAAGACTTGCTGTTCTCTTTAACTGCATAGCTTACTGCTCTTCCTGCCTTATCACCTAGTGCGAAAGATCTTGGCTCATCCTGGTTTACAAATACGGTAAGATCATCACCAAGAGCCTCAGCTATCTTGCCCATTATTACGCCAGGCTCACCATTACGCTGGGTCTGGTCCTTCTGGATGTTAGTGATAATGAGCTGTCTGGCAGGCAGCTGCTTGCGTATGAATCTGAGATATCTCTCATCAGTCTCCATGATCACATACTGGGATCGGATCCTGCCGGACATGCCCGAATCCTTGATAAGAGCAGTCGCTACGCCGGTCAGCATGTTGGCGCCATCAAGATTGGCACAGACAGTTCTTCCGCTGCTGGTGAATACATGGTGTAGCAGATTGACTGTAGTACTCTTGCCATTAGTTCCAGTAACAAAAACAGCCTTAGCAGGATCGACACCTTTCATATGCTTGACAAAAAGCGGATCTATGCGAAGGGCTATCTGGCCTGGGAGATTAGTACCTCTCCCCTTAGCTACTATATTGATCAGAGCAAGGGACAGCTTGGCTATCCACAAAGCAAAATAAAATCTCATCTACATCTATTGTTCCTTTCATTGATAATCACATTATACAGTATTTTTTGATTCTATGAACTGTTTTTTGAGCTTTAATGACTTCTGTTCAAGATTGAATCTGAGGGGTTCTGAACTGGTCCTGATCCCGCCCACAGATGCTGCAGTCTGAAGCAGTCTGACCGTGAGCCATGGATTATTGACGAGGACCGGGCCAAGCATTCCGGTAAAGACAGAGTTCACCAGGACGGCGCCATCTATGCCATCGCTGCCATTATTGCCCCTTCCGTATATAACAGTTCCGAATCTTCTGTACTGCTCATTCTCGCTGTACCCATAATCGGCCATCTGGATCTGGTTTCCGACAAGTTCCATCGAATAACCATTGTATTCAGCACGTGTATATAGATCATTCCCGTATACATAATCTCTCTCGTATGCCATTGCAGGAATGATGCAAAGCCCGTCTATCACTTCGCCTTCAGCCCCCTCAGTATCGCCAAGGCGTACGATTTTCTCTCCGAACATCGTTACTGTTGTGCCGGTCGCAATGAGGACTTTACCCGAAGCTATGTATTCTGCCAAAGTATGTCTGTATCTGGAAATATCACTGATAATGCTGCTGAAAGACGAAATCTCACCAGGTCCGAAGAATAAGATGTCATAGTCAAGCGGATCGAAATCCCTGGTTCCGAGATCTATTCTCTTTACATGCGGAGTCATGCCAAGCTCCATCGCATAGCGGACAAGAGCCATTATATTGCCTCTCTCGCCATGAAGATAAAGAGTATCCGGGTACATCCAAGCTATTTCTAACTTTCTTTCTGACATGTCTGTCACCTTTCTTTGATCGATTATCTGTTCTTCTCTGCGAATTTGCGGATCTGTTTGAATGTCGTCATGTTGACAGTAAGATAAATATTGCCACAATCCAAGCCCATAGCTGCATCGAGTATCTTCTCAGGATCATTTGTCGGTATCACCTCGATAACAGAAGGATCGATTCCGCCGTAGATGAGGCAGTTAGCTGCATCATAAGCGGAAGTGTCTGTCACTACGAGTATTTTCCTGAGATTGGATTCTGCCAGCGCAGAGTAATCGCACTCAAACGCATAGAACGAATTGATATAGTGCGGGTCGAATGTGTCTACAACGCCAAATCCCAGTATGATGACCTTTTCATCAGGATCCGCTGCCGCAGCATTGATGAAATTCTGAAGTGTCTCAGGGTTCTCCTGCTTGAACATGAAATACTTCATGTTCAGGCCTTTATACTCAATATTCACTATTCTTCCCTCAGGGACAGTGAATGTGGCAATAGCAGCTGCCGACTCTTCTTCGGTGATGCCGGCAAATTCCTTGCATACCGCTACTGCTGCTGCGTAATTATAGAGCATATACGGCTCATCATAAGGCATCGGGAAAGTCAGATCATTGATAACAAATGTCTTCTTATCAAAGTCCGCATCCTTGAGTAAATAATCCGCCTTATCTCTTCCGTTATTGTTGGTATAGCCGCATTTGTCGCATTTGAATCTGCCCACTCCGTCATTATTGTGATAGGCAAATCTTATGCGCGATCTGCAGTGTGGGCATGGCAAAGTGACGAAGGTATCATCCTTGCGAAATGCCCTGTTATGGCGCTGTGCCGCGTAGAATACTGTATGATCCGAATGATCTGCAAGAGCGCATGATCTTGGCTCGTCACCATTAAGAAAGACGTTCATTCTGAATTCATCCAGCACTCCGGCTATCTTCCTGTATATAAAGTCCGGGTCTCCATTACGCTGGGCCTGATCTTTTTCAAGATTGGAAACCAGCAAATTGTCACACGAAACATATTGTCTTATCTCGTGAAGATATCTTTCGTCTACTTCAAAAATGCAGTAGTCAGCATTAATCCTGCCCGACATATCTGCACCCTTTACAAGGGCAGAAGCAACTCCTGAGGTCATGTTAGCACCTCCGGAATTAGTGAGGACATTAAAGCCCTTTGAAGCAAGAATATGGCTTATCAGTGCTGTAAGGGTTGATTTGCCATTGGTTCCGGTCACGAACAGGACTCTGGATGGATCTATTCCACTCAAACCACTGAAGAAATCAGGATCTATCCCAAGTGCCGTCCTTCCGGCCCAGGTAGTCCCTCTGTTCTTATCTATGATACTTATGATCCTGGCGCCGGCCTTGCCTGTTATTATTGCTCGTCTGAATCTGAAGTCCATGTTCTTTCCTTCTGCTAAATACTATTATTGAGTTCCTGAAAATGATAAAGCCGGGTCAGAAAAAGACCCGGCCTTAATTGTAATATGGAATCTGATTATTCTTCGTCCTTTGCTTCTTCTGCAGCTTCCTCAGCTGGTTCTTCTGCAGGAGCCTCAGCTGCCTCTTCCTCAGGAAGAGCTGCCTTGATGCTCAGGCTGATTCTTCTCTTGTCAGGGTCGATCTCCATGATCTTGACCTTAACTGTCTCGCCGACCTTGAGTTCATCACTTACGTTCTCAACTCTCTTGTTAGCGATCTCTGAGATGTGAACAAGTCCGTCAAGTCCTGCTTCGAGCTCAACGAATGCACCATACTCCTTGGTCTGTACAACCTTACCGTCAAGTACATCGCCTACCTGATACTTGTCTCCAACGAGAGTCCAAGGTTCAGGCTGAGTCTGCTTGAGTCCGAGTGAGATCTTGCCCTTCTCTTCATTGAGTGAGAGAATCTTAACATTGATGATGTCGCCGATCTTGAGAACTTCTTCAGGGTGCTTGAGCTTGCCCCAGGAAATCTCTGAGATGTGGAGAAGACCATCAACACCACCGATATCTACGAATGCGCCGTAGTCAGTGAATCTCATTACCTTACCTTCAACGACGTCGCCGACATTCAGGTTGCTCCAGATTTCTGCTACTGCCTTACGCTTCTCTTCAACTAGTACTACTTTGCGAGAGAAAACTGCTCTGTTGCGCTTGGTATCAACTCTGATAACTCTTACATCTACATTCTGTCCGAGGAACTCATCAGCGTTCTCAACATATCTGTCTGAAAGCTGTGACATTGGGATGAATCCTGTGATCTCCTTGTAAGCTGCGATAACACCGCCGTTAACGGCTCTTACAAGCTTAACATTGATTACATCCTTGTTCTCCATTGCCTCTTCGAGCTCTGTGTAATTCTCAACAGCAACGAGTCTCTTCTTTGAAAGAAGGATTCCGCCTTCGCCTTCGTCAGATTTGATGACCTTAGCCTGGATGTCATCGCCTTCCTTGAATACGTCGGACAGCTTCTGTCCCTCTTCAAGTACTACTTCGTCAGCTCTCAGGATTCCGTCCTTCTTGCAGCCCATGTTAACGATAACTGCATCGTCCATAACCTGATCAACCTTACCCTCGATGATATCGCCTGGCTTTGGCAAACGTAAAGATTTCTCAATGTCATCCATGAAATCCATCATAGGATTCTGTTCCATATTCTTAGTGACATTTTCGCTCATACTAGAAATAACCTCCTTGATAATCCACTCGGGCGTCGATGCGCCCGCTATTAGACCTATTGTATTATATTTTGAAATGTCATTCAACAAAAAATTGGACGCATTTTCAATAAATATTGTATTTTTGCAGTTATTTTTTGCAATTTCATATAACTTATGCGAATTAGAGCTGTGATGGTCTCCTACTACGACCATCATATCTACCCTGCGAGCGAGTTCACGGCAGCTCTCCTGCCTGTCTCTTGTCGCATTACAAATAGTGTTGCGGATATCATAGGTTATTCCGTGTCTGTCGAAAACATCCAGAATGTCTCTAAGAAGTTCTGCCTTGATAGTTGTCTGGCATACTACGACAGGTCTGCTGTCCTTAAGTCTGTCAGCGCACTCTTCTGCCTCGTCTGTGCTGCCGATAACAGTTGCCTCATAGCCGCACCAGCCGTTAGTAGCGATTACTTCCTGATGATTCCTGTCGCCTATTACGACGACCGGCTGTCCCGACAGATGTGCCTTCTCGACTATGTCGTGAATCTTCTTGACGAATACACAAGTTGTGTCTACAAGATGTATTCCCTTTGACTCTGCCTCCTCATAGAATTCCTTAGGCTCGCCGTGAGATCTGACGATAACAGTATCGCCTGTCTCAGCCTCAGCCAGAGACTCAATGAGTTTAACACCCTCAGATTCAAGCTTGTTTACAACAGCAGAATTGTGGATCAGGTGACCGCAGGTCAGCAGTCTGCCTGTCCTCTCCTTCTTGCCGGCCTCAGTGAAGGCCAGATTGATCGCTCTGTCCACCCCAAAACAAAAGCCTGAATGATTAGCTCTGATAATTTCCAAATTGCTTATTCTCCCTGCAGAAAAAGGGTCGGGACGCCATGCGGCGCCCCGCTTTATTTATTATTTATTTCTCAAATGGGCTTCTTCCGCTGAATGCTGCGTCAGCTCCAAGAGCCTCTTCGATTCTGAGGAGCTGGTTGTACTTAGCAACTCTCTCAGTTCTTGCAGGAGCTCCGGTCTTGATCTGACCAGTAGCTGTTCCTACTACGAGATCTGCTATAGTAGTATCCTCTGTCTCACCTGATCTGTGTGAAACGATAGCGTTCATTCCTGCTGCCTTAGCCATCGAGATAGCCTCGAGAGTCTCGGAGATAGTTCCGATCTGGTTCAGCTTGATCAGGATTGCGTTAGCTGCTCCGAGCTCGATTCCCTTAGCAAGTCTCTCAGGGTTTGTAACGAACAGGTCATCTCCTACGAGCTGAACCTTGTCGCCGAGCTTCTTGACCAGCAGCTGCCAGCCTTCCCAGTCCTCTTCGTCCATACCGTCTTCGATTGAAGCGATTGGATACTTCTCGCAGAACTGTACCCAGTTGTCTACGAGCTCTTCGGATGTGAATACTCTGCCGCTCTTAGGCTGCTTGTACTCGCCAACCTTGTCTGTCTTCCATCCGGAAGCAGCAGCATCGATTGCAAATACGAAGTCCTTACCTGGCTCATATCCGCAGTCCTGAACTGCCTTCATCATGTAATCCATTACCTCGAACTCATCCTTGAGGTCAGGTGCAAATCCACCCTCATCACCTACGCCTGTTGAAAGGCCGGCCTTCTTGAGTTCCTTCTGGAGCTGATGATAAACCTCAGCACACCATCTGTAGCACTCCTTGAAGCTAGGTGCTCCTACAGGCATGATCATGAATTCCTGAACGTCTACTGTGTTGGAAGCATGCTCACCACCGTTGAGGATGTTCATCATAGGTACTGGAAGAAGTGATCCGTTAACGCCTGAAAGCTCTCCGAAGAACTTGAAGAGAGGCATCTTCATTGAAGCAGCTGCTGCTCTTGCACATGCGAGTGATGTAGCAAGGATAGCATTAGCTCCGAGGTTGCTCTTGTCCTTAGTTCCGTCAGCCTCCATCATAGCCTTCTCAATAGCCTTGATGTCGCAAGCTTCCATTCCTGTTACAACGCCTGCAAGTACGTTGTTAACGTTAGCTACAGCCTTCTGTACGCCCTTGCCGCCGTATCTTGCCTTGTCTCCGTCACGGAGCTCAAGAGCTTCGTAAATGCCTGTGGACGCTCCGCTAGGTGCATCTCCGAGAGCGACAGTTCCGTCTTCGAGTTCTACCTCTACCTCTACTGTCGGATTGCCTCTGGAATCAAGAATTTCACGTCCAAGTACTCTTACGATCTTAGTTGACATAATTGTTCTCCTTTTCTTTATTTAAATATTATGTTTAATAGCTAAGTAATAAAATGCGATGCGTAAATCCGCATCGCAATAATTATACAATATCTGTCCTGTAGTAACAAGAAAGGAATTATCTCATCACAACAGCTGCACCTATCATCATAATTATAAATACTATAACTATTGCTGATAACACATCGCCAATGAGTCTGCTCTCATTCTCGAAGGAAAATTTGCGGATCCTGACACTTCTGCTTGATGCTGTCCAGAGTGTCGGGTCTCCGAAGTGAGTCCTGAGATATCCTGCAGCACCCGATACTCTCCTGTCGCACCATGCGAAAATGCGCTCGACAAGCTTTGACAGCCAGAGCATGAAGTCGTTGAACGGCTTCCTATAGAACCAGTCGAAGTCGATAGTTACCTCATCGTGCGGCTTCATCTTCTTAAGATACAGGAAGAATGGTATCGAGCCTCCGATGAATATCGCAATGTACTCAAGCACATGGCCCATATGGTACGGCTCAACTATTGTCGCATAAGGCATGAGGCTGTAGAACTTCTCAGGCATAACGCCTATGAGGATAGTGACTACAGTTCCCATGATCATCGCAAATCCCATCGTGACCGGTATCTTCCTGACTACCTTTGACTCCTCCGGATCATCGCATGGTCCGAAGAATACGAACCAGTTGATCTTGAGTGTGATGGAGAGCAAAGTTCCGACGCCGCCGGCAGTAACGAGGAGTGCCGGGATAGTGTATCCGCCTTCGTGAAGAGCATCCATGACAAGTGCTTTGCTGACAAACCCGGATAGTCCCGGAAGTCCTGCGATCGCAAGTGATGAGATCAGGAAGCATGCTGCTGTAACTGGCATCTTCTTTGCCATTCCGCCGAGCTCTGTGATATTGCTCTTACCTGTCGCATAGATGACAGCGCCTGCGCCCATCATGAGAACGCCCTTGAACATGATATTGGTAATAGCATGTGCAGTTGCAGCATCAGCGCCAAGCGCTCCGCCTGCACCGATCGCTGCTATCATCATGCCGAGCTGGCTTATGATATGGTAAGCGAGCAGTCTTCTGATACCATTTTCCATGATCGCCATGCATGCTGCATAGATCGAAACGATAGCGCCTATCCAGACGAGTGCCTCAAGACCTGAGAACATTCTGATCATGAGGTAGATCGCTGCCTTGGTGGTGAATGATGACAGATAAACTGTACCAGTCGCCGTCGATTCAGGATAAGCGTCAGGGAGCCATGCGTGAAGTGGCGGTATTGCGGCATTTACCGCTACGCCTGTTGCAATAAGCCAGAAGCAAGGCTCACCATAGCAGGATGTGATATTCTCAAGACTGTTGCCATAATGGAACATGTATATGATAAGACCGGCAAGCAGCATGTTGCCGCCGAAACCATGTACAAGTATGTATCTGAAGGATGCCCTCGCTGATACCCTGTCATGCTTGGAATAGATAACATACATCGATGCAAATGCCGAGATTTCCCAGAATATGATCAAAGATATACAGTCGCCGGCAAGCACTACGCCCATAACACTGCCTGCATACATCAGTGACATTCCGCACTCATATCTGTGCTGGATGCCCTCCCCGTAGAATCCGTTCAGCACTGCAATGATGCAGAATGCCAGCATGAACGCGAAAGAGAGACTGTCATAATGGATGAATTCCATATGAATATATGAAGCAAGGTCATATCTGAGGCTGCTTGTCTCTGACATCTGGAAAAGCGCCCAGGTCGCAGTTAATGGTGCAATGAGGCCAAGCAGCTTCCTGCACGGACGAGGAAGAAGCATTACAAGAATACCGAAGCCCATCATTATGAGGCCCGGATGCAGATTATCTTTGATTGTCTGCATTATAAGTCCTGTCATTTGCTAACCTCTGCGTTATCGTTCTCAAGCTGCAGGTTGATAAGATCGAGTATTATCTGCTTGGTCGCCTTCTCAGGGATCTCGATTCCCATCGAGAGTGCGATTTCAGTAAGCTCAGCCTTCTTCATCTTCATAGAAGGCTTGCGTTTTCTCTTAGGTTTTTCCTTAGGAGCAGGTTCCGGCTCAGGCTGTGGCTGTGGCTCAGGTTCCGGCTCAGGCTGTGGCTGTGGCTCAGGTTCCGGCTCAGGCTGTGGCTCTGGTTCAGGTTCAGGAGCCGGTTCTGGTTCCGGAACCGGTTCGACTTCTGGTTCAGGTTCAGGTTCAGGCTCTGCTTCTGATGCCTTCTCTGCCTCAAGCTGCTGCTGATAAGCATCCTCGAGGCTCTTCCTGATGTCTTCCATAGGCGAAGGTGTCTCTTCACGTCCGGCATCAGTATCTGTCTTGTCTTCTTTGTATTTGTCAGGGACGACAAGGTTCATCCTGATCGCGTCATCTACAGATATCTGAGGCTCGACATTGATATTCTCATCTGTAAGCTCGCCTTCCGGATTGGTTTCGATCTCTTCATTGATACTGAAACCTGCACTGTTGAGCATCAGCTCTTCCTGGTAGTTTTCAGCCGCACTGTAATAATCTGCAGGCCTTCTGATGAGGAACTGCAGTATGATCTTGCTCAGAACAATAAGTGCTGCTGAGCTTACGAAGGCTATTCCGAGATATTCCAGTGTTTCGATAAACATTTGAGTCAGATGATAACCTTTCTTACATTAGCGGCGTGAAAATAGAGTTACCTGCCATCAGTGACATATCAAACAGATGAAGGCCAATATTAGGTGCTACACCTAGAATTATGGATATGCATGCAGTGATCACAAGCGGGATCAGCATGCAGAGGTTGG
Source organism: Mogibacterium sp. (assembly GCA_017512145.1). Lineage (GTDB taxonomy): Bacteria > Bacillota > Clostridia > Peptostreptococcales > Anaerovoracaceae > Crickella. The sequence continues at coordinate 174,672 of JAFWHB010000028.1, read as the reverse complement.
CCTCTCCTCTCTCCATGAACTCCGGATTAACGATATTCTTCTTGAATGCTACAAGTACGACAGGCATCAGATATCCGAGCGCAAGCAGCGCACTCGCAATAAGAGTCGCTACATATATAGGCCTGCCCATCTCTACAGCACCGAAGATTATGTTCGCTTTACTTACAAATCCGACGAAGAACGGGAATCCCGCTATTCCGAATGACGCTACGGTAAATGCCATCATGGTCACAGGCATTCTCCTGCCGAGTCCTACAATCTCTGTGATGTCTTTCTTGTGTGTTGTTACGAATATAGCGCCGGCTGCCATAAAGAGTGTGATCTTCATGAAGGCATGCGCAACAATATGATACAGGGCTCCTGCTGTACTGAACGGAGTCAGGATGCAGATTCCGAGCACAATGTATGAGAGCTGTCCGACGGTCGAGAAAGCAAGTCTGGCCTTGAGATTTGTCTTCCTCATGGCGATCAGCGAGGATACAAGTATCGTGAAGACTGCCATCCAGGCGAGGATATCCGATCCTCCGCAGGATTTTGCAAGTCCAGGTCCGAAAACATACAGCACCACTCTGAGAGTGCAGAATGCTCCGGCTTTGACGACTGCTACTGCATGGAGCAGAGCACTGACAGGAGTCGGCGCTACCATCGCTGCAGGCAGCCAGCTGTGAAGAGGCATTACACCCGCTTTGACAATGCCTGCGCCGATCATCATGAAGAATATGACAAGCGCCCATGGCATCGGCAGCATCTCGGAGGTCAGGAAACCGCCAGGAGTGAAGTCGAGTGTACCTGCTACCGCGTAGACAACTACCATCGCAGCAAAGAATATCTGACCGCTGATAAGAGTATATGCGAGATACTTGCGGCCGGATCTTGTTCCCTCTTCATCTCTGTAATGGACTACCAGCGGATATGTCGCTACAGTCAGCACTTCGTAGAAGATGAAGAAAGTCAGAAGATTAGCGGCAAAGCAAAGTCCCGTCGCAGCCGACAGACACATAGCGAATGCTGCGTAGTATCCGGTCTGATTCTTCTCTCCGTGGCCTCTCATATAACCGATCGAATAGAAGGATGTCAGTATCCACAGGGTCGATGCGACGCAAGCAAAGACCATGCCTGCAGGATCGACATTGAAAGCAAAGCTGACTCCCTTGACTACCGGGAAAACCTCAAGGCTGATCTCCCTGCCCTCTAATACCGCAGGGATCATCGAGTATACAAGCACTATCTTGAGAATGGCAGCTGTTATGGTGATGCCTTCCCTTGCATTCGGCCTGATGCTCTCACCGAGAGAATAGATCAGGCATGCCGCTATAAGCGACACAAGAACCGCAAACAGGGGTCTTAATTCAAGAGCCATAAAATCCATCATAGGCCCACCCCCTCCAGCGTCAGCATGAGAATATCGAACAGCTTGACATTAAAGACTCCGATGCCGAGTATAGCAAGGAAGCATACGACGACCGGCAGAATGATGGTCAGAGGCAGTTCGAGTTCACCCTTGCTCCATCTGTCCTTAAGGCCTTTGCTGCTTTGGATGAATACCTTCTCGATCAGTCTGAAGAAATATACAGCATTGAGAAGGCTTGAAATCACGAGTACGGCGATGTAGATCCATTCATGACGCCCTGCAGCGCCAAGAGCCAGATACCACTTGCTGAAGAAGCCTGCTGTAGGCGGAATACCGATCATGGACAGTGAAGCGATGACCAGAAGACCGCTGGTTATAGGCATCTTCTTGTAGATGCGGCCAAATTCATTAAGATCTGTTGTGCCGAATTTATATCTGATCGCTCCGGTACAGAAGAAGAGGCCGCCCTTCATGAAGGCGTGTCCCATCATATGCAGGAATGAGCCTGCAAGAGCGACCGGAGTGCCTATGGCAAATCCAAGCGAGATATATCCTATCTGAGCGACTGATGAGTACGCGAGCATCTTGCGTATGTCATTCTGTGCCATCGCCATGATCGAGCCGTAGAGCATTCCGAGAACTGAGAATATCCCGAGAAGTACAAGAAGATACCTTACATAGATAAAGTCAGTTCCATATATGCAGAAGAAGAATCTGAACATAGCAAGTGCAGGTATCTTCCCCATTACGCCTGTGATAAGCGGTCTTGTGCCAGGCTCAGCGTGAGTATATGCAGAAGGCTGCCATCCGTGGAACGGGAACAGAGCCATCTTGATACCAAATGCAACGATCAGGAAGCTCATTGATACCAGCATGACCTCATCAAAGCCGCCCTCGTTGAGGATAGTCGCAAGGTCCCCCATATTGAGAGTTCCTGTGGCCGAGTACAGAATTCCTATTCCGAGCAGGTAGAAAGTAGCCGCAACAGTTCCTACCAGCATATATCTGTAGGCTGAGACAACGCCCTTGCTGCCGCCGAGAGCTATGAGGCAGTATGCTGAGAGCGATGTTATCTCAAGGAATACATACAGGTTGAACATATCCCCTGTCGAAGTCATCCCCAGAAGTCCTGTGATCAGGAGAGCCAGAATAGCATTAGCGCCGCCCTTAACTACCGGCCTCTTATCTCCGAAGTTCTCTGCAAAGAGAACTGTCATGAAACCTATAAGAGCTATCACAACAATGATCAGAGCATTAAGAGAATCTATTACAAGCTCGATACCAAACGGCGGAGCATAATTGCCGATCGCATAGTGAATGACTCCGTCTTCTATTACGCTCTTTAGCTGTATCACAGACATGACAAGAGAAGCCGCAGTCGCGATCACTACCACTGCTCTTCCAAAATGCTTGTTGATCAAGGTGAGCAAGAGGCAGAGAAGCGCTGAGCAAAGAGGCGTCACTATTATAAGAACCGGCAGATTCTGCATCATTCTCTATAGTCTCCTGTCAGAATTTCTTTTCTCTCTTGATAAGGTCGTCTTCTTCTATTGTTCCGTACTTCTCCATTATTCTGAAGAGCAGCGAAAGTCCTACACCTGTAGTACCGAGGCTGACTACAATCGCTGTCAGCATGAGGCCGTGAGGCAGCGGATTGATATAATCTGCTGCTTTGACAAGACCGTCAACAGCTACAGGTATCGTTCCTCCGTCCTTCTGTCCGAAGCACAGGAAGAAGAAAATGACTGCTACCTGCATGATGTTCATGCAGATCAGCTTCTTCATGTAATTGTTGCACACTATAATACCTGCCACTCCGAGTGAGAGCAGTATCAGTGTCAGCAGATATATTCCCTTTGATGCAAGAAATGCGCTAATCGTTGTCATCATCGAAGGATATCCTCTCTATGAGAGCGTTAAGTATCGTTATTATCGTGCCGGCAACTCCGATGGTTACACCGACCTCTACGGCAGTGATACCTATTGAGTGGAGCTCAGCCTGATGAATGTCCAGCGGCAGCTTGTTGTATTCAAGGTAAAGTCCGCCGCCTATTATCGACACAATACCTGTAACTGCATAAATGAAAGGTCCAAGCCCTGCGATGGCGCCAGACTGGAACTTATTGAGTCTGAAGAGAGGCTTCTCTCTCCTGACTGCCATGGTGTCCAGAAGATATGTCATGCCGATGAGAGCTCCTGCCTGGAATCCTCCTCCGAGGCTGACCTCGCCATGGAAGAGAACGTATATTGCATAGACAAGAATGACTGGCTCGATGGCCGAGATCATTACGTCCTTGTTGACTGTGTTGTAAATAGCCCTTCCGGCAACAGTCATTGAGCGTTTGTATGAGCCTGCTGACGGGATCCTCTTGCGCGGGCGGTTCGCAAGAATGAGAACGACGGCGATTCCTGCGAGGAACATTACAGTCGTCTCGAACATGGTATCGAATGCCCTGTAGTCGACGATAACAGCAGTTACCATGTTAGGTGAATTGCATTCATCTATAGCATGCTCAATGTAATAATCAGACACATGAGTATTAGGGGCCGACTCAGGGTCCCCTATTACCGGCAGAACATCGAACGCTATGAACGGAACGGTGATCACCACTATTAACATTATCACTGCTGCGATTCTTCTCATGTGGTTTGATTACTTGGTCTTTCTGTTGATCGATCTGAGAATTATGATAAAGAATACTGTCGAAATAACACCTATGACCGCCTCGGTAAATGCGACGTCAGGCGCTCCCATAACAATGTACAGGAACATCGTAATGAAACTGAAGGCACAGTAAATAACGACAGAGGTCATAAGATCCTTGCCGAATATTATGGCTACCGTTATTCCTATCAGCCCAAGCAGCAGAACTGCCTCAAGAATCAGTGTCATTTGTCAGTATCCTCAGTTGTCTTGCTGTTATACTCCTGATAATCGTCTCTGCGTACAGCAGCGATCATCATCAGGTTGGTTCCAAGCGGATTCGTAAGTACGATAATTATGAAAATGAGCAGGACCTTCAGTGACATAAGATGAAGTCCTATTGTAAGAACCATTCCGAGCATTATCAGGAATGCTCCGAGTGTATCTCCTATTCCCTGGGCATGGAGTCTTGTATAGAAGTCCGGGAATCTTACGATTCCGGTCAGCGCAAAGAGCATGAACAGAATTCCTGCAGCGCACAGAATGATCGTTATGATGTTCAAAGCTGTCATTTCTTGCGCCCTCCTATATACTTAGCCAGGATAACGGATGTAACAAATCCGAGTATGGAATAACTGAGAGCGATATCGATATACATATCCTCTCTTCCATCTATGAAGCCTACGGTCAGGATTATGAGAACGATGACCGTATTCATAGCAAATATGTAATTGAGTTTGTCCAGAGTGGTCTTCCTCATGAACATCAGGACCAGCATGATGATGAGTATAGCCGCCAGTCCCGCCAGCATCAGCTGCCAGAATGTGGTCATCATGCCTTCTTCCTCCTGCCCTTGATTACATTGAGTGGCTGTTCTGATTCGATTGCAGTCTGAGACTTAGTCCGGATATCCTTAGGCTCGACCGGATGAAAATCTATCGTCTCGCCAAAGAGCCATGCAACTTTGGCCTGCATGGTTCCGTCAAGAAGTCCGTCGCGGATGTCCCTGGTCAGCGCGTGAACAGAGAAGATACCATCCTCAGTGATATCGATCGTGATAGTTCCCGGTGTCAGTGTGATGGAATTCGCAAGCATCGCCCTCGCGGATGGATTATCATAATCAGCCTTGAACCAGGCTATCGACGGCTCTACATCAGATTTTCTGACAGTTGTGATAACAGAAACTGCTACAGCAGACTTGATGATCTCCTTGAGGAGCCAGAGCATATAGATAAGATATTTTACAATGTTGACATTGAAAATATAGTACTGGTTATCAGTCCTGATACCGTGAAGAGTGAGAGTTCTGAGACAGAGCGCTGCAATGATAAGACTGGAAGCAGCCCCTATTATAAGGAACTTAGGCTCAGTCTTCCCGGACATAATAAACCACAGTGCCATCATCAGCACTGCAGTCAATATGTAATTCAAAGCAGGACTGTTCTTCTTCACGTTCTGTTCTGAGAAAAAAGATAAAAAAAAGAAATAACAGAAAAGTTTAATAAGATAATCTTCTTATCATATTTACTATAGTATACATAAAAGCAAAAAGAATTCAAAACTGATAATCAATATTATCGCTAAAAAAACACGGACAACGGTCAATTATCGCAGTTGATAATTCAATAACTATCGCTTCTGATGTTTACAAACAATTGTTCGAGTGGTATACTGTAGTAGTCGTAAGATGCTGTCGTATGAGGCATTTGGGGCATTCATCAGACACACTATTTTTTATTTTTTGGAGACTTAATAAATGAACAAAGACTTTCCCAAGGTAGGTCCTACCGTAACTATGTTCGTGCCATATGACTGCAATAATGCATGTCCATTCTGCGTCAACAAGAAGGAATACAGAGACACTTCCGGATTCGATCTTGAGAGATGCTATAAGGCACTGGATCTTATGAACAGGATCTTCCCTCACAATGATGTTGTTCTCACGGGGGGTGAGCCTCTTGCAGAGCTTGAAGCTCTTCAGGATATTCTCGATCACATCGAGGACGGACATCATATCTATATCAACACCACCCTTCCTGTACCGGAAGGCAAGACGATCCACGATGTTGCTGCAATACTCAACAAGTATTCCGACAGGATCAGCTGCATCAATGTATCAAGACATCTCAAGCATTATGTCAAGGAATGTCCGGATGAGATTTTTGATCTTCTCAATTTCAGGACAAGGATCAACTGCGTTGTATTTGAGGATGCCAAGGACCCTGCTACCAAGGACAAGCTGATTGCTTTCCTTGACAGATTTAAGGGTCATGAGATACAGCTCAGAGCCAATTACTCATATCTGACTCTTGAGAACGTCTTCGAGACAGAGAATGATAACCTTTTCAAGCTGATTTCAGAGATATGTGACTTCAAGTATGCTCTCGAGAAGGAGCGTTTCAGAACAGGCTATGTTTTTGAGCGTGAGGGCAGCAAGATAACATATCACAAGACTCTCCCATTCGCTAAGGTAGACGGAATAGTCGGAGACATCATCATAAGACAGAATGGACGTATTTATGATGACTGGAATGAATATGGCAGTGAACTCAACATCAATGATCTTGTAGAGCATGCATACAAGGAGAATTAATCATGAAGAAGAGTGAACAGCGTCAGAAGGATATTCTGGATTTTATGAAGAAGACTATCGCTGCTAAGGGATACTCTCCTACTGTCAGAGAGATATGTCAGGCGCTGGACATCAAGTCCACTTCAACAGTACACAGCGATATCAAGGTCCTCGAAGAGAAAGGTCTCGTACGCAAGGATCCTTCCAAGCCTCGTACAGTCCTACCTGTTGAGAATGAGTATAAGAAGACTCAGGTGATGGACGATATCAATTCTGTAACACTTCCTGTTATTGGTCAGGTCGCTGCAGGCGAACCTATTCTTGCTGAGCAGAATATAGTCGATGAGATGACTATGCCTGCAAGATTCATCGGTTCCGGTAACAATTTCATTCTTACCGTACATGGCGACAGCATGGTCAATGTCGGAATCAATGACGGAGATTATCTGATCGTGCAGGAATCTCACGAGGCCAATAACGGCGAGATCGTCGTAGCTCTTGTCAACGACGGCTTCGAATCAGGTGCTACAGTCAAGAGATTCTTCAAGGAATCCGATCATATCAGACTTCAGCCTGAGAATGATTTCATGGATCCTATCATCGCAACAGACGTTACCGTTGTTGGTAAGGTCAGAGGAGTATTCAGATATCTGAGCTGATCAGAGTCTATTCCACTGTATGACCAATTTTTCATGCAGTGTTATATAAGGCGGGCATTTGCTTGCTGCTGCGGCGGCATGTCATCAGCCCGCTGTTTTTCTGAGAATCCACATTGAATACAATTATACTGTTATACTTCTCATCAAAGACTTGACATAGCTTTTTAAGCATTTACAATATAAGAGATAAGACATTGGTTTAGACCGTGGTCTAATCAGTAGTCATACCCCATTTACTTCAGAATTCAACAATCAATGGAGGCATAATATGAAAATCGGATTTCTTGGTGCTGGCGCAATGGGCGGTGCAATTCTTACCGGAGCACTGAACACCGGAGTAGTTAAGCCTGAAGATGCATATGTATTTGATCTTTCACCACAGGTCCAGTCCAAGTACAGAGAACTTGGCTGCAATATTGTCAGCAATGCCACTGAGCTCGGTCATTTAGCAGATGCTGTAGTAGTCTCTCTCAAGCCTCAGTATGCTGAAGGCGGTCTCGCCGCTCTTGAGGATTCACTTGATGGCAAGGCTCTTATCTCCATCATGGCAGGTATTACTGTAGAGACACTCCGCAGATGGGTCAAGGGCAATGTCAGAATCCTGAGACTTATGCCTAACACACCTGCACTTGTCGGCGCCGGTGCTTTCGCACTTGATTCAGAGACTGACCTCACAGATGAAGAGAAGGCATTCGCAGAGAAGCTTTTCTCATCTATCGGTATCGTAGAATGGATGCCTGAGCATCTCATCGATACTGCCTGCGGTCTCTCCGGAGCCGGCCCTGCATATATCTACATCATCATCGAGGCTCTTGCAGATGGCGGAGTATTCAAGGGACTTCCAAGACCTACAGCTAAGAGACTTGCTGCTCAGACTGTATATGGTGCAGCTAAGATGGTTCTTGAGACAGGCACACACCCTGATGAACTCAAGGACATGGTCTGCTCACCTGGCGGCAACACCATCGTCGGTGTCAAGACTCTTGAAGAGTACGGTGTAAGAGGAGCTCTTATCGACGCAGTCGGCAGAGCAACCGAGAAGGCTCAGGAACTTGGCAGGAACAAATAATCTTATATTCGTCAACACAAGAAAGGCACAGCACGGGAATCCGTTCTGTGCCTTCTTTATTTGCCTTATTATGTAAAGAACTCTTTACATTTCTATGAGAGTAGTGCTCCTGCTCCGTATGTTAATGTCGTTACTATGATTCCGGCTACAATGACGCCCACTATTATCGCAGGCATAGCTCTCTTGAGCCTCATATCCATCATTGCCGCCACAAGAGCACCTGTCCAGGCTCCTGTTCCCGGAAGAGGGATAGCTACCAGGATCATGAGACCCCAGAATTTATATCTCTCAACTATCTCCTTCTTGTCGTCAGCCTTCTGTTCAAGCTTTCTCACCATTCTGTCGAGTCCCTCACTCTTAGTCCTGAGCCACTCGAACACTTTTCTGGTGAATACAATCAGGACCGGGATCGGAACAAGATTACCAATGACAGCCAGTATGAACGCAGTATGTACACTAAGTCCGGCAACTACCCCATACGGGATCGCTCCTCTTAGCTCGACCACTGGTACCATGGCCATCAGAAATGTGATTAATTTAGCTTTGAACATATACTACTTCGCTTCGATAAGAAATGCTTTATAACCCTTGTATGCCTCGTAGAGATCTGATTTGCTGATTGTCTCCCAAGGTGCGTGCATTGACAGAACCGGAATTCCGCTGTCGATGACCTGCATTCCATAGAGAGACAGGATGTATGCGATAGTTCCGCCGCCGCCAACGTCAACTTTTCCGAGCTCTGCTGTCTGATAAATGACTCCGTGCTTGTCAAGAAGTCCTCTCAGCTGAGCGATATACTCTGCGTTAGCATCGTTGGAGCCTGACTTACCTCTTGAGCCTGTGAACTTGTTGAATACAAGACCGTGGCCGAATTTAGCAGCATTCATCTTCTCGAACTTGTCAGCAAAGAGTGGATCAAATGCAGCACTTACATCAGATGAAAGCATTCTGCTTGAGCGGAGACATCTTGTGAGGTTGAGCTCTGAGTAGATACCCATTCTGTCGAGGACCTCTCTCATCATGTCCTCGAAGAAGTGGGATTCCATTCCTGTAGCACCAACACTGCCGATCTCTTCCTTGTCAACGAAGAGTCCGCAAGATGTTACCTTGACATCAGGAACATCAATCATTGCAACTGCTGAAGGATATGCACAGCATCTGTCATCATGTCCGTATCCGAGGATCATGCTGCGGTCAAAGCCTGCTTCTCTTGCCTTGCCTGCAGGAACTGCCTCGATCTCAGCAGAGATAAAGTCATCCTCTTCGATTCCGTACTGTTCCTTGAGAAGTCCGAGAATTGCAGCCTTTACTGCATCCTTCTCTTCGCCCTTAAGAGGCTTGCTGCCAACGAGGATATCGAGGTCCTCACCCTCTATGACCTTAGCTGCTACCTTCTGCATCTGGTCCTGAGCGAGGTGGATCAGAAGATCGCTGATGAAGAATACAGGATCCTCATCCTTCTCTCCGATGCTGATCTTGACAACAGAACCGTCTGTCTTCGCAACTACGCCGTGAAGTGCGAGAGGCATTGCAACGTACTGATACTTCTTGACGCCGCCGTAGTAATGTGTATTGAGATATGCAAGCTCGTCGCTCTCATACAGAGGAACCTGCTTGATATCCAGTCTAGGAGAGTCGATGTGAGCTCCGAGAATGTTCATTCCGTCTCTTACGATGTCTTCTCCGATATTGAGCATCATAACAGCCTTGCCCATGTTTACTGCATAGACCTTGCTGCCGGCTGTAAGCTTGTCCCCTGCTGCGATGACATCTGCAAGATTCCTGTATCCTGCTGCCTCTGCCATGCATACGAGCTCATCAGTGCACTCACGCTCTGTCTTGCCATTACTTATGAAATTGATGTAGTCCTTGCTCAGGGATTCTACCTTGGTAAGGTCTGCATCAGAATATGTAGTCCAGGCATTATCATGAATCATTATAAATAAACCTCCGTTTAATCAAATGTTATAGCCCCAGCTACCGATTATAACACGAAAAAAAGCCCCGCTCAATGAGAACGGGGCTCTGAATCAATCAGATTCTGAATTATTCGTGATCTGCGTTCACCTTACGTGCAACATATGTTGTATGCAGTGTGTGGTGAGCCTTCTCGCTGCCGTATGAGCCGAAGTACTCGTCGTAGATCTTCTTGATGCTTGGGTTCTCGTGAGATCTTCTCAGAGGTCTTGCAGCATCCAGATCATACAGGCCCTTAGCTCTTACTTCACGGACATCGATGAAGTTCTTGATGTTGGATGGAACGATTGGCTGACCGCCGCCGTTTACGCAGCCACCCGGGCAAGCCATGATCTCGATGAATGTGTAGTTCTTCTCGCCGGACTTGACCATTTCGAGTACCTTGCGCGCATTTGCAAGGCCGGATGCTACAGCAACGCTTACCTCGAGGTCGCCTACCTTGTAGCTAGCTTCCTTAACGCCTTCTACTCCACGGACATCCTGGAACTCGAGGAGATCCTTGCCAAGCTCCTGACCTGTGATCCACTCAACAGCTGTTCTGAGAGCAGCTTCCATAACTCCGCCTGTTGCGCCGAAGATTACAGCAGCACCAGTGGATTCACCCAGAGGATCATCATATGGTTCATCTGGAAGGTTGACAAAGTCGATACCAGCTTCGCTGATCATTCTTCCGAGTTCTCTTGTTGTCAGAGCGTAATCTACATCAGGAACTCCTGCTGCGGACTGATCATCTCTGCCGCACTCGAACTTCTTAGCTGTGCAAGGCATGATCGATACGGAAACGATGTCCTTAGGATCGATGCCCTTCTTCTCTGCATAGTATGTCTTGACGACTGCACCGAACATCTGCTGCGGTGACTTGCAGGACGATACGTTAGGAAGAAGTTCAGGATAATAATGCTCAATGAATTTGATCCATCCTGGTGAGCAGGATGTGATCATTGGGAGTGTACCACCCTTGGTAACTCTCTCGATCAGCTCATTAGCCTCCTCAACAATAGTGAGGTCAGCTGAGAAGTTAGTGTCAAATACTGCATCAAAGCCAAGTCTTCTCATTCCTGCAGCGAGCTTGCCTTCTACCTCAGTGCCGATAGGCATTCCGAAGCATTCGCCAAGTCCTACTCTTACGGAAGGAGCAGCCTGTACTACTACGTGCTTGGTTGGGTCAGCAAGAGCTGCCTTAACAGCTGCTGTAGAATCGTTCTCGTGAAGAGCTCCAACCGGGCAAGCAACGATACACTGTCCGCAGTTAACGCATGATGTCTCAGCAAGAGGCAGTTCGAATGCGCTGCTGATATGTGTAGCGAAACCTCTGTCGTTAGCTCCGATAACGCCGATGCTCTGATACTTCTCGCAAGCTGCTGTACATCTTCTGCAGAGGATGCACTTGTTGTTGTCTCTTACTATTGAAGGTGAAGATGCGTCGATCTTGAACTCATTCTTAGCACCTGCATAGTATTCAGTGTTGTCAACTCCGTATCTCTTGCAGAGAGCCTGGAGTTCGCAGTTAGTACTGCGTACGCAGCCAAGACAATCCTGATCATGATCTGACAGGATGAGCTGCAGTGTCTTACGTCTGTAGTCCTTGATCTTTTCGGTATTGGTATGAGCTACCATTCCGTCTGTGCAAGGATATACGCAGGCAGCAACGAGCGCTCTGGCGCCTTCTACCTCACATACGCACATTCTGCAGGCACCGATCTCATTGATGCCTCTCAGATAGCACAGTGTAGGTACATCGATGCCCGCCTTGTGGGCTGCATCCAGTAAGGTGGAACCTTCTGGTACAGTAACCGTAATATTATCAACTGTTACTTTGATATCTGCCATAGTTCTCACCTCCGTTACTTTCTGCTTATTGCACCGAATGCGCAGTTATCCATGCAGGTACCGCACTTGATGCACTTAGATGTATCGATAACGTGTGGCTGCTTAACAGCACCGGAGATTGCTCCAACCGGGCAGTTACGTGCGCACTTTGTACATCCCTTACACTTATCAGGGTCGATCGTGTAGTTCAGGAGAGCCTTGCATACGCCTGCAGGACATCTCTTCTCAACGATATGAGCGATATACTCATCTCTGAAGTGCTCGAGTGTAGAAAGAATCGGGTTAGGTGCAGTCTGTCCAAGTCCGCAGAGAGCGTTAGCCTGGATGTACTTAGCGAGCTCTTCGAGTCTGTCGAGGTCTTCGAGCTCTCCTCTTCCCTCTGAAATCTTCTCAAGGATCTCAAGCATACGCTTTGTTCCGATTCTGCAAGGTGTGCACTTACCGCAGGACTCACTTACAGTAAATCCGAGGTAGAACTTAGCGATATCTACCATGCAGTTGTCCTCATCGAGAACGATCATTCCGCCGGATCCCATCATGGAGCCGATAGCCTTGAGTGATTCATAATCGATAGGAACGTCATATGACTTAGCAGGGATGCATCCGCCGGAAGGTCCGCCTGTCTGAGCAGCCTTGAACTTCTTGCCGCCAGGTACGCCGCCGCCGATCTCTTCAACTACCTGTCTGAGAGTTGTTCCCATTGGAACCTCTACAAGACCTGTGTTGTTAACCTTACCGCCGAGAGCGAATACCTTGGTACCCTTGGATGTCTCTGTACCATACTGGCTGAACCACTCAGCACCATTGAGGATGATCTGAGGGATATTAGCATATGTCTCAACGTTGTTAAGAACTGTAGGTGATTCGAACAGACCCTTAACTGCAGGGAACGGTGGACGTGGATGAGGCTCACCTCTGTTGCCCTCGATAGAGGTCATAAGTGCAGTCTCCTCGCCGCATACGAATGCGCCTGCTCCAAGTCTCAGGTCAACGTCAAAGTCAAAACCGCTGCCGAAGATGTTCTTGCCAAGCACGCCATAATCTCTTGCCTGATCAAGAGCGATCTTAAGTCTGTCAACAGCGATAGGATACTCAGCTCTTACATAGATGTAGCCCTGATTAGCTCCGATAGCATAGCCTGCGATAGCCATAGCCTCGAGTACTGAATGTGGGTCTCCTTCAAGGATTGAACGGTCCATGAATGCACCCGGGTCACCTTCGTCGGCGTTACATGCTACATACTTCTGAACTTCGCCTCTCTTGCCAGCTGCGAAGAGCCATTTCTTACCTGTAGGGAATCCTGCGCCGCCACGGCCTCTTAAGCCTGAATCGAGCACTGTCTGGATGACTTCGTCAGGAGTCATTTCACACAGAGCCTTAGCGAGTGCCTGATATCCGTCTCTTGCTACATATTCATCAATGTTCTCAGGGTCGATCTTACCGCAGTTCCTGAGAGCCAATCTGAGCTGATTGTTGTAGAATGCAGAATCTACGTAATGGATCTTCTCTCCATTAGTGAGCTCTTCAACCATCAGATATTCATCAACAGGTGCTCCGCCGAGAATATGCTCGTTGAAGATTCTCTCAACCATCTCAGGCTTAACTTCCTGATAAAATACGTTACCAGGATGAACTACCATGATAGGTCCCTTAGCACAAAGACCCTGGCAGCCTGTCTGGATTATTTCGATTTCATCCTTCTTGCCGGCATCATCGATGAGCTTTCTCAGTTCATCCATGATCTCCCAGCTGTGGTTAGATGTACAACCGGTACCGCCGCAAACGAGGATGTAGGTCTTAACAGCAGCTTCAGCTGTATCAGGATTGAACCTGATGTTGATCTGACCCTGCTTTGCCTCTTTGATTGCTTTGAGTTCTTGCAGTGTTTTCATGACTTATCCTCCATTATGCGTTACTCGTACTTAGCAAGAATTCCTTCAACTCTGTCAGGTGTAATCTTGCCGTATACATCACCATCAACGATCATAACAGGTGCAAGTCCACATGCTCCGACGCAGCGGCAAACCTCAATTGAGAATTTACCGTCCGGTGTGCATCCTCCGTCTTCTATGCCGAGCACTTTCTCTACTTCTTCAAGCACAGCGCCTGAACCCTTAACGTAGCAAGCAGTTCCGAGACATACGGAAACGACATACTTGCCCTTAGGCGACATAGAAAACTGAGCATAGAAAGTAGCTACACCATAGATCTTCTCGATAGGAATGCCAGTCTCGTCAGAAATGATCTTCTGTACCTGGTATGGAAGGTATCCGTAAATCTCCTGTGCCTCCTGCATAATTGGCATCAGGGCCCCCTTCTGTCCCTTATACTTAGCGATCACTTCAAGCAGCTTAGCTTCCTGTTCTTTAGTTCCCTTGAAAGGAACGCTCGATACTTTCATCTGCCTGATCCTCCTTAATATAAATACAACTACATCTACAAAGTATTGCTGGTTAATTATTGCATACTATTTGAAACATAACAAACATAGTTATCGAATTAACCTATACTCACGTTAATTGTAGTCAAAAAAATATCAAAGTTCAACACTATACTGCCAGAAAATCTCACATATCTTTTAAAAAACAACAAGAGACAAAAACGTTGAAATTCTTTGGTTTTGAGGGAATAATCCTGACTTGTGGTCAATTCCTCCTCCATTGTATACGGGGACAAAAAAGAACAGAAAAAGTTATAAATTTGTTAAAAAAAGAATTGGTTATATTTTAATTCATTAAACACGATTACGCCGCTTCATTAAGTATCACTTAATGCATTTTTTGCTGTATCCTATGGCATTGCACATTCAAACTTATTATAATTTCACTTATCGCAAGAATAATTGGAGGAATCATGATCTACCCAGAATTTGTAAAAGAAAACGGAATCATAGGAATCTGTGCACCCAGCGCCGGTGTTGGCGGAAAAGTCGACTCATTCTGCATGTCTCTTGATGTGCTCCATGAGATCGGCATTAATACTTACGAAACAGATAGTGTATGGAATGATGACTGCCCTTCCGCACCCGCTGAGGTAAGAGGAGCTGAATTCAACAGTCTGTTCGAAGATGATGACATTGCCATGGTAATGAGTGCATCAGGTGGTGACTATAATATAGAGATGCTCCCTTATATCGATCAGGAGCTTGTCAGAACTAATCCAAAGTGGTTCTCCGGCTATTCAGACCCTACTGCTGTCGAGATGCTGCTTACAACCAAACTGGATATAGCAACTATTTACGGAGTCAATGCAGGTGCCTGGGACTGGCGCCCTCTCCATGATTTTCAGGTCAAGGCACTCGAAGTCCTTACAGGTTATATAACTCCGCAGCATTCCTACGATAAATACTCAGCTTCGGGCTGGGATGAAGAAGCTGGATGCTGCATCATGGACACTCCTGTAGAGTGGACTCTTCTGAGATCATCAGACGGCGAATTGTATGAGGATGGATATCTGGATGTGACCGGCAGGCTTATCGGCGGCTGCATAGATGTAATCGACTGGATGATCGGTACACCTTATGAGGATCTTGAAGGATTCTGCTCAAGATACGCAGATGATGGATTCATCTGGTTCTTCGATCCATTCGAGCTGAATCCAATGAACCTCATGTATTCGATGACCAAGATGAAGATGAAAGGTCTCTTTGACAATGCCAAGGCTGTAGTATTCGGCCGTGTATGCTTCCCCGGCGAAGCGACTGACATCGATTACCTTGAGCAGCTTGAGAGAGTATTCGGTGATATGGACGTTCCTGTTATCTGGGGCGCTGACATCGGACATACCAAGCCATCTATGACACTTATCAATGGCAGCATCGGACATCTTACCTATGAGAATGGCTCAGCCTCAATCACTATGGAGCTGAGATGAACACTGACCGGTAACCACGAACAAGAAAAGAAGCTCCTTAATGTAGGAGCTTCTTTTTTGATTCATATTATTCTATCCTTTATAGCTTCACTGCATTCTATCTTAAGATCTATTCCTTCAGGCTTGCTGTTATCCTTTCTCCAGGACACACATATATCACCATGCGGTGTGTGGATCCTGCCCTCTGCATGATCAAGGTATCCCGGGACAGGACAAACAGTAATCTTCTCATATCCAGGCGCAGCAGGTCTGACACCCAGTATTACAGATGGCAGTTCATACAGAACGAGTGATCCCCATGCATGACAGTCACTTCTTGCGTCCGTATTGTTTTCAACACATGTTGTCAGATTGTCTTTCAGCATGCCCCTCCAGATATTCCAGATCTCATCAGTTCTCTCATACAATCCGCATATTTCAAGAGCTCTGAAGAGATAGAAGCTGAACGACACAGATGCCTGAGCAATGCCTTTTCTGCCGATAAGAGCCGAGAGGATCCTCTTTCCTTCTTCAGGTGTCAGCAGTCCTGTGAGGATGCCGAATACCTGACAATGAACAGAATAGTCATCTATTCCCGGGCCATCCTGGATCATAGATAGTTTGTCCACATCAGGGGCTGCGAAGTATCCTATACAATTGTCTTTCAATGCTCTCATCAGGAAATCAGCTCTCTTAAGATACTCCTCTGAAAGACCTTTTCTCCCGGTAAACTCAGCAAGCTCTGCCGCCTTCTGAAGACCATACAGGTACTGAAGGCTTTCCATGGTGCTTGCTCCGGTCCCTTTATCTGTAGCCGCCGGGGCACCTACTGTGTCATTCCATTCAGGAGTCCAGTCTGCAAATGACCAATACTTCTCATGGAAAAGAGGACCTCCGATTTTTCTTACGATTCCGAGCTCGTTCAGATTGCGGTCGAAGAAAGCAAGAATCTGATCAATTGCCGGCAGATGCAGCTTAACCAGGTCAATGTCTCCGAAATACATCATATGGTCATATACCATCAGGAGATAGTAGATAGCGAATCCCGGGATAACATTGCACTTTACTGTCGGTGCATCACAGTTGATCATTCCGTCCGGTCTCTGCGAACGCCTGAAGGCTTCCATCGCCTGTCTTGCAAGTCTGTCGTCTCCGCTTACAGCATATGTGTACAATGCTTCTGACCTTGTATCCATTGCATACTGGAGCTGCTCATAGAACGGGCAGTCCATATATGTATCGTGCATGCACCTTCTGAGTGTGCGCATGCTTATATCCCATATGCCTTCAAATGTCGGATCTGAAGCAGAGCAGAATGTCTTAACCTCGAGCGGATAGCCTGTTGACCTGTATCTGAAAGACAGGATCCTCAGAGGTTCATCCGCAGTCTCGATCTCGAGTCTTATATATCTGAAGGTCCTGAACCAGAATGGCTCATATTCCTCAGGGACTTCATCAGTTCCGTATCCGGCAACTTTGTAATATGATCTGTGGCCGGTCAACTGTCCGTTGATGTAATCGGCTCTGTTTCCTTTGACTGAGCCGCCTCTTGCCTGAGGATATACATAACATTCAGAGCAAAGCGTAGTTATACGCGAATCTCTGCCACCGGAAAAAGCATACAGCAGATAGCCGCACTCTTCCGCACCTGCTGAAATCTCGATTATCTGCCTGTTATGTGCAGGAATATCGATATGCCCCTGCCCTTTAAGCATATTGTCATATGCCTGAGTCAGCTTGCTTCTGTAACTTTCAGCCAGTATTCCTTCCTCTGCATCTGCATGTCTTACTGTCACAACACGGTCAAATTCCCGCTGTGAATATTCCATAAGTGGAATATTGCGAGGCGTAAGGTTAAATGGGGCATCCCCCATTGAGATATCGGTTATCAGTCTCGGTACAGCCTGATTCCAGTCAGAATCGTCAAATCCAGCAAGCTTCCACCCTGCGAATTCGTCTGAAGCATTCACATCTTCCTGGGCATGTATGGGTGCAGGAAGTTCATCTTCTCCGATTATTCTGATCCCACCATTGATACGGCATTTCCATCCGGACGCTCCGCTGAGTGAATTGTCATTTACATCACCTGAGGTCTGGTCTTCTATATACAGACCAGGCATTTCTGTTCTGTACATGGAGTCATTTGACTTCGGATGCATAGATGATGAAGAAGGAGCCGGATATCTCAGCACCTCTACAGATACGGCATTTTCACCCTCTTTAAGATAAGACGCTATGTCTGCAGAGTCAGCAAACCATTCCTTGAGGTCAGTCGCCTTCTGAGGGCCCTCCTGCACGAACTTGCCATTCACATACAGCTTGTATCTTGAATCAGCAGATATACTGATTCTGTATGAATCCGGTATTATTGCGGCAAAGAAAGTCCTGCGGAAATATATGATCCGCGTATCATCGTTATCTTCCGGTGTCCACGCAGGCACCCATATCCAGTTTGTATTCTGTATTGTTTCCATACTATTCTTTCAGGTTTTCTTAACAAACAGCACCCTGCAATCATTGGTGGGTATCACAGGGTGCTCATTCACGCTATTTCAATTGCTTCTGTAAGTTATACCTCATAGAATCTCATATCATCCCAGATCTGCATCAGATGACGGCGGTCGAGCATTTCTGTCCTTGTGTTGCGGTCAAATATGCGTACCGGTGAAAGTGGTCCTTCGAATCTGCCCCATTCCGGGTTAGGATCACCTGTTTTCGCAAAGCGTACCCAGTCACCGTGTATGTCGCCGGCCATTTTGTCGAAGAGTTCTTCAGGTTCTCCATCGTAAATGAAGTGGCTGAATTCATGATCACGACAGTCAAACATTGCAGGCAGCTCTGCTGCGTGTGTTGCCTTCCAGCCTGTTTCAATTCCACTCTTGGTAATGAGTTCATAACGGTACATCCACACATCATTGGTATATTGTTTCTGTCCCATTGCGACTTTGATAGCCGGCATCTCAAAAGCATAATCAGTTGCAAATCTGATGAACGGATCCCCTCCGATCTGTCTTGCATCGCCCCTTGCTACAGAGAATTTATCTGTCTCAGGAGCGGCTTCCTTCTGGAACAGTACGAACGAATCAGATGCTGAAGGGTGATAGAATCCTACTACTTCAGGAATTGCGCCGGCATGATGGTTCTTCTCAAGCATCTCAGCTATCATGGCCCAGCAGTTAGGGAATCCCGTATTCTCAGGATATACAAACATAGTACCCTCGTGCATGTTCGTTCCTATTATCAGCTTGACACCGGCAGCAGATCCGCCTCTGATAGCATCGATCGGGCGCACCGGCAGCAGATCATCCTGAACAGGACCAGGCAGGAACATTCCCGGATTCTTGTACTGATGCTTCTGAGCTACATAGTCAGTTCCCTTTGAAAATGTATGCGGATCATCGTGCAGCAGGTGCTCTGCGACTTTGTCCTTCTCCCAGCCCATTCCCTCGATGAAGAGGTCTATGTTCTGCCTTGAAGTCTGGTGTGTCATAACGCAGTTCGGAAGTCCGCTCTGCGCGATAGCTTGCTGGAAGAGTCCCTTCGCGTCCGGACATGCAAGCATGTTAATAACAGAAGCTCCGCCTGCTGATTCGCCGCAGATTGTAACTCTGTTCGGATCTCCTCCGAATTTGTCTATATTTGCATGTACCCATCCGAGAGCCAGAAGCTGATCGGAAATGCCACAGTTAGTGTCAAAGTGTTCGCATCCAGGGTATGTGCTGAAGTCATAGAATCCAAGAACATTGAGCCTGTAGTTGAAGTTTACAAACACCAGGCCGTCTCTGGCAAAGGCGTCGCCCTGATACAGAGGGTCGCTTGAACAACCTGTGTGATAACCGCCACCGTAAATGTAGACAAATACAGGAAGGTTCTCACCTTCAAGAGGTCTCTTGATATTGATAGTCAGACAGTCCTCTTCGCCCATATCTACGCCTTTGTCCTTCTGGACAGGTGCAGGACCGTACTCTCTGGCATCGAATACATCAAGCCACGGCTTGACAGGTACTGCTCTTTTGAATCTGAGTGCTCCTACAGGAGGCTCTGCATATGGAATACCGAGGTACTCAATTCGTCCGTCGCGCTCATATCCTCTTACTTTGCCGCTGGTTGTGTTTACTACATGCTCTGACATTTCATTCTCCTCTCTGTATCATCTGGATGATCCGGACAGCTCCGACACCTTTTCTTCTGATAATACTATACTAAAGTGGTGCAATCGATTATATTCTTAATATGTCTCTTTTGTTCTTATTTTTCACTCACTTAATACATCATATATTCTGATCTCAACACCCCATTCTCGGCCCTGGACCTCTGAACGGAATCTTTGCTGGCTGAAATACTCCCCGAGCACAGGCGAGTCTGTCATGAATTTCGGATATGCGTGAAAAAATGGATCATTTCTCATTACCTCAGCAAGATAGCCGTTGTTCTCGACAAAGAGATGGCACTCATTTCCTTCACAGTCCTTTCCTGTAAACATATATTTTGCGCACATGTTCCTGCTGCCTGCAGGATTCTCTACCTGCACATCGCATGCACCGGGAAGAGTTTTACCTGTGAAGAGTTCTGATTCAACCGTTGCCGTAAAAGGTATGAATGTCACGCCTCCATACTTGCAGCTCATGTCTG
Source organism: Mogibacterium sp. (assembly GCA_017512145.1). Classification (GTDB taxonomy): domain Bacteria; phylum Bacillota; class Clostridia; order Peptostreptococcales; family Anaerovoracaceae; genus Crickella. Next base: position 154,086 of record JAFWHB010000028.1, on the reverse strand, counting down.
AGCAGTCTTCTGCATTTGCATATACCTTGAAAACCATTATTGGGTCTGCCATATCCTTGTTCTCCTTTTTCATGTCTTATTCCGAAGCATTAATGTGGTTATTATCTCATATACACATAACGGACACCTTCAGAAAGATGCCCGTTGTGTGATGTAAGGAGTTATTTATATTTTCTTAGGATTGTTGTTTCTGTTCTTATGCTTCTGCTTCTGCTGATTCCTTAGCAAGCATCTCTGCCTCAAGTGCCTCATTCTTCTTGATGATCTCAGGAAGCATATCTTCATACTTATATCTGAAGAGGAAGAGGAACATCAGAGCGAACATTGCCAGTGGAATGTAGGAGTTCAGTGCGAATACTGACTGCTTGAGAGCTCCTGTGAGTTCTGCTGCTTCTCCTGCTGCTACGAATGCGTCATAACCGCCTGCTGCGAGTACCCAGCCGATAAGTGATCCGCCGACGCCGCCGCCGAGCTTGCCTACGAATGAGTTGGAAGCGTTAGTCATTCCTGTGATGCGGACACCATAGTTCTGCATATTCTGCTCAGCTGTGTTGAGTGTCATAGCAGGAAGTACGGAGATCAGTGGAATTGTAGCATACATTGCGATAGCTCCGCCGATCAGGAATACTGTAGGGTTCATAGGTGCTGCCATACGGATGATGCATCCGATTACACCGATAACAGTTGCCCACTTAGCTGTTCCGGCAAGTCCGAATCTCTTGATCCAGAGACCTACTGTCAGGAATCCGATTACTGAAGGGAAGATGTTTACTGTATTGACTGTGCTGTAGAATCCAGGATTTCCCATGATGATGGATCCGTAGAACATCGGTGCTACAAGGATAACTCCGTATACGATGTTCATGAATACTCCGACGAGAGTGACTCTGATCCAGTGCGGGTTGTGGATGAGCATCTTGATGCCCTCAACGATTGAGATCTTGGATTCCTTCTCAGCGAGTTCGCCTTCATCGTGATAAACTTCGCGTGAGAACTTGTATACGATGTAGAGGCAGAGTGCCGAGATAGCACCGAGGATGGCTGCAAACTTGATCCATGCTGCCTGATCGTCACCGAGAGCAACTGTGATAGGGATGAGGCCGATTCCGCAGGCAACGCCGACTGCATATCCTACGGCTGCTCTCCATGTTCCCATCTTGCCCTTTTCTTCTGAGCTCCTGGTCTTATATGACATCATTGTGTAGTAAGGAACAGCGATTGCTGTGTATACTACTGCAGATGCGAATATACAGGTAATCAGAGCATATACGTATCTGAAAGCTCCCATGCTTGCAGGTACAGTGAAGAGGAGTACCATGCAGAGGAATGCAGGAATTACCATTCTCAGGAGCCAAGGTCTTGCCTTACCTGCCTTGGTGTTGGTCTTGTCAACGATCTTACCCATGATCAGGTCAGATATAGCATCGAAGATCTTAGATACAAGAAGTACTGTTGCTACTGTTCCGGATGCCATTCCTACTTTGGTTGTGTAGAAATATGTCATCTGGCCTGTCAGCTGATTGATTGAGTTCAGAGCGAACTGTCCGAGTGAGTCTGTGAAATAATCAAACGGTCCGAGATGTTTCTTAGCGCCCTGAGCATCTACGCCATAGTCTTTACTCATCTTTCTTTCCTCCAATTTTCTTCCCTTATAATTATCAATTATGTATTGATTAGCTTTGCACCATTATATTAGCAATTAACAAGTTTAAGTTATGTTGTTATTTTGTAACTTTTGGTTTTATTTTGTCCACAGTTAGTTCAGTTTGTTGAGATTGCCGCTGCAGCTGCTTCAAGGTCTGCTGTGCTGCCTGTCATCTCCTGGATTGCATAAGCTCTGGCCCTTGGTCTGCATCCTTCTTCTGGATCTGTGAAAATACCGAAGTAAACTTCAGACAGTCCGCCGATCTGATTGTCCTCAACTCCTGCTCTCTGAAGCATTGCGTTCTCATTCAGAAGTCTGAAATTATGAAGTGTCCTGACATAAGGAAGCTCTCGTGCGATCTCAATCATCTTTTTATTGTAGCCTGCGTATCTCTTTTCCCATTCAGGGTTACCGAAGTCTGTGAATCCTGACTCAGTCATCAGTACCTGCTTGTGGCCGTCACCGTACTTCTTCATGACTTTGTAGGCTGCATCATTGTAGCTCTTCCACAGCTGATCAGGTTCGTCTACATCATAGAAGAGATCCTTATCTTCGCACTCTCTGTTGGTGAAAACGTAAGGATGCCATGCGAGGATATCGAAATAGTCGTCAGTGTTGTCTGACCAGAACTTTCCGGATTTGATACGGCTGTAGATCTTGTCGAGTGTCCATGCTACTCCATACATTACCGGCAGATAATCCGGCATATCTCCACCGAGACCAGGTGTTGAAAGTGCCGGCGAGAATGATGCGATCTTAGCCTTGCTTCCGGATCTCCTGATGCCCTTTGCGGAAAAGTACATCATATCTACAGCGATATCCATCTTCTCATCCGCTGTGAATGGCTTCATACCTGGAGTGTCTAGGAATCCGTCCGGATGAAGGAATACATTAAGATTCCATTCGTTGCCTACTTCCCATATGTCTACCTGTGGGAAAAGGGCTGCCATTGTGCACCATGATTCTTCCAGCATTTCAAGCGCCTGCATATACAGGCTGCCTTCTGTAAGATCTCTTGCAGGCATTGCATATCCCTGTTTCTGTCTGCATCCCTCAGGCAGGAACCAGATTCCGCTCATAGAGGTGATCTCTATGTCAAGCTCCTTTGCTCTGTTGAGAAACTCTGTATATTCCCTGACAGAATCCATGTCTGGTGTTGATGGATCCTTCAGTATCACAGTAAGGTCCATCCAGTTTCTGTACGCATTACATCCAAGAGCTTTGATGAGATCAAGCGCTTTGATAGCATTGATGCCATGATCTCTCTGTCTCTGGATCAGAGGTTCTCCTACTCCGAAAAAACGATCACTGTTCATATTTGTTCTCCTGATTATCTGTGTTTCCATGCTCCATGAACTCAGTCAGGCTGCTCATGTAGCTGTATAATAGTTTTTGTATTTTATTATTAGCAGAAGATCATTGCTTAAATATGTTATTATTTTGCCTTTTATGGTCTTATTTTGTACGAAGTGCTATACTGAAAAAAAGATACGTCTTTGCGCATTTCAGAAGGGAGTTGTCATGAGCAGTCGTAATGAAAAAGCTAATCATATAAGAATATTCTGCAGTGTCGTAGGTGTGGATATGGTATATGAAAGCGAGACAGGAGACCTCGTGGCCTTCTTTGATGCTACTGCGACAAGTCCGCTGATGCAGTCATCTGCTCTTAGGGATACACTCCGGGACGGAACGCTTGCACAGTCTGTGCCATATATATATAAAGGAGCTGAGGAATGCTATTTTGCAGGATTGAGAGCAAGCTCCGGTGTTCTGTTCATTGGTCCGATGTGTCCCCGCAAGCTCAGCATCGTAGACCACCGTAAGGTATATCGCTACTACAATATAGATTCGCCGGATATCAGATCATTTCCGTCGCTTTCTCTTCCGGAAATACGCAACATCATCCTCCTGGCCAACTCGCTTCTTGAGAACGCCAGTCTTGAGAACGAAGAACTTCTGCACCTCAACCGGATAATCACTCAGGACGATACAGGTCTTATGGCAGATTTCTCCAGATTCAATATCGCTGATGATCAGAATACTGATGAATATATATATAAGCATACATATCAGGAAGAGGAACTTGTAGTAAAGGCCATAATGGACGGCAATGCCGCTGATGCTGTAAGAATATCTGAAAGACTTGACCGGGACAGCGGCCGTCTCGGTGATTCAGATCTCCAGCATCGCAAACTGAATGCTGTTGTCGCCATTACTGTGTGCTCAAGAGCAGCAATCAGGGCTGGTGTATCCCCTATCATAGCATACAAAATCAGCGGATTCTATATCAATAAATGTGACAACGCCAATGATACAGCCCACATGCTCCATTACCGCAACCGGGCAATAGAAGACCTCTGCACACAGATTACAGAGGCACATGAAAAGCAGCGGTCAGGAAGCTATGTCCGCCGCTGCATGGATTATGTCGGAAAGAATTACCGGTATAAAATCTATCTTGAAGATATTGCAGAATCAATGGGTATAAGCCCAAGCTATCTGTCACGCCTGTTCCACAGTGAAACAGGTGAAAAACTTCAGGATTACATAAGCCGCGTAAGAGTCATGAGAAGCATCGAGCTCCTGCTGTATTCGGAAATGTCACTGTCTGAAATTGCGGAATATGTCGGTTTTCCAAATCAGAGTTATTTTGGCAAGATGTTCCGCAAGTACATGAGCACTACACCTAGGATTTACCGTGATATCTACAAGGTCGCCGAGGCATCTTCAAAGGAGTGATCAGCAAACCACCACATCAATGCAGTCAGGAGCCGAATAATCTGTAGTGACTGTTCCGTCACTTTGCGCAGTGGAAGTTCGCGCCCATAGTCAATCAGAACCATTGCGTGTTCGTGTCCGGGCACGTTTTTGAGACTGCATACAGTCAGTTCTCCAAGGAAAGGCTGCAGCGGTCTGTCCTCGGGCAGGCATTCTTCGCCTGTGACATTGCCGCTGGTTTTAATAATTGCCGCAGGCAATATATTGAGTCTGGACCTTGGATCAGTGTATCTGGATTTATTAAGATTAAACACATTTGTAATTCCGCTCATTTCAGAATCTCCTGACTCTCTTAACTCCGAAGAAATGGTCTTCTGTATTATTCTCCTAATCCGTTATTGCTGATAACGTCTGCATACCAGCCGGCACTCTTCTTGGGAATGAGTTCCAGTGTATCAAAATCTGTATAGTATAAACCAAAGCGGTGTTCGTATCCTGCAGACCATTCGAAATTGTCCATCAGTGACCACAGATAGTAACCTCTTACATCTATGCCGTCCTGAATTGCACCGTGGAGCATTTTAAGCACTTTTTCCACATACTCTATTCTTTCCTGATCATCGAGGATAGATTCTCTATCTGTCAGTCCGACCTGAGGTATTCCGTTCTCAGAAATAAACAGCGGAACATCGATTCTGTATTCTTCGATTATCTCCCTGAGAACCCTTCCGAGAAGTTCTGTATGATACTCCGGCCTGTTCTGGTAGTTTCCTCCTCCGCCGTGTTCTTCTGCCAGTCTGCGCTGCTTTTCGGTATCGTCTATTAGAACGTTGTAGAAGTTCATTCCGTAGAAGTCTACCGGCTGTCTGATGGTTTCAAAATCACCAGGCAATATCTCTGGCATAACACCGTTCTGAGTCATGTATTCATTCAGATAGTCTGAATATCCGCCAATGAACAGCGGATGCAGGAACATTCCGTATCCTTCTGTCTCATTGGCAAGCATTGCGCTCATTACGTCCTCTTCATTATCTGCATCTGCAGGATAATGCTTCCATACATCAACTACAATGCCGATTTTTGAATCTCTGAAGCCTTTGCTTCGGAACAGTTTCACTGTCTCTCCGTGGCATACAAGCAGATTGTGGCAGCACTGCCTGGCGTAAGCATCATCACTGAGGCCCGGCGCGAAGAATCCCTTTGCATTCCCGACATAGGTGGCTATCGGTTCATTGAAAGTGACCCAGTACTTAATGTCTTCGCCAAAGTTATCAAGAAGGACATTTGCATAGTTCAGGAACCACTCAATCATCTTTCTGTTGCCAAAGCCGCCCTTGACCTGAAGGGCATAAGGCAGATCCCAGTGGAACATTGTCGCATTAGGAACTATGCCGTTCTCTTTAAGGAGAGTGAGCAGTTTCCTGTAATAAGCAATGCCTTCAGGGTTGACCTCTCCTGTTCCGTCCGGAATGATTCTCGGCCAAGAGAAAGAGAATCTGTATGAATTGACACCGAGTTCCTTGAGTTTTTCGACGTCTCTTTCCAGATTATGATATGAGTCACAGGCAGTGTCAGGCACTCCCCCGCCTTCAATTGTTCCCGGGATATGTGAGAAAACATCCCAGTTTGAGAGTCCTCTTCCGCCGTCTCTCATCCCGCCTTCTATCTGCTGGGCTGCTGTAGCTACGCCCCATATGAAATTATCAGGAAAATCGTATCTCATTGTCTTAAGGCCTTTCCATCATTCTTCCCACTAGCTGCATGGCCTCCGGGCCATACTCGTGTACTTCTATTCTGTTCCCTTCCGGATCATGGAACCACATTGTGTAATTGCGGTCTATGCTCGGTGCAGGCTCGATATCTATGTATTCTCCTGCGCCCTTGTCTATCAGTTCCTGCCTGAATGCCTGTATGTCATCGACAACAAAGTCAAAATGTGTATACCCATAGTTCTCAGGATCATAAGGGTTGTCCCTGTGTGCGCCAATCTCGTTGAACAGTTCAATGAAGAACCCGTCCATCCACTCCAGGTATACTATCCAGCGCACACTCTTATACTTCTCCCATTTCCTTACTTCTTCAGGATCTATCTGATCAAGACGGTCCTGATTAGCAGTGATGAGGTCTCCGTAGTAGAGGGTGAACTTCTCCTTGCATCCCAGCACATCCTCATAGAACTTCTGTGTTCTGTCCAGATCTTTGCAATTGAATCCGAGATGAGCGTTAGGTTTTATGATCATATGAGGCTCCTTTCCGGTGTCCAGTCATCTATTTCTTCAGGGGATGCAAGCGGCCTGGATGCAGTGCATGTGGATTCTACTTCAACAAATGCTGAATTCTGCTCATGGCTCTTAACCATGGACTCCTGTACATCGAGAACATGATAGCATCTCTCTTTGGACGCTCGCATTTCCCTTCCGTCCCTGATGGCATATGCCATGTCCGCGACGCCAACACCGCGTGAGTTGGTATTGTATCCGAATGGATTGTCTATGTGGATCCTCTCAGGAGTGAATGCTTTGCTGAAATCAGCTGTATTTTCGTACAGATATACGTCTCCGTTGTACCAGTCAGGATTTCCGAGATAGAGGATCCCTTTGCTGCCGTATATAGCAAAATACGTCTGATCAAAGAAGGCACTGTCAGAGTTGATCGCAAATGTCCCGGAAATACCATTCTCCAGTTCCATATGAGAATAGAACTGACTCTCATTCGGTGAATCAAAAGTCTCGCCATAATGCGGTGAAAGCTCATATGTATTCACATGTGTAGGATATGGAGCCTTGATATTGCAGCTGATGCGTTTTACCGGTCCGAGCAGGTGTACAAGCATAGTGAGGTAGTATACCGAGTAATCAAGTATGATGCCCCCGCCCGGCTTGTTGGCGTAATCCATCGCGCTCAGAAGCCTGTCATTGTCGCGGTTACCTGCAATAGCAAACGATGTAATGGTTCCGAGTCTTCCGCTTTCTATCACTCTCTTTGCAGTCTGTGCCCATCCGCACATAAAAGAGTCCGGCGCACATCCGAGATACAGGCCTTTCTCATCTGCAAGCCTGCACATACGTGCAGCCCCTTCTGTATTCAGAGCGAAGCATTTCTCAGTGTATGCATGCTTACCTGCATTAAGAATCCTTGTGACCATCTCCTCATGTACATTAGGTGTGGTCAGATTAACAACTATATCTATACTGTCATCTGCCAGAAGTTCATCGATGCTGCAGGCTCTGATGCCATATTTTTCAGCAACTTTCTGAGCCTTGGCAACATTGCGGTTAGCGATAGCGTCCACGCTTATGATTCCGAACATACTTGTCATATTATCCAGATAAGCACCGCTGATCATCCCGGCGCCTATAATTCCAACGTGATATATATCTTTCTTTGCCATTTGCGCATCCTTTCATTCAGTCCATGCGTAATTACTGTATTTTACACTCAATTTCTAACAGAAATCGGATGATCATCATAGCTTTATTTTGCTATTTTTGTTCTTATAATGTTCGCAAACTCATCAAAAAAGGGCATGCTGTATTTCATGCCCTTAATCAGAAAATGCAGTTATTCCTTATTTAACTGTAATAATTACCTGCTGATAGTATGTCAGCTTGTGATGTCCGTTAGCCTGAGCTTTGACTATTACATGGACCTTATCTCCAGGCTTTGCATTCTGGGAAATGACCACACCGATAGCTCCATGCTCTGCAGGTGACTTCTCACCCTCGATCTCATATTCGCTGCCGTATACCAGCTCAGCATCGCAAGTGCTTATTTCAGGATATATGCGCCAGCTGATCCTTAAATCAGATCCGTCAGGACTTGCAGCTTCTGCATGCAGCATCACTGTCTCTCCCGGAGCAGCTGTTCTGTCAGTGCCTCCTGTAATGCTGAGTGAAGGTCTGTGCTCACCCTTCTCAAATGTATCAGCTGAAGCCCATTCCACTCTTGCAGCGAAGTCTCTCTGGATATCCGCAACATATGGCCACATTGATTCGATTTCCTTAGTCTCACCATCATAGCCTGTAAAGCTGTCCTTGCAGACATCCCAAACGTTCAGAGGCTCGCCCTTGGAGTTGACTTCATCCTTCTTATAGTATCTGCCTGCATATCCGCCGTAGGAAAAGTCCTCAAGTGTGCGGAATCCTTTGTCGAAAAGAATAAAGAATGTAGGTGAATCACCTTCCGAGAGGAAGTCATATTTCTTGGCTGCAGGAAGCCCGAAAATCCTGGCTCCGAACCAGTTTTCAGCAAGGTCGAGATTAGTCCCGAACTGATTATCATCAGTCTCGCCCTCGTAATAATGACCGTCGCTCCATGTACAGTAGTCATTAGCAAGAGCACTCTTGCCGTTCAGGATCTCAGACTTCATGAAATCGCACTTCAGTGTGTCCTTGCTCTCGCTTTCCGGCATCATGTACCATGGATAAGCATAGCTTTCCATCTGAAGGGTCTTGACGAAAACGATGCCGGGCCACTCTTCGGCAATATATTCTCTGTATGCCGGATCCTGCTCGCCGCATGCTGTAATAATGACTTTGTCAGAAATCTTAGCATGAAGTGCATCCCACTCATCCGTCCCCTCATACTCACTCTGTATATCCATGAGAGCACGGGCTATGGTATTGCAGCCGCCCCATACCTGAAGATACAGTTTTCTCGGGTCATCATCAAGTATGCGTTCTCTGATCAGTTCTGAGCCGTCTGAAGGGTTTTCTCTCTCTCCTTCATATCCGATATTTCCGACTTTGGTAATAGAACGCAGATAGTCAGGTATCGGATATCCTTCTGCATGTTTGATCAGATTAGGATAATCCTTCTCATAATCATCAATGACTCTCCACATCCAGTCTGTCCCCGGCCAGCGATAAGGCTTGTCATAGTCTCCGCTCTCGATAGGGATCTCACTTTCAAAATCGTCTTTATATTTCTTCTCAGGCTTGACTGCGCCAGGAACACCTATCCAGTGAAACTTGGATGATGTCTGTACGATTCCCTGCAGCTCCACTTCATTGGAGCAGAGCAGGAAATGGCGGAGCGAATTCTGATCATCCACTTCAGCATCCTGAGTGATTATAGTGCGTACTTTTGAATAATCAGCCATAGTTAACCCTTTCTTATGTCAACATCACATTTTATCCGACTGCTCAAACTATATTTCAGAATCATTCTGCAGTCAACGGCATGGATGCAATGTATGAATAATTGCGGGATAATTCGCAATTAAATTTGTTTCTATATATCCAGTGCAGCATGATGTCCCCAGTATACTGCATTGGTTATTGTTGATACCTTGGAAGCATCACCTATTACTCTTACAAACGGTGCTGAATCCATAAGTTCCTGTACAGCCGCCGTGTTGGATCTCTGACCGAGTGCGCAGATGACTGTTGTTCCCGGAATCAGCACCTGCTCTCCTTCAGCATTTTCGCAGAGAATTCCGTCTTCCCTGACCTCAAGACCTTTGCATGAAGTATGAACTGTAACATACTTGTCAATTTCGTTCATGAGAAGAGGTCTGTGCCTGATATTGGCATCAGGAGCAAGTCTGTCTCTCATTTCAACAATGTGCACGTTTTTGCCTTCCATTCCCAGCTTGACAGCAATCTCACAGCCTGCAAGTCCGCCGCCGAAGACAACTACATCATCAGTGACCTTGTCTGCCTCGAGGAAATAGTTGTTGACCACGACGACATTATCCCCCTTAAGTCCAGGAATAGGCGGTACCAGCGGGGTTGATCCGCATGCGATTATCAGTGCATCCGGTGCTTCAGCTTCAACATATTCCTTAGTTACAGGAGTGTTAAGACGGATCTCTACGCCCAGATCACGAGCAATCTTTTCATATGTAAGTCCGAGCCTGTACATGTCATATTTGAAAGGAAGAGCCTGCTCTCCTCTGAGTATTCCTCCGCATTCGCTGTCCTTCTCACATAGGATTACCTTATGTCCGCGTTTTGCTGCTGTGATAGATGCATACAGTCCACCTGGGCCGGCTCCTGCGATGAGGACCTTTTTGCTCTCTCTTGCCGGCACCACTTCCATTCCGTCCATCTCTCTACCGATGAAAGGATTGACGGTGCATCTGCGGGTTCCGGTAACACCTCTTTCTGCCATGCAGGTAAAGCATCTGAGGCAGTGTACGATATCTTCATCGCGGCCTTCAACGACTTTGCGCGGGAGCTCGTGATCTGCCAGAAGCTGGCGAGCCATCTCAACCACATCCGCTTTGCCCGAAGCTATTATCTCCTCCATCATCTCAGGGTCTGAGAGTCCTCCGATGGTTGCTACAGGCACACTTACATGCTTTTTGATTTCAGCAGCAAGATATACATTGCGGCCGTGATCTTCAAACATTGAAGGATGGGTTATTCCGAATGTCTTCTGATATGTTCCTGCTGTAACATGCAGAAGGTCAACATATGGCTCAATAGCCTTTGCGATTCTGATGCCTTCATCGAGATCATATCCTTCCGGTACGAATTCTGCTCCGCTGAGCCTGAATTCAATAGGGAATCCCGGGCCGACAGCTTCTCTGACAGCCTTCAGGACCTCAACGGCAAATCTTGTTCTGTTCTCAAGGCTTCCGCCGTATTCATCTGTTCTCTTGTTGAACATAGGTGACAGGAACTGATTTATAAGCCAGCCGTGTCCGCCGTGGACCATGATCATCTCGAATCCTGCTGTCCTGGCCAGAGCTGCAGTCTTTCTGTATGCTTCAATTATTTCGTCTATCTGTTCTTTGGACAGTTCTCTTATCTGCATGCCGTCTGCCCTTACGCTTGGGCTTACACCATACTGCACCATCTCGGCTTTCTTGCTCTTATCAGTCATATATGTTCCTGCGAACTGTCCGGAGTGTGACAGTTCTATGCTGGCAATTGCCCCATGTCTTCTGATAGCATCAGCGCACAGGGTTGCACTCTGGAGTGTTCCCCACAGAGCCGGGTCAAGATGAAATGCCTGTGAACCATCGGTCTCAGGATGTACCATAAGCTCCGAAACAGTTACCGCAGCTGCACCTCCTTTTGCACGAAGCTCATAGAAAGCCCTTGAACCGGGTCCTATGCATCCGTTCTCTGTAATATCCGTCCCTCCCATTGGGGATGAAAACATGCGGTTTCTGAAAGTAACTCTGCCAAGTGTGATCGGGCTTGAAAGATGCGGGTATTTTCTCTCCATGACTATTCCTCCCTGCTCTGCAGTTGTATTCTGCCAAATATAAAACTACTGAGTATAGAATATCTGTACCCAGTAGTTTTTGCTGTCATTATTTTGCTGTTTATATCCTTATTATGCTTTCTCGGATGTAAAACAATTATTCAGCTTTATCTGTCTTATCTGTCAGTGCCAGTCTTCAGCTATCACAACAGCAGCGAATCCTGGTTTGAACATATCATCCAGAGTCATTCCGTCAATTGCGCAGGTGCGTGGATTGCGGTACTGATCCATGAATGATTCAAATGGTATGCCCTTCGAATAGTCAGCTTCCAGTGCTGCCCTCTTGAACCTGTCAAAGTCCTCATGATGCATCGGCATCGGGTTATGTCCTCCGTAGTATTCGCTCACCGGCATCGAGTCTATTTTCTCAAGCATCTCAAGATATGTCAGCATATCTGTCGAATGTTCTGCATATAGCCATACGAAGAATCCTACAGCGTCACCGACGAACATTATCCCTGTCTCATGCCAGAACACTGAGATTCCGCCCTCGGTATGTCCCGGTGTCCAGACCAGCTCCATTGTCGCACCGCCAAGATCGAACACTTTGCCTGCCTGAGCCGGAAGCAGTATGCCTGTACCAAGATCGCAGTATCTGTCCATGTCAAAATCCTCAGGCAGAGCGTTGAATACTTCTCCTGTCTCGTAATTCATGCTCTTCATCATGCGCAAAGCATTCTGCCTGCGGATCTCAGGCGCTGCATGTTGCCTCGCAAGAGAGACATCATCATTATGGATGTAGCATGGAACGTCAAAGTATCCGTTACCGCCAATGTGGTCACAGTGCCCGTGTGTATTGACTATAACAAGCGGTAGATCGGTGACCCTGTCAACAGCCGCCTTAAGATCAGCAAGTCCATAGCCAGTGTCTATCAGCATAGCCTGCTTAGTGCCGAGTATAAGATAACAAAATACTCCCTCAGGGCTTCCTATGCGGTAAAAGCCGCCCATATCTTCGAACTGATAATAATCTCTGCTATTCATTAATTCAATATTCCCCTTCCAATATTTAATTCTGGCCCGGGTGCCTGCCCTCAGCCATAGCTACCTCAAAAGGTGCCATGTCCGGCAGATCAAGTGCAAAGCGCTTCTCGAGCCATACGCCGGCAAGGTCTGACCACTTACCTGCATCAGCTTTGATCTGGCTCTTTGACATAGCAGTTGCCTGAGTAGCAAGTGAGAGTCCGTGATCTCCTTCCTCGAAGATATGCAGTTCAAACGGTATCTTGTGCTCCGCGAGAGCATTCGCCATTATGATCGAGTGCTGCACAGGTACGAGGCCATCTCCGGCAGTCGCCCAAATGAAAGTTGGCGGTGTGTTATCGGATATGTTCCTCGCCGGGCTGACTTTCTTCAGGAGGTCCTGATCCGGATTTTCAGATCCGAGGAATATAAGGTCTGATTTATGGAAGAAATCCTGAACGAAAGATGGCATGGATTTTTCTGCCTTATTTTTATATACATAGTCTGTCAGAGGATATCCAAGGATCGCTGCGGCAGGACGGTAGATCTCCCTGTCTCCGCCAAGATACCCGCTGATAATATCTGTATGCCAGTTAGTCGCGTACATGGCAGCATTATGACCGCCCGCGGAGAAACCACATACAGCGATTCGTCTGCTGTCAACATTCCATTCGTCAGCATTGCTATTGATGATCCTGAAGGCCATACCTATCTCGCGGACATTATTCGGATAGAGGCACTCTTCCTTAACAGGCATTTCCTGTGTGATATCCGGGAATGTAGTTCCCGCACCGAGGTAAGTAGAGTACTCCAGAACGAAAGCATCGTATCCCATCGAGATGAATTTCATCGCAACCGGCTCACCCTCTGCTTCTGAACAGTTGAAATAGCCGCCGCCCGGACATACAAGCACTGCCGGGCGCTTAACTCCCTCAGGCATGCTTATCGGAGTATCAAGTATATATGTATTAAGCCACACATCGGTTCTGTCATTATACAGATAGATTCTTTCAGTCTTCATATGGTTACCTCTTCTCATCAAAGCTTTATTTACTTAAGTTTTCTGTTAGAATTCTACAACAAAATCAATAATTAGTTGTTTCTGCCGAACGACAGCATCAAATATGTCGGATTCATCTTAATTCATGAGGGTCTGTAAATTCAGGCAATATAGAAGCGGACACCCCTTTAACAGGGATGTCCGCTTACGAATCTTGTTAATATTCAGGGCTGATTATTACAGCAGGCTTACGCTTGCAATGAGTCCAGCGAATACGATGGATACCATGGAAACCAGCTTGATAAGAATGTTGATCGATGGTCCGGATGTATCCTTGAACGGGTCGCCGATTGTATCGCCGACTACAGCAGCCTTGTGATTGTCGCTGCCCTTGCCGCCAAAGTTACCAGCCTCGATGTACTTCTTAGCATTGTCCCATGCACCGCCGGAGTTAGCCATGAAGATAGCCATGATGAATCCGGATACTGTAGCACCGCAGAGCATTCCGACTACTCCGAGTCCGCCGAGGATGAGACCTGTAACGATAGGAGCTGCAATACCTACGCATGCAGGGAGGATCATTTCCTTGAGGGAAGCCTTGGAGCAGAGGTCTACGCATCTTGCATAGTCAGCCTCAGCCTTACCTTCCATGAGTCCAGGGATCTCCTTGAACTGACGTCTTACTTCTACTACTACGCTCTGAGCAGCTCTGTTAACAGCGCCCATTGTCAGAGCTGAGAAGAGGAACGGCAGGCATGCTCCGATGAAGAGTCCAACCAGGACCTTAGGATCGAGCAGATTGAGTGTGAGATCCTGTCCATCAGGCATGTATACAAGGAGCTTCTCCTTGAAGTTAGCGATCAGAGCAAGAGCTGTCATTCCTGCTGAACCGATAGCAAAGCCCTTACCTGTAGCAGCTGTTGTGTTGCCGAGTGAGTCAAGAGCGTCTGTTCTCTCACGTACTTCAGGTGGAAGTCCTGCCATCTCTGCGATACCGCCGGCATTATCAGCAACAGGGCCATAAGCGTCAGTAGCGAGAGTGATTCCGAGTGTTGAAAGCATTCCTACAGCTGCAAGAGAGATGCCGTAGAGTCCGATGCTCGATGGAGCAACATCTACAGGGCAAAGTCCTGAGCAGTAGTAAGCGATGATGATAGCTGCACCTACAATGAGGATAGGAAGAGTTGTTGACATCATTCCTGTTCCGAGACCGGAGATGATCAGTGTAGCTGTACCAGTCTGTGAAGACTCAGCGATCTTCTGTGTAGGCTTATATGTATCTGATGTGTAGTACTCTGTGCAAAGTCCGATCAGAACGCCTGCAGCAAGTCCTGCGATGATAGCAAGGTAGAGTCCATAGAACTCGATACCGAAGAGCCACCAAACGAGTACGAATGAGAAGACAGCTGTAGCAATAGCTGAGAAGTTAGTTCCTCTTCTCAGAGCTGCGAGCAGGTTCTTCTGGCTTGCACCCTCCTTGGTCTGTACGAAGAAGGATCCGATTACTGAGAATACTACTCCGACAGCTGCCATCAGAAGCGGCAGAGCTACAGACTTGACACCAAGTCCGCTTGAGAGGAATGCGATAGCACCAAGAGCGCATGTGGATACCATTGATCCTACATATGACTCATAGAGGTCAGCACCCATTCCTGCAACGTCACCTACGTTGTCGCCTACGTTATCAGCGATAACAGCCGGGTTACGCGGGTCATCTTCAGGGATTCCTGCCTCGACCTTACCTACAAGGTCAGCACCTACGTCAGCAGCCTTGGTGAAGATACCGCCGCCTACACGGGCGAACAGAGCCATTGATGAAGCACCCATTCCGAATGTTACCATTGCTGCAGTGATGTTCTCGAGTGATTCATGGAATACAAGGTCGAGAAGTGCATACCAGAGCGAGATATCGAGAAGTCCGAGTCCTACTACAGTGAATCCCATTACGGAACCAGCTGAGAAAGCAACTCTGAGTCCCTTGTTCAGGCTCTGCTGAGCTGCGCATGCAGTACGGTCGTTAGCTCTCGTAGCAATGCTCATTCCGATATAGCCTGAAAGGCCTGAGAAGAAGCCGCCTGTGATGAAAGCGAATGGAACGTACCATGTCAGCTTGTGGGTTGCAGCCATTCCACACAGTACACAGAACATGAAAATGAAGAAAATGATAACTGTGCGATACTGACGCTTCAGAAAAGCGCTTGCTCCTGTACGAACGAATCTTGAGATCTGCTTCATTCTGTCCGTACCTTCGTCTGCGTTCAGGACCTTCTTAGCCTGAGCATAAGCGAAGATAAGGGCAACAATTGAAGCAAACAAGCTGATCCAGTACAGATGTGATAACAGATAATCTTGCATGAATATTGCCTCCTTACAAATTTCACAAAACAACAATATAATACCACTTATTCCCAATTGTTCAATAAATTATACAATATTATTAAGTAGCATTACAAATTATTGTTTTGTATTTCTATAATACTAAAGTATAACAGATAGCTTGATTTTTACAACAGTTCAGAGAATTTCTTATGTTTTTTTGACAATAATTTTTCAGGTTTTTTGTTGCTGTGCACAATATTTCTTCCGTGATTTGTGACACCACATAACCTCACCATCTCCCCCATTAAATTCCGAGCAAAGCAGGGAGAGTAGGTTCCCGGAGAACACTTGCGAAGCACCCACCCCGCCTAGTCAGACATGGAACCATCAGACAATGCGTGTCCTTTAGTATTAATTCAGAGGAGAATTGGCTTTACGGAGAACACTTGCGGAGGAGCCGATTGAATGTCGTTTGCATGACTGAAGCCGATGCGTTGGTGCTGTCGTCGCCAGCCTTGCGTCAGACACAGCACCCGAAGAGGCAAAGACATGCAAACAGACATTCACGGCGACGTAGCACTGTTCTCCGTAAAGCCACGGTCTCCTCTGAAACCAATAAAAATAGGGCCCGCCATTTCTGACGGGTCCATATACTGCATATTATGCATTCTGATTTCTCTGCTTGTCTTCGATTGCTGCCTGTGCTGCTGCGAGTCTTGCGATTGGAACTCTGAATGGTGAGCAGGATACATAGTTGAGACCAACATTGTGGCAGAAGTGTACGGATGATGGATCTCCACCGTGCTCTCCGCAGATTCCGAGCTTGATGTTAGGTCTTGTCTTGCGTCCGCCTTCAACAGCCATCTTAACGAGCTTGCCGATACCACTCTGGTCGAGTGACTGGAACGGATCGTTCTCGAGGATGCCCTGTGCTACATACTCCTTGATGATAGCGCCAGTGTCGTCTCTTGAGAATCCGAAGCCCATCTGTGTCAGGTCGTTAGTACCGAATGAGAAGAACTCAGCCTCTTCAGCGATCTCATCAGCTGTAACTGCAGCTCTTGGGATCTCGATCATTGTACCAACCATGTACTTCATGTCGATACCAGCCTCAGCGATCAGCTTGTCAGCTACCTCAACGATAGTCTTCTTAACGAACTTGAGCTCATTAACGTGTCCAACCAGTGGAACCATGATCTCTGGAACGATGTCGAGGCCTTCTTCCTGACGAACTTCGATAGCTGCGGAGATGATAGCCTTTGTCTGCATCTCAGCGATCTCAGGATATGTTACAGCAAGTCTGCATCCACGGTGACCAAGCATTGGGTTGAACTCGTGGAGCTCGAGAGTCTTGTTTACGATCTTCTCGTAAGGGATTCCGAACTGCTCAGAAACCTGCTTGATGTCCTCATCTGTCTTAGGCAGGAACTCGTGAAGAGGTGGGTCCAGGAGTCTGATTGTAACAGGTCTCTCGCCCATTGCCTTGTAGATGCCCTTGAAGTCTTCCTTCTGATATGGCAGAAGACCGTCGAGAGCTTCCTTTCTCTCTTCTACTGTGTCAGCAAGGATCATTCTTCTGATCTTAGGAATTCTATCGTCTTCGAAGAACATGTGCTCTGTTCTGCAGAGTCCGATACCCTCAGCGCCGAACTCAACAGCCTGCTTAGCATCTCTTGGGTTATCAGCGTTAGTTCTTACCTTGAGTGTTCTAGCCTCATCAGCCCACTCCATGATCTGACCAAAGTCACCGGAGAGCTCTGGTGCAAGAGTCTTGATAGCCTCTGTGAATACGTTACCGTCAGTACCGTTCAGGGAGATGCTGTCTCCTTCGTGATATACCTTGCCGCCAACTGTCATTGTCTTAGCAGCTTCGTCTACTACGATTTCCTTGCAGCCTGCTACGCAGCACTTACCCATTCCTCTTGCTACTACAGCAGCGTGAGATGTCATACCACCACGAGCTGTCAGGATACCTTCAGCAGCTACCATACCAGCGAGGTCCTCAGGGCTTGTCTCTTCTCTTACGAGGATAACCTTCTTGCCTTCTTCTGCGAACTTAGCAGCGTCATCAGCTGAGAATACGATCTGGCCTGTTGCAGCACCAGGTGATGCAGGAAGTCCCTTAGCTACTGGTGTAGCCTTAGCGAGCTCTGCTGCGTCGAATACTGGGTGGAGGAGCTGATTGATCTGATCAGGCTCAACTCTCATTACAGCTGTCTCCTTGTCGATGAGACCTTCCTTAACGAGGTCTACAGCAACCTTTACTGCAGCTGCAGCTGTTCTCTTACCATTACGTGTCTGGAGCATGAAGAGCTTACGGTCTTCTACTGTGAACTCCATGTCCTGCATGTCTTTGTAGTGGTTCTCGAGAGTGTTAGCGATCTTCTCGAACTGTGCATATACTTCAGGGAAAGCATCTGCCATCTCTGAGATAGGCTGAGGTGTTCTGATACCAGCTACAACGTCCTCACCCTGAGCGTTAACGAGGAACTCACCAAAGAGCTTGTTCTCGCCGTTTGCAGGGTTACGTGTGAAAGCAACGCCAGTACCGGAGTTGTTACCGCTGTTACCAAATACCATGGACTGTACGTTTACAGCTGTTCCGAGGGAATCGGAAATGTCGTTGAGCTTTCTGTAGAGGATAGCTCTGTCATTGTTCCATGATCTGAATACAGCCTTGATAGCCTCGAGCAGCTGATCCTTTGGCTCCTGTGGGAACTCTCTTCCGAGCTCTCTCTTAACTACTTCCTTATATCCCTTGATAACTTCCTTGAGGTCCTCAGTTGTAAGCTCTACGTCGAACTCAACGCCAGCCTTCTTCTTCTGTCCATCAAATACTTCATCAAAGTTTGACTTCTTGATCTCCATTACGACATCACCGAACATCTGGATGAATCTTCTGTAGCTGTCGTAAGCAAATCTCTCGTTGCTTGTCTTCTTAGCAAGACCTTCTACTGCAACATCATTGAGACCGAGGTTGAGGATTGTATCCATCATACCAGGCATTGATACAGGAGCTCCGGATCTTACGGATACGAGAAGAGGATTCTCATTGTCTCCGAACTTCTTGCCCATTACTTCCTCGAGCTCTGCGATATGCTCCCATACTTCGTCGATGACAGCCTGATCAAGAACTCCGCCATCTTCGGTGTACTTTCTGCATACGTCGGTTGTGATTGTGAAACCGAATGGTACAGGAAGACCGATGTTGGTCATCTCTGCAAGGTTAGCTCCCTTACCACCGAGAAGTGCTCTCATGTCCTTGGAGCCCTCATTAAATGAGTAAACATACTTTGCCATAAATTATTTCTCCTTTATGTATGTTATATAGAATTGGTCGCAGCTGGCTTGCTGCGTCCAGAGGATAACTTGGTTATCTGATTAGAATCTGAGTCTTTCCTCAATATATGCTCTGACTTCGCTTACAGGTACTCTTACCTGCTCCATAGTATCTCTGTCTCTGATAGTTACTGAATTGTCCTCAGCTGTATCAAAGTCAACGCAGATGCTGAACGGAGTTCCGATCTCGTCTTCTCTTCTGTATCTCTTGCCGATCGATCCTGAAGCATCATATTCTACCATGAAGTACTTGCTGAGTTCTTCATAGATTGGGAGTGCTACGTCTTCAAGCTTCTTGGAGAGAGGCAGAACTGCAGCCTTGTAAGGTGCGAGAGCCGGGTGAAGTCTGAGTACTGTACGTACATCTTCCTTGCCCTTGCCATCGACGAGCTTCTCTTCGTCATAGGCATCAACAAGGAATGCCAGAACGAGACGCTCAACACCAACTGATGGCTCGATGCAGTAAGGAACGTATCTCTCATTGGTCTCAGGATCGAGATAGCTCATATCCTCTCCGGAATGATTCTGATGTGCCATGAGGTCATAATCAGTTCTTGATGCTATGCCCCAGACCTCGCCCCATCCGAACGGGAAGAGGTATTCAATATCTGTGCATGCATTACTGTAATGTGCCAGCTCCTCCTTAGTATGGTCTCTGAGTCTTGTGAACTCATCACTGAGTCCCAGAGCCTTGAGGAAGTTAGCGCAATAGTCTTTCCAGTATGCAAACCAGTCAAGCTCAGTTCCAGGCTTGCAGAAGAACTCAAGCTCCATCTGCTCGAACTCTCTTACTCTGAAGATGAAGTTGCCCGGTGTGATCTCATTACGGAATGATTTGCCTACCTGAGCGATTCCGAACGGGATCTTCTTACGAGCAGTTCTCTGTACGTTCTTGAAGTTGACGAATATGCCCTGCGCTGTCTCCGGTCTCATATAGATCTCAGCCTTGGAGTCTTCAGTAACGCCCTGGAAGGTCTTGAACATGAGGTTGAACTGTCTGATACCTGTGAAATCGGACTTGCCGCATTCAGGGCAGCAAATGCCTTTCTCTTTGATGAAGTTCTCCATCTCTTCGTTGGACCAGCCGTCAACGACTACTTCTTCTTCAGGAGCATTCTCCTTGTACCAGTCTTCAATAAGCTTGTCAGCTCTGTATCTTGTCTTGCAGGACTTGCAGTCAACGAGCGGATCACTGAATCCGCCTACGTGACCTGATGCGACCCATGTCTGCGGGTTCATCAGTATCGCTGCATCAAGGCCTACATTGAGCTTTGACTCTCTTACGAACTTGGATCTCCATGCATCCTTGATATTATTCTTGAACTCGACACCAAGAGGTCCGAAATCCCATGTATTAGCAAGCCCTCCGTAGATCTCCGATCCCGGGAAGATATAGCCTCTGTTCTTGCACAGAGCTATGATCTTCTCCATTGTTACGGCTCTTTCTACATCTGGCATACCCGTCTTATCTATAGCCATTAATTAAATCTCCTCGTCTTTAAATTCTTCATCAGCTGCCTGATCTGCATCAGCCTTGAAGTCTTCTTCAGCCTTAGCAGCTCTCTCGGAAGCTTCCTTGGCGATACCTTTAGCTGTATCTGCAGCCTTTCTGGCAACCTTCTCAACAGTCTCCTTGACTTCGTCGATCTTGCCGCTCTTCTCGAGCTTGTCCCAGAGCTCCATTACCTTAGCAGTGCCCTTGACAAATGCTTCTCTGATGTCGTCTACTGTTCCGTTATCGTCGAGCTTGTCCCATGCTTCGCTTACCTTAGCAGAGCTCTTGTCGCCGAATTCCTGCATCTTATCGCTGAATTTATACGCAGAATCCTCTACCTTGTCAAGGACTTCATCGATAGTTCCGCCTTCCTTGCCTGCCTTGCCGATAGCTGACTGTGCCATGTCAACGCCCTTCATAACAGCGTCCTTAGCCTTGTCATACATTCCGACGGCCTTGCCGTTGATGTCAATTACTTCACCCTTGTCATCAACAAAATCGATCTCGCACTGTGCTCCGAGTGCAGCTACTATACCGAGGATAGCTCCCCACGGAATAAGAACAGCACCGATAACTCCTGCAGTCAGAGGGAAATTAACAATAGTCTTCTCACCCTTCCTGATGAGGATCTTAGTAACATTGCCCTTCTCGACGATCTCCTTCATCTTGGCAAATATAGGGCTGTCCTTGAGACTTCCGCCGTCTACTGCGTCAAATTCTTTATTGAGCTTCTCTTCGATATCGATGATAGCGTCTACAACGCTGCCTTCCGACTTCTCGAGAGCTTCCTTGGCCTCTGCATAAGTGCATCCGGTCCTATCCTTAACTAATTCGATCTTTTCCAGGTTGATTTCCATTGTTATTGTACCTCCAGTTCATTAGACTTGCCGAGAACATCAGCGCCAAGATAGCGCCCTGTGTACTCAGCCAGAATACGCCTGATCATATCTGAAACACCTTGTTTGAGACTGACCTTTTCAAAGGTTGAAATAGGTTTATCTGAAAAATATCTAAACACATCGATTATATCGAATACAGGCTCATAAATCAATGCGCCCGGGTCCGATTTCTCGCGATTTGCACACTCTTCACATATAACTCCGCCTGAAGAAACCGAGAAAAGCTTGAGTCTGCCCGGCACCTTTCCATCATTGCTGCGGCCAAAGGCTTCGAGCGGCTTGCCGCAGTTCACGCAGCACTTAAGTTCAGGCATTACGCCAAGCATTCTCAGCGACTTGACAATAAATGCATATAGCAAAGTATCAGGTCTGGCATTGGTCCTTGCAACTGATTCCATGAAATCGAGCGCCAGATCGAAAAGTCCCGGCATGGCTTCCTCATCAGGGAGTATCTTATCGAGATATTCGATGAAAGAAGATGCCGTCATGAACCTCTCAATATCCTCTCCGATGGAATAGTAGCTCTTCTTCACAGAGGCTGAATTGATGCTGTAGGATTCACGTCCTTTGAAAATATCATATTCCGCATAAGTGAATGGTCTCAGTGCCAGAGCGGATTTATTGCGGCTCTTCTCATTGATGGAAGTTCCAGCCGAAAGCTTGCCATACTGACGAGTGAATATGACTATCATGCGCTTGTTATTAGCGATCTTGCGTTGTCTTAGTACTATACCCTCTGCACTTATCAGCATGCCTTACTATTCCGGTCCTCTATTCGTCCTTATATCCCCAGCTCCTGATTATTCTGTCTGAATCTCTCCAGTTCTCTTTGACCTTGACCCAGAGGCTCAGATAGACCTTGCATCCGAGAAGCTCTTCTATTTCTCTTCTGGCCGCCTTGCCTACTCCCTTGAGTTTGCTGCCGCCCTTACCGATAATTATGGATTTGTGGGATTTCTTCTCGCAATATATTACTGCACCGATCTCTGTCAGACGCTCGCCCTCTTCGAAGGATTCGATCTCGACGAACACTCCGTGGGGGACCTCATCATCAAGATAATTCATGAGCTTCTCTCTGATGATCTCGCTGACTATGAATCTCTCTGGATGATCAGTTGCTATATCCTCCGGATAGTACATTGGTCCATCCTGCATATATCCTGCCAAAGTGTCTCTGAGGACCTCGACGTTGTCGCCCTTAAGAGCTGATACACCGTAGATGTCATCGAACATTCCAGTCTTCTCATATCTGTTGTAGAGATCAAGATACTGCTCCGGACTCATCATATCCATCTTGTTGATGGCAAGAAGCTTAGGTGTGTCGACCTTCTCAAGTATCTCAAGAACAGAACTGTCGCCTCTGCCAAACTCTCTGGTTCCGTCGGCGATAAGAAGTATTACGTCAACTCCGCTGAGAGTGTTGACAGCGGTTTCATTGATGGCAGAACCAAGCTTATTATGAGGCTTGTGGATACCGGGAGTATCCAGAAAGACCATCTGCAGTCCTTCACCGTCATCATAAGCTGTATCTGTGTATATTCCTGTTATTCTGTTGAGCGTTGTCTGAGGCTTGCTTGATGTGATGGCGATCTTCTCGCCAAGCATCGCATTCATCAGCGTTGATTTGCCAACATTAGGGCGTCCTACTATTCCAATAAAACCTGACTTCATCTGCTTACTCCGATCGCGGCCATAATCTCTTCTTCTCTGGCCCTCATTATTCTCCGTTCTTCATCCTCTTCATGATCATATCCCATCAGATGAAGGATACTGTGAACGAAGAGGTATACCAGTTCTCTCGTGATTCCTGTCCCGTACTCCTCAGACTGACTGACGGCTCTGTCATAGCAGATCACAACGTCTCCTACGAGAGTTGTATATTCATCCGAAAGAAGATCCTCCGCCAGTTCATCATGATCATCAAACTGAGGAAAGCTCAGGACATCTGTAACGCTGTCCTTGCCACGGTAATCCCGGTTGAGCTCCCTTATCTCTTCTCCCCCTACGACTGTCACGCTGACTTCGGCATCAATGGAAGCAGGATCAATTCCCGTCTCACTTATCTCATCGCAGAACTCAAGCTGCACAGCCTTCATGGCTGCCTCTTCCATAAGAGCCTTGATCTCGGGCGTCAATCTGCCGTCTTCATCACTGTAATAAACTGTCATCTGCTGCTGACCTTATTGCCTTTCGATGTATTTGTTCTGACTTTGGCCGAATTGTCATAAGACTCATATGCCTTGATGATTCTCTTGACAAGTTCATGCCTTACAACGTCGACTTCGGTGAAATAATTGAATTTGATACCTTCGACTCCTGTCAGTACCTTCCTTGCCTCCTTGAGGCCTGACATTGTACCTGAAGGAAGGTCTATCTGGGTGATATCTCCTGTTACCACGACCTTGGAATTGAATCCCATTCTCGTGAGGAACATCTTCATCTGTTCTCTTGTGGTATTCTGAGCTTCATCAAGGATAATGAAGGCATTATCAAGTGTCCTTCCTCTCATATACGCAAGAGGAACGACCTCTATGACGCCTTTCTCTCTTAATTTGGCTGCGGCATCGAGACCGAGCACATCATAAAGAGCATCGTAAAGAGGTCTTAAGTACGGATCGACCTTCTCCTGCATGTCGCCCGGAAGGAAGCCCAGTCTCTCGCCTGCCTCAACTGCAGGTCTTGTGAGTATGATCCTCTCTACTTCCTTGTTCTTGTATGCAGTAATTGCCATTGCGCATGCAAGATATGTCTTACCTGTACCGGCTGGACCAATTCCGAACACCATATCAGTGCTGCGGATATTGTCTACATATTCCTTCTGAGCCTGCGTCTTAGGTCTCAGTGGTCTTCCCGTATGCGTATAGCAAATAATATCCTTGGAGGTTATCTTCTCGTCAAAGTTCCTGCCGGATGTCTCCATGTCGATGATATATCCAAGGCGCTGCTGATCGAGTCCCGGTTCTATGCGGAGAGCTTCTATCAGTCTCCCTATTATACGCATAGCAAGATCGGGGTCCTTGCCCTTGATGGTAAGAGCCCCGTCCCTGAGGACCATCTCTGTCTCGGTGATCTTCTCAACCGCCCTGACATTGGCATCATAGTTGCCGAACAGTTCCTGCACGTTGATGCCTTCAGGAATATCTATCTTGTATTCTGTCATATTGTCCTCTGTGTATTCTGTTGTTCAGGAATATCAGTCAAGCTTGCCATTAAGGAAGTCTTTAACTATCTTGTTGACAGTAGATCCGTCAGCTGCGTCCTTGACCTCAGCCATGACACCCTTCATGAGAGCTCCCATGTTCTTCATTCCGTCAGTGATGCCCATCTTAGCGGCAACTTCCTTGACCTTGTCTGCGATCTGCTCAGCTGACATCTCCTCCGGGAGGTATGCCTGGAGGATCTCGATCTCCTTCTTGTAGCCTTCGACCATATCGTCTCTGCCTGCCTTGGCAAAATCCTCAAGAGCGTCGGTTCTCATCTTGACCTGCTTCTTGATGATCTTGACGATGTCAGCATCATCTTCAAGTTCAACTCTCTGATCTACTTCGTGCTGCTTGATTGCTGCTCTTACCATGTTGACAGTATTCTTGCGAACGGTGTCAGCATTCTTCATTGCTTCCTTGTAGTCAGCCATAAGCTGCTGCTTAAGTCCCATATCTGTTCTCCTTATCTCTTAATAACCAAATACCTGTAAAATATAAGATGCGAACCTCTTGAGTAAAGTTCGCATCCTGATTATTGTCTATTAATACTTACGTGCCTTCTTACGAGCAGCCTCAGACTTCTTCTTACGTCTTACGCTTGGCTTCTCGTAGTGCTCTCTCTTGCGAAGCTCAGCCATGACGCCGTCGCGAGCGCAAGACCTCTTGAATCTCTTAAGAGCGCTTTCCAGACTCTCGTTCTCTCTTACGATTACCTGTGCCATATTATAGTCTCACCTCCTGACGTCGTGTAAATTTGTTGTCTAAGCACAACACGTGAATTGTACTACCTTAAAAACCAAATGTCAACTATGATTAGCGATGAGTGATGCGAAAACTCATCAGATTTGGCATTTGATTATACCATATTATTTGATTTAGATGTCGATATCCTCTATTATTATGGTAGAAAATATCTCCCGAAGGAGGTGATCATATGCAGCTTACAGATGCTGAAATAAGACAAATACTCATACGTGAGAAGAGACGCAAGAGACGCCGTCAGCAAATGAGACGCAGGAGAACAGTCCTTGTCATTCTGCTTCTTATAATAGCTGTAATTGTTGCTGTCAGATATGCAGGCAGCAAGGAGACCCCTCCTGCCGCCGAACCTTCGCGAGGTGTTGTATTTATTGACCCGGGACATGGCGGAGAAGATCCCGGCTCAGACAACGGCGCCCGCTATGAGAAGGATGATACTCTCAAGCTCGCCCTTGCCGTCAGAGATCAACTTGAGAAGGCCAATTTCACGGTAGTCATGTCTCGTACTGAAGATGTGGCTGTCGAGAGAGCTGCAAGAGGCCAGATGGCTAACGAGAATGGTGCTAAGCTCATGGTCTCGATCCACCGCAACAAGGCTGATGGTGCCGGTCAGGGTGTAGAAGCCTTCATCCCGGTGGCAAACACTCCTGAATCACAGCTTCTCGCAGGCAATATAGTCCGCAGCCTCGCAGCCCAGGGCTTTACCGAGAGGACGGTGAGAGCCGGAACTTTGCAGTCTGAACTCGAGAACTACGAAGAACTTGCAGTTGCCACCATGCCATGCTGCATCGTTGAAGTAGGTTTCCTCGACAATGTAGACGACAATGCCCTCTTCGACAACAATCTCGAGGCAAATGCAAAGGCGATCTGTGAGGCTATAGATCAGGCATTCATTTCACTCTACGAGCCTGAAAAGCTTCAGACCGAAGAAGAAGCCCAGACCGAGGAAGCCCCTGCTGAAGCTCCTGCCGAAGGCTAGCAATATTTATAAATACAGCAATTCAAGAGCCCTCTGAAGTGATCCTTCAGAGGGCTATCTTCTGAGGTACATTGATCAGTATGTAGATCTGTTCCAGCGCTCAAGAGAGAGTGTGTTCCAGTCTATAAGATTCTTGTCAAATACAGGGCCTTCTTTACTGCATCTGACCATTCCTTCACTCATACCTACATCAAAGTCTCCGTTCTCTTCACCTGAGATCTGCATCATTCCGGAAAGACTGAACTGTCCGTCAACAGTCTTCCCAGATAGTGACTTGAGCATCGCCGGAGAGCCGCTTGCACAGATATAGGCAGCATTCCTGACTGCATCTGATGCCATTCCCTCTCGTCCGTTGCTGCCATCAAGTGTCAGAACCTCGAGTTCGTTGCAGATATTACGGAATGAATCTACCATGTACATCGAATCCTTGGTCGGATATCCCAGTACCATCTTGAAACGTTTTCCCTTCATAAGCAGAGCTCTTGAGAGCTCAAGCATTTCCGATACACCCATCGAATCAGCTACAAGCATCGTATCATCAGGGATCGCCTCGACATCAAACCCTTTACCAAGTCCTGTCTGTGTCTCTAATTCATCTCCATATTCCAGAGAGGCAAGTTCTCTGCCGAATTTGTTATCAGCCTTGAAAACAATTGTGAACCTGTCACAGTCATAATCACACATCTGATATGGGCGGAACTCGCCGCATGTTTTGATAAGAGCATACTGACCGGGGCCAGTAAATCTGCAGTTATCGGTTTCAAAGGTCATTTTGTAAATGTCTCGGGCAAGTTTTTCTCTATGAGAAACCTTACTCTTGCTCATCAGTTACCACCTTCTCATCATAAGATTCATTTTGTTCGTCTTGAGCAGTATCTGCCGGTGCAGATTCTGCAGATACAGGTTCTGTAGATACAGACTCTGCCGGTACAGGTTCCGCAGGTGCAGGTTCTGCAGGTGCAGTATCCTCTTCCTGGACAACCATTTCAGAGAGCACGGGCTCGTTCTCCGGTGCCGGAAGCGCTGCGTCAGGAGCCGGCGCAGGCTTAGGTGCAGGACTGACTGAAGGCTTGGAAGCCCTGCGGGAACGCATGCTGAGTCTCTCTGATTCCTTAAGGTCAACTACAAATGTATCAAGGATCTTGTCATGCCAGCCTCTGTTCTTGTCATCAACAAGTATCCAGATATATCCGAGCAGGAAGACTGCCTCAGAAGCTGCCTTGACGAACCACTCTCTGAAGAGCATCTTCCAGAAACCTATAGGCTCACCGTTGTTACTCGATACTACCTGAAGCCCGAGGACCGCTTTACCGATCGTCTTCGACTTGTTATAGAAAACAAGCTGAACAACCACGTATGCGATAAAGAGGATCATCGAAATGAGGATCGCTGCTACAGCTCCAGCCGGAACTCCACTGCTGTATCCGTATCCATAGCCGTATCCGAACTCAGAATAAGGACTGTTGAACCCATATCCCGGGAATCCCGACCTTGCTCTAACTGTGAACAGCAGGACAAGGATCGTAATAGTGAAGATAAGACCTGATACAACAGGAATCACAGCATCGATACAGAATGCTCCGAGCCTCTTTCCTCTTGAAGCAAGCTTCATGACTTTTCTTTCTTTCATTGCAATTGCCCTTTCCTGGACTGTTGTGAATTCTAACGAAAAAGAACCCTAGCAGTCTCTGTAATTTGTATTATACAACATAATTGTTCAATTTGTTGTACAATTAATGTACAATCGACATTACAACCGAAAAGCCCGCTTAATTATACAGGCGGACTTCGGGTTATGCATATTCTAAAAATCTATTCGATAAGATTGTATTATTGATGATTTGTTTTGGAGATGCGATTAGTCTTCATGCGGTTCAAATCCGACAAGGCTCTCAGGCATCTCTCTGCCAGATTTTGTATAGTAGTCTACAAGAGCTGCCTTGATAGCATCTTCTGCAAGAACCGAGCAGTGGATCTTTCTTGCAGGAAGTCCGTCAAGAGCCTCTACTACAGCCTTGTTAGTAAGTTCAAGTGCTTCGTCCAAGGTCTTGCCCTTGATGAGCTCTGTAGCCATAGAGCTTGTAGCGATAGCGCTTCCGCAGCCAAAGGTCTTGAACTTGACATCTGCAATTTTGTCGTCCTCGACCTTAAGATACATCTTCATGATATCTCCGCAGAGAGGGTTTCCTACTTCACCGATTCCATCGGCGTCTTCAATTACTCCTACATTGCGTGGGTGCTCAAAATGATCCATTACCTTATCTGTATAAAGTGACATAACTATTATTCTCCTTTCAAACCTGCTTACATATGTTCAGGGATACAGTGTTCCCTTGTTCCGTTCTCAAGATCTTCCCAGTATGGGGACATGTTCCTGTAATAGTTGACTACTGAGTGGACTTTCTCGATCACGTAGTCGATCTGCTCTTCAGTATTCTCGATATCGAGACTGAATCTAAGTGATCCATGTGCAGCCTCAACCGGAACACCCATACCTGTCAGCACGTGTGACGGGTCGAGAGATTCACTTGTGCATGCTGAGCCGGATGAACACTCTATGCCATACATGTCAAGATGCAGAAGAAGGCTCTCTCCCTCAACACCCTCGAATGACCAGTTGACATTACCAGGGAGTCTTCTGACCGGATCTCCGTTAAGCTGTGAATAAGGTATATCCTTGAGACCTTCGATAAGTCTGTCTCTGAGAGCCCTTACCTTGCTCATATTCACTTCCATGTTGTCGCAGCCCTCTTTGAGAGCAACAGCCATAGCAGCTATTCCCGGAACATTTACCGTACCGGCTCTCTTGCCTCTCTCCTGGGCTCCGCCTTCGATGACATTGACAAGTCTTATGCCATTACGTGCATACAGAATGCCGACGCCCTTAGGTCCGTGGAATTTGTGTCCGGACATTGAGAGCATGTCTATATTCATTGCCTGAACATCTATAGGGAGGTGTGCTGCAGCCTGAACAGCATCAGTGTGGAAAAGAACGCCCTTCTCCTTGCAGATAGCACCGATCTCAGGGATAGGCTGAATAGCTCCCATCTCGTTATTTGCAAACATGACAGAAACCAGAGCAGTATCTTCTCTTATTGCATTCCTGACATCTTCGACATCCACAATTCCGTTAAGCTGCGGCTTGAGATAAGTTACTTCAAAGCCTTCCTTCTCGAGCTTGGCCATGGTGTGAAGAATAGCATGGTGCTCGATATTGAGCGTTACAAGGTGCTTCTTGCCCTTAGCGGCGAGAACTCTTGCTGCGCTCAGAAGAGCCTGGTTATCAGCCTCAGATCCACCGGATGTAAAGTAGATCTCATTAGGATTCTTAGCATTGATGCATCCGGCAACGATCTCTCTTGCCTCATCAAGTATTTCCTGAGTGCGCTGTCCATCAGTATGAAGGCTGTTAGGATTGCCATTGTAGTTGTCAAGGCACTCAATAAGCTTATCTCTTGCAGTCTTGCTGAGATATGTAGTTGCTGCGTTATCCGCATAAACTCTCATTATCATTCCCTCCTATAATGTGTCACAATGATCACAGTAATCGCCAAGCATCTTGCGGCGATTGCCATTTATAATATCTTCAAGCGTGATCTTGCTGAGATAGTTCTCTATCACTTTGTCCAGTCCCGCCCAAAGCGGCAGAGTACTGCAGGTTGCTGCTTTCTCGCACTGAACACCATCCTGCATGATGCAGTTGACCGGCGCAAGAGTGCCCTCAGTCAGAAGCAATATCTCGCTGATATTATAATCCCCGGGATCTCTGGCCAGCTTATATCCGCCGTTCTTACCTCTCAGGCTCTCAAGCAGGCCTCCCTTGTTGAGGATGGCTATGATGCTTTCAAGGTATTTCATGGAAAGCTTCTGTCTCTCGGCGATGTCTGCAAGTGAAACATAGCCCCCATCCGAATTCCTTGCTATATCGGTCATAACCGTCAGAGCATATCTGCCCTTAGTTGAAACCATCATTTCCTTTATCCTCCTTTCCCGACAAATCCTACCACCGAGGTAGGAATAAGTCAATATGCAAAGTGAGGCTTTCAGAAAAGATGCCTATATTGCTGCAAAATGTATTTTATCTATAGCTTTTACATACTGAAACAACTTTACTCGAGGCATCTCTGTACATATAATATAGTTGGTGAAAATTCCAATATTATATAATTTGTAATTTAACAAATTAATCAGGATATCTAATATCCAGAGAGGAACACTATTACAATATGCAGATATTCTATACGATCATCGCCTTTCTTGGCGGACTTGCGATGTTCCTTTATGGAATGCGAGTCATGGGAGACGGCCTCAAAAGCTCTTCCGGAGGTGCCCTCAAGACAGTTCTGGCCAAAGTCACGAACAAGCCAGTCATGGGATTTATCCTCGGCATGCTGGTTGCATGCATCATACAGAGCTCGACAGCTACAATTGTAATAACTGTAGGTCTTGTCGGTGCAGGTCTGCTAACCTTCCACCAGTCTGTAGGCATTGTTCTCGGCGCCAACGTCGGTACTGCGATCACTGCTCAGATCATCAGACTGATGGATGTTAGTTCAGGAATGGACAGCCCCCTTTACTTCTTTAAGGCCGACAACCTTGCGCCGCTGGCACTGGTTATCGGAATAGTAATGATAATGTTCGTAAGAAGCGGTTCATCCAAGACTGTGGGCAACATCGCATGCGGATTCGGTATCCTGTTCATGGGCCTTATTTACATGAGCGATGTAGTAGCAGGCTTCGGTGAACAGCTCAGCAGTCTTCTTACAGCATTCCAGAACAACTACTTCCTTGGATTCCTGTCAGGTATTGTTGTAACCGGCGTTGTTCAGAGCTCGTCAGCAGTTATCGGTATCATCCAGTCTGTCGCCAGCTCGATCGGTGTCAACTTCCAGGCTGTCTTCGCAGTCATCATCGGCGTCAACATCGGAGATTGCCTTACAACCTATCTCGTCAGCCGCATCGGTGCAAAGCCGAGCCAGAGAAGAACCGCTGTCGTTCATATAGTCTACAATGTGTTCGCTGCCCTCCTCATCACTCTTCTGATAGCCGTCGGAAGAATGACCGGTCTGATCAGTGATGAGATCTGGACAATGACACTTAACTCAGGAGGTGTAGCTAATCTGCATGGTCTCTTCAGACTCATACCTGCAGTAGCTCTTCTTCCTCTCACTCCATTGTTCGAGAAGATCACAGTATCGATAGTTCATGATGAGCCTATAGCAGCCGAAGATCAAAGTGCCATTGCTGCACTTGACGGACTCGACGAACGCTTCTTCTCATCACCTGCTATCGCGCTCGATCAGGTTGAAAGAGTCGTTCTTGAGATGAGTGAGATCGCTATCCACAACTTCGATGCCTGCGTCAAGCAGATATATGAATATGATCCTAAGAGAAGTCAGCGTATCGAAGAGCGTGAGGACCTCCTCGACCGTATGACTGACGCAGCCAACAAGTATATCGTTTCTCTTTCGCCTTATGTAACAAGAGATGTCGATACAAGGCAGCAGAATTCCATTCTCAAGGCTCTGATATGCTACGAGAGGATCGGAGACCTTGCAGTCAATATATCCGATGAGATCGAGAAGCTGAAAGCCGAGAACAAGCAGTTCTCAGTAAATGCTATGGCCGAGCTGCGAGTTGCTTTCAACGCAATCTATGAGATCCTTGAGACAGTTACAGCAGCCTACAAGAGCAAAGATACCGCTCTTGCAGCTAAGGTAGAGCCACTCGAAGAAGTTATCGACGACCTCATTGAAGGAATGAATGCAAGGCATGTATACAGAATGGTCAACCATCTGTGTGATGCAGTAAATGGTATCTACTATCAGGCTATCCTGACGAACATCGAACACATTTCAGATAAGTGCAGTGATATCGCCGTATATATACTTGAGAAAGACAATTCCGAGATCTTCGGTAATGAGCACTCATACGTTCACGATCTGCACCACTCCAACAATGAAGAGTACATGCAGATGTATCAGGCAGATTATGACAAATACTTCGGAGAGCTTGAGAGGATCCCTGTTACCAACAAACTCGAGATCCCTGCTGACTATCCGGACAGCGAAGACTCACAAGCTGCCGCATCAGATAAATCCAGTCACCGCAAGATCAGAAAACCTGCCAGATTAGGCAAGAATGCAAAGTGACAAATTGCAGAAGCGTCAAGTAAGCAAAAACCCGGCCACACATGTGACCGGGTTTTAAAATGCAAATAAATGTAAAGTATGCTTTACTGTAAAGAGTTCTTTACATTCTATTAATTAGCCTTGACCTCTTTCCAGTATTTGCTGTAAAGATCTGTAGTTGCATCATCAAGCATCCTGAGAGATTCGCAGCTATTGATGGTATCGTCTGTCGGGAAGATCGCTGTCTCTCCGAGTACTTCCTCATCAATCAGCTCAAGAGCGGCTTCATTAGGTGTTGTGTAGTACAGATAATCAAAGTTCTTTGCAGCTACCTCTGCTCTGCAGAGATAATCGATCCACTTCTCAGCATTCTCCTTGTTAGCAGCCTTTGCAGGGATGATCCATGAGTCAATGAAGAACTCAGAACCTTCCTTAGGAACTACGTATTCAACATTCTCATTGAGATCCTTAGTATACATATACTCGCCATTCCAGACGACTCCTATAGCAGCTGATCCGTCAGCAAGAAGGTCTCTGGCCGAGTCATTAGCATATTTATAAACAAGAGGCTTCTGCTTGATGAGCTCATCTGCTGCTGCCTTGATCTCGTTCTCATCTGTACTGTTCTCGGAGTATCCAAGCTTCTTGAGAGCGATCATGAATGCATCTCTGACACTGTCAGGCATTACCATGCTATCTGCGAACTTCTCGTCCCACAGATCTTCCCATGAATCGATTTCGGTGTCTCCTACCATTTCTTTGTTATAGATTATTCCTGCGATACCGGCCATATATGGTACAGAATACTTGTTGCCCGGATCAAATACTTCAGACTTCTTCATGTATACATCTGAAATATTCTCAAGCTCAGGAATGTTATCCTTATTGAGCTCTGCGAGCATTTCGTTGCTGATCATCTTCTCTATCATATAATCCGAAGTGCAAATGCAGTCATATGTAGTCGCATCATTCTGGATTACAGTGTACATTTCTTCTGCTGTATCATATGTATCGAGAATGACCTTAATACCAGTCTCAGCCTCAAAGTCCTCAGTTATAGCCGGATCAAAATAGTCACCGTAGCTATAAACATACACTTCACCATTAGACTCACTACTGCAAGCCGACAGCCCAATAGAGGCAACAATCACAAACATAGCAAGTAACGAGACCAAAATTTTCTTTTTCAATGGCGTACCCTCCCTCAAAATTGAAAAAAAGCATCAATCATGCCGCCTGTAGTATAGAAAAGCGGCTGAATTGAATAATATAGTATATAAACAAAATAATCAATAATAATAAAAAAGACTGCTATTGCAGTCTTAGTTGGAGGCGACACCCGGATTTGAACCGGGGATCAGAGTTTTGCAGACTCGTGCCTTACCACTTGGCTATGTCGCCACAATGCCGGACTAGCTGTCCGGCATCATAGTTCTTGGCTAGGGTAGCAGGATTCGAACCTGCGAATGACGGAATCAGAATCCGTTGCCTTACCGCTTGGCTATACCCCATCAGCAATATGTATTGTACCACATATCCTCATCTGTATCAAAGGATATTTGGGGTGGATGGTGGGATTCGAACCCACGAATACTGGAGCCACAACCCAGGGTCTTAACCACTTGACGACACCCACCACACTCGGATATGTAGAAAAAAAATTGGCGACCGGGAACGGGCTCGAACCGTCGACCTCCAGCGTGACAGGCTGGCATTCTAACCAGCTGAACTACCCGGCCACCTTATGATGTAACACAAGGTTACTGGTGGGCGCAATAGGGCTCGAACCTATGACCCCCTGCTTGTAAGGCAGGTGCTCTCCCAGCTGAGCTATGCGCCCGTCTTGGTAGCGGCGACTGGACTTGAACCAGTGACCTTCCGGGTATGAACCGGACGCTCTAGCCAACTAAGCTACGCCGCCACACTTGCAATTTGTTTTATCAAATCGCGCTTGATTATATTAACAAAACATCTGACCGATGTCAACAATTTAATTCAAATTATGGTATACTATTCGAGTAATTTTTTTAGATACAATTCCGGAGGTAATATGTCACATCCCGATCCTATAGCATTCAGTATTGGAAATTTTGAAATCAGATGGTATGGAATCCTCATAGCATGCGGTATGTTGCTCGCTGTTCTCATATCAGCCAAGAGAGCTCATACACATGGTCTTACTGAAGATGACGTACTTGATACATCTCTGTGGATGCTCCCTATCGGAGTCATCGGAGCCAGAGCGTATTACGTATTATTCAATATCAGTTACTATCATTCAATCGGCGAAGCTCTTGATATTCGCAGCGGCGGCCTTGCTATCCACGGCGGCCTGATCTTCGGCGCCATCACGATTTATCTTGTATGCCGCCACAAGAAGATAAGCGTCCTCAACATGCTCGATCTGATGATTCCTACTGTTGCACTGGCTCAGTCAATCGGACGCTGGGGCAACTTCTTCAACGGCGAAGCACATGGCGGTCCTACAGACCTTCCATGGGGCATTCTTGTGGATGGAGTCAAGGTCCACCCTACTTTCCTGTATGAATCTATATGGTGTCTCCTGCTCTTCATCTTCCTGAGCTGGTGGGATCAGAACAGAAGGAAGGCATACGGACAGACCTTCGCTCTGTATGCGATCCTGTATTCCATAGAGAGATTCTTCGTGGAGTCTCTGAGGACCGACAGTCTGATGATAGGCCCATTCAAGCAGGCTCAGGTCATCAGCCTATGTGCTATAATCGGCGGAATCATTCTTTACAGATATGCAGCATCGCATTTCCCTATCGAAAGCAACAAGCAGGAGTCCTGAGGCTCCAGCTTTATTAATTATCTGTCGTGGCTGTTCATCCACTTGATAAGTTCTATGCAATAATCATCATGTCTGTCGACAAAGCATGTGTGACGTGCTCTCTCCCAGAGTATCCATTCCGATCCTCTGATACCGTCATGCATGGTCTTAGCTACCAGCGGCGAGCACAGATCCGAGATCCCGCTCATGATCAGAGACGGTACTTCTATCTCACCCAGTCTGTCCACATACTCAAAGTCCTTGAGAGTTCCTGTAGGAGCGAATTCATTCGGGCCCCAGCCGCATACATAGGATTCACTTCCGGAACGCTTTGGTCTTGAGCAGCACTCAGGAACATCGTCTCCCAGCCAGTAATTACAGTATCTGTCCATATATTCCTGTACAGCCCTGTCATACGCCTCTCCGGTAAAATCACCTGAATCCAGGGCCTTGTAAATGGCTTCCTGCATATCCTCAGGCATCATTCTGATTCTTCTGAGGCCTTCTCTTTCCCACAGACTGCTCGATGGATGGCCGCTGGATATGATGAACGACTTCACGCCTTCGAGTTTGTCTTTATAGTCGATGCCATAGGCAATGAGCATCATGCCTCCCCATGACTGGCCTATGATATGGCATTGATCGAGACCAAGATGCTCTCTGAGGGCAAACAGCTCATTCATCCATACGTCGAGATTCCAGAGCTCAGGATGTCCTTCAAGATATGAATTGCCGCATCCGATCTGATCATACATAACGATCATACGGTCATCTTCATCCGCCACATTGTCGAGGACCTCATAGTAATTGTGAGTCGAACCCGGTCCGCCGTGGAGACAGATAAGAGGAGCTTTGCCGTTATCCTTCCTCTCGCCTGTGATTCTGTAATATGTCTCATGCCCCATGTAAGGCATATATCCTTCTGTTATCTTAGCCATTCTATGTTCCCCCAGGATCACTTGCTCTCCGGTACTACAATTATCTCTTCCTTAGGATAGTTATTGAGGACCTCACAGCCATCCTCTGTGATAAGGACGATATCTTCTATTCTTACACCGATGCCTTCGTCATAGAGATAAATTCCAGGCTCTACAGAGAAGCACTGTCCGGCCTCTATTATCTCATCATTGACCATAGATACATCACCCGTCTCATGGTCTTCAAGTCCTATGGAATGCCCGGTCCTGTGAGTGAAGTATTCGCCGAATCCCATCTCGGTGATATAATCTCTGGCTGCTTTATCAACATCACTCATTCTGTTGCCAGGCTTTGCCATTGCAATACCACGCTTGTTAGCCTCCAGAACGATGTTATATATCTCCTTCTGTCTCTCGCTGACTTCGCCGATGAATACAGTTCTGGTCATGTCGGAGGCATAATTATCATGCATTCCTCCGATGTCAAGGATCACGCAGTCGCCAAAGCTGCCGAGGCTGTCGTCAGTGATGTGGTGCGGATCCGCAGCTCCTCTTGCATAAGCTGTGATCGGATCGAATGACGGCCCCTCGAAGCCTTCTTCTCTGATAAGCTCTAGGCATTTAGCGTTCAGCTCCCTCTCGGTCATGCCCTTTGAGACCCATGGGATCAGTTTGCCCATAACTCTGTCGAGCATAGCTCCAGACTCTCTCATTGCCTGCTGCTCACCTTCGTCTTTGATCTGGCGGACCTTATCTACGATCACCGAACCGTTCAGATAACGGCTGGCGCCGCCGAGCTCCTGAAGCCTCAGAAGGAATCTGGCAGGCCAGTTCTTGTCAATGCCGGCAGGTGCTTCATTATCCATGTACCCTGCGAGCACCTCGCAGCCATCCTCGGTATCGTCATAGTAAGTGATAGGAACACCGAGGTCCTCTGCCTGAGGGAAAAGCCTGTTCAGGATGAAGCGGTCACCGCCGGAAGTGTTCAGATAAAGTACATGAAATCTCTCTCCCGGGAAAATCCATTTGCCCGTAAGATAGAAAATCGATACAGGGTCTGAAATGATCATCTGCGGCATTCCCTGCGCCGCCATACGTTCTTTGATTCTGTTTAATTTGCTGTTATCCATATCTATTCTTTCCTTAAGCCCTGGATCATCAGCGGGAAGATTTTCTCGCTGTATTCGCCCAGATGATAATCGCCATTATTCATGCACCAGTCAGTGACCAGAGCCCTCTCGGCAAGTCCGTAGTATTTGACCAGTTCTGATGTAGTAAGGTCATCTCTGATCTCTCCGGATTTCTTGCCTTCTTCGAATATCTTCTCCAGATACCTGAAATAGTATCTGTTCCTGTCAAGCAGACTCGATGATTCGTCCTTGATGATCTGTGCCGAATACAGATAAGCAATCAGCCTGTGATCGATATTGTCATTGATGAAAGTATGGACTTCCCTGTTGATGTAGATAAGCTTGTCAAATGCACTCATATTCTTATCTTCTTCAGCATCAAGCCTCTCATACTCTCTGTCGAGGATAACCGAAAGAGTATCAAGAAGATCATCCTTACTGCGGTAGTAATAGTAAAATGTTCCCTTGGATATTGCGGCTTCTCTTATGATGTCATTGATAGTGGTCTCACCGAAGCCCTTCTTGCGGAACAGGTCCCAAGCAGTGTCTATTATTCTTTCTTTGATTCCTGAAGCCATTAGGATGACCTCCTTTCTCAGATAGCTCTGGTATATTTCTTAAGCCACTCGTTCTCTTCTTCTGTCATGAAAGGTGAAAGCTTGTCATAGCATTTGCTGTGATAATCATTGAGCCACTCACGTTCTGACTTTGTCAGCTCGTCAGGGTCGATCGCATCAAGGTCTATCGGAACATAGGTCAGCATCTCGAAATGCATGAACTGTCCGTACTTGTTTTTCTCCCCTTTGACAGTGACGACATTGTTCTCGATACGGATGCCAAAGTCGCCCTCTTCATATATTCCCGGCTCGATGGTGACGCACATGCCTTCTTCGAACTGATGATGTTCGTTCTTGGAAGGAACGATGTACCAGCGGAAACCTGTCGGCGGCTCGTGAATGCTGCCGAGATAGCCAAATCCGTGTCCCGTTCCGCACTGATAGTCCAGGTTCAGGTCCCATATAGGCTGGCGGCAAAGGACGTCGAGCGACCAGCCATGATTCCCGTACAGGAAGTTAGCTGCTGCAAGATGCTGCATCGAGCGGAATACGGCTGTGTAATACTTCTTGAGCTCAGGACTGATATGACCGAGGACAGTTGTCCTGGTTATGTCGGTAGAACCCTCATAATAGCCTCCGCCTGTATCCGAAAGAAGCATGCCGCCTTCCTTCAGTACGACATCAGTCTCAGGGGATGGCGAATAGTGCATCATAGCTGCGTGTTCGCCAAATGCCTGAAGAGGCTCAAATGAATCTCTTATATATCCCTCCTGCTCGCGGCGGAGAGATGTCAGCTTGTCTGAAGCAGAAAGCTCCGTAATCGTGATCTTATCGTAATTTGTCTTGACCCAGTGTATGAACTTAGTCAGAGCTACGCTGTCCTTGATCTCAGCAGCTCTGATGTTGCTGATCTCGACCGGATTCTTCATCGCCTTCATCAGAATTGTCGGATTCTGTGATGTGACTATATTGCAGCTGAGGCTCTTATATAGTGCATAGTTAAGCTTCATAGGGTCGATCAGAACGGTCTCATCAGAAGCTATAGCAGCTGCATCCCGGTAGATATCGTTATATGGGTGGACGAGAACATTATCCTGCGCAAAATGAGCCAGTATCTCGTCATTCAGCTTGCTCTCATCGATATACAGATCGACATGATCCATCCAGACCATGCAGTATGAAAGTGTCAGCGGGAAGAAATCTATGTCATCCCCTCTGAAATTGAGAAGCCAGCATATATCATCCAGCGAGGCTATTATATGAACTCCGGCACCGGATTCTTCCATCTTGCTCCTGACTCTTGAGAGCTTGTGAGCTGTGCTCTCGCCTGTCCATTTCTCATCAAGATAGAAGCATGGCTTGCAGGACATCTCAGGCCTGTCTTCCCAGACTTCCGAGATGAGGTCTGTCATATATACAAGACTTATTCCTCTTCCTTCGAATGCCTGCTCAAGTTCCATCCCCTCCTCTACGGAGAGAACTCTTCCGTCGAAGGCAACCTTGCCTCCGGAAGGCACCTTATCTGCGAGCCACTCTGCAGTCGATGGTGTGTCATCCACAAACATCTTCATCAGGCGGACACCACTGCCTTCCAGCTCCCTGGCAGCCTGAGTGAAATATCTGCCGTCAGTCCAGAGACCGGCATCACCGGAAGTGATCGCAGCTGTACCATAAGACCCGGTAAAGCCTGTTATAAACTGTCTTGCCTTGAAATACTCTCCTACGTACTCGCTCTGGTGGTAATCAGCAGTAGGTATGATGTACGCATCGAAATTATTCTCTGCCATGAGATCTCTGAGTCTGCTGATCCTGTTAGCTGCCTGATTCATATCTGCACTCCGTGATAGTTATGTAGTAATAATGTCCATATCTAATTTTATACTGCGGTCTAATTGTGTCAAGTAGATAGAAAAACATCCTTCTATATGTTAAAATTATACGCGCCGCGTAATAGAGCGGTCATTACATCCAATGATAACAATCAGGAGATAACAATAATTATGAAACTCGGAATCGTAGGATTGCCTAACGTAGGCAAGAGCACATTATTCAACGCAATAACCAAGGCCGGTGCAGAGGCTGCCAACTACCCTTTCTGTACCATCGAGCCTAATGTCGGTGTAGTTACAGTTCCTGACGAGCGTGTAACAACACTGTCACGTGTATATAATTCCAAGAGGACCATCTATACAACGATCGAATTCAGTGATATAGCTGGTCTTGTCAAGGGTGCATCCAAGGGCGAAGGCCTCGGCAACAAGTTCCTCGGTCATATTCGTGAGGTCGAGGCCATCGTTCATGTAGTAAGATGCTTTGACGATCCTAATGTCGTCCATGTTGACGGCAAGGTCGATCCTGTCAGCGATATAGAGACCATCAACATGGAGCTCATAATAGCAGACATGGAGGTACTTGAGCGCAGGATCGCCAAGACTGAGAAGCAGGCCAAGGCTGACAAGTCAGCCCGCGGAGAGCTTGACCTTCTCCATCAGCTATACGATCACCTTGCAGCCGGCAACACAGCAAGGAGCTTTGAAGACCTTGACGAAGAGCAGGCAGCATTCGTAAGGTCTCTCGATCTTCTTACATACAAGCCTGTTATCTATGCAGCTAATGTATCTGAAGATGATGTCGCCGGCGAAGATAATGATTACGTCAAGGCAGTCAGAGAATTTGCTGAGGCTGAAGGCTCTGAGGTCGTAGTTATCTGCGCTAAGATAGAGGCTGAGCTCGCTGAGCTTGAAGACGAAGAGCGTGAGATGTTCCTTGAAGATATGGGCATCGAAGAGGCCGGACTAGACAAGCTGATCAAGTCCTCATACTCCCTTCTCAACCTCATCTCCTTCCTTACTACAGGTGAAGATGAGACAAGAGCATGGACCATCAAGAGAGGAACTCTGGCTCCACAGGCTGCCGGCAAGATCCACTCAGATTTCGAAAAAGGCTTCATCAGAGCAGAGACTATCGCCTATGACAAGCTGATGGAATGCGAAGGCAAACTGTCAGCAGCCAAGGAAAAAGGCTGGCTCAGATCAGAAGGAAAAGAATACGAAGTCAAGGACGGAGATGTCGTTCACTTCCTCTTTAATGTCTGATTTTTATATATTGTTCTTAATTTCTTATTCTTGTTTTTTTGAGATTTTAAGGAATTATTAAGTTGCATTTGCACCAAACGAAAGTTATAATGCCGATAGGGATCACGGAATGCGATTCCTAATCTCTAGTCCCAATACCCTTTTTCGAGAGAGACTGCTCCCCCCGCAGTCTCTTTCACTTTGTCTGAATATTTTTCCCGCCTTGAATTGTTGCTATCTTTGTGGTAGCGTGGACCCATGAAAACCTTCACGAGAGATTACAGGATCACAGGTGAATATCCGCATCAGTTTGCCAGATACTTTGGCAGCATGAGGCCTTGCGTGTTCGATATAGAATCAACCGGCCTCGACCCTGCGCGCAGCAAGGTCTGTCTTACTGCCATGCTGACAAGAACTGATACAGGCGTAAGGATCACGCAGTTCCTTGCCGAGAATCACTATGAAGAGAACCGTGTCCTTGAGGCGACTCTGGACTTCTTCAGAGCCGAAGGGACCGATTACCTCATAACATTCAACGGCCAGGCTTTTGATGTGCCTTTCTTCAACAAACGCCTCGAATCCACATTCACCGAGGGTCATCTCAGCATGTATAACTTCGACCTGTACAGGCTGCTCAACAAGGGATCGGATCTCAGGAGCCATCTCTCGTCTCTGAGTCAGATGTCGATCGAGAATTACTATGGGATCTTCTCAGACAGGCAGGATACGATAACTGGCCGCGAGAGCATCGCACTCTTTGACGAGTATTCTGTGACAGGTAATACAACAGTTGAGAAGATAATCCTCACCCACAACAGAGAGGATGTTCTGCAGCTTCACAGGCTCATGTATCTTGCGCTGAATGACATCGAAGATTTCGATGATGCGATAGCTAAGCTGGGATTTCCTGTCCTGGGCGGCAAGTATACTGTAAGGCCTCATCTTTCAAGATCCAAGTCTCTTCTCCGTATCACCGGCGATCAGTGCGCGCG
Source organism: Mogibacterium sp. (assembly GCA_017512145.1). Taxonomy (GTDB): domain Bacteria; phylum Bacillota; class Clostridia; order Peptostreptococcales; family Anaerovoracaceae; genus Crickella. The sequence continues at coordinate 111,957 of JAFWHB010000028.1, read as the reverse complement.
CCCTGTTTCGGCTGCGTTCTTCCCTGATATGGATGACCCTCTTACTATCGTCTTCAATGCCGCAACTTCTTCATACGAAATAGACGCCCCTGCAGGGCGTCTTGGTAATGATTACTATATTGATACAGAGAAGCTCGGAATAGATCTCAGCGAGGATCCTGATTGCGTCAATGGCTATCTGATCCTCGGTCCGAGAACTATCAATCTGATAGCTTCACTTATTGTCTCCATGGCAGATGAGAGATTACTCCATGCTTCGGATATCTGAGAATCCTCTTCCGACACCCCATACTGAATTTACACCGTAAACCGCTACGAACGACTTAGGATCATTTTTGGCGAGGTGTCTTTTGATCAGGAAGCTCTCTCTAGGTGAGCAGAGGATCTTGAGCTGTTTTCTCTTGTCGCCCGTATACTCTCCTGTGATCTCAACACTGGAGACACCTCTTCCGAGTTCTTCCATGATGTACTTTGTCAAAGCTTCCGGATCTCCCGGTATTATCTCAAGTTCAACGATCTTCGTCGACAGACCGAACATTACCGCCTCACCTATTCTCATCGATACATAGATCGTCAGTACTGCGTACAGAGCTATGTTCAGGCCGAGAATAATCGCGCTCAGAGCGACGATTATCGTGTTGATGACAAATGTTATGTCATTGATGCCAAGATGCGGCATACTCTTATATTTGATCACCTTCGCAAGCGAATCGGTTCCGCCTGACGAGAAGCCCGCCTTGAATGTCAGACCATTCGATACACCCATTACTACCCCGCAGAATACTGCCGCAAGGAATTTGTCATCGCTTACATACTGCACCTTCGAAAGCTCCAGGAGCAGCATGAATGTAGGATATGCGATGGACATGAGGATGATCTTACGGACTTCTTTGAATCCGAGGTTGATCCATACTATAACCATGATAACCATGGAAAGAGCATAGTAAATAAGCGAGTAGTTCCAGCTTGTATAGCTCTGGATGATCCTTGCTATACCGGTGATTCCCCCGAATGTCAGTCCGTTCGGAAGCATTATGCATACTGTCGCAGCTGATCCGATCAGAGCAGCAACAAGTGCAAGTGAGATTTCTGTCGCCCTTGCCTGCAGCCGTGTCTTGCCCTTAAGCTCAGGATCGTGCGCTGCAATATAGTTGGCCTGCTTGGCGGCAGCCTCTTCTCTTGCAAGCTTCTTGTCCAGATTGCTTATCTTCTGAGGCTTGCTGAGCCTGACAGTGTGTTTGGACTTTTTGTCGGTCTTGTTCTTGTTATCCTGCATCTTATTACCCCCTATCATTAATAGCAGAAGGCCTGTGCATCTCGACAGAGTACTCTCTTCCGAAGATATCTACGAGAGTCAGCCTGGCATTCTCATTGCCGACGAATGTCATATCGTCAAACTCAACTTCGATGACTCCGGCCTCAGTGTTCTCATTATTTATCATTACATAGTCGATCAGCTGCATGGGATCACTCTCTATTGCCTGTTCTATAAATCCCCTGTCGCTCATCTGAATATATCCTGTATCGATATCCGGCTTGAATTCTTCTATACCGCATTTGTACATGACTCTGCCATTCTCAAGCAGTATCCTGTCATATACCTTAGCCGAAGCCCTTCCGGCAGAGGCTCTGTCGCTCCCGTATTCACAGACAAAATCAGCGCCTCTGTGGATCATTCTCTTTCTTGTCATGGATATTGCAAGCTTTTCATTGTCGCAGCCCATCCATCTTCGTCCCGAAATCTCCGCAGCCTCAAGAAAGCTGCCGCTTCCGCAGAAAAAGTCACCTACTAGATCTCCCTCACGAGAGCCTGCAAGGATTATGCGCTTCATGAGTTCAAGAGGCTTCTGTGTTGCATAGCCCGTCCTCTCAGATGAAGTACGCCCTACCATGTCCACATTCCAGACATCCTTCATGTTGACAAGAGTATACCAGCCCTGATCGTCCTGATACTCCCTGACACCTTTGAAATTGTATGGCTTGAAGCCTCTGTTATACGACTTCTCCTGCGGGATGTCGATATAGTATCCCGGAGCCTTGCTGTAGACAAGGATGTTGTCGTGTTTTCTTGAGAAATGCTTCTTGCCTGAGCCTCCTGACTTATAGCACCAGATTATCTCATTGACAAAGTTCTTCTCGCCCATGAGCTCGTCAAGGACCATCTTGACATAGTGAGAGGAATGCCAGTCAAGGTGGACCCACATGAGTCCGTTATCAGCCAGCAGATCTCTCATGAGAAGAAGTCTTACCGTCATATTCTCTATATAGCACTCAAGGCTCCTCTCGAATCTGTCATCAAAGGCAAGATGGCGGATGCGGTGCCTTGCGCCGTCAGCGTCCTTCACAGTTACCGTTGCGTTGAATTTGGATCTTGTAAAGAACGGCGGGTCGATATATATAATGCTGAACTTGCCGGCATAGCCCTCTGACAGCAGCTTGCGCATATATTCAACATTATCGCAAAGGGCAAGAACTGACCCGGTATGCTCAGCATCACCAGGCACTGCAGCAGATATGTCAAGCTGCGCGTAATCTTCCCTGCCCGCCTGAATTCCTTTCATTATCTGTTCAATAACAGCCATATCCTCCTCCTGCACGACCGGCCAACAGAATGCAAAAAAATAATATAGCCCCGAGCAAGGGCCCGGGGCAACTGAAGCATAACTAGTTGAGTACTTCGATATTGTCGAAGTCCACACCTATCATCTCTTCAAGCTCAGCACTTACACTGAGGATGAAGTCAATGCCGGATTCCTTTGAAATAACCTTGATCTTCTCTATGAAGCTAGGAAGGATCTCAAGAGCAAAATCTCTGTGTCTCATGATTCCGTCGAGGAATATTGTCTCTATATCATTATCGGAACTCATGATACCGAAAAGAAATCCGATGTACTCATCTTCGTTCGTGATATGAGGGAAGTCCTCCATGCATACGACTCTGATCTTGTAATCAAGATCATAAATCAGTCTTGAGTTCTTATTGATGAAAACGATGCTGCCCTTAGCTGTCTGTACAGTATTATTAGCCAGCTCGATCATTCTCTTAGTCTTGCCACTTCCCTTATGTCCGATTAAAAGCTTCACCATAGGTTTTAAGCCCTCCTTTAGTCTTTAGTGTATTATACAACAGCAAAAAAACCTTATCAACCAAAAGCCTTGAATTTTTGGCAGTTCAGTAGCACCCAAGCTGACTTGTGATTCATCATCTGAATTAGTAAAATACCCGGCTTAAAGGAAAGCCGGGTATATAAACAAATCTGTATTTAAGATTACTTTGCAGCTGCTTCTGCTGCTTTCTTAGCATCGAGATCCTTGATGATCTCATCGATTCTGTGAGCTACCTTGCGGAAGTCATCCTCAAGATATCCTCTTGTTGTCATAGGAGCAGTACCGATTCTTACGCCGGAAGTCTGCATCGGTGATCTCTTCTCATTAGGAACGCAGTTCTTGTTGAGAGTGATGCCGTTCTCGTCACAAGCGATCTGAAGATCCTTGCCTGTGAACTCCTTATCTGAAAGGTCGAGCAAGAATACATGGTTGTCTGTACCGCCTGTAACTACCTTGTAACCCATCGATGTGAACTCATCAGCGAGTGCTGCGCAGTTCAGTCTTACCTGATGCTGATAAGCCTTGAACTCTGGCTTGAGAGCCTCTTCAGCGCATACAGCCTTACCAGCGATGATGTGGCAGAGAGGGCCGCCCTGTGCATAAGGGAATACTGCAGAGTCAACCTTCTTAGCAAGCTCAGTTCTTGCGAAGATCAGTCCTCCACGAGGGCCTCTCAGAGTCTTGTGGGTAGTTGTTGTTATGATGTCTGCATAGCCAAATGGTGATGGATGCTCGCCTGCAGCTACAAGACCGGCAATGTGAGCCATATCTACCATGAAGTAAGCACCGACTTCCTTAGCTATCTCTGCGAATGCAGGGAAATCGATGATTCTTGAGTAAGCAGATGCACCAGTGAGGATCAGCTTAGGTCTTAGCTCGTGGGCTTTCTTTCTTACGTCTTCCATGTCGATGCGGCCGTTATCGTCTACATCATAGAAATGAACGTCATAGAGCTTGCCGCTGAAGTTGACAGCTGAACCATGTGTCAGGTGTCCGCCGTTGTCAAGGTTGAGTCCGAGGATAGTGTCGCCCGGTTCAAGTACTGACTTGTAGGCAGCAAAGTTAGCCTGAGAACCTGAATGAGGCTGTACATTTACATGGTAGTCGGTGTTGAAAACCTTCCTCCAGAGGTCACAGCAATACTCTTCAAGCTGGTCTACATTGGCAGTACCGCCGTAGTATCTGCCCTTGTTGCCTGAATGTCTTACAACAGGAGCCTGCGGGTATCCTTCAGCATACTTCCACGAGAGGCAGCTTCCGCATGCAGCCATTACTGCCTCTGAGCAATAGTTCTCAGATGCGATAAGCTCAACATTGTTCTTCTGTCTCAGATACTCTTTCTCAACGAGTCCAGCTACTGTAGGGGATACTTTACCGATCTCTTCAATGATCATCTGGTTGTAGTTGCTGTTGTCGTTACCGTTTCTGTCAAACATTGTCTTACGTTCCTTTCGTTGTTTGAAATAATAGGGTTAATTATACTCAAAGAAATAGCTTCTCATGGCTCCCGCAACATAGATGGAGCCTGTTATCAGAATGCATTCATAATTGGAAGCCTTGGCCTCGCAGAATGCCTCACTGACTGATTCATAGCACGTGCAGCCGCGCCCGTTAGCTGCGAATACCTCGCCGAGGACCTCAGGGTCCTCTGCTCTGTCATAGTCCACAGCAACTGTAGCATAGCTGCAGCCACGCATATTACCTGTCAATAATTGTATCATATGTCGATAATTCTTGTCTTTCATGCAGCCAAAAATTACCAAAGTTCTTCTTATCTTATTATCAGCTGCAAACTTGCTGAATGTCTCCGTAAGAGCCTGTATGGCATCAGGATTATGAGCTCCGTCGATTATCCAGTAAGGCTTCTCTCTAAGAATCTCAAACCTTCCCGGATTGACTGCCCTGGCAAGGCCTGTCCTGATATCTTCTTCACTTACCTCGATACCTGCGGCCCTGATAGCCTCTACGGCTGTGGCCGCATTCCTGAGCTGATGCTCCCCTCTCATTGCAAGCCTGTAACCACTGTAATTACCTGTAACCAGCGATGCATCGATGAACTTTGAGCCCTTCTCATCTGCGATGCGGTGTATCACATTCTTGATCAGAAGCTCCGGTGTCTGCGATACGACAGGAACGCCCGGCTTGATAATGCCGGCCTTCTCTCTTGCGATCTTGATGATAGTATTGCCAAGCTCGGCAGTATGGTCCATCCCGATCTGGGTTATGACTGATACAAGAGGCCTGCTTAGAGTATTAGTCATATCGAGGCGGCCGCCGAGGCCACACTCAAGAATGACATAATCAGGCTTCACTTCATCGAAATACAGATAAGCAGCAGCTGTATATATATCGAACAGTGAAGAACATTCAGGATCATACTTGCTCCGGATCTTACGGACCCTGTCCATCAGCTCCTCGAAATGTTCCTGAGGAATCATTCTGTGGTCACCGTTCCAGATCTGCACTCTCTCACATTCTTCTTCAAGATGAGGAGATGTATAGAGTCCGACAGTATACCCTGCTGCTTCGAGGATAGACGCGATCATGACACCGGTCGAGCCCTTGCCGTTAGTGCCGGCAATATGTATTGCTTTGAAATTCTGCTCGGGATTACCGAGCCATGAGAGGAGGTTAACCATCCTCTCATATCCGGTTAAACTTGGCATGATATTACTTCTTAAGGGACTCGAGTCTGGCTGTGACAGTTTCGAGCATTTCTCTGTACTTGTCTCCCTTAGCCCTTTCTTCTTCTACTACGGCTGCAGGTGCCTTGGATACGAAGCCCTGATTTGCAAGCTTCTTCTCTACTCTCATAACTTCGCCTTCGAGTCTCTTTTTCTCTTTCTCGAGACGCTCGATTTCAGCGGCCTTATCTACGAGTTCATCGAGCGGAACGAGAATATCTCCGCCGTTGATTACTGCAGACATAACATCATCAGGTGCCTCTGCGCTTGCAGGTCTTGTTGTTATGCTGTCTACGTTAGCTATCTTGCAGATATGATGCTTGATCTCAGGGATGATATCAGCAAGAGAATCTGTTCTGATGATCAGGCTTACCTTTCTTGATGGAGCAGCGTCTGCCTCGACTCTGATCGCTCTTACAGCCTTGATGATCTCCATTGCAGTATCTATTCTGCGGACTGAATCAGCATAAGCAAGAGCCTCATCATACTGTGGCCAGTGATCTCTGATCAGAAGTCCGTCCGGATTATCCTGTGTCTTGGCTTCTGCAGGCAGGTAGCTCCAGATTTCCTCAGTGATGAATGGCATATATGGGTGAAGGAGTCTCAGGAGATCCTTGAGAGTCTTCTGAAGAACGAATCTTGCGGTCTTCTTGTCCTCTTCATCATCTCCGTAGAGTCTTCCCTTGACCAGCTCGATATACCAGTCGCAGTAAACATCCCAGATGAGTTCATAGATCTTCTGTCCTGCAAGGCTTGTCTCGAACTTATCAAGATCTGATGTGATTTCCTTAACGCCATCATTGATCTTTGAGATGATCCACTTGTCCTCATCGCGGAGAACAGCGGTCTTCTCGTCTGCCATAGGCAGGAACTCTCCGTCTTCGCCCTGGAGGTTCATGATGGTGAATCTCGAAGCGTTCCAGAGCTTGTTGGCAAAGTTACGTGCAGATTCAAGCTTGGCTCTTATGAATCTCATGTCATTACCAGGCGAAATACCTGTTGCGAGCATGAATCTCAGAGCGTCAGCTCCGACTTCGTTGATAACTTCGAGCGGATCGATACCGTTGCCCAGAGACTTTGACATCTTGCGTCCCTGCTCATCCCTTACAAGGCCGTGGATATATACGTACTTGAAAGGAATCTCTCCCATAGCATACAGACCGGAGAATACCATTCTGACTACCCAGAAGAAAATGATATCGTAGCCCGTAACCATAACATCGTTAGGATAGAAATAGTCAAGTTCAGGAGTCTTCTCAGGCCATCCGAGTGTTGAGAACGGCCAGAGTGCTGAACTGAACCATGTGTCAAGAACATCCTCGTCCTGATGGAAATGGCTGCCGCCGCACTTTGGACAAACCTCAGGCATCTTATGATCAACTACGATCTCGCCGCAGTCGTCGCAGTAATAAGACGGGATCCTGTGTCCCCACCAGAGCTGTCTGGAAATACACCAGTCATGTATATCATAGAGCCAGTTCAGATATGTCTTCTCATATCTCTTAGGAACGTATACCAGCTCTCCGCCTTCACCTTCTGCAGCCTTGATTGCCGGCTCAGCAAGAGTCTTCATAGCCACGAACCACTGATCGCTGATTCTAGGCTCTACTACAGTATGGCATCTGTAGCACTTTCCTACAGGGATGATCAGATCTTCGATCTTGACGAGGTATCCTGCATCCTTGAGATCCTGTACCCATGCCTTACGGCACTCATAGCGGTCCATGCCCTCATACTTGCCTGCAAGAGCAGTCATCTTAGCATGCTCGTCAATGCATGACAGGCTTGCATCGAGGCCGTGTCTCTGACCTACTTCGAAGTCGTTCATGTCATGAGCCGGAGTGATCTTTACAGCTCCGGTACCCTTCTCAGGATCTGCGTGCTCATCAGTGATAACAGGGATCTCGCGTCCTACGAGTGGAAGGATAACGGTCTTGCCCACAAGATGAGCATATCTCTCATCACCCTCAGCTACTGCGATAGCAATATCTGCGAACATTGTCTCAGGACGGGATGTTGCGATAGTGATGCCCTCGCCTCCATCAGCTGCAGGATATCGGAAATACCAGTAGTGTCCATCTATATCCTCGTGCTCGACTTCTGCATCCGAAAGAGTAGTTTCGCAGCTCGGGCACCAGTTGATGATCCTGTCGCCCTTGTAGATGAGGCCCTTCTTGTAGAGACTGATGAACATCTCATTGACTGCCTTGTTGCAGCCCTCATCCATCGTGAATCTCTCTCTTCTCCAGTCGCAGGAGTCGCCGAGCTTACGGCACTGCTTGGTGATCCTTCCGCCGTATTCTCTCTTCCACTCCCATGCATGCTCGAGGAACTCCTCACGTGTGAGGTCATGCTTGTCGATGCCCTTCTCGTTGCGGAGCTTCTCTACTACCTTGACCTCAGTAGCAATGCTGGCATGGTCTGAACCAGGCAGCCACAGTGCTGAATATCCCTGAAGTCTCTTCCATCTTGTGAGGATGTCCTGAAGAGTCTGGTCAAGTGCGTGTCCCATGTGAAGCTGTCCGGTGATATTCGGAGGCGGCATTACGATGGTGAAAGGTTTCTTGTCTTGATCGATCTCTGCATTGAAAGCGCCCTTCTCTTCCCACATCTCATAGATGCGGTCTTCGAAGTCTTTAGGATTGTAAGTCTTAGCTAGGTTCTTCATAAACAATTATCTCCGTTAATAGTTGCTGTATTTGTTCTCGTCGTTAAGTACTTTGTGTCTTATCTTGGAAAGTCTCTCGTCTACTGTATGCAGAAGCTCTGCCGACTCCTTGAGTGTGTCGACTATATCCTGCGAAAGCTCTCCCTTGTTCTTATATCTCAGCTCATGTTCCAGACTTGCCCATGCATCCATTGCTATGCTGCGGAACTGGATCTCAACAGGGACCATTTTCTTCCTGTTGACCAGATATACCGGAACCGCCACTACGACGTGGAGACTGCGGTAGCCGCTCTCCTTAGGATTGTTGCAGTAGTCTTTGACTCTTATGAGCTCTATATCCTCCTGTGCAAGCAGAAGTCCTGACATAGTGTGAAGATCCTCTTCATAGTTGCAGACAACTCTGACGCCCGCGATATCGAGGATCTCACGTCTCACGACATCGAGGTTGTTGATAGGATCTTCTATTCCGTAGCGGGTCGCCTTCTCCATGATGCTCTCTACGGACTTGAGTCTTGACTGTATGTGGTGTATAGGCATGTACGAATGCTTCATGTCAAAGTCATCTGAAAGTATCTGCAGCTTGATGTCGACCTCTCTTATTGCAGACAAATACAATAAGTTCAGATCATCGATCGCTTCCTGCAGCTCTTCGTCAGTTCCTCTGAACTGTGGCACCCTCTCTCTGAGCCTGTCAGCGTGGAAATATTTATAGGACATTTAGTTGGTTCACTCCTCTTTATCTGTATTGTGATTCCTTCTTAGCAGCCTTGATAATGTTCCTCAGGAGTATCGCCGTTGTGACCCTTCCTATTCCTCCCGGAACAGGTGTGTATGTCAGATCGGTGATCTCACCCTTCTCTTTGATCTCTTCGATGTCGAGGTCTCCGTGCATCTTGCCGTCTCTGCCTGTGCCGGTACCGACATCGAGAATTATCTGACCGTCTCTGAAGAATTCGGTTCCATACCCTTGTGTCCTGCCTGTTGCAAGAACAACTATGTCTGCATTCCGGCATGCTGCTATCTGATCTTCCACAGGAGTCCTTGAATGGCAGACTGTTATTGTAGCATTCTCATTGAGCATCATGATCGCAAGAGGCTTACCTACTGTGAGACTCCTTCCCACGATCGTGACTTTCTTACCGGAGGCGCTGATTCCATAATGGTGCATGACCTCCATACAAGCCTCTGCTGTGCAGGCAAAGAATGCATCTTCCTTGCCGGTGAACAGTTCAGCGATCGAAATATCAGTGATCGCGTCAACGTCCTTAGAAGGCTTGAGTATTGTTCTGAGTTTTTCATCATTGATCTGCTGCGGGAAAGGTCTGAGCATGATGATCCCGTGGACACTCTCATCCTCATTCACAGCCTGAAGTGTGACCTCTACAAGAGTCTGGCCGATATTGCTGGTAAAATTGATGGCCTGTGTCTCAATTCCGTAAGCCTTGCTCTGTTTGAGGATAGCGTTCTCATAATAGATCTGTCCGCTGTCATCTCCGGCTCTTATTACAGCCAGCTTAGGTGTGATCCCCCTGTCAACAAAATCTCTGACTGAAGAAATAATGTAATTCTCGATATCTTTCTTGACGATATCTCCGTGCAGTTCTGTGAACACTAGTAGTTTTTCCTTTCTGTAAGCCCGAAAGTAAGCATATTACCCAATATATAAATAACCGATTTATTATATCATAAAAGCTCTTAAATAAAATGGTCCCGCGGGCATCTTTTTGAGATGTCCGCAGGACTATTTGCGCTGATGATAAGGATCCTGCAAGGTTATCTGGTAATAACAGCAGTCTCCTTCTCAAGGAACTCAGCATCTTCGCCTTCAAGATAAGGCATGAGAGTCTCTCTTACCATGCTGTGATAATCATTGACCCACTTAAGCTCCTCGTCTGTCAGAAGCTCAGGATCGATTGCCTCTCTTTCATAAGGAACGAAGGTTACAGGCTCGCTGATGAGATTGCCCTTGCCGTCCTCCTTGAGAAGTATCTCATTCTCGATCCTGATACCGAACTCACCTGCCATGTAGAGTCCCGGCTCATTTGACATGATCATGCCGGCCTTGAGTCCGTTAGGTGTATCCGTTCTCCTGACTCCTGCAGGGCCCTCGTGAACGGCGAGCACGTGGCCTACGCCGTGGCTCACTCCATGGCCAAAGTCAAGTCCGACCTCTCTCAGAGCGGCTCTTGTGCAGGCATCAAGCTCCTTATGAGTTGTCTCCGGCGTGATGACATATTCTGACAGAGCAATGTGGCCCTTGAGAACTCTTGTATATCCTTCGATCATCTCACGTGTCAGCGGTCCGACAGCGATGGTTCTTGTGATATCGGTCGTTCCGTCTATATACTGTCCGCCCGAGTCCACGAGCAGGAATCCCTCAGGCTTGATATCCAGATTGGTCTCTTCGCTTGGAGCGTAATGGATTATTGCGCCGTTAGGGCCATATCCTGAGATCGTATTGAACGACAGATCAAAGCATCCGTCCATCTCACGTCTTCTCGCTTCGAGGTAATCAGCTGCGCTGATCTCGGTCTGAGGCTCCTTGCCGGCAACATACTTGATCCATCTGATGAATCTTGTTACTGCAACTCCGTCCTTGACGTGAGCATTGATCGAGCTGGCGATCTCAGTCTCATTCTTGACGGTCTTGGCAAGAGCTACAGGTGTCATTTCATTTATGACATTGTCCTTACATGGAACCTCCATGTAAAGAGAATAATTGGCTGAATTCAGGTCCATCCATATCCTGGCATCGGCCGGAAGAGCTTTGACATCTTCATTGATGCAGCTGTAGTCTCTGACAGCAATGTCTCCGAGGCCTGCTGCGATCTCTGGATCAAGAGCACCGTCCATTACGTACAGTCTTACCTCATCCTGCGACATGAGAACGTATGAGAAGAAGACAGGAGTATATGCTATGTCATCTCCTCTGAGATTGAGAAGCCACGCAGACTCCATGAGGTCTGTAAGAAGCAGCCAGTCTGCTCCCTTATCCTTCATGTCAAGTCTTATCTCAGCGATCTTCTCTTCTCTTGTCTTACCTGCAGAGGATACCGGGAAGTCCCAGATCTCAGATGGATCTACATCAGGTCTGTCGCTCCATACCATTCCGCCGAGGTCTCTGTCCCATTTGAATTCTACGCCCTCAACATCCTTGAAGGTATCTCCGAGCTGTCCGTAGAATGCAGCCGGCACTGTATCACCGTCAAATCCTATGACATATCTTCCGTTATCATGTGCTGCAAGGAATTCTTCTGCGAGCTTCTTCAGGAATTCAAGTGCAGTAGGCACGCCCTCGGCTCCCATCTTCATGAGTTCTATTCCGCTGCCTGCAAGTTCCCTGTCAGCCTGGAGGAAGAACCTTCCGTCTGTCCAGATCCAGGCTCCGTCCTCTGTTACGATCAGTGTCTCATTCTCTGCGAGCAAGCCGCTGAGAAATTCACAAGTCTTATAATGATCATTGACATATTCCGATCCGTGCGGATCTCCTGACGGAACATAATATGCACATATTCCGTATTCGCGCATGAGCTTGCGTAGATCTTCGATCTGCTGTCTCATATTACTGCCTCCGTAATTATTTCTAAGAAAAAGCAAAAGGCCTGGAATTGACTTCCAAACCTTCATCCTCCTGGTGGCCCATATTGGACTTGAACCAATGACCTACAGGTTGTCACCCTGTCGCTCTCCCAACTGAGCTAATGGACCGCTACGATCTGCATTGTAACACATCTTTACATCCAGTTCAACAACTTATTGCTCTCTCGATGCGAAGTAGTAAGGCAAAGTAACAAAAAGTACCGCACCTATCATATTGCCCAGTGTGACCGTAAGCAGGTTGAAGCAGTACCCTCCTGCCGTGATCGCTTCGTTGCCGCCATTGTTGATCATTGCGAGTGTCAGTAGTGTCATGTTAGCTATACTGTGCTCGAAACCTGTTGTGAAGAAAGCTACGATGCACCAGAAAACCATGATGAGCTTGCCGGCATCTGACTTTGCACGAAAGCCGCACCATACCGCGAGGCACACGAGAGTGTTGCACAGCATGCCTCTTGTCAGAAGCGGAATGAAGCCCGCAGTCATTTTGAGCTCTGCAGCCTGAGTCATCGCCTCGAGGGTAGCTCCGCTGTAAAGACCCGTGAGACTGAAAACGATGGCGAGAAGAGCCGAGCCTGCAAGATTGAATATCCAGCAGATCAGCCAGAGCCTGAGAGTTCCGCCCACAGATACTGTCCCGCGCAGTATGCCTGCAGTCATTACAAAGTTGTTGCCTGTAAAGAGCTCAGCGCCTGCCATAATGACAAGGCTCAGCGCGACACTGAAGAATGCCCCCATCAGAGGCTTGGTATATGGTGCTCCTGCTAGCTGCCCGCTGATCGTAAATACGAGCAGGACTCCGAATCCTACAAATATTCCGGCCAGCATTGACATAAGGCAGTATCCGGCAGGATTCTTCTTAAGAAAACCATACTTCGCAGAAGCCGAATTTGCAGCAAGTGTAAATTCTTCTTTAAACATAATCGTCAACCTCTGTTACAGTCCGAGTGCTTCCTTAGCAAGCTTATCTGCAAGCTCGTTATACTTGTTGCCCGAGTGAGCTTCAACTTTGACAAACCCGATCTTCATTCTTGTTCTGGCCTTAGCTACATACTGTCTGTAGCCCTGGGTCAGCGGATTATTAGCCTTCCACTTGCCGTCAGCCCATTTGCCGACGCCTTCATAATCATGATATATGCTTACTTCATCTATTCCGTTTCGGAGGCAGAAATCAATGGCCGTCTTGGCTCCCATTATCTCTCCTGCAACATTTCTCTGCTTGGCAGCCTCTGCATCGTCGAATGCAGCCTTGAGTTCTCTGGTCTTGATGCTGCCGTCAGCATTTGTTCTGATCATCACTACGCCGCAGGAGAACCTGCCTGTCTTAGCATCATAGCTGCCGTCCACATAGGCCCTGACGCCCTCCGGGAAACGCTCCTCTTCGCAGGCGCCCGATGCCTTCGGTGCTATACCGAGATATAAAGCGGCATCCTGTATATCAGCAAAGCTCTTGTACTCAGCTCCCGGGAATCCGTCCACCTGCGCCTTGCAGTCGTCCCAGCTTGTGAATATTCCTGTCTGCCTTCCGGATCTGACAGCATACACTTTGTTCTTTGCCACCTTGTTATTCTCCTCTTCGAACTTCTTAAGGAATGACCGTCTGTGAATAGGTGTATATCCGAGGCTTCTGAGGCCTTCATAGTGACGGGCCGTGCCGTAGCCTTTATTGCCGGCAAAGTCATAGCCCGGATATACCTCATCCATCTCTGTCATATAATTATCTCTGGCTACCTTAGCTACAATGGATGCAGCTGCGATGCTGAGGCTCTTCTCATCGCCCTTGATGATGGACTCTGTGCTTGCAGGAAGATCAAGTCTGACAGCATCGATAAGTACCATATCTATGGATGCATTCTCATCCTTCTCCCTGAGCATGTCATTACATGCATCTACAGCCCTTCTCATAGCATTCTTGGTTGCCTCAAGAATATTGATATCGTCGATTTCATTATTATCGGCAATACCTATGCCAAACGCAACACATTTGCTGAGGATCTCTGCTGAGAGCTGCTCTCTTCTCTTTGCGGAGAGCTTCTTAGAGTCATTGATTCCGGTCACATCCCAGTCTTCAGGGAGGACGACGCAGGCAGCATATACCGGGCCAGCAAGGGGTCCTCTTCCAACCTCATCTATGCCGGCAATATATCTGTAACCCTGGGATCTCAGCTCGTCTTCATGAGCCTTCATCTCGTGCAGCTTATTGATGTCTCTTTCAAGTCTTTCTGCTTTGGTCATTGATCCTCACCGTGATGTAAAGTGTTCTTTACATCAGCGTTCTGTGCTATGTAAAGAGTTCTTTACATATATCTTCAATATGTAAAGTCTTCTTTACATTATTATTCTCCAGCATATGTAAAGCATGCTTTACATCCGTATACCAAACATGTAAAGTCTACTTTACATGTTCAAGTGTGATGCGGCCGATCTTGCCGCCTCTGAATTCATCAAGGACAGTGCGGCCGGTACGCTCATAGTCTATACGCTTGCCGGACATGATAAATCCCCTCTTCAGGGCGATATTGTCCATATTCTCTATCGGCTGATCCGAGATCTCATCGAGCTTGTATCTCTCCATGAGAAGACCGGGATACGCCTCGCCGAGAACTCTTATCAGCTCAAAGCCAAGATCCTGGACTCCGAGAATGTCATCCTTGATGCTGCCGCAGAATGCAAGATTGAGGCCGACATCGGGATCTTCGAACTTTGGCCAAAGTATACCCGGAGTATCCAGCAGCTGCATTCCATTTGACAAAGTCAGCCACTGCTTGCCCTTCGTTACGCCAGGCTTATCTCCTGTCAGAGCAGATCTGCGGCCTGTCAGTCTGTTGATAAGAGAGGACTTGCCGACATTAGGCACTCCGACGATCATTATCCTGAGAGGTCGCTTGATTGATTTCTCTGCGTTCCTCCTGTCCTGCTCTTCTTCGAGGACCTTGAGGAGCTTCTTGATATTCTCCCCGGACTGCAGATTAAGATCAAGAACCCTTACTACAGACTTCTCCTGACTGATTCTTTCTTTCCATTTTGCGGTCTCTTCTGCATCAGCGAGATCGGCTTTGCCAAGGACTACGATCCGCCTCTTGCCTGCAATAAGCTCGTCGATTACCGGATTCCTGCTCGAAACCGGGATGCGGCTGTCTACGATCTCAATGACAGCATCGACAGCTTTGAGATTCTCCCTGATCAGCTCCCGGGTCTTCTTCATGTGCCCCGGGTACCAGTTTATATTTTCTATCATTTATCTTCCTTTACGAAAAATGCATACCCTCTGCTGATGCCTAAGGTATGCATTGTGATTACTATTCAGCGCTCTTGATTCTAGCTGCCTTACCGGTTCTCTGGCGCATGTAGTTGAGCTTAGCTCTTCTGACTCTGCCCTTTCTTACTACCTCGATCTTGTCGATCCTTGGTGAGTGGAGTGGGAATGTCTTCTCTACACCGATTCCGTTGGACAGCTTCCTTACTGTGAAAGTCTCATTGACTCCGCCGTGCTGTCTCTTAAGTACATAACCCTCGAATACCTGGATTCTTTCTCTCTGGCCCTCGACGATCTTGACGTGTACACGCAGTGTGTCACCAACGTTGAAATCAGGAATGTCATTCCTTCTGTAATCCATTGTGATCTGGTCTAAAATATTCACGTTATTCTCTCCTTCCTCTCATGACGTTCTTGGGAGCTTCCAGACCGATCATCGCCTGTCCCCAGAGGACCGCCCGTAATAACTTAAAAACTGTATTGCACAGCTTGAATAGAATATCACATGGAAATAGTGATTTCAAGAATTTTTTAAAAATATATTAAGCTCTTGGATGTGTTCTGCGGTATACATCCTTAACGTGGATGTCAGTTACCGCAAGATAAGCTATTCCAACCGACATATCCTCAAATCCCATAAGTTCCTGCAGGGTCTTGAGGTCTCCTCCATTCTGAAGGATATGTACAGCAAAGGTGTCTCTCAGGATCTGAGGTGTCATTCTTCCGGCAGCACCGATCTCTGCGCCATAGTCCTTAAGAATCTTCCATATTCCCTGCCTTGTAAGAGGCTCTCCGCGGAAGTTGATAAAGACATAATCATCATTCGTGCGAGGCTCGCCCTTCATGGATTCATATACCTCATCGAAGTACTTCTCAAGAGCAGCTCTTGCATATCTGCCGAGAGGCACTATTCTTACCTCTTCGTTGGCATCCTTGAGTGCGACAAAGCCCATCCTGATATTGACGTCTTCAAATCTGAGTCTGACGACTTCTGTAACTCTTGCGCCAGTACCGTACATGAATTCAAGCAGAGCCTTGTCTCTTATACCCTTGCGGGATGTATCAGGAAGTTCCATTAGTCTGGCAGCCTCATCAATAGTGAGATAATCGATCTGCCTCTTGTCTCCCCTTGCTGACTTGATGCGGGCGAAAGGATTATCAGTCCTTCTTCCCTTGTTGATAGCAAAATCATAATAAGTTCTCAGAGCAGATACCTTGCGGTTGATTGTGGCCTTGGACTTATTCTGACTGCCTAGTTCGAGCACATATGAAACAGCGTCGCTCTCTGCGCAGTAATCAAGGCCCTTGCCGCCTCTTGCGATAAGATACTTCTCAAAAGCAGCAAGGTCTCTCTCATATGCGATAAGGGTGTTCTCTGCCTTGCGCTTATCATTCTTCATATATTCAATAAAATCACGCATTCCGGCCTCCCGTTAATAATCAGATCTCTCCCGCCTGTCTGGCGAACAATATTCCTATTATCGTCTTGCTGTCTTCAATCTCGCCTTTCATGATGCTGCTCAGAAGCTCTTCAACATCATATTCCATTATCTCTATGCATTCGTCCGCGTCCCAGTGTGTCTCACCCTTGACAAGGCCTCTGCATATGTATATATGAAGATGCTCATTAGAGTATCCGCATGTCGGATAGAATGATACAAGATGCTTGACAGATGATGCAGTATAACCTGTCTCCTCTGCAAGTTCGCGTACCGCTGTAACTTCAGGATCCTCATCAGGATCTGCCTTACCTGCAGGCAGCTCAAGAAAAGCAGTTCCGAGTGCCTTGCGGTATTGTCTTTCAACTATTATCTTGCCTTCGTCTGTGACGGCGACCATTATTGAACCGCCGCTGTGCTCCACTACATCTCTGTATGACTCGCCTGAAGGTGTTAGTACTCTGTGTTTTCTTATGTCAAATACAGGTCCGCTGTATACTATTTCGCTTGATAAAGTCTTCTCTTCAAATATCATATGTTGCTCTATACTGATTGACAATAACAGGATTATCTTACTTGATTATTTTATCACACTTCCCCGCCAAATACACCAAAAAAAAGAGCTAAGCTGCACCTTTTCAGATAAGATGCAGCTCTTGTGCAAGCTGGTATATGAATATTTTTTTCCATTTCTTCCAGGTGTTGGGATGAGCCAGTTCGCTGAAGGTCTGCCCTTCTGTAATATTGAGGATAATGCCCCTTCTGTAAACATCAGGAATCTTGTCAAGTGCTGTATTAATAGCATCAAGATCGGCCTCAGCGCGGGCCATGATTTCCCCGTTAACAATGCCTGTCCATTCCGTCCGGCCAAAGTCTTCCTTCGGATCGCAGTCATCTGACCTGCAGATTCCGAGTATGTGTTCAAGCCGCCGTGCATCTCTGACAGTCCAGATGCACCGGTAATAGACCTCCCTTGGTATAGCGAAATTAGTCTCGGCAGCTTCAGTACTCAATTGATTCCCTTTCTTATGGTCTGTGATATCTTGAGAAATCTCTCCTGCTTACATCAGAATGGAAATCCGATCCCTCAGATATCAGGAGCCCCCTTTGTTCAGCGTATTCCCGCAGAAGCTCTGCCTGCTCTTCCGACGCCGATGGATGATAGCACTCAATGCCATCTATGCCGTATTCAGTCATCCTGTCAAGGATCTGATACATTCTCGGTTTGAATTCTTCAAAGCTCTCATCGAGATGTCTCTGCTCCATAGGATGAGCAAAAAAAGCAAGGCCTCCGGCTGTATGGATCAGATTTATGACCGACTCAGATGAAAAAGTCTTCTTGGAAATGTTTCTGATCGAAGGCTCTCTGAATACGGTCCCGAACGCCTCCTGAGGATTGCTGATATATCCCTTACTGCTCATGATACGTGCGAAAGTCGGCTTGCCTACATACCTGCCCTCGTTGACTTTTCCGATATCATCAAGCGTGATCTCGTAGCCCATTTCATTGAGAGCTTTCATCATTGAATCATTCCTTATAGCTCTTCTTCGGAGGATCTCGAATAGATTCGCTCTGAGTTCAGGGCAATTGTAATCAAAGCCATATCCCAGGATGTGCATGTCTCTTCCGAGAGCATCCTCAGAATCAAATTCTATACCAGAGATGAACATGATTCCGGATCCACGTGCATAGTCCATGCCAATGATCGAACCATCCATGCCGTCATGATCAGTGATCGCAATCAGCTTGTAGCCTTCTGCCTTCCATCTGTCTACGACCTCTTCAGGAGTGAATATTCCGTCTGAATAACAAGTGTGGATATGAAGATCTTTCTTCATATCCGACATTATCAGCTCTGCGATATTCTTGTTGTTATTCTTCAAAAAATTCAGCATTACAGAGCTTCTACATCTTCCTCATCAAGGTAACTGATATAAGGCAGTCCTCTGAATTTCTGGTCGTAATCGAGTCCATATCCGATAACGAAGAGATCTTCTACCTCAAATCCTACATAATCTGCGTGAAGATCTGCGACTCTTCTTGACTCCTTGTTGAGCATGCTGCAGATCTTTACGGACTTAGGTCCTCTCTCCTGGAGCTTTGCAAGCAGGTACTTGAGCGTGTTGCCTGTATCGATAATATCTTCCACGATGATGACGTTCTTGTTGTACATATTTACCTGAGGCTCATATGTGATCTTGACAACACCTGAGCTTGTAGTAGAAGAACCATAGCTGCTGGCAGTAATAAAGTCCAGAGTTGAATCTACTGTAGTGTATTTCATGATATCTACAAGCCAAGGAACGGATCCCTTAAGTGTACCGAGAAAAATAACCTCTTCCCCCTCATAGTCCTTATCGATCTGCTTGCCGATCTCCTTTGCCCTTCTGATGATATCCTCCTGTGAAAACAGTACCTTGCCGATTGTTTTCTTGTCTGCCATTTGCTTGTTTCCCTTCGTTTAAAGATATTGATATGTAGCTGTAACTTACTGGTTCTATTTGCCGAGCAGGCTGCTTATGACGTCCAGAAGCTCTGCATCGCCGGTCTTCTTGAGAGCAGATACCGGTATGACTGTGTCTCCCTTGTTCATACCGAGAGTCTGCCTGATGAGCTTTATGTTCTTAGCTCTCTCATTGTTGCTGATCTTGTCTGCCTTAGTAGCGACTACTATGCCGTCAAGTCCGTAGTATTTGAGGTATTCATACATCTGGACATCCTGGGCACTTGGCTTATGCCTTATATCCACAAGCTGTACTACCTTGAGGAGAGTATCTCTGTGCTCAAGATATGACTCCATCATCTCGCCCCATTTCTCAGACTCAGCCTTGCTTACCTTGGCAAAGCCATATCCCGGCAGATCGACGATTCTGAAGCTTACGGGCTCGTCAGTGCTGTCGTCCTTGCCGGTGCAAAGGTAGAAGTTGATCGTCCTTGTCTTGCCCGGACTTCCCGAGACTCTTGCAAGGCTCTTCCTGCCGGTTATGAGATTGAGAAGAGAAGATTTTCCTACATTGGATCTTCCTGCAAATGCGATCTCAGGAACACCGGCAGCCGGATACTGGGCAGGCTTAACTGCAACACATTCTAGTTCTGAACTGTGGATCTTCATTTGATCACCACCGGAATTACTTCTTCGAACGACTCCACAGGTATGAATTCTATCTTCTTTCTTACGGATGCAGGAATATCCTCAAGATCAGGCACATTCTCCTTAGGAATGATTATTCTTCTGATGCCCTGCCTGTAAGCTGCAAGTGACTTCTCCTTGAGTCCTCCGATCCTGAGGACATTGCCCCTGAGTGTGATCTCACCTGTCATCGCTACAGTCTTGTCTGCCTTGCGGTCTGTAAGCAGTGAGAACAGCGCGCTGCACATTGTGATACCCGCAGACGGGCCATCCTTAGGAACAGCGCCTTCAGGTATATGGATCTGTATGTCGTAATCCTTGAAGATATCCTTGCTGATCTTATACTGTGACGCGATCGATTTGATATAGCCAAGAGCAGTCTGTGCAGACTCCCTCATTACATCGCCCATCTGTCCTGTAAGAACAAGTCTTCCGGTGCCCGGCATCTTGACTGTCTCAATAGTCAGTGTAACGCCGCCGACCGATGTCCATGCAAGACCTGTCGTAACACCGACTTCAGGCTCAAGTGAGCCGATATCTTCTATGAAGATCTTCTTGCCTATGTACTTGCTGAGGTTCTTGGATGTTATGTTGTTCTTCTTATTGCTGCCGCTGACGATATTACGGGCGGATTTGCGGCATGCATTGCCGATCTCGCGCTCGAGGTTACGGACTCCAGCCTCACGGGTGTAATACTCGATAATATCTCTGACAGCAGACTCGCTGAGGGTGAACTGGCTCTTCTTGATGCCGTTCTCCTTCATCTTCTTAGGTATAAGGTAGTCCATCGCTATCCTTACCTTCTCTTCTTCTGTGTAGCTTGAAAGCTCGATAACTTCCATTCTGTCAAGAAGAGGTCTTGGAATAGTCGATGTTGTATTAGCTGTGGTAATGAACATTACCTTGGAAAGATCGAACGGGATCTCAAGATAATGATCTGTAAAGGTGCTGTTCTGCTCTGGATCAAGCACCTCAAGAAGAGCTGATGCCGGATCGCCTCTGAAATCGCTGCCGATCTTGTCGACTTCATCAAAGAGGAAGAGCGGATTATTAGTGCCCGCCTCAACGATATTGTTGATGACTCTTCCCGGGATCGCTCCTATATATGTACGTCTGTGTCCTCTGATCTCAGCCTCATCTCTTACTCCACCAAGAGACATCCTGACAAATTCTCTTCCCGTTGCCCTTGCAATTGAGCGTGCGATGGAAGTCTTACCTACTCCCGGAGGACCTACAAGACAAATGATAGGACCCTTGTTGTCCTTGGTAAGATGCTGTACTGCAAGATTCTCGAGGATCCTCTCCTTGACCTTCTCAAGGCCATAGTGATCTTCGTTGAGGACCTTCTCGGCTCTGCGGAGATTATTATTTACCTTTGATGCCTTATGCCACGGAAGATCAAGGACTGTTTCGATGTAGGTCCTGCTTACGTTAGCATCAGGGCTCATAGGATTCATCTTGGCGAACTTGTCGATCTCCTTGCGGATCTTGGTATCTACCTTCTCGCTGAGCTTAAGCTCGTCAAGCTTTTCCTTCCAGACTCTTGCCTCATCGTCAATATCCTCGTCCTCGCCAAGCTCTTCCTTGATGACCTGAAGCTGTTCTCTGAGATAATACTCTCTCTGGCCCCTGTTCATGTTCTTGACGACACGGTTATTGATCCTCTTGGCGATGGAGAGAATGTTGTTCTCTCTGCCGATCATATCGATGAGATGTCCGACTCTGAGCTTGACTGAGTCTATCTCAAGTAAAGTCTGCTTTACATCGAAGGCTACATCGATCTCATTTGCGATCAGGCTGCAGAGCAAAGCAGGATCATCGATGCCGTCGATGATATTGTGACCGCCCTGCTCAGACTGTCCGTTGAGCTCGAGGTATTTGTTGTAGATCTGTCTCAGAACTCTGACATTAGCCTGGAGATTGATGTCATCAGGATCATTGTCATAATCTTCAGCAGTCTGGCAGTCGCATACGAGCATGCTGCCCTTCTCATAAATGCTGCTGATCCTGACCCTGCTCTCGACGACAACGAGGATGCGTTCAAACTCGTCATTCTTCTTCACTACCTGTCTGACTCTTATGAGAGCTCCTGTGAGATAGCAGTCAGACTGGACCGGCTCATTGACCGTGATATCACGCTGAGCGGATACAACCAGATACTTGTCTCCGTTCATGGCAAAATCAACGGCAGCGAGCGATTTGTCTCTTCCTATGTCGAATCCGACTATAGTGCCGGGGAAGAAGGTCTGTCCTCTGAGCGGTATATATGGAGCCTGTGTATATGTAATGGTATCTGCCATTTAGTTATGCTTCCTTTTCTGTCTTTTCTTCCTGTCTTGCGGATGTGCGGGTCCTCTTTGGCTCAGAATTGTCCTTGCGGATAATTACAGGATCCGCTCCCGACACAACAGTGTCTCTTGTGATAATGCACTTCACAACATCTTCCTGTGAAGGCAGTTCATACATAATGTCTGTCATGATGCTCTCGAATATTCCTCTGAGACCTCTTGCTCCTGTATTGAGAGCTAGCGCCTTCTCAGCGATAGCCTTGACAGCATCATCCTCAACTACGAGCTCGACATCATCCATCGCAAACAGTGTCTGATACTGCTTGACTAATGAATTCTTAGGCTCTGTGATGATCCTTACAAGAGCCTTCTCCGAAAGCTCACTGAGAGATACAGTGACAGGCAGTCTTCCGATAAGTTCAGGGATAAGACCGAACTTCAGAAGGTCCTCAGGCTGTGCCTTGAGGAGGATGTCTTCATTTGCTACATCAAGGCTCTCATCATCCTGATTGAATCCGATTACCTTGCTGCCGAGTCTTACCTTGATGATCTTATCAAGACCGGTGAATGCTCCTCCGCAGATGAAGAGGACATTCTTGGTGTCAAAGTGAATGAATTCCTGATTAGGGTGCTTGCGGCCTCCCTGTGGTGGAACATTGGCAACTGTGCCCTCAATGATCTTGAGAAGAGCCTGCTGAACGCCCTCACCGCTGACATCTCTTGTTATAGATGTATTCTCAGACTTGCGGGCAATCTTGTCGATCTCATCTACGTAGATGATTCCCTTCTGAGCCCTCTCGAGGTCCTCATCAGCTGCCTGATACAGTCTGAGAAGGATATTCTCAACGTCTTCTCCGACGTAACCTGCCTCAGTGAGGGATGTAGCATCTACGATGGCAAAAGGCACATCAAGTATCCTCGCGAGTGTCTGCGCAAGGAGTGTCTTACCACTGCCTGTAGGTCCGAGCATAAGAATATTGCTCTTGGAAAGCTCGATGGTATCAGGGTCTTTGATTTCATGAGTTTCAAGATGTCTTATTCTCTTATAGTGATTGTATACTGCAACTGCGAGACTTCTCTTGGCCGGATCCTGCTCGATAACATAATCGTCAAGCTCGGCCTTGATCTCTGCAGGCTTTGGCAGTTTTGAATTCTTACGCCTGCGAACGGAACCATCTCTGTCCTCTTCGATCATTGATTTGCACAGATCGATGCATTCATTGCAGATGTAAACATTAGGTCCTACAACGATCTTGCGGACCTGCGAATTGGTCTTTCCGCAGAAAGAGCAAACAAGCTCGTTCTTGTTAGCCATTTTGACTCCTTAGTGTTTGTCTATTACCTTGTCTATAAGGCCATATTCTGCAGCCTCAGCTGCTGACATATAATTATCTCTGTCTGTATCCTTCTCTATCACTGAAAGATCCTGACCGGTCGAATCAGCGAGGATCTTGTTCAGCTTGTTCTTGATATCAAGAATATGATCTGCAGTTATCTTGATATCTGAAGCCTGTCCCTGGAATCCTCCGAGAGGCTGATGGATCATGATCTCAGCGTTAGGAAGAGCATATCTCTTGCCCTTGGTGCCTGCTGCAAGAAGAACTGCTCCCATGCTTGCGGCCATGCCGACGCAGATGGTGCAGACATCAGGCTTGATGAAATTCATTGTGTCATAGATCGCAAGGCCTGCAGTCACCATTCCTCCTGGTGAATTGATATAGATGTTGATGTCCTTGTCAGGATCCTGCGCCTCGAGGAACAGAAGCTGAGCAACTACGACACTTGCCGTATGCTCTGTGATCTCCTCGTCTATGAAAATGATTCTGTCGATCAGGAGCCTTGAGTAAATGTCATATGTCCTCTCGCCCTGACCTGTCTGTTCTACTACATAAGGAACGTAATTCATTCTGCTTCCTTTCTCACCGGTAACCGGAAATTCCTTAAAATCTCAAAATCCGGAGAGGGTCTTTCGCCCCCTCCGGTGGTCAGCAGTTGTATTCAGAACCTGTATGGCTAATTATGCCTCAGCCTCAGCCTCAGCCTCAGTCTCTTCTTCCTTCTTCTCTACCTGAACTGCGTTGTCGAAAAGGAAGTCGATAGCCTTCTTGGTCTGAGCATCTTCTCTGAAGTAATTCTCTGTCTCAGCACCAGCCATCTCCTTGACCTGGTCGATATTCATGCCATACTGAGCTCCGAAGTCAAGCATCATCTTCTCAACTTCTTCTGCTGTTGCCTCAAGACCTTCCTGTCTGATGATGTTCTTGAGCAGGATTCTTGTCTTTACTCTCTTCTCAGCGTTAGGTCTTTCTTCATTTCTTACTTCTTCAATGGTCTTGCCCATCCACTCCATGTACTGCTGGAGACCAAGTCCCTGTGCAGCGAGGTTCTGGTTAAGATCATAGAGCATGTTGTCGATCTCGTTCCTGATCATTACTTCAGGAGCCTCGATCTCGTTTGCATTATAAAGTGCCTCGAGAGCTCTGTCCTTCATCATGGATACGTCTCTCTCATCAGCGCTCTCCTGGAGCTTCTTCATGAGGTCAGCCTTGTACTCCTCAAGAGTCTCGAACTCACTTACATCACTTGCAAGCTCATCATCGATCTCAGGGAGAGTCTCTTTCTTGATCTCATGGATAGTTGTCTTGAATACAGCGTCCTTGCCTGCGAGCTCTTCTGCATGATAATCCTCAGGGAATGTGACCTTAACTTCAACCTCTTCACCTGCGTCCTTGCCTTCAAGCTGCTCTTCGAATCCAGGGATGAACTGTCCGCTTCCGAGCTTGAGCTCGAAGTTCTCAGCTGTTCCGCCTGCAAATGTCTCGCCGTCAACGCTTCCTTCGAAGTCGATGATAACTGTGTCGCCATTCTCGGACTTACGGTCTTCAACAGCTTCCATTCTTGCCTGGCTCTTCTGAACTCTTTCAAGCTCTTCCTGAACTTCCTTGTCGCCGATAACTGTAGCAAACTTCTCTACTTCAAGTCCCTTGTAGTTCTTGACTTCAACTTCCGGGAATACCTGAACTGATCCTGTGATAACAACAGGCTCGCCTTTCTTAATTTCAGGGGCATCAAGTGAAGGCTGTGAAATCACTTCGATGTCAAGCTCCTTGATAGCATCATAATATCCGTCCTCGAGCAGATTGTTCAGAGCCTCATCCCAGAATACATCGTGACCATAGTAGTTCTCGATGATCTTTCTTGGAGCTTTGCCCTTGCGGAATCCGTCTACTGAGAATTTGCTTCTGTTAGCAAGATAAGCTTTGTTGATAGCATCGCTCCATTCTTCTGCGCTGAACTCGATGCTGAACTTAACAACTCCGTTCTCCTTTGATACCTGTGTTGCCTTCATTTGAATTGTTCCTCCGTTGTATATTATTTGTATTAATTATTGATATAAATAGGTGCCAAGAGCCTCAGATCAGCAGCCTGTCGCACGCTGAAGCTTGGATTTGTTCTCTGGCTCAAGAGCGTATTTGTTCTGTATCAGAGTAGCAAGATCGATGAAGTCTGATTCATCTCCGTAATACCACTCGATCTCAAGCTCGCAGATAGGAACGTCATATCCGTCAATATGATGGATGATTCCTTCATCTACTGATATGCAGCTAATGGACTTTCCGGTGTCGACCTTGAACTGACGCCTCGTATAGTCCATGCTGATTGTCTTCTGAAGCTTCTTGTGACCTGCTGCCTCGTAGAGGACATCATAAGCGTCGCTCGAAATAAACAGATCGATATCAGGTGCCTCAGCGAATCTCTCGTCATTAACGACAAGATTGAACTCCTCTCTTCTGTGGAGTCCCTCACTGACATCAACATCCCACTTGATCGTGGCAGTTATCCTCTCATTCTCCTCACGGATCCTGTAGGCAATTCCCCTCTGCCTGAAATCCTGCTCAGGTGTGTCAAAATAAGATGCGTGCATGTCAATTGTTTCAACAGCGTCTAGTCCCATCTTGTTGATCTCGGCATTCTCTACGATACTGTCAAATACCGATGTGTCGTTAAGACTGAATTTAAATTCTGTTTCCATATTGTCTCCTGACTGCAGTCTAGTATTATCTGCATAATACGCACAGCTTATTGATTGTACAAGAAATTTGTCTAATCTTCAAGTTTTACGAACTTAATCTTAAAATCTGTTCCTGCAAACAGCAAATCAGTCATTGCAATAAAGTTATCTGACAGGTCACTTGCGTAGTATCTGTCAGTAAGTTCAGAGTTCTCGGCGAGCATGTCACGCTCTTCGAGGAGCTCTCTTGCTTCATTAATTACCTCTGCAGATGAATTGTAAAGCCTGATTCCCGGATACAAGCTGCGGATATGCCCTGCGATCAGAGGGTAATGTGTGCATCCGAGGATCAGATCCTCAAAATCATTATCTTTGACAAAGTCATCCATGTAATGTCTGACAGTCAGCTCCATGATCTTGGTATCTGTAAATCCCTCTTCTACGAGAGGAACAACAGCAGGCAGAGCCAGGCTGTATACTTCTATGGACGGATCGAGCGCCTTAAGGCTTCTTCCGTAGATATCACTTCCAATAGTCGCCTTAGTTGCAATAACGCCTACCTTCCTGCAGCCATCACTTACGACCTTCCTTACGGTAGGTCCGATAACGCCGAGAATAGGTATATCCGGATATCTTTCTCTCAGGGAATCGAGAGCCCAGGATGTAGCAGTATTGCAGGCTATTATTATCATCTTAGGATTCTTGCTTACAAGATAGTCCACGATCTGTGTTGCAAATCTTCTTATTGTATCGGGGGATTTGCTTCCGTACGGAGTACGCGCGGTATCTCCGTAGTATATTACCTTCTCTCCCGGGAGCTGCCTGTGAAGCTCCTGAACTGAAGTAAGCCCGCCAAGACCTGAATCGAAGAAAGCAATCGGTCTGTTATCCATTTAGATGTAAATCTCCTCTTCAATATTATGCTCTGTATTTCGCTATGAGCTCATTGATCTCTCTGGTAAGTCTCTTGATTTCCTTGTTGGATGCACCCTGTTCCTGTTCGATGAGATCAATAAGGCCCTCACCCGCATTACGCAGTTCTTCGTATACGGAGCGGTTCTTTCCTGTTCTCTCTGTACTGATCTGGACTCCGCCCTGTGCCTGTTTTCTTATTACAGGTACAATAGGTGCCTGTGAAATCATTTCGCACTTCACAAGGTCCCATGTTTCACCACTGTATGGTGCCACTGCAGGCTTTCCGATCAGCTCCGATGCATCCCTGGCAAAGGATTCTGTTACCTCATCCTCTCCATGGTTGACAAATATCTGGATCTTAGGAGGTGCGTTCTTGAGCCAGTTCTTGAGCATGTTCTCATCAGCATGGCTTGAGAATGCATCAAGTCTCTTGATCTCTGCCCTGACCTGGATATCTTCGCCAAAGAGTTTGACATTCTCGGCGCCGTCAAGTATCTTGGCGCCTACAGTTCCGATACTCTGATATCCTACGAAAAGAATCGTACACTCAGGTCTCCAGAGATTGTGCTTGAGGTGATGCCTGATCCTGCCGGCTTCGCACATTCCCGATGCGGAAATGATTATCTTCGGTGTGTTGTTCTCATTGATCAGCTTGGATTCATCACTTGAGACAGACAGCTGAAGATCCGGGAATGTAACAGGGTTGATTCCGGCCCTGATAAGCTCAAGTGCCTCATCATCGTAGTACTCGTACATTTCTGTGCTGTATATGTTCGTTGCCTCAACTGCAAGCGGACTGTCTACAATTACAGGGAAGCCGTCGTGATACTTCACAAGGCCTTCTTCTTTGATGATACGGAGGTAGTACAGGAGCTCCTGAGTCCTTCCTACTGCGAAAGCAGGTATTACTACATTACCACCTCTGTCAAGTGTTCTCTGTATTACCTTGGTAAGTTCGCCGACATAGTCAGGCTTCTCACCGTGGAGCCTGTTGCCGTATGTCGACTCGATTACTGTATAGTCAGGCTGCGGCGGTGTCTGCGGCGAGTGGATCAGCGGTTTGTCAAAGTTACCGATGTCGCCTGAGAAGAGTATAGTTCTCTCCTCTCCGCCTTCTCTGAGCCTGAAGAATACACTTGATGAACCCAGCAGATGTCCGGCGTCAGTATAATTGATGGTTACACCATCGAAGATCTCGACATCAGTTCCGTAACCGGCAGTCCGGAAAAGCTTCATCGTGTTCTGTGCATCTTCTGTTGTATAGAGAGGAACGTAATCGTCTCTTCCTGCTCTCTTGCCCTTACGGTTGCGCCACTGAGCTTCGAATTCCTGGATATGAGCAGAATCCATCAGCATTATATCGCACAGCTGCCTTGTAGCCTCTGTTGAATAAATAGGTCCTGAGTAGCCATTCTTGACAAGGAACGGTACCTTACCTGTATGGTCAATGTGCGCATGTGTAAGAACGATAGCATCTATATCCGATGGTGCTACAGGAATCTCGATATTCTCGAAAATATCAGCACCCTGTTCCATACCACAGTCAACGATGATGTTCTTGCCATTTACCTCAAGCAATGAGCAGGAACCCGTGACCTCGTGAGTAGCACCAATGAAAGTTACCTTCATAAACATCCTCCATTACTTATTTGTATCACAAGAGCCTGATAAAGCTCACAATTTGACACATTATTATAACACGAAAGATAGATTAATTCTCATCATTTCACTGCATTTTCACATATCCTCAGGCGAGCATAACAGGGATTCTGACATGAATGAAAAATATTTTAAAAATTGTTAGCACTCTCTATTGACGAGTGCTAACAAAAGTGTTATAACATAATCGTCAGATAGATAAGGACCGATCAGCAAGGTCCGCACAACAATGTTAACAAATGATTTACATATAAGGAGGTAATACTATGTTCTATCCAACACTTTTCAACGATGATTTCTTTGATGACTTTTTCGATATGCCAAGGTTCAGACACGGTGACAATGTAGAACGCAAGCTGTATGGCAAGCACGCTAATGGTCTTATGAAGACTGACGTTCATGACAATGACGGCAACTACGAACTCGACATCGATCTGCCGGGCTTCAAGAAGGATGAGATCACTCTGACTCTTGACAATGGTTACCTGATCGTCGGAGCTGCTAAGGGACTCAATGAAGAACAGAAGGACGCTAAGGGCAAGCTGCTCCGTCAGGAAAGATATTCCGGAGCTATGCAGAGGAGCTTCTATGTAGGTGATTCCATCAGCGAGAACGACGTCAAGGCTAAGTTCGAAGACGGAGTTCTGAGCCTCACCTTCCCTAAGGAGAAGGAACCTCAGATCCCTGAGAAGAAGACCATCATGATCGAAGGATAATCAATATCAGTAAACAAGGCACAAAATACCCTGAGGCTGACGGCCTCAGGGTATTTTTCATTTTCATGATATTCAGTTAATGATGATCAGAACCTATCAGAACTTGTCTCCTACAAGAACAACTCCGTCTTCCTGTATGATGATGTTCATTCCATCCTCGACATAATCAAGAAATTCCTGTCCGAGAGAATCTACTACAGGCATCCTGACATTATCGAGCCAGACATCAGCAAGTACTGCTCCTGCAGCAGCAAGTGAATCGATCGGATTAGAGAACAGCATGCATGCAGGCTGCCTTCCCATCGAGCATGCGCAGTAAAGAACAAGACCGCCGGTTGTCGAACCTATTGTCTGCGGCAGGCAAAGTGCCTTCCCTGCCATCTGCTTGCCATAGAGATCCGGATTGTTCTGATCTCCGCATGTAGCCTTCTTGTCACCGAACTGAAGAGCCTTCTGGAACGAGGCAAGTGTGTTGAGTCCCTGATGTGATACCAGAGCTTCAGCAGCTATTCTTCCGGGTACTACTACTCTTCCCTTGAATGCTTTCATCTTTACTTACCTCCTTTCGTGATCTGATCAAGAATCTCATCATCAGTATAGTAACGAGCCGAAGTATATGTACGCAGCTTGTTGCTTGATGTGATAACAGGCATCTTCTCACTGAGAGGATTATTCATATACATGAGCGGACAAATGTACGAAGTGATTACACCTGTCGCCTTAAGTCTCTCAGCATACGGAGTCTTAGCGAACTCCTCAAGGACTCCCGGAGCTGCTGTAAATACTGTAGGAACAACTACCTTCTTCTCGCCGCTCTTTGCAAGGCCTGCCTCTACCTTGTCAGTCCAGTCCTTGAGCTGCTGGAGACTCATATGAGGACATCCCATAAAGCAGAGCTTTGGTGATGCATCCTTGTTCTTCCATATTACCGGATATTCTCTGTATACACGCTCAAGCTCTGCATCATCGATGACATAGACCTTAGCGTCCGGTTTGATGAGGTCCTCACCATATCTGACCGCCTCAGGAGTAAGTCCTTCGACATGATAGAGACCTACAGCGCCATTAGATGCTGTTGCAGCACCAAAGTCCTTGAGATATGTGCAGGCCTCATCATCAAGCTCATTACCGATCCATTTATCAAGGCCTCTGACATACGGTACATCTTCCATTACCTTCATGCCGATAGCTGATCCGAGAAGCTGAGCTTCCGGCTTCTTCTCGGTCCAGATCTCAACTATCCAGTCGGCCTTCCTGCCCTCATCTGTGAGAAGTCCGAATCTTGGTACATAGCCTATTACAGAACCCATGAGATCAATAATTCCCGAATTACGGTTGCATCTTGCGCCGAGAACTGAATTTGCGTAAACAATGGCAGATGATTCAGCCCAGCTGAGAACATCACCGTATCCAGGCTTATTGCCTACCTCGTCCATGTAGCAAGTGCATGTAAAGGAACTGTCTGACAACAGTCCGAGCTGTCTCAGCTGCTCTTCATAGTCTCTCTGGCGGCTGTACATGAATAGCTTGAAGACAACATCCTGCGCAAAATTGCTAGGAACATTCTTGTCAAGCGGCTTAGGATCGACAGTAAACTTCTGACCCGATGGAGCACCCGCTTCGATCAGCTTGTCCATAAGTTCATATACAGGTCCGAGAGCCTTGAGTCCGAAAGAAGTGACAAGATGGTTATATTTGCTGCTTACGGGTACCATCTCATCGGCGCCGAACAACTCGCCATATCTGACAAGTGATTCCATGACCTTAGCGAGAGTCTCACCCTTCGAACCTTCAAGTATACTCTTCTGTTCTTCAGTAAGTTTCATCTTATAATCCAAGTACCTCATCTCCCTTCTGCATGTTATTCTTTGAGCCATTTGCGTATATATTTAAAGGTTGCATCCTCGCCCTCGTCCTTGAGCATGAGAAGGAGCTTCTCGAGCTCGGCTGAGGTCTCGGGATGCATCATTGTCCATTTTCTGGCTCTGTCAAAGTATTCATAGGCAGATGCATCAGTATATTTGTCACCTAAATAGACCCTGCATGCAGCTAATCTGTCGCAGAACATTTCAGCTACGTACTTCTTAGGCATCCTGTTGCCGCCGAATCCTACCGTGCCATCTTCATTGATCACATAGTCGATCCAGTATTCAAAATGATGTTTGTTGCGGCCCTTATGGTGGAGCCACGCCTTGGATACGCCTGTTTTTCTCCGCTCTGCATCGTTAGGGCTCCTGTTCCCCTGGTAATAGACTGCTCCGCGCCAGAATTCCATCGGAGAGTATTTGCTGAGATCATGAAGCAGGCCCTGTTTAATCAGGCCGATCCTGATGCAGTATTTACAAACGAGATTGCGGTGTTCTGTTATTGTCTTGAAATGTTTAATTGGATGCATTCTGCTGTGCCTCTCTTTCCTGCTGTTATTGTAGCATAATCAGGCAATCAAAACGAGGTGCCCAAGGCACCCCTTGATGCATCATAAGATATCAGGGCATACCACCCCCTGCAGGATCCCTGCAGGTATGTCAGCTCTGATATTACCTTATATCGAAGATATCGTTGAAGCCTACAAGCTCGAAAACTTCTTTGATCTCATCGCAGACATTGCATATATACATACTGCCCTGCTTGCTCATGATCTTCTGAGCAGAGATAAATACTCTGAGACCTGCGGAGGATGTATATGTCAGTTCTGAAAGATCAAACCCCAGTTCAGTTACTCCATCGAGTTCCTTCCTTACAATGTCTCCAAGTTCAGGCGCGGACATTGCGTCAAGCTTGCCTACAGGTGCCAGTACCAGCTTACTTCCGTCTACAGTCTTTCTGATTTCCATTGTTAGGCCTTTCTTGTTCTATTCTTAGTGGATTAATAACTATTTGGTATGCTTAGGGACTTTGCCCTTGATTATGAGTCTGTTATCTATCGGACCGCCGAGATTCTTGTTGCTTGAGAGATATTCCCTGAGAGTCCCGAAGGCATCACTCGAAGCAACACGTGCCTCTCCATGCTCCTGAAGCTCTTCATTTGTCATTCCGAAGCCAATCTCTGAATTGGCGAAATAGAATTCCTGCAATCCGATCTGATAGATCTCATCATCCTGAAGCTCTTTGCCATTTATGGTGATACTGATATCACCGGTATCATAATTATAAATGACATGCATGCTCTTCGAGATATGATAGAATGTCTCCTTCCAGTTTACTATTACTTCATCTCTGAGGCAATGCTTCATCATTCTCCTGATCTGACTTCCGCTGAGAGCAAGCTTATATATCTTGCCATCATATGGATAGCTCTCTCTCAGATCCTGAAGAGTAACTGTCATGTCTAGATAATAGCATCTTGTGCTCGAAGATGCCAGCAGCATTGCATCAAGATTAAGAGCATCGCAGAAAACATCAGCATAAAGCTGTCCGAGTTCCGTTGCGTTGCCTCTGCCGTAATTGTCGAGCTTGCGTGCAAGTCTTGTTACTACCTGACTGTATTTGGCATCTATCTCGAACTCATAAGTTCCGACCAGAGCTTTGACCAGCTTGTCCTCAGGACAGTGGTCTTCATCGACAGGGACCATTTGCCATGTCCAGCTGTCGATCTCCCTGTGGTCCACATCGATAATTACGTCAAGACGCCCGATATGTGTATCCTCCATTCCTGCCTGTACGATCAGCATATCATTGATTATAGGTGGTTCATCCAGATAGGTGTGGGAATGGCCTCCTACGATAAGATCCACCTTGCACTCAGGATCAACAGCTGCAGCTAGTTCAAGATCAGCTTCATAACCAATATGAGTGAGCAGGATGGTGTAATCTACACTTATACCCTGTTCCCTGATCATGGTTGTAATTCTCTTCACCTCGTCTGCCGGTTCATCAACCGTTACGAAGGTTCCTACAAGGCCTTCAGCCTTGGTCTGATCAACAATGTTCTGAGTCAGAAGTCCGATGAACAGGATCTTAAGCCCGCCAACTTCAATGATCTTGTAAGGATCAAACATATGCGATCCGTTGGTCCTTATTCTGAAGTTGGCATTTACTATAGGAAAATCAGCGCACTTATCTACAAAGAGCATATGAGATATTCCATAGTCAAGCTCGTGATTGCCAAGTGACATGATATCTATAGGCAGCATGTTGAGTATCTCCATTGTGGAGAGCCCCTGGAAGTCGCTGTCTATAAGTGAACCCTGGAAAACATCTCCCGCGATGCAGTACAAAGTATCAGGATTCTCTTCTTTGACTGCATTTACATATCCTGCCACCTGGGCAAGAGATCCTGTCATTCTGCCGTCTTCATCCAGCTTACCGGTAAATTTTCCGTGTATGTCATTCGAATGCAGCAGCGTGAAATGCTTGAGATTCTTCTTTGGCTTCTTGTTTGTCTTGCTTCCCGTTTGATTCATTTGAGTCCTACCCGCCTAGTAGCTCTGATAAGTATTGTCGATATATTATAAACTTTTTTGAGTAAAACAGCAAAAACTCTGCTACAAATGTGCAGAGTTTTGCTGGTATTGGATTATTAAGAAGGTAATATCCTTTCCTCGATAACAGCCTTCCTGCAATGCAGGCGAGGCCTCTAGCTGATTGGGTGCTATGTGTATTATATAGGTACATAAGTGACAGCACTGTGACAAATAGTAAACAAAAATAAGAAAATTTCAAAAATTCTTTCCAAAATTAGAAATTCCTGCTGCTGTGAACTCCGCCCAGGCATATTGGCTCATATATTCACCTCTGTAAGAAGCGATTGCAGAAGGATCATTCCTGAGGAGCTTATAGTAATCACAGTTCAGCTTCTTGGCATCTATGGAGAAAGAATCCCTGTTGTGTATAAGGAGATCTGAAGCGTTACACTGCTTGAGGGTTTTTCTGAGTTCTGATACTACCTGTCTGAAATGGTTCTTGGTCTTGTCCCCATTCTCATCTTCCCACAGAGCTGCTATTATCCTGTTAGTGTTCGATGCGGCACCTTTTCTGTCGACAAGATATGCCAGCAGTTCTTTGGCCTTGCTTCTGCCAAATTTGACAGCTTTACCATTGAAGAATACCTCGAAATCGCCAAAGCACTGGACTCTGAAACCGACATCATCTCTGACCAGCGGATTGCGGAGATGCATCAGAGCATTCTGCACTTCTTCAAGTGTCGCCGGTTTGACAATGAAGTCGCTTACATATAGCTTTAAAGCGTCCAGGGCATATTCCGAGTAACCAGTTACTATAACAATGTTGATACCTGAGACGATGGCTTTGAGTTCTCGAGCCAGGGTCAGACCGTCTTTTTCCGGCATCTGTACATCCAGAAAAACTACTTCTGCAGGCTTCTCTTTGCAGATCTTCAGAGCCTCTTCACTACTTTCGGCAGTTAGGATTTCTGCATCAGGCTCCGCATATTCCACGATTCTCTTCAAATCTTTAAGAGCACTTCTTTCATCATCTACAAGCAGTATTCTCATTTCATTTTCTCTCCTCTCTCCGTAAACGGGATTTTGATTCTGGCCAAAGTGCCTTTGGTCGGAACACTATTGATTTCAAGCTGTCCATTACACATAATCTTTAGTCTGCGCCTGAGATTGCTTAAACCTGTTCCTGCCGGAACAGCTTCAGTATCAAATCCTACTCCGTCATCGTGCACCTCAATAATATGATAATGATTCTGTATGTCTTTGTAGCTTCTCATCATCATAGTTCCGGTGCCGTCACGATTCATTCTTATTCCATGCTTAACAGCATTCTCTACCAGGATCTGGAGGCTGCATGCAGGCAGAACAAATGAAGTGTCACGCATGTCACTGACGACTTTGAGTTTGTCTTCGAATCTCAGCTTCTCCATGTAAAGATAATTCTCTACAGTATTCAGCTCCTTCAGGAAAGGAATGCAGTTCTTCTCATTGAGGATATCCAGACTTCCTCTCAGAAAACCCGCAAAATGCTCGATGGCTTTATATGCCTCAGAATCCATATTGCAAAGCGATCTGATAGCAGTCAGAGAATTGAAAATAAAGTGCGGCTGTACCTGACTGATGAGGATGTCAGACTTTAGCTGGTCGAGTTCCCTTTCCCTTCTGTAGTAGAGCTCTGTCTTCTCTCTCAGAATGAACAAATACATTACAAAAGCAGTAATGATCGTTGAGAAAACAAGCAGATATATGCCATAGATGCGGACCTGAGCTATTACCGCGAAGCTCGGAATAATGAAATATATCCAGAAAGCGATTTGCTCATTCCTGGTCAGCTTACTCCGCTCTGTTATTAACAGGTAGATATCTATCGTCATTATCAGCATCGTCATTACATAGACCACAGGATACTGATTACTTCTGTGATAGATATTGTTCTCATCAATTACATAGATAAGACTGTTGAATTGAGAGTACAGAAGTATCAGCACGTGTACGATAACAAGGCCTAAGATGAGCCTGCGTACAAATTTACGGTTATGTCCCGGGTCAATGATCGAAAGAAGATATATCGAAACCACATAGACACACAGGCACGGGAATAAGAATTCTCCGAAATTTGTCAGATATAGCAGTGTTCTGAATCCGGAACCGGCATGCCCTCTCAGAATCTGGCCGACAAGATTGCTCAAATCGAATAATGCAAGAAAAGTAAAGAACAGCAGGAAATAATGCTCTGTTCTTCTGTCTATTCTCACGCCGAACAGGATCTGCAGAATGCCGAATATACAGATCAGCAGTCCTGAAAGCCCAAGCGAGATATTGAATATGAACAAAGGTCCTGACATATTCTTACCTTTCTGTGCCTGATATCGAAATGATCGTCCCGGCAGCGCAGACTATCGCTGCGATCCACAGCGTAGCCGTAACTGAAATATTGTCATACAGCATCCCGCTTACAGTTCCTGCGAGAACAGAAGAGAATGTTGTCATTGTAAATGCAAGGCTCTGGGCCTTAGCTGAATCTTCATGTGGAATAGTATTCTCTATATACGGCACGATCGCTGCTGTATAGATTGCAAACGACGGAGCCTGAAGAACAAATGCCGCCGCCATCGCAGGCATGCTTCCGGCAGCTGCAATTGCTGCAGCCTTAAGTGTAAACATCAGAAAAGCGAATCTGAGAAGTTTGCCTGCATCGCGCTTACCGAAGAATCTGGTGAACGTGAGCATTACGGGGATCTCAACAGCAGCCATAAAGCCATTGAGAAGCCCCATCTCATCAGTTCCCCCACCGATGTTGTTAGTTACGTTGATCAGGAAGTTACATACTGTATTATGCGAGAAGAATATCAGTACAGTTCCTGCAAGGAGGACACAGAATCTCTTATTCTTGCGTGCGAATAATGCAAGGCTGTCGCCTGTCTTCTGCTCTCCTGCATTATATTTACTTCCGGATGATGCGCCTCTGGCAAATGCGGCAAAGCTAACGATCTGAATGATCCCCACAGCTATGCCTGCCCACGGAATAACTCTTATTGAGGTTGCAGTTATCAGAAATCCCAGCAGGGATGAGATAATAACATACGCAAGCGACCCCATTCCTCTGGCTTTGCCATAATCAACTATCAGTCCATTATGTGCCGCATCCACATACAGCTTGAGATTGAGCGAATTCACGCTCATGGAAAAAGCTATATACAGAGTAAAGCCAACGCTGGTCATTACCTTAGATCCCGGGAAAAAGATCAGTACAGCCAGCATCACAAACCTGGCTGCAAGCACATACGGCATTACCCTTGCGGCTGTTACGTCCTCTTTACGGTCTATCATTGAAGATAAACCCGGTCCTATCATCGCGCCGATCAGATTGCCGGCTGCGATAATCAGTCCAAGTGCAGAATTTGAATCCCCCAGTCCCAGAAGATAGACAGATGCAAAGCTCAGAGCAATGCACAGATCCATCCAGAAAGAAGCCTGAACAAATGAGTATGCTACTGTCAGGCTCTTATTATTTTTTTCCAATTTAATCCCCTTTGATATAATAATTCCTTATTTCTATTGTAACAAAACACCTTGCATAAGCAAGGTGTCAGTTTGTTAATTTTTATAAATTTTTTTACAAATTTAGTTGATTTCTACCATTTCGATTCTGAAGTTGAGTTCTTTACCTGCCATCTCGTGGTTGCAGTCAAATGTTACATTGACATCATCAATAGCGGTTACAAGAGCGCTGAATGGTCTTCCGAGCTGATCCTGAAGGAAAACCTTGTCTCCTGCCTCAAGATCTTCAGATCCTGTTACCTCTGACTTAGCAACAGTGATTACCATCCTTGGGTCCGGCATGCCATATGCCTCTTCAGGCATAAGATGAACATCGATGATGTCGCCAACTTCCATCTCAGCTGTTGCGCGGTCAAAGCCAGGGATCATCATTCCTGTTCCGCAGACAAATTCGAGTGGCTCTCCTCTGTCATAAGATGCATCGAACTGCTCACCGTCGTTGAAGGTGCCTCTGTAGTGGACCCTGACAGTCTTACCTACATTCTTGCCCTCGAAGAGATACTGTGGTGCTCCGCATCCAGGGCATCCACTGCATCCGCCTGCTCCGCAGCCTTCAGGATCACATCCACCCTCATCATGATGATGGTGATCATGTCCATGTTCATGGTCATGGTGGTCGCAGTTGACACCGGTATTAACGAGCTCGCCCTTGAGATAAGCCTCAACAGCAGCATCAGTATCGCCCTCAGCTCCTGCACAAACCTCGATACCAGCCTCTGCAAGAGCATCCTGAGCGCCCTGGCCCATTCCGCCGCAGATAAGAACATCTACAGTGTTATCCTTAAGAAGCCATGCAAGAGCCTCGTGTCCTACTCCGTTAGAGCTCATAACTTCGCTGGAAACAACCTTGCCATCCTCTACTTCATATAACTTGAAGTTCTCAGTTCTGCCAAAATGTTGAAAAACATTTCCGTTATCATAAGTAACAGCAATTCTCATATTTATAAGTCTCCTAAAATATTATTCTTCTGATAATCCATACAGCCCATTGCAGGGCCATTACCAAGATACAACTGTATCATTAATCGGGAAATCTGGCAACCACAAATCCCATGTTAATCAGATAACTTATTTGCGGCCTCAAAGTCAAACATGCTATAATTGCTGTGTTGAAGCATGGGGCGTTAGCGCAGCTGGGAGCGCGTCTGACTGGCAGTCAGGAGGTCACGAGTTCGAGCCTCGTACGCTCCACCATTGACCTAAGAAGGGGCCCATCTGTCCTCCGGACTGATGGGAAGATGTCTTAGGTCTTTTCTTTTGTAAAGATAACTTAATTCTTTTTATAGTAAGACGACTCATGATGCTGAACAAAATGAGCCACTGGTTTCAATGCTTCCAGCGGCTCTTTGATTCTATTCTACTGTTATCTCTCCTGCGAGGACTTTCTTGTAGTCTTCGTAGTTGTCTCTTAAGAGCTTAGGTGTATCGAGCTCATATGGGCAATGCCTGGTGCACTGATGGCAATCGATACAGTTCTCTATCTTCTTCATTTCATTCTGCCATTTCTCTCCGAGCCAGCCTGCCGATGGTGCTCTTCTGATCATCAGTGACATTCTGGCGCAGTTGTTGATAGCGATTCCGGCAGGACATGTCTCAAGGCAGTAGCCGCAGCCTCTGCAGAAGTCGCCTGCAAGCTCAGCCTTATCCTTCTCGATAACAGCTCTCATTTCTTCATCAAGAGCCGGTGTCCTGTCCATATATGAGAGCCACTCTTCAAGCTCCTCCATATGCTGAACACCCCAGATAGGAAGTACATCAGGATGGTCCTCAAGGAAGGCCATAGCGACCTTCGAATCAGTGATAAGGCCTCCTGCCATTCCCTTCATAGCTATGAAGCCCATGTTGTGTTCTTTGCACATTCTGACAAGCTCGATCTCACGCTCACCTGCAAGGTAGCTGAACGGGAACTGCATTGTCTCATAAAGGCCTGACCTGACGCAGTCCTCAGCAACGCCGATCTTGTGAGCAGTGACGCCGATGTGGCGGATCTTTCCTGCTTCCTTAGCTTCCAGCAATGCTTCGTACACTCCGGTGCCATCGCCAGGCGCATACACCTTATCTACCATATGGAGCTGATAGATATCTATATAGTCAGTTCTTAGCTCTCTGAGTGAAGTCTCAAGGTCTTCCTTTACCTTCTCACCGGTCCTGCCCTGTGTCTTGGTTGCGATGAAGATCTTATCTCTCATTCCCTCAAATGCAGCTCCGAGCTTGGTCTCACTGTCTGTGTAAGCTCTTGCTGTGTCAAAATACGTCATGCCGCCCTCGTAAGCTCTTCTGAGAATAGCAACTGCTTCGTCAAGTGTTCTTCTCTGCACCGGCAAAGCACCGAATCCGTTCTGCGGTACTGTAATGCCTGTGCTGCCAAGTGTCAGATTTCTCATATCTTTCCTCTCCCTTATCTATTCAGTCTGTATTAGTATTATGCACCAATTCAGTGAGATTCTCAATGATTGTCCTGATACCACAGGAGCATAAGTGTTGTCAGTTTGCCATAGCTGGCAACTCCGTCCTTAAGTCCGTTTGACTTAAGATATGCATCATTTACCTGATCCTGAATCTCTGAGGCCTTAGTCTCATGAGATGCCCAGAATTCATGATTTGCCCTAAGCTCAGCGGCCGCTGACTCAGGAAGATCAGCAGCTACTTCTTCGAATTTGTCAGGATCTGTCCTACGTAGAGAGCTTCCGGCATAGCTCCAGGCTATCAGCCAGCCGCTCCTTCTGAATGCCGGATCATCAGATCCGATGCATGCAAGCCAGCCTATATAATTCGCCTCGCCCTCATTCATGTATCCCCTGAGATGCGATAGCTCATGGCAGGATGTGAATGGCATCTCCATACCTTCCATCTGACCGTTGACATTTGCCTCGATTGTAAATGGCGAGTAAATGCCGCTGACTCCCATCGAAGAGAAGAATCCGGACAGGTATCTTAGCTGCTTTGGCTGTGGATAATATCCGGCAAGTCCCGGATACTCCGCCCCAAGCTTTGTCATTGCGGCAATTGCACCTTCGGACAGGTCTTTACCGGACGGATACACGGCCTCATCAGCGGATGCAGCATCGCTTTCGCTGAGTTTAACGATAACGTAATTACAGTAATCCACAAGATCTGCCTCTGTGAATTCAGCTTTGACATATGTATCAGGTGAAACAAAGCCGTTCCTGTAATAATTCACGCCGCAGTTAGCTGTATACATGAGGGCAAGAACGCAAACCAGCACCAGTATGTGCTTGATCACCTTCCTGAGCCGGTGTCTGCAGATTATGATATCTGCTATAAGAAGCACAGGAATGAGCAGGCATATGAATTCAGCTGCAGAATATTGTGTCATCCCCGAGAGCCTGCCAATACTCTCAACAAGATGAGGATAGACATTCGAAGCATACCACTCCGCAAAGCCTGCTATCCTCCTTGCAGCAGTATACAGACCCGCAGTAATCACGAGCAGAATGACAGGAATTATCAGACTGCCGCCGCTCTTCTTATTCTCCTTGTATCTTCCTTGGTTATTTGCCATAAGCACCCCTCTGTCTGGATTTTATGGTGCAATTATCCTGTTAATTATACTTCTTTTGCATTCTTTTGTTTATAATCCTATTGAAAAGGTGCTATAATATCCGCTGTATTACAATAACAGAAAGTGGGCTGAGATATTATATATGGTATATGATAACGTTCTTCAGGCGATCGGCAACACACCTATGATCCGCCTGAACCATGTCAATAATAAGAACAATGCCGAGGTCCTTGTCAAGTTCGAGGGTCTCAATGTAGGCGGTTCTATCAAGACAAGAACTGCATACAACATGATACGCGAGGCAGAGCTCGCGGGCAAGATCAACAAGGATACTATCATCGTTGAGCCGACAAGCGGCAATCAGGGAATCGGTCTTTCACTCGTAGGAGCTGTCAGGGGCTACAGAACGATCATCGTCATGCCTGACTCTGTAAGCGAAGAACGCCGCAAACTCGTTCATCATTATGGCGCAGAGACGATCCTCGTTCATGACGCAGGAGATATAGGCAAATGCATCGAAGAGTGCCTTCAGACAGCTCTCAGGATGCAGGAAGAAGACCCGAGAGTTTTCGTTCCTCAGCAGTTTACTAACAGAGATAACCTGATGGCACAGAAGAAGTTCACGGCTCAGGAGATAATATCTCAGGTCAATGGTCCTATCCACGGATTCTGCTCAGGAATCGGCACAGGCGGTACTCTTACTGGCATCGGAGAAGTCCTGAGAGAGCATAATCCGGATATAGAGATCTGGGCTGTAGAGCCTGAAGACGCAGCTATCCTCGCCGGAGGCAGCATCGGAACGCATCTTCAGATGGGAATCGGCGATGGAATAATCCCTGAGATCCTTAACAGAGATGTTTATAATCAGATCTGTGTAGTACCGGATGATAACGCTCTTGAGATGTCCAAGAGACTTGCCAAAGAAGAAGGTCTCCTTTGCGGCATATCCTCGGGTACTAACGTGGTTGCAGCCCTTATGCTCGCTGAGAAGCTCGGCCCAGGCAAGACTGTAGTCACAGTTCTTCCGGATACAGCCGAAAGATACTTCTCCACCCCGCTGTTTGAGGGCGAATAACAGTAATACTTACGAATAACGCAAACTAAAAAAGGTCCGCAAGGACCTTTTTGTTTTTGGCTGAGATTATCAGCTGTTCATGACAGCTTCGATATCTTCGATTGTTCTTGGGATAGCTGCTGAGAGGTTCTCACATCCATCCTCAGTTACGAGGCAGTTATCCTCTACCCTGAATCCGATTCCCCACTCCTCATGATAGATACCTACATCTATGCAGAATACCATTCCAGGCTGGATGATCTCAGGTGTCTCGACTACGTCATGTACGTCGAATCCGATATGATGTGCCCCGCCGTGCCACATGTATTTGCGGATATTCGCAGGATCATCAAGGACTCCGGCGTCCACCATCAGCTGTGCATTGTATTCCTTGATAGTTGCATCAACAGCAGCCATCTTCATGCCAGGCTTTACGATCTCGAACATGTGATCCGATGTAGCAAGAGCACATTCGTAGAGAAGTCTCTGCTTGTCTGTAAAGCGTCCGTTGCAAGGCCAGCCTCTTGATACGTCAGTAATGAGATGATCCCAGTTGACACCTACGTCATTGAGTACCATGTCTCCATCCTGAGCCTGTCCATCATAGGAATAGTTGTGGATGACAAAGTTGCCCTTACCTGCCGAGATGATTGGCGGGAATCCGTAAGGATACGGCTTGTGATAAGTGAGAGCACGGTCAAACTCAGCCTTATACTGATACTCATACATTCCTGGCTTAGATGCTCTCATCATAGCAAGGATGCCCTCACCGGTGATCTCCTCGCCCTTTCTCAGAGCCTCGATCTCGCAGTCAGCCTTGTAGAGTCTCAGCTTCCTCAGGAGCGCATCAGCACTGCAGATGAGGAAGTAAGGCATATTCTTCTGGATATATGCGAGGAACTCATGTGCAGGCTTGTCGATCTCAAAGTCGTTCAGTTTGAAGAGGTCAAGATAGAGCTTGCCGTAGTTGCCCGACATAGCGAGCTTGCGGAAATCATTCCTGAAAGCCTCTGTGCTGCGGATGTCTGCCATGCCGGATACAGCCTCTGCCTCTGCAGGCTTGACTCTGATGCCTGTCCAGCGCTCAGCATAGTCATCAGGAGGCAGTATATACAGCCTCTCATCCACTCTGCCGCTTCCATCCTTGCAGGCCAGGAGTACAGCCTCTTTGCACTCAAGTCCTGTGAGATAGACAAAGTTCCTGTCAGCGAAGAAAGGATAGTATTCGTCATTGGTCTTGATGATATCCTTTCCGGAGAAAATTGCCAGAAGTGATCCTTCAGGCAGCATTTCATATAATCTGTTGCGGTTATTAGTGTAAAAAGATTTGTCCATGTTATCCTTTCATCAAATGAGCCGCATCACCATGCGGCTCGTTTATTGTTATTATTTGTCTTCCATAAGGTGGCACGCAACGATGTGTCCAGGTGACATCTCTCTTGCGACCGGCATCTCATTGAAGCATCTCTCTGTAGCATACTCGCATCTGCTTGCGAATCTGCAACAGTTCTTAGGGTTGATCGGGCTTGATATCTCACCCTTGATAGGGATACGTCTGTTAGCCTTAGCCTTGTCAGGATCAGCCTCAGGAATCGATGACAGCAGTGCCTTGGTGTATGGATGCATCGGATTAGCATACAGTTCTTCCGATGTTGCTGTTTCGACCAAAGTACCAAGATACATTACAACTACTCTGTCCGAAAGGTACTTGACTACTGACAGGTCATGAGCAATGAACAGGTATGTAAGTCCGAGGTTGTCCTGGAGATCATTGAGCATGTTCAGTACCTGAGCCTGAATGGATACGTCAAGCGCCGAAATCGGCTCGTCACAGATGATGAACTCAGGATCAACAGACAGGGCTCTTGCGATACCGATACGCTGTCTCTGACCACCGGAGAACTCGTGAGGGAATCTCGACATGTGGTCCTTATTGAGGCCTACTGTCCTGAGAAGTTCCTCTACCTTAGCCTCGATCTCTTCGTTTGACTTGCCCTGGAGCTTGAGGCCTTCACCTACGATCTCCTTGACGGTCATACGAGGATTCAGCGAAGCGTAAGGGTTCTGGAAGATCATCTGCACGCGGTGGCAGAATTCCTTCTGCTCATGCTTATTCAGCTTGGTGATGTCCTTACCGTCAAATATTACCTGACCGCTTGTCGGCTCATAAAGCCTGATAAGGCATCTTCCTGCTGTTGACTTGCCGCATCCGGACTCGCCTACAAGGCCTACAGTCTCACCCTTCCAGATATTGAAGGAAACTCCGTCAACAGCCTTAAGTGTAGCATGTCTTCCTACCTGGAAGTATTTACATAAGTCTTTGACCTGAACGAGAGGTTCTGCATTATAATCTACCATTATTTGACATCTCCTTTC
This sequence comes from Mogibacterium sp., assembly GCA_017512145.1. Taxonomy (GTDB): domain Bacteria; phylum Bacillota; class Clostridia; order Peptostreptococcales; family Anaerovoracaceae; genus Crickella. The sequence continues at coordinate 67,570 of JAFWHB010000028.1, read as the reverse complement.
GTTCTTCTGAATTCAGTATCAGGTGCCATCTCGTGCTGGAGCCAGCATCTGGTCATATGCTCTTCTGAAAGCTTGTACTCATCAGGCGGAAGCTGGTTGCATACATCCATGCAGTAGTCGCATCTTGCAGCGAACGGACAGCCTACCGGTGGTGAGAACAGATCAGGCGGAGTTCCTTCGATAGGATGGAGCTTCTCGCCTCTGTTAGTCTCAAGCCTTGCGATTGAGTGCATGAGGCCGCTTGTGTAAGGATGAGCAGTCTCATAGTAGATTTCTCTTGCTGTTCCCTTCTCTACGACCTTGCCGCCATACATTACTACAACTCTGTCGCAGATCTTGGCGATAACACCGAGGTCGTGAGTGATCATGATGATCGATGTTCCAAGCTGTTCCTTGAGTTCGAGCAGAAGCTCAAGGATCTGAGCTTCAATAGTTACATCAAGAGATGTTGTCGGCTCATCGCAGATAATTACGCTCGGCTTTGATACAAGGGCAATAGCGATCATGACACGCTGCTTCATACCGCCGGAGAGTTCATGAGGATACTGATTGAATCTCTTCTCTGTATCGGAGATACCGACCAGCTTCATGATCTCAAGAGCTTTGGCCTTGATCTCTTCCTTGGTATAGCCTTCACGCCCTACGAATACTTCCATGATCTGCTTGCCGACCTTCATGGTCGGGTTCAGAGATGTCATAGGGTCCTGGAATACGAATCCGATTTCTCCGCCTCTTATCTTACGGATAGCCTTATTGTCCATTTTGAGGATGTCTTCTCCTTTGTAGAAGATCTCTCCTCCTTCGAAGAACCCCGGTGGTTCCGGATTAAGTCTCAGAATGCACTGAGCAGTAACGCTCTTGCCGCATCCTGACTCTCCTACGATACCGAGGACCTCACCTGCACGTACGTCAAAGCTTACATCTCTTACAGCCTTGACCTCTCCTCCGTATGTCTTGAAGGAGTATACGACGTTCTTAAGTTCGAGAATTGTTTCTTTCTTCTCTGCCATATTCTCCTCCTTTCTACTCAGTTCCTCTCAGCCTTGGGTCTACCGCGTCACGGAGACCATCGCCGAGCAGGTTCAGTGCTAGCATTGTTGTACAGATGATAGCTGCAGGAATAGCAACTTCGTGTGGATGTACTCTCAGATACTGGATACCTTCCTTAGCAAGGATTCCCCAACTGCATCTCGGAGGTGCTATACCAAGTCCGATATATGACAGGAATGCTTCCTGGAAGATAGCACCCGGGATAGCCATACAGAGGTTGGTTACAAGCATACCGATGATGTTAGGTATTATGTGTCTCATAATTATGACGAAATCTGATACTCCCAGAACTTTCGCTGCCATAACGAAGTCCTGCTCCTTGAGTCTGTAGACTTCGCCTCTGACAAATCGGCAGGTTCCGATCCATCCGACAACGCACAGTGCGATGATCAGTGGTGCAACGCCCTTGCCGAGAACCATCATAACAAGAAGCGTGATAATCAGACTAGGAATACCATAGAGGATATCTACGATACGCATTACTATCATGTCAAGTTTGCCGCCATAATAACCGCAGAGTCCTCCTATAACAGCGCCTACGCACATGTTGATCGTAGCTGAGAACAGTCCTATGGACAGCGATACTCTAGCTCCCATCCATGTACGTACCCACTGGTCACGACCTGTTGAGTCTGTACCGAACAGGTGCTCAAGAGATGGCGCAGCATGCTGGTTTGCAGCATCCATAGTTGAGAATCCATACTTGCTCAGCATAGGAGCGAAAATGGCAAGCAGCACATAAACCGCTATGATACAGAGGCCGATAAATGCAGCCTTATTCTTACGGAATCTTCTCCAGGCATCCTGCCAGAATGACAGAGACGGACGGGAGATTGTTTCCATTTTTTCAATATTTTTGCCTTTGATGACAAACATTTCTTTATTTAAATCTGCCATGCATGCCACCTACTTCTTTCCTATGCGGACACGAGGATCCGCAACTCCATAGAGAATATCTACAATCAGGTTTGCTGTTACAAGGAAAATACCATAGAACAGCGTCATTCCGAGGATCATTGAGTAGTCATTATTGTTAACACACTCAACGTAATACTTACCCATGCCAGGGATAGCGAAGATAGCCTCGATAACGAATGTACCGGTAAGTACAGCCGCTACCGTCGGACCAAGGATGGTCATTACAGGCATGATCGCATTCCTTATCTGATGTTTGATCGTGATCCTGGCCTCAGATAGTCCTTTGGATCTTGCAGTCTTGATATAGTCCTGTGATGTTACCTCCAGCATACTCGCACGCATGATACGGGATACCGATGCAAGCGTGTAGAATGCCAGAGCCGTAGCAGGCAAGATCGTATATGCAAATCCTTTATATTGAGCAACCGGCAGAAGTCCCCATTTGATTCCGAAGAAATACTGGAGCAGTGCTCCCATGATGAAATCAGGAATACTTGTACCAATGATTGCAATGATTACGCAGAAAAAGTCAATCTTGGTTCCACGCTTACGAGCTGCAATTATGCCCAGAACCAGTCCGAATGAGATAGCAAGGCACAGAGCTCTGATTCCCAGGTCAGCAGAGAACGGGAATGTCTGTCCGATTATGTAGTTTACAGTCTTATTGGTGTACTTCATAGAGAAACCGAAGTCTCCCTGAAGCAGATTGCCCAGATACTGGAAATACTGGACAATAAGCGGCTTATCAAATCCGTAGTATGCACGCAGATTCTCCGCAATATCAGGTGGGAGCTTTGGATTTGTGAAAGGCTCACCTGGCATCAGTCTGACAAGAAAGAACACGATTGTGATCAGCGCCCAAAGAGTCAGAATAGCCGCTATGATTCTTTTGATGATATATTTGCTCATCAGGTTTCCTCCTGAATATACAGATAAGCCCCGGCATGGTACCGGGGCCTATCATGATTTGTACCATATGATGAGTTATTGAATTAACGTACTATTAAGCATTATTCAGCTACATCAGCATATGCCCAGTCAATATTGATGCTGAATGAGTAGAATGTAACATCCTTCATCTTAGGATTCAGCAGGTATGACTGATTTCTAGCCTGAAGAGGTACCCATGCGCCGTCCGAGATAAGAATCTGCTCTGCCTCATTGAGGAGATCCATTCTCTTATCCGGATCATCAAGCTCAGCCTGTGCCTCAGCCAGCTTTGCATCATACTCAGGATTTGCGTATGGTGTGTAAGCATCGTTGGATGACAGCCAGAGGTTGAGGTATGTAGTAGGGTCATCATAGTCAGGGCCCCATCCAGCATAACCAACCTGATAATCACCGGTTGCGAATGTTCCATCTGGTGCGTAGATTTCCTGATATGTTACCTGACGGATGTTAACCTTGATGCCAAGTGCATTCTGCCACTGTTCCTGAATAACTTCAGCAATCTTCTTGTTGGACTCAGCGTCTGTTGTAACGTATTCGATCTCGATCTCAGAAGGATCAGAGATTCCGAGCTCAGACATAGCGTCAGCAAGATACTTCTGAGCCTGCTCTACATCACCATCGATTGGGTATGCATATGAATTGACATCATATGTCTCTCCATATGTCTTGCCGCCCTTACCTGTCAGGCCAGGGAAGCAGAGTGCATTGTACGGTGTGTACAGACCGCTGTTAGCCAGCTGGTTGTACTCAGTTCTGTTGAGTGCATAGTTCAGAGCAAGTCTGAAGTTCTGATTTCCCCATACTGGATGGCCAGCAGCATCAGTTGCTTCAGGATTGATGTAGCAGTAGTCTACATTACCATTCAGGAAAATGCCGTAATCATCACGATCCTTGTAGTTCTCAACAACAGCGTTGTCAAGTCTTACGAAGTCGAGTTCGCCATTCTCATACATAGCAAGTGCTGTATCAGCCTTCTCAATGTAGTTGAGCTCTACTCTGTCGAGCTTGATGTTCTCAGCATCCCAGAACTCAGGGTTCTTCTCGAAAACATATACGTTGTTCTCTGTTGAAGTCAGCATGAACGGTCCGGAGTATACGTTCTTGTCAGCTGTGGCTGCGAACTCCTTACCATACTGCTCAACAACATCCTGACGAATAGGTGCGAGGTTGCCCATCATACCGATTGCTGAAAGGAATACTTCCAGAGGCTGCTCAAGAGTAACTTCGAATGTCTTGTCGTCGATAGCCTTAACGCCCAGCTCATCAACAGGTGCTCCATCATATGCTACTGCTGCAGCATTCTTGATTCCGAGAGCATCAGCAGGATACCAGCTGTACTGTGATCCAGTAGCAGGGTCGCAGAGTCTCTTCCAGCTGTACTCGAAGTCCTGAGCTGTGATAGGCTGTCCATCACTCCAGTTAGCATCACGCAGGTGGAATGTGTAGACAGTACCATCCTCAGATACGTCCCAGGATTCTGCAAGACCAGGAGTTACTTCACCGCCAGTGTTACGGGTAAGTCCCTCTGTATTAGCATGCAGGATCTCGTTGTCTCCGATGCTGTTGGCCATGCTTGGGTCGAAGGTTGTAGGCTCAGTATTAACAGCATACTTGAAGACCTTCTCACCGCCGTCAGAGCTGCTGTCGCCGCCTGGTGTGCTGCAGCTTGCAAGAGTAGCAATGATCATGGCAGCAACCATTACGAGAGCAAATAATCTCTTCTTCATAAAATCCTCCTTAGAATAGTTTCCAAAAACCAGATTTGTGCTTATAAGCACAAACTTATTTTACTTCTTTTATTGTTGTATAACAATTATTTTTGGCAAATTTGGTCAAGTTTTTTTACATAAGGTTTATACCGCAGTATAAATATTAATGCAGAAGAAGTAATAAAAAAACTCCCGTACCTCTTAGGTACAGGAGCCTCAAACTGGTGCGGATGAAAGGATTCGAACCTTCACGATGTTACTCACACGGACCTGAACCGTGCGCGTCTGCCAATTCCGCCACATCCGCTTATCATGGCATGCTCTGCAGCACGCCAATCATTATACACTATGACTCAGTCGATGTCGAGTATAAACCAGAAGAAATTTAAATTAATTCTCGTCTTCTTCTGCCATGATAGCATCGAACTCTGCTGCTGCAGCGTCGAACTCTTCCTCTGACTCGATCTCAAGGATCTCGAACTCGTCATCAGCAAGCTGCTTGTATCCATAGATATAAACATCGTCTGTTCCATCTTCAGGTGCGAGTGCGATATATTCCTTGTCATTAAGTTCAAATGTTCCCATTACATAGCAATCAACTGCTGTGTCATCATCGAACTCAAGAGTGATGATATCTTCTTCCTCTTCTTCGACGTTTACGTTCTTGATATCCTCTGCCATGTTGAAATTCTCCTTTCGCGCAAAATGCTAAATCAATATAACACGGATGAATTATTTAATCAAGTCTTGTCTCTGTTTGCGAAGAATTCCGCAATATTCTCTGCCGCCTGAGTTGTCATCCCATCAAGAGATGTGAGTTCTTCGAAGCTTGCCTTCCTGATCGCATCGATGCTGCCGAACTTAGCAAGGAGCATTGCCCTTCTCTTTGGTCCGATGCCCGGGATATCCTCGAGAACCGAATGGATCATCTTCTTGCCTTTGACACCTGACATGTATGTAATTGCAAATCTGTGGACTTCTTCCTGAATAGTACCGCAGTAGCTGAAGAGCAGCCGGTTGTCTCTGAGATCTATCTCTCTTCCGTCCTCGAAGACAACAGCTCTTGTCCTGTGAGCATCATCCTTTGCAAGTCCTACGACAGGAATCGCGATCCGGAATGCATCCACGACAGTCTTGACTGCATGTACCTGCCCGAGGCCACCGTCTATGAACATGATATCCGGATATGTGCTGAAGCCCTCATCACCATTACGTGCTCTCTTGAGTCTTCTGTATATTACCTCCCGCAGACTTCCGTAGTCATCGCCTTCGGCAGTTCTGACCTTGAACTTGCGGTAATCGTTCCTTACCGGGCTTCGTCCTTCGTATACTACCATTCCGGCGACTGTATCAAGACCGTTGAAATTGGAGATATCGTAAGCCTCTATCCTGTATTCTCTGTCATCGTCTTCAGGGATCAGCATCGGCTCCTGGCCATTGATCTCTGAAGCATAAGTGATAAGCGCAGCTATCTCATTCCTGAGAGCATCCTTTCTCTCGCGCTCGCGCTCAGCTCTCTCATCGAGAGATTTAACCAGCTCTACAGAGTCTTCTGACGCCATCCTGAGAAGAGCCCTCTTCTCACCTCTCTCCGGGACAATAATCCTTGTCTTGTGACTTATATCGGTCTTGCCCTCAGCATTGGCATTATTGATGGTATCGAGGAAGCCCTCAAGCAGCGCCTCATCTTCTATATGTACAGGAAGGACGATCTCACGAGGCAGAATAGCAAGCTCCGGATAATGCTGCTTTATAAATGATGAAAGGATGTCTGCAGCGCTTGCCTCTCCGTCTGTCGAAGCTTCTTCCCTTATATATGTGATCTCGCGGCCTATCATCTTGCCGTCTCTGACCTTGTACTGAGCAACAACCCTGGTCTGCTGTGTCAGAACAGGTATCAGAACATCGATATCCCTGTCTCTGACCATCGACGCTCTCTGAGTCTCCCCTAGCGCCCTCAGAGACCTGATATAGTCTCTCAGCTTGGCAGCCTCTTCATATTCAAGATTCTCAGATGCTTCGTACATCTTCTTCTCTAGAGCAGCGATGACCTTGGTGTCATGACCGGTCAGGATATCGAGTATCTCATCGATCATGGCAGTGTATGCCTCCCGGTCCGCCTTGCCGATGCAAACACCCTGGCATTTGCCGATAAAGTAATTCAGGCATGGTCTGACTCCCGGTCTGAATTCCTGCTGCCTGCACTTCTTGAGAGGATAGCGCTCGTCTATCATCTTGAGTATGCGCCTTACGGCCGTTCCGTCTGTATATGGGCCAAAGTATCTGTTCCCGTCTCTGAGAAGTCTTCTTGTGCTGAAAACTCTCGGGTACTGCTCGGTGGTCGTTACTTCAATGAAAGGATACGACTTGTCGTCCTTGAGAAGAATGTTGTATCTCGGCTTATATTTCTTAATAAGGTTGCATTCCAAAACAAGAGCTTCCATCTCCGTCGCACAGCTTATATATTCAAACTCTGCGATATTGGGGACCATAGCTCTTACTTTAGGGTCAGCCTGTGAGGTCTTACGGAAATACGACCTTACTCTGTTCCTGAGATTGATCGCTTTGCCTACGTAAATGACTTCTCCCAGGCTGTCCTTATGCATATATACTCCCGGCGTCTTGGGGAGTTTGGCCAGTTCTTCCTCGATTACGAACACTCTAGTCTTTCTTGTGTGAATCCTTTACTAAAGTCTTATCCTTGGAAGCCTTCCTTCTCTCGGAGCGAGGCTTCTTCCTGGATTTCTTGCCGGCTTCTTGTTGTTTGAGTTCTTCCTCGATTGCTTCCTTGCGCAGGTCGCTAGTACGAGGAGCGACTTTGTCATATGAAGTAGTATAAGTCCAGTTGCGTCTGCGCCTGTCTTCATCTATCTCCATCTGCTCACGTGCTATCTCCATCAGCATGTGCTGTCTTCTCAGATTGCGCAGTCTCTCACGGCGCTTCCTGACATAGAGGATCCTCAGGAGGAACAGCAGGATGATGCCGAGTATTATTCCCAGAACGATCGTCATTCTGTTGGAAATGTAATACTTCGATGGGAACCATCCTCTGTTGACATCCCTGTTGATTACAAGGTCAACAGTTCCCTTGAGTTCATCAGCAACATATATCCTGTACTCTCCGACCTTGTCCCCATCCTTGAGTGGAGCCTCGAGGTCAGTCATCATGACAGTCTCGGTCTTGATGAGATCGTTGCTTCCTTCCGGCGGCACATATGCAAAGCCCTTGGTCTCAGTGTATGCCGGGACTTTGGTCTGGGCTCCGCCCCTGACCCTGACGGATCCGATCTTCTTGTTGGCTTTGACTATTATATTACGTGTGACCTTGGAATCTCCGTACTCGAAGAGTCCCTTGGCCTCATAAGCGATCTTGTCGGCCTTGGAATCCATGAGGATCGCAATGAGCTGCATGTCGTCGATGGTGGCGACGCCCGCATACTGCGAATTCTTCTTAGGCTCTGTCAAAGTGCCTGAAATACCGCCTCTTGTGAACTTGTACATCTCAGACGGCTTGATAGTTGTCTGAAGCGGATTGGTACTGCGCACTCCAACAACTCTCGATGCGTCCTTGGTCGATGCAACCAGCTCGGCACTGTTCATGCCGATTATATCTTTGATCAGCTGATATCTGACCGCAGCCTGAGTGATCTTGGCCAGGTCAGCAGCTGTTGAATACTGCTTGGTACTGTATGCGCCTGTCGGGTTGGTAAATTGTGTGTCAAGGAGTCCGAGCTCCATTGCCTTGGAATTCATCATATTGATGAATATCTTGCGCTTGGAAGCGCTGTATCTTGCAAGGGCCTCTGCTGACTGCTCATCTCCTCCGATCAGCATTGCCTTGAGAAGATCACCTACAGTTACAGACTCTCCGATAGCGAATGTGGCGCCATACTCTGCCATCTTCTCTGTTATCTCAACGGTGTTCTTAAGTTCATCTTCATTGTACATGCTGTCGATAGCGACCATCGCTGTCATCAGCATCGTGATCTTGCCCGGAGACATCTTCCTCTGGGAATGCTGCTCGGCAATGATCTCACTGGTAGATCCGGACATGACAATATAAGAGGAAGAAGTCACCTCCGGCAGAGTAGCTCCACTCTTGCCATAGTCAATATCCGACTGACTGTCATCCTCGATCAGAAGATCCTCAATAGCCTGCGCTCCGTCAGGATTGCCTTCTGCTGCGCCGTCTGCAGGTACGGTGCCATCAGCCGGCACTGTTCCGTCAGCAGGTACCGTTCCATCAGCTGGTGCAGCTGCCGGATCTGTTGGTGCAGCTGCCGGATCTGTTGCTGCAGCCGCCGGGTCTCCCGCCGCAGCTGCCGGATCTCCCGCTGCAGCTGCCGGGTCTACCGCTGCAGGTGTCTCTGTCTGGACAGCCTCTTCTCCCTCAGCATATGCTACAAAAGCATCATAACTGATGGTGGTCATCAGTGACAGTGCAAGAAGCACCGCAGTGATGGCCACCAATAGTCTCTTAATTCGCAGTGTCCGGTTGTTGTTATCCCTATACACTTGCTGTTACTCCATGGTAATTACTTATTCTCAGCCTCGAATTCCTTCATGTATGCGATCAAAGCATCAACACCCTCTTCAGGGAATGCATTGTAGATAGAAGCTCTGCAGCCGCCTACGATTCTGTGGCCCTTAAGGTTGATCATTCCTCTTTCCTTAGCGCCTGCTACGAACTTCTTATCGAGTTCTGGATCAGGTGTTACGAATGTTACGTTCATGAGGGATCTGTCTTCCTTAGCAACTGTGCCCTTGAAGAATTCTGACTGATCGAGATAGTCGTAGAGCTTCTTAGCCTTGCGGACATCCTTCTCATGCATTGCAGCTACGCCGCCGTTAGCAAGGAGATACTTGAATACTTCTCCTGCAACATAGATTGTGTAGCAAGGAGGAGTATTGTACATTGAACCCTTGGATGCATGTGTCTTGTAGTCAAGATAGATAGGTGTGTTAGCAGGTGCCTTGCCGACAAGGTCCTTACGAACGATAACTATTGTCATTCCGGCAGGAGCAACGTTCTTCTGTGCGCCTGCATAGATCAGACCAAACTTAGTTACGTCGATCTCCTCGGAGAGGATGCAGGATGACATATCAGCTACGAGCAGATGATCGCCAAAGTCAGGGAGCTCATTGTAGTGAGTTCCGAAAACTGTGTTGTTGTAGCAGATATATACGTAGTCAACGTCATCTCTGATGTCTTCCTTGGTTACCTTAGGAATATATGAGAACTTAGCCTCCTCTGATGAAGCAACGCATCTTGCATCACCAAACTTGCAAGCCTCTTCATATGCCTTCTTACCCCACTGTCCTGCTACGATATAGTCAGCCTTGCCGGTACCTGTCATCAGGTTCATAGGTACCATTGAGAACTGAAGTGTACCGCCGCCCTGCAGGAACAATACATAGTAATCATCAGGAATGTTCATGAGTTTGCGCAGATTAGCCTCGGCATCATCGATGATCTTCTGGAACTCAGGGGATCTGTGGCTCATCTCCATTACGGACTCGCCTGTTCCTTCATAGTTGAGCATCTCGTCAGCGCACTTCTTCAGTACCTCTACAGGAAGAGTGGATGGACCTGCCGAAAAGTTATAAACGCGATAATCATCAGCCATTGGTAGTTACCTCCGTTAAAATAAAAGTAAAAGGGTTGTTGTTCAGTAAAGGTCTGTCTGATCAGTTATCTCTATATATAAGGGACCGGCAATCTCCTGCCCCCAGGCAGACAACCTTTGCCAGATAAATTATACTTCAATGACAAGCATTTCGCAATTATTGAAAGCCCAAAACCAGAAGTGTATAATGATGTTGTCTACGGGGATCCGTATATTTTGTTGTGTCTTGAACAGAATATCCGGACCTCAGTAATTCTAACCTTTTTACTTCATTATTCAAAACGGAGGACATAATGGATAAGTATTATATCGGTACTCTTAACAACATTTCCCCTAAGGGACTCTGCAGACTTACTGATAAGTATGAACTGACCGAGGATGTCGATAAGGCTAACGGAATCATCGTAAGATCTTTCAAGATGCACGACATGGATTTCTCAGACAATCTGCTTGCAATCGGAAGAGCCGGAGCTGGCGTCAACAACATTCCGCTTGACAAGTGCAGCGAGAAAGGAATCGTAGTATTCAATACTCCTGGCGCTAATTCAAATGCTGTTAAGGAGCTTGCTATCGCAGGAATGATCATGGGCGCTCGTAACATGTACGAGGGTATTGCATGGGGACAGACACTTGAAGGCGATGTAGCTGCTAACGTAGAGAAAGGCAAGAAGCAGTTCGCAGGAACAGAGATTGCTGGCAAGACTGTTGGTATCATCGGTCTCGGAGCTATCGGAGCTAAGATCGCTAACGCAGCTGAGGCTCTCGGAATGAACGTTGTAGGATACGAAGCATTCAAGCCACATCCATGCCTCACAGCAGACGTTAAGCTCTGCGACAGCGTAGAAGAAATGGTCCCAGTATGCGACTTCATTTCGATCCACGTTCCATCACTCCCAACAACCAAGGGAATGATCAACAAGGACCTCATTGCTAAGATGAAGGACGGCGTTATCTTCATGAACTATGCAAGACCTGACCTCATCGTAGTAGATGATGTTCTCGAAGCACTTGAGTCCGGCAAGATTAGAAAGTACATGACAGACCTTCTTGAGCCTGAATACATCGGCAAGAAAGGCATCGTTGCTACACCTCACCTCGGAGCTTCCACAGCTGAGGCTGAAGAGAACTGCGCTGTTATGGCAACAGATCAGATCATGGATTACCTTGAGAACGGCAACATCGTAAACTCCGTAAACTTCCCTAGAGTTAGCATGGAAAAGAAAGGTGCCGTAAGACACTGCTTCCTTCTGAAGAATGACAAGGCAGCTGACGAAGTTGAAGCTAAGATGAAAGAGTTCTACGGCAGCGCACTTGCAGGATTCGCAGGAGCAAAGAGAGGCGAATTCGGATACTTCATTGCTGACGTAGCAGAAGGAACCGCACCATTTGAGTGTGATTGCATAATCAAGACCAGAGTACTGTAAAATAAGTAATGAAGACGGGCAGCGGCCCGGAAGTCTGAGCTCGAGTCCTCGGAGCCTTCGGCTCCTGCGGGATTCTCGCTCGGACTTCCGGGCCGCTGCCCTTTTATATTACTTTTTACATCCCTCTGATGTCTTAAGGCAGGGCGCCTCCGGCGTCTTTTGGTTCCTGCCGGATTCTATCTCTGCACACCGGGGCCATCCCCTTTTATATTACTTTTTACATTCCTCTGAGGTCTTAAGGCGGGCGCCTCCGTCGTCTTTGTTCCAGCCACATTCTCGCTCTGCCCGCAGGGGCCACAGGCCCCTAGGACCCATACAAATTCCCTCCACTTCCCCGCCTGAAATATATAGTTATCAGTTAATATAATGCGGGCAGAAGCATATGTGTTGAGCGAGAATCCCGCAGGGGCCACCAGCCCCGAGGACTCGAGCGAAACACATATACTTCTGCCCGCTTATAATAAAAGCATAACTATTCGATCATTTCTTGCGGAATACGAGTACGCTGCCTCCGAATCCTCCTCCGATCAGTCTGATTGCTGCTGTGTCTGGTTTTGCTCTGTATTCCTTGAGGGTGCGTGAGAGGTCGTTCTCTTCTACCCCCGGTGGGACTACGTTGCAGAGGAGGTTCTCTGAGCTGAGGCCTGAGCCGTTGATGCACTGCATGAATCTTTCGATATTGCCTGTCTTGAGTGCTATGTCTGCTGCGAGTACTCTCTCGTTCTCATCGAAGAAGTGTCTTGCTCTGTTGAGCTGGAGCTCTGTAAGCTCGCCGGCTTTGACCTTTGCCTCGAGTTCTGGGAGTTTTCTTCTGAATTGCTCTTCGTTGATGTCTCCGAGTCTGCTTACTCCGAGGGCCTCTGCTACCTTGAACATGTCATCCGGTACTGATGCGTAATCATCGTCAAGTGCTGCGTGGTCTGATTCGGTCGGAATGATCTGGATCTCATAGCCGGCTTCTTCAAAGTCGAAGTCGATCAGGTCTATCTCTGGTTCTTTGCCATTGAAGTCGATCATTGCAAGCTTGCCGAGGCTGATTGCGAGCTGATCCATCATGCCGCATGGCTTTCCATAGTATTCTCTCTCCGCAAACATTGCGATCTTAGCAAGCTCAACAGCGTTTGCTTTGCCCCCGAAATATCTGTCATTGATGATCCGGCAGAGCAGGATCTCAAAGGCTGCTGATGAGCTGAGTCCGCTTCCGACAGGTACTTCACTGCTGATATGAGCATCGAAGCCATTGCCGCTGCCGTTGAACTGACCGAAGAGATCGACAAATCCCTCGAGGATTCCTGTGACGATTGCTGCTGTTGTCCCCTTCTCATAACCTGTACGGTCAGTGATGCTGACCTCGAATGGTTCGAAGCCCTCTGATACTATCCTGATATAATCACTGTGGTTCTCTGCGACATATGCCTTGATCTTGTGAGGTGAAGGAGCTACCATTACTCTTCCGCCCTGGTGATCTGTGTGATTTCCGATAATTTCTATTCGTCCCGTTCCCTCATAAGATTTGAATTTGAGAATATCTCTGTCATATGTAAGCATTCCGTTGGTTTCCTCCTCTACATCGGATAATTGTGTGTATATTGCACCTGAAAGGCCTTTGCTCATGAGAGGCCTGATTTCATTCTTGTATAGATTTGCCATGTCATCCAGAAGAGCCGCCTCATTAGCGCACTTCCGGTAGCCATAGTTGTTGTCGCTGTAGCAGTGCCCTTCTATTCTGCATGAGTAGCCGCCGAACTCCGTCAGGACGAGCGGGCGCTCTCCTGCGGTCAGCTGTACAGGCTTGAAATAGACATGATAGCTGTCTACATCGCTCTTGTTTTGCCAGAACCATCCTGAGGTACTGTCGATGAATCTCGAGCTGTCGAGAGCCTTCAGTCTGTCATATGCACTGTCGGCATCGAACTGGCCCCAGCCTTCATTGAATATTGTCCAGTAGCATATCGAAGGATGATTATAGAGCAGCCTTACAGTCTCATCCATTGATTCAAGGAACAGTCTTCTTGTCTCAGGATCCCTGTGCAGCCTCTTGTCATTCAGCTTCCTGATACCGATCGTCGGGAGAGCCGAATCACGAATGAATGAGTAATCACCATTATTGACCATATCCTGGAATACGACCATTCCAAGGCGGTCACAGTCGTAGTAGAACTGCTCAGGCTCAATCTTGATATGCTTCCTGAGTGTATTGAAGCCGAGGCTCTTCATCGCCAGGATATCGCCTTCGTAAGCAGCCGGCGACTTCGGTGTATAGATCCCGTCATGCCAGTAGCCCTGATCGAGAAGCCCGTTGAAGAAGAATGGCTCGCCGTTGAGGCACAGCCTCTTATACCCTCCCGCTTCCTCTATGGTCAGCGTCCTTAGTGCAAAATACGAAGAGATTCTGTCCGTCTGTGTCTCGATCGTAAAATCATACAGATAAGGATCATCCGGAGTCCACAGATGCGGATGATGGATATTAATGTGCAGTGAAGCGCATTTTACCGGTGATTCTGCATCCTCTATCAGCTGGTGCTTCTCTCCGAGCAGGCTGATGGTGCCGCCTGTGATCCCATATGCCCTTATATCGACCCAGTCAAGTCCGGTATCTATCTTGAGACTCTCAATATGTGTCTCAGATACAGGCTCGAGCCAGACGCTTTGCCATATGCCGGATACAGGTGTGTACCACATGCCGCCGTTGTCGGATTTCTGCTTGCCCCATGGATACTTATGATTGAGACGGTCCGTGACCTCGACTCTTATTGTATGTGTCCTCACAGGCTCTTCCTCGGTCTCCCAGGACATCTCTCCGGATGCAGGTTCTTCTGCAGGAGTTACAAGATCTGTTATGTCAAAGCAGAAAGGCAGATAGCCGCCTGCGTGTGTGCCTGCGGTGACACCATCAACGAAGACTGCAGCTTCCTGATCTACAGCGCCAAAGTGAAGAAGAATATGGCGTCCCTCCCAGTTCTCCGGTATGGTTATCTCCTTCTCATATATCATTCTGTCTGAAGGTCCTATCCTGCGGCCGATCCCGGAGAGAGTGCTCTCAGGGCAGAATGGTACGTTGATGGTCTCCCACTCCCCGCTGCCGATCGAAAACCTCCATTCACCATTGAGACACAGCCACTCGTCCCTGACAAGCTGCGGTCTCGGATATGTATTCCATTTATTAATCATGATTATTCCCCGCCTTATGGTAAACAGCTTAATAAGCTGGTCGATTTTTCTCATCAGATTTAAATTATATCATGAAGATACGCAGTAAATGCTTGCATACACAAAAATACAATAGTACAATAGTCCAAGTTCGACTTTTTTAAGAAAACTAAAGGAAAATGCTTCAAATGAAAAGTGATTACTTAGCAAAATTCAACATTCCGGAAGATCTCCGAACAGCACTCAATAATTCACCTGATATCATATTCCCGGAGACCAAGCACCAGCTTTACGAGCTTTGCTTTGGTACCTCTGGCGGCGCTGTTCACATCGTAGGTTATACAGTACCTGGTAACGGATACGTTCAGGAGGCAGAGGTAGTTCGCTGCAAGAATGGTTCCTCAGTCAACTTCACTGAATCCTATATGAGAAGAAGAGATCCTCACTGCATGTACATCGGTGACGATCTCCCATCAGACAAGCCTAAGTTCAAAGATGTATGGAACATGGAATTTCCTGAGCTCCGTGCAGCTACCATGAAGTGGCTCGGTGAGCAGCATCTCATAGTAATGCCTGTCAGCATCGGAGGCAAGTATCATGGCTATTCCTGCCTTGTTGTCTGCCCTGCTAATGCAGCATTCTTTGCATATGCACTTGCGAACATTCAGGACTTTGTCAGCATCAACGACATCGAGGACGGCTACACACCTCGCTCGATCATTTACGTAGCACCGCCATTCAGACATTCACACTTTGGCGGCAAGCAGGCAGTAGTACACTGCAGATCCAAGGAGCTTCACGAGGTATTCTCGTACAACCTCTACCCGGGTCCAAGTGCCAAGAAGGGTGTCTTCTCTATTCTTCTTGACATCGGTGAGCATGAGGGCTGGATCACCAACCACGCTTCAGCTGCACTTCTCCAGACACCGTATGAGAACGAGCTGGTATTCATGCATGAGGGAGCTTCAGGCGGCGGTAAGAGCGAGATGCTCGAGCAGATCAGAAGAGAATCCGATAACAGAGTCCTTCTCGCCAAGCATGTCATGACAGGCGAGGAATATTACATCAATCTCGGCGACACATGCGACATCTTCCCTATCGCTGATGATATGGTAATGGCTCATACTGACATGCAGGACAACTCCGGAAGACTTGTCATCACAGACGCTGAGAACGGATGGTTCCTGAGAGTAGACGGCGACAATTACTACGGCAACATCCCTCTGTACGAGAGAATCAGCATCCATCCTGAGGAGCCGCTGGAATTCTTCAACATTGACGGAACTCCTGGCGCTACATGCCTTATCTGGGAGCATACAATCGAGGCAGACGGCAAGCCTTGCACCAATCCGAGAGTTATCATTCCTCGCAACATGATCGATGATATCATCCCTGGCGATGAGCCACTCGAGGTAGACATCAGATCATTCGGCGTAAGAATGCCGCCTAGCACAAGAGAGAACCCTAACTATGGAGTAATGGGATTCGTTCAGATCGTCCCTCCTGCTCTTGCATGGCTCTGGAGACTTGTATCCCCTCGCGGATTCAAGAATCCTTCCATCGCGGATAATTCCGCAGGCAGCGGTCTCTCAGCTGAAGGCGTCGGTTCATACTGGCCATTCGCTACAGGCCTCAAGGTCACTCAGGCTAACATGCTTCTCAAGCAGATCATCGATTCGCCTAATACGCTCAACATCCTCATTCCTAATCAGCACATCGGAGCTTACAGCGTAGGTTTCACAGCTGAATGGATAACACGTGAGTATCTCGCAAGACGAGGCGGTTCGGTCAAGGCAAAGCATCTTGTTGAAGCAAGATGTCCGCTGTTCGGATATTCACTCGATGAGATGAAGCTCGACGGACAGTTTGTAAGACAGACATTCTTAAGACCTGAGCTCCAGTCCAAGGTCGGCACAGACGGATACGATGAATGCGCTAAGATCCTTACTGATTTCTTCAAGCAAGAGCTGCAGCAGTTCCTCGTTCCTGAGCTCGATCCGCTGGGAAGACAGATCATTGAGCTCTGTCTCAACGATGCGCCTATAGAAGAATACGTCAAGCTCACCCCTATCAACGGTATCAAGGGAAGAAGAGAGCTCCGCGGACTCACAGGTCTCAAAGACTGATACAATCAAAAACTCTGCAGAACACATTCATGCTCTGCAGAGTTTTTTCATGTCTTGATATAGATCTTTCTATACTTCTTCGTATTCAGGAACCTTCTCTTCAACAGAGAAAGCAACATCTTCAGCCTCAGTTGTTTCGATTGTATCAGCTTCAACGTCAATAGCTGTGCTGCGCATCTCCTCTTCTTCCTCAAATTCTTCCATCTGAGCGGCAGCCTCTGCCTCTCTTGCGGCCCTCTCAGCATCTCTTCTCTCGAATTCTGCTCTCATATTGAGGAATTTGAATATAGCATAGATGATCGTAAGTATAAGCAGGATCGTAAACATGAATCAGTCCTCCTGTCGTGTCCGGATCAGTAATAGCTTTCCCATCCGGTCACGACCGAATCCGGGAAATTTGTAATAGCATATCTCAGCATCATATCTCTCCCGCTCACATGTGTTGAATGCACATTGATGTGAAGAGGCACGATACCATGTTCTTTCATGTATTTCAGCGCATGATAACCATTAAAGCGGCTGTCATATCCAAGATCGAAGTCGAGGTCGACCAATTCCAGGCAGCCCCTGTATTTGTCTACCAGAGCAAGGAAATCCGCATAGTTATCCGCCGATGCATATCCGTCACCCTTTGGGGGTGTCCGGTAATCGTCAAGATACAGCTTCATTGCTTCTTGTAGAGTTCAAGCTTCTTGCCGATGTAGCCGATCACTGCGGTAGAGATAAGTCCCACAGCAGCTGCAGCTGTATGAGTGACCATATATTTCTTCATGTAAGCACGAAGCTCCTGGTCTTGTTTTTTCTTGAGGTCTTCAGACATGATGTGTACCCCTTCGTTATATTACTTCTTGAGAAGATCTCTGATCTCTGTCAGGAGAGCGATATCCTCAGGAACTGGTGCAGGTTCTTCCGGTGCAGGTTCTTCTTCCTTAGCAACAGCATTCTTAGCCTTGTTGAGTCCCTTGATGATGAAGAAGAGAACGAGAGCTACGAGCAGGAAATCAATGATAGCCTGCAGGAATGCACCATATCCAAGAGTAGCGTTTCCGACTGTAACTGACATATCTGCAACGCTCATGCCTCCGCTGATCATACCGATGATAGGCATGAGAATGCTGTCAACCAGTGCTGATACGATAGCTGTGAATGCACCGCCGATGATGATGCCGACAGCCATGTCCATAACGTTACCTTTACTGATAAATTCCTTGAATTCCTTGATCATTGTATTATACCCCTTTCTTGGTGACAAATTATATATTCTGCGGTCTGATTGCAAGGATGCAATTACTCAGATCGTATTCAGCTGTATCGTAGAAGTACATATGGTCAAGCTGTATGCTGCAGCCTGCCTTCTGTGCCTTATTCAGGAAGTCCTCGATGCTGCCGATATTCCCAAGGCCAAATCCTGCTGTATCTGATTTGAAGTGCATCGGTACAGCGATCTTAGGTGTTGTCCTTGAAATAAGCTCAAGAGCCTGATCGGCATCATATGTATAAGTACCGCCTACAGGAATGAGTGCAACATCGGCATCCTTGAGAAGAGCCATGTTCTCTTCTGTAAGAAGATCGTCCATTACCTCGCCGATATCTCCGTAATGGACAAGACGCTCGCCTGTCTTCTTGTCTATTATAACATAGATCTTATTAGGTCCCCTCTTAGCGCCCTTGACATCGTCATGCCAGGTTTCGATCACCTTGACTTCGTAAGGACTTTCGTCTGCGGGCTCGATTCTGATCGCGTCTGTGTAGTTGTGGTCAAAGTGATCATGAGTGCAAAGCACCTCACTCGCCAGATCCACGATTTTGCGGAATCCCGGTACTGAATCAGGCTCATATGGATCGATCACGATGGAGTAACCGGTCTCATTGTCTCTGATCTTGAAACAAGCATGTCCTATGTATTTGATAAGCATATATTCCTCCTATTCCGTTATGAGGGAAATAGCTGATTCGACAGTTGTGATCCTGCAGTAGTCAGATCCTTCTTCGTATTCACCGTCAAGTGTCCAGTGAATTCCCGGATCAACTTCGACTTCTATCGTCTTAGCTGAGAAGAAATCGATCTGATGCGACTTAAGTGACCCGTTAAGCATGCTGATCGCTATGTCATTCAGAGCCAGCGGATCCTTAGGTACATGGATCAGGAAAACCTCCATAAGGCCATCATTCATATCGACCTCACTAGCCGGCAGCTTGAGGATGCCTGCAACAGACCTTGAGTTGCAGACTGACCCGAAGATATAGTCCCCTTCGCATACCCGCTCATCAGGCGTTCCTCTATCAGTGGTGAATTTGGCATGTACAGGCTTGATCGACATGATATCCTTGATGCCTCCAAGAATATATGCAGTATGTCCGAGCATGTTCTTCACATTCTGAGGAACTGAATAGCTTGTCGATGTGAATGCGCCAAAGCTGGCAATATAGCTGAAATATCTGCCATTAAAGCATCCGACATCGATTTTTCTTGCATTGCCGCTGATAATAAGATCCGTACAGTCATAGATAGATCCGGTAAGTCCTATCGATGCAGCAAAATCATTCGTTGAGCCTGACGGTATATAGCCGATGCTGGTCTTGTGACCTGCAGTGATCATTCCATCTATAACCTCATTGAGAGTCCCGTCACCTCCGGATACGGCTACGACATCTACTTCGCCGCCGTACTCTTCAGCAAAGTTCCTGGCGTCGCCTCTTGCAGTTGTCATCAGCACCTGTGTCAGAAAACCGGCTTTTGAGAATCTCACAATAAGCTCTGACAGGTACTTAGGTGCCAGCATGACTCCTGACCTCGGATTCATTATCAGTAGAAGTTTACGTCTTGTATGCATTAGCATGACTCCTGTTGAAAAGTTCTATTTATTATCTGATTCAGGATCTGCATCTATATAAGTTGCTTCCTGGAGTTCATCTTCGATTTCTTTCTCTATTCTGAGTCTTATCCTTCGCTCTTCCTTGAGTTCCTCGATCTCACGCTCACGCTTCTCTTCATATCCCGGGTCGAACTTCCTCGAGAATTTGACAGCCATGCTGTCGAGAGTCGGATCGGCCATATCGTAGTCTCCGATGATGAGCTTATTGAACATCTCTTCACCGTGCAGAGGATACTGATCTAAGATATATGACTTGATCTTCGCAGGCGTCAGTCTTCCCCTCTTCATGTGGATATCCCAGGATTTGTTGAACATCATCCCTATGCAGAGCACCCAGCTGATGAGGTAGAACCACAGCATCATGACGACGAAGCTTGAGAAAGCGCCGTACAGAAGGTTGTAGTTAACCGCTCTTGAAGTATACAGAGAATAGAACCATGTCACGAGCATTATTCCTATGGTCGCAACCACAGCTCCCGGCAATACAGCAGCCACCGGGACTCTGATTCTCGGCAGCATGTAGTAGTTCGCAAGGATCATTGCAAAGAACAGAAGACCCAGCAGAGGTGTTCTGAGATTTGAAATGATCTCGCTCATGATCTTGCTGTGGAATATCTGATGCGCGATCAGATTACCGTAGACATATACTACAAGAGATACTGCAATTGTAAGGATTGAGAGTATGGCCATCGGAATTGCCTTGACTCTCTCGGTAAAGAAGTTGAATCTGTACCGTCCGTAGCTGAGAGTATACGTAGTCAGTCTTGACAGCGAGAATGCAAGTGATGAAGAAGCCCATATCGCCAGCAAAATCAGGAAAACGTTTGATACTGCTGTCGAAGATGCATTGAAAAGACTAGACAGAACAGATCCCATCTCAGACGAAAGGTGTGAGTCCAGCCAGTCCTTGATGAAGTCCATGGAGATATCAAAGACACCCAGGACCTGCGTAAGTACGATCATCATAGGCACTGATGCCATGAAGAAGAAATACGCAATCTGGGCTGCAAATCCCGCATAATAAGGGTCGTCAAACTGCCTCCACAAGTGGAAGCATATCTTGAGGAATTTCTTCCATGTCAATGGGACCTTGGGTCCCTTGTCATTTTCAGATGCGGTATTGCGCCAGAAGTCACTCATATAATCGTATTATTTCTCTTCAAGAAGTCTTTCAAGTTCGGCAAGAGCTCTGGCTCTGTGGCTTATAGTATTCTTGAAATCAGTTCCGAGCTCTGCGAAAGTCCTGTCAAATCCCTCCGGAATGAATACAGGATCATAGCCAAATCCCTCTGTCCCCCTTGTCTCTCCGGCAATTGTTCCTCTGAGTTCACCCTTTGCAGTCATGACGTAAACATCGCCTTCTCTTACTGCTGCCGCAGGAACTTCAGAATCACCCGGATAAACCAGAGTAATTACAGTAACAAATCCTGCGCCTCTCTCCTCTTCCGGAACACCTTCAAGTGCACCAAGCAGCTTGACATTGTTGTCAGCATAGGTACATCCCTCGCCTGCGTATCTTGCACTGTAGACACCGGGCTCACCGCCGAGCGCATCGACCATGAGGCCGGAATCATCGGCAATGACAGGGCTGTCAAGATACTTAGATAATGCAGGATCTTCTCTGATCATGTCAAAGATGGTCTTCGCCTTGAGATATGAATTCTCCTCAAAGGTCGTGCCGGTCTCTTCAATGTCGTCTGTAGGGATTCCGGCATCGTCTCTGGATATTACATTAAGGCCATACTTCTCGAGTATAGCCCTTATTTCTTTGATCTTGTTCTTGTTCTGCGAAGCAAGGATCGCTGTTCTCATATTGTCCTCCTGCCTGACGGTATCCATATAATTATATCACTAATTCTCACTGCGGGCGACAGCAAGCATAAGAGCACACTCTATTCTCTTGCGCTGAAGCTCACATCCGAATTTGTAGACCTTGTTGATATCGCCGTTCGAGTGATAGTTATTAGCTGCACATCCGCCAGCGCAGTATAGCTTAGCCCAGCAGCCTTTGCATTCATCTCTTGTGTAGAGGTTGTTGCCGGCTCTGAAGATATCCACTGTCTCAGGATGTGTGATTCCCTCGTAGATGTTGCCTACGATCATATCATCATCACCCACGAACTGGTGACAAGGATACAGGTCTCCGGTCGGAGTTACAGCCAGGTACTCTGTTGCCACGCCGCAGCCTGCAACTCTCTTGTAGATGCACGGACCGCCTGTGAGGTCAACTGTGTAGTGATAGAAGTTGAAGCCTTCGCCCTTCTTCTCTCTCTCATACATCTCAAGCGCAAGCTTCTCGTATTCCTCGAAGAGCTGCGGGAGATCTTCTGCATGAAGTGCATAAGGCACATCAGGATCAGATACTACCGGCTCAATTGAGGTCTCTTTAAATCCGAGATCAGCCATTGCAATGACATCTCTTGAGAAATCCTTGTTGTATGCTGTATAAGTGCCGCGCATATAATATTCGCGGGACTTTCTCTCAGCACCTTCTTCTGTTCTTGAGTCCACCAAAGCCTTGAAGTTGTCCATGATGCGGTCATAAGTTCCCTCTCCGGTCCTGGTATGCCTCATGCGGTCGTGGGTCTCTCTTCTTCCGTCCATACTGAGAACCACATTGCCCATCTCACGATTTGTAAAATCTATGACATCGTCGTCTATGAGAACGCCGTTAGTTGTCAGTGTAAAGTTGAATATCTTGTTGTGAGTCTTCTCGAGTTCTCTGCCGTATCTGACAAGCTCCTTGCAGACATCCCAGTTAAGAAGCGGTTCGCCTCCGAAGAAGTCCACTTCAAGATGTCTTCTTGAGCCCGAATTCTCAACAAGATAGTCAAGTGCTCTCTTGCCTGTCTCAAGATCCATTATTCCGCTCTTGCCGGAATAATCGCCTTTGCCGGCGAAGCAGTATTCGCAGTCCATGTTGCAGCCATGAGCTACATGCAGGCAGATAGCCTTGAGGACAGACTGCTTGATCTTAAGATCGTCTGCAGCTGCTTCATATGGATCATCAGACCACAGAAGTCCTTCTTCATTAAGAGAAATCAGGTCCTCTATGACCTCGAGGACGTCATCCTCTGACATATTATGCTGTCCGCGCATGGCAAGAATGACCTCGCACTGCGCAGCCTCATTGTTCAGGACTGCGTCAGCCGGATGGCCCTGCATGATATAGTTGTCCATCATTGCGATGATGTCGTATGCTGCATCATCTACTGAATGAACTGATGCACTGTTGGCATCTACTACTATATTGTAATTGTTGAATTTGAACTGATGAATCATATTATCCTTATATTATCAATAAAAAAGGCGCTGCACCCGCAGCGCCGCTTAAGTCATTTATTTGTCCTTGCGCTGTTCGCAGTGCTGGTTAGCAACGCTGCATGAAGTCTTGCTTGCTGACTGGCATGATGTCTGGCACTCACCGCAGCCGCCTGTAACCTGTGACTTAGCCATATCTCTTGTAGTAATAGTCTTGATTCTCTTCATTATGATCTCCTCCTGAACTTCAGATGTTCAATATACGTCTGTTAGAATAACATTTCGACCTGACTTATGTCAACTCAGCCGATGCCCTATTCTGAATGAGCTCTGCTGATCTTATAGCTGAAAACAGCTTCTTTCTTCATGTCTCTGTTGACGATCCTGATTCTGTCAGCCTTGCCGTCAGTGCTGTCAGCCTTGACAAGGATGTCCACAGATTCTCCTGCCACGATGTCTTTCATCATGTCCTGACCTGTAGCAGGCGGCAGATCCCAGTTCCTGGTATCCGGGTTGTATGATGTATGGTAGAACCTGATCCTGCCCACAGTTACATCAAAGCGATAGATGCAGTCTACATTGACGCTCGGAAGCAGGCACTCGCTCTGCTTGTTGCCAAGCTGTCCTCTGAGATTGACCACAGATGATGCAGTTCTGTAGATGAGACCTCTGTAATCGTTCCTGCTGTTGATAGCCTCGCAGACGATCAGAACCTCGCACGGAGCATGGTTGATAACATATTCTGCTGTCGAACCAATCGAGCTGAGCATATCGTCTTTAGATGACTTAGTCATGACGATAAGATCTGCTCCGAGTTCTCTGGCTGCTCTTGTTATCCTTACTCCGGCCTTACCGACAGCTGCCTTCTTAGTGACTCTGAAGCCCTCAAGAGTCTCAGCGATGACATCGATCTTCTCCTCGACCGCCTTGATAGCTGTAGCCTCTGCTTCAGATCTAAGAGCGTAACCTACTGTCTCGTCCACCATCATGAGAACGATCTCAGCATCCTCAGGTGTGTATTGTTTGCTGACATAATGAAGTGCCTTGAGACTTCTCTCAGTCTCTTCGAGCGGCAGAAGTATTTTCTTCATAATATCCTCCCATCAGGTTAGCCTAAATCTCTATCCGTAAAATTATAGCATAATTGCAGTTACTTAAGGAACTGCTTGTTGAGTGTCATGATGAATATTTCGATTATTGAATACAGTACAAGATAATCGTCATCATATGAAAGAATGACATCATTCTGTGCCCTTCCGACTGTATCAAAGAGAATATTCGGAGATCCGCCGATTACAGCAAGCTGTCTGCCGTCTTTCTCAATGGTGTAATTGCATCCGACGTTAGCCCTTACGCAAGCCGGGAAGCTCTTCACCAGGAACTCTCCTGAATCAGTATCTACAGTGAAGACGTCACTTCCGTTGACTTTGCTCCTTGTGATATTGCCAAAGTGTTCGCCGTCCGCAAAGAGATCAAATCCCGCGCTGTCTATGACTATGCCCTTGCCATTGAAGGCGCGTGCCTTGACAGATGCCATCTCGCTGCCTTCAGAGTCCAGAACTCTGGCAGCAAAAGGATGATAGCTGTTCTCAACTCTGAGGATCTCATTGCCCTCCTCATCGAAGAAGTATCCTTCGGTCGAATTGTGATAGTAGAACCTGAAGATATCATACTTGTCCGGGGCAGTGACACTGCGGTCCTTGTCGAGAGCCTCTACCAGCTCGGTAAGATGCTTTACCAGCATTACAGAGGCCAGCTTGAACGAAACGAATATGGAATATCTCTTAGGAGTGACTTCTGCCTCCTTAGGATCTATGAAGTCTTTGAATCTGTACTCGTCCTCTTCGCTCCTGATGATATTGTCGATCAGGGTGATGTGCTTGACATCAATATCACCCTTCCTCCTCGAGACCACTACGCAGTCCTTGAAAATATCAGGTCCGAATACAATGCTCTTGCCCTTGAAGCCCTTATGTTCTGCGATCCACGCTTTGCCGAGAGGAGTCTCTGTGTCCTTGATCTTGTCATACAGCTCTTCAATTGTGAGATCTGTTCTGATAAGCTTTTCGAATATGCTCCTGTCATTGAACTTGCCGAATCCTCTGTTATAGAAGATACCAAATGCAAGCAGCAGGATCACACCCCCCATGATCCATTTGCCGACAGAGAATGACAGCAGCGCCATAATGGCTGCCAGCACCCCTGTCAGCGTCATCATCCTGTCTTCTTTCATTATATTATGCCTCGAGAAGTTTATTTACTGCCTCACGGATAGCCTTGCGGCGGGCCTCTGCCTGCTCTGCGTCAGCACCCTGTGCCATTACGTATGTCTTGACCTTAGGCTCTGTTCCTGAAGGTCTTACTGCAACAGCGCATCCGTCTTCAAGATCATAGAACAGAACATTGCTCTTGGTGAATCCCGGGATATCTGTCATATAGTCCTTGAGGCCTGTTACCTTAAGACCGATCTCAGCCGGCTGGTCAGCTCTGATATTGCTCATTACAGCCTTCATCTTGTCCTGAGCATCATATCCTTCGAATACTGCAGATTCAGTGTTCTCAATGTAGTATCCGTACTTCTTGTAGAGCTCCTGAAGTCCTTCGTATACTGACATTCCCTTAGCCTTGTAGTAGCAGCCTACTTCAGCCATCATCATTGCAGCAAAGACAGCATCCTTATCTCTTGCATATGTGCCGCCGAGGAATCCGATGCTTTCTTCGAATCCGAATATGAAGCTGTACTCACCAGTCTCATGATACTGCTTGATCTTCTCGCCGATGAACTTGAATCCTGTAAGAACTTCGAACATCTTGACATCATTCATCTCGCAGATCTTGTTAGCCATTACTGTGGAAACGATGGACTTGCAGACGAAAGGACGCTCAGGCATTGTTCCGAGCTCTTTTCTCATGGTGATGATATAGTCGAGCATCAGGCATGCGATCTGGTTGCCGCTGAGGACTTTGTAATCATCTCCGTCCTTGACTACAGCACCGCATCTGTCGCTGTCAGGGTCTACGCCGATAACGAGCTCAGCGCCGTTCTTCTTAGCATATTCGATAGCAAGTGCAAAGCCTTCAGTGTTCTCAGGGTTTGGTGACTTGACTGTAGGGAAATTGCCGTCAGGAATCATCTGCTCCTTAACAGGAATGATTGCGCCATATCCCTGTCTTCTGAGGATCTCAGGAACAAGCTTGTAGCCTGCGCCGTGGAACGGTGTGAAGACGATCTTCATCTCAGGTCCGACTTCCTCGATATATTTTCTTGTTACTGAAGTCTCCATGACTCTTGAGATATATACTTCGTCCATCTCATCACCGAGGATCTCGATGAGGCCCTTCTCAAGAGCTTCGTTGTAATCCATGGTCTTGACGTCTTCGAAAATATCTATCTTAGCGATCTCAGCACTTACAACATCTGCGTGCTCAGGTCCGAGCTGAGCTCCGTCAGCCCAGTATGCCTTATATCCGTTGTATTCCTTAGGATTGTGGCTTGCTGTGATGTTGATGCCTGCGATGGATCCTGTCTCTCTTACAGCAAATGAAAGCTCCGGTGTAGGTCTCATGTCGTCAAAGATATAAACCTTGATGCCATTAGCAGCAAGTACAGAAGCAGCTTCCTCTGCAAAGAGTCTTGAATTGATTCTTGAATCGTGCGCGATCGCAACTCCGTTGCCCTCAGGAGAGTCTCCGCCGATCTGTCCGCCCTTAGAGATTACGAGATTAGCAAGTCCCTGTGTTGCATATCTGACAGTATAGACATTCATGCAGCCTATACCAGCCTTCATTGTTCCTCTCAGGCCGGCAGTTCCGAACGAAAGCATGGCCTTGAATCTCCCCTCGATCTCGGCCTCATTGCCTGCTATACTCTCGAGCTCTTCTCTGGTCTTGTTGTCGATTACAGCAGAATCCAGCCAGTAGTTGTACTCTTCCTTGTAAGTCCTCATTGTTGTTTAGCTCCCTTCTTAATAATGATTGAATTTCATGCAACATGCTCGAACTGCGAATTGTAAAGTTCTGCGTAGAAGCCATTCTTAGCCAGCAGTTCCTCATGTGTTCCCTGCTCCACGATGTCACCATGATCCATAACGAGAATGAGATCTGCATTACGTATGGTAGACAGTCTGTGTGCTATTATGAAGCTTGTCCTGCCCTTCGTCAGGGCGTCCATAGCCTTCTGTATCTCTTCTTCTGTTCTTGTATCTACAGACGATGTCGCCTCATCAAGTATGAGAAGCTTCTTGTCTGCAAGTATCGCTCTTGCTATGGTAAGGAGCTGTCTCTGGCCCTCGGAGATATTAGTAGCATCCTCATTCAGGACCATCTTGTAGCCACCCGGCAGTGTCCTGATGAAATGATGAGCCTTAGCTGCCTTGGCGGCTGCTATTATCTCCTCGTTAGTCGCATCTTCCTTGCCATATCTTATATTATCACGAATGGTTCCCTTGAAGAGCCATGTATCCTGAAGAACCATAGCAAAATTATCTCTGTGGCTCTCTCTTGTAACCTCTCTTATGTCTCTTCCGTCTATGCGGATAGCGCCGCTGTTTACATCATAGAACCTCATCAGGAGCTTGACCATAGTTGTCTTGCCGGCTCCTGTCGGTCCTACTATAGCAATCTTCTGGCCTGGCTCTATCTTAGCGCTGAAGTCCTTGATGACTATGTGGTCAGGATCATAGCCGAATGAAACATGATCAAATTCAACTGCTCCGTTGATATCATCAGGCATTATGACAGCATCAGGTGCATCACTTTCCTCTTCTTCGTTCAGGAATTCGAAGACTCTCTCAGCAGCTGCTGCCATCGACTGGACCTGATTCATGATCTGAGCTATTTCCTGTATCGGCTGGCCGATGTTCTTGACATACTGTACAAAGGCCTGAATGTCTCCTACTCCGATCATGCCCTTTACGCAGAATATTCCTCCGGAAATAGCGACTGCAGCATATCCGAGGTTGCTGACGATCCTCATCAGAGGTCTCATGAGACCTGAGAGGAACTGTGACTTCCAGGCGGATTCATAAAGCTTCTCATTTGCCTCTGCAAATTCTTCCGTAACATGCTCTTCGCGGTTGAAGGCCTTGATGACGAGGTGTCCTGAGAAGTTCTCCTCAACATGTCCGTCTATTATTCCGAGGTATTCCTGCTGAGCCTTGAAGTGAGGCTGCGACACCTTGATAAGAAGTGCCATTACGACAGCTGAGAGCGGAACAACAAGAAGTGCGATAAGCGTCATCGTCACATTGATGGTCAGCATGACAACTACTATTCCGACCATGCTCACAATCGCCCAGATGAAGTTCGAGATGCTCTGGCTCAGCGCCTGTCCGAGAGTATCGACGTCGTTGGTGATCCTCGAGAGGATCTCACCGGTCTGCACTCTTTCGAAATAACCGACAGGCATGCGGCTTATCTTCTCAGAGATATCCTTTCTCATCCTGTAGACTATCTTCTGGGTGATATTGGTCATTATAAGTGCCTGAAGCCACTGCGCGATAGCACCGACAGCATAGAGGAACAGTGTGAGCAGAAGAACTTTGGCTACTGCGTCAAAGTCGATACCTCCGGTGCCTCTGATCTTAGCCATGACGCCTTCGGCAAGCAAAGTCGTGGCTCTTCCCATGACTTTAGGCCCGACAGTCTCAAATACCGTAGCAACCGCTGCAATGAAAACAACAAGAACCACCGCAAGCTTGTACCCTCCCATGTAACTCAGGGTATCACTTATAGCCTTGCGGAAATTCTTAGGTTTCTCGCCAGGAGCCAGAACGGCAGACGGGCCGCCGCCTCTCCTCTTCCTTTGCCTGTTATTCTGTTGTGAATTGTTGCTTTGTTCAGGCATTTCTTTCGAGTTCTGCTTCTGATAGCTGTGATCTTGCGATATCGCGGTAGACTTCACAGCTCTTCATTAATTCGGAATGTGTTCCTTTGCCGACTATACGGCCTTCATCAAGTACAATTATCTGCTCAGCATGCAGGATGGTTCCTACTCTCTGAGCAACTATTATCTTAGTGGATGCTGATGTCGTCTCTGCCAGAGCTCTTCTGAGAGCGATATCAGTCTTCATGTCGAGCGCCGAGAATGAGTCATCGAATATCAGGATCGGCGGCTTCTTGATAAGTGCCCTTGCAATGGCAAGTCTCTGCTTCTGACCGCCTGAGACATTGGTTCCGCCCTGCGAAATCACGCTGTCAAAGCCATCCTTCTTCTCTTCGATGAATCCGAGCGCCTGGGCAGTCTTTGCGGCCTGCTCAAGGTCTTCGGCTGATGCATTCTCATCTCCCCATCTGAGGTTCTCACCGATGGTTCCTGAGAACAGGATGCCCTTCTGAGGAACATAACCGATGGCCTGTCTGAGAGAATGCATGGTCACATCTCTGATGTCCTTGCCGCCTATTGTGATCCTTCCTGAGGTGACATCATAGAACCTCGG
Organism: Mogibacterium sp.; assembly: GCA_017512145.1. Classification (GTDB taxonomy): domain Bacteria; phylum Bacillota; class Clostridia; order Peptostreptococcales; family Anaerovoracaceae; genus Crickella. The sequence continues at coordinate 38,041 of JAFWHB010000028.1, read as the reverse complement.
GATGAGGCTGATAAGTGTCGTCTTGCCGCAGCCCGTCGATCCGATGATCGCAGTAGTCTCTCCGGCTCTTGCGGTAAAATCTATATCTGTAAGGACATCCTCTTCAGCATCAGGATATCTGAATGTTACATGTTCAAATCTTACAGAGCCTTCGGTGTCTGATGGCAGCTCCGAAGCAGCCTCAGCATCTGTGACTGACGATGATGTATTGAGGACTTCGTATATTCTGTCTGCAGCAACTCCTGCTCTTGGAAGGAATATTGCCATACTCGCTATCATCAGGAATGAGAATACGATCTCCATCGAATATGCAATGAATGCAGTCATCGTGCCGACCTGCATCTCACCCATGTCGATCTTTCCTGCTGCGACCCATGTGATCCACACAGAAAGGCCATACATTATGATCATCAGGATCGGGCTCATGGATATCATAGTCCTGTTGACGAAGAGCTGATTACGGTACAGATCCTTATTGGCCTTATCGAATCTCTTCTCCTCGGTCTTCTCTCTTCCGAATGCTCTTATGACCTGGATACCGGTAAGTATCTCTCTTGAGACCGCATTCAGCGCGTCCACGAGAGTCTGCATTATCCTGAACTTTGGCATTGCTACAGCGAAGAGCACTACAGCCATCAGCAGGATGGCGATGACTCCGGTCACGATGACAAAGTTCATGTGTGCGTGTGTCTGATAAACCTTGATGATCGACCAGGTGCAGATGCATGGCGCAAACAGCATCATACGAAGAGCCATTGTTGCTGTCATCTGGACCTGCTGGATGTCATTGGTCGCCCTCGTAATGAGTGAGGATGTCTGGAAGTCCGAGATCTCAGCTGATGAGAACGACATTACATTCCTGAACAGCCTTGCCCTCAGGTCTCTTCCTATGGTCGCGCCTACTCTGGCGGCAAGGAATGATATTCCTGTGGTAAAGACGAGAACAATGATCGACATCAGCAGCATCATGCCTCCGCACCGCCACATATATCTGTTCTGGATAGCAAGCATATCAAGGCCTGCCTCAGCGTCGCAGTCACCTGCGTACTGGATGCCCATTGCTATGAGATTGCGGTCATCGTCGTCAAGCTTATCAGGTAAAGTCTCTCCGATCTTGTCTGCATATCTCATTGCGAGCGGATCGAGCATCAGAGCATCATATTCATCGAGGACATCTTCTTCGAGCTCTATACGGCGGAGGACATTCCCATCCTGCTCATATGAATCCTCCCAGACCTTGCTCTGCTCTGTATCCATATAAGCCGCTGCTGCCCGGTGTTCTTCTGAAGTGACCGCCTCAGGCATTACATGCTCTATTCCTCTGTTCTGAATGCCGGTGTCGATCAGATTCTGAGTGTACATCGGCAGATTCATCTCACAATAAGCTTGTCCTACCATAAGAAGTAGAACAAGTAATGCGGTCATTTTATGCGGGATGAGTGTTCTGAACAGATTCTTCATTAATTCTCGTTAGCAGTATAAAGTGTATTTCTCTCAATATCCGGATTACCGGCAAGCCTGAGGATCTCCTCAATATCTTCTATAGATTTGACTTCATGGATGTTCTCTCTGTCCTTCCTTCCGAAGAACTCTTCGTCAGCTACCCTGTCGAAGAAGCTGAGAAGATGATCGTAGAAGCCATTTATGTTGTACAGCATGACCGGTCTTATTGTTTCGCCCAGCCTGCCGAGTCTTGTCAGGGTTATGACCTCGGTGATCTCATCAAGTGTGCCTGTGCCGCCCGGAAGTGCGATGAAGGCTTCCCCGAGCTGTATCATGCGGCTCCTTCTCTCCGGAAGATCCGGGACCACCTCAAGCTCTGTGAGCTTGTCATGTATCTCCTCGGCAAAGACGAAGAAATCCGGTGTGACCCCGACGACCTCGCCGCCATTATCAAGGACTGCGTTAGCTATGACGCCCATAGTGCCTACATCACCGGCACCATAAACGAGCCTGTGGCCATTCTCCGCCATCCAGGCTCCGAGTTCTCTCGCTCTCTCAGCGAATTCCGGATCTCTGCCGTAATGTGCTCCGCAGTATACAGTTATATTCATATTCCGACTGACGCCTCGATCATATCTACAGCAACCGAATCTTCTTCTTCGTCTTCCTTATTCCATTCAGGATCGTAGAAGAGATTGAGTCTGAGTACATTGGATATCTCTCTTAAGAGTTTGCAGCCTGCGATGCTGTTGCCCTGTGCATCGAGAGCCGGCCCGAAGACTCCGATCCCTGCTCTCTTATCCGAGACAGAGAGGAGGCCTCCACCTACTCCTGACTTTGTCGGGATGCCCACCATGATGGCAAAAGTCCCGGATCCATCGTACATTCCGCAGGTCAGCATCAGAGTCTTGACGATACGTGCCGTACGGGATGACATGAATCTCTTGCCGGTCTTCATGCAGACGCCATCATTGGCAAGCTTCTTGCCGAGATTGGCGAGCGACTCAGCTGTAATGTTCAGAGAGCACATCTTGGTGTAGAACCTGAGTGTGTCTTCAACATCGGTAGTGATGATTCCCTTGCTCTCAAGCAGATAAGCGATCGATCTGTTCCTCGAGCATGTCTTCATCTCTGAATCAAATACAGCCTCGTTCAGCGTGATCCCCGGGTCTGAGCAGATCTCTCTTGAGAATCTCAGCATGTCCTGGAATGAAACCTCAGGAAGCAGCAGGCCGCATACAGCGAGAGCTCCCGAATTGATCAGAGGATTGTATGGTCTTGAGTCGTTATTCATGTCGAGCTCTACAAGGGAGTCAAAGGCTTCACCTGATGGCTCAGCACCGACCTTCTCGAATACCTTCTTGCGGCCGCATATCTCAAGAGCCACGATCAGCATAATTACCTTGGATACTGACTGCATAGTGAATCTGACATTGTAATCACCAAGGCAGATCTTCTCTCCTGTGAGCGGATAGATGCATATTCCGAGCTGATGCGGATCTACTCTGCCGAGCTCAGGAATATATGTCGCTACATGGCCCTTGGGTATCTCTTCCCTCGCAAGGTCCATCGCTCTCTGGATTATCTCCTTGGACTTCTCAGTATCTATCAGCTGATACTGTCTTTCAATTGTATTAGGGGTATTAGGCATTACTATCTCCTTACATAACAGTGGCTGAAAGGCCCTATTATTATCAGATCTCCTCTCAGCCTTAATGGTTAATTATACAGCATGTCGCAGTCCTTTGGAAGTATCACATCGCGTCTCTATCCCCCCTATGGGGTTACATAATCTGCAGTTCTCTGATATTATATTGTAACTTAGTAAGAATGATTCGGAGGTAGGATTATGGCTCACGAGCAAGAACATACACACGAGCACACTCATGAACATTTTCATGAGCATACACATATAGATGAACAAGGGAATGAATATACACACACTCATGTCCACAGCGACGGCTCTCACCACCATGACCACGGACATATTCATTCCGAAGAACATACCAAGAAAGTCCTGTACAGGATGTCCCGGATAATCGGTCACATGGAATCTACCCGCAGGATGGTGGAGAACGGCAGAGACTGCTCAGAAGTACTGATACAGCTCTCTGCGATCGAGTCTGCAATCAACTCTGTGAGCAGAGTCATTCTCAAGGAACATCTGTCGACATGCATCGTTGACGCTGTCAAGAATGATGATATAGACGCTCTTGAAGAACTCAACCGGGCAATAGACAAATTCATCAAATAATTGCCCCGGTTATGCGAGAACTATAAATCCCGGTCTGCCCTCCGGCGGACCGGGATATTAATTTGCTGAACTGTCAGTCTTTCCTTGTGATTACTTGTAAGCTGCTGCGAGTTCTTCAGCAAGAGCTTCGACCTGTGCTCTGCTCTCGTCATTTAGTGCCGAGACGATCTTGACTCCGTTCTCAGCATATTCAAGGTTCTTGCAGCCCTCGAGCATGCCCTTCATTGTCTTGGCAGCAACAGGTGCCCATGATCCGTTCTCTACGAAGGCAACCTTCCTGTTCTGGAAGTTCCTTTCTGTAAGATGATGGATGAACTCCTTCATGAATGGGAAAATGTCATTGTTGAATGTTGTTGTTGCGAATACATGTGTGTCATATCTGAATGCATCCTCAACACACTCGGCGATGTCGCTGCGGGCGAGGTCGTTGACGACGACTTCCGGTACACCCTTCTCCTCAAGCTTGGCTGCAAGGAGCTCTACTGCCTTCTTAGTATTGCCGTATACTGATGTATAGGAGATAACAACGCCCTTAGTCTCAACTCCGTATGATGACCATGTGTCATAGAGTCCGAGATAATAACCGAGGTCTTCCTTGAGTACAGGTCCGTGGAGCGGGCAGATTATCTGGATATCCAGCTTGGCTGCCTTCTTGAGGACTGCCTGTACCTGCATTCCGTATTTGCCTACGATACCAAAGTAATAGCGTCTTGCCTCACATGCCCAGTCATCATCATCTGCGCCTGTCTCGCCGCATACATCAAGAGCTCCGAACTTGCCGAATCCGTCAGCACTGAAGAGAACTTTGTCTGTGCTGTCATAAGTCATGATTACCTCAGGCCAGTGGACCATCGGAGCTGCTACAAAGTTGAGCTGATGCTTTCCGAGATCGAGAACAACACCTTCACCTACAACGATTCTTCTGTCAGCATAGTCTTCACCCTCGAAGAAGTTCTTCATCATTACGAAAGCCTTCTGAGATGATACGACTACAGCTTCAGGGAAAGCTGCGAGGAATCCTCTGATGCTGCCTGAATGGTCAGGCTCCATGTGCTGAACAACAAGGTAATCAGGAGTCTTGTCACCGAGCACAGCCTTGATATTGCCGATCCATTCATCTGTAAAATGGCCATCTACTGAATCCATTACAGCGATCTTATCGTCATTGATGAGGTATGAGTTGTATGCCATGCCCTCAGGAACGATATAATGTCCCTCGAACAGGTCAACATCGTGATCATTTACACCTACATAGATGATATCTTTAGTGATTTCCATTTATAAGAGTCTCCTTCTTGATTAATTATTCTGCTTTCCAGAGTGAGTGCAGGTTGCAGTAAGCATAAACAGCCTCTACTTCGTCGCCCTCACAAATGCTGAAGCAAACCTTAGGTGCATCGCCAGGGTTCAGAGCCTTTCTCTGGTTGCCCTGCTTGGTCTTCAGTGAAACCCACTCGATATAGTGCTCAGGGAGCATCGGATGCTCTGTTGCACCAACTGTTACCTTAACGGTATTTCCTTCTACCTCGAATACAGGTACATGCTTCTCAACAGCTGCATCTGTTGTTCCGGCAACGATCTCTTCCATTGGCTCTCCGCAGCAGATTACAGGAACACCTGTCTTCTTGACGATTGCGATGATCTGTCCGCAATGCTTGCATCTGTAGAATTTCATTTCCATAAGCTGTCTCCTTCTGTTATCTCATATCTTAATATTGAAATATCGGATGATTCCCAATACTGTTCTTGGCATAGTCTTACAGATAACTTTTACCACATTATCTGAAATTTATCAAACATAAGTATCAGTCTTCACTAATACTTCAAATTTCATATATAATTAGTCATCAAACCATAGGGAGGTGGACCAGATGATCAAATTACCATTCAGGCACGAACTCATAAATGGCATAGGAGATCCGGAATTCATCGATTTCAGAAGAGCAACTCCGGACGATATAGACGCTGTTGTAGATCTGCAAAACAGAATAGTAGATGCACTTCCGGACAAGGATCTGTATGCAGCATCCACACGGGAAGAGTATCTCACCCAGCTCAGAGAAGATGTCTGCTTCATGGCAGAGCATGATGGTCAGACTGCAGGGTTTTCTGTGCTGGTTCCTAATGATCCTGATAATCCGCGTAATTACGGCAAGTATCTCGGTTATGACAGGGATCAGCTTGCAAAGACTGCTTCTCTTGACCTCACCATGGTCGCCCCTGAGCACAGAGGCCGTGGGATCCAGCGGATTTTCAACAAGATCAGGATCGGCTCAGCTGTAGAGATGGGCGCTACAGAAGGACTTTGCACAATCTCACCTGACAATCCGTACAGCTACAGGAACTTCCTTGTTCTCAACTTCGAGATCATTGAGACAAGAACAATGTATGGCGGCAAGCAGAGATACATACTTCGCAAAGTATTCTGATATTCAAATTAATGCGGCTTCCGATGGATGTGATCCCTCGGAGCCGTTTTTTCTTGCGTATTATGAAATGCCGCTGAATTAAGATAGTCTTGCGATGAAGACTGCTTTGCCCTCATGATCAAGAGCCGCGATCTCTGCGTGGCTGCCGTCTTCCCCGGAGACCTCGCGCCTTGCGAAAGTCAGAGTCTGTCCTTCGTAGCTCTGTGAAATGAAGTTCACCTCTATCTCGTGGATGTCGAGTGCTGCCAGCTGTTCTGTTGTGAAGCAGCCGAGCATGGCTCTTATGTAATTGACATTGTTCATATGACCCCCAAGATCGATATCGACAGATCTTATTGTGTACTCTCCTATCGTCTCTGCCCCATCGAAGTTCTTGCTGATCCTTGCGAAAGGCTTGTCATCTGGAACAGGTTCCGTGAAATCAAGTTCCGGATAGAGACCCGCCATATGCACTAGTCTTCCTGTGTCCCTGCTGATGACGGCCCAGATGCTGCGTCCGTAAATGATGCGTTCACCATTAAGGACGATATCAAAGTCTCTCTCGCAGCTTGCCCTCTCAGGAGCCTGGATCCAGGTATTGACCGTTACATCATCCATCATTTCAGGCAGCTTATCTATATGGATCCTGGTCTTGGTTATCACCCAGAAGCTGTTACGCCTCTTCATGCCCTCAGGTCCAATCTCAAAGTGATCCGCATGAAGTGTCGCCATATTCTGATAGGTGTCAAATACGGCCGGTATGGCAAGAAGTGACTTGCTGTCGCACATGCTTGGCAGGATCTTGAGCTCCCTGCTCATTCTGCATCCCATTTCACTCATATTGCTCCCCCTTCTTATTCTTCCGGCTCAAGCTCAGCTAAGAATGCCTGATAGAATTCAGGCTTGTCCTTAGGAAGTATCACAGGCTTTCCTTCGCTGTTAAGAAATCCGTGCTCAGTTGTTCCCTTGGCGCAGATCTCCCCGGTCTTAGCATTGGTGATCTCATAATGGAAGAAGCACTTGAGCTTGGTGATCTTCACAAGCTTTACTCCGATTCTCATAGTATCCCCGAATCTCAGAGGATGAAGATATCTGCATGAGACGGAGATAGTCGGACTTACGATTTCCTCTTCTTCAAGGCGTGCATATGGATAGCCGACCTGATCCATGAAGGCGACCCTGCCTTCCTCAAAGTACCTTATATAATTGGAATGATGTACGATTGACATCTGATCTGTCTCATAATAATTGACAGTTCTCTCTAAATATCTCACTTCGATTCCCCCGCATGTAATAATGACTGCTGATTATAGAAAATCAACAGTCATTATACTACAATCGTCCGTTATCGCAAATTCCTGTCTCTACTGGTCTTCGCCAAAGTCTGCAATGAATGCAGCAGCAAGCTTTTCCGGCCAGTCTGATGTCGGCTCGAGCTTTCCTGTGAAGAATCTCAAAGTAGCTGGTTCATGAACGAATTTGAGGCCTCCGATCATATGTCTGTGATCATATACCCACTTACCCTGTCAATAACGTACTCAACCTGCGAAAGTGTGAATACTCTTCTCGGAAGAGCAAGTCTTACAAGTTCCATAGATGCGAATCTCTCGCTGCCGTCTGGGTTTCTCTCCTCTGAGAGTGTACCTCTTTCCATCCCGCGGATGCCGCCGCAGATGTAGAATGCACAAACGAGTGCGCCGGAAGGATACTCCTGCTGAGGGATATGACTTACAAACTCTGATGCATTGACATGGGCTCCAAGTCCGCCTCCCGGAGTGATCATAGGAACACCGTAAGCATCGAGCTGCTTTACACAGTAATCGATGAACTGAGGTCCCTGAGAGATGATATCCATCTCCATGGATTCGTCAAATCCGACAGTCATAGCTTCCATTTCGCGTACGGACATTCCGCCGTATGTCAGGAAGCCCTCGAACATCGGAATGAGATCTTCCATTGAATGGAACAGAGCCTCGTCTCTTACAAGGATAGCGCCGCCTCTTGCGAATCCGAATTTTCTTGCTGAGAAGTAGATGATATCGAACTGGTCTGCGATCTCTCTTGTGATCTCGCGGATAGTCATATCCTTACAGTCTTCTTCACGGACCTTATTGAAGTACAGATTGTCCTGCAGGAGCGATGCGTCAAGAACGCTGATGATACCATGCTTTCTTGCGATAGCGCATGCATCCTTGAAGTTCTGTACGGACACAGGCTGTCCACCGATCAGATTAGTACCCGACTCAAGTCTCATAAAAGCTACATTCTCTGCGCCTTCCTTCTCTATGCAGGCTTCCAGTTTGTCAAGGTCTATATCACCCTTGAACGGAAGATCGTTCTGAGGCTGAAGTCCCTCATCCTTGACAAGCTCTTCAACATGTCCGCCAAGCCTTGTTATATGAGCTTTGGTAGTGGTGAAATGATAATTCATTATGACACACATCCCAGGCTTAACGAATCTTTCAGCCAGAATATTCTCGCAGGCTCTTCCCTGGTGAGCAGGCAGGCAGTACTTGAACCCGAAGATATCTTCAAGCTTGTCCCTCATGCGGTAGAAAGATTCACTTCCTGCATAAGCGTCATCCGGTGTCATCATTCCTGCGAGCTGCTTATCACTCATGGCGTTAACGCCTGAATCTGTAAGCATATCCATGAAGATGTCTCCGTTATGGAGCTGGAAAGTGTTGAAACCGGCATCCTTCATTCTCTCCAGTCTCTCTGCTGTAGGAAGCAGATTGAGCTGCTGAACGATTTTAACCTTATGCATTTCCATTGGAATTGGTTCGTGGTCATAGAATTTGATAGCGGGCATGGTTTGGTTCCTCCTTAAATCTCTAGTCTCAATCAGATGACATTAAAAAAGCCCTGCGGCTGTCTGCTGCAGGGCGGTAAGTAACTATTTAAGTTCCAGACATTCACACAGCAAAACAGCACCCCTCAGCGCGGTGATAATAGTAATAATAATATTCTGCTGCGAAACTATTAGTTCTCATCATAGTCCTCAATCCCTTAAATAATTAGCTGACCAATTAATTCAGCTTGTTGCAAATAATACTGGCCGTATTTGTTAAAATCAACAAATAATTTGTATGTTTTTATTTAAAAGCACAAATATAAGAATTATCTGCTCTTGCTCTCATGCCCTTCTTCCGCCCTGCCGCGAGAGATACTTTCATGTATTAAGTATTGTGAATTCAATATTAATAATAGTAAAGTCATGTACCCAAATGATAAAATAATGTTAAATTAATTCCCCACATTACTTCTTTCACCAAGAAGCACAGAAAGGAAGGTGTTATGAGGAAGCAATCAATAGTTTATTTGCTGGCTGCAATACTTGCATTCAGCCCGGTAACAGCATTTGCAGATACATATCAGGGTGATGCTCCTGCTGAGCCGGTCCCAATGGAAGAACAGGCCGATCTGATACAGAGTGATGCTTTGTACAATTCAGATCCTCTGATCTACACACATTGGAATGAGGACAGAACAATCTGCTATAAAGATGCTACTATGACGGAGATGGCCACCGGATTATTCAAGGCACCTACAAAGGCCGATCCTAACTTCATAAGTCTTTACTATGCCGATGCGGATGGCAGAGTCAGGTACAATCTTAATACATTTGCAGTTGTTGCAGGAATCAACAAATTCACCTGGAGCAATGTGACTGGCAAGGTTGGCTGGACCGAGGACACTTCTCTCAAGAATTCTGTAGTGTATTACTATATGCCTCCTAGAGCAGATGGTGATTGCTATATCGAGAATGCATCCCAGATCATCAATAACCAGTTCTTCCTTAAGGACGATGGTACTCTAAAGCTCGATGAAGGAATCATACAGTACGGCGGACGCAGCTATATGGTGCTGAATGGCGGATTGATCTTTAATGGCACCGGAATCATGCCATGCGGCGGCAAGAGCTATTTTGTTGACAATGGCGTGGTCTATACAACTCCGGGCATCCGCTCAGGTTTCCTTGTTGGTGATGGCGGTGCTATCGTAACTAATCCTGGATTTGTAACACTCTCTAATGGGCTCTACTACATCCAGGCCGGAGGAGCCATAGCGGCAAACGCCTCATTCTCAGTTGGCAAGAACACATACCATGCAGCTGCCGATGGACGGATCTTCATAGGTCTTCACAAATGGGGCAAATACTATTACGTAAGTGATGGCTCCGGAGCCGCAGTCGTCAAGAAAGGTCTCTGCAAATTATTCGGCGAACGCTTCTATGTACAGAAAGGCGGCAAGCTCAAGACTAACAAGAAGTTCAAGATCAAGAAGTCATACTATATTTCTGACAATACAGGATTGATCCAGAAAGGATTCTTCATCTGGAAGAAGAATCTATACTACGCATCATCAAGCGGCAAGCTGAGAACCAAGGCTGGCTTCTTCACCGTAAACAATCAGAGATTCTACTCACGTAAAGGCGGCAAGATCTGGCGCAACAAGTCATTCAAGGTCAACGGCAAGACATACCGTGCGTATGCAGATGGCACCATAGCAACCTACCGTTATCTCTGGAATAACAAGTACTACTATGCTGACAAGAATGGCGCACTGAGAACCAAGGAAGGATTCTTCACCTACAATGGCAAGAAGTACTACAGCAAGAGCGGCGGTGCCCTCGCATCCAAGGAATTCGTCAAGAGTGACGATAAGTACTACTACATTGGCGAAGGCGGCGCTCTGGTACTGACTAAGTTCACATATCAGGGAATGACATTCACACCTGATCCTACGACCGGAGAGATCTCAAAGCAGGACTACATAAGAGTATTCCCTGATGCAGATTAGCCAAAGTTTCAAGGGTTTCAGGTACTTAAAGCCCGGGTTTACCACTCTAAAGCATAAAAAGTCAGCTGCTCATGCAGCTGACTTTTTCTTTTACGTATAACCGTTAGTGGTCAACTTCTATTCAGCGTGTACTGTTATCCAGTCGTGCCCTGTTGCCGGCAGGAATTTGCCGAAAACATCTTCGGTTCTGATGCGAAGACTCGAAGTATTGATGCATGGATGACATCCTACATACTCTTCTCTCAGAATATCTTCATCAACAAGCAGCTGCACCCTGTGATCCTTATCATTCATAAGCCCCATCACGCTCGCAGATCCGGGAGTGGTACCGATCATCTCCTCCATATATTCAGGCTCAGCAAAGTGGAGTCTTGAGCTCCCCGCCTGATGGGATATATCGCTGCTCCTGAAGACTTTGTCTGACGGGATCATGAGCATGTAGAACCTTGTCCTCTGGCGGTTTGCAAGGAAGAGATTCTTGCATATCCTTGCGCCGAGCTCTCTGTCTATCGCCTCAAGGAGCTCGGGAGCATCAGAATCTGCCGGCGCATGATCAAGCCTCCGGTACTCGATACCGAGACTGTCAAGATAGTCGTATGTTCTTAGTTCCTTGCTGAGCCTGCCCTGCTCATCATCCGGGCGTCCTGTGTATAGTATCATCTTAAGCCACCAGCCACTTATATTTCTCAACGCTGTAGAGCGGGATCAGAGGTATCATGATTGGAGTCTTCTTAACATAAGCCTGATATTCAGGGTCAGAACCATAGGTCCTGTTCTGCCTGATCTCAAGTCTGCGCGCTCCGCCGAACATTACGTATATGATCCCTATGTATCCGAGAAGAGCAAGAATCCACTGGAGGGCTCCTGTATTGGAACCAATTCCTGTCACGAACACTCCTGTCCAGAATGTCATTTCGCCAAAGTAATTAGGGCATCTTACGATTCTGTAAAGACCTGTGTCTACGAATCTGCGCGGATTGATCTTCTTGGCTGCATTCTTCTGAAGATCAGCTGCGGACTCAAGAACAAGGCCGAGCACCATGATGATAAGGCCGGCTATAACGAATCCATCAGTTCCCTTGCCGTTCACCAGTCTGAAGATCACAGGTGATGTCTCGCATATATACAGGATGGCTGCGCTGATCCAGATAGCGCATTTGGCACCTATTGACATGCCCTTGCCGTCCTTGATCTCGGTCTTCATCTTCTTATTGTATGAAGTACTCTTCAGCTCTCTGTATGCAAGATATCCTCCAAGTCTTGCTCCATATACCATGAAGAGAAGACATGCTGCGAGAAGACCGGCATCCATATTCCCATGAAACATCCCGATCAGTACTGCCCCGATGGCAAATACCGCAAATCCATATCCTATAGATATGAACCATATATACTTCTTAAAACCTATTGCACTCACTATAAGAGCAGCTGCAAAAGCAGCACCCAAAGCACTCATCTGTATATTCCCTCCTTGCAAGAAATAATTTACTATGTCTTTATTACTGCTCGAGTCTGCTCATGAGATATCTGACAGCACCGGCAATACCTGCATCGTTGCCAAGCTGCGCTGCCCTGAAATCTATGTCATCAGCAAAATCAGGCATTATCATCGACATGACACGGTCTCTGAGAGGTCTGATAAGAAGCTCTTCCTGCTTGGAAACTCCGCCGCCGATCAGAATGACCTGAGGATCGAATATATGGATAAGGCCCGCGATCCCATAAGAGATCTCATCGATCCACTCTCCGAGTATACGGCATGCATTCTCGTCACCCTCTGATACGGCTGTGAAGAACACCCTGCCGTTATTCCATTCAGGGTCCTCTGCAGATGTCTTCCTGATCAGAGCTGATGTCGATGCGTATCTCTCATAACAGCCGTCGAGTCCGCAAACGCAGTGCTCACCGCCGGCATGTGTCGGGAAGTGACCGATCTCGCCTGCATATCCCCTTGAGCCCTCGAGCAGCTTGCCTCCGGTTATGATACCGCCGCCAACACCTGTTCCCAGCGTAATACCAAGCACATCAGTGCATCCGATCGCAGCGCCTATCCACTGCTCTCCGAGGACAGCACAGTTGCCGTCATTTGCCAGAGTCGCAGGAAGTCCGAATTCTTCGCGCAGCATCTGGCATACAGGTGTCTCTGACCAGTTTGGCACATTGCCTCCGTTCTTGGCCACACTGCCAGTTACGGAATTGATGCATCCTGCAGCCGAAACTCCGATGCCGAACATATCGTCAATATTAAGGCCTTCTGCCGAGACCATTTCATGGATTCCGCTGATAAGGACTTCCATTACTGTTGGCTCACCTTCTCCGGCCTTGTAACTAATTTCTCTGCGGGCACTGATTATTCCGTTCTCGCCTATTATTCCAAGCTTGATGGATGTGCCGCCTATATCTGCACCTATGAATTGTCTGACCATATTTATCTCCTTAGTTTAGATTCATGTTGTATTATACCACTTCTTACCAAAGTGCCAAGATTGTTTTACTCTCAGCCGTTTGTTATTATTATCCTGAAAGAAAATCATTATTGAAGGTGATAAGAATGGATGAATTCAGAATCAATGAGCCTGCAAATGGCGTCAAGCTCAGGAAGATCATTGCGCAGAGGACAAAGACAGATCCTGATGACTGGTTCCTGACTTTCCGTGCCAGAGAGGCCATGCAGATAGTATTTGAAGAGCTGAGATCTCTCAGTGGTGAAGGAAGCATCATCATGCAGCCTTTCACCTGCTCTACTGTGCCTGAATCTGCGATCGCATCCTGTATGGAGCCGGTCTACTGTGATATTTCGGAGGACGACCTCTCTATAGATCCTGCCGCCCTCAGGAAGACTCTGGAATCTTCAAAGGATGCCAGAGCTGTCATTCTTCAGCATACCTACGGCATATTCAATCAGGCATCAACCGACGAAGTCGCCCAAGTTACATCTGATGCAGGTATTCTTCTCATGGAAGACTGTGCCCACAGAGTTGGCAGAGTTGCTTTCGATGCGTCATCAAGGCCCATAGCAGATGTTTCGGTGCACTCATTTGGCGTTGAGAAGATGATCAGCACTACCTTCGGCGCAATCACATGGATCGATCCTGAGATGAAGGATACTGTACTTAGAAACAGGCTGCGTGCAAGATTTGCATCACTGCCTGCAACAGACAAGAGAGCAGCAGCTTCTGTATCAAGCTATATAACAAGGCTCAGGATACTAAATCATGTTCCTGCAGCGTTAAAGCGCCCTCTCAGGAACCACTGGGTCTCAAGGCGGTCTTTCATTCCTGCAGTTGCACCTGCTGAACTTGAAGGTGATACAATACTTGCGCCATCGGTTCCTTCCGAGGATACGGTTTCACGCGTAATAGCCGCTCTTGACAGCATCAATACCAACGAGGCCACAAGGCAGGTCGCCGTTACATCTTATATCGAGGCCCTGTCAGATCCTGTGTCTGACTTCTACAAGGTCCCATCCTCAGCGACTGCAAAGCCTCGTCCTCTTCTCTGGTTCCCTTTGATCATGAGGACCGAAGAAGATGCTCTGAAGCTGGTAAATAAGCTCGCCGAAGAAGGATTCTACAGCAGCACATGGGGCCGCCCTCTCATTTTCCCGGGCGTCACAGATCCTGCAAGATTCAGACTTAATCAGGCATATAAAGATTGTCCTGTATCGGTTAAGTGTTCAGAGAGGATACTCCTGCTCCCTACCAGGCAGTCTGAGGAGAATGCAGCCAAAGTCATCAGTATCATAAAGGATGCTGCAGCTGCTTCTGCCGGGGAGTCAGCTGCCGGTTCTGACAGCAGAGATTTCATCCCGATCCTGCTCGGCACAGAGACAAATGTTTATAATATGGCCCGCTCCTTCTACGAGGCCTACGGCATCACGAGCGTGGCTTATGGAAGATATCCTCTATCGCAGTCCGCAAGCTCCAGATTTGTCAACGTCATCTGCAACAGAGACTTCAACGATCCTGAGAGCTTTGTCAGAGTCCTGAACTCTGAGGCGCACAAGTACAGGGGCCGCAAGGCTGTCCTCATCTCCTGCGGTGACAACTATACCCGTATACTTTCCAAGGTCAAGGACAGGCTCGACCCTGTTTACATAGCTGTATGCCCTGATTATGACGTTGTCGATGCTGTCAATTCCAAGGTAAGATTCTACCAGTACTGCGAGGATGCCGGCATTCCGTATCCTTCCACTGTCGTTATCAGCGATACTAAGATACCGGCTCTGCCGTTTGGATTCCCTCTCGTCCTCAAGCCGGATGATGCAGATGATTACTATGCTCATCCGTTCGAGGGCCAGAAGAAGGCATTCATCCTTGATACACCTGAAGAACTGAAAGCAGCTGCACGCAATACTTATGCGTCAGGCTACTCAGGCAAAATGCTTATTCAGGAGTTCATCCCTGGCGGTGACGATAACATGCGTGTTGTCAACGGATACAAGCGCTCAGACGGCAAGCTTGCCCTCATCTCTATGGGCCAGCCTCTCCTCGAGGATTACTATCCGATGGCCATAGGCAACTACAATGTCATCCTGGCTTCCGGAGATGACAGGGTTTACGACACTGTAGAGAAGCTGCTCGAGGCTATCCCGTACCTTGGTTATTTCAACATGGATCTCAAGTATGACAACCGCGACGGTATCTTCAAGGTGTTCGACTTCAATCCGAGAATGGGACGCAGCAGCTACTATGTCACACTTGCCGGACACAATCTGGCAGAGTGCGTCGTAGACGATGTCGTTCTTGGCAAATCAGCAGAGACAGTCCGCTCCCATGATGAATATCTATGGTCAGATATCCCGTTCGGACTTATCCGCAAATATGTCGAGAATCCTGAGCAGAGAGCTCATGCCCTCCGTCTTATCAGGCAGGGCCGCGCCGGCGGAACATTCCGTAAGGCAGGTGACAGGAATCTTAAGAGAATGCTCATCCGGACCAAAGCCGACCTCAGGAGCATCCGCAACTATCACCGCTACTTCGTACCTAAAGAGCAATAGCATACATTCGATTATTCGATACACAGAAAAACAGCGAGGCATGTGCCTCGCTGTTTGTTTATTGTCTGTAATTACTTGCCCAGTCTCTTCGCGATATGGATGAGCCATCCTGCATTCTCTGCCAGCTGCTTCCTTGTAACTCTTCCTTCTGCCAGGCCGGCCAGGATTGCCTTATGATCGGCTTTGCCACCCGGCATGAACAGGCTGCAGCCGGCGGCTGCTACTTTGGCAGGATCCGGAGTGCCATACTTTGATCCCGATGCAAGGAGCAAGTCTCCTCCAACGACCCAGTCTGTCATTACAAGACCGTCGAATCTGAATTCCTTTCTCAGGACCTCAGTTGTAAGATCTCTGCTCTCAGAAGTATGCTCTCCGTTCAGGAGGTTATAAGATGTCATCAGTGCCATAGGATCTGATTCTCTGATGCAGATGCCGAATCCCTTGAGGTAAATCTCGCGGAGTGCCCTCTCGCTGATCATGCTGCTGTTTGCATATCTGTTGGTCTCCTGATTATTGGCAGCAAAATGCTTGATCGTTACGCCGCATCCTGCATGCTTCTGAACACCCTTAGTCAAGGCAGCTGCAAAGAGGCCGCTCAGCAGTGGATCCTCTGAGAAGTACTCGAAATTACGTCCGCAGAGGACATTTCTGTGGATATTGAGAGCAGGAGCAAGCCAGAGGTCTATTCCGAATATCTCCATCTCAGAGCCGACGATATCTCCTAGCTCTTCAGCAAGCTCAAGGTTGAAGCTCTGCGCAATTGCTGTGGCAATAGGAATTGCTGTGCAGTACTGCTCCTTGATCTCTACGTTCTTCTTGACACGTTTGCCGCCTATTAGAGCCTTAACAGGAGCCGGCAGCATTTCGAGCATGCTCTCAGGCAGGCCTGATCCTATTGTGTGCTTGCCCTTGCTGTCTTCATAGTATTCGCGTGCGATCCTGACTCCTGCAGGGCCGTCTGCCATTACGATCGTGCTGACTCCCCTGTTATTGAAAAGAGATGTGCTCTCTCCCGCAGCTCCGGCAACGCTCTTGGATGCATCACCTATGACTGCAGGCAGTTTGCTCTCAGGATCAAATCCACCGACATTAAGATATGCGAGCTCTACATCCGTATATTCTGCGAAATCCGGTGCATCATCTGCTGTGATAGCACCTTCCGGGAATCCGTCCTTAAGTGCTGACGGATCAAGCTCGATGACCTTGAGCTTGTCTGTCTCATATGACCTTTCATCGATCATCTTGACATCGACAAAGTCCGCACCTTCAAAGGATCCGTAAGCTTTTCTTACTGTTACATCCTCGCCGAGCCTCAGAACTGCTGCAGGAGCAGCATCCGCGCTGCTGTTACCAATAAGCAGTATATAGTCACCTTTTTCGAGGATCCATTCTCTGCCCTCAGTATCGAATGCCGCCATGTCTCTCAGGTCGAATTTTACTGTTACTTTCTCAGATTCGCCTGGCGCAAGCTCCGAAGTCTTAGCAAATCCTGCAAGACTCTTCATCTCGCGGTCAAGTTTGCCTGCAGGACATGATACATATGCCTGTACAGTCTCCTTGCCTGCGAATGTTCCTGTGTTAGTGACCTTGCAGGCTGCCTCTACGATGGCACCTTTGGCACTTACCTTGCCGGCCTTCAGCTTGAAATCTGTATATCCGAGTCCGTATCCGAACGGGAACAGCGGCTCCGCACCGAATGCGTCAAAGTATCTGTAGCCAACGTAGATGCCCTCTCTGTATCTTGTATCGTCTCTGAGGCCAAAGTCACCTGCGGTGCTGTAGTCCTCAAGCATCGTCCATGTAGTAGCTAATTTGCCGGACGGATATGCTTTGCCGAGGAGGATGTCAGCAAGCGCTGAACCTGTCTCCACACCAAGCTGGGACAGCACCAGAATATTGCCGACCTCAGTAACAGGTGACAGGTCAACAGGTCCTCCTGCGTTAATGACCAGCATGAACTTATCATAGGCTGCATCAAGCTCAAGAATGTCTCTAACCTCACTGTCTGTAAGCTTGAAGTCGCCCTTGTCCGGGAGTCTGTCATTCCCCTCGCCCGATATCCTCGAGACAACATATATCGCTGCATCACAGCCAAGATCGAGATCGAATTTGTATTCAGGCGCCTTCATGACAGCACCCATCGAAGCAGCGATCGGGTTCAGCTTCTCAAGGCGCATTCTGTCCTTGATGGATGCATAGAATTCCTTCTTGGCGATCTCATTACGGTAACCGTAAAGAGAAGCCCATATGCCGCCTCTTACATCAAAGCCCGCGCGTCTCAGGCCTTCCTCAACGCTGATGAAGTATCTTGAATTGACCTCGCCTGAGCCTGTTCCACCCTTGACTGTATATCTGACTCCGCTTCCGAAGGCTCCGATCCTGCATGGACCGTCCAGCGGGAACGCCCCATTCTTCTTAAGCAGAACAGTGCATTCAGGGAGAAGTGCTCTCAGCCTGCGAATGTTAATCTTCTCATATTCGTTCATATTATGCCTCACCCTTTTTTCAACCTTCGCTCTATTTAATGCTTATCGACTTCGAGCCCGAATTCAGCCGGAAGGAATCTCGGACAAACATTCTCATCAGTCACGATTACTGATGCTGCGAGTCTGGTGCCTATCTCACATGCTTCATTGATGCTCTTGCCGTATGTAAGACCGATCGATATACCTGCAAAGAAAGCGTCTCCGCAGCCGGTAGTATCGTTGACATCGACCTTGAATGCCGGACAGAATCCATGATCTCCGTCCAGCTCGGCAAATACAGCTCCCTCGCCTCCGAGAGTAACTACAAGACCCGGAAGTCTTGCCTGATTGACTCTGTTATATATGATCTCTTCGAGTTCTCTGGCGTTCTTGTCTTCGTAGTTCTCTGAGAAGAGTATCCCTGCTTCCTGCTTGTTGCATACAAGGCAGGAAATATTGCGCATCAAATCACGTCTCTCAACTGCTATGGACATGTTAGACACAGGCGAATATATTTTCTTGCCGTGCTTCTCTGCAAGTGCGATGATCCTCTTGAGTATAGGTACTTCTATATCGAATTCCACCGCTATACTGTCAGCATCGCTGAAAATCTCATCTCCCTGCTCATCCAGGATCTTCTCGATCTCAGAAAGATCAGGCCTCTTGGATATCGATGCTACGACATCGCCTGTGTTATCGAATACCGCAAGCCATGTACCGAGTCCATCGGGAACCCGTCTTATGTAATCAGTATTACACTGATGCCTGTCAAGCCTCTTTACTACATCATCACTAAGACCGCCCTCATCAACGAGAGTTACGAATGTCGGCCTTAATTCGATATTTGCTATGTCTTCTGCTATATTGCGGCATACACCTCCGTGCACCTCGACCACACGGCCTGAATTCCTGCCTTCAGGGATGAACTGTGAGAGAGGATATCCCTTGATATCCACGAATGTAGCTCCGATAATAACGATTCCTTTGCTGTTCTGCTGCATTATTATTTCCTCTTCATTGTAAGTGATATCTTGCCTCTCTTCTCATCGACCGAGAGCACTCTCACATCGACGATGTCCCCTACCTTGACTACATCCAGCGGATGTTTGACATATCTGTCGGAAAGCTGGGAGATATGGACAAGTCCGTCCTGATGCACCCCGATATCTACAAATGCGCCAAAGTCCACTATGTTCCTTACTGTGCCCTTAAGCTCCATATCCGGCTTAAGGTCTGACATCTCCATTACATCGCTTCTGAGTACCGGTGCCTGAGCCTCATCACGTGGGTCTCTTCCCGGCTTTTCAAGTTCTGCTGCAATATCTGCGAAGGTGTACCTTCCGATGCCGAGCTTCTCTCCGAGAGCAGCCTTTCCGGCTAGACCTTTGACTTTCCCTGCGAGAATGTCGTCCACACTGAATCCGCACTCAGAGAGTATGGCTCTGGCTGCTTCATAGCTCTCAGGATGCACTGCAGTAGCATCAAGCGGCTCATTTCCGCCTGTGATCCTCAGGAATCCTGCGCACTGCTCGAATGCCTTAGGGCCGAGCTTAGGCACCTTGAGAAGCTCCTTCCTGTTATTGAATCTGCCGTTCTCGTTCCTGTATCTGACTATGTTCTCGGCGATCTGTTTGCTGATTCCGGATACATAGCCAAGGAGCGAAGGTGAAGCTGTGTTCACATCTACGCCTACCTTGTTGACGCATGTCTCAACTACAGCCCCGAGAGCTTCTCCGAGCCTCTTCTGATTCATGTCATGCTGATACTGGCCGACACCTATCGCCTTAGGATCTATCTTGACAAGCTCCGAGAGCGGGTCCTGCAGTCTTCTTGCGATCGACGCTGAGCTCCTCTCTCCTACATCAAGATCCGGATACTCTTCTGTAGCAAGCTTGCTTGCTGAATATACAGATGCTCCCGCTTCATTTACGATCACATACTGAAGCCTCTTGCCGCGTCTGTCAGATGGCGTGTCGTATTCCCTGATAAAGTCTGCGATAATCTTCTCAGACTCTCTCGATGCTGTTCCGTTGCCGACAGAGATTATGTCGATACCATATTTGTCACAGAGCGCTCTGACCACCCTCATGGACTCAGCGACCTTATTTTGTGGTGCAGTCGGATAGATTACTGTAGTGTCTAAGATCTTCCCTGTCGGATCACAAACTGCGAGCTTGCAGCCCGTCCTGAAAGCAGGGTCCCATCCGAGGACTGTTTTGCCCCTGACTGGCGGCTGCATAAGAAGCTGCTCGAGATTAGATCCGAATACTTTGATCGCGCCCTCCTCAGCTGCCTCAGTCAGACCTGCTCTTATCTCGGTCTCGATCGAAGGAGCTATCAGGCGCTTGTAGCTGTCTGCTATTGCCATTGATACCTGCTCATGGCATTTGTCTGTGACCTTACGTGCAGCTTTGCGCTCGAGATAAGCTATGATGTCATCAGCTGGCGCATCGACCGATACAGACAGGACTTTCTCTTTCTCTCCGCGGTTTATCGCGAGGACCCTGTGGCCAGGGATCCTGGATACAGGCTCGCGGAAGTCATAATAGTTCTCATAGACCGTTCTTTCTTCAGCAGCGACAGCTTCTTTGCCCTTAGCTCCGAGCGTAGATACGATGTCTGCTGCCTTAGCTGTCTTGTTCCTGATCCACAGGCGGTAATCCGCATTGTCAGATATATCGCCTGCTATGATGTCTCTTGCAAGCTGCAGAGCTGTCTCAGGATCATTCACCTCATGCTCTTCGGAAAGATACTTAGAGGCTTCATCAGCCGGATCGCCATCCCTGCCTGAGAGCAGGAATTCAGCAAGAGGCGTAAGCCCCTTCTCTCTGGCAACATCCGCCCTTGTCTTGCGCTTTGGCTTGTATGGTCTGTACAGATCCTCGAGCACTGCCGAAGTATCCGCAAGCTCTATCTTCTTACGAAGCTCTTCGGTAAGTTTGCCCTGCTCATCGATGGATGCGAGTACAGTCTCCTTCCTGTCCTCAAGATTGCGAAGATACTTGAGTCTCTCATCCAAAGTTCTCAGAGTCTCATCGTCAAGAGCTCCGGTTGCTTCCTTACGGTAACGTGCTATGAACGGGATCGTGCTGCCTCCGTCGATAAGCTCTATAACTGCGCTTACCTGCCAGACCTTGACCCCAAGTTCTTCAGCTATTCTGGCAGTGATTCGTTCATCTGCTCTTTCTATGTATTTGTCACTCATTATTAAATGCTTATTATCTCCGTTCTATTCTGTTTCGGTTACGTCATAAGGGATACCGAATGTCCCGTTTTCAGTGTCTGCAGCGTATACTGCACAGTTGCCTATATATTTGGACCAGTAGCTGCCCTGTGACTCAGGTGTAAGATATTCAAGAGCCCCCTTCATCGCGATCGCATGAGTAGAGATCAGGATGTCTGATGCAGATGCTTCTTCAAGTATCTCATCAAGGAATTCTCCGAGCCTCGAGGTAACATCTCCGAGCTGCTCCATTCCTTCAGGTGCCGGGTTGTTCGCAAAGTCAGAGAAGAATTCTATTATCTCAGGCGCGGGATTTGTCAGGTCCATGCCCTCATAAGGGCCATAGTCCATCTCGATGAGTCTGTCATCGATGACTATCTCGGCATCCGGTGCGATGGCTTTGGCAGTTTCGATGGCTCTCTTGAGAGGACTTGAGTAGATGCGGTCAAATCTGACACCGTGAGCTGCAAACCGTCTGCCTGCTTCCTCAGCCTGCTTGACCCCATTCTCATTCAGGGACAGATCGCTCCTGCCCTGCAGAAGATTCTTCTTATTATTGGCTGTCTCGCCATGTCTTATTATGTACAGCATTCAAGGTTACCCCTATATTATCCTATAATTCTTATCTCACCGATAAATGGCAGCGGATCTTCTCTCCAGGTGATAGCTCTGTAAAGGCCCATGCACCACAGTACGAATACCACCAGTGTAACAAGATTGTACGCAAGTGAACCGAGCAACGGAACTATCCTGAGTATGCCTGCAATGCTTCCGAGTATATTCAGCACCAACGCCTGGTTAAGATGCATTGTTGTAAACCTGTCATTCGCATCGCGGATGAATAGAGCGATAAACCATCCGATCCATGAAAAGTACGATACCACAGCCGGTACATTGATCTGTTTTCTGTTCATTTGAGTCTCCTTATCTTTCTATTCTTCAGTCCTGCCAAGCCCTTCATCGAGCTTGCGGTAATACACATCTTCAAGCTTCTCGGATATTGCGGTCTTCTCGATCATCATCCTGATAAGCCTGTCGAGTTCTGAACCTTCCTGATAATCCGCAGGAGCAAAATATCTGATCCTGTTCTCGGATATCATCTTATATACTCTGTCCTTGTTGCCCTTATCCTGATCATAGACTCCTATGGAATGACCTCCATATGAGTTGACAAGCTTCATGCATGGTATGTCAGTCTCGCTGTCTCCGATATATACCATATTGCGGAAAGGTATTCTTATCTCATCCGGCGGGAAATAATCATTGACAGCATCGTCATTTATATCAAGAACTCCCTTGGAGATCCTGAAGAGGAACTGTGTCTTGTTAGTGAAATTGACAACCTGAGCGGGCCAGACAGCTACGCCTGTATCATCATAGAAGAACGAGCTCGCATATATCTTCTCAAATTCGTCAGCGACTTCTGTTCCCTCGATCATCTCGCGGAGTCCGGATGAAATTATGTAGTGCTCAATTATGACTCCTCTGCAAGCTCCGTATTCTCTGATCCTGCTGAACCACTCGGCCACGCCCGGATAGAGCTTGACTCTGGAGCCGTAATTCTCAAGCATGTCCCTGCGGAATATCTCTTTGCCTCTTGCACCCTTGAGCATAAGATACATCCACGCGAGAGTCGTATCCATTTCATTAGAGAAAGCAAGGCCTGCGGTCTTGGCCCAGAATTCGTTCTGATTCTTATAATTGATCGCCTGAAGATAGCCCTGAGCCTGCATGTTATCAGGCGAGAGCGTCTTATCAAAGTCATAGCAGATCGCCATGACCGGCTGACTCTCTTTAGTTCTCAGATCTCTTCTGTACATAAATCTGTGCCCCCTCTATCCGAGCCTTGAGACTCTTACGCACAAAGCGATTACCGCAATGAGCCATACAGTCCCGGCGGCTGTAAACACCTTATCTGCCAGCCTGTTAGCGTAGAACAACCCAAGACAGTACCCCTTCTTTAAAGGATACAGCAGCCTGACAGGCTTCTTATTGGTGATATCAAGAAGAATATGTGAAATGAATGCTATTGCAAATGGCTTAGCCGCGCCCGGAAGCACAAGCCAAAGTGAACCTGTCTCGAGGGCAAGCGCCAAGAGTGAGTGTGAGAATCCTCTGTGTGATGATACACTCGCAAATGCGCATGTGATCACGAATACCGCTATCCCGAGGCACCCGAGATATGGCCAGTTTGGCGAGGCAGTATCGAGCATACCTGTCCTGAGGAGGTTGTCAATGATCAGCGATGCTGCGGCTATAAGTGCTGCAGTTATCCGCCCTCTTGATGCATCTGCCTTCTCATTTGCTTCGCAGTCTATATCACAGATCACGCATCCCGCAGCAGCGCCAAATACGCACGGTATGACCTCCGGCAAAGAATCCGGCATCATTACCGTAAGCACCGCCGCAGTTCCTATTGTAAGATGCGCCTTAGACAGCATGTCTTACTTGTCCTGTCCTGAAAGGATGCAGGCAAGTCCTCTGTTAAGATATTCGTTCCAGAATGTCCAGTTGTGCTTGCCAGGTCCCTCATCGTAAATATAGTCAGCGCCCTCAGATTCAAGGAAATCCCTGAAGTCTCTGTTTGCTGTGATAAGGCTGTCTTCTGTGCCGCAAGCCAGATATACCTTAGGGATCTCAGCTCCGGCTTCCTTAAGTCTTGCATACTGATATGCAGGATTCTTGTCCGACTCGAGAAGTTTGTCCGGGTCACCGAAGATATCGAGAAGCATCTCTCTCGGAACGACACTTGTGACTTCATTCGCTGCAGAGCTTGCTATGTCCTTGACGTGTATAGCTGATGAGAGAGCTATGCATGCAAAGAATCTGTCAGGATAAGCGAATGCTGTATGGAGAGTTCCGTAGCCTCCCATGGAAAGACCGCCTATCATGGTGTTCTCTCTCTTCATCTTGATGCCGAATGTCTTATGTATGTATTCAGGCAGCTCTTCGCCAATAAATGAAGAATAATCAGCTCCCTCATAGCCCTTGTTGAGATAGAAAGAATTACCGGTAGTCGGCATGAATACATTGAGGTTATACTGTATTGCCATCTCCTGTGCGACTCCGCCGTACAGCCAGTCTGTATCTGTTCCTGTAAGGCCGTGAAGCAGGATGATATTCATCGGCTCTCTCTCGTAATGCTTCTTGTCGAAGACTTCCTCCATCTCGACATCATTAGGCAGTACAAAGGTAAAGTTAGCGTGCTGCATTATTGTACGTGCGTGAAATTCCATTCTTCCGCTTGCCATGTTTTAACCCCCTATAGTCATTATTGTCATACATAGTTAGTATACCACCTGCAGAGGTCCACTGTCTTTCAATATTGCTCCTATTAACTCGAAATCTGCTTGTTATGACGCCAAAGTTCACGTATAATCAGTGCTCAGAGGATTTTTACGAAATGATGGAAATAATTATTGATTCTTTACTGGATACTATCAAGGATACTGTTACTCTGATCCCTTTCCTGTTCATAACATATCTTATTATGGAGTGGCTTGAGCGCAGGACAGAGGAGCAGTCTGTTGCCATGCTCAGCCGTATAGGCTGGCTCGGACCTGCCGTCGGCGCAGGCGTCGGCATCATTCCTCAGTGCGGCTTTTCAGCAGCTGCTGCGAGCCTCTATTCAGGCGGCGTTATCAGCGTAGGTACAGTTCTTGCAGTCTTCCTGTCGACCTCAGATGAAATGGTACCTATATTCATTTCGTCAGCAGTCAGCCCTTCAGTCATTGGCAAGCTGCTCCTGACCAAGTTCATCATAGCCCTGATCACAGGTATGACTCTTGATATCGTGATCAGAGTAGTACATTATACATTCCGCACTCACAAGCACATCCATGATCTGTGTGAGCAGGATGAATGCGGCTGTGAAGAAGAAGAAGGCGGAATTCTTCATTCCGCCCTCGTACATACAGTCAAGATAACTGTATTCATATTCTTCATATCTCTCGTTATCAGCCTTCTTGTCGTATTCATCGGATCTGACTCGATAGCAGACTTCCTTACCGGAATCCCGGTACTTGGTGTATTCCTCTCGGGTCTCATCGGGCTGATACCTAACTGTGCTGCATCTGTGGTCATAACTCAGCTGTATCTCGAAGGTATGCTCACCCCGGGACAGCTCCTCGCAGGACTTCTTGTCAGTGCAGGCGTCGGTATCCTGGTTCTTATCAGGACCAACCGTCATCAGGCAGAGAACATGAGAGTCATCGCTGCCCTCTATGGCTCCGGAGTTGCATGGGGCCTTCTTATAGACCTTCTCGGAATAACCTTCTAGATTACCTACTGGATCTCGAATACAAGACCTGTACGAAGAGCGTGGACCTTGTCTCCAAGCTCTTCTTTTAATATGGCAAGTGCATGTTCTCCGGTGCAGTGTCCGGTCCAGATGCTGTCTGCTCCGGCAGCCTCTACTCTCTTCGCGAAGGCTCTGACATAGTCGTCGCTCCTCCTGAACAGGTGAAAGCCCCCTATCATAGCAAGTATACGTTTGCCAGGATACGCCGCCGCAGCCTCATTTATGATATTATCTGCGCCTGCATGAGAGCAGCTGTTGAACACGACCACCCCGTCCGGGAGTTCGAATATGAGGCTGTGCTCATGTCTGAAGTCATCAGGGATGAACCTGAAGAGCCCTCTCCTGAGGTACATCTTGCTCTCTATGCCAATCTTCTCAAGGCCGGGAGTCGTATGTCCGAGCAGCCTGATGCCATCACTGATCATCATATCTTCTTCAGCTCTTACGATGCGGTCTGCATGCCTTCTCAGAATGCCTCTCGGGATACCTGCATATTCGTATAACAGACGGTGCCTGTCATAGCAATCTTCCTCTGCGCCCTTCGCTATATATAAATCAGCATGGTCATTGCACTCAAAGAACCGGTCCATGCCATTCGCGTGATCATCATGAGCATGCGAAAGAACGGCATAGTCTGCTTTGTTAAGGTCTATACCCAGCTTTGCAGCATTATCCGCAAAGAGTCCTGACAGCCCTGCATCGAGAAGGACTGTCTTATCTCCATATTCAATATATAATGAGAGGCCCCACTCACCTTTGAGCGAGGCCCCGTCAGTATTATCTACAAGTACTGTTACTCTCATGGTTAACCAATTCCATTGATCGCATCGAGTTCATCAGGATCAGGCATTGACTGCATAGCTTCGAGAACCTCAGCAAAGAGCTGATCAAGCTCCCATCCGAGCTGCTCGGCACCCTTACGTATGACATCTCTGCTGCAGCCTGCCGCAAATCTCTTGTCTTTGAACTTCTTCTTGACAGACTTCACATCCATGTCCTTGCAGCTGTGCGAAGGTCTGAGGATTATTCCTGCACCGATAAGACCTGTGAGTTCGTCCGCAGCAAACATGAATTTCTCCATTTCATGTACAGGCTCTACATCCGAGCAAAGTCCGTACCCATGGCTGCAAACTGCATGAACGAGTTCTTCCGGAGCATCTATCTCCGCAAGGAGCTCCGGGGCCTTGATACAATGTTCTTCAGGCCATTTCTCAAAGTCAACATCATGGAGAAGTCCGCAAATTCCCCAGAAATCAGGATCATTGCCGGTCTTCTTTGCGTAATATCTCATTACCCCTTCAAGGGTGACAGCATGATGCTGATGAAAAGGCTCCTCATTATACTTCTTTAAAAGCTCCCATGCCTGTCCTCTAGTGACCATAATAGTTTCCCCCAGTCTATTATTCAGCCTTGTCCTTGAACTTATCTTCTACTGCATCTTCAACCTTGTCGAATGCAGCTTCGATGTCTTCACCAAAGTCCTTAAGGATGGATCTGGCCTTCTTGCACGCATCGCAATCGCAGAATGCTTCGCCCTTCTCCTTGAGTTCCTCAGCATGAGCCTTCATCTTAGTTGCGAAATCATCGCCGAACTTCTCTGCAGCATCATCAGCACCGAATGTATTGATGAGATCGCCTACTGAGCAGATGCCTTCCTTGAGCTGCTTAACAAGCTCTACCTGAGCCAGCTTCTCGAATGCAGGGCCGGTCTTCTCGGACAGATCATCATACTTATCGCCGATGGAATCGCTTACCTTATCCATGGTCTCGTTGAACTTAGCAGAAGCATCAGCAACCTTATCAACTGCATCATTGAGCTTGTCCCAAGCCTTTCCTGCCTTGTCTTTTACGTCGTATTTCTCATCAGCTACTGCAAGCCATTTCTCAGCTGCTTCTCTGAGTGGTCCATAGCAATGTCCTTCGAGAAGGGATTTAACTTTTTCGATTGTGTCCTTGTTAGCCATTTGATTTCCTCCTTAATCCCAGTAATTATTATTGAAAGCGCATCACTTGCGCATATTCACTATGAGTGAAGTATAACATATCATGCTTTAATTGAAGCATAAATGAGTCAAATCATTTCTCCAGTTGTTTTAATCTTCTGTCGGTATATTCTGCGATCTGTTTCCATAGTCTCCTGAGCTGGTTCTTATGTGTACAGAGCTTCTCATTGCAGTTGGCGCATTTGAGATATCCGTTCGTTGTCTCGGAGAATCTCTCCGGATGGAAATAGAATGTAAGCTCCCATCTGATAAGAAGCGCCACCGAAAGTACCAGCAGGCTCCACGTATAAGTCTTCGCAACAAAGAAGAGCGGCGTGAACATCATTGCGTAATCCCAGTTGTATATCCTGCAGGTGCTGCAGCATTTGTTCTTGAGGATCCATGACTGGAACGGGCAGAAGAACAGAATGCAAATCATGTCACAGACAGAATATGCACAGCACAGGAGTATCATGATTCCGTCATCAAGAAGCCCTATCATATGCAGCATACCGAATATGCCATTGAACAGTATCCATACAAGAGCTGCAAGCATGACGCCATGATTATCCTGGATGTCTATATTAGTATTGCCCGTCTTGATGTAATTGCGGGCAAATTGCTTCTGAGCCCCTGGACTTTCAAATCGTGACGGGAAGAACCTTATTATCATTTCGACAGTGAAAACTGTCCAGATAATACTTATGATAAGCGGACGTTCCTCGAGGATTTCTTCGACAGGTCTGCCTCCCCTGAATCTGAACATTATATATGCAACCAGAAATGCAATAAAAAGACATGAGCGGTATATGAGCCGCACATAATGCAGAGTACTTACTGTTGTTAATTTGATACCTTTGATTCTCATTCATTCCTCTCCCACGCCCTATTATTATACCATTTTATTATTGACATGACAGCTTCTGATAGTATAATAAGCAATGACAAAACAACCAGGGGAGCTAACGCTGAGAAATCCTTTCAAGGATGACCCTCATACCTGATTCGGATAATACCGACGTAGGGAGGTGCATATCAAGGCCATTGCCTTTCTTTGTTCTCACAGGCTCTCCTTAATTGATTATTAAGGAGGATTTTTTTATGCAAGCTTTTTTTGAATCGACAGGCGGTAAGTTCGCTGTCATCGCAGTCATCGCTTTGTTACTTCTGTTCATCACCCTCAGCGGCAAGAACAAGAAGGCTGATGTCAGAGCACTGACTGTATCCGCTCTCATGATCGCTCTTGCTACAGTACTCGGCGAGATCAAACTGTTCTCAATGCCTCAGGGCGGATCAGTAACACTTCTCAGTATCCTTCCGATCGTTGTCTGCGGATATCTTCTCGGAACACGCCGCGGCGTAATGGCAGGATTCTGCGTTGGTCTTATCAATCTTATCTTCGGACCTTATGTAATACATCCTGTTCAGCTGCTGCTGGACTACCCAATTGCATTTGGTGCACTCGGCCTTTCCGGCATCGTCCGCGACAAGAGCAACGGACTGACCAAGGGATATATCATCGGAATCCTCGGAAGATATATCTGTGCAGTCATGTCCGGCGTCATCTTCTTCGGAGAGTATGCACCTGAAGGCTTCAATGCATGGACATGGTCTCTCTGGTACAACCTCACATACCTTGCAGTCGAAGGAATCATAACTGTGATCATCATCAACATTCCGGCAGTTAAGAGCATGTTCCTGCGTTTTAAGGCTCAGCTCGCTAACTAATCATTTATGCCAAATCAAAATCCGGAGCAAAGCTCCGGATTTTTTGTGTTTTTGCTAGTATATCAGGGTCTTGTCGCCGCTTGCTGCCCGGACGATCCTGTGTTTCCTTCCCTTGCGGTCTGTAAGGATCTCTGCATCAACAGGATGTTCGGTAACCATCAGAGGGATACCTCTTGAGTCAGAGAGTCCTGTCTCATGTGACGGCATGTAGAGCTCGGCACCTGCCTCTTCAAAGGCGGTCCTTGCCTGCTCGTTGAATACGTTGAGGCCATAGTCGCCATAGACCTTGACACCAGCCCCGCAGAATTTCTCTATCCATCCGAGATTGCCGATGAGGATTCCATACGGCCTGACAGCCTCAGCTATCTCATCGAAGTTCTCCTCAATGAATCTGTCAAGATTGCCCTTGCTGATATTAAGGATGTATGGCAAAGCCCCCTCCGGCCTCTCTCCATTCATGAAGTCCTCAAGAGGCACCGGTCTGAATCTTCCGGATGCCAGGCTCTCTCTGTATGATTCAACATCAAGTTCCTTAGCACCTACAAGCTCAGCCGATTCCTTAACATCCAGTTCAGCTCTTGAGAGAGGCTTCCGTGCGTCCAGAAGAGCCACTGTCCTTGCTGCCATCAGCTCGTCAGCTGCCTCTCGCCTCATCCTGTTGACGATCGAAACAGGCATCATTATGTCATCATCGATCTGTACATCTATTCCCGTAAGCCCAGGAGTAAATGGAGTGTCTCCGAGCCTTGAGAGATTATCTGTTATTCTATCAGCATCTGTCGGTACCTTGCGCGCCCTCTCGACAACATGATCCGCCGAGATCTCAGCTGTATAGCCGGACTTCACATCCGTCATTGCAAGAGCCGGGTACTGTCCCTCTCTTGCAGTAAAGACCATCGTTACAGGTAACTTCTTGTCAGGTGTGCTCAGAGCCTCATCGATAAGTCTCTTGTCAGTGACCTTGAAAGCCAGATCTCCCGGCTCGACTCCTCTGTCAAAGTCTCCGACTATGACCTCTCCTCCGCCGATGTACTTGATGAATGTCGTCACACTGCCGATGGCCTCGCGAGGAACATCCTCTTCCTCACATCTGAATTCAAGGCCGTCACCAGGCTCGACCGGCATCCTTCTGCCGCCGGAGCGGCCGGCCGTCTCCTCTATGAGGCTCTTGCTGAGAGCGACACATACAAGGACTTTGCTCCTCTTGAGAGCACCTCTTACGGCCTTCCTCTCGTCCATTTCGGAGACCTTGTCCTCGCTGTCGATGACTGCGACTACTCTTCCGGCATATATGCCCTGGTTCTTAGGACTGTGACCTGAGAGGAGATCCTCTCCCGGATTGCCATACAGATATCCATCAGTAAAATTACCTCTGTTGAAGATCTGCCTCAGCTTCATCATGTCCTGCTCATCTACAGAGTATCTCACTCTGGCCTCGTCTTCTCCATACTTCCTGAGAAGATCGGCAAATCTGTCTATATACTTCCTGTATATCTTAGTGACTGTTGCGACATATTCAGGTGTCTTCATTCTTCCTTCAATCTTGAAGGAGGCGGCGCCTGACATAATGAGATCAGGAAGATTCTCGATTTGGCACATATCCTTAGGGCTAAGTGCATAATAAGTCCTGCCGTTCTCATCTGTGTACGAATGTCTGCACGGCTGAGCACATGTGCCCCTGTTGCCGCTGCGGCAGCTTCCGGTATTGCCCCTCTCCGATCTGACAGTTCCGAGCATACGGCTCATCTGACACTGTCCGGAGTAGCACATGCACATTGCTCCGTGCACGAAGATCTCTGCATCCATTCCGTATTTGCTGCACTCATCGCAGACTTCTGTTATTTCCCCGAGGCTCAGCTCTCTTGCTGGAACGACTCTTGTGAATCCCATCCTGTGAGCAAGACTAACAGCCTCCTTGTTATACAGAGTGGCCTGAGTCGACAGATGCATCGGGAAATCCGGAAGGTGCTTGTGCAGAAGCCTTGCGAGACCCATATCCTGCACGATGAGTCCGTCCACACCGATGCTGTAGAGATAATTGGCATACTCAAAGGCCTTGACAAGCTCGCTGTCCTTAAGGAGTGTATTGAGAGTTATATATACTTTGACACCTCTCAGGTGCGCAAATTCTATCGCTTCAGGAAGTTCATCATCCCTGAAGTTATCAGCGAAGATCCTGGCATTGAACGCAAGTCCGCCCATGTAGACTGCATCCGCGCCATTATTGATCGCTGCCGCAAGATGCGGCTTGCCCCCAACCGGGGCCAGAAGTTCAGGCATTTTCATGACTATCACCCTTTACTCTAATGTTTGATTGAATCAGTTAACAATAATTATGCACCCACTATTATCCCGAGCGCAATACGGAGGAGATATTTTTTGTGATGCTGCGGCCTGCCTCGGTTGTTTATTATCAACCTTAATCTGAATATATTGGTTGATAATCCTCTCCGGCTGGATTACAATAGATGAAGATTCGGAGGTGTACATATGAGCACAAGAGATGATCTTCTGAAGGTTCTTGAAAGTAACAGAGACAGCTTTGTATCCGGTTCAGACATTGCAGATGAGCTCGGAGTATCCGGCACTGCTGTCTGGAAGGCTGTCAATGCTCTCAGGAAAGAAGGATATGTAATAGAGTCAGTCACAAACAGAGGATACAGGCTCTCACCTGATTCAGATGTACTGTCTTATCAGGTCCTGAGCGAGAAGCTTGCTGATAAGACCCGGGACGGAAGGATCCGCCTTGAGGTATTTGATTCGATCGATTCAACTAATAACGTATGCCGTGACAAGGCTGCACTTGGCGAGAAGGATGGTTTTGTTGCAGTTGCGGCCAATCAGACCCAGGGCCGTGGCAGGCGCGGCAGATCGTTCTATTCACCGGATAACACGGGGCTGTACATGAGCATCCTGCTGAGACCGTCAGGATTTGACGCCAGGCAGGCTCTCAGATTCACTACGATGGCAGCAGTCGCAGTTTCCGAAGCTATCGAAGAAATATCCGGAAAGCCCGCCGGCATCAAATGGGTCAATGATATCTATATGAATGGTCTCAAGGTATGCGGGATACTCACAGAAGCATCCTTTGACCTTGAATCAGGCAATCTCGACTATGCTGTCGTTGGTATAGGGATAAATGTATTCGAGCCTGAAGGAGGATTTCCTGAGGATATCCGGAATATCGCAGGAGCTGTATTCACAAGAGATGACTCACAAGGCGCCAACGCAAGAGCTTCCCTTGCAGCTGAGATCATCAGGAGATTCTTCGGTTACTATGAAGGCAGCTCCTCAGGATCAGCAGATTATATAAATAAATACAGAGCCAGATGCATTGTCATAGGACGTGATATCACTGTGCTCTCAGCAGGCGCTTCGCCTGCCTCTGCCCATGCTCTTGATATAGACGATGAATGCGGCCTGATAGTAAGATACGAAGATGGCCGCACGGAGACTCTCAGGAGCGGCGAGATTAGCATCAGATTCTGACAACTATTATCAATTACAGGAGAAAAATTCAAAATGACAACAACTAATGCAGTGCTAAATAACAAACTCAGTGTCCGCGACTATGCCGGAGCAGCTATGTTTGCGGCTGTTATGGCTGTATGCTCATGGATATCCATCCCTGCAGCTGTACCCTTCACTCTTCAGACATTTGGAGTCTTCCTTGCGGTAGGACTTCTCGGCGGCAAACGCGGCACTCTCGCAATAGCGGTCTACCTGCTGCTTGGCGCAGTGGGACTTCCTGTCTTTGCAGGCTTTTCAGGTGGGCTTGGATACATGATGGGCGCGACCGGCGGATACATAGTCGGATTCCTGTTCTCCGCCCTTGTCATGTGGCTGATCGAGAAGCTATTCGGAAACAGCCTGCCTGTTCTTGCTGCCTCGATGATACTCGGCCTGATCGTATGCTATGCATTCGGCACGGCATGGTTCATGACCGTATATACGAAAAACACCGGAGCCATAGGTCTTGGCACCGCTCTTGGCTGGTGCGTCATACCTTATATAGTTCCGGATGTTATCAAAATCATTCTCGCAACTCTTCTCAGCCGCAGGCTGAGACCGGTGCTTGCCAATATGATGATCTAGACGGCCTCGGCCGTCTTTTTCTTTTACTTGAGGCCGGGGAATCCAAGCTGCCTCAGCGCCTCAAAGAGGACGATGTTCGCTGAATTTGACAGATTGAAGGACCTTAGCCTTGTGTTCTCACTCATAGGGATCCTTATCGCCCATTCCTTATTAGCCTCTATGAAATCCTTAGGAAGGCCGGCTGTCTCACGGCCAAAGAGTATCATGTCCTCGTCACGGAACGTGGCCTCGGTGTACATTTTGTCGCCTTTGGTCGTGGAGAGCCACATGCGCCTGCCACGGTACTTCTCAAGGAATTCGTCAAGGCTCTCATGAACCTCGAGCTTGACATACGGCCAGTAATCAAGGCCTGCCCTTCTGAGGCTCTTCTCATCGAGACTGAAGCCAAGCGGTCTGACAAGATGCAGGACGCTGTCAGTTGCGGCAGCTGTCCTTGCTATATTGCCTGTATTAGGCGGGATCTCAGGTTCTACAAGTACTATATGTAATGCCATTAATTACTCCTTATCTTCAGAGACGGCTTTGCACTTCTCTTCGATGATGCTCTCGACATCATTGATGTCTCGCTCCCTCATGAGTATCTCGAGAAGGTCACCGCCTCTTAGTATAGTATGTCCGTCAGGAATGATTTCCACTCCATCTCTTACAACAGATACGATCAGTGTTCCCAGAGGCAGGCCAAAGTCCATTACTCTCCTGCCGTCCATATATGAGCCTGTATGCACGTCAGCGTCTATAACGGTCTTGCGGTCTCTTATGGAGAGATTGCGCCTGACCTGGGTCTGCTTGTTCTGGCTCCTGTGAAGCAGCTGTACATAGATTGGCTCGGTGCCTGATGCCTCTGCAATGAGATAAGCGATCAGCGCCGAGAGCACGAGCGGAAGAAGACATGTGAAGTCTCCGGTCATTTCGGTTATAAGGACCACACCTGTGACAGGAGCTCTTACTATAGCAGAGAAATATCCTGCCATTGCCACCACGACAAGCGCAGTAATATACCTCTGATCAAAACCAAACACTCCGAGCAGCCTCGAAACCAGGCCGCCGGTTACAGCTCCGAGCACCAGAAGCGGCAGGAATATGCCGCCCGGAGATCCCGAGCCAAAGCTGGCAGTCGAGAACAGGAACTTGATGATAAGAAGAAGAGCAAGTCCGCCGAGAGCAAATTCTCCACTGCTGATCTCTCCTACCAGATAGCTGCCACTGCCGAGGGCATCAGGATAGAAGAACATCATGATATAAGCAGCTGCGAAGACGAAGAGCAGCTTGCCGGCTCTTGAAGCTCTGAGGCCGAAAACATTCAGGTGAGCATCCGTCAGATTGAATGCAGAGCGCCCGCAGACCTTACCTGCAATACCTGCAAAGCCCTTGCCCAGTCTGTCAAAGGCATTCTGCATGAAGGCTATTGTCTTGTTATATATGATCCCGAAGAATCCCACAGCAATGCCCACGATCACAACAGCCCAGTAACAACTCAGAGGGATACCATGCTCCACACCGAATCCGAATACCGGAGTGAGTCCGAACACATTAGCAGCAACAAAGTCAGCCGCTATGCTAGATGCCATGGTCGAAAGCAGTACTTCAGCTGAGAAATTATGATGAAGCTCCTCGAGCGTGAAGATGGCTCCTGCAAGAGGCGCTCCGAATGCGGCCGAGAGGCCTGCTCCCGCACCGCAGGTAACCAGCAGCCGCTCTTCCGTGAGCAGGCGGTGTCCGGCCCTGGCAAAGCCCTTGCCGACCATCGCGCCGAGCTGTATGCTCGGCCCCTCACGGCCCAGCGCAAGTCCGCCGCCTATCGCAAGAGCGCAGCCAGTCATTTTTGCCAGGATCACACGATACCAGCGCATGTCCTTCTGCCCCTTGAGCTCAGCCTCGACCTGAGGGATACCAGATCCTGCGATATCCGGCTCAGCGCCGAGGAGCGCGGTAATGATCAACGTGAGTATAATGAGTCCAAGTGCGGCAAGAACAGCAGCAAGAGCGCCCGTGCCAATGGCCTCGACTACCTTACCCCTCAGGAAATCCGCACCTGTCAGCATCAATCTGAATACGGAAATAAGGGCGCCCGTTATCAGCCCGATAAGAACGCCCTCTAATACAAGCACATATTTGAAATTATCTCTGCGTCTGAGATTATCTACAGCATTCTTCTGCATATTATCAGTCTGCAGCGCCCTCCTCTGTCTCCTCAGGTGCAACCTCAGCTCCTGCTGCATCTGTGCCTTCCTCTGCTGCTGCATCCTCTGATGCTGCAGGCTGCTCGCCGGCCTTGACGATGACGATCTCACGGTCACCTATGCCATCTGCAAGAATACCCTTGAAGATGACTTCAGCGCGCTTGTCAGCCTCTTCAAGCAGTCCCTTCTTGGTTGCATTAGCCTCTGCATCCTTCTGAGCCTCCTGAAGAGCCTTCTTGGTAGCCTCCTTGCGGTCAGTCTTGAACAGTGAGGTCTTGTTATCATAGAACTCAAGTGAGTCAGGATCTATACTGATTGACTGGATCTCAGCAGGAGGTACTGTGACGATGACCTGATCATCAGTGACCTCAATTGATACCTTCTCAAGGTCGAATCCGGCATCGATCTCTGCCTCATACTTCATTGAGAAGCCATTCTTATTGATCAGCGGAACTGTGCCCTCGCTGAACTTGGCTATACCCGTATAGTAATTCTTGGCAACTGTAAGCTCGGAGGACTCTTCAAGTCTCTCCATCAGCCCCTTGGCATCGACCTTAGGCTGAGCCTTGAGGTGCATATAATACATGCCGCCTGCAGCAAGTCCTGCACCAACGAGCAATGTTATCAGGATTGTCAGTATCTTCTTCATAAGTAAGCACCTCCTTATCAGGTGAATAATTATCCGGGTGAAAATATCGTATCACATATCCTTGGATTCTTCAATGTGACCCTGCCCTGTCAGCTCGCTTACAGCTGCAGCTCCGAGGATCATTACGGCGCCTGCAATCGTATAGACTGTGACAGGCTCCTTCAGGAAGAACGCTGAGAGCAGAACTGCCTCTACAGGATCAATGTAGCTGAGGATCCCTACGGTCTGAGCGGACAGCTTGTTGACAGAATCGAAGTAGAATATATAAGCAATTCCCGTATGCAGGAACCCGAGTATAAGAAGACAGATGAGTCCTGTCCCTGTGATATGGGCACTCTGCCATGCGCCTGTCAGAGCCGAATACGGGATCATGATAACTGTCACAAGAGCAAGCTGCATCATGGTCGTATCCACCGTAGAGATACCTTTCATGTATTTGTTGATAAGAACGACCATGGCGTAGAAGAATCCGCCTGATACAGCGAAAATGACGCCCTTGAGTTCACTCAGATGGAATCCTGTCTGCAGGACACCTGATACGGATATCATACCCATGAAAGCCACTGCGACGCAGACTATCTTCTTGAGCGACAGCTTCTCTCTTAGTATCAGTGCAGCGGCAAGGATATAGAATACCGGCTGCATATAATAGCAGAGCGTGCTTGTTGCGATCGTCGTATACTTGAAGGCCTCGAACTGGCATATCCAGTTGACGCACATAAATGCAGAGCTCAGTATCAGCCACCCTATATTGCACCTGATTGCTGAATAGTCAGGCCTCTCCCTGCGCAGCGCCAGAGCCGCAATGATAATGATGGCACCAAGAAAAGCCCTGCCGAGGCATATTATGCTGGATGGCATATCAATATATCTCGACAGGGTTCCTATCGTTCCGAACAACATCATTGTGAATAACAGCTGAAGTCTTGATTTACTGTTATCCATGTTCCCCCTCTTGTCTGCTGATGCAGACCCGTTATCTGATTAGTTGTATATTAGCTTGCTGCCGTCTGAATCGCAGGTCAGAGTCTGGCCGTCGACTATAGTGCCTCTGATGATTCCCTCAGCGATCTCTGTCTCTACGTTCTTCTGCAGGTATCTCTTGACAGGTCTTGCACCGTACTGTGGCTCATAAGCCTCATCAGCAATGAATTCAAGAGCCGCATCGGTGACCTCAAGGGTGATATCCTTAGCTGCAAGTCTCTCACGGATGTCTTCGAACTGGAGACTGATGATTCCCTTGATCTGCTCCTTGGTAAGCGGAGTGAATACGATAATATCATCGATTCTGTTGAGGAACTCAGGTCTGAAGTAGGTCCTGAGCTTGCCCTCTACTCCTGCCTCGATCTCAGGGTCAATAGTACCGTCTTCCTTCATATTATCGATAAGATCGGCACTTCCGATGTTCGATGTCATTATAACTATAGTATTCTTGAAGTCAACAGTTCTTCCCTGATTATCTGTTAGTCTTCCGTCATCGAGGAGCTGGAGCAGGATATTGAAGACATCAGG
>JAFWHB010000027.1 GCA_017512145.1 Mogibacterium sp. | reverse complement strand
ATGAATTCGGAACGAAGAAGAGGAAAAAGTAACGGAAACGCGGTTGGCAGACCAACTCACGCGTTTCCACGCGTACCGCGAGGAGTAAGGGCTATGCCCGTATATTAAACAACCCCGCGTTTCACGCGGGGATGGTTTTTTAATGTTATAATAGACGCCGGAACTGGATCAATGCGATGAATGATCAGTATACAAGGGGATAGTTATAACATAATGCTTGAACAATACAGAGGGTTGCGTAGAGAGACATATGTTCTGGCTTTCGGGCGTCTTGTGACAGGCCTCGGATCGATGGTCTGGCCAATGATGACTCTTATACTGAGCCAGAAGATGGGAGTAGGAGCCAGAGAAATATCCTGGCTCTTATCTGCTGCAATGATACTAATGGCTCCTGCAATTTTTGCGGGTGGTAAGATCGCTGATTCAAGAGACAAGAAGTCTACTATCGTGACTCTGGATCTTATCTCGGTTGCCTGCTTTGGAATTTGCGCTCTTCTTCCATTGACATGGTTCTCCATAATATTGCTGTTCTTCGGCTCTGTGTGCCAGAACATGGAGAATCCTGCCTACAGTGCTCTCATAGCGGATATAACGACCACTGCTGACAGAGACAGAGCGTACTCGCTTCAGTATCTGTGCTCCAACCTTGGTCTGGTGCTTGCGCCGACTGTTTCGGGATTCCTCTTCAATCATTATCTGTGGCTGGTCTTCCTGATCAACTCATTCTCTATATTCAGCTCAGCTATGCTGATATTCTTCCTGGTCAGGGATACAGCACCTGTAATTGAACTGAGCGCAAGCGCCCAATACCAGAAAGAGAGACGAGGCGAATCTGTAATCAGAATTCTGAAAGATAACCCGGTCATTCTGATTATAATTGCAGTCATGAGCGGGTACTATGCTGTCTATCAGATGTATGTCTACCTGATGCCGCTCGATATGGCCGAGATCCACGGGGAGGCGGGACCGGTAATATATGGCTCTGTTACCAGTGTCAACTGCATTGTCGTCGTTCTCTTCACACCTGTGATAACCCGCCTGTTCGGCACGAAGTCAGAGCCTGACAGAATTACAGCCGGTATGGTACTTATGGTAACCGGATTTGCAATGTTTGCAGTTCTCAGAGGGTCGATCCCGGTTTACTATATATCGATGACAATACTGACGTGGGGCGAGATATTCGCAATGACAGCAGAGAGCGCTTATCTCTCAAGACGAATACCATCAAGCCACAGAGGGCAGATCAACGGAGCTTTTACCGTAATAAGGACGCTGATAAGCAGCGTTTTCCAGGTGCTGGTAGGATTTATCATAGGGGCTTACGGGTCGGACACTGCCTGGACATTTGTCATTCTGGTCGGAGTAGGATTCATCGCTTTGTCGCTGTATGCCAGGGTCCGTGACATCAGGGCATATCCGAATTTGTACAAGCACAAAGTTGTATGACCGTCTGAAAAGTTGTATGATAAGACTCGGTTTGAATAATCAGTAAGGAGATAATAATGAAAAGAGTTCTGACAATACAGGATATTTCGTGTCTGGGCAAATGCTCACTCACAATCGCGCTGCCTATAATCTCGGCGCTTGGATCTGAGACAGTCATTCTGCCGACCGCAGTCCTGTCAACACATACTATGTTCGAAGGCTTTACCTGCAAAGACTTATCCGATCAGATCGAGCCTATCGTAGATCACTGGAAGAAGGAAGGCGTTGAGTTCGATGCTATTTATACAGGATATCTCGGAACTGAAGAGCAGATCGACCAGGTCAAGGAGATTTTCAGGACGTTCCGCAGGGATGGAACTGTGATCATCGTAGATCCTGTTATGGCGGACAATGGCAA
This sequence comes from Mogibacterium sp., assembly GCA_017512145.1. Taxonomy (GTDB): domain Bacteria; phylum Bacillota; class Clostridia; order Peptostreptococcales; family Anaerovoracaceae; genus Crickella. The sequence goes on along the minus strand of JAFWHB010000027.1, from coordinate 13,024 downwards.
GCTCTATCCGGCATTCGATATGGATTATGTCAGGAAGAATGCAACGCTTTGCTCTGAGGCTGATATCATAGTTCCGAATATCACAGAGGCCTGCCTGATGACAGGAATGGAGTACCGCACTGATCATGATGAGGCATACATCAAGGAGCTGCTGTCGAGGCTGAATGAGTTCGGCGCCAAGGTCAGCGTTCTTACAGGTGTCTCGTTCAGTGACGGCATGACCGGAGTTATGGGCTATGACAGAGAGGCTGATGACTACTTTGTCTATCAGAACCGCAAGATCGACGCTACTTTCCACGGAACAGGAGATCTCTTCACGAGCACATGCGTGGGTGAGATCATGAAGGGCAAGGACTGGAGAGATGCAATGAGGATAGCTGCCGATTACACAGCCCACACAATAGAAGTTACCATGCAGAATCCTGATAAGCCATGGTATGGAGTAGACTTCGAGTCGACAATCCCGTATCTCATAGCAGCGGAATAAATAATGAACATAACCGGGATAACAGGGGCGATGCTTCTGTTATTCTTTTTGTGTGTAATCTCCGCCGGCGGAGATCAGGGTAGATGAAACAATGCATACGATTATGATCGCTGCGCCTGCGAATCCTGCTGCCGTGAGGGTCTCGCCAAGCAGGAAGAAGGAGAATACTGCTGTCATTACAGGGCAGAGACACTGAAGAAGGGAGACCATTCTGTCAGAGATCTTAGTCAGTGCGAGATTCTGCATCAGATAGCCAAGGAATGTACATGCGATCGCAAGATATAAGATGATCGCCCATGCCTCAGGAGTGGTTCTTTCAAGATCAAATCCTCCCTCGATGACAAGACATCCTATGAGTGCAAGCAGGGCAGAGCAGCCTGCCTGCAGTGCGGTCATGCTTACAGGGTCGACTGTTTCAAGAAATTTGCCTGAGAACACCAGGGCACCTGCAGTCAGAGCGGCTGCGGCTATTGCAAGGACTTCTCCAAGGCCAAATCCCGACAGTCCGCCTCTTACGCACAGAAGATACATACCAGGAAGCACCATTATCTGAATAAGGATCTGGATAAATCTGTAACTCCGCCTGTAGATAATGAAGGCAAAGGCAGGTGTCAGAACAACAGACAGGGACCTCAGGAAAGCTACTGAAGTCGCATCTGTCAGAGACAGTGCTACATTGTTGAGAAGATAGCTCATACCGATGCATATGCCGGGAATGAGCCATGCTCTGGCAGGAACTGTCCGGAGGGTATTGATGATCCGCTTCCTGAAAAGAATGAAGACAGTTGCGAAGGCTATCAGATATCTGACGGACATCATCGTATAAACCGGAGTCACTTCAAAAGCGATCTTGGATATAGGATCTCCAAAACCATAAACGACGGACTGCAGTATTATCAGTCCTTCTGCCCATCTTGCGAATCTTAGTCCTTCTTTCCTGTTCATATGATCCAGCAGCATATACTAACTTCGGGTTAATCATATAATATCATCAGAACATACAGTGTTTCCATACATGATAATAATCGGACAAATAGCAAGGTTGTGAGACAAATCTAACCGTGATTGTGTTATTATCTGTGAAGAGTGATCTGGCGTAAACCGGAATGCACACACTACAGACTATAGAGGAATAACTAATGACATTAAGAGAACTACAAATAGGTGAGAGTGCGGTCATCCTGAGTGTTGGCGGAGAGGGTGCACTCAGGCAGCATTTCCTTGATATGGGAGTGATACCTGGTGCTCAGGTAACGGTTACCAAGTTTGCTCCGCTAGGTGACCCGGTCGAACTTAAGATACATGGATATCAGCTGACTCTGAGACTTGATGACGCTGAGAAGATAGAAATAGATAAGACCGTAACAGAAGACGGTGCCAGGAATGCTGCTGAACCACTTTCTGCTGTTCAGAGAACTTCATCCGACAAGAATGAGCACCCCGGACTTGGTGAGGGCGGCAGATTCCACCCTAAGGGAACCGGAAATCCTCTGCCGGACGGCACTGTTCTCTCCTTTGCCCTTGTAGGCAATCAGAACAGCGGCAAGACAACACTTTTCAATCAGCTTACAGGATCCAATCAGCATGTCGGCAACTTCCCGGGCGTCACCGTTGACCGCAAGGACGGACCTATCAAGGGTAATCCGGATACTGTGGTAACAGACCTTCCGGGCATTTACTCGATGTCGCCGTACTCAAGCGAGGAGATTGTTTCAAGGAACTTTGTCATATATGACAAGCCTAAGGCCATCATCAACATAGTGGATGCTACGAATATAGAGAGAAATCTCTATCTGACGATGCAGCTTCTGGAGATGGAGGTGCCTGTAGTAGTTGCTCTCAATATGATGGATGAGCTTCACGCGAATGGGGGCACAATAGACGTAAATAAGATGGAGAGCGAGCTCGGTACTCCAGTCGTTCCTATCTCTGCAGTCAAGAATCAGGGCATAGATGAGCTTGTGGATCATGCCATCCACATAGCAAAGTATCAGGAAAAGCCTATGCGCAATGACTTCTGCGATGAAAGCGACAATGGAGGCGCTGTCCACAGATGCATCCATGCTGTCGCACATCTGATACAGGATCATGCTGTAAGAGCGGGTCTTCCGGTAAGATTTGCAGCTACTAAGGTGATAGAAGGTGACGAGCTCATAATCGATCAGCTCGGTCTCGACCAGAATGAGAAGGAATTAATGGATCACATAGTCCTTCAGATGGAAGAGGAGAGAGGCCTTGACAGGAGTGCTGCGATCGCTGACATGAGATTCTCCTTCATCGAGAAGGTGTGCAAAGCTACTGTCCGCAAGCCGCACGAGAGCAAAGAGAGATTAAGAAGCGAGAAAATCGACAACATACTTACAGGCAAATATACTGCAATTCCTGCCTTTATAGTGATAATGGGTCTTGTGTTCTACCTGACATTCAATGTCATAGGAGCATGGCTTCAGGGCCTTCTTGAGACCGGTGTCGGAGCGGTTACGGGCTGGGTAGATACTATTCTTACAAATGCATCTGTCAATGAAGCCGTGCATGGTCTCATCATCAAAGGAATATTCGAGGGAGTCGGCAGTGTCCTGAGCTTCCTCCCGATAATCGTGACCTTGTTTTTCTTCTTGTCAATGCTTGAAGATTCAGGCTATATAGCGAGAGTTGCCTTCTTAATGGACAAGATCCTCAGGAAGATAGGACTCTCCGGCAGAAGTATCGTGCCGATGCTGATCGGATTCGGATGTACGGTTCCGGCTGTAATGGCGACAAGAACTCTCCCGAGTGAAAGGGACAGAAGAATGACGATTCTCCTTACACCTTTCATGAGTTGCTCCGCGAAGGTCCCGATCTATGCATTCTTCGTGAATGCATTCTTCCCGGGCAAGGGCGGACTCATAATGACAGGCCTGTACGTGCTCGGCATTCTGATAGGAATTCTCGTAGCGATCCTGTACAGAGGCGTACTCTTCAAGGGTGAAGCTGTGCCATTTGTAATGGAGCTTCCTAACTACCGCTGGCCTGCAGCAAAGAATGTGTTCCAGCTCCTGTGGGATAAGGCTAAGGACTTCCTCCAGAGGGCATTCTCGGTAATTCTTATTGCAACGATCGTGGTATGGCTGCTCCAGAGCTTTGACTTCAGGTTCCATCTTGTTGCGGATCAGCAGGACAGCATGTTAGCTTCGATCGCAGGCCTGATTGCACCAATACTTAAGCCTGCAGGACTCGGAGACTGGCGTATCTGTACAGCTCTGATAGCAGGATTCATGGCCAAGGAGAGCGTAGTGTCAGCGCTTCAGGTCCTCTTCGGAACAGGAGTAGCGACTGCTCTGACAGCTGCGTCAGCTGCATCACTGCTGGTATTCTCACTTCTGTATACACCGTGTGTTGCAGCTATTGCTTCGATCAGGCGAGAGATGGGAAGCAAATGGGCCTTCCTGGTAGTTATCTGGCAATGCCTCGTTGCATTGATCGCAGCTACCGTCGTATATCTGATTTGTATAGCAGCAGGAGTCTGATGACTCCTGCTTTTGCATTTTTTGTGACGCATATGATGACGCTTGCGGTTGTATATTTCATTGTATGAAAAGAATCAGGAATAAAATTATCGTACTGAATCTGATCTCTGTTTTGATATGTACCCCTATAGCAGCGGGTATAGTTGTTTTCTTTGCCTCAAATCAGCAGAGTAACGCGATGGGACTTACGATGTCAGGCCGCAAACTGGTTTATCTTGTTGCCTGCACTGCACTTCTGACTGCTCTGATGCAGACCTGTATCGTCGCAATCATCAGTGAGAGGAAGATCATACCCCAGATCAGGCGTTACATCTCCGGTGTAAGCAACAGAGCCTACCGGGATCCTCTGACACATGTCAGGAACAAGGCAGCTTTCACTGATACCATGGAGGAACTCCGCAAACATATGGATGCAGGAGAGAGAGACTTTGCGTTGCTGATGATGGATCTGAATAATCTCAAGGAGATAAATGATACATACGGGCATGACTGTGGTGACGACTATCTTATTTCAAGCTGCAGAATGATATGCCAGGTATTCAGGCACAGCCCGGTATTCAGAATAGGCGGGGATGAATTCGTGGTACTTCTGCAGAATGAAGATCTCAGGAACCATGAGAGCCTTCTTGCCGAGCTTGACCGAAGAATGAGCATGACACAGGATGAAGAGGAAGTGTGGAGGAGGATATCTATAGCTAAGGGAATAGCCTTCTGCACCGACAAAGATGATGTGCCGCTTGCTGTATTCAGGAGGGCGGACGGGAACATGTACCGGAACAAGGATGAAATGAAAAGGTCAGCCTACAACCGGTCGAAAAAATCATCATGATATGCGATGCCGCTGAATAAAGCGGCATTTTTTATTTCCTTTTTTGGGTTCTTTACGATTGACAAGCGTCATACAAAATGATATATAAATGATATCAGAATGATATCAACCATTGCTCGTGTTTATTTTCAGGAGGATGTTGCAATGAATACTAGTAATCATATAGAACAGAAGATTCTCAATCCACCGAGTGGAGTGCTGATGCTTGTACTCTTCATTATCCTGGGCATTTTATCTGTACCGGGATTCATACTTGGCATTACAGGCGGCAACTTCATTATTGTCTCGGTATGCATTCTGCTCTGGATACTGCTTCCATTTGGATTTGCAGGACTAAGGAGTGTCAGACCTAATGAGGCACTGGTTCTTACACTGTTCGGCAAATACTACGGGACCATCAATAAGCCTGGCTACTTCCTGGTCAATCCTTTTGCCAGATTTAACAATCCGGCATATGAGGCTCAGGCCGCCAATGAGGCGTCTGAGACCGGTGATGCGATCAAGGCTGCTTTCTTATCAAGCAATGCATCCGGCGGCAAGACCAAGACAACTTCCAACAGAATCAGGAAGACTATCTCTCTCAAGAGATCGACGCTTGATAATGGAGTTCAGAAGGTCAATGACGCACTCGGTAATCCGGTTATTATCGGAGCTGTTGTCCTGTGGCATGTTGAAGATCCGACCAAGGCTGTGTTCAATGTGGAGAATTACACTGAATTTCTCTCTATCCAGACAGACTCAACTATAAGGAACACCGCAAGACTTTATCCTTATGACATCTTTGATGATGACCCGGATTCAGGTGAAGGCAAGGAAGAGCAGACACTGAGAGGCAGCTCGCAGGAGATCGCTCTCAAGATGAGAGATGAACTTGCAGATAAGGTCGCCTTCGCAGGACTTGTAATCGAAGAGGTGAGAATAACTCATCTGTCATATGCTGAAGAGATCGCAGCTGCAATGCTTCAGAGACAGCAGGCATCTGCTATCATCGCAGCAAGAACCAAGATCGTTGACGGAGCTGTCAGCATGGTCAAGATGGCAATAGACAAGCTTAATGAAGATGATATCGTAGATCTCGATGAGGAGCGCAAGGCTCAGATGGTATCCAATCTTCTCGTTGTCCTCTGCGGCAACAAGGATGCTCAGCCAATCGTCAACAGCGGCACAATTTACTAATAACTTATTCCGGGACCGGCTCGCTAATCAGCAATGATTGCGCGCCGGTCTCACCCCTCAGCATCAGGGGCACAGAATAGTTGATCAAATACAGAATAATCCATAGGACTCAGGATCATGTCAGTGAACAATCAATCTTCACAACTGAATGAAGACGTTCTGGCCAGGAGAGAGAAGAATCTTCTCGCTAAGCAGGCTAAGCTTGACGCGCTTGAGAATGAGATCAGAGAGCGTGAGCGTGAGCTCAAGGCAAGAGATTCAAGGCGCAAACAGATCATTCTGAGACTGCCCGAGTCACTATGGAAGGATATTGCCAGATGGTCAGATGAGGACTTCAGATCCATCAACGGTCAGATAGAGTATCTGCTGACAAGGAGCGTCAGAGAACATTACAAGAGATAATAAGTATCTGTGTCAGGACAGGACACAGATGCTTTTTTTGTGGCAATTGTGGTACAATAGTTTCGATAATTTGCGGGACACAGAGGTAGAGTTATGTATCACATCAAGAAGGACAAGAGATGCGTCAAATCTGCAGACGCAATAGTTGCTGCTATTGAACAGCTTCTGGAACAGAAGGGGTTCATGGAGATAACAGTAAGCGATATCCAGAGAGCGTCCGGAGTTGGCCGCTCGACATTTTACAGACTCTTTGACACCATCGATGATGTTGTCACTCTTGTCATGGACAAGACATTTGAAGAGATTCTGTGCTATTATGAACGTCTCTCGTTCAAGGATTTTACTGTGCATTGGCTGGAGACAATCATAGCAAGCAGCAACAGACTCATGAATATAATGGGATCCGGAAGGAGCGACCTCATAGTCAGGTCATTCCGCAGGAATCTTCAGAATGCATTTGTAGCTGAGGCTGAAGAGAGTCTGAAGGATGCGTATTACAACTTTGCTGCGTTTGCAGGTACATGTACATCTGTCATAGCTACATGGGATGAGCTTGGACGCAAGGAGAGCATAGAGGAGCTTGCTGATATTATTCTCATGTCTCTCAATATTGATCAGATAACGGGATCAGGATCACTTGCAGGCGGCAGATAGTAACAGATTATAGATAACACCTTACTGTAATATATGGTAGAATAGTCAGCATGGTACTTAACATAGACGGATATAACATTAATTATAAGATAACCGGACCGGATACAGGCAGGACTGTCGTTATGCTTCAGGGATGGGGCACAAGTCTTGACCTGTATGATTTTGTTGCCGGTTCGCTGAATGATGAGTGCAGGTTCGTTCAGCTTGACTTCCCGGGCTTCGGGGACAGCGATGAACCTCGTGAACCTTGGAACGTAGAGGCTTATGCCAGATTTTTCTGCAAATTCATGAAGGCTGCCGGGATCAATAAGGCATCTCTCATGGGACACTCATATGGAGGCAGAGTAATAATCAAGCTTGCTGAGTTTGATGATCTTCCTTTTGAGATCGAGAAGATCGTTCTAATAGACAGCGCCGGGATTATGCCTGAGAGAACTGAGGCGCAGAAGAGAAAGGTAAGACGCTACAAGATCTTGCGTAACTTCCTCACCAGCAAGCCTGTTCATGCAATGTTCCCTGAGGTCATCGATTACTGGATGAGCAAGCAGGGTTCTGACGACTACAGGAATGCAAGCCCGATGATGAAGAAATGCCTTGTCATGGCTGTTAATGAGGATCAGAGAGAGTCGCTTCCTAAGATCAGGCAGGAGACACTTATTATATGGGGAGATCTTGATGATGCGACACCGATAAGTGATGCACATATCATGGATGCTATGATCCCTGATTCAGCTCTTATTGTACTGGAGGGTACAGGCCACTACTCATTCCTTGAGAAGCCTCAGCAGTTCCGCGGCATAATAAGGTCTTACTTTGGCTGCGGGAAGGGAGGCGCGCTATGATCATAAGAACTATCATCACTCTGCTCCTTGCAGTGCCTGCCTTCTGGCTGACAATGCGCTACAACATGCACATGTTCCAGCTCAATGTATATCTCAACAACGAGCAGAAGGCCTGGATACATAAGAATTTCAGGCTGCAGTGGATACTTGTCTTCGCGATGTGTCTCGGCTGCATACGCATGCTTGCGCCGCTGACAGGTGCAGGCTGGCTGCTCTGGGTGCTCGACATCCTCTGCTGGCTGACGCTCCTGGTCATAGTCCTCGTCTACAGGATCATGAAGGAGATGCACCAGAAGAAAAAGCTCGTCTTCACACCGAGAGTCAAGAGAATGGTTGCTACCATCATTGTCCTCAGCTGCATAGTGCTTGCAGTGACAGGAATTATCGGCGGCATAGCTCCTCTGACCGGTGCTCTGACACTCCTTGCCGGTGCGCAGCTTGTTATGAACATGATCGCACGCACCGTCAATCAGCCAATAGAGAAGGGCGTTAATAATCACTATATCAATGACGCCAAGAGGATACTCAGGAGTGTCCCTGATCTTACAGTTATCGGTGTTACAGGCAGCTACGGCAAGACCAGCGTCAAATTCTTCCTGCAGACACTCCTTCAGCAGAAGTACAGCGTTCTCGTGACACCTGAGAGCTACAACACTCCTATGGGTGTCGTCATCACGATCAGGAAGTCTCTGAGACCGAGCCACCAGATCTTCGTCTGTGAAATGGGCGCCAGATACGTCGGCGAGATCAAGGAGATCTGCGACATAGTCCATCCGCAGCACGGAGTCATAACATCTATCGGACCGCAGCACCTTGATACCTTTGGCAGCCTTGACAACATCAAGACGACCAAATTCGAGCTCGCGGATGCTCTCCCGGATGGCGGAATGCTCTTCCTTAATGGTGACAATCAGTATATCCACGAGTACCTTGACGCCAACAAGAGGGTGATCGGCAAGGACAAGAGCGGATATAACAACATAACCTTCTACCACTCCGAGAAGATCGGTGAAGACTACTATGCATCGGATATTTCTGTAAGCAATCTGGGAACTGAGTTTACGGTCACCGCGCCTGATGGCGAGACCGGAAGATTCAGCATGAAACTCATCGGAGCTCACAACGTCATCAACGTCATGGGCGCCATTGCTGTGGCTAACAGATTCGGAATATCACTTGAGGATCTCAGGATACCTGTAAGAAGACTCAGACCTGTTCAGCACAGGATGGAGATGAAGGAGCAGGGCAATGTAACGATCATCGACGATGCCTTCAATTCAAATCCTATAGGATCGAAGGCTGCAGTTGAGACACTTGCGCTCTTCGATGGTATCAGGATACTGGTCACACCTGGCATGGTAGAGCTTGGTGAGGACGAAGCGGAATACAACAGGAAGTTCGGTACATATGCAGCAGAATGCTGTGACTGGATACTCCTCGTTGGCAGGAAGCATACAGAGCCGATACTTGAGGGCGTACTCAGCAAAGGGTTCCCTGAGAAGAAATGCATTGTATTTGACAAGGTCGAAGATGCTATCAATTACGCATATTCGATCAAGGGTGAAGGTCACAAGTATATCCTTCTTGAGAATGACCTGCCTGACAATTATTAGTCCGGGACAATGGAGAACAAGATATGAGAACAAGAGTAGCTATGATGTTCGGAGGCAAGACAGTTGAGCATGAGGTCTCCGTAATATCCGGCATCCAGGCCTGCATGGCTATGGATACAGACAAATATGAAATAATCCCTGTGTACATGACCAAGGAGAACGAGATGTACATAGGAGAGGGCGTGGGAGATATCAGATCTTACAGGAATATTCCGGAGCTTCTTAAGAAGTCTCAGAGGGTCATCATGATCAATGAGAGCGGAAGGTTCCTGCTGATGCCTTATCCTGCAAAGAGATTCGGCGGACCTAAGCCGGTCGAGTTCGATGTGGCTTTTCCTGTAGTACATGGGACCAACGTCGAGGATGGTGCTCTTCAGGGCTACCTCAAGACAGTTGGAGTGCCTTTCGTAGGACCTGATGTCACAGCGTCAGCTATCAGCATGGACAAATTCATCACCAAGGCCGTTCTCAAGGAGCACGGCATACCGGTTCTTGATGCTGAAGTTTATACGATGTCTGACTATCAGGAGATGGATTCTCTTGTTGACAGAATAGAGAAGAAGTTTGGCTATCCTGTAATAATCAAGCCTGTCAACCTTGGCTCAAGTGTCGGCATCAGCGTAGCTAAGAACAAGGCAGAACTCATCAATTCTCTCGATGATGCCTTCAGATATGCTGTAAGAGTGCTGGCAGAGCATGCTATAGCTAATCTCCGCGAGATCAACTGCTCCGTTCTCGGCGACGAGAATGATGCGATCGCATCTGAATGCGAAGAACCGCTGCATACCAAGGATATCCTCAGCTACGAGGATAAGTACGTAAACAGCGGCGGTAAGGGCGGCAAGAATGGCGGCAGCAAGGGCACCGGATCGAAGGGTGCAGGAATGGCAAATCTTGCAAGGAAGATCCCTGCTGATCTTACACCTGAGAAGAGAGAAGAGGTGCGTGATCTTGCGGTAAGATCCTTCAAGGCTCTTGGCTGCAATGGTGTATCGAGGATAGATTTCATGATCGACGAGGATACAGGCAAGCTCTATTTCAATGAGATCAATCCTATACCGGGTTCTCTCTCATTCTATCTGTGGGAACCTGCAGGAGTTCCTTATACCGAGCTGCTCGACAGGATGATCCAGCTTGCATTCAGGAGAATGCGCATCGAAGAATCAATAACTTTTTCGTTTGACTCCAACATTCTCGCAAATGCAAACCTCGGAGGCTCCAAAGGTTCAAAAAGATAGTCTTTGAGCCAATAACCGGATAATAGAAAAACAATATATAAATGTAAAATTGTTAGCACTCTTTTGAGAAGAGTGCTAATTTTCTATTTACAAATGCTTTCTGTTGTACTATTATAGTGTCAGCAAAGATGTTAAAGAGCGCTGCGCCTTGCCGCGTGACATGCAGGCAACGCGCACGATTACCATAAATACCCATGTAGAAGGAGGGTTATGCTTATGAACATTGAGAAGTACACACAGAATGCGCAGCAGGTAGTCCTCGACTGCCAGAACATCGCAACATCATCCGGACACCAGATGGTCGACGGAGAGCACATCCATCTGGCTCTTCTCAAACAGAGAGACGGACTTATACCTAAGCTCCTCAAGAGTATGAATATCGACCCTGAGCTTGTTGCGGCTGATGTACAGACTGAGCTTAACAAGCTGCCTAAGGTCTCCGGCGGAGCTGACAATATGTATGGCACAAGGAGGTTCAACAAGATCTTCCTTGATGCAGAGGAGATCGCTGAACAGTTCAAGGATGAATATGTCAGCGTAGAGCATCTCTACCTTGCACTCATCGCAGAGAAGGGAACAGCCAGCGCAAGGATCTTCTCCAAGTATGGCATCACAAGAGACGGATTTCTGTCTGCCCTTGCTAAGGTAAGAGGCAATCAGAGGATCACAAGTCAGAATCCTGAAGACAATTACGAGGCTCTTGCCAAGTACGGAAGAGACCTTGTAGAGATGGCAAGAGAGGGCAAGCTTGATCCTGTTATCGGCAGAGATTCTGAGATCAGACATGCCATCCAGATCCTTTCAAGAAGGACCAAGAACAATCCTGTACTCATAGGTGAGCCTGGTGTTGGTAAGACAGCAGTAGTCGAGGGGCTTGCACAGAGGATCCTGAACGGGGATGTACCTGAGGGACTCAAGGACAAGACCATCTATGCTCTCGATATGGGATCGCTTATCGCAGGAGCTAAGTTCAGAGGTGAGTTCGAGGAGAGACTCAAGGCTGTTCTTAACGAAATAGAGAAGTCCGACGGCAAGATCATCCTCTTCATCGATGAGATCCACAACATCGTCGGTGCGGGCCGTACAGAGGGCTCGATGGATGCCGGCAACCTTCTCAAGCCAAAGCTTGCAAGAGGCGAACTTCACTGCATCGGAGCTACGACACTCGACGAGTACAGGAAGTACATCGAGAAGGACGCAGCTCTTGAGAGAAGATTCCAGAAGGTCCTCATTGACCAGCCATCTGTAGAAGATACCATATCAATTCTGAGAGGTCTCAAGGAGAGATTTGAGATCCACCACGGAGTAAGGATCACAGACAGTGCTCTGATCGCCTGCGCGACACTTTCAGACAGATATATCACCGACAGATTCCTGCCGGACAAGGCCATCGACCTCATGGACGAGGCTGCAGCAAGGATCAGAACAGATATCGACAGCATGCCGTCAGAGCTTGATGAGATATCCCGTAAGATCATGCAGCTCGAGATAGAGAAGCAGGCACTCGGCAAGGAAGACGAGGACGACAAGGGTGCTAAGCAGAGACTTGCCGCACTTGAGAAGGAGCTTGCTGAGCTAAAGGAGAAGAGCGCAGGCATGCGTGCCCAGTGGGAGAATGAGAAGAAGGACATTCTCGAAGTCAAGAATATCAAGAAGCAGATCGAGGATATCAGGCTTGAGATAGAGGATGCCGAGAGACAGTACGATCTTGAGAAGCTCGCAACACTCAAGAACGGTGTCCTTCCGGACCTCGAGAGGCAGCTCGAACAGATGAAGGCTAAGACTCAGGCTGCTGAGGAGGAGAGGCTGCTCCAGGAAGAAGTCACAGAAGAAGAGATCGCAGAGGTCATCTCATCCTGGACTGGTATTCCTGTAAGCAAGCTCGTAGAGACCGAGAGAGACAAGCTCCTGAGACTTCCTGACATCCTGCACAAGAGAGTCATCGGACAGGACGAGGGTGTCAAGGCTGTATCACAGGCCATTCTGAGAGCAAGAGCCGGACTCAAGGACGAGAACAGACCTATCGGATCATTCATCTTCCTCGGACCGACCGGTGTAGGTAAGACAGAGCTTGCCAAGGCACTGTCTGAAGCCCTCTTCGATACAGAGAGGAACATGATCAGAATAGATATGTCCGAATACATGGAGAAGCATTCAGTCAGCAGACTGGTAGGAGCGCCTCCGGGGTATGTAGGATATGACGAGGGCGGCCAGCTAACTGAGGCAGTCCGCCGTAAGCCATACAGCGTTATACTCTTTGATGAGATAGAGAAGGCT
>JAFWHB010000026.1 GCA_017512145.1 Mogibacterium sp. | reverse complement strand
CTTGATTGGAGCGAGCGACGCCGTCAACAGACGCCGGGAGCTTCAGCTCCTGAGAGCGTCGGTTGGGGATTGTACCCACCACCGACGGTCGAACATGGAACCCGCCGCCTATAGAGGCGGGGGACATCCGGCGTCTGTTATCAACAGCTGGCTGACGCTGGCTGCCGGGAAATCCCGGGGTCGTTATTTGCCGGCTCAGACTTCCGGCTCAAGTGCAAGGAATAATCAACGACCCCGCCCCCGACACAACAAACTCATATATCTTATGTCTGTATAATATGCACGCAAACTTAAATGAAATTTAAAGCATCCAAAAAAAGTGAAATTAGAAGAGCGCTATCTGTAATGAAATGGGAAGGAAGCATAGAAAAAAGCCAATGGCACGATGTCCATTGGCCTGTAAGTCTTGATTTGCGCGATTGTGATTGTCCTAATTCGCGGGCATGGTCGCGGTGACGATGAACTCCGTTCCGTCACCGCTGCGGGCGCGGATCTTGCCGCCGTGGGCGGCTGTGATCGCGCTCGCCATCGAGAGCCCGATGCCATGCCCGCCTGCGGCTGAGTTCCTGGATTTGTCTGTCCGGTAGAATCTTTCGAATACATGGGCAAGATCTTCGTCCGAAAGAGGTGTCATGGATTTGTTCCTGACCTCAAGAACCACATTCTTGCCTTCTTTTCTGAGGGTCACACCTATGTTGTCCCCTTCCGGTGAATATTTAAGAGCGTTCTCCATCAGTATGGAGACCAGCTTTTCAAGTTCCTTGGTGCTGCCCTGCATGGAGATCATAGGCTCGATCTCAGATGAGATCGTCTTCTTGCGCTCTACAGCGACCGGCTCGAATGACCCTGCAGTCTCAGATACTATATCCGAGACCGGTACCTCAGTCATCGTGAGCGAACCAGAGCCTTCCTCCATCCTTGAAAGGTATACAAGGTCATTGGTCAGCGTTGTCAGCCTGTCGACCTGGCCTGTGATATCATCAAGGCTCTCGTTCAGCGTTCCCGCAAGAGCATTGACGTCGGCGGATTCCTCTTCAGCCGCATCATCGATATCCATCTTCATGAGGTCGATGTTGGCCTTGATTATGGTAAGCGGCGTCTTGATCTCGTGACCAGCATCTGTGATGAAGCGCTTCTGCTTCTCATAGCTCTCTGCGACCGGACGCACGATCCTTCCGGCAAAGTAGCATATTATAACGAATACTGCTGCGAGTCCGATGACCGACATGATGATGCTCGCGTATAAGAACTTGCGGAACGAACCAAGGAGACGTCCGCAGTCCATGAAGGTGATCCTGGTATAGTCGCTCTCATCTTTCACGCAGTATCTGTAGTCGTCTATAAAGCCGCAAGTGTTCCCTGATGCGACTGCTTCTGCGGCGTATTCCTCCGCCTCGTTCTCATCGACCGCATAGATCCTGTCGGTATTGACCGTTATGACCGAATCATCTGAGTCGAGTAGCACAGTGAAGAATCTGGTTTCTTCGGCTTCGTCGCGGGAGAATCCCTTTGGCGCAAAGCCGTCATGGCCATAGCCACCTCCCGGCTTGCTGCCATAGTCTCCTGTCCCTGCTTCGATGTCGTCATAGGACGCGGAAGGGTCCTCGCCGTATATATCCTGCAGCCTGTTGTCCCAGCCATCATTGAAGAACTTGGGCATGCGGCCCTTGTTGCTTGAGAGCATCTCAAGCGTCTCATCAGCTTCGCTCACGACTGCATTGTAGTTGATGATATTCATTCCTGCGACTATCACTGCCAGAAGAGCGATCAGCGAAGCCATTGCAAGCACTATGAACTTCTTCTTAAGTCTGTTGATCATTCTTCTGCAACCTCGAGTGAATAGCCTGCATTCCTGGAGGCTTTGATCTTGACGTTAGCACCGAGAGCGCTGAGCTTCTTCCTTATGTACGAGATGTACACCCATACAACATTACTCTCTGTGTCTGTATCATAGCCCCAGATCCTGTCCATGAAGCTGTCTACGGAAAATACGTTCTTAGGGCTTGACATCATCATCTCGAGCATCTGGAATTCTTTGTTTGCAAGACGCACGCTGCCTGATGGTGAACTGAGCTCAAAGGTCTGGCGATCGAGAGTGATATTGCCTACTGCGAGCTTGGTATCGACCTCAGTCTGGCTTCTTGTTATCGCGCGGACAGCAGCAAGCAGCTCCTTGCTGTCGAACGGTTTGGTCAGATAATAGTTAGCGCCGCTGTCGAGTCCGAGGACTTTGTCGTCGATCTCAGCCTTCGCGGTCAGCATGAGGACAGGAAGATTGCTCCCGGAAGCACGCAGCTTGCGGAGAACCGTTATTCCGTCCATCTTAGGCATCATAATATCAAGTATCGCTGCATCATAATTGCCGGCCTCAAGATAATCAAGGGCCTCCTCACCATCATGAACAGCGTCTATCGAGTAATTGTTCTTCTCGAAAATCTTAACGACCGCTCTTGCCAGAGCGACTTCATCTTCAGCGAGCAAAAGCCTCATCTTCACAAACCTCCATCAAGAGTATTTATATCATGCAGGATTGCAATTCTGCATATCCCCGTCCACTTTCATTATCATGCGCAGACCTTAAATACTCTTTAAATAAGAAAATCTCTGTGTCACTTTTCTGAAAAGAATTGTAACACAGAGACCTATCACATCTCAAAAATATACATTCCGCTGCCGTTGATTATCCTTGTTCCCGACGGATGCTCACTCTCGCGAGTGAAGTTCCCGTATTCAGCGTGCACGTGTCCGTGGCAGTGTACGAGCGGATGCTCCTTCTCAAGCAATCCGTTAAAGCAGTCAAAGCCCTGGTGCGGCAGATCCTCCATATCGCCAAAGCCCTTGCATGGTGCATGCGTCAGCAGGATGTCTATCCGTCTGGAAGCGACAGGTTCATTCGCCTGCTCTCTGAATGCAGCCTTCAGCCCTTCAATCCTGTGCACACGTCTTATCCTGTAACCGAGGTGCCTGACTCTCTGCTTCATTTCGCCTTCAGTGTACATATTGGTCCCCTCGCGGTATCTCATCGAACCGCCAAGTCCGGCGATACGGACTGACCGCTCACCCGGGATATTGACTACGACCACTTCATCCTCTGCGCATATGCAGCCCTCAGGCGGCTCCTCTTCATAGAGGGAATCATGGTTGCCCCTCACATACACAAGAGGCACATTGCTCATGGTCTCAATAAATTCAAGATATGCCGGATGCAGGTCACCGGCCGAGAGTATCAGGTCCACGTCAGCCAGCCTGGCTGCACTGGCATCGGTCCAGTTCTCCCATAATTCACTTACCTCAGAATCAGAAACAAGCAGGATCTTCATTGCGACTATGTATATCTATTTAACACCACTGACTTTGACGGTTTCTCTGGCTTCTTCTTTGAGTGTATCCTTCTCAGGGATCTCTCCTTTGATGTTCTCATTGAGCCAGTTCATCGAGATTATATCCTTGCTGGACAGGAGCGGATCGCCTTCTCTTCTGATCCAGCCGTCCTGACTCCTGAGCTCGCCATCGAAAGGATTGAAGAGTCCGAATATTATGTCAGACCTCAGGATCTCTACAAGCTGCCTGGTATATGGCGACAAAGTATCTTCAAGCTGTATGTCCACAACTCCCGAGATCATTCCCCACCAGTAGTTCGTAGCCTGATCCTTCTTGTCCACAAGGCTTGCGTTGTAATTGCCCTCAAGGATGGTCTTGATGATTATCTCGTAGAGTTTGCCCCATTTCCATATAGGCTCTGCCAGATGTCTGATGTTGCCATTCTCATCGATCCTGAATACTCCATATGCCTGACTTCCGTCGGCAGGGTGTGTCGAGTCAACTGCGCTGATGACACTGATACCTTCATCACGCATGACCTTCCACCAGTCAGCATTCTGTTTGGTCGTCCATTCAAGATGGATCTCAGCCTCCGGGTCTATCATCGCTGCACCTATTGCAAATGCATTGATTGCCGCGATCGTTCCGTAGATCGGATAATCTGAAAAATAGCCGATCTTGTGGCTTCCGCTCCTTACTGCCTCCGAAGCTGCAACGATTCCTGCGAGGAATTTGGCCTCATAGAGCTTGGCGTAATATGTTCGGACCGCCTGATGTGCAAGGTTGATCGAGCAGTTGAGGAACTTGATGTCCTTGTAATCGATAGCCGCACGCAAAGTATCAGTCATCTGTCTGACCGATGGTGTGAAGACGACGTCTGCTCCCCACTCGGCGGCTGCTGCAACAGCGGCACTAAAATCTGCATAGTGTTCCCCGCCGGTACGGCCTTCTCTGTCATCGCCGGTAATAAACCTTGCTGTCCTGACAATTCCGCCGTATGCCTTCTCCAGCCTCAGCCTTCCTGCCTCATGGTTGTATATCCAGTTAGATGCACCAGGATCCTTATTGTAGATAAAGGCTGCCTTGAGAGGATGCTTCTCAGAGTATGAAATGCTCGGGATGACCTTACCGATGATCGAGCCCGGCTTGGTTATAAGTCCGCCTGTCTTCGTGATCAGGCCGCCGGCACTCAGGGCTTCATCCGATGATTCGACCAGCGAAACGCTCTCGGTGTTCGCGGCGGTCATGAGCTCCTTGCGGATTCTCTTGAGTCTCTTATCCAGCTCCTTGTCTGTGGTGTTGTCCAGTGCGTCCCTTACGTATATTCGAAGGTAGATAACAAAGGCATCTCCGACAGTCATATCGCTGATATCGTCGATCAGGTCCTCTGATAATTTGGAAAAATTCCAGAACGCGGCCTGAAGTGATCTGACAAGATCTTCCGGCCAGACCCCGGCATCAGGTCCGATCGACTGCCCCAGGAGCTCCGCGATCTCCTTGTATGATCCCGGAACAGAGCACTCGATATCATAGATCGGGCAGACCCTGTAGAAATCAAGGAACTCTGCGTATGCAGGATGCTCGGCGAGCACCTTATCTGAAGGCAGGATCCTCATAACATCAGCCATTATGGTCGGCATGTCAAGGAACTTGCTGACCGAAACTCTCTTGTTCCCCTCCTGCACATAGAATCTGTGCAGATACTCATATGCCTTGATCGCACTGTTGAAGCCCTCTTCCATCTGAGCATTGTAGAGGTTAGCCCACTTCATTGCGAACTCAGTGTCAGGCTCCAGGAGAGGCATGAAATCCGGGGCAAAGGAATTCTGCCTTGCCCTGGTCTTGGTTCCGATGGCAAATTCAACAGGGATCTCCATCAATCCGACATGCACCTGTCTCATTGTGCCGTTCTCCGGCAATATATCATCAAGCGCAGGCAGGTAAGGATACTCACCCTTCGCCAGCCTGGCCTTGTATTCTTTTTCAGCGGCCTTACGGGCCTTGAGATATTCGTCAATCATATAATTGACCTCCAGTTATATTTAAGACTTACAGTATATTAATAGCCTGCACCCGCAAAGTCAAGGGGAGACAGCAGGATACAGTGGTCGGTTCTCTGTCTCCCTAAAAGAAAGAGCCGGGAATTATTCCCGGCTCAGATTGATCTATCAGAAGATCTTATGCTTCCTTTGCTGCTGCAGCTGCTTTCTCTGCTGCCTTCTTAGCCTTGAGGGCTTCGATCTGCTCCGGTGTCATCTTAGGAGCAGCAGCTTTCTTCTTAGGAAGCTTGCGGAAGCTGTTGATTGCGCCTGTTGGGCACTCAGCAGCACAGAGTCCGCAGGACTTGCACTTTGAGTAATCGATTCTTGCAAGGTTGTCCTCAACGTGGATAGCGTCGAAGTTGCAGACCTTGGTGCACTTCATGCAGCCGATGCAAGCGTTGTCACAGTTCTTGCGAGCAACAGCGCCCTTGTCTGTGGATGAGCACAGAACGTGTACCTGACTCTTCTTAGGTACGAGCTTGATGATCTTCTGTGGGCAGGCACCTGCGCAAGCGCCGCAAGCCACACAGTTCTCTCTGTTGACTCTTGCAACACCATCAACGATGCCGATAGCATCGAACTTGCATGCATTTACGCAGTCTCCGAGACCGATACAACCATACATACAAGCGTTAGGTGAAGAAAACCATCCCTTAGCACCTTTGCAGGACTGAAGTCCCTGCCACTCGAGAACCTTCTTGGAAGCACCGCATGTGCCGTTGCACAGTACCTGTGCAACTTCAGGTTCTGCTGCGCCAGCAGCTCTGCCGAGGATCTCAGCGATCTGAGCAGCAACAGCTGCGCCGCCAGGGGAGCACTTTGTGCAAGGGAGAGCCTCATCAGCTACGAGGTTGGAAGCGTAGTCATCGCATCCTGCGAAACCGCATCCACCGCAGTTAGCTCCAGGAAGAACCTCTCTTACCTGTGTAACTCTCTCATCTACTTCTACATGGAATACCTTGGATGCGAACACAAGAAGTGCAGAGCATACAAGACCAATAACTGCTACTAACAGTACAGGTGTCATAACATTAGCCATTAGTACACCTCCTTACTGGAACATTCCGGTGAAGCCCATGAATGAAAGTGCCATGATAGAAGCTGATACGAGGATGATTCCAACGCCCTTGAAAGGTGTAGGAACGCCTTCTGTGTTGTAGAGCTTCTCTTCACGGATTCCTGCGAAGAGGATCATTGCTACCATGTAGCCGACACCAGCTCCGAAGGAATAAACCATGGACTCAGCGAATGAATAGCCATAACTGATTGCGTTGATCGTTGCACCGAGGATAGCGCAGTTAGTAGTGATCAGAGGGAGGAAGATACCAAGTGCCTTCTGAAGAGCAGGCAGGTACTTCTTCATGAACATCTCTACGAACTGTACAAGAGCAGCGATAACGAGAATGAATACTACAGTCTGCAGATATCCGATATCAAACTTGTTGAGGAGCTGCATTACAGGCCATGTAACAGCTTCGGCAATAACCATTACGAATACTACCGCGCCGCCCATACCTACAGCTGAGCTCATCTTGTTGGATACTCCGAGGAATGAACAGATTCCCAGGAACTGCGACAGTACGAAGTTGTTAACAAGCACTATCGCCATAAAGATTACTATCAAGTTTACCATTATGCCTGTGCTCCTTTCTGTACTGCTGCAGCTGCAGCTACCTCTTCATTAGCCTCAGCAGTGTTGCAGGAGTTGTACATTGGACAAAGTCCGCAGCTGAAGCTCTTAGCCTTGAGAGCCTTACCCTTGGTTGCAGCCTGGATGATTGCGATCAGCACACCGAATACGAAGAATCCACCAGGAGGCAGATTGAAGAATCCGATGGAGAAGTTCGGAATGATTGTCATGCCGAGGAGGCAGCCAGTTCCGAGGAGTTCTCTGATAGCACCCATAGCAGCGAGAGCGAGAGTGAATCCAAGACCCATTCCGATACCGTCAAGCAGTGAATCGAAAACAGTGTTCTTGTTAGCAAATGCCTCTGCTCTTCCGAGGATGATGCAGTTTACTACGATCAGTGGGATGAATACTCCCAGAGCCTTGTTGATGCCAGGAGCGTAAGCCTGAAGTACGAACTGTACCAGAGTTACGAAGCCGGCGATTACTACGATGTAGCAAGGGATTCTTACTTTGTCAGGAATAACCTTACGAAGCATCGAGATTACTACGTTGGAACAGATCAGTACGGCTGTAGCCGAAAGTCCCATTCCCAGCGCATTGATAAGCGATGAAGATGTAGCAAGGAACGGGCATGTTCCGAGCAGGAGTACCAGTGTAGGGTTCTCCTTGATGATTCCGTTAGTCAGAATCGCGAGTTTGCTTTTCTTTTCCATTAATTAACACCTCCCATCGCTTTGAACTGCTCAAGTGCGCAGTATACAGCTTTGTGGATAGCGCCGGATGATACGGAAGCTCCTGTTACCTCGACAACGCTGTCAGCGTGTGCCTTGATTGTGTCACTTCCGAGTTCTGTGAGGCCTACATACTGTGAAAGGTGGCCTGCATCCTGTGCCTTAGTACCAACACCCGGTGTATCAGCGTGCTCAGTTACCTTAACGCCTGTGATAGCACCGTCTTTGTCGATTCCTACCATAGCTGTCAGGAGACCGCCGTAGGAGTTTGACTTAACTGTTACTACCATGCCTGCTCCGTTGTCAGCAGTATAAGCATCTACTGCATAAACCTTACCAGGCTCATACTCAACGAGATCTGCTCCGCTGTCGGTGAAGTTGTCAGCGTCTGCGAGAAGTTCCATTCTTGCTTCGCTTGCAGCCTTAGCTGTGTTCTCGTCGATAATTGGCTTAGTGATGCCGTATGTGAATGCCAGTGCGAATGTTACTACGAAGCAGATAATTACGAGCACCAGTATAGGAGAGATGAACTCCTTGAATGTGCTGTTCTTATTTTCCATTCTTGGCACCTCCCTCCTTCAGGTAGAACTTGTAGGACAGGTTGTTCAGAAGCGGTGTGCAGATGTTCATCAGCAGGATCGAGAAGGATACGCCTTCAGGATATGATCCGAAGAGTCTAATGCTCATTGTGATGATTCCGCAGCCGATACCGAAGAGCAGCTGGCCAAGAGGCAGCTTTGGCGATGTGACATAGTCAGTAGCCATGAAGAATGCTCCGAGGAGCACGCCGCCTGCGAGTACATGGAACAGAGCCATGTGGAGGCTGCCTGTCGCGATGAATCCGAATACGAATACTGTTCCGATGAATGCGCATGGGATGATCGGGCTGATTACCTTACGAACGATCAGGAATACTCCGCCGATGATCAGAGCGAGTGCACAAACTTCACCAGTTGAACCACCGTGGAATCCAAGGAAGAGAGTTCCGAGTCCAGGAAGCTGGTCGGTGCTGCCCTCAGCGAGGATTGCGAGTGGTGTAGCTCCTGTTACAGCATCAGTTGCATCAAGTCTTGTTGTCGGCCATGTCGACATGTTGCCTGCAAATGAGATGAACAGGAAGATTCTTGCTGTGATAGCAGGGTTTGAGAAGTTCCTTCCGATACCACCGAAGAGCTGCTTAACTATGATGATAGCGAAGAAGCATCCGATGATTGCCTGCCAGATCGGGAAGCTGGATGGAACGTTGAATGCGATCAGAAGTCCTGTAAGTGCTGCTGAGAGATCACCAACAGTCTGCTTCTTGTGCATGATCTTGTTGTAGCAATACTCGAAGAGCATTGATGCTGCGATGCAAACTACTGTGAGCAGAAGTGCTCTGAATCCGAAGATGTAGATACTTGCTGCCCATGCAGGAACGAGTGCAAGAATGACTGTTCCCATGAGTCTGGTAGTATCAGATTCCGTAACGATATGCGGTGCGGAGGATACTATCAAGTTAGTATGAAATTTCTTATCCATATTACTTCGATGCCTCCTTTACCATGAATTTAGCGAGCTTGTTGGTCAGGCTCAGCGGACGTCTAGCCGGGCATGTGTATGAGCAGCTGCCGCATTCCATGCACTGCATTACGTTGAATCTGTTGAGTTTGTCTACGTCCTTCTCAGCATAAGCATCTGCGAAAATGCTTGGCATGAGGCCGAACGGACATGCTGTGTGACAGCGCTGGCAGTTGAGGCAGGCTGTCTCTTCCTTGACCTCAGCCATCTCCTGGCCAAAGCAAAGGATTGAAGATGTGTTCTTCATTGTTGGGGATTCGTCGGACTTAGTAGCTCTTCCCATCATAGGTCCGCCCATGATGATCTTGCGAGGCTCCTTCTTGTAGCCGCCGCAGAATTCTACTACGTCTGCGATTCTTGTTCCGATAGGAACGAATACGTTCTTAGGCTCAGCTACTGCATCGCCGTCTACAGTGACTCTTCTTCTTACGATCGGCATACCGGTCTTCATGTACTCAGCCATGACTCCGATAGTTGAAACGTTGTCAAGAATAACACCGAGCTGTGCAGGAAGAACACCTGCGTTCATTGTCTGACCGGTTACCTCATAAACAAGAACACGCTCAGCTCCCTTAGGATAGCTGGATGGAAGTGGTGCAACTTCGATGTTCTTGATCTGATTCTGCTCGATCAGTCTGTTCATGTTAGCGATTGCATCAGGCTTGTTGGTCTCGATGCCGATGAAGCCCTTCTCAAGGTTGAGGTACTTCATGATCATCATCATTCCATCAAGAACGTCCTGACCATTCTCTACCATTTCTCTGTTGTCTGTTGTGATGAATGGTTCGCACTCTGCAGCGTTGACTACGAGATACTTACACTCATCGAGATTCTTAGGATTCAGCTTAACGTGAGTCGGGAAGGAAGCTCCGCCGAGACCTACCATTCCGCTGTCTCTTGCAGCCTTGATAAAGTCCTCAAAGCTGTTGATCTCAGGAACCTTGACTTCTTCGCTGATTTCCTGCTTCTTGTCTGTTTCGATGACAATGTGTGTCTCGAAACCGCCCATAGAACCACGGACCTGCTCGATTGCCTTAACAGTTCCGCTGACGCTGGAGAAGATAGGTGCGCTTACAAAGGCCTCGACGTCGCCGATCCTCTGTCCTACCTTCACGTAATCCCCTTTCTCTACAAGAGGCTTACAAGGAGCGCCAATGTTCTGGGACATGCTGATACTAACCTCGTCCGGTACCGGCATCGTAACGGTCTCGCAAGCGGCCGTATTCTTATGATGCGGTACGTGGATGCTTGGTAAATGTTTCCTTTGGCTCATCCCTTTTAGAAACTCCTTTCATATAATACCAATATCTTCCTCAGGGCTGTAATCTATCTGCGTTCTTCACTATGAGATAGTGCTTATATAGTCTGCACAAAATGCGCATAAAAACTAAGACGCATTACGCCCTCATAACCACGTCATTATATACTAAAACCAGCAAAAAAAACACATTTGTGAAATAAAGAACTTGTTCAGGAATGTGCATTTTGCAGTGCAATCACGTTAATATTTTATCTCTGCGAGCAATATGCACAATCCATAGTGCACATCCGGGCAGATACCCCCTATAAGATATTGTAAGAAAAGCATTTACACGGCCATACGCGAAAAAATATAATAAAGATAACTATGGACAATTATCCCGTTCCTTTGAAAGGTAGATAATAAAATGGACAAGAGTAATACAAATACCAAGGCAGCCAGGAGGGAAAGGCGCCGCACTAATATTATATGGATCATCTTCGTCACGATAGTATGGTACATGTTCGGGGCAGGATTCATGCGCATTCCTTATGAAACTATGATGGACGAGTATGTCATAGGTAAGGCATCCAACGAGATGGTCTTCATCCTTGATATGTATGCCCCTACTATACTCGACATTTTCGTGCTCTTCCTGCTGTGCTGGGTATTCGACCGTAACCGCTACATCTGGAAGTCCTTCCTGTTCGGAAAGAAAGAGCTTCTGACACAGGATGATATCGATGCAGAATTCTACGGCAGGAGCCGCAATGGTATGGGCATGCTCTGCAAGGGTTTCATAATTGGCTTCATAATGAACTTTGCCTGCATCGCTCTTGCACTTGTGCACGGAGACATCAAACTCTACTTCGAAGCATACCTCTCGCAGATCCCGTTCTTCCTCTTTGCTCTCCTGTGTGTAACGATCCAGAGCACATCTGAAGAGCTGTGGTGCAGAGGCTTCATGTATGAGAGACTGCACGAGCGTTATCCGCTCTGGGTGGTCGTAGTTGTCAACGGCACTTTCTTCGGACTGCTGCACGTGTTCAACCCTGGCGCAACTGTCCTCAGCATAGCAGACATCATTATATGCGGCCTGGCATTCTCGCTCGTCCGCTGGTACTCCGGCAGCATCTGGATCGCAATGGGCATCCACGCAGGCTGGAATTACACTCAGAACATTATCTTCGGACTGCCTAACAGCGGCCTGGTTTCGGAAGCTTCTATCTTCCACCTCGACGCTGTTACAGGTGTATCCAATCTTATATATGACTACGCATTCGGTGTCGAAGGCGCTCTCCCTGCTGTATTCGCAGATGCGATCCTCGGCATTGTCTGCCTCGTTCTCGCAAGCAAGACCGGCAAGCTTGTAGAGCTTAAGGAAACCCGCAAGCAGACACAGGAGCGTTTAGCAGGCCAGACCGAGGCTGCATAGAGTCTCTCAGAAAGGAGCCGACAGGGAATGGATAAGACGATCATTGATTTCCTGAATGAGCAGGCCAAGGCTGCTTCATCATCAGAGCAGCACATCTCATTTCACATGCCCGGGCACAAAGGCAAGGCAGCGATCTACGAGAAGACAGGCTACGGAGATTTTCTCAGACACATAATGGCTTGTGACATAACGGAGATCCCTGGCGCCGATGCTTTGTTCTGCCCTGAATCAACGCTGCTCGCAGTCATGGAGAACTACGCGGACCTCTATGGGGTCCTGCATACTGAGCTTCTTGTCAACGGTTCAAGTTCCGGAGTCATGGCAGCTATCATGGGCACAGTACCTCTCGGAGGCAAGCTCATCCTCGGCAGGAATTCGCATCATTCAGCATTCTCAGCTCTGAGGCTCGGCGGCATCAATCCTGTATATCTGAGACCTGAGACCGACCCATCAAGCGGTCTGGTCGCAGAGATAGATCCTTACGAGCTTGAAAGAGCGTGCAAAGAGAATCCGGACGCTTCGGCGGTTCTTATCACAAGTCCTAACTACTACGGAATGATGTCGGATATCTCGCAGCTTGCAACGATCGCACATGACTTTGGCATGGTCCTGATCGTCGACCAGGCTCACGGAGCGCACCTCAGGTTCTTCGACTACGAGGCCGCAGCACTGAGATCCGAAAGCATCTACATCCGCCACGCAAACCATTCAGCCGAGGCTCTTGGTGCGGATATAGTGATCAACAGCACACACAAGACACTTCTCAGCTTTACCGGGAGCGGCATCCTCAACATCTGCTCAGACCGCGTCAACATCAGCGCTGTCAGTGAGACACTCAGGATGCTCCAGACGACAAGTCCGTCATATCTCCTGATGGGAAGTCTGGATATAAATGAACGCATCATGCGCGAGTACTGGCCGTCCATCATCAAGAGGTGGCGTGAGGACCTTGTCACGTTCTACCGGAGAGCCTCCCGCATCGAGGGTCTGACGCTGATCGGCGATGAGTCGGCAAAGCGCGCTGCGCGCATGGCTGACACAGAGGAGCCGATCTCCGACTTTGCCATGTATCAGGAAAGAGCCGGCCTCGACATGACCAAGATCAACATCAGCATGGCTGAGCTCGGTCTAACAGGCGACAGACTCGACAGAGAGCTGAGACACAGAGGCATCATTTCAGAGATGGTGCACGGGGAATTTGTCATGCTGATGACAGGCGCAGGCAGCCAGAGCGCAGACTACGACAAACTGCTCGAAGCCCTCAAGGACATTTCTGACAGTTATGTTGTTGGCGCCGAAGTCAGCAGAGAACCGCGTTCAAGTACGGACTTCAGGCTCGAGGTCGCAGATGTTCCTCTCGAATACGAAGAGGTCCCACTGTATCAGGCCGACGGCAGAGTTCTGTACGACCCTGTCATCGTATATCCGCCGGGCACACCGATCGCATGTCCTGGCGAGATACTGAATCTCGAAGTCCTATCATATATATCAGCCGCGCTCGAAGACGAAGAGAAAGTCACAGGAATCGACGACGACGGCATGATCCGCGTAGGAATCGGATATTAAAGCACCAGAAAAGCAGGCACCTCGCAGTGCCTGCTTCTTTGATTGGATTGTTTCATTTATTTGATTACTTCTCTTCCACCCATGTATGGTCTGAGAGCTTCCGGAATCACTACGCTGCCGTCTTCCTGCTGATAGTTCTCAAGGATTGCAGCAACTGTTCTTCCTACTGCAAGTCCGGATCCGTTCAGTGTGTGTACGAATTCAGGCTTGGTGTCCTTGTCTCTCTTGAATCTGATGTTAGCTCTTCTTGCCTGGAAGTCTTCGAAGTTGGAGCAGCTTGAGATCTCAACGTATCTGCCGTAGCTTGGCATCCATACTTCTACGTCATATGTCATTGCTGAGCTGAATCCGAGGTCGCCGCTCGAAAGTCTTACTACTCTGAACGGAATTCCGAGTCTTCTCAGAACCTCTTCAGCATCGTCTGTCAGCTTTTCGAGCTCTGCATATGAATTCTCAGGTGCGGAGAACTTGACCATCTCTACCTTGTTGAACTGGTGCTGACGGATAAGGCCTCTTGTGTCTCTTCCTGCAGAACCAGCCTCTTTACGGAAGCATGGTGTGTAAGCTGTGTAATATACAGGCAGCTCGTCGAAAGGAATGATTTCCTTAGCGCGGAGATTTGTTACAGGTACCTCTGCTGTAGGGATCAGGAAGAAATCCTTAGCAGGTACATAGAACATGTCATCTTCGAACTTTGGCAGCTGGCCTGTTCCTGTCATAGCCTCTCTGTTGACCATGAAAGGAGGCAGGATCTCAGTGTAGCCCTGCTCCTCTGTGTGGAGGTCAAGCATGAAGTTGATGACGGCTCTCTCGAGCTTAGCTCCAAGTCCCTTGTAAACTGTGAATCTGGCGCCTGACAGCTTGCCTGCTCTCTCGAAGTCGAGAATATCAAGGGCTTCGCCGATATCCCAGTGAGCTTTAGCCTCGAAGTCGAACTCGCGCGGAGTTCCCCACTTGCGCAGCTCAACATTTGCACTGTCATCGTCACCAATCTGGACATCCTTATAAGGAGTGTTAGGGATTCCGAGCAAAGTGTTTCTGAGTTCTTCTTCAACTGCAGAGACCTCACCGTCAAGCTCCTTGATCTTTGCTGAGAGCTGCTTCATCTCAGCAAAGAGAGCTGTAGTGTCCTCACCAGCCTTCTTGAGCTTTGGCACTTCTCTTGAAGCAACGTTCTGCTTGTTCTTGAGTGCCTCTACCTCTGCGAGGATCTCTCTTCTCTTAACATCCAGTTCTCTGACGGTCTCAAGGCCAAAATCTCCCTTGCCTCTCTTCTCTACGCCAGCTTTGACTTCTTCAAAATTCTCTCTGATTCTCTTGATATCCAGCATTTGTCAGCCTCTTCTTCTTATAAAATGTTCCTTTTGTATTTGTTGTATACGTCTCTGAGCTCTTCAATCTTCTCTTCGATAATTATCTCGAGTCTTGAGAGCTCTTCGTAATCATGATTATCTATGGCGATCCTTGCCTGCATCAGCAGAGATGCCCTGCCGTTGATCTCATGTCCGATCAGATCCTTAAGTGCAACGATTTCCTTCCAGTTGTTAGCATCATACTCATTGGTATCATCTTCATGAAGTCTTGTGCATCTTCTGAGGAAGTCCATTGTGTTCTCAATGTATCTGTCGTGGTACTCCATTGACCACTTGAGGATCATCTGCTCACGGTATGAGCGGAGGATCATCGCAATAGTCTCATCTCCGCCTGTGATGATTCCGATGTTGCCGATAGGATCATCCAGGCCGCCCCAGGCACTGAAGCACTGCCATACGTTCGCAGGTGGAGTTCCGAAGAGCTTCTCACGTTCCTCACGAGTGTAGTCGGTATAGACATTGCGCTCTGATCTGTACTCTCTGTTCTTCTCCAGATAGAAATCCTTCTTGCCGTATGGCTTGCTGATGGAAGCCTCGAGCTGCTTAGGAGTCTTGCCTGCCTCGAGCGCAGCCCTGATGCCATCGAGCATCGTCAGATATGTCGCACCGATAACAAGATATGTATTCGTATGCGGGTTCGGCGATCTCAGCTCGAATCTTGTCGACATAGGATTCTTCAGGTCTCTTACAAGACCGATGAGGATCGTTCTGTTACGTGACGGAGTCTTGTTGTCAACACCGAGCGATGTAACGATACAGATCGGAGCTTCGTATCCAGGCTTGAGTCTCTGGAAAGCGTCATGAGTCGACGAAACGATCGGATTCAGGATCTCGTAGTTCCTGAGGATTCCCATCAAAGCACCGTAGCCGACCGGGCTCATGAAGTCCTCGTCACGGTTCGCCGCTTCGAAGAGATTGATGACTTTGCCCGACTTGAGTCTTGCAGCAAGACCAAAGTGAGTGTGCTCGCCTGATCCTGCAACTCCGTGCATCGGCTTAGCGCGGAATGTTACCTCAAGACTGTTCATTCTGAAAACGTCTCTTACGATGTTCTTGACCTGGCTCTCGTTGTCGGCAGCCTGCATTGGATTGGAATACTTCCAGTCGATCTCCAGCTGCTCCATGATATGGTCAAAGGTTCCGGAGTTACCCATCTTGGCTTTGACGCCGCCGACCTCCTTGTGGCCCATCTCAACGCCAAATCCATAGTGCTCGAGTATCTCGAGAGTCTGCTCCATCGCAGTTCCTACAGGACCTGTAACTCTCTTCCAGTACTGCTCCTTGAGCTCCTGAGCAATCGACAGCTGGTTGCGGTCCGCTCTGTCATCCGGTGTCTTGACCCAGAACTCGAGCTCGGTAGCGTTGGTGAGCAGCAGCTCATCGATCTCATCGAGACTGTCAATTCCTCCGATATGCTTGAAAACATACGGATTAGCCTTGAGAACCTCTTCGAAGCCTGCCTTGAAACGGTCAACGCATTCCTTGAGATATGTTCTCGATCCGACCATTGTGTCGCCATTATGGCGCAGGAATGACGGAATTCTCAGAGTTCCTGTCGGAAGACCTGTCTCATAATCCATATTGTTGAAGTTGTATTCAACATACCAGTTGACATCAGGATCCGGCATGATGTCGACACGCGCATTCGAAAGATCTGCGATCGTAGGAAGCGCTACAGACGAACCGTCTGTCTGAACGCCTTCTGCCATCATCTTGTCCATATCGCCGATAAAGGCGCTTACAGGGATCTTCTCGTCTGTATTGTGGCCGCCCATGTCCACACCGGTGAAAGAGACAAATCTCACCTCCGGGTGAGCCGCAAGCCTGTTCTTCACAGTCTCATAGTCATGCTCATCCGGAGTAAGAGTATAAAGCATCCTGTTAAGATCAAAATTAATCATAAAAATCTAGTCCTTATAAATAAATATCCTTGGGCCAAAGACATCTGACTGTCTCGAGTCAGATATCAGCAAATATGTGTATTTGCGGCATTTTATGTCGCGCGCCGGTATGTCGTGAGTGGATTTCCCGAAGAGCGTCTCGCCTATGCGAGCAGAAGCTCATAGGGAAATCCCAGCGAGGGACATACCGCAGCAGCGACTAATAATATGCCGCAAGGCAACAATTACTGATTGCTGAGCAGAGTCAAATACTGTTCGAGCTGGCCGATGTACTTGCCGTATCCTTCCCAATCACCATTCCTCTGGCACTCGATTGCTTTGTCGTATGCATTCTGTGCCTTCTTGATCAGCGACTTGATATCCTCGGAAGCTCCGGCAGCACCCTCTTCATCGCCTTCAGCTCCCGGCTGTACGCTGTTCTTAGGCGTATCATCATATGTGCCGCCGAAGAGGCTCAGCAGAGCTTCTGACAGTGTTGGCTCATATGCGATCTTATCCTGGTAAGCAACGATTACTCTCTTGACTTCCGGGATAGCCTGGTTGGAAGCCTCCAGGTAAACCGGCTCGACGTACATCAGTGATGTGCCGATAGGGATTACGAAGAGGTCACCTCTCTTATATGTTGATCCTGATGATGCCCAGAGTGAGAACTCCTTGGAAATCTCGGTGTTCTGGTCGATCTGAGCCTCGATCTGCATCGGTCCGTAAATGGTCTTGTTCTTAGGCATTGTGTAGACGATGATCTGACCGTAGTTAGCGCCATCGTTACGAGCCATCATAACCGCAGTCATGTTCTGCTTTGACTTCGGTGTGAACGGAACCATGTTGATGAACTCTGCACCCTCTTCTGTATCAGGCAGGTTGAAGATATAGTAGCTTGGATCCATCTGAACGTCTTCAGTTCCATAAATCTGGTGAGCTATATCCCACAGGTCCTCCTTCTGATAGAAGACTTTGACCTCGTCCATGTGATACTTCGAGTAAACCTGAGCCTGAACCTTGAACAGTGTGTTCGGGTATCTCAGGTGTGACTTCAGGTTCTCTGGGATCTTGTCATAAGACTTGAACAGCTTAGGATAGATCTTCTGGTATGTCTTAGCGATAGGATCATTCTCATCTACGATGTAGAAGTCGACTGAACCCTCGTAAGCGTTAACGACAACCTTAATCGAGTTCCTGATATAGTTTGTCTTAATGATTGCCTCTTCGTTGAACGGCTCTGAATACGGATACTTATCGCTTGTTGTATAAGCATCGAGAATCCAGTAGAGCTGTCCGTCAACGATCGTCATGTACGGATCTTCCTCGTAGACGAGGTAAGGCATGATCTTCTCAATTCTCTGAACAACATTCCTGAAGTACAGGATCTTGGACTGAGAAGTGATGTTGGACGAAACAAGTATGTTGATGTTGCCCTCTCTTATTGCGTAGAGGATCCTGTTGAGGAAGTTCAGCTTGATACCGCTCTTGCCCTCGTAGGATGTGTACTTGTTCTCACTGCCATCCGGATAGTCGAACTCAGCTTCCTTGGTATTTACGATGACGTAGTCGTTGGAGAGCTCGCCAAAGTAGATCTCAGGTCTTGTGATCTTGAGTTCATCGATCAGAGTTTCCGGCGGGATGTTACCCTCGATTACATCAGGCTGACCGGATGAAGTTACTGTATCTACCTGAGATACTGCAGCTCCGTAGCCGTGTGTGTACTTGAGGTGCTTGTTGATCCATGTGTTGCTGATCTTCTCCTCGTCGATCTCTCTTGCGGAGAGGTATGTCTGAGTGATCGCGCCATTGATGTTATATCTGTCGATATCCGTATCGTTGAATCTGTAGTACTGACGGATCGACTGTGTCTGGTTATAGAAATCCTTAACCGGTGTATAGTCGTTGATTCTGATATTGCTGATGGTCTCTTCGTTGTTCTGGATGACTTCAGCATTCAGAGTATCGTCAGCCTTGTAAGTAGCAACTCTTACATTGTCTATGCCGTAAGCATGTCTTGTGTACTCGATATTGTTCTCGAGATACTTTGCTTCTTTGTTGATTTCGTCCGGGCTTACGATGAGTGACTGCACGAGTGTGCCGGCACCAACGCCAAGAGCGAAGATCAGAACCATGATTACAGGAACCTTGAGAAGCTTGGTGATCTCGCCCTTCTTGATGTGAATAGCAAGAGTTACAGCTCCGACAACGCACATGAGCATCATGATCCTGTATACCCAGAGCGTGATATTAACATCGACAAATCCGGCTCCGTATACTGCACCCGTATGAGTATGCAGCAGATCGAACTGCTTGAGGAAGAAGTCGACTGCGAGCATCAGATAGAACAGGATTCCGAGTGCGATGAGCTTGCCGCTGGCAATATCCATCAGGTGCTCGAGATTGCTGTTGTTTACATCGATCCTGCTGCCTCTTCTCTTCTTGTGGTTATCGTCAAAGGCAGTATCCACAGCCTTCTTGCTGGCTCTGAACATTCTTCCGATAACAGAGTGATCTATCGGAGTGCGGTAGATTACCTTAGGCTCAGCATCTTCATCTTCTTCAGGTGGCTCCGGTTCAGGTTCCGGTTCAGGCTCCTCAGGAGCTTCGTGAACGAAGAGATCCGGTGTTCTTACTGAAAGCAGATACAGATAGTAAATGACAGTAACGAGCACAAGGCCGATGATCGCACCGAGAATGATCTCATTGACCTTATCGAACCAGTCAAGGTTGAAGATATAGAATCCAATGTCCAGGTTGAACAGCGGATCCTTG
Source organism: Mogibacterium sp. (assembly GCA_017512145.1). Lineage (GTDB taxonomy): Bacteria > Bacillota > Clostridia > Peptostreptococcales > Anaerovoracaceae > Crickella. The sequence goes on along the minus strand of JAFWHB010000026.1, from coordinate 10,636 downwards.
AGACCAAAGTCCGTAGAATTTACCGACTTGAGGAATGTCAGCCATGTGCCTGCAGAAGCGTAGAAGCCCATGCCTGCACCGAACAGGATCGCTATGATCCATGACATTCCGTTGATCTTACGTGCATTAGGGATCTCATGCGACTCGATCTTCTTGAAGTATCCATTCTTAACGGTCCTCAGATAGAATCTCGTCAGCAGAGTTACGAATATGAAGACCGGAATACCGATCTCGAATTCAGTGATAAGCTTCTTCCAGAAAACGCTCGTATAGCCGAGGTCACCGAACCACATCCAGTCTGTGATGAATCCGACCAGCATTACCATCAAAGCGATAACGACAGCCAGAACCATGATGAGCACAGACAGGCCTTTACGAGGTCTTTTGCGCTTACCTCTGAACTCCTCTTCATTAGATTGATTGCGTCTAGCCAATTTAGTGGACCTCCTTCTTAATAAAGATAGTCTCAAAACAATTACAGCGACAGCGCCTGGCTGCCGCTGCAAGTTATACTAGTCTGATACTTGCTGCAAATCAGAGCAATGTTTGTCCGCCGTTCACTGGTGCAGCCGTAAAGTGGCTTGTGATGTTCTCAATGAATGAGTCGATCTGAATAGCAAGTGAACTATCAGGTGCGAAATTCAGAAGAAGGATGATTGCCAGAAGGATTACCAGCAGAATAGCAATTACGATTGCTACTACTGTAAGGCATCCGCCGCCCTTATCTACTTCCTCATATTCTACTTCAGGTGCAGGTGCAGGTGCATCTGCAGCAGCTGCTGCTGCGCCTGCTGCGGCTACTGCTGCAACCGCTACTGCGGAAGCATCTTCAGGAGCTGCCTTCTCAACCTTGACCGGAGCTGCCTCTCTTGCAGCTGCAGCCTTGGCTTCTGCCTCTTCAAGGGCTTCCTTAGGGATCTCGAATGCCTGGTAGATGGTTGCATCCTCTACAAGCTTGCCCTTCTTAGCAGCGCTTGCAGGTGGCTCCGGATCAGGAAGAATCTGCTCAGGTGCAGGACCGCCTGCAGCCTTGAGCTTGTTATATTCTTCGTCGAGAAGTCTCTGGAACTCCTCATTCTTCTTATAAAGTGTATAGAACTTGTCGATCTTCTTAGTAGCCTCTGCCTCGCCATCCGGGTCGAAAGATGCACCGAACAGATCCTGCTCGAGTTCTTCGATTGAAAGTGCATCGGTCTCCTTCTTCTCAGGAGCTGGTTCCTCTGCTGCCTCTGGCTCTGCTTCAACTACAGGCTCTTCTACAACTTCTTCTGCTGGCTCTTCAGGCTCGATTGCCGGGATCTCGATCTCAGGGATCACGAACTCAGGAGCTTCTTCAGCTGCATCCTCAGCAGCCTCAGCTACTTCTTCAGCAATGTCAGCAGGCTCTTCGATTACAGGCTCCGGTGCTACAGGTTCTTCTGCAGCAGGCTCCTCAACCTCAGGTTCCTCTGTTACGAGATTCTCGATTACAGGTGCTGCAGCAAGACCGCTGGCTGCGGCTACTGGAGCAGCTTCCTGCTTAAGAATGCTTGCAAGGAAGTCATCGATGGACTGCTCTGCAGGATTAGGCTCACTTACAGGCTGCTCTTCAGCTGCTTCCTCAACTACAGGCTCAGCTTCCGGCTCTTCGATCTCAGGAACCTCAGCAGCCTCCTCTACAGGAGTATTCATGAACTTTGCAAGCTCATCCTCAAAGCTGAGATCTTCAGCAGGCTCTTCAGCTACTTCTACTACTTCCGGAGCTGCCTCTTCGGCTACCTCAACCGGCTCAGCTGCTTCTTCAGCAGCAGGCTCTTCATCAACGATGGCAAGATACTCATCTTCATAGCTTGCAGGCTCTGTCTCAGCGTGGAGCTCAGTCAGATCAGCTGCATCGTACTCTTCATAATTGACATCGCTTGCCGGAGCTGCCTCTACAGGCTCACCATCCTTGAAATAGTAATCCTGCTCAGGCTCCTCTGCTGGTTCCTCGATGAGTTCTTCAACAGTAAGCTTGTCTTCTTTCTCTATTACCTGTGGCTCTTCCCAGTCAGTGCCCATCAGCTCTGCGAGTCTCTTCTTGAGAGCCTCGATCTCAGACTCCTTGTCAGCAGGAGCAGCGATGGTCATGCCGGAAACAGGTGCATCAGCCTCCATCTCAGCAAAGAGCTCTTCCTCGTCAACAGCAGTCTCTTCTGCAGCTTCCTCAGCTGGCTCTTCTTCTGGTTCCTCTACAGGTTCTTCATCTTCGTTCTTCTCTTCTTCCTCTTCGTCCTCGTCGTCCGCAGGGGCCTCATCGAAGGTTTCGTGTTCATCCTCATCCTCGTCATCATCGTCGTCGAAATCTTCAGGATCGAATGAGATTGTGGATCTTGTTACCTCGCCTCTCTCAGTTGAGATGTTGAGGTATTCGTCTTCAGCATTGCCAAGGTCATCACCAGGGTCGATTCCATAGTCAGCGAACTCGTCGTCTGCTACCGGTTCCTCAGCAACTGGCTCTGCCTCAGGCTCGTCTAAATATTCTTCAAATGTCTCTGCCTCTTCAGCAGGTTCTTCGACTGCATGAGCCTCTTCAACTTCTGCTACTGGTTCCTCTTCAGGTTCCTCAGGCATTTCGAAAAGTTCATATTCGAAATCAGGGTCTTCCTCAGCAGCCTCTTCGACTACTTCTTCGGTTTCTTCTGTTTCGAAAACAGGAACATTGAGGTATTCATCTTCAACAGAAGGTTCCTCTTCTTCAGCAGGCTCTTCTGCTACTTCAGGAGCTGCCTCTTCGAATACTTCAAGAGCAGGCTCTTCTTCCTCATCGATGTCTGCAAAATCAAGAACAGGTGCCTCAAGAACAGGCTCTTCTTCGAAGTCTTCTGCCTCGTACTCAGTAGCCTCCTCGAAAGTCTCAGGCTCTTCTTCTGCAGGAGCTTCTTCTACTACTTCTGGAGCTGTCTCTTCGACAACTTCCTCAGCAGGTTCCTCAGCTGCTGCAGGCATAACCTCAGGAGCAGGCTCGAAAGGCTTCTCATCTTCTCTTGGCTTAAGGAAGTCAGGAAGATCGAACCAACGAGCTTTCTCAGGCTCTTCTACTACAGGAGCTTCTTCTGTTACTTCAGCAGCTGCCTCTTCGACTACCTCAGCAGCAGGTTCTTCATCAACGATGGCAAGATACTCATCTTCATAGCTTGTAGGCTCTGCCTCAGCGTGGAGCTCAGTCAAATCAGCTGCATCATACTCTTCATAATTGACATCGCTTGCCGGAGCTGCCTCTACAGGCTCACCATCCTTGAAATAGTAATCCTGCTCAGGCTCCTCTGCTGGTTCCTCGATGACTTCTTCTTCGAATTCGTCGGCTACTTCCTCAGCAGCCTCTTCAAGAAAGGGCTCTTCAAACACTGGCTCCTCTAATTCAGGTTCAGCCTCAGGCTCCTCAAATCTTGGCTCCTCATAAGGAATCTCTTCCTCTTCTTCAGGAGCATCGAATGGAGTTACTACAGGCTCGTCAAAGTCATCATAGAGTGGCGCAATGTGAAGTGCAGGAGCTTTCTGGACTTCTTTGTCAACACCTACCTCATTGAGGAAGCTTGGATCAAGAATCTCTGTATATTCGATTGGCCTTGGCTCATCTGATGCTGAATCAGCTGCCACGGTTGCCTCGATGCTCTCGATCTCCGGTGTCTTCACACCTTCTGCCTGAGTTTGCTGCTCTTTCTCTGCCTTAAGGACGTCGATGAAGCTCATGGTACGGCTGCGCTCAGTTGATGGAGACATCTCTGCATAGACTTCTCTCTCTTCGATGCTTCCGGTAGTCGCCCATGGGGATTTGAGATTCGTTACGACTTTCTTCTGTGGCTCGTCAATTACATTGCTCCAGTCGAAAGTAACTCTCGTCTTGAGAGGTGCCTCGGCCGGCTTGTTTTCAGCGTCTGCTCCAGGAAGATCGGCAAAGCTGATTCCTGCAGGCTCTTTAGCCTGATCTACTCTGACCGCTTCCAGAACCTTGGCTCCACAAACGCTGCAGAACTTTGCCCCTTCAGGAAGCTTGCTACCGCAATTACTACAGAACACTATTATACCTCCGCTTATGTATTCGCCCTTAAGGGCTTTACTAAAATTGTTGTCTGTTTGATATCAGCATCTATATATATGCATGAAAATATAGGATGCGTACATAATTATTCAGTGAAATACTACACTATTTAGCTTTGTATTTCAATGTTTTGCACACAATTTCTACATATCGCCCATTTTTTTCGAAAAAAATTTTAAAAACCCCCTTGACTCATGGTCATTCAGATGGTAGTATACATGAGCGGCTTGAAGAACCGCAAAATGCTGAGGGCGATTAGCTCAGCTGGCAGAGCACCTGACTCTTAATCAGGGTGTCCAGGGTTCGAACCCCTGATCGCCCACCAACAAGAATCCGCAACCTGAGATAACTCAAAGGGTTGCGGATTTTTCTTATTAGAATTATTTCTTAAATTTCCCTTCTTCAGTAACCCTGATTTTTCAGCACTTTTTAACGAATCAGGGGGTCTGAAAAATGGCAGTAATCAAACGTAATTCCACTCTTACAATGGCAGAAGCATTCGACAGTTTCATCTTCTCCAAGAGCGCACAAGGCGTAACAGACAAGACAATTGAATGTTATAGAAGCCACTTTAAATGTATCTCGAAATACTTAGATACAACTATTCAACTCTCTTCTCTCAAGAAAGAAACAACTTATAAGATGATTGCGGACATGCGAACAGCCAAACTATCTTCTAACACAATCGCGAGCTATGTTAGAGTGCTTAAGACTTTTCTCTCTTGGGCGCGAAGTGAAGGTCTATGCAATGTCTCTATCACAAATTACAAAACCGAGGAAACGATAAAAGAGACTTATTCAGACAGCGAACTTGCTGTGCTCCTCAAGAAGCCTAACATGAGGAGTGCGAACTTCTCAGAATACAGAACTTGGGTAATCATTAACTTCATAATGAATAGTGGGGCGAGAGCATCAACAGTTAGGAATATTCTTATCGGAGATCTCGACTTAGAGAATGGATTTGTTACTTATCAAGTCTTTTGTGATTGCCTCACATATCCCATCTGTCTTGTATCAAAATACTATTATCAAGATTCGTTATCTTGAATGGTATATATATTTCCACAATGCAATTCATATCAAAACTGTTATCCGACATGTGTTCCGGCTGAAAGAGGTTGCCAAGCAATACATCGCATTTCACAGTATCAATTATTTCGATCCCATTCTTTTGTAGTTTCTGTATACGATCCTGAATTTTGCTGAGCACATTTAAAGAATCTGTACTTATGACCTCTCTGTATCGAAATCCTGTTTCGCCAGGGGTAGATCCAGGTGTGTCATCGTTGCATACACTGTAATAACCTTTTGCAGTCAGTCTTCCATTAATAATATCCTCAGGGGAGAATATATAGCCAATGGGATAATCGTCTATGGACGGGTTCATCCTGCATGCTGAAATATGTTCATAGTATTTCTTGTTTCGCTCATCCCGGTCAGACGCCTCTTCTTCAGTCATGTGGGTAATGTAGAGAGACGGCGCATTTACCATCAGAACAATTGCACTCTCAGATAGACTCAGTACGTAATTAAGGAGCTTCATCGACTGAATAGAACGCTCCAATTCTTTCCGTTGCAATAACAATGCCTGATATTTGTCTTCCATCATTTCGAGATAATCCTGAGGTTTCTTGGCATCTAGAAAGAGTTTGATGTCCTTAATGGAGCATCCTGCTTTACGCAGGAAAGAAATAATGTGAAAAGTATTGAGTTGCTCAGTATAGTAAAACCTCGATCCGTTAGGAGATCTCATTGCAGGGATCAGCAAGTCCATTCGATCATAGTATAGGATCGTGTCCTTGGAAACATCGCAAAGTCTTGCAAATTCAGCTGTTTTTAGCATATTTGTCTTTTTCATAAACCGTCTCCTTATTCTGAGGGTTTTCTTAATTATACTATTGAGTATGGAGTAACTCCATATATTAAAGTTAAATAAAGTATTATTTAAAGTTATCAGATATGGAGAGGAGGAAAATATGAACAAGAACTATCCACATTTGTTCAGCCCTATCAAAGTCGGGAAGCTTACACTGAAAAGTAGATTGATCGCATCTCCTATATCGCTTTTTGATCTTGAGAGTGCTGAAGAGCACAGGCATACGATAAGTGATCTGTTCTTCTATAAGCTTCGTGCGGCAGGAGGAGCAGCAATAGTAACGCTTGGAGATTCAATCGTGCATCCTTCCGGTAATGCTGAAGGTCTTAACACAGATAAGACAATGATCTATATGTCAAAGAGCATTCCATTCCTGTGTGACATCACTGATGAGATCCATAGATATGGTGCATGGGCTAATATAGAACTCAATCACGACGGCAGGCGAGCTGCGTTCCCGGGCAGAGATGGCTGGGGCGTTGAAGACATGATAACAGAAAATGGCGGTAAGGTCATCGGAATGAACGAGGAGATGATCGATGAAGTCGTAGACGGTTTTGCGAAATCTGCTCTGAACGCGAAGAAAGCCGGCTTTGATATGGTCATGCTACATGCGGGACACGGATGGCTGCTCGGACAGTTCCTGTCACCGTTCTGCAACCATCGCACTGATCGTTTTGGCGGTAGCTTGGAGAATAGAGCCAGGATCCTGATGATGATCATTGACCGGATTCATCAGTACTGCGGAAGAGACTTTCCTATCGAGGTACGTATCAGTGGTGATGAGTGTACCCCTGAAGGAGTCCCAGGATTTACAATCGACCAAGCTATCGAACTGGCAAAAATGTTAGACGGAAAAATCGATTTACTCCATGTTTCAGCGGGAACAGATCTCTTCGAGTATGGCTGTGTTATCTCACATCCATCGATGTTTTCGCCTCATGGTATGAACGTTAAATATGCAAAAGCGATCAAACCTCATGTAAAAATGCCAGTAGTGACAGTGGGATCGATCAGTGATCCCGAGATGATGGAAGAAATCATTTCATCCGGAGCCGCGGATATAGTGGCTTGCGGAAGATCTCTCATAGCAGATCCATATCTGCCTGACAAGGCAAGAAAGGGTCTGGCGGGAGAGATCCGTCCATGCATGAGGTGTTTCCAATGCCTCGGAGTAGGCGGATGGAACGGAAATCTGCGGTGCAGTGTCAACCCTGTTATAGGAAGGGCATGGGAAGCATTCATCCCCGCACCTGCGACCATACCGAAAACTGTACTGATAGCAGGCGGAGGTCCCGGAGGAATGCAGGCTGCGCTTACCGCAATTGAACGCGGCCATAAAGTTATCCTGTGCGAGAAAGACTCTGCGCTTGGAGGAACTATCCGTTATGGCCGGAATGTATGGTTCAAGGCGGATATGACGAATTACATGAATTATATGATCGATCATGTAATGAAATCCGGAGCAGAGATAAGGCTCAATACAGAGGTGACGAATCAATTGATTGAAGAAATTGCACCTGATTGTGTTATCTGCGCTGTTGGCGCTACACCAATAGTTCCTCCAATCAAAGGTATTGAGAAAGCCACATCACTGTTAGATTCATACATGAATGAATTACCAGTTGGAGATAAGGTAGTTATTATCGGTGGCGGCCTTGCAGGAATCGAGGCTGCGATAGAGTATGGCCATGACGGCAAACATCCAGTTGTAATAGAGATGAGGGATGACTACGCTCCTGAATGCAACGCGATGCATCGATTCGCAATAAATACTCAAATCGAAAACCTAAAGACAGATATTCGCCTCAATGCAAAATGCATAATGGTCGAAGACGATGGCGTGACCTATGAAGACATTAACACCGGCGAGAAAGTTAAAGTTGAAGCGGACACGATCCTGTATGCTGCAGGCATGCGTCCTAGGGAAGATGTTGTTGAGGAGTTGAGAGCTGCCAGCGAAGAGTTCCAGTGGATCGGAGACTGCAGAAAGGCAGGACAAGTCATAGGAGCAACACGCGGTGGCTATGAAGCAGCTATGAATATATAAAAAGCTGAATATGGTATATGTTACAAAACTGTGAAAGGGGGGGCAAACTCATGAACGATAACAAAGATAATGTTGTTTTACAATCTAAAAATGCAAAATCAAACTTTGGAAAATGGGGTTGGATCTTCATCATTTTCCATTTCACCTCTTTCTTTTTGCAGACAGGTATGTATGCTGATGGTCAGAACATAGTCGCACCTCTTATAGCTGAAGCGACTGGCTCCGAATACAGCAGTGTACTCGCGGTTGGAACACCTTGCGCACTGATAGCTATCGTAGCTTACTTCTTCATGGGGCAACTGGCAAAGAAAGTCAGAGTAAGCAGAATGTTTGGTTGTTGCCTAATACTGTTAGGTTGTAGCTACATTCTAATGTGCAATGCCAAAACACTGTTCATATATGCAGTAGGATTGTGCTGCTGCACTTTGTTTGCAAATGGCGCTGCGTCAGTATCTGCAGGTATTATCGTATCAAACTGGTTTCCTAAGAAGAAAGATCTCGTCTGCGGCTACAGTACAGCTGGCTGCAACCTCAGCTCTGCGGCATATATCCCTATGCTGGCATTCTTGGTAGGTGCATATGGTTTATCAAAAGGAACTCTCGTATTCGCGATATTCGCAATCGTCGTAGGAATCCTTGCGTTGATCCTTATCAAGGACAAACCAGAAGAGCGAGGCGTTTATCCTGACAACGTTTCAAAGGAAGTATTCGAAAGAGAATATGATGTCGTAAGAGAAGTAAAAGAAGAAGAACACGAATGGACTGTCAGGAAGACCCTTACATCCCCTACATTCTGGATAGCAGGTCTGGTAGTTGGTCTGCAGATGGTAGGTACTACCGGTATCATGACCCAGCTAGTTGTAAGAAATATGGAGATCGGATTTACAGAAACTCAGGCTATCACGATGATGTCGATAATTGCCATCGTAGGTATTTTCGGAAGTTGGGCATGGGGCATCCTGGGTCAGAAGACCGGCACAGTAAGATCCATACAAATCTTTCTTGTTTGGTATGCCATAGCACTGGCTCTCAATCTGATCGGCATGAGATGGAGCGTATATATTTCAGTATTCATGCTTGGTGTATCTACAGGAGCTTCGGCAAACTTTGTTATAGCGCTGCCTGCTTCAATTTGGGGCACAAAGGAGTTCAAATATGTATGGCCATTCTTCTATATCCTATACAGTTGTATCAACGCATGGTACGGAGCTATCAACGGTGCTGCAATCAGGCTGATAGGAAGTCTGAAGGGCGCATATATGTTCTTCATCATCCTCTTCATCATAGACCTGTTCCTCACACGCTTCATCAAGGATGGAATGTATAATCCGGATTATAAGAAAGAACAAGAACTGTTACATGAAACTGAGAAATAGCAAAAAAACCTTTAAACCTTCTTGAACAATAAAAAGGGAAGCTTGCTTTACCGGATCAATTCGTGCAGAGAGATCTATGGCAGCTTCCCTTTTCAGTTCTTCCTTGACTACTTGTTTACTACATTTACTGGTGCGCCGGCAACGAATGCTTCAACATTCTCAACTGTAGTATCCATGATACGCTGTTAAGTGCATCTGCAAGATCCTGTTCAACTACCATCTGTCCGCGGCTGTTGTTTATGATGATGACTCCATCCTTCATCTTAGCAATGTTTTCTTTGTTGATGATTCCCGTATTGAAAGGGAAGAGCGGCATCTGAAGTCCAAGTACATCAGACCGGGCAAACAGTTCGTCAAGCTCCACGTACTCAACACCAAGTGCTAAAGCTTCTTCCCTCTGTCTTCCATCGTAGGCGATGACATGCATTCCCAGAGCTTTCGCTATTTCAGCAGTATGGATACCGATATTGCCACAGCCAAGAAGACCATATGTCATGCCCGCGAGTTCAATCAGCGGATAATCCCAGTAGCACCAGTCCACGTTGCTCTCCCACTCACCACGATAAACACTGTCACTGTGATGACCTAGTATTACCACCGAGAACAAAATCCCATACAAACGTTCCCGGACCTTCATCATTGAAATCTCTAAAACTCATCTTTTACCCTACAAATTTGAATTGATCTATCTGTCTGACTTCAGAATTGCATACCATCTCGCATCGCAGATGCCCTGATTGTTTCTATCGGAACTGCGCAGGGTCCCTTCATATTTCATGCCGCACTTCTTCATCACCATGCCTGAATGAGGATTTCTCGGATCGTGACGACTTTCTATACGATTCGCCTCAACCTTTTCAAAGAAGAAATCGATCACCGTTTTTAGTGCCTCGGACGTGACTCCCTGATGCCACCAGGCTCTTCCGATACAATAGCCGATATGGATCATAGAAATATCATCGTTAATATTAACCGCAGAAATGCTTCCTATCGGCTCAGGACCATTATTTTTCAGGACTATTGCCCACTGATAAAAGTCCTTCTTAGCGTATGAATCAACCCATTCCGTCAGCACTGCTTTGCTTGCATCAGCATCTTCATGAGGAGGCCATGTCAAAAATTTAGTCACCTCAGGATCCGCAGCCCAATTCTTATACATGGCCCCGGCATCATCAACAGAAAACGGTCTCAGTATCAGCCGTTCCGATTCAATTCTTTGTGTTCCGCAATGTCTCATGCATCTTCCTCCTCAAGCTGGAATTTATAGTGCCTTT
>JAFWHB010000025.1 GCA_017512145.1 Mogibacterium sp. | reverse complement strand
CATGGCTTATCTGAGTTCTGTATCACTGCAGACCGGATCTGACGAATTCGATATCCCCTTTGACCGGCAGCAGCTGGCCGACTATCTGAACGTAGAACGGACGGCTCTTTCCAAGGAGATCGGTAAAATGAAGCAGGACGGGATGCTGACCGCAAGAAAAAACCATTTCAGGATCTTAAGGACCGTGAGTCAGGGGACGTACCCGTTGACTCACTTTCGGTGAGTCAACGGGTACGTCCCCCGACTCAATAATTGCGGCATTATTTCAGCAGTTCTGCCAGTGTCTTCATGATGGCATCGATATCATAAGGCTTTGCCAGATGTCCGTTCATTCCTGCCTCGAGTGCGATCTTACGGTCCTCTTCGAAGGCGTTGGCTGTCACAGCAACGATCGGGATGCCCGCCTTTTGCGGATCTTCCATCCTGCGTATGCGTTTTGCTGCTTCATATCCATCCATTATCGGCATCTGGATGTCCATAAGGATAACATCGTAGGTTCCGGCAGGAGTCTGTTCCATTTTTTCGACGGCTTCTGCACCGTTTGACGCGATATCGATCTCAAAGCCGGCGCTTTTCAGAATCTCAACCGCAATCATCTGGTTCATTTCATTGTCTTCTGCAAGCAGGATCCGTTTTCCGGTGAAATCCACTGCTGCAGATTCTGCTTCGGCGACTGAATTATCGCTCTCACCTATCCTGCAAGTAATCCTCACAATGAACTCAGAGCCTTTTCCTTCTTCACTCTCGACGTTAATAGAACCTCCCATCATATCGACGATATTCTTGCTGATTGCCATCCCCAGTCCGGTGCCCTGCGTGCCGCTGACCGTGCTGGTCCTTTCTCTTGTGAAAGCTTCGAAGATCGTCTCCTGGAATTCATCGCTCATTCCGATACCATTATCCTTGATACGGAATACGAAGTTCGCTGTGTCATCGCTTGCGGAAGGTTCCTCGATCACCTTGAAACTGATCGTGCCTCCGGCAGGTGTGAACTTGATGGCATTCGACAGGATGTTGAGCAGCACCTGATTCAGGCGAAGCTTATCCGTAATGATATCCTCATGCTTTACATCCTGAGTATCGATTATGAGCTCCTGCTGCTTTGCAGTAACATTTGCCTGAACGATGGTCCTGAGATCATGGATGACATCCGGCAGATGGACATCTGATTCTTCGATCGTAACCTTTCCACTTTCGATCCTGCTCATATCCAGAACGTCGTTGATCAGTGAGAGCAGATGCTGGCTGGATACGGTGATCTTCTGCAGATAATCTTTGACCTTCTCAGGATCGTCTATGTGAGAAGCAGCCAGTGATGTGAACCCGATTATTGCGTTCATCGGGGTACGGATATCATGGGACATATTGTTCAGAAATGCAGTCTTGGCACGGTTAGCGTTCTCTGCTGCGGTCAAAGCGTCAGAGAGCGCTTTCTGCTTTTCCTGCTCTGCCCTGACTATCTCTGTTACGTCACTGTGATAGCCGCTCAGATGGTGTGTATGTTCATCCAGAGTCTTCGAAGTCCCGCCGCAGCGCACATAGATCATGCCTGACTCCGGGTGTTCCCACAGATATGTATTTTCGGACAGTTTTCCCTCCAGCATCTCCGCAACGCTCTTCTGTACAGATGGAATCGCATCCTTTTCGATTCGGGAGTACCAGAATTCATATAATTCTTCCTCTGTCAGATCCTGTCCGGTGATTCCCAGCAGCTCGATCATCTTGGCATTTCCCCTCATGCGCGGAGCTTTGCCGTCCTCCAGGATTATATGCCAGACGCCAAATCCGGCAGAAGCAATGATCTCATTGTTCTCAAGAAGAGCCTGCCTGCTCTCCTCAAGTTTCCTGTTATTCTCCTCCAGCTCGGCACGGGCTGCTTCCTTATCCCTGATCTGTGTCTGGGAGCGCTTGTTGTCACGAAGCAGAAGGAAAATAATAACTGCAGCAACTGCCAGGATCGCCAGAATAAATCCGACCATATGCTGCCGGATCAGGTCGAGGGTGCTGTATGAGTACAGTCCATCGGCATAACGGTAGGCCTGATTCTGGCCATAATCAGGCCCCAGCACATTAATGCCCCTGTTCAGAAGCTTCAGAAGGCCTTCGCTACCCATAGCAACGCCATAGCACCTGTCATCGCTCTGGCTTAGCTGCAAAAGCGAAAGACTTTCATAACGAGCGTTCTTCAGAATGTCATTTGCACGGAGACCATTTAGTGTTGTTGCGTCCTCTTTTCCTGAAACGACCGCTTCAAGGCAGTCATCTACGGAAGGATAGAATGTGATCTCGGCGTCAGGGAAATGGGTGCGGACATAGTAATATTGCATCCTGTTGTTCTCATTGACGCCAAAATGCTCTATCTCATCCCCTTTGAATTCCCCGCTGAACACGATCTCTGTTGCTGCGCTAACAACGGGATTGGTCTGATAGATACCGCTCTCCTCAGAGTAGTATAGACCGCCGCCAACCGGGAAGGCTGTATCTATCGTCCCCGCAACAAGATCCGCAATCATATCATCATATTTTTTATAACCATGATAGCTAATGGAAAGTGTGTCAATATGCAGATTCTTCAGAAGGTGCTCTGTAACATCAGTCACGATGCCGGTCGGCTGTCCGTTCTCATCTGTGTCGCTGTAAGGCAGATAGTTTTCCAGATATCCGACCCTGAGCTCATCATGGGACTTCAGCCATTCTGTCTCCGCGCTAGAATGCGCACGGCTCGCAAGACTCCCTGAATAATATTTCGTACTGAGAGAGTTAAGATAGTTTGGTTCCTCTGCAGTCAGTAGAGTCTGTGCCGTATTCAGCTGCGCAAGAAGATCCGGTCTCTTTATATTAACTGCAAGATAATAGTCGGATGCTCCGAAGGCATAGAGGTTCACAGCATTTTCCACGCTGAACCCACTGTCGCCCTCGCACGCGAGAACATCCAGCTCTCCTGCATCGAAAGCCGCAAACATGCTGTCATAATCCGGGAATGTTATGACCTCAGCAGCCACGTTATGCGAGTCTAAGAACTGATTCAGTGTCTCCACGATAGCGCTCTGCATGACGCCGATTCTCTCGCCTTCCAGCGTTGCGGGATCTGTGGTGATCTCCGTATCATCCTCGCGCTTTACCAGATTGTAGGACTCGTGCCCCATAGCGCCTTCAGGATATCCGATCAGGCCGATCCTGTCTTCCTTGCGTGCCAGGCCCGCCAGCAGGTCGATCTCACCATCCAGCAGCATCTGATACAGATCAGAAAAGGAGCCGTATACGTATTCGTATTTCCAGCCGGTATATTCTGCCAGCTTGCGGTAGTATTCGTAGGCATAGCCTGTTTTTACAGCGCCTTCCTTTGCCCCCTCCTGAAAGATCTCATTTTCATAGTAACCAACCCGGACCGGCTTCGTATCATCCGCCCGGACGATTACAGGATTGATCATGCTGAAAAGCAGACAAGCTGCTATGAGCATGCAAAGGATTATGTTTGTCTTGATTGGTTTATATCTCATACGCACCCCGGTTGTACTATCTATATGTCATGAAACGTGCCTGATAATATTTTGCATTATGTTCCGTTTTTAGTCAATCTGAAGAGTCGGGGAACGTACCCGTTGACTCACCGAAAGTGAGTCAACGGGTACGTCCCCCGACTCCATCAGCCGCTGTCAGTATCCCCATTCGAGGTTGTCTGTGATATAGGTTTCGAGACTTTCATCTCCGGCATCTTCGATCATGTCATCCGGCACATAGAAGAATATGATTTCATCTATGAGCTGCGCCTCTCTTGAAGTATATTCACCCTCATCATCCATAATAAGTGACTCCAGTGACTCGCATGACACCTTAACATCTACCTCATATTCTTCCAGCCTTACATCCCTTACCGGATATCTCGTTCCTTCAAATGTAATATAGTCAATCATCAATTAATAGTATTCTCCTGGTACTTCTATTACTGCGTCTGTCAGGACGAATGTGCAGCATGGATGGATGTATCCGAAGTTCTTATCTTCGTAGCGTCTGAACTCATTCTCTGCCGGAATGTATACTTCGCCGCTTACGAGCTTGGATCTGCACCAGCCGCATTCACCGCTTCTGCAGCGTGATGGTGCCTTGATGCCTGCTCTCTCGATTGCAACGAGAACCGGCTCGGTGCAGGATGCATCGATAGTGCATTCAGCTTCTCCTACACGTACTGTCAGCTTGACAGTTTTGTCCTTGGCTTCTGCAGGGAATCCGTCCTGCTCCCATACTTTCTTGGTGACGCCGAGCATCTCGTGTCTGACGAGTCTTCTTGGGAGTCCGAGTTTGGCAACTTCCTTGTCAACGAATCTGTACATAGCTTCTGGTCCGCAGATGAAAATACTATCATCTCCTGCCATGTATTTCTTAATGAGATCCGCTGTGATGAAACCCTTCTCGAATCCTTCCTTGTCCTCATCTGAGAGTACATGTACGACCTTGAACTTGCTGCATGCTGATGCGATATCATCAAGCTCTTTCCTGAACAGGATATCCTCCTCTGTGCGGCTGCCGTACAGAAGGGTCATATTGAAATCCTCATCTCCGTCTCTCAGGGCATAAGCCATTGAAAGGAATGGTGTGATTCCTGAACCACCTGCCAGCGCAATCACATGTTTGCTGTCTCTGAGGTTCTCATAGTAGAACTGGCCTTCAGGAGCGCTGGATATCACTTCATCGCCGACCTTGAAGTTCTCAAGCATCCAGTCTGCGGCAAATCCGTCTTTATTCGCCTTGACAGTGATCGATATCTTGCCGTCTTTGGTCCATCTTGGGCCAGAAGAAATTGAATACGGACGTGTTATATAACTGTCGCCGATCTTGAGCTTGAGTGACAGATACTGTCCCGCTCTGAAGTAAGGTATCTTCTTGTCATCTGCCGACTCGAACACAAATGACTTTGCGGCTTTGTGCTCTTTGATCTCGGCAATTCTGAGCTTGAGATAGTCAGGGTGGAGCTCTTTAGCCAGTTTGTTAACTGAGAATTCTCCTGTGATCTCGTCAGCCGGAGCAGCCTGTATAGCCTGCTCGCGGACTTTGGCCATGTTCTTGAACTTGAGCATGTCCAGCGGCCCGATAAGACCGACCTTAACATTTACTGCCATTATTTCGCGCCTCCTTCCTCTGCCATATCCTTAAGTGTTAGCTTTGCCATGAGCTGTCCGCAGATGTATGCAGCGCTGTAACCGTCACCTCTCGGGCCGGCAGCTCCGCATGGGCGGAGACCCTTGATAGGATAATCCTGATCAAGCATCATAAGTCTTGCCATCATGCCATCCCAGTCTCTTGTCTCATAACCATAAACGCCTCCCTGAGGTGCGTTCAGATATCTTGCGAAGGTCCATGGGGATGCTGTGACTGCCTCTTCGATGTGGCCTGTGAAGTCTATTCCCATTTTGGTCTTCACATCATTAAGCATTCTGCGGACTTCCTTCTCTTTGTATTTGACGTACTCTTCCTGCGAGACTTTCTCCCAGGTCGGGGTCGCGCCGAATGTTGTCAGTGAGCAGATGCATGTTCCCTCCGGCGAAGCGTCAGGATTAACGATATTGTAGCAAAGCAGGATTCCGTAATGATTTGTCTCCATGCTTCCGCACATGTTCACATATTCCTTGTGAGAATCCGAGGTTCCGAAGAGGAATGTGTTGTAGTCCTTGATTCCGAGCTCTTCTGCTGTGCAGTCAAGGCAGAAGTAAGCTGTGAACATACGGCCTCCGATATTGCCGCCGCGGGCTGCGGAGAGCTTCTTCTCACGTTCAGGGATCAGTTCCTTAGGCATCATTTTGCCGTAAATGATATCCGGGTTGATGTTGGCAATAACATGGCCGGTCTCGATCGTTCCCATATTGGTCCTGACACCGCACAGTTTGTCGCCGTCGAACAGGAACTCTTCCGCACGGCAGTTGAACCACAGGTCGCCGCCCATCTCTCTGAATCTCTCTGCCATTTTGACCGAGATCTCATGAGATGTATGCTTAGGAATATATGCGCCTCTTGTAACGTATTTGTGTACCATTGCGGCATAGTGGATGAAGGACAGATGTTCAAGGTCAACGCCGAGGTAAGCCCAGTAAACAGACATGATGTCTATCGCTCTCTGAGGCAGCTTCATCGCCTTCAGCACCTTGAGCGTAGGATAAGCGCCCGTTCTCAGCAGATTCGGGTAGTCCTTCTTGAGGACTTCACTGTCTGCATGACCATTCGATGCGCTGATATATCCTATGCCCGCCAGAACTTCATCGAACAGCTCGAACAGTTCTTCCATCTTAGGTTTACTGCCCGGTACATATTTCTCGACAGCATCTATGAACGGCTGTCTTCCTGCCGGCATGGTAACGTCCATCTTCTCCCCGTCGGTCCATTTTGACACAACGCGGAAGCAATCCGGAACTTCTATCCAGTCGACATCCACACCATAGAGATCCATCAGCGCTCTTACATCGCCAGGGTTGGTGACCGATCCGACATCGCACAGTTCGTGCAGTGATGGCTCGATCTCAAACCTGCCGCGTACAAAGCTGGATGCACAGCCGCCCGGAAGATTGTGCTGCTCGATGAGCAGAGTTTTCTTACCGGCTTGCTGCATGTGCAGTGCTGCTGCCAGGCCTGAATTGCCGGCTCCGACAACAACTACATCGTATTTAGCCATAAGCGTTCTCCTTTCTCCTCAAGTTCAAAGTTCGTATGAATTAATATTAACTATATCTCCTATTTCGCCAGCGAGATCCAGATGCCGCTGGTGGAATGCCAGTTGTTCGCTGCAGTCATAGTACTCATCGCTTCCATACCTCGAAATGAATCTTGCCGAGTACCAGCCGGCAGTGAGTTCAGTAATGAAGATCAGAAGTTCATCGCCTGTCCCGAAGGCGTTATTAATGAACTCGAACGCGGCCTTCAGTCTTCCGGACGCAGCCTCTGCATCAGAGCGCATCCTCGCAAGCTCCTCGTCATAGCATTTCCTGATATGACCGAATCCTGATGCTCCGTTCCTGAGTTCCTCCATGGTCTTCCTGAGGAAAGCCAGCGCACCTTCAAGCTGCAGCTGCCTCTCCTGTGTAAGGATGCCCCTCTTCTCTGTCTGCTCCATCTTCTTTCTCAGAGCCCCTATAGCTGCTGCAACCGCTTCGCTGCAGTCTGTACCCTCTGTTTCCTGCTGCTTGATATCTCTGAGAATCGGCAGAAGTTCTGACAAAGTGTCCTCCTGCTCGATCACCCCTCGGAAATCCCTCATGACTGCTCCGAGCAGAAGTCCGAGCAGGCTCAGCCTCTCGTCGAAGCCTGCGGATCTGGCCCTGAGCATTATCTCGTCAGGAACCTGTCCCGACAATATCTCATCTATCCTGTAGTCACTCTTGTACTTATTGTACAGGTCATAATAGGCGACAAAGTCACCTGCTACCTCGTCATTCTGCAGATACTGTATTACCAGTGACTTGTCCACCTTGAGGTCCTTCTCTTCGTACAGATGGATCATATCCGAGAGATCCATCCAGCCTCTTGCAGTCACGAATTCCGTTCTCTCAGGCGTGGTCTCTATTCTGTAGAAATTCTCCCTGCGTATATCCAGATAGCTTGCGACAGATCCGTGCACATTATGCTTGAGAGCATATGATTTCCACGCCTGATAATCCGGCTCGATATCTATCCTCTTGAGCCTGTCCCAGGTGACTATGTCAAAGTCTCTTGCGCTCCTGTTGTACTCCGGCGGATTGCCCGCAGTAACGATGATCCACCCCGGAGGCAGATGATGCCGGCCAAAGGTCTTGAACTGGAGGAACTGCAGCATTACAGGAGTCAGTGTCTCTGAGGCGCAGTTGATCTCGTCCAGGAACAGGATCCCTTCTTCTGCTCCGCTCTCTGCAATGACATCATATACAGAGCCGATTATTTCGGACATCGTATACTCACTTACATGGTACTCCCTGCCGCCATACTCTCTGGTAACTATCATCGGAAGTCCGAGGGCGCTCTGCCTCGTATGATGCGTGATCGAGTAGGCCACAACTCCGATGTTCATTTCATCTGCGACCTGCCTTACTATTGCTGTTTTGCCTATACCCGGAGGCCCCATCAGGAAAACAGGTCTCTGGGTCTCCTGCGGGATCCTGAAATTGCCGTATTTGTCACGGGTAAAATATGCAGTAAGTGCATTCTTAAGCTGGACCTTGGCTTCACCTATATTCATCAAATCTCTCCTCTTCTGATTTACAGTTCAAATTCCGATGTCGAGGCCTGGACGCCCGTGCCTTTCGCCGTCTGCTGTTTGGCTTTGGCTGAGAGGAACAACGACGCAAGCTCTGTCTTACCCGAGGCGGCCGCTTCTCTGAGGCCCTGCTCAAGAGCCTCAACGCTCAGAAGATCATACTCCCTGATTCCTCTCATCGCCGGCGTATTGTCCTGCCTGAGAATCGTCTCCAGTACGAGCCCCTGATTCTTGCGGATGAATGTCATCGCACGCTCAGAGACCGTCTGCAGCTCCCTCGGCACGTCGGCATATATGTGCATTGAGGTATAATCTCTGCGCTCTTCGGCACTGACTCTGACTTCGCCCGAGAGGTGTTTGTCATATTCAGATGCCCACAGCAGCGAGAACAGAAGGTTCGAAGGCTGCAGATCATCCTTGGGAAATCCGGGCGCCATATAGCCCTGCACCAGAGCCGGGCAGTCACCGAAGGCATCCTGCTCTATTACGCAGGCCGGATTCAGAACATCCGCGCGCCTTAGTGATGCGCATTCCCAGAATCCCATCTCTCCGATGAACTCTACCGATGCCGGAACCAGGACGGATGTCAGGCCACTCCCGTAGAAAGCCATCTGGCCGATCGTCTTGAGGGTCCCCGGAAGCTCTATCCCGGTCAGCTGAACGGTCCCGAGGAAAGCGCCGTCCCCGATCTCAGTCAGGCCTTCGTTCAGGTGCACGGCAGTAAGTGACGGACATTCTGCAAAAGCAACAGGTCCTATGACCTTCATCGTCGAGGGCAGGAATACTTCCACAAGATCGTCTCTGCCGTAGCAGCTCTCCTCCAGGATATACTCTATCCCTTCAGGAATCACAAGCCTGCCGTTCTCTATATATTCAGTTACATCAGGCAGACTGGAATGATCGCTACCTGTAACATTGATATCTCTCATCACTGCATGTCTTCTTCGAGCATCACCCGCATCGCCCATGGAGGCACTTCAGGCGGGTAGACCTCGTCACTGTGTATTATGAATGCTGTATCGTAAGTTGGTTTTCTGGCGGGAAATATGCCTTTGCCGTCGGTAAAGTACAGTAGACCAGCGAGGTTGGTCAGCCTGTGTTCCTCGAGCATTCTGTCTATATGTGCGAATACTGGTCTGAAATCTGTCTCGCCGAGGCCCAGTATCTTCATATTCTGGATATATCTTTCGAATTCCTCGTCCGATCCGATCAGGACGTCTTCCCTTATCCGGTCATCGCACTGGATGATGTGAAGCTTCATCCGGGTGTCAAAGGTCTCCTGCGACTTGATGAGGTCATATGTGCGCTGCACGAATTTGCGCACGGTCTCTCCCTGCACGCTTCCCGAAGTATCGATCGCCACGGCGAATTCCCGGATGTGTTTGTCCTCGCGGTATTCGAGATTCTCGATCAGCGGTATGTTGCCGTAAAGCTCCAGCCCGTAGCTATAGTAGTTGTTGTCGAATTCATCTTCAGAGAGACGCATGATCTCCCCGTGATTGCCAAACCGTCGCAGGAACGCCGCGTAGCTCTGTCTGCTCCTGTTGATCCTGCCAAGTGATGCGGAGAGAACGCCTTTCTCCCCAGTCGTCTCAAGCTCGGTCTGCATCCGCCTTGAGGTATCCTGCCAGATACGCATCATCTCTACTGAGTCATCATATATACCCTTCTCTGCCCGATCAGGCCACAGGCTGTGCTGATCCATACGGAACAGATTCCTGAGGCGAAGTATCCCTTCTCTGTCCTCACCCTGGGTCAAAGCGTTGTTCATATGCCTGTAAATATTTTCAGCGTTAAGAAGAGGCAGCTTCTCAGACAGATCTGCTATCACCGGATTCTGAAGGGTCTGCTCCGGAATATCTGCTGAGCTGCAGCCAAGCTCCCTGATGATGTTTTCGGCCGCGATATCACATGACAGATCCCACAGATCCGTATCCATATCACCAGCCGTGAAGCCGTGATGGAACACGAAGTGCAGCACGCTGTGCAGCAGAGCATGCGTTATGTTATTGATATTATCCTTGTATCTCGCCAGGACATACAGTGGGTCATAATAAAGAATCCGCCCATCACAGGCAAAGAGAATGTTCTCCATGCCCGTGTACGGACGGATCTCAATATTCGAAATTGCTCTCTGCATATAATGCAGTTTGACGAACAGCGAATCTCTTGACAACTCAATCACACGGGATGCCAGTTCCAGGGCTCTCGTGTAACTGTCAGAGCTATCTTCATGTTCTTCGCTGTAGGTCCTCATAGTATTGTTAAGCCATCTATCTTCAGATACTCTGGTTGAGTACAGCACATTAACACAAAAATTATATCACAGCGGCGATGTGTAGTAAAAGAGTGAGTCAGGGTACGTCCCCTGACTCATTTCCGCAGCGTTTACCAGGCGCCGTCTGCTAGTTCTGATGAGCGTCGTGTTGTTTATGAGTGTAGTTATTTGGCGGTTTCTTT
>JAFWHB010000024.1 GCA_017512145.1 Mogibacterium sp. | reverse complement strand
GGATCCGCAGCCCAATTCTTATACATGGCCCCGGCATCATCAACAGAAAACGGTCTCAGTATCAGCCGTTCCGATTCAATTCTTTGTGTTCCGCAATGTCTCATGCATCTTCCTCCTCAAGCTGGAATTTATAGTGCCTTTTAGAAAATGTGTTCACCAGCTTCTACTGTTTTCCTGAAACCATTTATCACAACATCGGCTGTACAGTTTGGCGGGATATTTACTGTGTATTCTAAACCTTTTCCGGTGCGTTTCCAGCTGCTCTTTACTTCGCCATATAAGCTCCGATAGGAAGCTTCTGCAAAGTCAAGCGCCTCTCCCGGTGTCGGCGCTATTATGAAATGGTTTTCTCCATCAGGTCTTATACCCGCTGCCGTGTCAAACAGCCACTGGCAGACCGCGCCAGGAGAATAGTGGTTGAGGCTTCCTGCGTCACCACGGCCTGTGTAGCCTTCCCATGTCTCCCAGATTGTGGTCGCACCATGTGTTACCTCATAGAGCCATCCCGGCTTTTCAGTATTCAGCAGCATTTTATATGCTTCGCAGGCTGCCTGATGCCACTGTCGCAGTTCCAGTAGAATCGCGGCACCGCAGTCCCGAGCCCCAGTGGCTTGGTCAGATACTCAACCTGTAAATGGATCGCTTTCATTTCGATTTCCTCATTTGACGATGATCTCAGCTATATCTTTCATGCTTCCGTCAGTTGCTGTCACCTTCATCGTTCCGGAAGCACCCGCACGTACCACAGCAAGCGAACGTCCGTAATAGGTTGTGAAGCTTCCGGTGTGGTATTGCTCTTCCGTGCAAGGATTGGCAGAACCATACGCCAGCAATTCACCACCTTGCACCTCCACAGTGATCCTGCGGTCCGCATTGGATTCGACCACACCATTTGAATCTTCTATGTTAACAGGAATATAAACTATCTCACCAGAATTGACTTCTGTTTTTTCCGGCCGTACAGCGATTCTGAATTGATCATCTGCTGATCTCAGCTCGGATCGACCGGTTTCTCTTCCACTCGCATCGTACGCGACTGCAGTAACTGTGCCTGCAGAATATCTGACTTTGAAGAATGCTTTGCACTCCTTCACTTTCTTTCTTCCTGCGGATTTGCCGTTAATCAGCAGCTCTACCTTATCCTGATCCGAATAGACCTCTACGGTCGTCTTATTTCCATCGCAGCCTGCCCAGCTCCAGGACATTATTGCATTAGTTCCTCTCCATACGGATCTGGATGGACGCACGCCCGGATGATTTGCAGGTCTGACTGCTATTACCGGATTGCCTTCGAGCCCCCATACAGTTGATGCGTATTTACAGCTGCCATCAGGGATTCCGAGGATGTCAATGACGCCTGCGCCTCCAAGTATCCATGGATAAGGTCTGTTAAACGGCATACCGCCTGTATAACTCCATGCACCGAGTCCCGCCTCACCGAGATAATCCCAGCTGGTCCACATGAAGTCCCCGATAAGATATGGATATTTCTTAACCATCTGCCAGTTTTTCCATATATCCTGCGGGAAAGTCTCACTTCCGAATATGACACGTTCCGGATGCGCCTTGGCTTCAAGAGGATACCTGCCTGATCCGTAGTTGTATCCAGCTATATCCAGTGAATCCAGGAACGGGGTGGTCAGTTTATCCACCTTCTTAGAGTTTCCGGCTTTGTTCATGCCCGGACCGACAACAGACGCTATTATGTTGAACGCAAGGCTGGCATTGCCGCCTTCTTTCTTCTTCTTGCTGTCTGACGTCTTCTGTTCCCCGTCCTTATATATTCCGCTGCCTTTCGCATATTTCGACATGATCATGAGGTTGGCGCCGCAGGTAACAGGGCGGGATGCATCCAGCTTGTGGCATAGATCCACCATCTTCCTGCCGTACTCGAGCCCCTTTTCTTCAGCCGGTTCCCCGACTTCATTCCCAATTGAATACATAATTACGGACGGATGATTAAAGTCTTTATTGACCATCGCGGTCGTGTCTTTCTCCCACCATTCTTCAAAATCCGCACCATAATCATGCAGGTTCTTACGGTTGTACCACATGTCAAATGTCTCATCCATTACGTACATGCCGTATTTGTCACATGCGTCCAGCATGGCTTTCGATGCAGGATTGTGAGAAGAACGTATGGCGTTGAATCCGTTTTCCTTAAGGATGCGTACACGTCTCTCCTCACTCTCAGCATACGTTGCCGCGCCAAGGATGCCGCTGTCATGATGAACACATCCACCTCGCAGAAGTGTCTCTTTACCATTGATGAACAGTCCCCTGTTCGACCATGTTATCTGGCGGATGCCGAATGGGATCTCTGCAGTATCGCCAGTACCTGCACTGACTCTTGCGGTGTAGAGGCTCGGCGTCTCATCGCTCCAGAGCTTCGCGTTCGGGATCGTCAGTTCAAAGCTCGTGCCCTCGCCCGTGATGCCTTCTACATTCGCCTTGATGGAAACAGAGCTTTCGACCTTCACAACAGCCGGATCGATGGAAACTGTACTGATTTTAACGCTCTCAGGGCGCAGGCCCTCTTTCTCGCATATATAGAGCCATACAGGACGGTATATCCCTGAACCTGAATACCAGCGGGAATTAGGGAGCTGAGAGTTGTCCGCAACAACAGTCAAAGTATTATCCTCGCCGAAATTCAGTCCTTCCAGCTCCGCAAAGAATCCTGTATATCCATATGGATGGAAGCATAAATCCTTACCGTTCAGACTGACCGTCGCATTTTTGTAGACGCCCTCGAACTCAGCAATTACAGTTTTGCCCTTCCATTCATCCGGTGCAGCAAAGTTCTTCTCATATGTATAGATGCCGCCCGGGAAATAGCCATGTCCGCCGTTTGAGATGTCTTCCCCTCTCTTTTCCGAGATCTGAGCATCGTGCGGCAATGTGACAGGTTTTCCGTTACATGTCCATTTGTCATTAAAGGATATCTTCTTCATAATCAATTTCCTTTCTTACGCATTCAGGCTTCCAAGAACCTTCAGGCTGTCTTTAGGATATCGGATCTGAGTCTTTCTATCAACAGCGACGAGACCAAAGGTCTTGCCGTAGCCCGCCTGCCACTCGAAGTTGTCAAGCAGGCTCCAGTACATATATCCTTTTACAGGTACGCCTGCATCTCTGGCCTGCAAGACGCCCGAAACTGCTTCTCTTATGAATTCACATCGTCTGCTGTCATCATCTGTCGACAGTCCGTTCTCCGTCACTATCATCTTTTTTGTTTCTGTAGCCATGCGTTTTTCCTTTCCTTTCCCGATTTTGAACGCTCCCACCACCTAAGCTAAAGCTTTGAGGCGGGGGATTCCTGCTTCTGCGAGAACTGCGGTCTCTCCTTAGAGATACCGTCTTACACTCTCTCCACAGGCGTAGATTCCCGTGCGACCCACGGTATTTGTTTTGGCTTATGTATTCTTATGCTTCATGATGCAAGCATCTCAAGGCCTTTGGCAAGTATGTTGACCGCGGCATTCACGTCTCGGTCATGTTTTGTCCCGCATTCAGGGCAGATCCATGTCCGTACCGAGAGGTCTCGAACCGCCCTGTTCTGTCTGCCGCAGCAGCTGCACTTCTGGCTCGATGGAAATGTCCTCGGCACTCTTATCAGAGTACCCCCTCTGTCCTCCATCTTGTATTCCAGTTTCCTGAAAAACTCACTCCATGATGCATCGGATATCGACCCTGCCAGTCTGTGGTTTCTCATCATTCCTTTCACATTCAGATCCTCTATACAGACGACTTGGTTCTCGTTCGCCAGTCTATAGGTCATCTTATGCTGGAAGTCATTTCTGATATCTGCCACCTTCTCATGTTCTCTTGCAAGTATTGTCCTTGCCTTCTCTCGGTTTTTCGATCCTTTTTTCTTCCTTGACAGCTCTCTCTGGAGTCTGCGGATACGCTTCTCATGTTTCGACAGTGTCTTAGGATTGATGATCTTATTGTTATCTGAATCTGTGTACAGGACAGTCAGTCCGGCATCTATGCCGAGCGTCCCGCCCTTGTTTGGAAGAATCTCATACTCTTCCTCTACCTGCAGAGATATGTAGTATCTGCTGCTCGATGTCATCGAGACTGTTGCGCTGAGTATCCTTCCTTCAAAGTTTCTTGTATTGACTATCTTTATCTTTCCTGCCTTGGGCAGTCTTATGACATCTCCTTCTATCCGGATGCTGTTATTGTTATTCATTGTCCGGTAACTCTGATCAGATCTCCTCCTTTTGAACTTCGGATAGCCGGCTCTTTTTGAAAAGAAGTTCTGATACGCGTTGTCCAGATGTCTCAGGCTCTGCTGCAGTGCACTGCTGTCTGCTTCTTTCAGCCATTCATTCTCTTTCTTGAGGTTATTTGCCAGGTCTTTTGCTGTGTCATTATATGACATCGTACCATGCCACTCTTCCCACTCTGCTTTTCTCATCGCAAGGTAGTGATTATACACATAGCGGCATGAGCCGAAGTTCTTGGAAAAGAACTCCTGCTGCTTCTTATCCGGATATGCCCGATACCTGTACCCTCTGATCCGTTTCATGATATACCTCCGAACTAATGTTCGTATTATACCACGAAAACGTTGAAATTTCAATAGGTTGAGCTGTACAACTTTCCGCAGGGATCCGCCAAATCACGCCATTCAAATACGCCAAATGTGTCCCTGCACCCCCAACCGGCTGATCGAACGTCATCCTTGTGCTATCTGTACTTTATTATATTGAAGAAAAAGGTGTGTGATTCATCTTAGTCACAAGGAGGGACCCACGCAGTGGGAGGATTCCTTATGACATTACCACTCACCACCTGTAGAGGATGGGAGTATTCTCACACGTATTTGATAAACTCTCCGAAACTTTATGAACACAGTGTTGATTTGCTTCTTGTTTTTTATTTTAATCAGGCAGGAAAAACGCACAATAAATAGAATTTGCTGATCTGTCACTTTATAGACAGACCGCGCATATTTGTTGATTATCTGACATTATTGGGGAAAATAACAGAAAGGAACTTCTCGTGAAAAATACTGATACCCGTGTTCAATATACGAAAGAAAGGTTCCACAGCGCGCTGCTTCACCTGTTGGAAACAAAGCCGATCAATAAAATAACTGTTAAGGAATTATGTGAAGCTGCATCTCTGAATCGCGGCACTTTCTATCTGCACTATGCAGAGCCGCAGGATATTCTGACCGAGATAGAAGATCAGTTATTTGAAGAAAACCTGGCATTTCTTAACAGCTACCTCACTCCCGAACATGACTTGGACCATATGGGGCTTCTGTTTACTTATTTTATGAATAATCTGGAAACCTTCAGACTGATCGTCAACATGGGAAATGACACAGCATTCCTCGATCGGATCAAGGGTCTTGTTAAGCCTGCTGTAATGCAGGACTGGGAACGGGACAACCCGGATTGCAGCAAAGAAGATCTTGCATTCGTTTTTGATTTCGTTCTCTCCGGTGCTTTTCGACTGGTTATGGATCTTAACAAGTATGGCAGCATGTCCATAAATGAATTCGCACACCGTCTTGATAGGCTTGGCCACTATTCACAACTTGCGATCAGGGAATTCCGTTAAATGTCACGGGTGTGCATCCCGGTATATTCAAGAAGAAGCTGCAGATCTTCGAAAAGCAAATGCCATTGTTGAAACTACATGATTTCTGTAAGTATTCTGATAAAGAATATTGTCAGGACAACCAGCATGATCGGCTTGACTGCTTTGGCGCCCTTCTCATTGAAGAATGATACTCCTATGTAATTGCCGGCGATTCCGAAAAGTCCGGCGATCAGGCCCAGGATTATTATTACCTTGCCGCTCATGAGATAGACGGCGAGCGATGTGATATTGGTTGTCAGGTTGATGGATTTTGCAACACCGTTAGCCTCACCGAGTCTGAACTTTGCAAACGAAGACAGCAGCAGGATGAGAAAAGTTCCGGTTCCCGGGCCGTAGAATCCGTCGTACATTCCGATCACGAGCGCAACTGCTGAAGCACGGATCATCATGCTCTTAAAGTCCAGCGGATCCGGCTCCTCTCCCATGCTTTTATTCTTAAGAACATAGTACGCTGCAATAGGTATGATGACGAGCATCAGGCGCTTGAACAGTTCCGCGTCGACAAGAAGAGCGAGTCTCGCGCCGGCAGCCGACCCGATCATGGCCATTATGACGCACGGGAGGGCTTTCTTCCAGGGAATGTTCCCGCCTCTGGCAAATCTGATCGTTGATACTGTCGTGCCCATTCCGGAACTGAGCTTGTTTGTAGCTATTGAGTTGTGCACCGGCAGTCCGGCGATCATATATGCAGGTAGCGAAATAAGGCCACCGCCTCCCGCAACCGCGTCTACAAATCCGCCGAGGAACACCAGCGGGCAAACTATCAGAAATGTTGTAAGTGTTAATTCAGGCATGTTTATAAGAGTTTAATTATCCATTATTTCCACGGTGATTCTCAACTGTAGCTATTCTACCAAATCGTTTATACAAAGCAAAGAGGACAGGTTGCCCTGTCCTCTTCTTAGTTTGCCTTGTATCAGAAGCCTATTTGGTTTTACCAGATTTGTTCTTCCAGACTGAGTAGTGGTTATCTGCACCATATGCTCTGATGCGGATATAGTACTTGGTCTTCTTCTGCAGACCGCCGATCTTCTTGGAGGTCTTCTTCTTGCCGGCCGTTGTGGTCTTCACAATATTGGTGAAGCCTGGGTCGGTAGCAATCTGAATCTGGATTCCACTGATCTTCTTCTGGTTCTTCTTGCTGACCTTCTTCCACTTGACAGTCAGTTTGCCCTTGGCTGCCTTAGGCTTGGAGATCTTTACTGCCGGCAGATCGATAATCTCGACCGGTGCTGCAGGCGGTGTCACAATAGGGGTTACCGGTGTCACCGGTGTTACAGGTGTAACAGGTGTCGGCGGTGCATCAGCTGCCTCCTTGTCATTCTTTGCTGTTTCAAGAGCGGTCTGAGCTGCATTGACAGCCTGCGCTGCATCATCTGCAGCCTTCGCAGCATCACTTGCAGCCTTTGCAGCATCATTGTATGCTGCTTCTGCTGCTTTGTAAGCTTCGTCTTCTGCAGGATCTACACCCTTAGCCTCTGCAGCTGCTTTAGCCTCATCTGCTGCTGCCTTAGCCGCGTCTGCCGCTGCCTGAGCAGCTTCCTTGGCGGCATTGGCTGCTGCCTGTGCCTCGTTTGCGGCTTCAAGTGCAGCCTGCGCTGCGTCTACCGCTTCCTGAGTACCCTTAGGCTGGTTTGCAGCGTTTGCTGCTGCCTCTGCTGCGTTCTCCGTTGCCTCTGCTGCCTTAAGCTCTGCAAGCTGTGCACCGGCATTATGTGCGGATGCCTTTGCTGAACTTGCCGCAGCAGACTGACTCTTTGCAGCAGCTACTAAGCCCTCTGCTTCTGTTACGGCTGCCTTCTTAGCATCGTTGTCAGGATCCGCTTTAAGCTCTTCCTTCGCAGCATCAAGTGCTTTCTCGGCTGCTGTCAGTGCAGCGTTAGCTGACTCGATAGCCTTGTCTGCCGCTGAATCAGCTGCAGCTACCTTCTGCTCTGTTTCCACGCCGGTAGCGCCGCCAGCCATCATTTCGTTGGCCTCGCCGATCACGGATTCTGCTGTGTTGCAGTCTGTTGCTGCTGCAGATGCTGCAGTATTATACTGATCCTTCAGTGATGGAGTGAAGTCCTCAGCAGGCACCTCTGTGGTGCATGTCTCATCTGTGAACTTCTTGCCGCAGCTGCACTCCCAGTATTCTCCATGTCCCGGACTATCATAACCTGGCTCAGCAGCTTCCACTTTGTGAACTGCATGATAGTGGACATTAATGACGAGATCGCCACTTGCTGTGCTGCCGGTGCGAGTGACTTCAGTCTTCTCACCTGCGACAATGTTCGCATCATGGCTTCCGCCGTTGATACTGAGATTCTTGCCGGTGACAGTTACAGCTTCGGTTACATCGTCTCTGAGGACGATCGTGTCGCCGTCCTTAGCTGCCTCTATAGCTGCAGCCATCGAAGCGTATCCGACGTCTCCCACAGATATGGATGTCGCAGGCTCGACGCTGAATCTGAACGGGCTGAAGCCGTCGGTCTCGAACTCGATAACGATTTCCCCTGTTCCAAGGTGTTCTGTTATCTTAGCTTCATACTCTTCATCGTGGTGCATTACATATACAACTTCGGACTCATTGTAGAAGCTTGCAGGCAGCTTGATCCTGAGCTTAGTCTTCTGTCCGGATAGGTCGAGTTTCTCTGCTTCTCCGATCTGTATCGCATTAGTACCGACCTTGATTTCCTCAACGTCCATTGTAGTAGCGATCATGCGGCTCATCGGTGTGATATCCACAACGATTGATTTGATCTCGCTGCTGTCTGCTTCATTCGCCTTGACTTCTGTGACCTTCATGTCAATGTAGGTCTCCATGATGAGCTTGACCTCCCAGGATCTGGTGGAGTCTGTTACTCCGGAACCTTCCTTGCCGGCAAGCTCTTCCTTCAGCTGTACGAGTGCGGTCGCTGCAGTAACATCACTTGTCTCAGCAGCCTGCATTGCAGCATCCATCATTGCGCCTTTGTCTGCCTCTGCAGTTACAACTGAAGCCTCATCCGCAAATTCTTCCGGAACTTCTGAAGTATCTGCTTCTGCCGGGATCTCTGTGATATTGATATCGCCTCTCTTGAACTCTTCTGCAGCTATAGTACGGACTGAAGAAGCAAAATCATCCGTAGTTGCAGGTCTCTGGACGGCAAGGTATGCGTCTTTGACATTGTCCGCATCTGCGATTTCTACATATCCGTCAGTTACTGTAAGTGTTGCCGCATCCTGACTCAGCTTATTAAGATTAACGTCATCCGTAAATTCGTAATAATAAGTGCCATCCGGAAGTCCGGTGATAATGTATACACTCTCAGTATCCTTAACGTTCATGTATCTGCAGACAGCGTCGCCGCTGATATATGGACGTGGCGGAACTGCTACAAATGCAGAGCTTCCCGTAGGATGTTCTTTATTGGCCTTGAGGCGGATCCTGAGGTCACGGCTGACATCTTCCGGATCCAGCTGGATAGCCTCACCGGTGCAATCCTTCCACGCTCCGCCAAAGCTGTACTCATACTCTTCGCTGTAGGTCTGGAGAGTTGTCTCCTTCGCATAATCGATACCTGCCTCTGGTGCAGACGGAGTATTGACACTTCCTTCAACATCGCGGAACAGGCTGTCCCTGTATGCCATCATCCTTGCCTTGAATTCAGCGTAGTATTCATCGAGATCGCTGTACTCTGTCTTGTAGTCATCCTTGATCATATTAAGGACGCCCTGATTATTATCTTCCGTTTGAGCTGCCCCGATATAGTTCTTCTCTCCGAGCATCCTCATCTTGACCAGATATTTGAGACAGGTGAGGAAGTGTTCAGCATCGGTACCCTCAGCTGCTGTTGTTGTAGCCTTTCTTACGGCTTTAGTCAGATCTCCGGCAACCTGGATGTTCCGTGCCATCTCCACAGAATCGCCCCATCCGGTCAAATAATCAATTACATCGAAGATAAAACTCAAGATTGCTCTTACTCTCGAAATTACGCCTCCCTGTGTTCCTGCAAAGAAGTATTTATCCATCGCAGCGATGACTTTATCTACGGCACAATCTACTACGCTTTCTCCGGCAGCTTTCTTGAGTTCTTCCAGGAATAACTTCTGCTGATCCAGGGACTCATCATTAAGCCTCTCTTTCAGCTTCTCGACCTCATTATATACGGCAGCATCCATGTTTTCCTTGCCAGCCGACATAATGATGTCCAGGAGCTCATCCGTCTGCTCTTTGGTTATGCGCAGAGTCAGAATGCGGTTGTAGACCTCCATTGATCTTGTGTCTGCCCCTACCAAAGTCTTTACTTTATCAATCATGGACTGGTAGAAGCTGGCACCAGTAGTTATAGTGTCGTTACACTTTCCTATTACTTCGTTAGTAGTTACCTCTTTATCGAAGATTTTCTGAACAAGGGCACTTCCCAGAGATGGCGCTGCAGCACTGACGATATTCTCAGCACGCTCCCTGAAGCCTTCCGGATCTCCATCTCTGATGGCCTGAGCCAGCTTCCGGCGGTTCTTGTTAGTCTTGAGCGCTTGCTCGATGTCATCCATATCTATGGTGCCGAGATTCTCGTTAGTCTTCAGCTCTGCGATCATCCAGTCAATTACTGTAGATGTAATATTCAGATACTCTTCAGTAAGCCTTTCCTCAGCCTGCTCAACAAATTTGTCATCATTTATGATCTGGAAAATGAATTTGTCTACAGCCTCTGCTTTATCCTCGTCAGTGAACACGCCAAGATCTGTCTGGAGGGCAAACGAAAGTACTCTATGTGCTTCTATACCAACATTAGTGCCTACATCCTTCCTGGACATAATGTTCTGGATATAGTAATAGAAATTAGCATTATCCTTGTCTATTACCCAATCATATGCGCTTTTGCCGTTACTTCCGAGAATATATTCCTTCTTAGCTTTTGCTGCTGCAGCATCTCCTTCCTCGATATCATACAGATCGTGCTGTCTTACTATTAACTCAAAGCCTATTCCATATCCTTCTGCGATATCGGCACAATAGTCCTCAAATGCCACAAGGTCCTCTTTCCTGATGAGATCGTAGCACGCATAGCGCCTTGAAATCATCTGACCCTTTGTGAGTACCTCAATTCCTCCCGGAGGTATAGCCTGGCTATATCCTGAGCTATCTTCAAGGTATTCATTGAGGAGTCTTACCTTCCTGTCACGTTCATCAGTAAGCTCGACCGTTTCGCCTTCTTCATTCATTCCGGCATATTTCTCGGTCGCATGGATCAGATCATCCACGATTCCGATAGACGGCAGATACATGTCACCATCACCTACATTCTGCAGGGATATCTTGGTATAGAATGATCCGTACTGAACATAAGGATCGATTTCCATTATTACCTTACCTGCACTGAGTCCAGCGACATGGATCGGTTTGGTCTGATATTTGCCCGTAACTTTAGTATTAAAGTTCCTGAGGATTCCGGAGTAATCAGCTGTCAGCGTATAGTCGCCGGCCTCGTCTCCTCTGAGACACCAGTCTAAGGTCTTGCTCTCCTGTCCCTTAAGCGAATCGAAGTTCACAACCTTGCCGTCTCTCTGCTCGAGCTCGAGCAGTGTCATGCCTTCAGGAACATCCAGCGTAACAGTGTTATCTGTGATCTCGAATTCGCTTGTTGCGTTATTGAGAAGATGAAGCTTTACATCGAAGAATTCCTTGAGGAATGATGCCTCAACCGGAACCTCGAGGATAGCCACGAACGGTATCTCAGGAACCAGATTCGTGAATCCTACACCGCCACCTTCATCGTCATCATCATCGTCGTCAACGTCCGGCCAGTGAGCAACATGCTTGTCATCCGGCTTTACGTGCGGGAAGATATCGAGCTGACCAAATCTTTTAATCCACTCTTTGATAGCTCCGTATTTATCAACAACGACCTCGACCTCTCCGTATGTGAGGGAGACATTGATCCTCGCATAGTGCATGTTGTCAGGATCAGATGTATCGATACCAAGCTCTCTTATCTCGTCAAGAGTCAGTCTCGAAACCTCGAATTTGCCAGTTACGATCTCCTTCTCAGTCAGGGTCAAAGTTATCTGGTTCTCCATGTTGGCATTGACCGTCATGGTTCGCCTGATCGGAAGGAACCCAGTAGTGTATGCACCTATAGCGTACATTCCTGCATCACTGACAAACTTAACCTGTCCTTTTCCGTCAGTTGTCTTGACTCTTTCGAGAGTTCTGTCCATGTCAAAGTAGACAGGAACGTTACTGATAGGTGTTCCATCCGGTCTTACAACCGTAACGGTTACTTTACCCACCAGTGCCTGACGCTTTACCTTGACCTGGCGCTCGGTCGTATTCGTATTGCCTGCGTTATCAGTTACTGTCAGACGGATAGTATAAGTGTCTGTTCCGTCTTCATCGTCCAGTGCAGGTTCCGGGTATCTGTGAACGACACGTGCAGACTCACCTGTAACAGGCTCGCTGCCGTCTCCGAAGTCAAATGTGAACTCTTTGATTCCAAGATTTGATTCGGATTTGATGCCGCTGAAGTAGTACTCTACGTCTCCTTCAACAATGTCGTCGCTGGTGAGTTTAGCTTTAAGGATCACCTGATCAGGAATGATCACTTCCTCGCTCTCTCTGTAGCTTGTGTTGCCGCACTGATCAAATGCTACAGCAAAGTAAGTATATGTCTTGCCTGCCTCAGTATTTGTATCTGTAAATTCACCATGATCGAACGTGTCTGCATCTGTTGCATTGCCGGCTTCGGCGGTTCCGATATACTCGCGCTCTCCGCCTGCTTCTCTGCGGTAGATGTCGTAGCCCTTAAGGTCTGCAACCCTCTCTCCGCTGATGCTGAGATGAACATCCTGTCCCTTCAGTTCAGCTGTCAGGCCATAAACAGCAGGCGCAGTCTTGTCGATGGTGTAACTTATATTATTGCTGCCCGCAAGCTCATTGCCTGCTGCATCCTTCGCATAAACGTGGATGTTTACGGCATCTCCATCTGCGAGGTTATCTACAGGGATGTTTCCGGAGACATTCACATAGTAGCCGCCAGGAGCATTATTCTCGTACAGAGTCTGCTCCTCAGTGATGTCTGACTCACCGTCCTTGCTGTCGACAGTGTAGGTGATCTTCGCACTTGCCAGAGCCGAATTGTCGCTGATCAGTATAGCGAAGGTCTTCTTGCTCGGGCCGATCTTCGAACCTGCAGCAGGTTCGAATGTATTGATTACAGGTGCCTCTGTATCTGCTGATGCCTCTGCGGATACGGCATCACTCAGCTCACCGATATTACCGGCATTATCAACAGCAGCTACCTTGTAGGTGTATGTTGTACCTGCTGTGTTTGCAGTATGATCTACAACTGAGTTCTTGCCAGCCTTAGCGATGAGTTCATCCTGACCTCCGTTTACTGATCTGTAAACATTGTAGCCCTTGATGTCTTTATCCTCGGATGCAGTCCAGTTCAGGCTGATACTGCCAGATCCAGCCTCTGCAGTAAGACCGGTGACCTTTGAAGGAGCAGTACGGTCGATCTTGTACTCTACAGGCTCCATCCTCAGGAAGTCGTTCTCATTGCCGCTTGTGTCTGTCACCTTTGCTCTTACGAAGAGGCTGCCCTCCTCAAGGTCATCAGTATTGATGACAGCTTTTGCAGTCGCTTCTGCAGGCGCTCCTTCGAACTGAGTCTCATCGAGATATGTCCAGCTCAGACCATCTGAAGAATACTGGATGCCGGCTGACGCCAGTCCCATATTATCCTTAGCAGTTACTGTGACCTCAAGATTACCGCTCACGAATGACGGCTCAGGTCTGATAGATACTATTGAAGGAGCGATATCGTCGCTTGCAGTCGTTACAGTGACTCTCTCTGAAGTCACACCGCGGTTATCCAGGATATCGTAGGCCGTAACCTGATATGTGTATTCAGTTGAAGACTTGAGGCCGTGCAGAATAACTCCGAGAGCATTGACGTCCTCGATCTTCTTGATTTCTCCGCTGCCGGTTACCTGCTCGACGCGGAAGTATTTGATGTCGTTCTCAGGGTTATCATCCCACTTGAGTGTTACGGATTCTGCCGTAGCTTCTGCTGTCAGATTCTTGACCTGCGAAGGGCCGTCATTGTCGATGACGTAAGTGCTTACGAATGGCTCAGCTACATTGCCTGCTCCGTCGTATGCGACAGCCCTTACTTTGATCTCACCTGACTCGTAAGCAGCCGTATCAAGCTCGAAGCTGATTGCTGAGTTCTCTGACCTTGCGATCTCCGTCCATGACGATCCATTGTCTACAGAGATCTCAAGTGTCATTGATGTGACCTGAACATTATCCGTTGCCTTAGCGCTGATTGTCTGCTTGCCGCCGATCATTGCGTTCTCGGCCGGGCTCATCTGGACTACTGCAGGTTTTTCCTCGTCCTTCATCGCCATTGCAGTAGCCTCAGGGGATGGTGCACTCTCCTGGCCATAAGCATTCAGGCATGTCACATAGTATGTATATTTCTTCTCATTTACGACATCTTCGTCGGTGTACTCAAGCTGTTCTCTTGAGTTGATCTTCTTGATCAGCTCGATCTTGTCGGACAGAGCTTCTCTTCTGTAGATGCAGTAAACTTCGCTGTTGACTTCATGAGATCTTGTCCATGCAAGCCTTATCTTATTCGTATCTCCGACTGCTGACAGCTGTGAGATCGACTGAGGGATGTATGTATTCGCCTCGACAACTTTGGTGTCTTTGTACTCGACATTGTCGAAGAGCGCCGTAGCAGTATAGGTGACCTCACCCATTTCTTCTGCTGTCGCTACCTTAGTGATCTCGCTCGTTACTACAGCATCGACAGTCTCCTGGTGAGATGGGTCTGTAAGGCAAGTTCTTGTCGCTGTTGCTGAGCCGCCTCCTTCGCTGAAGGTGAATACAGGCTCGCCCCATGCATGACCTGCTGCCTTGATAATTGTGTCATCTGCAGTGATTACTGTGGTCGCAGCTTCGTCACTGAAGATCTTCTTGCAGCGGTTGCATGTCCAGTATTCGATGTTGCCGTTTACTGTACATGTTGCAGCCTTAGCTTCCGTCTTCACAAGATCGTGACCAAGAGCATGGATGACTGCACCAGTTTCAATGCTGTCACATCTTGAGCACTTCATGTCTGCTTCCTTGCCATCTGATTCGCAAGTTGCTGCAACTGCTGAACCTGCAACAACGTGGTAATCATGGCCAAGTGCTTCGATCGGCTCTCCTTCGATTATGTCACCGCATCTTGAGCACTTCTGATCTGCGGTCCTGCCTGCTGTCTCGCAGGTTGCCGAAGCAGCTGTACCTGCAACATCATGATAATCATGGCCCAGAGGCTCACTTTCCACCTCGCGGGTCTGTGTCTCGAACAAAGCGCTTGTGAACTTAGCAGTGAATGTTTTTACTCCTGCTTCAGTACATGTAGCTGTATTCGTTACGCTTGGATATGCAGTCTCATTCAGTTCATGAGTTCCGTCTCTCTGGCATACTCTCTTCGCTTTGACATTTGCGTTGTCATCAGCCCATGTGTATACGGCTTCGCCCCACTCATGTCCGAGAGCATCGGTATATCTTGTCTCCTTATGATTACCGTCTCTTGCGCAGACGCGTGCCTCAACACCTCTTTCGGTGCAGGTAGGTGCCTTTATCTGTTCCCACTCGCCCCATTCGTGTCCAAGAGCATCGGTATATCTTGTCTCTGTATGGCTGCTGTCATTCGAGCAGACGCGTGTCTCAACGCCACGCTCTGTGCAGGTAGGAGCCTGTGTCTGCTCCCACTCGCCCCATTTATGTCCAATAGGATCGATAGTTCTTGTCTCTGTATGACTATCGTCATTCGAGCAGACGCGCGTCTCAACGCCGTATTCTGTGCAGGTCGGTGCCTGTGTCTGCTCCCATTCGCCCCACTTATGGCCAATGGCACTTACGATCTCAGGGCTGCCGATGTAGTTCTCTCCATTGGCATCGGAGAATATCTGTCCGCACTCGCTGCATTCCCAGTATGCCTCATGTCCGTCAACCTCACAGGTAGGAGCCTCATAAGAATGCTCTACCAGAGTATGCGGCAGTGGAGACAGCTCAAATTGATCTATTTCATTCTCGCCATTTGCGTCACTGAATCGTCTGCTGCAGTCAGGGCAGTACCAGTATTCGATATTGCCATACGACGTGCAGGTCGGTTCCACGGCCTCAACGTGCTTGAGCTCTGCATGAGGTGCAAGCGGAAGCGACTCCGTCTTATGCTCTCCGCAGATCAGGCAGGTGTACGTCTTGGTTCCCATCGAGTGGCATGTAGACGGTTCTGTTACTTCTCCTTCATCCCACTTGTGATTGCCGGCCGGGATAGACTGAGTCCTTGTTGCGCCGCAGACGGTGCAGGTATAGGTCATCACGCCATCTTCCCCGCATGTTGCTTCCTTAGTTATCTCGCCCTTGTCCCAGGTGTGTCCTGTTGCCTTCAGAACAGCGTCTGCCCGTGCCATGACAGTCTGTCCGTCCGCATCTGCATAGTAGCGGTCACATCCGCTGCAGTACCAGTACTCAGCATATCCGCCTGTAAGGCAGCCAGGTGCGACAGCGTCATGGTGTACCATGCTGTGAACATGATCTGGGTCCGGATAGACCTCAACAGGTACAGGATCGCTGTATCTTCCCATATAGCGCATGGTCACCTGTGGATCACCGTCGACAGACCAGTCGCCTTCCATTTCGTAATCTATATCGTAGCAGTAGATCTTGCCGCCTGCTCCGTTATCGAAGTAGTCATTACCCTCCTTGAGAGTGTATATCTGTTCACCTGTTGTGCTCTTTACTGTTATAGAGTCGCCGGTCCTGAATAGTCCGCGCCAAGGATCAGTGCACCATCCATCGATCTGCGAGATTGGATAGATTTCATCATCGGAATGCTCTATCAGATCCATAGCAGTGTCCTTGATCCTCAGAGGATTCTCCAGATGCACGGAAAAACCAGTTACAGGGTTATCTGTGATCCTGACCTTAATCAGACACTCTTTATTCATGTAGCTGACTATGCAGTCATGTGTGCTGCCGACTGGCCATTCCTCTTCCTGCCAGCCGCTATATCTAAAGCGCAGATACTGCGTATCAAGCACATTGCCTGAGCCATCCGTAAAGCCCCAGTCTTTTTCGTTATAAACATACGTAGTAGTATCGCCCGAGGCCAAAGTAACTGTGAGTTTGTCACCTACCTGAGCCCCTGGAGGATAGTACTCGAAGTAATTGCGATACATCTCTCCGTTGGTATTAGCCATAATACTGATGGCTCCGCCTTCAGGCTCGTATACTATGCTCTCGACCGGATTCGCCTCGACTCGTGCTGTCACTGTGCAGGACGCTCCCATATAGGATATTGTTATCTCATATTCCTGTCCGGCCTGCCATCCTTCGCCCTCATGCTGCGAAGAAGAAACATCGACCTTCCAGTGATCTATCGAGTCTTCGCCATCATAGGTAATGAAGGCTGCGCCTGAAGGTGTATATTTATAGGTGTAAACCTTTGTCTCTTCACCCTTATGGATAGTCAGCTTGTCTCCTACGCTGAACTCTGAGATGTCGTAGTAATACCTGTCTGAATCACCGCTTACGCTTTCGCCCCATTCACCACCTACATGTTCATAGAATACGATCGGCTTAACAGGTTCGAATTCGATCGCGGTAACAGGGCTTGCCTCGATGACCACAGGAACAGTGCATTCATTGCCTCTGTAGCTGATGGTAACTGAATGACCGCCCTCATCATCGATGCTCCACTGATTGGAATAGCTCTGGTCAGTACTGAACTCAACCTCATCTTCGTCAATACGCTCTCCGTCAGCACTGATGTACTCACCATTTCTCAGGGTATACTCCTTGCCGTCAACCGTCAGGATTTCTCCGTTTACACCGTATGGCACATCATAACGGAAGAATTCGGCACCAGCTTCACCGTCCCATTCATCCCAGCCATCGACATTTTCAGTCAGAATGTAGTCCTCTACAGGCTGATACGAAATTTCATGAACCTCTGGCTCTAAGATGGCAACCGGTACCGTGCAGGTCCTGCCGCGGTAGCTTACCGTGACATAGTTGCTGTTTCCAAGCTCCCAGTACTCTCCATTCTCCTGGTTCGACGAGAATGAAATGTCATAAGAACTAATATATTCCCCTTCCGGTCCGATGAATTCTCCTTCATCCTCACCAGAGGTATAGGTATATGTGTCTGTCCCGTTGATGATCAGCCTGTCTCCACTCCTCATGTATGGTGTATCATACAGGCAGTGATCTACTCCCTCTTCGTCTGTTATCGTCTCATCACTATCGACGCCATCATAATAGATATACGGCAATTCAGGTATGTATTCGATGGTCTTTACAGGATTCTCTATTACTTCTACAGGGTAGGACGTAAACTGCCCCATATAGCCAAATTCGAATTCATGCTTGCCGATACCCCAGTGGTTTTGATACTGGTCTGAGTCGAGCCATTCGAGATCATCGCTTGTAATCACATCACCAGAGTCTGATACGAACTGATCGCTGTACTCAGAGAAGATATAATCTTTACCGTCGACAGTCAGCATATCTCCGTCACGGAAGTATGGCTGCTGGTAATATGTGTACTCTACGTTATTCCAATCCGTGTAGGTATTTCCATCAAAAACCTCAACATAGGTCTTCGGCTCTACCGGAGTGAACTTAACAGACTTTACCGGACTCTCAGTGATCTCTACAGGAAGAGTAGTACTCGCTCCCCTGTAATTAGCAGTAAATACGTGAGTGCCTACTCCCCACTCGCCATTATCCCACTGATCGGAGGTCCAGCTGAGTGAGATGCGATCATTGTTAACCGAGCGGAATTCCCCGTCTGAGTATGTATAAACAACACTGCCATTACCGTCAGTTACAGTCAGGGTATCTCCATCCGTAAATCCCGGGACGTAGTATTCCCACATCTTATTCCCTTCACTGTCGGTCGACCAGCCTCCGTGTGTGTGCTCGCAGACCTGAATCGGTTCAACAAGGCTTAGTTCTATGCTCTCAACTTTGGAGCTGGTCGTCACTTTGACATCAAAGGTCGAGGTTCCATCTTCTCCGAACTCGTAAGCTCCTGCCTTCAGATAAATCGTCTCCCCGGCAGATGCGTCAAAATACAGGCGGAAATTCTGATTAATATCGTCCCTAAATCCCCGGCCGTCCTCATAGAATTCACCGTTCTCTATGTAGCCAGTTGCGCCAAAAGTTGGGATAGAAGCCTCATTAGACTCGAAGCAATAAGTTCCGTCAGCTTCAGGTGTAAAGCTATATATCTGATAATTCTTCTCCTCGCTTGTCTCACACGACAGCACCTCATCGAGCTGGATCGGAATTATCGTCTCTTCCTGACCAGGTTCTACAGCACCCTCATACATGGTCATAGACATCTCAAGCTCTTCATCAGTGAAGAGAGCACGAGTATCCTCATCATAAACGTATGTCAGGTCAGCTGCGCCGTTTTCATCTGAATCAAGATATCCATATCCATCTTCAACGTTGCCATTGAGCGCAGGCGAAATGAACAGGCCTCCATTCTGGCCTGCCGAGTCCTCATCAGAGTTAGTGACATCAGCGATGTAATTCCTGCCGTCATCCATATGCAGGATGTTCCACATATGATCCTCGCGACTGGTCTCATCGACCATTTGTCCTGTCACGGAATTACATTCGATGCTACTGTCAGCAAAGTCAGTATTGTCACACAGGAACTGGAATGCCTTGGAATATCCCTCGCAGACAACATTTGTAGTCTCATCATTGTCAAAGACATATATCATCTGCCACGGATCACCGTATCCGCCATCATATTCAGGTGCTGCTGCATCTGAGTTATATGAAACTCTGTCGCATATTGCATCTCTGTATGCAGTGAGGATATCTACATCACTGAGGCCCTGTGAAGCTGTAGAAGCTATTATCTCACTTGCGTTTGCTGCCGTTGCAGCCGGAGCCTGTGTCTTCTCAGCATCTGTGTCATAGACATCGAAGGTCTCAGGGTTGCCCTCTTCATCCTCGCCAAGGTCAACAGTTTCGACAAATGCCCCGCGATAAGCCTCAGCTACTGCAAAGCAGAAGCGGAATGCCGCTGCATCACCGTTCTCTGTTTCGAAGGACAGTACATATTCTCCGAGGTCTGCAGACCATGTCGCAACAGAAGAGAAATTCCAGCCCGAGAGATAACCAGCTGTCTTATCGTACCAATATAAGTCAAATGGCATGTCTGCCATAAGCGCATTGATAACTGCATTATTATCAACAGCAAGAAGCTCGTTGACTGCAATATCAGCATCTTCTGTGAGCTCAAGATACTCACTGCCATCTTCATCCACGACTGTATGGACAAGTGCCTGAATGCCAAGATCGGCAGCTGTATAGCTGGATTGTAAGCCTTCGACCGCATCTGCAATCGGGACCTCGATCCAGGTCGTCGTCCTGCTGCCATCAGCTATATTCTTTAACTCAGCAGCCAGCACCTGATAAACAGCTCTTTCCTTATCAGCAAGCTTGTCTACTCTCTTGACTGACTTGCTCCTCTTGAGTCCAGGCTTTGCAGATTCAGCTGCGGATTCTTCCGAGACCATGTTCTGCATGTACTGCATCAGCAGTTCGTCATTATCTGACTCCACGGATACAGTGCCTCTTTCGATTACAGGCTCGCTGAACACTACTGAAGGTCTGCTGCCCTTATCTGATGCTGCAGGTTCTTCATCCTGTCCGGACTCCTTCACAGTAGCATTGCCGTCAGACTTTGCAGGTGTCTCCTGCGCTGCTGCCGGAGCTGCTTGTTCTGAAGATGCGGCTTCGGCATCCTCACTCGCATCTTCTGACTGCGGCTCTGCCTGAGGCTGTTCAGTTGTATCTGCCGCCTCATCCGATGCATTGCTCTCATCATGAACGTCTGCTGCCGCAGGTGTATCGCCTTCTGCCGTGCCATCAACTCCGGCAAATGCGATCGCAGGCATATATGTGACGATCATTACAAATGAAAGCAACAATGCCAGTGCTCTCTGTCTGAGTTTCATATCAACCCTCCTGAGTATAAGTTTACATATGTACACCGGCCCTTTTCGGAGCCGGTTTTCTTGCAGGCTGTTATTAAGAACAGTCAATTGAATTCTACTTTATTGACACCTAAATGTCATCAATTCTTATGAGAATATTATGATATAAAATG
This sequence comes from Mogibacterium sp., assembly GCA_017512145.1. Classification (GTDB taxonomy): domain Bacteria; phylum Bacillota; class Clostridia; order Peptostreptococcales; family Anaerovoracaceae; genus Crickella. Next base: position 41,429 of record JAFWHB010000024.1, on the reverse strand, counting down.
ATAGCCATTTGCTCTCTTCTGATAATCCGGGACAATACTCGCAATTCTCTCATTATGAGGTCTATCAGCCTGATTGGATCCCTTGCAGCCAATTAATTGAGTTAATTTTGGCCAATCACTTGAATTGGCTTTGGCCAATCACTTGAATTATCGTTGCTCTCATGATACTCTATTCTCGGGAGGTTTATAAATAATGAAGAGATATTTGCCGCGAATCGCAGACCAGATACTTTCAGATCGGCTTGAATCCAGTGGTGCAGTTCTTATAGAAGGCCCTAAATGGTGCGGAAAGACTACTACAGCAAAACATATTGCCCACAGCGTGATAGAAATGGACAGGCCTGATCTTACAAAGCAGTATCAGGAAATGGCTGAGCTCAATCCTGCTCTGCTGCTTGAAGGAGATACTCCGCATCTTATCGATGAATGGCAGCTTGCCACTAACTTATGGAACGCTGTCCGTTACGAAGTCGATCAGAGAGATGAATTCGGGCAATTCATACTCACCGGTTCAGCTGTGCCTGCAAAACCCGACCCGTCTGCACATACCGGAACCGGCCGCATAACCAGAATGAGAATGCGGCCAATGAGTCTATTTGAATCCGGTGACTCTTCCGGAAAACTTTCGCTTTCAGAGCTGTTCAAAGGGGTTGATCCGAGCGGGACTGATGCTCATAGTATTGAAGATATTGCTTTCCTGATTTGTCGCGGAGGGTGGCCAAAATCAATCGGTCTTAAAGAAAAAACCGCGTTGAGGCAATCTATTGACTATTATGATGCTGTCATTTCGGATGATATAAGCCGGGTAGATGGTGTCAGACGTGACAAAGAAAGATCTCGCAGACTTCTGCGCTCATATGCCAGGAACGTTGCTTCACAGGCATCACTGGAAACTATACGCCAGGATTGTCTGGTAAACGATACAGATACTTTCGATAACGTAACTCTTTATTCATACATAAACGCTCTCAACAAGATATTTGTTATTGAAGACTCCCCATCGTGGAATCCCAATCTAAGATCAAGAACTGCTATCCGCACAACAGATACGCGTTACTTTGTCGATCCATCAATAGCCACAGCTGCATTGGGAATCGGTCCTGAAGATCTTCTGAATGATTTGAATACCATGGGCCTGTTATTTGAAAATCTATGCGTACGCGATCTGAGAGTATATGCAGAATATATGGATGGTGAATTATATCACTTCAGAGAAAAAAACGGTCTTGAGTGTGATGCCGTGCTGCATTTACGTAATGGCTCTTATGCTCTGATAGAGATCAAGCTCGGAGGCGACACCCTGATTGAGGAAGGTGCAAACAATCTTTTAAAGCTAGCCTCAAAAATTGATCTGAACAGGATGAAAGCCCCATCATTTATGATGGTACTATGCGCCAAGGCTCCGTTTGCATATAAACGCAAAGACGGTGTAATTGTCGCTCCAGTGTCATGTTTGCGTCCTTAGGAGGATGTTTATGGCTAAGATGATCCAGAGAACAATACTTATAACCGCCTTCGACTCCTTTGGCGGCGAGAGCATCAACCCGTCATGGATGGCAGTGTCCGCTCTTCCTGATGAGATCTGCGGATGGACTGTACGCAAGGTCCAGCTCAGTACCGCATTCGGCAAAGCCGAGGAGGCCCTTGCTGCTGCAATGAAGGAGTTCTCGCCTGATGCCGTCATCTGCACAGGTCAGGCAGGCGGCAGTAATGGCATAAGACTCGAAAGAGTCGCAATCAACTTAATAGATGCAAGGATACCGGATAACGATGGGGCTCAGCCTGTCGACGAGCCGGTGGTCAAAGATGGACCGGCGGCGTATTTCACAGAGCTTCCTGTCAAGATGATGCTTGAGAGGCTCGGAGACAGCCACATTCAGGCAGAGATCTCAAATAGCGCAGGTACATTTGTCTGCAACACTGTGATGTACTATCTGCTCCATCTGATCAGACGCAAATACAAGAAGGTCAGAGGTGGATTCATCCATGTTCCGTACATTCCCGAGCAGACAGCTGACAAGCCTGAAGGTACTCCTTCGATGAGTCTTGATAAGATCACCGATGCCCTTATCATCTGTGCTGCAACTCTGATCGAGAGCATCGAAGAGAGTGAGCGCAAGAAGTCAGGCAAAGTCAAAGCTCCTGCGGCTAACGTGAGTAAGCCGCGCCAGGAGCGCTCGGAGAGCGGGGATAGCGGCTCCGAAGAGAATAATAAGAAGGCAGCCAAAGGCCCAGGCGTAATAGAGAAAGGTGCGGCTGCTGTCCACAAGAATGCACCGGTTGTGAAGAGAGAAATACGTAAACTGGCAAAGAATCCAGTCGTCAGGGATGTCGCCTTTGAAGCTCTCGAGTCAGCAAACAAGGTTATCCCTAGCAGGAAGGTACGCCGGGTGATCAGTGTTGCACTACGGGCAGCACGCATCCACAATGCCGGCAAAGGGCCGGACAACGGGCAACAATAATTACTAGCAAAACAAATCAGCGCATGTATTGCATTAGCGATACCTGCGCTGATTTTTTATAGAAAAATAATGAAGAAAAAGCTGTGAATAGTATTACTTCATGAAGAACTTCTGAAGGTCAGCCTTAGTTGTGTCATCGCCGATGGTGATGAGCTCTGTGCCTGTGAGGCGGGCGAACATAGCGATGTCATCTCTTGTCAGTGCTGTTGAAACGACTGAGTGGTGAGCTCCGCCTGCATAGCACCATGCAGCAGTGCCGATCTCGAAGTTTGGCTTATGTCTGTACATGATCTGTGCAACAGGGAGATTTGGCATTGGATGCGGTACCTCTACGAGCTCGATGTCTGCACATACGATGCGGAAGTGATCGCCCATGTCGATAAGTGTTACCTGGATGCCGTCTCCTGTTACGGAGTCAAATACCAGTCTTGCCGGATCAGCCTTACCACCGATACCGAGTGGATGCACCTGGATCTTAGGCTGTGTTCTTGCAAAGGATGCAGGAACCTCGAGCATGTGTGAAGCGAGCTCGAGCTCTTCGCCCGGTGTCAGGTCGTATGTATAGTCTTCGATGAAGCCTGTAGCGCCCTCTCTGCACTCTGCCATCTTCATGAGTACTGCTGAGAATGCGCTGATCTTATAGTCTCCTTCAGGACCAAAGCCGATTCCCTTGGCCATGAGGTTCTGTGCTGCGATTCCAGGGAGCTGCTCCATTCCGAAGAGGTTCTGGAATGTGTCTGTGAAAGCTCCGCAGCCCTTCTGTGCAAGGAACTTCTCGAAAGCAACCTCATATGCTGCCTGCTGACGAACAGCCTCTGCATCCTCAGTGTCCATGATGTACTTGCTGAGATACTCTGCCATCTTGTCATCGATTTCTTCTACGGTCGCTTCATTGGCAAGCTTGACGATCTCGCCGATTCCCCAGTACTTGATCTCCCATCCGTACTTGATCTGGGACTCGAGGCGGTTACCATCTGTAACAGCAACGTCTCTCATGTTGTTTCCGAAGGTTGCTACGGTCAGATCCTTTGAGAAAGCGATAGCCTTAGCTACCTCTGCGAACTGACGGATGCCCTCGATAACATGGTCATGCTTGTAATAACCTGCTACTACTTCGTGAGGAATTCCCAGCTTAGCAAGGATGAATCCGTATTCACGGTCTCCGTGTGCTGCCTGATTGAGGTTCATGAAGTCCATGTCGATCAGGTCATAAGGGAGCTTCTCGTTAGCCTGTGTGTGCAGGTGAAGGAGAGGCTTCTGCAGGATCTGCAGACCCTTGATCCACATCTTTGCAGGTGAGAATGTGTGCATCCATGTGATAACGCCAACGCAGTCATCATCATTCATTGCTGCTCTCATGTCCTCTACGCAGATGCGGGCTGTCTCTACTGTAGGCATCAGTACTACTTCTGCAACGTCGCCGAGCTTCTCATTAAGGAACTCAACCATCTCTGCGCAGTCAGCAGCTACCTGCTTGAGGCACTCTTCACCATACAGGTCCTGTGAACCCGGGATAAAAAATAATTTGCTCATTCTTAAAATCTCCTGTCTCTATAACACTATTTAATAACGCTCAGACTCTCTCTGTCAGCGAAAATCGCTACGAAGATCAGGAAGATGACTCCCTGAACAAGCTGCATTGTCTGAGTTGTCAGGCCCATCATTGTGAGTCCGTTATTAAGAACAGTATACAACAGTGCTCCGACAATTACATTCTCAAATCTAACTTTGGCTCCGCCGGAAATCGGCATTCCGCCAAGTACAAGAGCGATGAGGATCTGTGTCTCGAGCTGGTTACCTACGTTAGCAGTAGCCGAACCATTCTTAGCGATATTGATGAATGCTGCAAGGCCTGTGATTGCTCCTGCCAGAACATAGATGAAGAACTTCATTCTGTCTGTACGGATACCTGCGAACTTAGCAGCTTTCTCACCAGCACCGATGGCCTTGAGATATACTCCGAACTTAGTGTAGCGGAATACTACATATGCAACGGCAAGTACTACAACTGTCAGACCAAGCTTGATAGGCATAGTATCAAAGTCATAGACTCTCATGTTTGCTGCTACCGGTGAATTGGATGCCATGTACTTGATGAATCCGCGGAACAGGAACATTGTACAGATTGTAACAATGAAGGACTTGATCTTCCTGTTTACATAGAAGTAACCGTTGATTGCTCCGATTGCAGCTCCGGAAGCGATTCCGCCGAGAATAGCGAGTCCCATATTGACTCCGCTCAGGAGACATACAACGATCGAAGCGATTCCCAGGATGGAGCCCTGAGAGAAGTCAAGACCGCCCATTGTCATGATGAAGAACACGCCTGTTGCCGAGATCATTGTTACGTACACCTGATTGAGTACGAGATTACGGCTGGCCCAGAGTCCTCCATGTGTAAGTATGTTGAATACCAGGAATACTACGACGAGTCCTACGATCGGCAGTGCCGCACGGATAAGGCTCATTCTGGATTGTTTTTTAAGAGCAAGCTCCTTGGAGTCTGCTGCTATATTATTCTTTCCTGCCATGATTACGCCTCCTTAAACCATGCTTGCGATGAGGTAATTCTCATCCATATCCGGATCACGCATGAGTTCGTTGCTGATAGCACCGTCCTTCATGATTATGATACGGTCACACATACCGATAAGTTCCATCAGCTCCTCAGAGATCATGATGATGGACTTGCCTTCTTTTCTCATTCTGTCCATAAGCTGATAGATGTCCTGCTTGACCTTGATGTCGATACCACGGGTCGGGCTGTCGAGAACCAGAATGTCTGAATCCTTTCCGATCCATCTTGCCAGGACTACCTTCTGCTTGTTACCACCGGAGAGGTCGGAGACGAACTGCTCTACGCTCTGCATCTTGGTCGACATCTCAGCAGCATGCTTGTTTGCGAATTCCTTCATCTTCTTATCGCTCAGAAGGTGCATGCCATTAGCGAGTTCGTCCAGTGATGGCAGACAGATATTCTCTCTGATGCTCTGGTTGATGACGATGGACTCGTTATCTCTGTCCTTGGAGGTATAAGCGATGCTGTGCTTGATTGCTGTCGGAATGTCCTTGATCTGGGTTCCGTCTGCAAGAGTGACACTTCCCTCTCTGTCGAACGAAGCTCCAAAGCAGGCTTTGCCGATTTCGTGCATTCCGGACTCTGACAGACCTCCGAAGCCGAGGATCTCGCCCTTGTGAAGGTCAAAGCTGATGTCATGGATCTGTCCCGGAACGGTTACGTTCCTGACTGACATAACTACTTCATCGGAGATCTTCTCACCATAGTCAGTACGATAGTAGTGACCTGTGACTTCTCTTCCGACCATCAGCTTCTTGAGACCGTCCTCGTCGATGTCTGCGCTCTTGACTGTGTCGATATAAACACCGTCTCTCAGTACGGTGATGGTATCTGACATGCGCAGAACCTCAGGCAGGTCGTGAGAGATGAAGATGACAGTGTTGCCCTTATCCCTGATGCTGTTCATCTGCTTGTAGAGCTCTTCACGGCCTTCCTGTGAAAGGGCTGTTGTTGTCTCGTCGATGACTACGATCTTAGGATCGAAGTATGTAGCCTTAACGATCTCTACGAGCTTTCTGTCTTCGAAGTTATAATGTTCCACCATTTCTGATGCCTTGATGCGGTCAAATCCGTACTGCTTGAGCAGTGCGTTTGCCTCACGGTTCATGGCATTGGTGTTCTTGATTCCCATTTTGACAAAACGTTCTTCGTGTCCGAGGAAGATATTCTCTGCAACAGTCAGACCGTCGAGGGTACCGAGCTCCTGAACGATGATCGATACTCCTGCGTTATTAGCCTCTACCTGATTCTTAGGATGGATCTCTTCACCGTCGAGGATGAACTTGCCGCTGTCCTTCTGATAGATGCCTGTAAGTGAATTAGTAAGTGTTGACTTGCCCGAACCATTCTCGCCTATGAGAGCGTGGACCTCTCCCTTATTGATGTTGAATGATACATCCTTGAGGGCCTTCGTAATACCGAAGGATTTGCACACATTCTGAACCTGTAATCTGATTTCACTCATTGTACTTCCTCCTTCCTTTACTTAACGATTTCGCCCTTGGTTACCTTAGTAGTCATGGTTACTACGATGAGCAGTGCAAGTCCTGTGATAACGTCCTGTATAGCCGTAGGAGCTCCCAGCGCGATGAATCCGAAGAAGATGATATTGATAACGAACTCACCGATGATGATTGCAGGGAGTGGCATACCGTACTTCTTGAACGCAAGTCCGAAGAAGCATCCCATTGTCGGTACGAAGTTACGGCTCATTGAAGCCATACCTGTTACAGCTACCATTGATGATCCGTAGCTGATTGTCAGTACAGCCATGATTCCGAAGAATGCTCCGCTGATAACAAATGCCAGAACCTTGTACAGGTTGACATTGATACCCATATTCTTAGCTACGAACTCGTTGCTTCCGATCGCATATGTATATGTTCCGATCTTGGTGTAGTTAAGAAGAACATATGCAAGAACGAACGCAAGAACTGCCAGGATCATGTTGCCCGGCATCTGTCCGAGTGCTCTCAGGCTGGATGGAAGAGTCTGCTCCACACCACCTGCTATATAGTTTGCGACTGATTCGTAGATGAGAGCCAGACCGGTGGTTACGATCATTGACGGGATCCTCAGCTTAACATAGAAGAATCCATTCAGAAGTCCTACGATAGCGCCTGTGATGATGCTGCCGACGATAAGTCCGGCATATCCGAGGCCAAAGCGTGTTGCGAATACACATCCGACTATAGCGGAGAGCATGATGTTAGCTCCGATAGAAAAGTCGAACATGCCCATTACCATTACAAAATAGAATCCTACCGCTCCTACAGCAGCGAGGAGAGATGCCTCGAAATAGCTGAGGAGGTTGGCCGGTGAACCAAAATTGCCCGGGGTCAGGATCTTGAATATAGCCCATGAAAGAACTACAAGTCCGAAAAGGATGAGATATCCCTTAACGGTTCCGGACATTCCCTTCTTTGTCTTAGTTTCGTTAGATGAAGCCATCTAATACACCTCTTTCATTACCTAATGAGCCGGTATCGCTATAAAGCGACACCGGCCGCTAATTTCCAGATAACCGAAGGGGACTGTCCTTCGGCAGTACACCGCAGGATAGTCCCCAGGAACTTAATTCCTAATTGCCTGATCTTGCAGCTGCGTCCTCGATGGAGAGTGCTGCAGCCTTAGCCTTGAGGCCTTCCATATCAAGGCCTGCCATCTCAACGAGCTCTTCAGATGTGTACGGGAGCTGATCTACGAAGTACTTCTCATAGTCTGCATAGTCCTCAGGTGAGGATACGTAGAGGTATGGGAAAGGAATATCTTCGAAGTTGCCCTCAATACCTGTGTAGTTGCCCTGGATTGCATTGTATACAGCCATGAATGCGAACAGTGGGTCGCAGTAATGTCCGCCGGACTCGCCTGCCATGCTGCCGTTCTCAAGTCTCTCTCCGAGATCTGGGAGGAAGTCTGTGGAAACGATATCGATGTCAGCTGTCTTGCCAGCACGCTCAACTGCTGCGATTGCGCCCTGGAGTGGGTCTCCGCCGCCACCAGCAGGGATAAGAGCGTCGAGGTCAGGGTTAGCGCTCATCAGAGCCTCAGCAGCCTTGGAGCCGCCCTCTGAAGAAGTGCCTGCGTACTGTGGCTCAGAGAGAACAGCCTGATCATCAGGATGCTCAGCATTCCACTTCTCTACGCCAGCCTTGTATCCTTCCCATCTGCCGAGCCATGTAGCATCGCCCTGCTCCCAGCCGATGAGACCGATGTTTCTGTCGCCCTTGTCGAGAAGGATCTGAACCAGCTTCTCGCCGTTCTCAGGCTCGTTCTCGTGAACAGCACCGATGAAGTATGGGGAATCAGTAGCTGCCTTATAGATATCTGCGCTGTTAGCTTCGCTGATGATACGGAAGAACTGTGCAAGATATACTCCGTTGTCGTTACATGTCTTGATTGCGGAAGCCATCTCTGTGTCAGAGCTGTTGCAGATGATGATTCCCTGGCATCCTGCTGCGCAGAGCTGCTCAACAGATGCTGTTACCTTCTCAGATACGTGACCCTGGTCAACGTACTGAACGTCTACTCCGAGAGCCTCAGCAGCTGCGTCGATCATCAGCTTGCACTGTGAACCGAGAACGTCAGTGGAGCTCCAGATGGATACGCCGATTTTGATTTTGCCGTCTGCAGGAGCTGCAGCTTCTTCGGATGTATCAGCAGATTCTCCGCCGCCGCAAGCTGCCAGTGAGAATACCATCACGAGGGACAGTATAACAGCCAGCATCATCTTGATTTTGCTATTCTTCATGTTTTCCTCCAGTTTCCTTCTTGTGCAGCAGACCCGCTGCACATTCATGGGATTTGTAATAATTTGCAGTCTTCAAAGGCATGTGCCTTCTATCGACCATACATATAATATTCGTTGTGGAGGGTGAAAAGTATTGACTCATTTTCTTTTTTTGGTAAATCCTTCACACTTTGGTCCGGGCGGAAACAGAGTACAAAAAAATCTGCAGAGGCCATCTGCAGATAATCTGATACATATATTGTGCTGTCCGGGCTTTATACGAGCAGTTTACTCGTGAAGTGTCTTTCTGTATTTGCTCGGGGATATACCCTGCACCTTCTTGAACACTTTGATGAAATAGAAGTAATCGTTGTATCCTACGATCTCCGCTATCTCGCCGACAGACATTGACTCATCTGACAGGAGCTCTTTGGCCCTCTGGATACGGAGCTGGGTTACATAATCCGAGAAGGTCATTCCGATCTTCTTCTTGATCTCGGTGCTGAGCCTTGCAATGCTGACTGAATACTTGGTCGCAAGTGTTGTCAGCTGGATATCCTCCGTATAGTGATTGCGGATGTCACTTATGACGCTGTCGATCATTCTCTCAGGCGTTCTTGTCTCAGTGTTCCTGTTAACCTCCTGATCACCGCCGCTCTCAGCACTTATGTTGCTCAGGATCCTTCCGAGCTCTTCTTCCTTGATCGGCTTGAGCAGGTAATCATACGCATGATGCTGGACTGCCTCCTGGGCATACGAAAATTCCGCAAAGCCGGAAATCATGACAACTTTGGTTGCAGGTGATATCTCAGGTATCTCGCGAAGCAGCTCGAGGCCTGTCAGTCCCGGCATACGTATGTCAGTGAACAGTATGTCCGGCTTGAACTCGGCGATCTCTTCCTTTGCCGTGATGCCATTGTTGGCCGTACCAACGACCCATATGTCATATCCTGATTTCTCGAGAAGCTTGGTAAGTCCCAGTGTGATCCAGACTTCATCGTCAGCTATGTATACGGTAAGCATTCTATACTCCTTTGCTCCTGCCCTGTCAGCTCCTGATGTGATCAGGCAGGGATATGACTATCCTGGTTCCTACGCCTTCCGTGCTGTCTACGGTAATCGAGTAATCATCTTCATAGAACAGCCTCAGCCTCTGAACGATGTTGCTCAGGCCGATGCTCGCGCTTTCACCAGGTTCCTCGATCATTTCACGTACAGCTTCGAGTGTATCTTCATCCATTCCGACTCCGTCATCCTCAACAGTGATCTCGATCCTGTCGCCGTTCATAATGACTCTCGTAGAAACAGTTCCCGGATTGATAGATTCTTCGAGGCCGTGGAATACCGAATTCTCAACAAGCGGCTGGAGCAGGAACCTGATCGCAGGCTTGTCGAGAACCTCTTCAGCAACATCCGTCACTATAGATATCTTGCCGGAGAATCTGTAGTTGATGATGGTGGCGTATTTCTCCATGTACTGGATCTCGTCACGGAATGTAACGATATTGCTGCCCTTTACAGCATATCTGAATATATCTGACAGACACATTGCCATGTCTGCGATATCATCTTCATCATGTATCAGGGCCATATCTCTCATGCATGAGAGTGTATTGTAGAGGAAGTGAGGATTGATCTGGTTCCTGTATGCAAGAATTTCCATCTTCTGCCTGGCGAGTCTGGTCTCGTACAGACTGATCTTACCCTCTTTGATCTCCTCGATCATCTTCTGGTTCTCATCCAGCATCCTGTCAAGGCTCGCAGCTACGACTCCGATGTCGTCTTTTCTCTCCATATGGAGTCTGTCATCCGGATGCCTGATGGCCCTGTTGATGAATTCTGTTATCTGATTGATCGGCCTTGCCATATTCAAATATGAGTAGCCAAAGAGCAGTACCAGCAGAAATATCGCTACCGAATACGACAGAAGAACCAGATTGCGTATTCTGTCGCTGCCCTCGGTATTAGCAGATATGCACACAGCCGTCGCTACCTTGATGCCTCTATCCCACTCACCTTCCTTGTATATATAGTCAGAATCATTACGCATCTCTTCCATAGTCTTGCTCTCATTGCTCGCGCTTCCATTGTACATGGCGAGAACAGGATTGTTTGAGTCGCTCAGCATTACTGAGGCAGCATGATCCTTGAGAATATTGCGTATATTACCGTCTATTACCCAGTGCTCCATGATGAACACGCACATGCCCGTCTGGACGGCTTTACCGTCCTCGGTAGAGTATATCGGGAAATAGTACGCGTAACTGTAATCATGGTCATTGTCGAGATACTGGCCGGCGTCAAAGTCCTCATTCGATCTGAGGTAATTCCTGTCTTCAGGCAAAGCAGCAGGCCGTCCGAGATGCGCCACCTCATGCATATGACTGTCGAATACCATCATGGCAACTACGTCTCTGCTCTGCGATGTGATCTGTGAGTACAGAGGTACCAGCTGGCTCTCGAGAGACTTGTCATTCCCATCATCGTACTCTCCGAGCTCGCTGGAACCAGGATATCTGAAGTAATACGATGCCAGATACCTCAGTCTGTCCTTGTGATAGCTAAGAGAATCGTCTATCTGATCCATGAGGTTGTCACATAGAGTCTCTGAATTGGAGCGGCTGATCTCATAGATATAATTCTGGGATATGATAAGAGAACCGGTGAACACCAGCAGAATGATCATTATTATAAGCAGCATCTGCAGCAGCAGACTTTCATGGATTCTCTTCATCATATCTTTAATACCTTAACTTATAGTTTAATCCTTCTAATTACCTTATGTCTACAAATTGTATTCCGATTCATCCAATTCTTATTATTCATCGCTATGACAAAATCATTATTTACAATAGCTCGCTCCTCGGCAAATATGTAATTGTTTCACAACATGCTGAAATTTTTCCATTCTCAGATATTTTTTCCAATGATATACTGTGTTAGATTGTGAAATATTATTGATATGCACGAAAGGAAGTAACCGCAATGGATCTTAGCAAAGCTACGCTTGGAATAGAATTGGGATCAACTAGAATCAAGGCCGTTCTCATAGACGAGAATCACATTCCGGTCGCATCTGGCGACTTTGAATGGGAGAACCAGCTGGCTGGCGGAATCTGGACTTATCCGATGGACTTAGTACACAAGGGAGTACAGACATGCTATGCAGCTCTCCGTGAGAATGTCAGAGCAGAATTAGGAATTGAGCTGGAGACTGTCGGAGCTATCGGCGTATCCGCAATGATGCACGGCTACCTTCCTTTTGACAAGGATGGCAATCAGCTTGCTGAGTTCCGCACATGGCGTAATACCATCACAGGAGCTGCAGCTGAAGAGCTGACTGAGCTGTTTGGCTTCAACATTCCTCAGAGATGGAGCATTGCTCATCTGTATCAGGCTATTCTCAATCAGGAGAGCCATGTAGGTGATATCGCATTCCTGACAACACTGGCAGGATATCTTCACTGGAAGATGACTGGCTGCAAGGTCATGGGCGTTGGCGAAGCATCAGGCATGTTCCCTATCGACTCGTCCAAGATGGACTACGACGAGGCTATGGTTCAGAAGTTCGACGCGCTTCTTTCAGCAAGAGGATTTGGCTGGAAGCTGAGAGACATACTTCCTGAGGTCCTGACTGCAGGCGACAACGCCGGATACCTCACTGAAGAAGGTGCACGCTTCCTCGACCCATCCGGAACTCTTAAGGCAGGAATCCCATTCTGCCCTTGCGAAGGTGATGCAGGAACAGGCATGGCTGCTACCAACTCAGTACGCGTACGCACCGGCAACGTATCCGCAGGCACATCAGACTTTGCGATGATCGTTACCGACAAGCAGCTCGGAGTACACCGTGAGATCGATATGGTCACAACCCCTGACGGACTTCCTGTAGCAATGGTCCACTGCAACAACTGCACATCGGACATCAACGCATGGGTAGGCCTTCTCGGAGAGTTCGCTGAGATGATGGGAATCGAAGTTAACAAGGGCGACCTCTTCACTAAGCTGTTCAGGAAATCTCTTGAAGGCGACCCGGACTGCGGCGGCCTTATCAGCTTCAACTACTTCTCAGGCGAGGGCGTTACTGATCTCGATGCAGGAAGACCTGTATTCGCGAGAACACCAGATGCAAGCTTCACACTTGCTAACTTCATGAGAACACACATCCTGTCCGCACTTGCAACACTCAAGATCGGACTCGACATACTGACACAGACCGAGGGCGTAGAGGTCGACAAGCTATACGGACACGGCGGCTTCTTCAAGACACCTGAGGTTGGTCAGAGAATGCTCTCCGCAGCAGTAGGCTCACCTGTATCTGTCATGGAGACAGCCGGTGAAGGAGGCCCTTACGGAATGGCTCTTCTTGCTGCATATATGCTGAACAAGGCTGAAGGCGAATCGCTGCCTGATTATCTTGACGGCAAGGTATTCGCAGGATCATCAGTAAGCACAGTCATGGCTGAAGATTCAGATATCGCAGGATTCAATGTATTCCTTACAAGATACAAGAAGGCTCTTCCGGTAGAGAGAGCAGCAGTCAGCAACATCTAGGACACAGTAAATAATAATTTTAGGAGAATACAATGCTCGAAGAATTAAAGAAAATAGTATGCGAAGCTAATCTCAAGCTTCCTGAATATGGTCTTGTAACTTTCACATGGGGCAATGTCTCTGGCATCGACAGAGAGAGCGGCCTGGTAGTCATCAAGCCATCCGGCGTTCCTTATGACACTATGTCCCCTGAAGATATGGTAGTCGTCGACCTTGACGGCAAAGTAGTCGAGGGCAAATGGAAGCCATCCAGCGACACTCCGACCCATGTTGAGCTGTACAAAGCATTCCCTGAATGCGGCGGCATCGTCCACACACATTCACGCTGGGCAACAAGCTTTGCACAGGCAGGAATGGCAATCCCTGCAATGGGCACTACCCACGCAGACTACTTCTATGGAGACATCCCTTGCACACGTCCTATGACCGAAGAAGAGATCGCAGGCGAATATGAGAAGGAGACCGGCAAGGTCATCATCGAAGCCTTCGAGGGCAAGGACCCTGCAGCAGTACCTGGCGTTCTGACATATTCACACGGTCCTTTCGCATGGGGCACAGATCCGATGAACGCAGTACACAATGCAGTTGTAATGGAAGAAGTCGCATTCATGGATTATCACGCACTTATGCTCAACCCTGAGCACAGAGACATCCAGCAGGCACTTCTCGACAAGCATTATCTCCGTAAGCATGGCAAGAATGCATACTACGGCCAGGACAAATAGCCCATGCAGATTATTGAAGTAACCAAGACCGTACTGTCCCAGCTCGCTTAAAAGGCAACATAAAAGGGCATCCGCGCGGATGTCCTTTTTCTATGTTTTACTATGCCTTATCTGTTGCCGGTGTTCATCATCTCAGCAGCTTCACGGATGTAGGTGTCGGCAGAGAACCTGATTGCTTCGATCTGCTCTTCGGTCAGCTCCTTGATCACTTTGGCAGGCCGTCCGAAGGCCATCGAACCGTCCGGGATCACTTTGCCCTCCGTGACCAGAGATCCGGCACCTATGATGCAGTTCTTACCTATCACTGCTCCATTCATGACGATCGAGCCCATACCTATCAGAGTGTTGTCCCCGATTGTGCAGCCGTGTATGATGCATGAATGTCCAACTGTGACTCCATCGCCTATAGAGACTGAATAGCCGTGCCCGTTGTGTACCATGCAGAGATCCTGTATATTGGTGTCCTTACCGATAACGACCTCTTCACCGCCGGTGTTCCTGATGACTGCGTTGTACCAGATGCTGCTGCCAGCGCCCACAGTCACCTTATCGCCTGCGACCTGGGCGCCGTCAGCTATAAATACTGTCTTGTCTATATTCATGGCTATTCGGATATCATGTCAAGGATCATCTCGACAGTCTTATCGATGCCGTGTGCTCCTACGTTGATGCAGAGATCGTAGTTGTGGACATCGTACATATTGGTCTTGCCAAAGTTCTTGTACAGGATCTTACGGTCTTCGTCGACCTTGCGGATACGCTCTTCGAGCTGGTCTTCGTCCATATCCGGATTGAGCTCCTTGCAGCGCTCCATCCTGTGATCCATGTCCGCATACAGGAATACGTCAAGGCTGTCTATTCCGGCATCCTTGAGGATGATGTTAGCGCAGCGGCCGACAATGATGCATGGCTCCTTGGCCATGTCGAGGATAACGCCCTTCTGAGCTTCGAAAATCTTGTCGAATGAGCTTGAATATGCAGCAATAGATCCAAGCATATCCTTGAGGAACTTCTCAACATTGCTCTCTGATGCATTGTCTTCCTTAGCGTCTAAATCAAGCGCCTTGGTTTCGATTATGGTCTTGTTGACTATATCTCTGTCATAGAAATCAACGCCCAGCTTCTTAGACAGAGCCTGTGCAACGGTTCTTCCGTATGCGCAGTATTCACGTGTGATGGTGATTACCGGAAATTTCTTCTCGCTCATAGTATCTGTTACCTCCTGCTCTAATGTCCCTTACTTGTAATTTACTTGTTCCCTGTTACAAGTGCAAGTATTGTCTCGACAGTATTCTCTATACCCAGTGTGCCTACATCCAGGCAGATGTTGTAATTATGCGGATCATATACATCAGACCCTGCATATCTCTTATAGAAGATAGCTCTGTCGTTGTCAACCTTCCTGATGTACTTCTCCAGCTGATTTTCCTCAAGCTCAGGATTCAGCTCAGCGCAGCGTACCTTCCTGTACTTGATATCTGCATACAGATAGACATTGAAGCTGTCTACGCCTGCTTCGCTGAGGATGCTGTTAGCACAGCGGCCGACGATGATACATGGCTGCTTTGCCAGATCACGGACGACCTGCTTCTGAGCCTCATAGATCTTGTCGTAAGAGCTTGTGTAGAGAGCTGTTGCGCTGAGCATGTCTTCGAGGAATTTGGTCGCGCCGCTCATGGCTTCATGCTCTTCCCATACGACATCTTCTGAGAAGCCGCTCTCCGCAACAATCTTGTTGACAAAGTCCTTGTCGTAATACTTGATTCCGAGACGCTCTGCCAGCTTGGATGCGACTGTTCTGCCGTATGCGCAGTACTCACGGCCTATTGTGATTACAGGATATTTCATTTCGTTACTCATTAGATTGCCCCCTGATTTATTTCTAAGCAGCTTTGCGTCTGCCGAGTATATACTGGAAACCTATTGCACCGATTACCATTACAAGACCAACCAAGTCTGTTACCGCTCCCGGATGGATCAGCAGCAGTCCGCCGGCTATCGCCAGGCAGCGGATGACCGGCTTCATGTCTGCGAAGCAGTATCCTTCCATTCCTGCGGCCACTCCGAAGATTCCTATGACAGCAGTCGCTGTGATCTGTGCGATCGCAAGCGGTGTTGTCTCGATCAGCAGCATTGCAGGTGTGAAGCAGAACATGTACGGAACTATGAATGCAGCGATAGCAAGTCTTGAAGCGGTGAACGCCGTCTTCATCGGATTACTCTTGGCTATAGCGCTGCCCGCGTATGCAGCCAAAGCTACAGGCGGTGTGATGTCCGCTACGATTCCGAAGTAGAATACGAAGAAATGTGCTGCGACGATCGGAACTCCCATACGGATGAGGATAGGAGCTGTCGTTGCTGCCATGATGCAGTAGTTGGCTGTGGTCGGCACACCCATTCCGAGGACGATGCAGCAGAGCATTGTCAGCACGAGAGCTATGATCAGCTTGTCTCCTGCTACTCCGACGATGACATTGATCAGCTCGTTTGCAAGTCCTGTCATCGTAATAGTACCCGAAATTATACCTGCGGCGCCGCATGCAGCACCTACAGTGATGGCGCTCTTGCCGCCTGCCTGCAGGGCATCGATAATCTTGGCCGGTGTCAGCTTGGCATCACGGTTGATGAATCCGACAACGATAGAGAGGATGATCGCGAGCGAAGCAGCCCTCTGCATTGTCATGTAATTGCCGGA
The DNA here is from genome assembly GCA_017512145.1 of Mogibacterium sp. Lineage (GTDB taxonomy): Bacteria > Bacillota > Clostridia > Peptostreptococcales > Anaerovoracaceae > Crickella. Next base: position 24,685 of record JAFWHB010000024.1, on the reverse strand, counting down.
AACCCAGATGATGAGCATGATCAGCGGGATCAGCAGATACAGCTTCCTGACAAGATGGCTGAACTTAGGCAGCTGGTCCTTAGGAATTCCTGTCAGCTTGAGCCTCTTGGCCTCAAGATGAACTGTGATGAATATACCGAAGAAGTACAGTATTGCCGGCAGAATAGCTCTTCCGATTACATCTGAATACGGTACTCCGATAAAGTCTGCCATCAGGAATGCTGCAGCTCCCATAATAGGCGGCATGATCTGTCCTCCGGTCGAGGAAGCAGCCTCTACAGCTCCTGCAAATTCGTTCCTGTATCCTGTCTTCTTCATCATCGGGATGGTAACAGAACCTGTTGTTACGGTGTTACCTACCGAAGAACCCGATACCATGCCGCAGAGAGCAGAAGATATTACTGCTACTTTGGCAGGGCCGCCGGCATACTTACCTGCGATCGAGTTGGCAAGGTCGATGAAGAACGCGGATATTCCGGTCCTCTCAAGGAATGCTCCGAAGATGATGAATACTACGATGTACTTAGAGCAGACATTGACCGGTGTTGAGAAGATTCCGCCCTTGGTATAGAAGAGGTTCCTGACAAGGTATCTGACACGTCCGAAGAAGTCAGGATTTGTCAGGCCGAATGCCAGAGCATATATGAGGAAGAATGCTGCTACGATCAGAATAGGTATTCCGACGCATCTTCTTGTTACCTCAACCAGTGCTGCAATCGCCACGATGCCTATGACGATCTGTACCGGGGTAAAGTGTGTTCCCTGATTGATGATCGTATTGGCATTGAATGTAAAGTACAGATACGAAGCCGTTCCACAGACCATGAATATGATGTCTCTGACCGGTATGTAGTTGGGTTTGATGTCTTCTTTCTTGGATGGATAGATCAGGAATCCCATCATGATGATGAGGGCCATGAATGAGGTAAGTCTGATCTCCTCAAGGAAAGTAGCAAATAAAGTCACGTAAATGCACCACAGGGAGAAGGCCGCCAGGATGAAGGTTATTACCTTCTGAGGCGTTCCGGTCCAGATACGGGTATTGGACTCCCTGTCATATTTACGCATTACGGAGTCAAGATTCTCCTGGCTCAGTTCAGGTGTATGCATATCACTCATCCGCCTGTCCTCCTACTCTTGTGTATTCACTGTGATGCCATGCTCTGCATAATACTTAGCAGCGCCTGCATGGTATGGAACGTCAGTGACGCTGGTCGCGCTCTCGAGATTGAGCTCAGCGCCCTTGGCATTCTCTGCAGTGATCTCTTCTGCGTGATCGAAGATCGCAGCGGTCAGAGCATATACAGCATCGTCTTCGAGTTTGTCCGAAACAATTACGGTCGCCTCGATCGTGATCGTCTCGACATCCTCATCCTGCTTAGGATATGTTCCTGCAGGAATTATATACGGAGCGTAGTAAGGACACTCCTTCAGTATCTTCTCCTGAAGATCTCCTTTGATATTGACAAGATAAACTCCGTTAGTAGTTGCAAGCTCTGTTATAGCTGTCGTCGGAGCTCCGGCAACGATGAATGCTGCATCGATCTTGCCGTCTTTGAGGGATTCCTTGGAATCCTCGAAGGACTGATACTGAGGCTTGATATCCTTGATGGTAAGGCCTGCTGCTCCGAGTACGTCCATAGCGTTGAAGTAAACGCCCGAGCCTGCTTCTCCGATGGAAACGCTCTTGCCTGCAAGGTCTTCAACGGACTTGATATCCTTGTCCATGGTAATGAGCTGTACGGTCTCTGCATAAAGACATCCGAGTACACGGAAATCATGCGTCGGACCATCCTTCTCGAACGACTTGGTTCCTGTCCATGCGTATGACATTACGTCGGACTGTGTGAATCCAAGCTGATAGTCTCCATCCTGAATGCTCTGGATGTTCGCCTTGGATCCTCCTGTCGAAACCGCTGTGACTCTGTAATCTGCATAGTTCTTCATGTACTGCGCAAGGACTCCGCCATACGCATAATATGTACCTGCAGTACCGCCGGTACCGAACATGAAGCGCTGGCCACTGCCGCAGCCTGTTGCCCCGATCATCATGAGGCATACAAGGACAAGAGCCAGAGCCCTGAATAAAGTATGCTTCTTCATTAATCCATCTCCTGATATTAGTGAAATATGTTGTTAATTATAATGTAATTGTCAGATCAATTCCACAATCCATTACTTCTTAGGCTTGAGTACGACTTCACCCTGACGGCCTCCGAGGTACTTGCCGTCTTCAAGGACTGCCTGGCCGTTGACATAGACATGGACGATACCTTCCGGTCTGAAGTCCGGCTTGCTCTCATCTACCTTCATGTTGTCAAGGTCGATAACAGTGATGTCTGCCTTGTATCCTTCTCTGAGGTATCCTCTCTCAGGGATCCTGAATCTGTCTGCTGTGAGGCCTGTCATCTTGCGGACGACCTTCTGGATAGGAATTCCGTCCTTCTTAGCCAGCAGGAAGAACTGCGGGAATGTCTGGAACGCAGCGATGTTCTGGAGTCCCTTATCTACTACCCATGCATCTGTCATGAATATGGAGAGCTCGTCATTCATCAGGCTGCGGATGATATCCTCATTGTAGTACTTGCCGAGATAGATGCTGCCTGCTCTGTTCGAAAGCTCGACCAGCTTGAGATACATGTCGAGATTCTCAAGGCCCTCTTCAGCAGCACACTGCGGGATGGTCTTGCCCTCATACTCAGGATGCTCATCCGAAATGTATGCAACGACCATGTCATCCCAGTCGATTCCGAGGAGCTTGCGGTACATCAGGATAGTGAGCTCGAGCTTGCGTCTGTTGATAGGCTTCCTGGCCTCTTCAGGTGTCAGCTGAGCGTACCATCCAGGGAATACAACTGTGATTACCGATGCTCCGTAATGGAATACGTAGTTGTCGAATGCGATCGGGCTGCCATTGTTGACCTCGCGGCGGAATGTCCTGAGCATCTTGTCGAGATACTTCCAGCTCCTCTGGCCAACGAAGATCAGATGGCTGTATTCAAGTCTGCAGCCGGACTTGTGCATGATGTCGACTGCCTCATCGAGTCCCAGCTCAAGGTGTGACTTCCTGGTGACGAGCGGATAGTCTGCGCTGATCGCGGAGTTTGCTCTCGGATGGATCGTTACGATACCGTCGTACTTGGCGATTTCCTTAGCAAAAGCAAGGATCTCGTCCTTCTGAGCGTAACGGTCAGGCTCATACATGAATCCGAAGGAGCCTCCGAAAGCCCCGCCTTCCATGGCCTCACGGACATGTGCTATCTCCTGGTCGATCTGTGCCTGAGTAAGAGGCGAAGGATCATATCCTGAAATACCTGCACGGACAGAACCCTGGCCGATCAGAGGAACTAAATTCACAAAAAGGTTGCCATTGGCTCTCTTCTTGAATTCAGCAAAGCTGCATGGAGCCTTTGCGTCAAAGAGTCCGCCGCCGAGCTTGTCCCTGTATGGTGTGTCAGGGTCAGCGCCGAATGGCGAGAAGCTGCAGTTACCTGTGATCTGAGTGGTTATGCCCTGCTCAATGAATGGCTTGTAGTACTTCTCTGCGTCATCTCTGTCGTAGAAGAAGTCATTATGTGAATGCGCGTCAATAAGTCCCGGACAGATCTGCTTGCCGGTTATATCGATGACTTTGTCTGCTTCAGCATTTACTTCCGGTCCGACTGCAACGATCCTGTCGTCCTCGATCAGAACATCTCCTGTAAATGGTCTTGCCCCGGTACCATCGTAAATAAGTCCGCCCTTGAATAATGTCTTCATAAGATATAGACCCCCATGCTTCAATGCGATTATTTTTTGTACATTTCAATAATACAACAACTGCATTATTTATGGCAAAAATAATCCCCGTATAATGCAGGGATAGCCCTGTTCTTACAGCATTTTAAGGTAAAAACTGGACCTGCTCTATTTGAATATCTGTGCATTTGTAATAGAATATAAAAGGAATAAAAGCGCTGCAAATTCGAACTTTCTGTGCATTCCGCACACAGTTTCCGATATAAATTCACGACACTAATGACAATTGCAAGGGGAACTACAAATGTCAGAAAAAGATCTTAATAAATTGAACACCGGCGAGATTCAGGAGAACGAGAATCAGGAAATGGAGCAGCAGGAGATAGAGACTCCGGAGACTGCCGTTTCTTCTGATACGACCGAATCTGCCACCCACGACTTCCTCGAGCGGATCGATGAGGATGCACCTAAGTATGTCGATGAGGCGACAAGACGCAAGGCTAACACATACTTCATGTCCAAGGTAGCCGTCAACTTCATCCTGATCCTGATTGGCGCCCTTATCATCGGACTGTTCCTCAGGAGCATGCAGGCTAAGACAGCAGTCGTCAAACAGGAAGAGAACAGCAGACTTGCACTCGAAGAAGCTGTTGCAACACTCGAAGAGAATGCAGCGAATGTAGATACGCTGACCAGGCTCTATCATGATGGCAATCAGGATATCCTTGACGATATGTCTCAGCTCTTCGCAAGCGGCCTGTTTGATTCTCTTGTTGAGGCAACCAACGAAGAACGTTCCGAGGTATTCGGTGACCTTGTTGCAAGATCCGGGATAGAGTACCTTTTCATAATGTCTATGGACGGGAAGATTGCGATCTCGGGTGACCCTTCGCTCTTCGGAGTCAATCCTGCAGCAAGAGCCCTTATGACACAGGAGAATGTCAACGACATACTCAAGGGTTCGTTGAATGATGACGGCAGCGTAACTCCGATTGAAGTTGGCAGCCAGTATGGGTCCTATTACTTCTACTCCATGCCTATTAAGTATAAGGATGTGGAGTACCGTCTGGTTCTCGGAGCTAATGCTAATGTTCTGGATATTCAGATCTCATCTCTCAAGGATGTATCTGTAGTACTCAGCCGTGCTGCAGTCGGCCATGGCGGATTCATGTTCGCTGTTGACCGTGATGACGGCACATTCCTCTACTACAACAACGGCAAGGATATTCTCACAGGCCAGAGCGCACACAGCCTTGGTCTTTCCGAGGAGGCAATGGCTGACGGTTACACCGGCATAGAGACGATCAAAGGCATCAAGTACTATTGTGTCTCCAAGACATTCGGTGACAAGACTGTAGTATGTGCTGTCGCAGAGCAGAGCAAAATAGTTGCGAATGACAGGTACGTACTCTTCTGGTCGATTCTCGGATTCATTCTCGTACTTCTCGTATGCCTCATATATGCGGTTATCATCAGGAACGACTTTGTCCGTCACGCAGTAGCGACAGACAGATACATACTCAATCCGGACTCAGAGAATCCGATATACTTTGACAAAACTGTTTTCAAGAAGGTATTCCCTCTGATGCTCGCGGGCGTCATCGTCATGTTCGGAATATCCTTCTATACTCAGACTTTGCTCGAGATCACTGAAGGTGTCGAAAAGGCGAACATCGCACTCGACGAAGTAGGCGGCAGATACGAAGAGAGCCAGGAGAGCCGCAGCGTTATCGAATCGTACTACAACAACCGCTTCCTCTCCAAGGCCAAGCTGATTTCCTTCCTCATCGAGGAGAATCCGGCTGTCCTCAATGCGAAGTCTGATAAATATCACAGCTATTACGATGCTAACGGCGAGAAAGTCTTCCTCAAGGATGACGAGGGCAATGATCTGAAGTCTGTGTCAGCTTCTCCAAGACTTAAGGAGCTCTGTGAGGCCAACAACATCGATTCTGTATACATATATGATGAGAATGGCCGCACGATCGGAACCAGTACAGATAACTGGTACTTCATCATCAGCCACAATGAAGAAGATCAGTCATACCCGTTCCTGCAGGTTCTTGACGGCAAGCTTGACAGCTACATTCAGGAATCCAGGACAGACGATCTTGGCGCAGCCTCTCAGCAATACATCGGAGTTGCGTTCACATACTACACAACCAAGGATGAGAATGGAAATACCAGATATATCTCCCGCTATCAGTATGAGACTGCAAGCGAAGAAGAAGCAGCTAAGATCACGCCGCATCACTCACTGCTGCAGATCGGTCTCGACAGCGAGACTTCGGCACAGCTCCTCGATTCGACTGACGTTGGCAGCGTGCTCTCAACCAACATGCTTGCAGGCGGAGCAATCGTAATGTTCGATACCAGTGAGGATCATCTCTGCATCTACTCACCTGTCGAAGTAAGCATCGGTAAAACCGCAAAGGAACTCGGCGTATCGTCGAACGCTTTCTCGGGTAACGATTATTACGGATTCTCGAAGATCAACGGAGTCGACTACTTCACATGCTTCCAGTACAGGGATGGCTACTTCATTGCAACCGCAATGCCTAAGACTGAGATGTATAAGGCAAGGTCCATAATCGCTCTGATCACATGCCTGATATGCTTCATTGTCATTCTGATTCTGTCCCTTACTGTCACAATGACAAGCAAGGAGGAAGAGGATCTGTACGCAACCATGAGTGGCTCCAGTAACAGAAATGCTCTGGATTCAGCGATATTCAATATCATTCTTCCTTCAGGCAAAATGACTTCAACGACTAAGGCTGCTTCCAGATGGGACAACCGCAGGATACCTTGGTCAGAGAAGAGTCCTGAGCAGAAGCTGATGACGCTGCTCGCCATCATTGCAGGCATTATCATGATCTACGTAATAATCACTATGATCAGAGCAAATAATGTCTTTGATGAGAATTCAATCATTAACTACATACTCGCCGGAGGATGGGATAAGGGACGCAATATATTTGCATTCAGCTTCTGTGTACTCGTGCTGATCACAATAGCACTCGGAGTCACACTCTTCCGCATACCGGTAAGGATCACGACCGCTTTGCTCGGAGCAAGAGGCGAAACCATCGGCCACCTGCTCCTCTCGGTAGTCAAATACGGCGGCACACTCTTCGGATTGTTCTACTGCCTGTATCTCCTTGGTATTGACCCGTCGAGACTGCTCGCCAGTGCAGGAATCCTGTCACTGATCATTGGTCTTGGCGCACAGAGCCTTATCAAGGATATCATCGCAGGTATCTTCATCGTATTCGAAGGCGAGTTCCGTGTAGGTGATATCGTAACCATCAACGGCTACCGTGGAACTGTTATGGACATCGGCCTTCGTACGACCAAGATCCTCGGTATGGATGGTAATATCAAGATCTACAACAACAGTGAGATCTCAGGCGTACTGAACATGACTCAGGAAGCCTCGGTCGCTGTGTGCAATATCAGCATAGAGTACGGTCAGGATATCGACTATGTTGAGGCAGTTCTCCAGCGTGAGCTTCCTCTCCTGCAGGCGGATAACCCTAAGATTCTTGACGGACCTAATTATAACGGCATATCTGAGCTTGCAGACAGCGGCGTTGTCCTGCTTATCACCTGCTCCTGCAGTGAGGCAGATATCAAGGGTGTCACACGTTATCTCAACAGGAGCCTTCTGCAGATATTCTACAGAAATGGCATCAACGTGCCGTTCCCGAACGTCACATTCTCACAGCTCACTACAGATGGCCGCAAGACAATGGAAGACTATATGAAGTCATTCAAGCCTGATGATGACGAACTCTTCGGAGAATAGGAGAATATAGTATGAAAAGATTATTGAAATTGATTTCGATAGCTTTGTGCATCGCACTTATGACCGCGATGGCAGCCTGCTCAGGCGGAGCCGGCGGAAGCTCGGCGGATGGCAGTACATCAGGCTTTGTCCCGGGAGAACCTGAGACCGATACAGTCAGGCTTGCACTCACTCCGACCGGAAATGCCTTCAACGCCATCGCTATGGAACAGGGATATCTTGAAGAAGAAGGCATCAAAGTCGAGTATGTACATATTGAGAACGACGCTGAGGTTCTTGACGCCCTCACCAATGGCAGAGTAGACGTCGCTTCAAACCAGGGCACCAACCTCCCTCTGGAGCGCATCTCCGAGGGACAGGACCTCACCATCTTTGGCGGATACATGCTGACAGGATGCATGCCTGTCTTCACCAAAGTCGATACCCCATGGACCGGTATCAAAGACCTTGTCGGCAAGACTATGGCCTGTGAGCCTAACCTCTACTGCATCACAGGACCTCTCCTCGATATGGGAATCGATCCTCTTAAGGAGGTAAAATGGCTTCCTTGCGAGACTCAGGAGGAGCGTATACAGGCAGTCAAGGACGGCCGTGCAGACTATGGCCTCGTCGGTACCTACCTCAATTACGCAATCAACACAGATCCTGAGCTCAAGGTCTGCACCTACGCAAGCGACATCCTGCCAAAGTATTCATGCTGCCGTGTTGAGGCCGCTTCTGACTGGGTCAAGGAGAATCCTAACACTGTCAAAGCACTCCTCAAGGCATGGATCCGCTCGATGTCTTACTACGATGCTCATCATGATGAGGCCGTTGCTCTCATGGCAGCTACCCTGCAGCAGGACGAAGCCTTTGTCAGGGCATATATGGACAACCCGCATTTCGATCTTAACATCGGCCCAATGAAGGCTTCCGTCGTAAGAGCCTGGGACTACATGGGCCGCCTCGGACTCCTCGATGAGAACGCCAGAGAAATCGACATCAACGAACACATCAATGTCGAGATATACAAAGCCGCACTCGATGAGTGCCAGGCAGAGCATGGCAGCGAGAACCCTAAGTTCTACGAAAGAATGCAGGGCCAGTTCGCTAGATATAATATGGATTGATGGATCGCCGCAGGAGACAGGGGGTCAGGTTCTCCGTCCCCTTCCCCTGGATTCAAGACAATACAAGAGAAGGTCATCTCGCTGTGAGATGACCTTTTTTCGTATGTTATTGCTGTGGCCGCCGCTACCTTTTGGGGCGTGCCGGCCGCTACCTTTATTGCTGTGCCCGGCGTTACCTTAGCAACAGGTCAAGTATGTGCTCTCGCTCGTTTATGAACATTTCCGTGACCTTGTAACTCTCGGTCTCCTCGTAGCTGCATGGATGGATGCTGCCCTCGTCAAAGCTGAGGATCTCGGCTCCCGGCAGTGCCAGCAGTATCGGCGAGTGGGTTACGATAATGAACTGCGAATCCTGCTCCGCACACTTTGCGATCTCGACCAGCATCGCAAGCTGCCTCTGTGGTGACAAAGCCGCTTCCGGCTCGTCCATCAGATACAGCCCGCTAGGTTTGAAATTCTCCTGCACAGTTGCCAGAAAGCTCTCGCCATGTGACTTCTCATGAAGATCCAGCGGGACGCCGCCCATCTGGCTGTACTCCGCCTCAGCAGTCGCCACATTGTAGAACGACTCCGCCCGGAGGAAATAACCCCACTTTGCCCTGCGAGCACCCCTGATCAGCGTCAGCGCATCGTACAGCTCTGAATGCGAGTCATACGTCGCAAAGCTGTAGTTCTTCGTTCCGCCTTCCGGGTTGAACCCGAATTGGACCGCAATAGCCTCGAGCAAAGTCGATTTGCCCGTACCGTTCTCGCCCACGAAGAATGTCACCGGGCTTGTGAACTCCAGCTCCTCAAGCCCCGAGACCGCCGCGATATCCCTGAGGTAACTGTTCCGGCTGATCCTGTCCCAGTCGATCCTGAGGCCATGTATCTTGAGATCTGTAAAGTTATTCCTGTTCATTAGCTGCCTTGATGCTCTTGTTGATCCACTTGATGAAGTTGGACGTGCTGTCGCCGCTCCGCTCGGCCATGGTGTGTCCCTGACCCCAAACGGTCGCAAAGTTGACGGACTCGACGCCTTCATAATTCTGCAGTGCAAGCGCCAGATTCATCTCAGTCGAGAGAGCACAGTCGCTCTGGTTGATACCGGACCTGATGCGCCAGTATTTGGCGACGGTGCTGGTCTTGTAGCCCTCCTGGGTCTCAAGCAGATAATAGAGCGGCGTATACATGTTGACCCTGACATCTACGGTGTTATTCGCGCTGTCGGTCTTGCTGATATCCGTGAGATAAGACCCTGCGCAGCTGCTGCCCAGGCTGTTGACGATCTCCGCAATGTACACGTCGAAGTGAGCACCTTTGCCATCACCATAGCCAAAGAGCACATTCTCGCCTTGCCCTGCATCGAGCTGGTCAAATGCTCCGATTCCCTTGGATGCGTTCTTCAGCGCCAGAGCAAAATCCGTAATGCTTGTGATCTTAGCTTTGTTCTTATCTGCGTTGTAACTTACCCATTCGCCATTTGCATTCAGCGCATCGATATAGTCCTGAGCAGTCTCGTATGTACCCGAGAGAGTAATGCTGCGGGTGTTGGTTGTGGATGTCCTGGTAATGTTATCTGTCTCCTCAATAGACTGCTCGCCGTCTGGAAGCTCGCCAGCTGGGGGTTCGCCTGCTTGGGCACCTTCTCCAGGAGCACCGCCTTCTGGAATGCCGCCTTCTGGAGCACCGTCTGGTCTATCACCACCCGGCATTCCGCCACCCAGACCGCCCGGGCCGCCTTTGCCGCTTGCTTTGACCTCATACGGGAACTCAGTATCCTTGAGGAAATTGTTCAAGGACTTCTCTATGACGGATTTCATGTATTCATAATATGTACCGGTCTGGAATATACCGGTTTCGGACAGATCAAGCGTAAGCTCTTTGCCATCCGGATCCTTGATCTTCGCAGCATTTATATACGAGCCAAATGCAACCGCCAGATGATTCGAGATATTCTGCTCTTCCTCAGTAAGGCCGGTCCTTGTCGGGCCCATCATCCACTCGTAAGCGGCATCAGCCGTATCGAGGTTGGTGATCGGGCACCAGCACATCACACCGAAGATAGAATCACTCACGCCCTGAACAGCGCCGATTTGGTCAAGATAAGCCGTATAGAGATCGCTGTCGCCTGTCGAACCGAGCACAGCAGTCTGCGCTCCGCCGCCACTCATACCAAAGGCAAATATCCTCTCTGCGCTTCCCGGCAGGACATTCTCGCAATAGCGGATGTAGCGGATAGCCGCCTTGAGGTCTGTGACGCCCGCCGGTGCGCCAGCGTCCCTGCCCCTGCAGCCAGCGTGAACATAGACAAAACCGGCTTTGGTATAGTCTGTGACATCTGTATAGTCTGTAAGAGCCGCCTGAGCCGAATATCCCGGCGTATTGACAGGCATGACAATCGGAGCATCAGCTGTAGTGTAGCCTTTGACCTTGCCCTCAGCACTCAGCTCGCATGTGTAGGTGCCATCGCCGTTGTTGTGCCCTTCCATGTACGCGCCAGGCACGAAGACCGCCAAAGTCTCATAAGCCTCGTCTGCCGGCGCTGAGCAGTACTGGATGCCTGTCTGATAATAGACATCATCATCCTCATTGTACTTCCATGCCGCCATGTCGATTGTCGGAAGGTCTGTGATAGCCTCCGGAACCCCTGCTGAGCTGCCTTCATCCTGCCCGGAACACGCCGCCAGAGGAATCACCATCAGTCCTACCAGCACGAGAGCAAGCAGCCTCCGCATCGTCTTAAATCTCTTCATATACACTCCTTGGAAAACTACACTAGGTGTAAATTGCAATTGTCTAATTTATACTATCCCGCCTGCCTTAAACAAGCCTTAATCTGTAAAACGGATTGCGTATGAATCTTACTATATACGCGCCGAGGACCTGCTTGCAAGGGATCCTTGAAGCATTCTCAGCAGTCAGCTCAAGACGCGGATATTCATCAAATAATTCCATGATTTGATTATAAAGATAGCTGTTCACCTAAGTCAAATCCTGAATCTCAACCATATTATTTAGTATGATTTTGCAAAGCCCTGAAGTGCTATAATGGTAGCGGAATACGGCATATAAGGAGGATTATGATGACTAATATAGTTGATAGATTTATGGGATATATCGCTGTTGACACTCAGTCTGATGAGGACAGCACATCGAGCCCAAGCACGGCAAAGCAGTTCAACCTTGCCCGCAAGCTTGCAGATGAAATGAAAGCAATCGGAGTCAGCAATGTTAGATTTGATGAAGAGCACTGCTATGTATATGGCGAGATTCCTTCCAATCTTGACGCAGCTGATCAGGCTGTGCCGGCACTTGGCTTTATCTCGCATATGGACACCGCAACCACAGCTTCAGGCGATGCAAGCAACGCCAGGATCCACAAGAATTACGACGGCGGCATAGTCAAGCTGAATGACACTGTCTGCCTGGACCCTGAAGTGACACCTGAACTTCTCGACTATGTTGGCCAGGATCTCATCGTAACCGACGGAGTCAGCCTGCTTGGCGCAGACGACAAAGCCGGCGTCGCAGAAATCATGACAATGGCTGAACGCTTTATCAATGACCCTAGCCTCAAGCACGGCAAAATTGGTATTGCTTTCACACCAGACGAAGAAGTCGGACGCGGAACAGACCACTTTGACGTAGAAGGCTTTGGCATGGACTACGCGTACACTGTCGATGGCGGCAAGATTGGCGAACTCGAATACGAGAACTTCAACGCCGCAGCTGCAAAAATCACCATCCGCGGTCGCGACATCCACCCGGGTTCGGCTAAGAATGTCATGGTCAATGCAGCAAGAATCGCGATCGAACTCGACAGGATGCTGCCACAGGAACAGAGACCTGAACACACCGAAGGCTATGAAGGCTTCTTCCATATGACTAAGCTTGAAGGCTGCGAGGCACAGGCTGAGTCAAGATATATCATCCGCGACCACGACCCTGAACTTTTTGAGGAGAAGAAGGCGTTGATGCGCGCAGCAGTAGACTATCTGAACGTGAAGTACAATGGAGCCCTGACACTTGAGCTGCGTGATCAGTACAGGAACATGCGCGAACTCGTTGAACCACATATGTTCCTCATCGACAATGCCAAGGCTGCTTTCGAAGCATGCGGAGTAGTCCCTGAAGTCGTTGCTATCAGAGGCGGCACAGACGGAGCCCAGCTGACATACAAAGGCCTCCCTTGCCCTAACCTCTCCACCGGCGGCCACAACTTCCACTCCAACACAGAATATATCCCAGTGCAGTCTCTAGAGAAAATGGCAGACGTACTCGTAGAACTGGCAAGAGTAAAATAGGAGCAGATATTGGTTCCCGCACAAGCGAACGACAGACTTTGGCGGCCCAGAAGACAGACACAGGCGACCTTGCCAGACAGACACAGGCGACGGATAGACGTACAGACACTTTGCACAACTAAACAAGATACGAAACCCACTCGACTATATAGAAGAGTGGGTTTTTCATTGTGCAACTATATTAAGATTTGGCGAAGTAATCTATTTTCTACATTTTACGATGATTAGGATTACTAAAGTACTCTATTCTGCTTAATTTAGATATTTTAGGAGTATGTTCTTGTATAATAGTTTCTGGATAGACAGATCTTCCTATCTTTCTTCCAGACATGTTGTTCGATTATCTCTATATTGTTCGCATATTGACCAAAATATTGGCGTCTTAATTCCTGCATAGTTATTGTTGTAGCAGATCTATATTTGAATTTACATTCCTGATCTAATATGCATTTGGTGATGTCAGGTGCAGATACTCCTTTTTCTATATCTTTTGGGAAAAGCGATTACTTTAGTAATCTATATTAATGTATTCGGGGAAATATGGATTACTACCATTTCTATACACGCACTCGGAGGTTTTATTGAGATGCCTGGCCTCACCAGAAAAAAGTTGTGTAAGATTAATTATAAGGTTTATTGATGGCATAATTCCTCAATGCCAGCAGAATTATGCCATCTACTTATCATAAAACATGCAATACCCCTTTAGACTCCGCTAATTCCACAACCCGCCCTTGAGATTAGTAATCTATTTTTTGCTTATTTGCAAATGATAGATTATTTTCGTACTGCAATTCTCTTCTATATACTCATTTTAGATTATGAGTATCTATAGTATCTCTTCTCACATACCTTCCTGACTTCTCAGAATTCTTGATTTTCCATGTATGCCCCTTTCTTCACTAATTTTCTACAGCAGACCGGATTAAATCAGTCCCACTTCAAATAAGACAGATTTCATACTTGTCTTATGTATTAATTTAGAAACATTCTCTAAAGTGATGATTATGTTGATTTGCGTGATGCTTTCGTTTGAGAGTTTTGTGGATCTATTGTAAACTATTCAAATCTCAGGCTGAGTCTATTCACACAAAAATCATTTCACTGATATAGCCGCATGTTTCTTGCATATTACTCTTATTCTTCTTTGTATAATATTGCGATTTATATCACTATCTTAAGATTTTGGTGTGATTTCTATAATTGTTGTATCGATTTGTAAATATAGGAGCTAAATATATGGATGCTATTCTTGAATCAAGACTTAGTTATGAACTTAGAATGCTTAATGATGCCAGATCGAAATATTCAAATCAGCTAAAGATGCTTAAGCAATTTGATAACCACAATTTGAAGATGGATACCTCTAAGTATGGTCACAATTACTACTCCGCTAAGAAGAAGAGCGCAAAGCGTTTTGGCTATGTTGGTACTGCAGAGCACGAAACCGTTCGTGGCATTATGGAAGTCCATCACCTCAAAGAAGCTATTAAGCAACTCGATAATAATATCAAACTAATCAAAAACCTTCGTGATGGCTATGTGCCATGTGATCTTCTGACAATAGATAACCTGCTGCCAAAGGCCTATAGAAATTGTTTGCCACTTATTGACGACAAGTATCATGTGGTCGGCAAGAAGTGGAAGGCGGATAAGCTAAAGTTTCAGGCAAATTTCCCTGAGAATTTTCCTGGTTTTAAGACTCATCAAACATTGGATAAAACGTTGGTTAAGTCGGTCAGTGAAGTAAATCTATATAACACATTGTTGCTCGCGGGGCTGATATTTGTATATGAGTTACCGCTTGCATCTAAGGATTATGGGCCGCCGTTCTACCCGGATTTCACTATCTTATCGCCTGTGGATCTGAAGACTGAAATCATTGTTGAATATGTTGGTAGATTGGATATGAAGTCATATAGAGAGGATTTTGCAGATCGTATTTACAGGTATATGCGTAATGGGTATATACCTGGGGTCAATCTGTTCTTTGTATTCGCGGATCTTGATGGGAATGTTGATTCGCTACAGATCAGCAAGGTCATCGCAGACATCAAGGGGCTCAGATAGGCAAATTAAGGTGAGTGAGGAGGAGACAGAAAACCGACCCCTGTCTCGTGATAGGAAAAGAGGACATCGCGTCTGCGATGTCCTCTTTGTTAGATCTTATTATTCAGCTAGAGTGCTCTGAATTATTCGGCGTCTTCTTCGTCGTCATCATCATCTTCCTCAGCGTCTTTCTTGCGCTTAGCAAGAAGTGCTGCGATTGCTGCGATGAGTGCTACTGCTCCTACGCCGCCTCCGACTGCTGGCCAGTTGATTCCGTTGCCGCCTGCTCCAGGTGTTGTTCCATCGTCGATGTCTGTGCCGTCACCTTCGCCGCCCTGTCCGTCAGGGTTGTCTGTTGTAGGTGTGCCACCGTCATCGATATCGACTACATCATTAGGCTGGCCTCCATCAAGAGGTACTGCTCCGTCAGCAATGTTTGCTCCGCCAGCTGCAGCTGCTCCGGCTCCACCGGCTCCGGCTGCACCAGCTCCGGCTGCTCCTGCTCCACCTCCGGCAACGTTGTTCACTACTGTGATGACATTGCCCTCTGCGTCTACTTCATAGTAGTAGAATGTGAAGGTGTTTGCGCCGCCTCTTACGAGGGTGCCTGTACGGTTGTATGCATCAGGCAGATAGTTCTCTACGTACTTGTAGGATACTACCGGCTTGGATCCGTCTACTCCGTAGTGTGTCTCTGCAGGGAGAAGGACGTTGCCTGTTCCTGCCTCAACATAGTTGATGGTGTACTCTACCATGTCGGACTTCAGTCCGTATGCGACTACGAGTTCAGTGTCCTCGTTTCTGTCTGCAAGCTTGACCTCTTTGTTTGCTGCGAGCAGTGCTCCGTTGTCATGACCGGCATCCTTCAGACCTATTACAAAGTGGTCTGCATCCGGTGGTGTGACTGTGACTTCCTTACCGTTGATCTTTACGATGTTCTTGGTAGGGTCTGTTGTCAGTGCCTCTGCGCTTGTGATCTTGTCTGCAGGCAGGGTGATCGAACCTCTTCCTGCGGATACTGTCATTGTGTAGTCATAGTCTGCGAAGACTACCATGGTTCCGAGCACCATGACTACTGCAAGTGCCAGAACGGCTATCTTGTGCATTCTCTTCATCATGCCTCTTCACCGTCCTTTCTGTCTCTCCTGAAGCTCAGGATAGCAAGGATCAGCAGAAGTGCTGCTCCGATGAACATCACGATCGGCATGATCAGGTTTGTCTCATCGCCTGTCTTGACGTTCTTGGTCTTGTAGACTGTCTCGCCTACTGCTGTCTTCTCAACAGCATATGCGATCCTCAGCTGTCCTGATCTGTTCTCGTATGCATTGGCCTGTGACTCGCCGTCAAGTGCTACTCTAAGTGTTGTCTTGCCGCTCTGTCCAGGTGCCAGTGTATCGATGTACAGCCAGTCCTGCGTTGCGTTGGTCGCACTTGTAAGACCTGTATGGCTCTTGTCAGGGTCTGCTGCCTCATAACCAGCTACAGCCTTACTGCTGAAAATGACTACATGGCCTTCCTTCTGGCCGTCGTTGACCAGCTCGTAGGTATAGCCGCCGCCCTTTGCGTCCGCTTCTTCGAGAGTCTTTACTACGATGTTCTCAAGATACCACTCTGTAGAATCTTTGCTGTCGTTCTTGTAGGTAAAGGTGAAGTCCATGCTGTCTCCAGGCTGCAGTCCTGCGATAGCCTGGTCGATAGCTGCTGCTGCCTTGGTGTTGTTGATGGCACTTCCGTTGAAGCTGTATGTGCCGCCGTCATAGGTCTCTGCCATGGCTGCCTGGCTCATCATGAGTACCATCACGAGGGCCAGCAGAAGTGTTGTGATCTTATTGATTCTTCTCATTTCGCTCGCCCCCTTTAGTTGATCGCGGTGATTGAATCGCCGCTCATGGTTGCTGTTACGCCCCAGACACTCTTGATCGCATCTGCTGCGTTGTGAGTCTGTACAGACTGTGCCTCTACTTCTACATTGAAGGTGCATCCGTCATATGTGTAGGAGTATGTGATCACATCGCCAGGCTTAGCTGCTGCCTTTGCTGCCTCATCGGTAGCATAGTCGCCTTCGCCGTTGATCATGATTTTCTTGCCTTCAGTCTTTACTTTCTCGTTGATCCTGAATCCGTTGAAGAGTACCTCGGATGCATTTGCTGCGAGTGCGTTCTTCAGATAGTAAACGCTGTACTCGTTATTCTTTGTTGCGCTGTCCTTGACGATCCACTTGGATGCATCCTTGACATTGAGCTCGATCCATTCAGGTGCGAGCTTCTGTGTCAGCTCTGTCTTCTCAACGCCATCCTTTGTCCAGTATTTTCTGACGATGACTCTTACGAACTCAGGTGTGCCTGTCATGTTCTTTACTGCTACATTGTCTGCATAGACCTTGCCTATTGCAAGATCTGTGTCTGCTGTCAGTGTCAGTTCACCAGGCTTGTCCTTGGTTGTTTTATCGATTGTTGTTACATCGCCTTTACCGCCGACCTGCTCTGTGATCGCTACATCGATGGCATTTGTTGCGATTGTTGCGTCATAGTTAGGTCCTATGACATTCAGTGCCGCTCTTGTTCCTGTGAAGCCGCTTCCTCCGAGGAGTACGACTGCTGCTGCAAGGAGAGCAAGAGTGCGCTTCGAAAGTTTAGTTCCTCTAAATTTCATAGCTCTTTCCCTCCTCTCTTACTGCGCTGCCGGAAGTACTGCCCAGGCCGGATCTGTTTCAGGCTTGACTACGTTGCCATCCTTGTCATATACGACCATTTCGGATTCCTGTGCGACTACTACGCTGTAGTCATCGCCAAGGTCTGCAGGTACTTTCCAGGTAACTTCGAGTGGTGATGATTTGCTTGCATCGCCTGCCTTTGCAGGGATGACTTTCTTGTAGTAGAAGTAGTCTCCGCTCTTCTCCCAGTCGCTGCCGCTTCCTGTTGCGCCTTCGCCTGGTGCGTATACTGCTACTCTTACCATTACCGGTGTGTCGCCGGTGTTAACGATCCTTACGATCTTCTTGTTATTGCTTGGCTGCTCTTCTTCGATCTCTGTGCTGCCCTTGAGTGCGATCGTCTTGCCGCCCTTGGCAACTGACAGATCACTGAAGTATGCCAGTGTGAGTCCTACCGAGAGGGTGAGGACAAGCACGAGCGCTACTACTAACAGACTTCTGTTCTTCATTGCTTTCATTTTGTCCACCTCCTCTCCTAGTTATTGACCTCACCGCCTGGCGGAGTTACCTCCGCCGGGTCAGTGGTTCCATTGTTTGTTGGTGTCTGAGACTTGCTGTCTCCTCTGTCACCTGTTTCGTAAGTTGTCTTGCCGTCTTCGCCTTCGGTCCTCTTGTAGTTGTTGATAACTCCGGTCTTGTACTCACTGTCATCGTAAGTATTCTCGAAGCTGATCTTCCACTTGCCGTCTGCCTCGTCTACTGCGAGATCTGCCTTGACCGTAGGTGTGTAGTTGCCGGTTCCGATCTCAGTAACCTTCAGGTCCTTGATGTCATATGGGATTCCCTTGACTGTCAGTTCCTTGGTCTCTGCTCCTGTGAATTCCATAGCTACTACTGTTGAGTATGTGCCGCCATAGGATTCTGATGTTCCTTCTACCTTGAATGCGAAGGTTGCTGTGACATCTCTGCCGTGATCGACGAAGTTAGCGAGATTCTTGGTGATTACGAGCTGACGAGGTGTCGGGTTCTCGGTAGTGTTGGTATCGATGTCGAACTTGTTCGTATCATCTGTTACCTTACCTGTGTTCTCGAGGATCTCGCCGCTTACTGTATCCTTGACCTTGACGCTGAAGGTCGCGGTCACTGTCTCACCATACTTGAGGTTCAGGTTCCATGTTACTGTTCCGCCGCTCTCGCTTCCGTTTCCGGTAGATACTTCCTTACCGTCTGCATCTGTTACTGTGTATACTGCAGAATTTGCAACGTACTCAGTGAGTGCCGGATATGTATCTGTTACCGCGATCTTTGATCCTTCTTCCAGTGTAGCTGCGGTGTCGATAGTGTTCTTGTATGTGATCGTGTAGTTCAGTACCTGTCCGATCTTTACAGGGTTACCATCGATGTTTGCAGTGCTTGTTCCTGTTGTAACTGTCTTCTTAGGAGTCTCAGGTACAGGGTTGTGCGTTGTGTTGGTATCGTATTTGTTCTCTCCGACCTTCGCTATAGCTGTGTTGTCTACTGCTACTCCGTTGTTCTCTTTGACTGTTACTATGAATGTTGCGACTACTGTCTGGCCGTTCGCTACATCTGCGACTGTCCAGATGAGTCCGTCTCCGGCCTCATTCTTGGATCCTGTGCCTGTAGATACTTCTGCTCCCTCAGCATCTGTTACAACATAGCTTGCAGAATCTTCTACGTATCTTGTATTTGCCGGGAATGCATCTGTGATCTCCAGAGTGTCGATCTTCTTACCACTTGTGTTCTTGTAAGTGATTTTATAGACGAGCTCCTGTTTAGCCTTTACAGCCTCTCCATCGATTGAAGTGGTCGACTCTGGTGTTTCGAATACATCCTTCTTAGGCGGTGTTGGGTTGCTTACAGGGTTGGTATCGTATTCGTTTTCACCATCATAGACTGTTGCTTCATTGAAGACAGTCTCGCCTGCTACATCCTCGGTTACTTTGACGGTGAAGCTTACTGTGATTGTTTCGCCGTTCTTGACTTCAACGTCTTCCCATCTAACTACTCCGCCAGATTCCTGTCCGCCATCTTCTGCAGAAACGAATGTAGTGTACTCAGGAATCTTATCTGTGATGGTTGCCGTTACATCCGCACCTGAAGTGTTGGTGTAAGTGATCTTGTATGTAAGTTCCTGTCCAGGCTTTACGACTTCATCATCGATCTTGATTGTCATTTCAGGATCTTCGAATGCTTCCTTCTTCGGAGGCGTATGGTTGCTTACCGGGTTAGTATCGTATTCGTTCTCACCCTCTCTTACCTTAGCATCATTGAAGATAGTCTCGCCTGTTACATTCTCATCTACCTTGACGGTGAATGCTACTGTTACGGACTCGTTGTTCTTGACTTCGACGTCTTCCCATGTAACGGTTCCGCCCTTGTTCTCTCCACCGTTCTCTGCTGAAACGAATGCAGTGTACTTAGGGATCTTATCGGTGATCGTTACCTTGACATCTTCACCTGTGGTGTTGCTGTAAGTGATCTTGTAAACCAGTTCCTGTCCAGGCTGTACGACTTCGCCGTCTATTGAGGTTGTTGATGTCAGGCTCTCGAATACATCCTTCTTCGGAGGTGTTGGGTTTCCTACCTCGTTGGTATCGTATTCGTTTTCACCATCATAGACTGTTGCTTCATTGAAGATTGTCTCGCCAGTTACATTATCAGATACCTTGACTGTAAGTGTTACTGTTACAGTCTGGCCATCTTCTACAGCAATGTCTGCCCACGTAACTACTCCGTCTGCTTCCTGTCCACCATCGGTCGCCGAAACGAACTCGGTGTACTTAGGAATGTTATCTGTGATAGTTGCGATTACATCCTCACCTGAAGTGTTGGTGTATGTGATCTTGTAAGTGATTTTCTGTCCAGGCTGTACTACTTCACCGTCGATCTTGATAGTCATTTCAGGATCTTCGTATGCTTCCTTGTCTGGCTTGGACTGGTGGCTGTTTGTTACTGTAAGGCCGTCCTCTGAGTAGCTTACTGTGTAATCTGTTGCTTTGCCTTCTGCGTCAACCTTGCCAGGCAGCTTGTCTCCGGCTTCGAGTGCTGTCTCTCCGTCGAGCTCCTTGAAGCTGTATGTTACAGGCTGTCCGTTCTCATAAGCCGGCAGTTTCTCGATGGTCTCTCCGGTCCATTTGCTGACTGTATCACCAGAAGGTTTGCTAAGTGTTACTGTTACGTTCTTGCCGTCCTTATCTGTTACAGCTACAGCGGTTTCTGCCTCGCCTACTGTCTTGTAGAGGCCGAATGTTACGCTATCAGGTCTTACTTCGTCCTTATCTGCGTTGTCGTTCCATACCTTTACAGGTGTTACCTGTGTCAGATCAGGTGGGTTGGATACCTTAAGAGTTCCCTTCTCGTAAGTCGTGCCTTCTCCGAAGAACAGATGATAGAGCCAGTTCCATACGCCCTTGTTAGGATCATCGTACTTGACGCTATCTACTCCGGACTGCTTAACTACGATCGTCCATTCACCAGGATCAGATGTGTATCCTGTAGGAGCTGTCTCAGTCATTTTGTAGGTGTCAGCATAAGTAAATGTGATTACTGCCTCACCATTTGCGTCTGTTGTTACGCTTGTAACTTTATTTCCTTCTGAGTCTACGACATCGAATGCTGCTCCTGGGAGTGCTCCACCGGATGCTGCGTCGGTCTTCTGGATCTTCAGCTTGACAGGATCGATGACATCTGTCTTGTCAACTGGTGTGTTGACGATGTCCATACCCTCTTCCTGTGCTGTGTAGCCTGCAGGTACTTCTTCCTTGACAGTGTATCTGATCTCCTTGCCGTTATTGTACTTAGGCAGGTCTGTCCAGCTGTATGTCCACTTGCCATCTGCTCCAGGTGTTACAGTCTTTTCGTATGTGTTGACTGTTGTGTAGGTGTTGTCAGCATTCTTTGTCTCAGCATACAGTGTGACATTGATGCTTTCTGGTCTCTCATAACCAGGCTGTCCTACATACTCGCTGTCATCCCATGTCTTCTCACCGCTTGGGCTTACTGTCTCGTACTTATTGGTGATCGTCTGATCAGCAACTTCAGCTACGAGTGCACCTTCACCGTTATCTGTTACGACGATTGTGAATTCTGCAGGGCTGCCCTCTGTGATCCAACCTGCATCAAGGCCGGTAGTAAGCTCTGTAAGTGTATAGCTGTACTCGCCAGGTTCTGTGAATCTGAATGCTCCTTCGCCGAAATCGATTGTGTATGTGCCTGCTTCTGTTGCTGTTACTGTTGCAGTACGTGTATCTGTAGTTTCATCAGGTCCTTCAAGTTCGAAGTTGAAGACTACAGATTCAGTTGCAGGCGGCATGCTCTCAACTTTCTTGAAGAGGAATTCTTCTACCTCTGCAGGTGTGGAAGCATAGGTATTTGTGAATGTCAGCGGCTCTTCTGTTGTTGAGTCTGCTGTTGCTGTAAGTGTTCCGTTGCCATTATCGACTACGGTTACTGTTACAGTCTTACCGGTTGTTGCGGCTGCATCGTTGGTTACACCTGCGATGGTTCCTGTCTCTGTTACCTTGTAGGTGTATGTGCCCTTTGTTGTGTAAGTGAAATCGCCAAATGTTACAGTGTCATTGTCCTGATCAACTGTGCCGGTCATTGTCTCAGCCTCAGGTGCTTCATCCTGTGCTTCAACGTCGATAGTGTAACTCCACTCTGCCGGTCCTTCGAGTTCTTCAGGTACTACAAGTTCCTTCTTGACTGGGAACTCTGCAGTTGTAGGTTCTGCGCTGTATGTGTTGACAAACTTAACAGGGTTTGTTGCATCTGCATTGGCTGTTGCTGTCAGTGTTCCGTCGCCGTTATCGACTACGGTTACTGTTACAGTCTTGCCTGCCGCATCCTTATCGTTGGTTACACCAGCAACTGTGCCTGTCTCAGATACTGTGTAGGTGTATGTGCCCTTTTCTGTGTAAGTGAAAGGTCCGAATGTTACACTTGGCGCTGCCTTTGTAACTGTGCCCCTCATTGTATCAGCTTCAGGTGCTCCGTCCTGAGCTGCTACGTTGATTGCATAGCTCCAGTCTGCTGGGCCGTCAAGTCCTTCAGGTATTACCATTTCCTTCTCTACAGGGAAGCTGATGGTTGTCGGCTGAGCACTGTATGTGTTGGTGAATGTCAGCGGCGCATCTGTTGTTGAGCTTGCTGTTGCTGTAAGTGTACCGTCGCCGTTGTCGACTACTTCTACTGTTACAGTCTTGCCTGCTGCATCTGCATCGTTGGTTACACCTGCGATAGTTCCTGTCTCAGATACTGTGTAGGTATATGTTCCAGGTACTGTGTAAGTGAAGTCACCGAATGTTACTGAAGGCTCAGCCTTTGTGACTGTGCCGCTCATAGCTGTAGCTACTGGTGCTCCGTCCTCAGCTGTTACGTTAATGTCATAGTTCCAGTCTGTTGGGCCGTCAACACCTTCAGGTACTACCATTTCCTTCTCTACAGGGAAGCTTGCTGTTGTTGGCTCAACACTGTATGTGTTGGTGAATGTCAGCGGCGCATCTGTTGTTGCACTTGCTGTTGCTGTCATCGTGCCGTCCTTGTTGTCGACTACGGTGACTGTTACAGTCTTGCCTGCTGCATCTGCATCGTTGGTTACACCTGCGATAGTTCCTGTCTCAGATACTGTGTAGGTATATGTTCCAGGTGCATTGTAAGTGAAGTCTCCGAATGTAACTGATGGCTGTGCATTGGTAACTGTGCCGGTCATTGTCTCAGCCTCAGGTGCTCCGCCATTGGCTGCTACGTTGATTGTGTAACTCCATCTTGCCGGGCCTTCAAGTCCTTCAGGAACTGTCAGGATCTTCTCCACTGGGAATTCTGCTGTTGCAGGCTCAACACTGTATGTGTTGGTGAATGTCAGCGGCGCATCTGTTGTTGCACTTGCTGTTGCTGTCATCGTGCCGTCCTTGTTGTCGACTACGGTGACCGTTACGGTCTTGCCAGTTGTTGCTTCTTCATCGTTGGTTACACCAGCGACTGTTCCTGATTCTGTTACCTTGTAGGTGTAAGTTCCAGGTGCTGTGAAATTGAAAGGTCCGAATTCAACAGTATCACTTGTATTGGTTACTGTGCCGGTCATTGTGTCCGCCTCAGGTGCTCTGCCCTCGGCTTCAACGTCGATCGTGTAGCTCCACTCTGCCGGTCCTTCGAGTCCTTCAGGTACACTCATGATCTTCTTGACAGGGAATGTGACCGAAGTTCCTTCCACATTGTATGCGTTGGTGAATTTCAGAGTATTCTCTGCAGTTGAGCTTGGTGTAGCTGTAAGTGTTCCGTTGCCGTTATCGACTACGGTTACTGTTACAGTCTTACCGCTTTCTGCAGCTGAATCGTTTGTTACACCTGCAACTGTTCCTGTCTCTGTTACCTTGTAAGTGTAAGTTCCAGGTGCTGTGTAAGTGAAGTTGCCGAATGTGACTTTCGGCTCTGCCTTTGTGACTGTGCCTGTCATTGTCTCAGCCTCAGGTGCTCCACCATTAGCTGCTACATTGATTGTGTATGTCCAGTCTGCTGGTCCGTCCTGTCCTTCCGGAACTGTCAGGATCTTCTCTACAGGGAAGCTTGCCGTTGTTGGCTTAACACTGTATGTGTTGGTGAATGTCAGCGGTGCTTCTGTTGTTGAGCTTGCTGTTGCTGTAAGTGTTCCGTTGCCGTTATCGACTACGGTTACTGTTACAGTCTTGCCTGCTGCATCTGCATCGTTGGTTACACCAGCAACTGTGCCTGTCTCAGATACTGTGTAGGTATATGTTCCTGGTGCTGTGTATGTGAAGTCTCCGAATGTTACAGTAGGCGCTGCCTTTGTGACTGTGCCGGTCATTGTCTCCGCCTCAGGTGCTCTGCCCTCGGCTTCAACGTCAATCGTGTAGCTCCACTCTGCAGGTCCAGTAAGACCTTCTGGTACTACCAGTTCCTTTGTAACAGGGAAGCTTGTTGTTGCAGGCTCAACACTGTATGTGTTGGTGAATGTCAGCGGTGCTTCTGTTGTTGAGCTTGCTGTTGCTGTAAGTGTTCCGTT
>JAFWHB010000023.1 GCA_017512145.1 Mogibacterium sp. | reverse complement strand
CAGGCCTGGTTTTTAATATCAGGGCTTGCAAATTCACCTGAAAAGAGGTTGTCACATTTTGGTTAAATGCGGCAGCCTCTTATTCTTTACTATTTGCACCTTCTGCAGGCTTTCATCTCGTCTGCCAGCTTAGACGCCAGCTCTTCATTGAAGCTTCCCGGCAGTGATCTCCATTGCCAGTTACCTGCAGGCACCGATGGCGTATTCATTCTTGACTCTGTTCCAAGTCCCAGAATATCCTGCGCCTGCACGACTGTAAGCCCGGCATCAGACTTCCATATGGACCTCATCATATCCCAGTTGTAGTTATCAGGATCATTAAGCCCAAGGTATCTGATGGCTTCAGCGGTATCTTCACGATCTGCAGTCATTATCCAGCCGATTGCAGGTTCATTATCATGGGTTCCGAGATATGCAACACAGTTCTCATAATAGTTTTCCGGCAAATACAGACTGCCCTGAGGGTCTCTCTTGTCGAAGGCCATCTCGAGTACCTTCATGCCGGGATATCCTGTTTCCTTCAGCAGCTCAGCTACTTCAGGAGTTACAAATCCAAGGTCCTCGGCAATGATATCTTTTTTACCGATCGCAGACTCTACCGTCCTGAAGAAATCTATCCCGGGCCCTTTGCGCCAGCACCCCTTGCTCGCATCATCTGCACCATATGGGATAGCATAATAGGATTCAAACCCTCTGAAGTGATCTATCCTCAGTACATGATAGATCCCGGTCAGATATTCTATTCTCCGTTTCCACCAGGAATAGCCGTCTTTTTTCATGCCTTCCCAGTCAAAGAGAGGATTGCCCCACATCTGGCCTTTATCCGAGAAACCATCCGGCGGGCAGCCTGAGACCTCGACAGGCCTCCGCTCTCCGTCCAGCTGGAACATCTCAGGGTGCGCCCAGACATCAGCGCTGTCCATGGATACATAAATAGGCATGTCACCTATAATTCTTATACCCTTCTGCTCAGCATAAGTTCTCAGAGTCTTCCACTGTCTGAAGAACATGTACTGTATGGCCTTCCATTCGCTGATTGCA
Source organism: Mogibacterium sp. (assembly GCA_017512145.1). Lineage (GTDB taxonomy): Bacteria > Bacillota > Clostridia > Peptostreptococcales > Anaerovoracaceae > Crickella. Next base: position 3,719 of record JAFWHB010000023.1, on the reverse strand, counting down.
GAACCGTGTTCAAGTGAAAACCGGGCAAGCAGCTCTTCGTCATGGTTTCTGTAAGGATCATCCCAGTCGGTCCACGAGATGCCTCCAAAACTCTGTTTGACTGACATGAACAGAGCGTACTCATCAAGCCAGAAGGCATTCTCTGAACAGAATCTGCGAAAAGACTCAGGCTCATCGGCCAGCAGCCTCTCTGCCGCAAGCTGCAGAATACTAATTCTGTGCTCATTCAGCTTTCCGAAATCAACTTTTGCTGGGTCACTTCCCCAGTCGAGATTCGCATATTCCTCATGTTCCAGCAGTCCCTCTTCTGCCAGCTCATCAAGGTCGATAAGATACGGGTTACCGGCAAATGATGAGAAGGACTGATACGGCGAGTCTCCGTATCCCGTAGGGCAAACAGGAAGTATCTGCCAGTAGCTCTGGCCGGCAGCAGCAAGAAAGTCTATAAACTCTCCGGCTTCTTTTCCAAGCGTCCCTACGCCATGCGGAGATGCAAGTGATGATATATGTAATAGAACTCCGCTCTTTCTCAAATCACTTTCCTTCTTTCAGTTATATTAGTGGCAGACAGCCTTCTCCGTATCCTTATCGAAGACATGTACCTTGTCAAGATCTATTGCCAGGCTGATGTTCTCATCCGCTTTTCTGGCATATCTTGCAGGTACTCTTGTTATCATCTTCTGACCGGCATAGTTGATGTACAGATATGATTCTGATCCCATCATCTCATCAAGGTCAATATATGCATCAATAACATTGCCCTCAGAGAAGAACTGTTTCTCAGCATGGAAGTCTTCAGGTCTGATACCAACTACGACTGTTTTGCCGACATATGGCTCAAGTTCCTTCTTGTCTGAGTGGATCCTTGCTTCGCCGAAGCAGAGTGAGAAGCCATCTCCTGCCTTCTCGACTGTTGCATCGATGAAGTTCATCTGAGGCGATCCGATAAATCCTGCCACGAAGAGATTGTCAGGATAATCATACAGATTCTGCGGTGTGTCATACTGCTGTATAATACCGTCCTTCATGACACATATCCTGTCTCCCATTGTCATGGCTTCAGTCTGGTCATGAGTTACATATACAAATGTAGTTCCCAGCTGCTTGTGCAGTTTGCTGATCTGGCTCCTCATCTCTGTTCTGAGCTTGGCATCGAGATTTGAAAGCGGCTCATCGAGGAGGAATACCTCAGGATTTCTTACCATAGCTCTTCCGAGCGCTACTCTCTGGCGCTGTCCTCCGGAGAGAGCCTTAGGCTTTCTTTCAAGATAAGGCTCCAGTCCGAGAATTGATGCAGCCTCTTTGACCTTGCGGTCGATCTCATCCTTAGGTGTCTTGGCAAGCTCCAGAGCAAAAGCCATATTCTTGTATACACTCATATGCGGATAGAGCGCATAACTCTGGAATACCATTGCAATATTTCTTGATTTAGGCGGGACTTTGTTCATCAGCTTGTCACCGATGTACAGCTCACCATCCGATACTGATTCAAGGCCTGCGATCATACGAAGCGTCGTTGATTTACCGCAGCCTGACGGTCCGACAAGTACTACGAATTCCTTGTCTTTGATCTCAAGGTTGAGATCCGGAACAACCGTAACCCCGTTATCATATGTCTTAACGACATGCCTGAAGCTTATTCCGGCCATATCGATTATCTCCTTCCGTCTATTTCATGACTAGCTGTTCTATTACCATCATGGATATCTCAGATCTGCCTGATGCTGTTCCCCGGGATCAGTATGAACGGGATCACCTCGTGCACAGCGCTTCCGCCTCTTATCATATCGATCAGTATTTCGATACTTCTGGCAGCAATTGCCTCCCTGTTCTGTCTGATCGTTGTCAGCCTCGGAGTTACATAATCTGCAAGATCTATCCCGTCAAATCCTACTATCGACAGGTCTTCAGGAATACGGATTCCTCTGTCAGCAGCAGCTCTTATGGCTCCTATGGCTGTTACATCACTCATAGAATATATTGCAGTGACATCCGGCATCTTGCGAAACAGCTTACCTGCAGCGCTGTATCCTCCTTCAAGACCGAAGTGGCTCTTCTCATACTGCCTGAACTCATCGAATTCAATGCCATTTCTGGCGAATGCTCTCCTGCAGCCGAAAAGCCGTTCCTTGGATGCTGTTGATGTCTCCGGATTGCCGCCGATAACGCCGATTTTGGTATGTCCATGCTCAACAAGCATGTCGATGATGTGTTCTGCGGCGCGCCGGTCATCAGTCGTGACACTAGACAGATTTTCAAAGCCCAGCTCCGATCCATCGATTGTGACAAGTACGCATGGAACACTAATTCCCGCAAAGCCGCTCCTGAAGAACTTCAGATTCGCACCAAGGAAGAGAATTCCCTCAGGCTTCCTTTCCCTGCAGATACGCTGTGCAAAGTCTACCTCATTATCGTCCTCATTGAGATAGAATACATCGCATTCGTATTCGAACTCATCCAGTTTTCTCTGGAAGAGTTCTGTCAAAGCGTTGAACAGCATATTCTGAGTTCCTTTGAGTAGAACCGCTATGCCTCTTGTCCCACGCTGCTTGAGCAGCTTCGCATTGCCGTTCAGCTGGAAATTGTATTTATCAACCACGGCCATGATCTGCGTTCTTGCTTTGTCAGATACATTCTTGTGTCCGTTCAGGACTCTCGATACTGTACCCACCGAATATCCGGATTCTCTCGCTATATCCTTGATAGTAATCATTTTCTCTACCTGCCTGCAGTTCTATCCCTTGACAGCTCCGGCCGCAACTCCCTTGATGATCTGCTTCTGCCCGAGCAAATATACTATGATAATAGGAATTATTGTCATCATGATGCTCGCCATCATTGGTCCCATCTCAACTTTACCATAGCTGCCTCTGAAGTACTGTATCAGCATAGGAATTGTCTTATATTTCTTGATGTCAAGAACGAGTACAGGCAGGAGGTAGTCATTCCATACCCACATTGCTTCGAGAATGCCTACCGATACCAGTGTCGGCTTGAGGATCGGGAATACAACGAGGAAGAACGTCTGTATAGGATTGCAGCCGTCTATCATCGAGGCTTCTTCTATCTCCAACGGGATAGATTTCATGAAGCCCGCGAACATGAATACCGCAAGTCCCGCACCAAAGCCGAGATAAATAATCCAGATGTTCCATGGTTTATTCAGGTCAAGGCTGTCAGCAGTCTGGGAAAGTGTGAACATTACCATCTGGAACGGTACTACCATAGAGAATACGAACAGATAGTAAAGTGCACTTGTGAACTTGTTCTTAACTCTTGTGATATACCATGCACACATCGAGCAGCAGACCAGGATAGCAGCCACTGATGTCAGCGTGATCAGTACGCTGTATCCGAGACTTCTTGCAAAGCCCTGTGCACCGAGTGCATTGATGTAGTTAGTGAATCCTGCAAAAGTCTCTGATGTCGGAAGATTGAATATATCCGATGTTCCGATGGCGCGCTCTTTCTTGAGAGAGTTGATCAGTATCATGAATATCGGATACAGATACGCTACAGCCAGGATAGAGAGCAGGATGACCCATATATGGTCTGATAATCTGGTTTTCTTTTCCATTATGCCTGTACCTCCCTCGAACGTGTAGCTCTAAGCTGTATCATAGAAATTACTATTACCAGAATGCAGAACAGAACTGCCTTACTCTGTCCATATCCCTTCCACTGCATGCCTGCACGGGCGTAGAAGGTATTGTAGATAT
>JAFWHB010000022.1 GCA_017512145.1 Mogibacterium sp. | reverse complement strand
GGTGTATCTACGATGCGTATCGGGAGTAAAAGCGGTCAAGACAAATCACTTAACCAAACTTGCATTTATGGTATAATAAGGAAAACATGTCTTGATAAGTGAAAAAATGAGATTTTTGGAATCCAAAAATTGAAAAAATTTAACATATAAATTCAAAAAAAGTGAAAAAGCGTCAAAAACGGAGGTTTTATATGGCTTACGGATTTAATAACAACAAAGAAAAAGTTGATGTCTTGCCGAAGGGCGACATAGTTGTGATTACAACTTCGGTAACTGTACCGGCTGGCGAAACTGCATATGTAACTTTGCAATCACAAGAGCTGCAAGCAGCTGGAATGGAAGATGGTAATCCAAATAAATATATCTTAATCGGTATTGAATACAAGGATAACCTCGATAATCGATGGATGAAGAACTTCAAGGTTCACAACAATGTTGTTTATCCGAGCGTCGGTGTTATTCCTTTTGGTGGCGGCACGTTTGAAATGAGAATACATTGTTATAACTCTGGTGAGTCGGAAAAGACATATCCAGTTAGAGCAATGTTTATGAAGGTATCCTCATGACGCGAAAAGAAGAACTTCTGAAAATCATAAACAAAACAGGCAGTCAAAACGATATCAAGGCGGCACAACTTATTGATGAAATTGTATTTATTGAAGAACAGCTGACCGAATTGAAGAAGTTGCCGTTTATTGCAGTAAATCCGAAGAACCCGATGCAGCAGAAGGCGACACCGGCATCGAAGCAGTACAAAGAAATGATGCAGCAATACAACAACAGCCTTCGACTCTTGTTCAGACTATCGGGAGATATAAACGGAGAAAATGAAGAAGAATCTCCGCTTCGTCAATGGGTGAAGTCAAGGAAAGAATAAAAATGATCATAAAAACGAACGGATTTCTTGAAGAATACTTCGAAAAAGCAAAGAAGGGCGAAATCATAGTCGGAAACGAACTCATGATGGAGCTTGAGAACTTGATTGAAGACATGAACGGCGACGAATACGACTACGACTCGACCGACGCAGATCTCCGGATTGACTTCATCGAGAATTGCGTCAAGTTGACGAAGTCTCCGTTCTATGGAAAACCGATGAAGCTTCTCTTGTTTCAGAAGGCTTTCATCTCAGCCGTTTATTCATTCAAGATGAAAGACGGAAACGACAGGTTCAAAAAGATTTTGCTTTTAATAGCGAGAAAGAACGGAAAGTCGGAACTATGCTCAGCGCTCGCGCTTTCTTCTTTCATTCTGGGAAATGAAGGCTCCGATATAGTTTGCAGCTCAAACGACGACACTCAGGCATCGATAATGTATGACGCAATCGATTTGATGCGGCAAATGATAGACCCGAACGATCTCGACACAAAGAAGAACATCCGATTCATTCTGAACAAGACAACAAATACAAAGATTTTCAAAATGTCAGAGCGAACGAAGAACAAAGAAGGCCGAAACATTGACGACGCTTTCCAGGACGAAGCTCACGAGCTGAAGACGAACACGATTCCGAAATCAATCGAACAGTCTCAGTCATTGAAAGAGAATCCGAAGTTCTTCATTCTGACAACAGAAGGTTTCGTCGTTGATGGCTATCTTGACGACGAGCTGAAGAAGGCTCGGAAAATTATCAACGGAGAAGACGACAGCATCTCAGCGAGTCGCGATCTTCCGTGGTTATACACTCAGGATTCAGAGCTGGAGATCTTCCAGAACCCGAAAAGCTGGGCAAAGTCAAATCCGACTCTGGGAATAGTGAAGCGTCTCGACTATCTGGAAGAACAAGTCGAACTTGCGAAACAGTCGAAAGCCGACCGAATCTTTGTTCTGTCAAAAGACTTCAACCAAAAACAAAACGGCGTGGAGTCATGGCTGAATCTTGAAGATTTTACATATCCGGCAAAATACGATCTCGAAGACTTACGCGGCGGATTCTGTCTCGGCCATGTCGATCTAGCAGAGACGACCGACCTTTGTTGCGCGAAGGCGCTTGTCATGAAACCGGATGACCCGACGAAATATATTATTACACAATATTTCATCCCACAATCGAAGCTGGATCCGGAGAACGACGACCACAACGCCGACGCTCACTATAAAGAATGGGCAGAGCAAGGTTATATCACTATATGCGAAGGAAACGACATTGATTTGACAGTTGTTGCAGATTGGTTTTTCAAGCTCCAGAAAGAACACAAAATCGCTCTTTACAAATGTGGGTATGATCAGCGATTTGCGAAAGACTGGCTCCGACGAATGGAAGAATACAACTGGTCGAAACAATACGGAGACGTCGAGATGATTCTTCAGGATGCAAAAACGCTCAACAATGCGATTCGACTTGTTGAAACAGAACTGAAAGCGCAGCTCATAAACTACAACGAGAACCCGGTCGACCGGTGGTGTTTTAAAAATAGCTGTTTGAAGATAAACGACTACCGGCAAGCGATAATCATCAAGACTGAAAACGCAAAGAAAATCGATGGTTCCGTGACTCTCGCTTCACTCTATGAAGTATACAGAAGATACCGCTCTGACTATAAGCGGTTGATAGGAGGATAAGCACAAAATGAAGTGGTTTGATAAACTTTTCAGACGCCCACCGAAGAATTATACATTCGCCCAAACGTTGAACGGACTCATTCCGGTTTATTCGCAGTTTGGAACGAACATCTATCTTTCGGACGTAGTTCAACAAGCGGTCAAGTGTATTGTCGACGAAATAAAGAAATTGAATCCGACTCATGTCAGATATAAGGGCGACGACCCGACGCCGATCAGGACCTCAACAATTCAAGACGTTTTGTCAGATCCGAATCCGCTCATGACAACGAGCGAGTTTCTCGAGAAAGTGACCTGGCTTTTAATGCTGAACTATAACGCCTTTATCGTGCCGGTCTATAAGATGTGGACGGATAACGGCGAAGAACGTCGAGATTATGAAGCACTTTATCCGATAAATCCGACCGAAGTCGATTTCATAGAAGATGCAGCCGGAAGACTTTTCGTGAAGTTTTGGTTTGCCAGCGGATACAATACCACGTTTCCATATGAGAACGTCATTCACTTGAAATATAACTATTCAATCAATCAATACATGGGCGGAGACGAACTCGGACAACCGAATCATGAAGCTTTGCTCAAGACGCTTGAACTCAACAAACAGCTTCTCGACGGACTCGCAAAAGCTATGAAGGCAAGCTATAACGTGAACGGCATCATGAAATACAACACTTTGATGGATAACGAGAAGATTCACGAAGCAATTCGAGAGTTTGAAACAAAGATAAACAATAACGAGTCCGGAATCTTGCCGTTGGATTTAAAGACAGAATACACGCCACTTGAACACAAGCTCGAACTCGTGGACGCTGACACGCTGAAGTTTATTGACGAGAAGATTCTCCGAAACTTCGGGGTTCCGCTTCCAATACTGATGGGAGACTACACAAAAGAGCAATACGAAGCTTTTTATCAAAAAACTCTCGAACCGCTCATTGTCTCGATGTCTCAGGCGTTTACGAAGAAAATGTTCACTTTTCGAGAGAAAGCTTTTCGAAATCGAATCGAGTTCTATCCGAAAGAACTCATTTTCATGACGATTTCTCAGACGCTCGAGATGATCAATATTTTATCGCCAACCGGAGGACTTTTCGAAAATGAAAAGAGAACGGCTCTCGGACTCCGGCCGCTTCCTGAATTGGAAGGTAAAAGATATATGTCGCTCAACTGGATTGATGCGAACAACGCGGATCAGTACCAGGTTGGTAAAGATGCAAATGTAAATGTTGATATTGTGGATGAAGAAAAAGAAGAGGTGTAAGTTATGACGTGGTTCTTATGTCCTGAATGTGGACAGAAGCTCTTCATGATAGCTCCTGATGCAGTGATTAAAGGACTTCAGATAAAATGTAAAAAATGCAGAAAACTAATAAATGTGAGCCTATGAGCCTAGTAACTAAAAAGTTATTAGGCTCTTTATTTTTGGAGGTAAAAAAATGGCAGACAAAGAAAAGAAACAGCTCGAATCTCGCTCGTATATGTGCGAAGTCAGAGCGCTTGACGATTCAGAAGAAAAAGGAAGCGTGATAACAGGTCGCCCGATAGTTTACGAGTCGGTGACAGATCTCGGATGGTTTGACGAAATAATTGACAGAGGGGCGCTCGACGGCGCAGATCTGTCAGACGTTCGTTTTCTTGTGAATCATGACATTTCAAACATACCGCTCGCACGTTCCAGAAGAAACAACGGCAACTCAACGATGCAGCTTTCGACAGACTATGAAGGAATGTCGATCAGCGCAGAACTCGACACGGAGAACAACGCTGAAGCTCGAGCTTTATATTCAGCCGTTAAGCGTGGCGATGTAACCGGAATGAGCTTCATGTTCTCAATAGATGATGAGGAATGGGAGAACCTGGAGAGTGATCATCCGACCCGGCACATTATCAAAATAGGATCAGTCGTTGAAGTCAGCGCTGTAACATTTCCGGCGTATGACTCAACTTCAATAAATGCGCGAAGCAGCTCCGAAGCTCTGGAGAGAGCAAGGCTCGAGGTGGAGACCGCGAGAAAGCAGACACGCGAAAACAATTCGGCAGACACCGAACGAGAACTCGCACTCGCAAAAGCGAAGTATCATTTCAAATCTAATTTTTAGGAGGACAAACCACAATGAGAAAAAAGATTCTTGAACAGAGGATGCAGAGACTTCTTGACAAGAAACAGAAGCTCTCTCAGAGATGCGATGCATCAACAGACGTCAACGAAGTTCGTTCACTCACAGAACAGCTCGACGATGTAAAGGCAGAGATTGAAGAGACTCAGGCAGAACTTGACGCGATAGCAGAGGAAGAAGCTTCTCAGGAAGCAAGGGGCAAGGCTCCGGAAAATGCTCAGCTTGTCGGCGGAGAAGTTCTCGGCGCTTTCTCAACGAAGAAGGAAGAAAGAAAAGAAAACTTCCTGGAGTCTATGGAGTACAGAAATGCGTTCTGGAAGTACGTTCAGAACGGAACTCCGATCACTAGAAACGGAGAAGTAATCTCAACTAATGAGACCGGCGCAGCGATTCCACTCACTATCATGAGAGAAGTCATCAACACCGTAAGAAAGAGATATGGCAACCTTTACGCCAAAGTTAGAAAGACAAACATCAAGGGTGGTGTTGATTATCCGATCGGAGCGCTCGAAGCTGACTTCAAGTGGATTACTGAAGAAACAGTTTCTCCGCGCCAGAAGACAGACAAGCTTGGAACAGTTTCATTCAAATATAACACAGCTGAAATCAGGATCGCTCAGACATTCCTTGCAAATCTTCTCACTCTTGAGAGTTTCGAAGCTGAGATCACAAAGGTTATCGCTATCGCTTATGTTAAAGCAATGGACTTCGGAATCGTTAACGGCTCAGGAAAGGGACAGATGCTCGGAATCCTTAACGATGAAAGAGTGACCAATCTTGCAGGACATACAATTCAGATGTCAGCAGCAGAGATCAACGACTGGAAGGCTTGGAGAAAGAATTTCTTCGCAAAGATTCCACTCGGTTATAGATCAGGAGAGTTCATGTTCGCAGCTTCAACCGTTGACGCTTATCTGGAGACAATGAGCGACGCAAACGGAAACCCAATCTTCAGGCAGGCGACAGGACTCGAAGTTAATGACGGCGACGCAGTAAATCCAAGCGGAAGATTCTTCGGCCGTGAGGTTTCACTCACTGAACCTGATATCATTGCAGATTTCGACACAGCTTCAGCCGGCGATGTAGTAGGTATCTTCTGGAACCCTGAAGACTACGCTATAAACGAGAACTTTGGCTTCACAATGAGAAGATACTTCGATGAAGATACAAATGAATGGGTTGAAAAGGCTCTCGTTGTAGTAGACGGAAAGGTCCTCAATCCATATAGCTTCTATCTCATCACGAAGAAGGCTAACTAATTGAAGGGAGGGCGAAATCATGGCTCAAACAGTTGATGCTCTCAAAGCTTTATATGTGGCACTTGGCGGAAGCGCCGAGGACGTCGCAGACATGACTCTCATTCCGGACGTTATAAAAGCAATCGCAACAGTTGCAGCAACAGCAACAGCTCCAGAGCTTCCAAAGGTAACAGCAGCCGACAACGGAAAGGTTCTGAAAGTTGCTGAAGGAAAATGGGCGGTCGGAACAGATGAGATCCAGGCATAACAAAATAATAAATTCGGAGGTATAAAACGATGATCAATAAAGATAGAATCGTTCCCGTTCAGGCGACAGACCTTCTCTCACTTTATGGTCTTATCCTGAAGATGGATAGCAACAACTCAACACTTGCAAAGCTTGACGCTCTCGACGTAGACGGCAACTTTAAGGTTACAAGCGGAAGCGCTCCGCTTCTTTGCTCACAGCCAGCAGAGTCAATCGACATAGATGCGACAGCTTCAAGCGTAAGCTCAGCAACAATCTACTTTGTGCCGGCTTACGATTACAAAGGATTCACAATCGACGGCTCAGCAGTAACACCAACCGGAAGCGTAGACGCTGACGGAGTGACTCTTTATAAAGCAGCGCTCAGTTCTGGAGCTATCACTATAACAAAGATAGGCTTCTAAAAGGCGCGAGAAGGCTTTCAGAGTCGAAACCGGACATTTATTCCCCGACACTCGCTCGACGCTGAAATTTTAGCGAATGAGCGGGACAGCGGGGCAAATACGGAGGTCAACTCATGGAACTAAAAATAAATATTGAATTTAGAGATAAATTCACCGGCGAGCTTTACAAGAAGGATTCAATCGTTGAGTTTGAAGAGGACAGAGCGAAAGAACTTCTCGCAGACAAGAGGAATCTTGTCGAGAAAGTGAAAAAAGCCGCTCCAAAGACTGAAGAAGCTCACGACGAGAAGAAGACCGAAGTTGTAAAGCCGAGAAAGAAAAAGAAATAAAAAAAGAAACGGAGGGGCAGACGATGGCCGATGCTCAGATGTTAATAAAAGTCAAAAGCGCACTCGGAATCACGGGAGACTATCTCAACGAAACACTCTCAGAGTACATCGACGAGGTGATGACATTTCTCACAGATGCCGGCGTGAAGTCTGGCAATATAACAGCGGGAATCGTCAGCCGTGGCGTTTCTGATTTGTGGAATTATGGAGCGGGAGACGGAAAGCTCTCATCGTACTTTATGCAGCGAGCGACTCAGCTCAGTTATAAAAGTTAGGGGGCGACGTTATGGCAAAGAGATTCACACCGAATGCGCCGTTTGACGTAGCGATGAAGCTTCTCGTTCCTACGACAACAAAGGTGAAGGGAGTCACGAAAAAGACTTTTCCGGATCCGGCAACGATTGAAGATGTTTTCTTCGGAAGCTTCAGGACTTACGGAGGAACCGAAAATTTTTCAAACGATGTTTACATGGTTTTCGATACGGCAATTGTTGAGACGTGGTTCAATCCGGCAATAACGACAGATTGTCAGATCTATATTTGCGAGACGGGGAGAACTTACAACATCATAAGTCAGCCGGAAAATATTAACATGAGACATCAGTTCGTGCATTTCAAAGTCGAGAACGTCGGGGGTAAAACGTGATGGCAGCAAGGAAGCAAGGAATATCAATCGACTTCACAGCTTTTTCAGCTCTCATCGAGCAACTCGAGAAGCTGGGAGCAAATGTCGAGGATATAGTCGCGGACGCTATGGAACAGACGGCCGAAACTGTCGAAGTTGACACCGTGGCAGCCATGGCGAGCGCAAATCTTCCAGCCGGCGGAAAATACTCTCAAGGCGAAACACTGGCTTCAATTGTACATAACGCCAAAGCGCAGAAAAACGGAGTCTCCGTCGAAATTGACATCGGTTTTGACAAGACTAAACCGGGAGCGGGCGGCTTTCTTATAACAGGAACGCCAAAGATGCGACCGAACTATGCACTTGAAAAAATATACGGTACCAAAAAGTACGAAAGAACGTTGAAAAAGGACATTGATCAATTGTTGCAAGATGAAATCGATGAAAGGTTGGGTTCATGATATGGAAGACGCACTTCTTGAAATATTAGAGAGTTTCGGATATCCGGTATATCGTCAAGGCTCCATGTCTGACGAAGAAAGTTATCCTGAAACATTTGTCACGTTCTGGAACAATGACTCACCCGATCACGCTCACTATAACAACACAAATTACGGGACGTCATGGGACTATAACGTTTTTGTTTATAGTTCAGACCCCGCGAAAGTTTACGAACTACTTTCAGACATTCGAACAGCGCTGAAGGCTGCAAAGTGGATTGTTCCGTCAAAAGGACAGGACGCAAGCTCAGACGAAGCGACGCACACCGGACGCACTATCGAAGTATATTATCTTGAAACTTAAAAAAATAACATGGAGGTAAAAGCTCATGAAAATATTTGAATATCGCGGCGTTGAGGGACTCGTTTACGCCGAGGTTACAAAGGACAATAACAACACAGGAACGGGCGAAGGCTACGTTACCGGAACAGTAAAACCGCTCGCTGGAGTTGCAGAAATAGGCAAGTCAACAGACAGCAGCTCAGAACCGCATTATTATGACAACATTCCAGCCGTTATCATTCAGTCAACCGGTGCGGACACAGTAACAATCAGCGCTTCAGCTATTCCGCTTGATGTTCTTGCGGAGATCACAGGTCAGACTTATGACCCATTAACAGGAACATTCATCGAGGAAGAGAGAGAACAGAAGTATTTCGCTATCGGTTATCAGACTAAGACTACAGACGGCGATATTATCTACGTTTGGAGACTGAAGGGTTCATTCAATATTCCGGATCAGACAAACCAGACAGAAAACGAAGGAACAGACGCAAACGGTCAGGAACTTGTTTACACAGGCATTTCTACAACTCACAAATTCACAAAGACAAGCAAGCCGGCAAAGGCTGTCAACGTCAACACAGCGCTTGATCTTGTGGCAAAAATTGACGACTTCTTCGATTCAGTCCAGACACCAGACACAATCACAGCAAAGGCATAAATCGCAACTTTTGCCGAGTTTCGCGATTTCTCCTAAGAAACGGGCGGAGCTTTAAACACTCCGCCCATCTTTTAAATAAAAAGGAAGGAAGAAAAAAATGAACGACACAATATTAAAAATAAACGTATATGACGATAAAGACGAAATCAAGAAGACAGTTGAAGCTCACTTTGTAGAGATCCGTTTCGGAATTATCAAAAAGCTTCTCGCAGTTCTGGAGGTTGATCAGATAGACGACACTTCGGAGCTTTTAAAAATATTATATGGTTCTTGGAAGGCTGTCACAGATGTTTTGACGAAAGTTTTTCCAGACATGGACGAAGAAGATTGGGACGGAGTAAAACTCAGCGAACTTCTTCCGGTTGTTATTGCGATTCTGAAGGGTTCATTTGCTCATATCTTATCGATTCCGACTGACTCAAAAAACGTGATAGCGGAGTAGATGATACTCCGCTATTTGAAATATTATTTTCAATCAATTATCAATTATGCAAAGAATTTCCAGCGCTGACTCCGTTCGATGTAGAGGAACGAACTTTCGTTTCTGTCATCGATTTATATTCAGAGGTCAGAAAGCTTCAGATCAGGGAAAAGAAACTTTCTGACCCGAACAGAGTCATTCGAAGGCCAGCATCGGATAATTGGTTTTGATTGATCAAGAACAAGAGGTGAAACAATGGCGGATACAACAGTTAAATTAAAGGCCGATATTTCAAACTTAAAATCGCAGATGCAAGCAGCAGCTCGACAAGTCAAACTTGCAAACTCAGAGTTCAAAGCCGCCGCTTCTGGGATGGACGATTGGAGCAAGAACGCGGACGGTCTTCGAGCAAAGCTGAAACAGCTTGACACCGTTCTTCAGTCTCAGAAGACAAGACTTTCACTTCTCGAAGACGAATATAAAAAAACGGTGGAACTCTACGGAGAAAACTCAGCCGCAGCCGACAGAGTGAAGATTTCCATTAACAACATGAAGGCGGCCATTAACAACACAGAAAAAGAAATTGAAAACTATAATGAGGAGCTGAAAAAAGCCGAAAAATACGGCGACGGCTTCGAAGATTCAGTTGATGAAATGAACGCGTCAACAGCGCAGGCTTCTGATGGTTTCACAGTTTTAAAGGGCGCTCTTGCGTCGCTTGTTGCTGACGGCGTTCGGCTTGCAATAAATGGGTTTAAAGAACTCGGAAAACAGACGCTTGAAGCTGGAATGAATTTCGAACAAGGCATGGCGCAAGTGGCGGCAGTTTCAGGCGCAAGCGCAGAAGACATGGAACTTCTGACGGAAAAAGCCAAAGAAATGGGCGAAACAACAAAATTCAGCGCCACGGAATCAGCCAAAGCGATGAATTATATGGCCATGGCCGGATGGAAAACCGAAGACATGCTGAACGGCATCGAGGGAATAATGAACCTCGCTGCTGCTTCTGGTTCTGATCTTGCCACGACTTCGGATATAGTAACGGATGCATTAACCGCAATGGGATATCAAGCAGATGATGCCGGCAGGCTTGCTGACGTAATGGCTGCAGCTTCATCCAACGCGAACACCAACGTTGAATTGATGGGGCAGACCTTTCAGTATGCGGCTCCGTTAGTTGGAGCCATGGGCTATTCTATGGAGGACACAGCAAAGGCTATTGGTCTTATGGCGAATAGTGGTATCAAAGGTCAAAAGGCTGGAACAGCGTTGCGAAGTATCCTGTCAAGGTTATCCGCACCGCCTAAAGAATGCGCCGACGCGATGGACATACTCGGGTTAAGCATTACAGATTCGGAAGGCAATATGAAAAGCCTTGACGAAGTTATGCACGATTTGCGAGCCAGTTTTGCGAATATGGGCGAAGCACAGCAGACAGCCTTCGCGAAATCCATTGCAGGACAGGAAGCTATGTCGGGCTTGCTTGCTATTGTTAACGCCGCTCCCGCGGATTATGACGAGTTAACAAAGGCAATCGAAACTTCGGAAGGCGCGGCGGAATCTATGGCTAACACCATGAATGACACCGTTGAAGGACAGCTGACGCTTTTAAAATCACAGATAGAAGGAATTCAGATACAGATTTATGAAAACTTACAGCCAGCACTTCGCGAAGGACTTGATAAGATTAAGGAAGCTCTTACAGCTAAAGACTGGTCTACAGTTGGATCTAAGCTCGGTAACTTTGCTAATAAGGCAATAGACCTTTTCATAAAGATAATAAATAACGCAGAAGGCATCATCGATATAATGAAAGCCGTCGGAACAGTTTTAGCCACAACTTTTGTTGTAGGCAAAGTGCTAAGTTTTGCTTCTTCAATAGCAACTATGGTTACAACCTTTAAGGCTCTGAAAGCTGCGACGGATACTGCAACAACTTCTCAGTTACTTCTTAATGCTGCTCAGGCTGCTACTCCAATAGGCTTAGTAGTTGCAGGAGTTGCTGCTCTTACTGCAGGTATTATTTATCTGGCATCAAAAAATAAAGAAGCTGAAGTCACAACTACACAGCTTACCGATGCAGAAAATGAACAGGTAGATCAGATAAATGAGCTTAATCAGGCTTATAAGGACATGAAGTCTACCAGGGATGAGAGTGTTAATGCTATTACTGCAGAATATGGGCATTATGAAGACCTTGCTAAAGAGCTTGATAGCTTAGTAGATGCTAATGGAGCAGTTAAGGAAGCAGATCAAGAGAGAGTAAGATTTATCATAAAAGACCTTAATGAAGCTCTTGGAACTGAGATGGAGATGATAGATGGAGTTATCCAAAACTATCAGGATGAGAAAGCAGCCATTGAATCTCTAATGGTTACCAAGAAAGCTGAAGCAGTCTTAAGAGCTAACGAAGAAGCTTATACTACTGCTATTCAGAATCAGAATGAAGCTCTTCAGAATTACATGGATGCTCAAGATCTGTATGATCAGAAGCAGAGTGAATTTAATAAAAAGCAGGATGAGGCAGCTAAGCTTGCTAATATGACCACTCTTGAATATGCGAGACAGGAAGACCTATGTAACAACTTAGGACTTGCAGAACAAAAGCTCGCAAATGAACAGCAGAAAGCTAATGAGGAAGCATATAATGCAAAAGCTGCTCTGGGAGAAGCTAATGTAGCTCTTCACAATGCTGAAAACGCATATACCGGCTATGAGTCAACTATAGCCAACTATGAAGGACTTTCTGCAGCTATTATCAGTGGGGATCAGCAGAAGATAAGTGAAGCACTGTCTAACCAGATGTATGATTTTCAAACTGCGGAGACCGGAACAAGAGAGACTCTTGAGAACCAGGTTAATGCTTTTAAAGACAACTATGAGCAGATGGAGAAAGCGGTTCAAAATCATGCTCCTGGTGTTACTCAAGCCATGGCGGATGAAGCGAAAGAAATGTACAAAAAGGCTAAGGCTGAGCTTGATAAACTTCCTCCTGAAGCAGAGAAAGCCGGTACTAAGGCTGGAAAAGATACCGCCAAGGGCATGGAGTCTACTAAGAATACCAATAAAAAGGCCGGAGAAGATATAAAGAAATCTGCTCAATCCGGTGCTAAAGATAACGGCGAAATGAAATCCGCTGGTCAAAAAGAAGGTAAAGACCACGCCAGCGGAATTGAATCCACAAAGAGTGAGAATAAGAAAGCCGGTAAAGGTATTGCTCAGGAAGCTAAGAAGGGTGCAGACACCAAAGATGCAACTACCAGCTCTAAAACTTCTGGTGAGAACTTTGGTCAAGGTTTTATCAATGGTATTAAGTCTAAGTTTACTCAGGCTTTCAACGTTGCGAAGCAACTTGCTCAAAAGTCTACAGAAGGTGTTAAGAAAGGTCAGAAGGAAGGTTCTCCTTCGAAGATTACTTTCCAGTCTGGTGTTTATTTCGTCCAAGGTTACATCAACGGTATCGTTTCACAGCAGGCAAACCTTCAGCGCACAGTAAAAGAGATGGTTGGTGGAGTGGTAAGTATTCTTCAAAATTCTTCTGTATCAGATTTAAGCACTGCTGCAGATGATGCAAGTAATTCTTACGCTTCAGCTATTCAGAAAAAATTCGATTATTCTTTTGACAAGATGACTTATCAGAATGAGCAGAAGTTAAAAGAGTTTGACGATGAAATTGACAGGCTTACTCAGTCAGCTTCTGATTATTCAACAGCTATGCAAAATTATTCTGATCAGAGCGTTAAAGCCCTGGAAGCTGACCGTGATGCAAGCGTCAATTATTTGGCAACCGTTCGCGACAATGCGGTTAAGGAATTAGAATCGCAACGCGACGCGACTGTTAAGGCTTTGAATAAGCAGATTGACAAGCTCGGCAAACTTGATTCCGACAGCAAAAAGAAAAAGAAAAAACAGCTGGAAGATGAGATAGGCGCGACAAAGGAATATACAAAGAATCAAGTCAACGCGATCAAAAGCCAGTATAATTCCCAGATTGATTCAATTAAAAAAGAATCAGCGAAAAAGATTGAAGCCACGAAGGAAAGTGTTAAAAAGGAAATTGAAGCAAGTAAGCAGAACTATGATAAGTTGATTGAGGCTCAGAAAGCCAATAAAGATGCTTATCAGTCTGCAAGCTCGGAGATGTTAACTCAGTATCAAGCTGCTATGAATGCTTATCAAACTCAGGCTCAAGCTTTAATTGATGATACTATTAACGGAATTACTAACAGATATAATGAGCGTTATGATGAGCTTATAAATAAGCAGAATACCTTGATAAGTAAGCTTAAGGGAGCCGGAGACCTCTTTAATGTATCCGGAGCCGGAGTAATGACTGTTAATGATCTGACCGAACAGACGAAGCAGATCAGGGAATATACGAGCAAGCTTCAGCAGATCAAGAATAAAGTATCAAGTGAATTATTTGATGAAATAGCATCTTTCGACATGAAAGAAGGTTCTGCATATATTGATAGGCTCCTGAATATGAGCGTTGAAGATCTTGATGCTTATAACCAGGCTTACAAAGAGAAGATGGAAGCTGCTCAGGAAGCTGGAGAGAATATCTATAAAAATGATATTAAGAAGGTTCAGAGCGACTACCAGAAAGAGCTTAATGAGGGCTTTAAGAATCTACCAAGTCAGTTAGAAGAGTTAGGCCGCCAGGCTATGCAAGGCTTTATCGATGGGCTTACGGAAAATACGGACTACATGAGTGATGAAATCAAGGCCTATATCAAAACAATGGTGGATACTTTCAAAAGCGAACTTCAAATACATTCACCTTCAAAGGTTATGGCAGCAATCGGCGACTATACAGGCGCGGGGCTTGTTGAAGGGCTGAAAAGCACAATTTCAGATATAAAGAAAACGGCGTCAACAATGGCGCAGGCAGTAGCGACCCCGCTTGATAATATGAGCGCCTCTGCTGATATGCTTCGGGCATCATACGGCAGTTATAACAGCGCATCAAGGCTGGGCGGCGCAACCACAGTAAATAATAATTATAATCTGGTTCAGAATAACACGAGTCCGAAAGCGTTGACGGCGCTCGAAACATACACAGCCAGAAGACAGCAAATCGCAATGATTAAAGCGCTAACATAAAGGAGGGCGGCGATGTTTACACTAATTGCTCAAAACAAATATGGCCAGCGGTTAGAACTGACTCATAATCAGGCGTATGTCGTCAAATCAATTGAAGGCATCGACCCGCCTGAAGGCGTGATCAATACAACGCGAAACGCTGACGCCGACGGCTCTGTTTTTAACAGTGCTTACGTTAATAACAGACAGATTATAATCACGCTGGCAATTAACGGGCCGGCAGAACAGAACAGAATCAATTTATATAAGTATTTCAAATCGAAATATCCAGTGCGGTTATTTTATAAAAATGAATCCCGCGATGTTTACATTGATGGATATGTTAAAAAACCGATGATTGATTTTTTTGCAGAAAAACAAATTGCACAGATAACTATTTTTTGCCCGTCGCCGTTCTTTAAAGGAGCGACGGACATAATCACAGATTTTTCAAGCGTTGAATCGGCTTTTGAATTTCCGTTTGAAATTGAAGCTGCTGACCCGATTGAATTCGGAATCATTATTGATGAAATAGAAAAAAATATCATATACCATGGCGACGTTGAAACAGGGGCAGTTATTACACTGGATGCGCGTGGTTCTGTTGCGAATCCTATAATTGCAAATCTTGACACGAATCAATTTTTCAAACTGAATCTGTCAATGGCAAGAGGCGACAGAATAATAATAAATACGACAAAAAAACAGAAATCAGCCAGATTGATTTCGAATGGTGTTGTTTCAAATGTTGTCGGAAGCATTGCTGACGGCTCAACATGGCTTCAGATTTTGCCAGATGATAATATGTTACAGATAACAGCAACGAGCGGATCTGAAAACCTTGATGCATATGTCGCAGTTACAGAGCAATTCGAAGGAGTGTGATATTTAATGGATATCTATATCATGAACGGCTTGCAGGGAATCACGGGCATAGTCGAAACGTTTAGATCGTGCATCTGGAATGTTCAATATTTCGACAAAAACGATTTCGAACTGGTAGTGCCAGCAACTAAAGAAAATATAAACATGCTTCAAATCGGGGCTTATCTGGTCAGAGATGAAGATATTAAAAACGGCGAATATAACAATGTTATGATCATAAAGGATTATCAGCTTGATTTTGATCCTGAAAACGGCTGGCTTCTGACGTTACGCGGAGCAGGTTTGAAAACAATTGTCGGACAGCGTATAGTCTGGGCGCAAACAAATCTTTCAGGGCTTGCAGAAGTCGGCATCCGTTCAGTCATAACCGACAATATAATCGCCCCTTCAGATAATGGCCGAAAAATTGATGATTTTATTCTGGATGAAATAAATAATTTTCAGGACGAAATTGAGCTTCAGTTATTCGGGGAAAATATAGCCGACTGGCTCGTTGAAATTTGCAAGACGTATAATTACGGCTGGGATGTTTATATCAAAAATAACAAGTATATTTTTAAGCTTTACAAGGGCATAAACCGAACATACAGCCAGAACGAAGTTGCTCCCGTTGTTTTCAGCCCTGAATTTGATAATTTGCTTACAAGTAGTTATTCATACGACAAGACAGATTTCAAGAACGCGGCTCTCGTCGGCGGCGAAGGCGAAGGCACAAGCCAAAGAACGGCATCAGTCGGAACGGCTGAAGGGCTTGACAGGTTTGAAACATATATTAACGGGAGCGGGGTTTCGTCAAACGGCGAAATCATAACTGTTGATCAATACACAAAAATGCTCGAAGAATTCGGTCAATCACAACTTGATCAAACAGCAATGACGCAGAAATTCAGCGGCGAAATCGAGCCCGCTGGACTTTACGTTATAAATCAAGATTATTTTCTCGGAGATGTTGTTCAGATAGAAAATGAAAAAGGAATCAAAGCAACGCCGAGAATTATTGAAATAATTTACGCGGTCGACGAAAGCGGTTCTTCTGTCGTGCCGACATTCAGCGAATGGGAGGTTGAATAATATGTCATTAACTTATGGATTTTTTAACAGTGAAAACGGCGACAGAAAATATAACGCTGATCAGATGTCAGAATATTTCGACGGACTTGTATCAAATGGCGTTTATGAAAATGTCGGCGGGGCTTTACAGGTTATTGCAAGCGAAGGCATGGCCGTCAATGTCGAATCGGGGCGAGCAATTATTGATTGCAAGTGGGCGAATAATAGCGCCGCTTTAGAAATCACGCTTGACTCGGCTCATCCGACATATAACAGATGGGATGCGATAGTTGTCAGATTAAACTATTTAGACAGGAATTTCGAAATTGCATGCAAAAAAGGAACGCCAGCCAGTGAGCCGACAAAACCATCAATGCAGCGTGACGCGACAATGTATGAATTATGCCTTGCATATATCTACGTAGGCGCAGCGACATCCAGCATTTTGCAGTCAAACATTGAAGACATGCGCCCTTCTAATCTGTGCGGATGGGTTACGGGGCTGATTGAACAGGTCGACACTTCAACATTGTTTTTACAGTGGCAGACAGCTTATGAAAACTATTATAACGAAATGACAGCTGATTTTGACGAATGGTTTGAAGACTTGACCGAACAACTTAACGTAAATACATATATTAAACGTTTTTATAAAAGAGAGCTGCTAACAAGCACAAGCGGAAGCAACGTCATAGCGCTGGATATGACGGGCTACACCTACGATGCGACCGACATAATCCATGTATATATAAACGGCTTATTCGGGCATGTTGGCGTTGATTACACGCTTGACACAACAAATATGACAATAACCACAACGGCAACGGCAAGCGGAACGGAAGTTATAATTGAAGTGTTAAAGAGCAAGATAGGCTTTGAAGTTCTGGCAGGCAGTGACGGAAATCAGATAGTCGGCTCGGATAATCAAAATATCGAAGTATAAGGGGGCGGTTATATGTCTAAAATCGAAATTATCGACGTTGAGCCTCAAGACATCGAAGCGACTCAAGAAACCGTTCTTGATGCTGATTATTTATTGATTGACGGCGTGACAAATGGAACAAGGAAAATTAAAATTGAAAATCTGATAAAAATTCCGAATTATAACTGGTATTATAACGAAGCGAAAACCCTTGTTGTTCGTGAAAAAATCAGTGATGGTTCTTTCAGATGGTATTTTAACAATTTTAACGTGACACAAACGGGATGGGTCAATTCCGTGCCGAGCAACTTAACACAGTTTATTTTGAATAATGTTTGCGCATATTGTCTTGTTGATGATGTATCCAGTAACGGAAATGTCGGCTTTTATAATAATTGTATATCACTCCGAAACTATGACAGAACAGGCTTTAAAACAGGCAGGGCGAAAACAATCATTGAAAGCACATACACAG
Source organism: Mogibacterium sp. (assembly GCA_017512145.1). GTDB lineage: Bacteria > Bacillota > Clostridia > Peptostreptococcales > Anaerovoracaceae > Crickella. The sequence goes on along the minus strand of JAFWHB010000022.1, from coordinate 153,529 downwards.
GCGATAGAAACCCTTATACATGGGAAGAGCCGACATTTGACCCATATACAGGATAAAAGGAGGAATGATTATGGCTAAAAGAATTATAGATTATCCCGAAGCGACAGAAATAGCAGTTGATGATTATTTAGTTGTAGGTTCGGCTATTTTAGGAACGCGAAAGCTTCTTGCTTCTAAAATTGGAGGAGGTGGCGATGTCACACTTATAGAAAAGGAATTTACTGAAAACGGTATATATTTACCCAGCTCTTACAATGCGGATGGCTTTAGTAAAGTAACTGTAGCTACGGATAGTATAGAACCTGGCTGAAACCTTGCTGACGGCTATTGGATTAAAACCACTTTAGAAGGAATTACGAAAAAATTTGTACAGCAGGGAATGACGTATAATTATAATACAAACGTCTTTACATGGACGCCTAATAGCTCATTCGTTGGGGCAAGTCTTAACGGCTCTGTGCCTATTAAGTCTACGGGAGATAGTGGCATATCTAAAATTACGTTTGATATATCGTTAGGCGAAAATTATGATCATTATAACGGAGTATCAACCGTAACGCGCCCTTTTGTTATTGGGGTGACAGACACGTTATATAATCAGTATGTGTACTGTAGCGGCGATACTGTGGGGAATTACTTTGAATCTTATAAAATGTATAGCGGCACTTATGCAAATTCAAGAGTACAAGACGAAATTAACACATCTAATTTAACGGGTACTTTATATTTGCTTATTGTCTTTACGGGTTGGGGTGGAACTATTAACGATTTAGTATTATCTTAAAGGCCTTCAAGAATGGACAGAACCAACTTTCGACCCGATAAATGGTTAATATCAAAAAAATTTATGGACTCAAGTATTAAAGACCGTTAAAACTAACGGTAAAACTATGGCCGTTCGTTTTTCCTTCATAAGGCATCTTGACGCCCTTCGGGGCGTTGGGGTGCTTTTTTTACTCCGATATGCGGTCATATCTAACGATAGAACAACATAAGGGAGTAAAAAAGGCAAAACTAAAAACGCCAATGAATTTCGATGTTTTCACCATCAAGAACTATTTTCTCGATGAGCGCAGAAAGAACGGAGCGGATTTCTTCGAAGTTCGCTCTTTTTATTATGTCATCAAAGTTTTGAATCAAATCGCCGGCTTCTTCCTTGCTCAGCTTCTCGGACTTTTTTTCTTCCAGGCTCTCGACTTCTTGTTCGAGCTTCCGGCGTTGCTCGTTGAGAGAATTCGTCTTTTCTTCAAGAGCTTTTATCGGAATATTTTCAAGAATGTATAAATCCATAACTCGCGAAAGCTGACCGTCTATCTTTTCGATTTCAGCTTCGAGAATGCTTCTCTTATCTTCCTGAATCGAATCGTCTCGGATTTCTTCAAAGTAATTCGGATCAAGAGACAGCTTCCGGATTTCGTCAAAGATGATATTCGTCAACTTTTCGATGTTCCAGTTCTTATTCTTGCAATGTGGATCCCGAACAGACTCAGCTCTTTTCTTGTTCCTGGAATTACAAACGAAATAATGATAACGATAATAACTACCATCTGAACGCTTCGAAAGCTGGAGTTGTTTCGTATATTTTGCACCGCAGCGGCCGCAGATCAGGAAGCCGCCGAGATATGATGTTGCTCGCCCTGGATTCCGATTCGCCTTTACTTCTTCAAAACGCTTTTCAAGTATCTTCTGAGCGTCTTCGAAAGTTTCATCAGAAACTATCGCTTCATGGATCCCGTTGAAGTATTCTCCGGCATATTTCACGCGGCCGACATAAAGCGGAGACTTCAGGACATAACGGACACGGTCGCCGCTCCAGCTTCCAAACTTTGTTTTGTATCCTTTTTCGTTGAAGATCTTCGCAATTCTACGCGGAGACATATCTTCAAGAATAAGCTCGAAAGCTTCTCTGACTTGCAGAGCTTCGAAGTCATTTATCTTCAACTCTCCGTCGATGTAATCGTATCCGATAGGCGAACAGCTTCCGCAATACTTGCCTTCTTTGGCTCTTGCTTCGATTCCCATTATCATTCGTTCTTTGATTTGCTCTCGTTCGAGCTGAGCGAATACAGAAAGAATCCCGATCATAGCTCGACCGAACGGCGTTGAAGTATCGAAGTTTTCAGACATGGAAATAAAATCAACGTTGTTCTTCAGGAAGATATCTTCGATCAGGACGAGAGAGTCTTTCTGACTTCTGGAAAGTCTGTCGAGCTTATAGACAACCACTTTCTCAACAAGTCCCTTCTTTATGTCTGAAATCATATTCTGAAGCGCCGGACGCTGCATCGTTCCGCCAGAGTATCCGCCGTCGACATATAGCTTGAAGTTTTTCCAGTTCATAGCAGCACAATAATTTTTCAGCCGTTCTTGTTGTTCTCCGATTGAATATCCTTCGAGAGATTGCTCTCTCGTGGACACTCGACAATATAAAGCTATCATTCTTCTTCACCTTCTTTATTATGCTTTTTATAAAAGAATTCCATAGCGACATTGTAATAAATGGAAAGTCGATAGAGTGTCGTCACATCTGGAAGTGAAATCCCTTGCTCCCATGACGCGACAGACGAGCTTTTCTTATCAACTATTATTGAAAGGTCAAGTTGACTGACACCTTTTTTCTTTCTCAAATCCACGAGGTTTTCTCGAATTATTTCTCTCAATTCATCTTTTGTTTTTTCCATTTTTCTTTCCTTCTTTCTATGTGGGTTTGTGCGCTTAATTATAACATAGTTGTTGCGATAATCTACTAAAATTTTGTAGTTATCGAAAAATAATGCTTGACTCTATGAAAATATCATAGTATTTTTGATGTGGGTTCTCTATGAAAATTTCATAGAAACCCAAAATTTAAACTTTAAACTATGAAAATTTCATAGAGGAAGGAGGTTCACAAAATGACAGTCGGAGAAAGAATCAAAGAATATGCACAGGAACGCGGAATCATGCAGCGCTTTCTCGCTGAAAAGGCGGGAGTCGATAATTCCAAAATGTCAAAGATTCTGAACGGAACTCGAGAAATCGGTCTCGTTGAATATTACAGACTATGTCAGGCGCTCGACGTTCCGATGGAAACATTCGTCAAAGAGGGGTGATCAGATGGCAATCAAACACGTTCTCAAAAATGGCGAAGTCCTGGAAGACATCACCGGCTATGTTATCAGCAGAGAACAGAATCCGGAAGTCTATCGAGTAATCGATCAGATCAGGAAGAAGGGAAGTGGGAAAAATGAAACCAAAAACAAAGAATAAAATTCTGAAAGCTATCACAACGGCAGCCGTTTTCAATCTTATTCTTGCCGGTTGCTGTCTGGACTCAGACAACTTGACAATTCCGTTGATTATGTTCGGAGCTTCGGCTTTGTGGGTTTTTGTGTTTTGTCTCGCTAACGATGAACCGAGGTGAAGCGATGGGAATCAGAATCATTCAGTTAAAAGACCGGAACGAGTGGCTTCAGCATCGCCGGAACTATATCGGCGGATCTGAAGCGAGTTGCGTTATCGGGTGCAACCCTTATCGTTCAAATATTGAACTCTGGGAAGAAAAGACGGGTCGACGAGAACCGGAAGACATATCAGAGAAAGAGTTCGTCAAATACGGAACGGAAGCAGAAGAACATCTCCGAGCTTTGTTCGCTCTCGATTTTCCACAGTACAAAGTCGATTATATCGAGAACAATTCAGTTCTCAACGACAAATATCCGTTCGCGGCAGCTTCTCTCGATGGTTTTCTGACAGAGCGCGAGACAGGTCGAAAAGGAATACTCGAAATAAAAACGACAAACATCTTGCAGTCGATACAGAAAGAACGCTGGAATCATCAAGTACCCGCCAATTATTACGCACAAGCAATTCAATATCTTGCGGTTACCGAATATGAATACATATGGATAAAAGCGCAACTTCGCTATAACTACGACGGCGAGATATTTCTCAACACAAAGCACTATTTGATAGAACGTGAAGACGTTCAGGAAGACATCGACTATTTGATGGAACAAGAGCGGATTTTTTATTCATACATAAAAAACGATAGATGTCCGCCGCTTGTTTTGCCCGACGTTTAGGAGGTGATCAACATCGGAACAAAAGATTTCTCCGGACAAAAATTCGGAAAATTAACAGTCATCAAAGATTCAGGGTATAGAAGATGCGGTTCCGTCGTTTGGATTTGTAAATGCGATTGCGGGAATTTTTGCAGCGCAATTTCGACGAGTTTGCAGCGAAATGATGTCCCGAGTTGCGGTTGTTATAAACATGACAAATTGAGTCAAGCCGCTAAAATTTGCAAAAACAGAACAACTCACGGAATGAAAAGCTCGAAAATATATGGAGTTTGGCAAGGCATCAAATACAGATGCAACAATCCGAATTGTTCAAACTTTAAAAATTACGGAGCGAGAGGGATTTCGATTTCGCCATTATGGGAACATGATTTTCAAGCGTTTTATGACTATGTTTCAGCGCTTCCGCATTATGGCGAAGAAGGGTATTCAATCGACAGAATAGACAACGATGGAAATTATGAACCTGGAAACGTAAGGTGGGCGACAAAGTCTCAGCAAGGCGAAAATACGAGAGCATCGATTCATTATGAAATTAACGGCGTTGATTATTCGATGAAGCAGCTTTCGAGATTGTCCGGCGTTTGCTATATGACTCTATACAACCGACACGAAAGGGGAGCGCCAATTTTGGAAGAAGAAGAAAAACAAAGATTATTGAAAAACATGAAAGAAGAAAAGGAGAAAACGAAATGGATTTAAAAGTTGAAGAGTATCAGCTTCCGGCAGAAATTCAATTCAATTTCGAGGAAATAAAACTCGAGATCTCGGAGAAGCTGAAGAAATTTGAAAACTTGGTCTATACCGACGACCAGGTGAAGGACGCAAAAAGCGACAGAGCTTCTTTGAATAAGCTCAAGAAAGCGCTTCAGGACGAGAAGACTCGCAGAAAGAAAGAGTATCTGAAACCGTTTGAAGACTTCGAAAGCAAAATCAATGAAATTATAAAGTTGATCGATGCTCCGGTTTCACTCATCGACAAGCAAGTGAAGGAGTTCGAAGAAAAGAAGAAGGCTGACAAAAGGATTGAAATCGGTTCCTTCTGGGAGACAACAGAGCATCCGGAGTGGCTGACTCTTGCAAAGCTCTTCGATGAGAGGTGGCTCAACGCTACTTATACCATGAAGCAGATTCAGGCCGACATCAACGGATGGATAAACAGGATCAATTCGGAGATTGAAACGCTTCAGCAGCTCGAAGACTTCAGTTTTGAAGCTATCGAGACATACAAGAGAAGTCTCGACATGAATCAGGCCATCGCCGAAGGAAAGCGTCTCGCAGACATTCAGAAACGCAAGGAAGAAGAAGCGAGAAGAAAAGCGGAGCTTCTGGAAGCTCAGAAGCAAGCGGAAGAAGCAAAGTTGCAAGAGATGCAGAAAGCCGGCTCAGAACTCGCAGAAGGCTTTTCGGAAGGCTTGAAGGAAGAACAGAAGTTCATACAGCCGGAGGTTGATGAAGAATTTGAGAAAAAGGTGTTTAGCGAGGAAACGGCTCAGAGCGCTTCAATGTGGATCAACTTCTCGGCACTTCTCACGGTAGATCAGGCGCTCAAACTGAAAGAGTTTTTCAACGAGAACAACATTCAATTCAAGAAAATTTAAGAGAAGGAAGGTGCAAAAACATGAGCGAAAACATCAAAGAACTTCGAATCACTTCAGAAGTGTTCGAGGACGCAAGAAACAAATTTGACGGAGTTCTTCAGAAACTTTTCAAGACGATGCTTGAAAGCAGATCAGACGAAGGCAGCATCACAATGAAAGTCGATGTCTCAATCAAAACGACAGAGATTCCGGACAGCAGAACAGGAAAGACTCGAGAAATCAACGTTCCAGTGTTTGGCTGCAAGATTTCATCAAATGTTGCTCTGAAGAACAAAGAAGAAGCTATCTCGTCGCCAGAGATGGAACTCATCTTCGAGGATGAATCCATGAGCTACAAATTGACATACATTTCGAACACAGATCAGAAAACAATCTGGGATGACGATCTTCAGGACCAGGAAGAAGAAAAGAAAACATATCAGAAGCCGGGAGTCATCGACGTGAGTCAGATTCCAGGAATCGAAAAAAAGGAGGATTAAAAGATGGCTGAAATGCTCGGATTAGAGATGAAACTTGACAAAGAATACATCGAAAAATCGGTTCATGACATCGTCAAAGCTGCAATCGCCCAGGCGTTAGGAGATCCAACAACAATTTTAAATGCAGCAATCGACAGCGCTCTCAACGCATACGTTGATCGTGACAACGGGAAACTATGCGAAAAAGGTAGTTGGAGATCTAAACCTTATCTTGACTATGTCGCAGAAAAAACAATCGAAGAAACAGTTCGCGAAGTTATGAAAGAGGTTATCGAAGAAAACAAGGAACATTTCAAAGCAGAAATCAAAAAGCAACTTTCTGAAAGAAGATTCAGGGAAAAACTCACAGCTCAATATTTAAGTTCAATTCTCAACGCCACAGAAGATACTTGGAAAATGCCGATTTCTGTAAATTTTGAGAAACAAAAAGATAAATTTTAGGAGGTGCAATCATGGCAGTAAATAATTCGCTCGTTAAGAGCAAAGGACAGCAGAGACTCGGTCTCACAGCTTATTTGACACAGGACGCAGTCAAAAACAACATCAATCAGGTAGTCGGAGGAAAAGACGGACAGAAATTCATTGCTTCGGTAGTTTCCGCAGTTCAGGCAAACCCACAGCTTCAGGAATGCACAAACTCGAGCATTCTTTCAGCGGCGCTTCTCGGTTCTTCTCTGAATCTGACTCCGTCTCCACAACTCGGTCAGTTCTATTTCGTGCCGTTTAAGAACACGAAAGCCGGAGTTGTAGAAGCTCAGTTCCAGCTCGGATACAAAGGATATATTCAACTTGCTATTCGTTCCGGTTATTACAAGAAGCTCAACGTTCTTCCGATCAAGGAAGGCGAACTCATTCGTTTTGATCCGCTGGATGAAGAAATCGAAGTTCAGCTCATAGACGACGAAGACGCCAGAGAGAAAGCTCCGACAATCGGATATTATGCAACTTTCATTTATACAAACGGTTTTAAAAAAGCGATCTATTGGAGCAGAGCAAAGATGCAGAGTCACGCCGAGAAGTATTCACAAGGCTATCAAAGAGACCTGAAGAATGGAACAAGCTTCACGTTTTGGTCAAAGAACTTTGATGACATGGCTTGTAAGACGATGCTCCGCCACTTAATCAGCCGGTGGGGAATAATGTCGACAGAGCTTCAGACAGCCTTTGAAAATGACATGGCCGTAATACATGAAGACGGAACAAAGACTTTCGTCGACACAGAAGAAGCTCCGGCTCTTGAAGCTCCGGAACCGGCTCCAGCAGATCCGAACTCAACAGTTCAGAGAGCGGAAGAAATAATCAACAGAGCGGAAGAAAAGATCGAAGCCGAGAAGAAACAGAAGAAGGCAGCAACGAAGAAAGCAGCTCCGGCGGATCCGTCAGCAGCTCTCTTTGAATAAAAGCTCAACGCATCACAGAAAATAAAACAGCGGTCGTCTCGGTGGACTAGGCGGCCGCGGAAAGGAGCTTTTCAAAATGGCGTGGAAAAACTATCCGCCATATATGGCAAAGGGAAATAAAAGCAAATACGGAGCAAAGAAGACAGTTGTCAACGGAATTGAGTTCGACTCGAAGAAGGAAGCGAAAAGATACACGGAGCTTCATCTCCTGGAGACAGCCGGAGCGATTTCAGATCTTCAGATGCAAGTCAAATTTGTTCTCATACCAGCGCAGCGAGAACCGGACTCTGTCGGACCGAAGGGCGGCATCAAAAAAGGGAAAGTCATCGAGCGTGAAGTTGATTACATCGCCGACTTCGTCTATAAAGACAGCTCAGGCGAAACCGTAGTTGAAGACACGAAGGGATTCAGAACAACAGACTATATTCTGAAGCGCAAAATGATGCTTTTCTTTCATGGAATCCGAATCGTTGAAATATAACAGAAGGGAGTTACAAACATGAAAATAACAATCACGATATATCAAAAGAATGAAGAAACCGACGATATAACAAACGGAGTTGATTTCATTTTTGACGATTTGGGAGAAGTTTCTGATTTTATAAAAACAGCTCTCACTCGTGGATACAACATAAAAATTCTTGTTCAAAAAGCGGAGGAATTAAAAGATGGTCGAAACGAAGTGGATCAAGATTGTGACAGACATCTTCGACAATGAAAAAATTCGAATGATCGAAGCGATGCCAGAAGGCGACGCAATAATTGTTATATGGTTTAAGTTGCTCATGCTTGCCGGCAGAACAAACGACCGCGGGTGCGTTTACTTCACCGAAGATATTCCATACACAGAACAGATGCTTTCGACTTATTTCGGAAGACCGCTCACAATCATTCAGCTTGCGCTCAGTACGTTTCAAAAATTTCGAATGATTGAAATTATAGACGATGTGATTTTTGTCTCAAATTGGGAAAAATATCAGAATGTCGAAGGTCTGGAGAAAATCAGGGAGCAAGGAAGAATCCGCGCTGAACGCTTCAGGGAAAGAAAGAAAATTGAACAAAAAAATAATAGTAACGTTACGCGTAACGTTACAGTAACGCAGAGTAACGCAACAGATAAAGATATAGATATAGATAAAGATATAGATAATAAGAGATATAACTATTGTTCAAAATTCGAAGAATTCTGGAGCATTTATCCGCGAAAAAAAGAAAAAGCAGCAGCAAACAAACAATTTTTAACAAGGATCAAAGAAGGATTTTCAGAAAATGAAATTCTGGAAGCGACGAAGATATATGCGGCTGAATGTAAAAAGGACAACAGAGAAGAAAAGTATATAAAACTACCGAAGACATTTCTCGGACCAAATACACCGTTTGTTGATTATCTACCGAAGCAGCCGAAGACAGACGCTCACGGCCGGGAATACAAAGACGGTCTTCTCGTCTGGAATATCATGTTCCCGGAGAATCAGGGTTCGCCATATTACGGAGCGCCGGAAGAATGGTTCGAGAATGGCGAGCTTGTTCCTGAAAGAGTGACCGGAGTATATCAGCCAGAACAGCCACAATTCGGATGGCATAGATCGAAGGAACTCTCAAGAGAAGAAGTTCTCGAACAGATCATTTCAAGAAAGGAGTATTTCGCGAAACATGGAGAGATTGACGGCTGACGATTTAAACACAGCGCTTCGAATGATGGACCAAAAGAAAAAGAAATGGACGAAGCAGCATCCAGGCGAAAAAATGCCAGAATGTCCGAAGTGTCAAAACGTCGGATTATATCGGAGAAGCTTCGACGAGAACGGAACAGAGCTTTTCGGCGACGACATGAATAAAGCCGGCTCATATGATTATTTTTATCCTTGCGATTGCGTAAGCATCAAAGATAACCAGAAACTGAAGAATCATCGAAAGTTTGCTTCAGTTCCGCAGCTTTACGCAGATGCGGACTTCAGCAACTTTCAAATCAAGATTTATCAGAACGTGCCATCTCTCGAGAGAGCGACGGTTGCTCTCAGGGATTCAAAAGCATTTGTTCAAAATTTCGAGAAGTTCGACGAAAAAGGACTCGGCTTATATATCTATTCAGACGCAAGAGGAAGTGGAAAAACGAGACTCGCTTCCAGCATTGCGAACGAACTCATGAAGAAAGATGTCCGCGTTCGTTATGAATCAGCGAACAAGATTCTTTCGGAAATTCAAAAAGCGTGGACGGACTCCGGAGTCTCAGAGAATGCAATCTTGAAGAATTACATCGAACCGCGCGTTCTCATAATCGACGACTTCGGAGCAAGATCCGGCAAAGACTGGATGGACGAAAAGTTCTTGATGATCATTGACGCCAGGTATCAAAGCAACAAGGTGACAATATTTACAAGCAACTACGACGTTGAAAGACTTCCTTTTCATGATATGCGAATTATTGACAGACTTTCAGACGTGAACCGCTTTCACACTCTCAGGATGCCGGACGAGTCAGTTCGACAGCGTTCGCGGATCCGAAACGGCGGAACAGAACTCTTTTATGAGTTAGCAAAGAAGGGATAAAAGAAAATGAAAACACGAAACGTTATAGCGATAGCTGCATTCATGATAATTGCTTTTATTCTGGGAGATGGAGTCGAAAATTCTCCAGAAGTTCCGGAAGAAGTGGATGAAATAAAATCAATTTCTATGAGGGCAGTGGAAAAAGAAGCTCCGGCAGATGCAACAAAAAGCTTCAGCCGGCAGGAGATAGAAACAACAACAGAACAAGCGCGAACTGAAGAGATCTGCATCCAGGAAGAGGAAGAAATCGTCATCGTTCCTGAAATTGAGATCGTAACTCCGGAAGAGACAGAAGAACCGGGGCCGATCATGACTTTTAACTCATACGCCGGGCATTATGAACTCACGGCATACATCGAGACCGGCAATCCATGCGCTGACGGAGTATATCCGGAAGTAAGACACACGGCAGCTTGCAACGATCCGGCACTCTGGCATAAATGGATTGAAATCGAAGGATACGGCGTTTTTTATGTTCATGACACCGGAGGAATGGCGTCAAATGTAATCGACCTTTTTGTCGGGTCCTACGACGAAGCAATTCAGTTCGGACGCAGAGAAGCGGAGGTGTACATCATCAATGAGTAATATTTCAAAGGCTGTCAAAACGTGGCTTGAATACGAAGACAGCGACAGATTCGACGAAGACAAGGCTCGTGAACTTATGAAAGCAAGAATTGAAGTCAGAGAAGCGCTCCGGAAGGGATACCGGCTCGTAGATCTGAAAACATTATTTGAAAAGCTGGAGACATACGAAGCCGACATTAATCTTCAGTTCAGCGAAACGGCTCCGGAGTGTCTAGAGTGTAATCGAGTTTGTTTCGCTTCGATCAAGAAGATGATTGAAGAATATTGCGAGTGAAGGAAGGTGAAGAAAAATGATGTATTACAGAACAGAAGATGGAAAGACCGAATTACGAGTCAAAGGGAATCTTTTTGAAACAATATCAGAAATCGGACAGCTCGTTCATTTTGTTCATGTTAAGATGTCAAAACAAAATATATTTTCCGGATTAGAGTTCGAAAGAATGATGAGGAGACCGGAGTTCTGGGACGAGGTATTCAAGGCAAGAGATTCAGATCAGGAAATCGCCGAAATGAACGAAAGATGGAAGGAGAAAAACGATGATTGAATATGTTTCAGTTGAGAAAATGGTCGATCTTCACATGAGAACAGAATCGAACGTCTATGCTCTCGCGTGGAATGAAGCTCTCGACACGGCTCTTGAAAAGAAAAACATCACTCGCGCGGTTCCTGAAAAAGCGTTCAAGATTGTGAAGGGGCTTCTCGAAGGCTGGAAGAATGAAGCGAGATACAAGAAGGAGCTTGCAATCGCTGACTATGACACAGCAACAGCAGACATCAAGAGATTCGAAGAAAACGCTATCGAGTTTGCGCTCAATGTTGTTCGGATGCTCGAGGAGTACGGAGAAGAATCCGAAGAAATATCTTGCGCGGAGAATTGAGCAAAAGAAAGAGAGGGGGCGAACATATGCAGCCAGTAGCACCATGCAAGGATTGTCAGGAAAGAGAGTCCGGCTGTCACGACAGATGCGAGAAATACCAGGCATTCAAAACGGAGCGGAGAGAGCTTAACTTAAAAATGCACGAACTAAGCAGCTACAACGCATATGTAACATACAGAAAAGCGAAGATTCGCGACAGCATAAACAAGAATAAAAAGAGGTGAAAAAGAATGACACTTGAAGAAATCAAAAAGTTGATGCCGGTTTTCGAAAGGTGGAAATTGAACATCACTCTCATATATGGCGACCGATACGCTGAATTATATTGTACATGGGAGCGGTTTCGAGATCATTTGCAAGTTCTGGAAGTTATGGAGAAAGATAAAAAGAAATACTCTGTCGAAGATCTTATTCCGGAATGTATAAAAGCGGAGATCAGGGAGAACGCCACGAAAACAGCGCGAAAGCAGCACGAAATTTTTTAGGAGGTTAGCAAATGAGCAAAATAAAAGCAATTATCAAGAAACCTGAAGACGAGTTCGGGAGACTTGTCGAGATTGAGAACGAGCTTGAAGTCTTTCAAAGCATAGTCGGGGGATACATTGAAACGACAGGATATAAAAATCTCGTGATCATATGCAACGAAGAAGGAAAGCTCAGAGGACTTCAGCCGAACGTTGTTCTCGGCTGTGATATGTTAGTCGGAACAATAATCGTTTGCGGAGCTTCTGGAGACGAGTTCGCAGACATTCCGATTGACATGAGAAAATGGGAGCAGATAGTCAACATGAGCGGAACGAATATCTGGAAGGAGTTCGAAAAATGACAGTCTACATGATGGTAACCGATGACGAGCTGGAGCTTCCGCTTGTTATAGCAGATTCCGCTCCGGAGCTTGCGAAGAAAATCGGAAAGAATGTCAACACCATTTATTCAGGAATCAGTCACGAGAAACACGGAAGGATAAAAAGCAGCATATACAAGAAAGTTGAGATAGAAGGATGCAGAAAGAAAAAGAGAAGCAGGCGACGCCGAAAGAATGTCTCGAAGATCTGATTTCGAGAACTTTCGACGAAGTAAAACAAAGAATGTGCGATGACTATTGCAGATACACGAGCGGAAAAAGCGACGACGAAATTGATGAACTCTGGGATTCTGAGATTTGCAACGTTTGTCCGCTGAACAGATTATAAACGAAAGGAAGAAGAAAAATGGGTGAACACATGGACGTTGAAACATACGAAGAATATTTCAAAGATAACGGATGTCTTGCGAGGAAAATTTATCATTCTTATGTCGTTTTATTGACAGAGAAGAAAGGCTCAGAAGTGAAGGCCGTCAGAATACACACGGACAAAAAGAAAGGCAACTCGGATTTCTTCGAAGACCTGAAAACAGAGTTTCTGGAGCTGGACAAGTGGAATGTGAAAGGTGTCTGGAGACTTTACGAAGACGACTTCAGAAAGTAGGTGATCACATGAAAACGATAATTTGTGATATATGCAAAAAGATAATTCGTGAAGAGGGCGTTGAAATCAAGAAAAAAGAAATCAAAGCTCGAAAGTATTATTTAGTTTGCGGGTATAAAAAAGCGTATTCAGAAACGACGATGGATATTTGCGAAAAATGCTTAAATAAGATTATGGCGAAACTGGAGGGCGAAGAATGAAAGGAGCAATTAACTACCTGAAGAAAATAAAAGAAATTTGCAAAGAACACAAGGGTGATTGTAAGAAGTGCCCGCTCGGTAAATATAAAGATTTGAGCGACTGCAAATGCCCGAGGCTGATACACCCCGAAAACTGGACTGATGAAAAGATCGTTGAAATGGTCAGAGTGTAGGAGATAAACGCAGATGAAGATAATAGTGGTACATGATAACTATACTAACGAGCCGAATATTGTCAGAATTGATGCAATAAACGTAATAAGGAGGATTTTCGACAAACGTGATGATGGTAGAGAGGAATACTCCGAACTTGTTGTAGGAAGTTATAGTTTTTTTACCAGAGAAACCATTGGTGAAATTATAAATAAAATCAAGAAGGCAGAGGTAAACGCTGATGAAGAGGGGGAGTGAGAGCGGATGGAAAAAGATTTCACACTTAAATCATCACCATTCGATTGGAATGACAACTTTTCTGAAGTGGCAATCGAGGACTTTGACAGCATTAAAGATAAACTAAGTTACGGAACTTGCCAATCAATAGGAATGGCTCTTGCAAAGTTGGAGATGCTTGAGAAACAAGGATGCAGGGTAGAGGGGAGTGATTCAGAATGATAGTTAATGAGATAAATCCAGATACTATACCAACATGGAAAGCTGAATTTTTACGCAAGGAACACACTAATGTGGTTCTTGAAAAGATAAAAGACGATATAGGCAGATACGAACTTGATTGCAGATTTGTGGATTATTCCCAGATCGATGAATGTACCACATGCAACAAGAATGTATTTGAAAGTATTTACAGGATTATAGACAAGTACATAGAGGGGAGTGATAGCGAATGACGAATGAAGAAATCTTTTTGTGCGTGGTAAGAGCAGTTATTTATTTTGTGATGATATGGATAGTTTCTGATTTTCATTATGATTATCGAAAGTACAGAGAAAGAAAGGATGATAAAAGTAATGACAAAAGAAATAGCAATACATAACCTATTTGCGCTTAAACTGAGAAGTAGAGTAACATCAGACAGAGAAGCACTCGATATGGGAATCAAGGCATTAGAGCAAACAAGGTGGATTCCATGTTCTGAGAAACAACCAAAGAAAAATGGAAATTATCATGTAACGGTAGAAGCAAATGATGGAACTGCTTCAATAAAGTATCAGACGATAGACCACTATGGTCCGAAATGGTTGCATGATGATAAAATGCGAAAGGTCATTGCATGGCGACCTTTACCGGAGACATATGAGGAAAGCGAGGAAGAAGGGAGTGAGAACGAATGCCAATGACACTTGAAGAAAAAATCGACTATCTTTATAAACTTATTTCAAATTATGAAACAGTAGCAGCCGGAAACCTTAATGACAAGGCTTGTTATATTGCAATCATGGAAGCAAGAAAACAAACTCAAATCGTCAAGTGGCTTGAAGAACTCAGACTCTATCGGCTGCATTACGACAAAGCAGCGGAGCGGATCCAAAGGAAGATGAAAGAATCGAACGATTTTATTGTTTTTAATAACAAGAAATATGTCAGTTATTCGGAATTATGCGAGATTCTGGAAGGAAAAGACATTCTGAAAGAAGGTGAATGACTCATGAAGGTTTGTGAAATATGCAAGAAAGAAGAATCCGAATGGAAGAAAAACGGAGTTTATCCGTTCATGTTTGTTTTTACCGTAAAGACCGACGACAAAGAACACTTCGTTTGTCCTGAATGCACATACAAAAGACTTGAAGAACTCGGAAAGAAAGAAGGTGAATGAATGAACAGACAGACAACAATCTTCGATTTTATGGAGATGGAAACGCCAGAAGCTCCGAAAGTTGACTTCAGTTGCTTTTCATCTCACAGAGTCGGAAAGTTCGGCATCGGGACCGGAGAGTGTAAAATGCCAGAAGGGACGAACTGCAAAGAGTGCGAAGCATATTATCTATTTTACAAAAAAGCTGACGAGTATCACGCAGGCGGCGAACCGTGGAACGTGTCAGTTGCACTCGCAAGAGAATTCTTCGGGATTCCTTGTGTTCCTGAATACTCCGTCGAACATTATCGCAAATTCAGAACTAAAGGGGGAACAAATGACGGATGAAGAAATAAAAAACTATATTGACCAGGCAATCGAACGTTCAATCAAGGCTTACAAGAAGAACGGACTTCTGAAGGGCGGAGCGGCCGCAGCATATACAGACGCGAGCGAAGTTCTTTCGAGTTATTTCAAGGCCGGCAAGACTGACACCGAAATCACATACGCGATACAGACGCAGCGGTTCGATCCATACTTCCGGATCATCTCTCTTTACTATGAGCAAGGGAAGACAATCGAACAGATAGCCGAGGATCTGGGAGTTGACACTTCAACAGTCATGAGAAACAAAAAGAGACTCTGTCTCGCGATTTATGAAAACATAATTTGAACAAAAGGCACTCATCAAAAAGGTGGGTGCTTTTGTTTTTATAAAAAAAAACCACCGAATTGGTGAAAAAAGCTGTTGACATTCCACCGAATTGGTGGTATTATATAATCAGATCAAAACAAAAGAACAAAAACAAGGAGGACAACAAAATGAAAATAACAGGATTAAACGAATGGGCGCAGGCAATCGCATACGACGAGATAGTTGAAAAGCATATTAAAAAAGCCGAAAAGGAAATCAAGAAAAACAGAATCAAAGAGCTGATAGCTGAAGGAATTGACCCCGAAGTTGCAAAAGTAATGGCAAAAGTAGGGTTATAAAAAACAAAAGGGCGGGGGCGAAAGCCCCCAGGAAAGAAAAGGGAGGAAAACAAAATGTATGAAGTAGTTAAAACAGTTAAGGGATACGACATAGTAAGAATGAAAGGCACTAAAGGCGCTTATCATGTAAACGTAAGAGAAGGCAAGGGCTTCAGAGAGTTTCACACCTTCAAAACAATAAAGGCAGCAGTTGAGTTTATCGAAAAAGCGCTTTAATACATAAACAGCCGGCCGGGAGCTTATCCCGGCAGAAAGTGAGGGATAACATGGAGTTCCCGACAAAAGACAAGTTTGCAAAGGAAGTTGCAGAAAAGGCACTTGATGAAATTACATATAAGGGGAAGACAATAAGAGAGTGGATTGAAATTATTGTCAATCAACAGTGGAACCCGGTGAGCGAGGGTTTGCCAGAAGATGGGACTTGGAACATCTGGCAAAGCAAAACCGGCGCGATAAGTATCGAAAGATACAAGGAAGACGCAATCGACCACTTTTTTCCGAGTGGAAGATTCTTCGAGTTAGAGGATGCGATAGCATGGCAACCTTTACCAGAACGATATACAGAAAGTGAGGAATAGATATGACATATACAGAACTTATGAGAAAAGATTCAGGACTTAACAGAACACAGTTCGGAAAGAAATATAATATTCCGCTCCGCACTCTTGAAAACTGGGAGAAGGAAGTCACAGACGCTCCGGACTATGTGATCGACTTACTTGGCCGCGTGGTTTATGCAGATCTAACCGGAAAGAAGCCGGAGTTTTACGTCGTGGCTATTGGCAAACATGACGAATGGGACGAGGGTCACTTCGAAAGCTATCTTGAAGCGGTCAAGGTTGCTCGAGATAACATCGAACATTCAGCAGTTAAGGACCTGAAAGTTGAAATTCGACTTTATGTTGAAGATATCGAAAAAGAAAATTGCGAAAATTTCGATTGTGATCTTGTATCATTTTAGAATCTAATCAGAAAGAAGCATCCGAAAGGGTGCTTTTTTTATTGTATTTTTTTAAATGACGCGCTAGAAGGCGCGAGAATGCGTTTTTGCTCTTGGTGGCATATTTATTCAAGAAAACAATTTAAGCGCCGAGATTAAAGCGTTAAGCGGGTAAAAGTGACATATTTTGAGTTTTACACCGTACATGTGCGCCATCTTGCGCCATTGAGTACGGGATAAATGTGTTTTATTTTGTTTTTTAAGAAAAAAAACAAACGGAGGTGCTGATTTTATGAAAATTGATTGGAAAAGAAAACTCACGAGTCGGAAACTCTGGACTTCTATCGCTTCTTTCGTGTCAATGCTCTTGATTTTCTTCGGACACGCTGAAGGCGAAGCAACGAAGGTCGCAGCTCTCATCATGGCCGGAGCTTCAATCATCGGATATGTAATCGGTGAAGGTCTCGCAGATCAGGGCAACGCTCCAGAGGAACGAAAGGAAGAAACAAAATGAACGCAGCACTTGCAACCGTTATCGTCGGAGTTCTTTCACTTCTGGGAAGTCTCGCCGGATCTCTTGGCGGAATGAAGCTCATGTCTTACAGAATCGAACAACTCGAGAAGAGAGTTGAAAAGCACAATAATCTAATTGAACGAACGTACAAACTCGAAGAAGAATCAAAGGTTCAGGAAGAACAAATCAAAGTTATAAATCACAGAATCGAGGATCTCGAAAAAGGGACAGACAATCTCAGGGAAAAAATAAAATGAAAGGGTTGATTGCATGGCAAGACCGAGCAAATACGAGACGCACGTCAAACCTCATCTGAAAGATATTGAGAAATGGTGTCTCACGATGGAAGACAAACAGATCGCGAAAGCGCTCGGAATTTCTGTCTCGACATGGTGCGAATACAAAAAGAAATATCCCGAGTTATCGGAAGCCGTAAAAAGAGGACGGACGAATCTCGTTGCAGATCTGAAAAGTTCTCTCATCGAAAAAGCAAAAGGCTTCAGATATACAGAATCAAAAGAAATTATCGAAAACGGAGTTGTTGTCCGTAAAGAAGTATACGAACGAGCAGCACTTCCAGACGTGGCAGCAATCAACTTGTTGCTCAAAAATTACGACCGGCAGAATTGGGCGAATGATCCTCAAGCGCTGGATTTAAGACGTGAAGAATTAGAACTTCACAAAAAGCAACTTGAATTAAAGGAATGGTGATCAAATGAAAATAATTGACGTATCAGTTCATCAGGGCGAAATCGATTGGAAGAAAGTCAAAGCTTCCGGAGTCCGTGGCGCAGTCATTCGCGCCGGCTATGGAAAAGGAAACGTCGACAAGACATTCATCCAGAACATAGAAGGAGCAATCAACGCAAAGCTGGACTTCATCGGCGTTTATTGGTTTTCATACGCTTACACAAAAGAGATGGCACTCAAAGAAGCGATCTTCTGCAACGAGACAATCGAGAAATACAAAGACGCTCTGAATCTCGGTGTCTTCTATGATTGGGAGTATGACTCGATGAACTACGCAAAGAAGAACGGAGCATATCTCAGCAAAGAGAAGATCACAGAGATGAATCAGATCTTTTGCGAAAACATCCAGAAACTCGGATACATCGCCGGATATTATCTCAATTATGACTATTCAAGAAACTATGTTGACACATCAAAGCTGAAGGACTTCCGGAAGTGGTTTGCCTGGTACAACTTGCGGCTTGAAGAAGACGGTTGCTTCTTATGGCAATATACAAGCGCGAGCAAGTGCGAAGGAATAAGCGGAAATGTTGACATGAACGAACTTCTCAGAGATGCAGCAAAAGGAAAGAAGCCGGAAGCTGCAAAGCATAACAAGACAAATAATGAGATAGCAAAGGAAGTCATCGAAGGAAAGTGGGGCAACGGATACACTCGGAAGAACAGACTCACCAAAGCCGGTTACGATTACAAAGCGGTGCAGGCAATAGTCAATCAGATGCTCAACACGGCAACAAGTGAAATATACATCGTCAAGGCTGGAGACACTCTCTCGTCAATAGCTGAGAAGCACAAGACAACAGTCGCAGCTCTTGCATCAAAGAACAACATCAAGAATGTTAACAAGATATATATAGGTCAAAAGCTTTATGTTTAGAAATACATTTGAGTTCTATCGCTCGACAGAATGGAGAAAGCTTCTCTCGGTCCTGAAGAATGAAAGACAGAACGAAGAAGGTCAGATCATTTGTGAATACTGTCACAGGCCGATTGTTAAAGCATACGACATGATAGGGCATCACAAGACAGAACTCACAGAAGAAAACGTCAACGACTTTGATGTCTCACTCAATCCGGAGAACATCGCGTTCGTGCATCATGCTTGTCACAATCGGATCCACAACAAACTCAACAGCTCGAACGCTTATCGGAAAGTGTATCTGATATATGGAGCGCCGTTCTCAGGAAAAGAAACGTTCGTAAAAAATAATATGATCGAAGGCGATCTCATTGTCGACATCGAATCAATTTGGGAATGTGTCTCAGGATGTGGAAGGCATACAAAACCGAACAGACTCAAAGCAGTTGTCTTCAAGACTCGAGATGTTCTTCTGGACTCTGTGAAGTATCGCGTCGGCAAATGGCGCAACGCTTACATTGTCGGCGGCTATCCTTTGACAGCAGATCGAGAAAGACTCTGTCGGGAAATGGGAGCGGAAGAAATTCTCATCGAATCAACTCCGGAAGAATGCAAAGACAGACTTCACTCTCTGGAGCTGGAGAACGAAGGCGAACTCGAAGGATACATCGACGAGTGGTTCGAGAAATATAACAGAGGTGTATAAATGGACTACTGTCTCAATTGTGGGAATGAAATCAAACGGAAAAGAAAGCAGAAGGACACTCCGAGAAAGTATTGTTCCGAAGCTTGCAGACGAGAACATCAAGGATGGAGAACTTTCGGAATCGCTGTCTGTCAATATTGCGGAAAGCAATTCAAAGAAAAAAGAGACAGAGCGAACAGATATTGTTCTAAAGAATGCAGCAACAAAGGACAGCGACAAGAAGCTCAGCAAATAAAAGAAACGGAACAGCGAAGAGTCGAAGCAATACAAGAAGAATACAATCAACTACTTGGAGAACACAAAAGAATTATCGCAAGGCTTGAAGAACTTCAAAGAAGAATTGAAAGAGAAAGAAGTTGCATCGTATGCGGTCAGCCGTTCGTCTGGAAGACTCAAAATCAAATTTGTTGTTCTCCGGAATGTTCAAAGAAGCACCAGAACAGAGACAAAGACCGGAGAATTTACAGAAACGGAAAACCGGATCTCTCAATCACTCTCACAAAATTATACATGAGGGACGGCGGAGTCTGTCAGATATGCGGAAAACAAATCAATTTCGATTGTGACAACAACTCCGATTTTTATCCGAGTATTGATCACATTCAACCACTTGCAAAAGGCGGCCTTCATAGCTGGGACAATGTTCAGCTTGCTTGTCGAATTTGTAACACATTAAAGAGCAATAAAACGAACGAAGACCCCGCCCCCTAAAAATTTTTTGAGAAGCTTTGGGATGACTAAGTACGGATGCAATCCTAATCAGAAACCGGCTCGCATTTATATGGATGACGGCAGCGATCTGCCTCTCGAGATCCTGAACGGAAGACCTGGATATATAAACTTCCTCGATGCTCTCAATTCATGGCAGCTTGTCAAGGAGCTCAAGGAGGCTCTTGGCATGCCTGCAGCAGCATCCTTCAAGCATGTCAGCCCTACAAGCGCTGCTGTCGGAACAGTACTTCCTGACAAACTCAAGAAGGCATGCTTTGTCGACGACATTCCGGGCCTCGATGATTCACCGCTTGCATGCGCATACGCAAGAGCAAGAGGTACCGACAGAATGTGCTCATTCGGCGACTGGATCGCACTTTCGGATGTTTGCGATGCAACCACTGCAAGACTCATCAAGAGAGAGGTCTCTGACGGAGTCATCGCTCCCGGATATACAGATGAGGCACTTGAGATGCTCCGCCAGAAGAAGAAGGGCGGATACAACATCGTCAGGATAGATCCTGACTACATGCCACCTGAGAAGGAGCACAAGCAGGTATTCGGCGTCACTTTCGAGCAGGGCCACAACTTCTTCACCATTAACAGAGAACTCCTTCAGAATGTAGTAACAGAGAAGAAGGATCTCCCTGAGGAAGCTATCCGCGACCTGATCGTTGCGCTGATCACACTCAAGTATACACAGTCGAATTCAGTATGCTATGCATATGACGGACAGGCTATCGGAGTCGGAGCAGGCCAGCAGTCGAGAGTTCACTGCACAAGACTTGCAGGCGGCAAGGCAGACACATGGTTCCTACGCCAGCATGACAAAGTTCTCAGCCTCCCGTTCAAGCCTGAGATCAAGCGCCCTGACAGAGACAATGTCATCGACGCATATATCAACAAGAATGAAGAAGACTGCTGCGCAGATGGAGTATGGCAGAAGTACTTCACAGAGCAGCCTGAGAGATTTACAGATGAAGAGCAGAGAGCATATCTTGATACCATCACAGGCGTAAGCTGCGGTTCAGATGCGTTCTTCCCGTTCTATGACAACGTACAGAGAGCAGCTGCTTCAGGCGTCAGCTACATTGCACAGCCTGGCGGCTCAATAAGAGACGATGCAGTCATCGATTGCTGCAACCAGCTCGGTATCGCAATGGCATTCACGGGAATGAGACTCTTCCATCACTAATACAGATAATCAGAAAGGAGTGCGGATATGAACGTCTTAGTAGTTGGCGGCGGCGGAAGAGAGCACGCCATCATCAAGAAGATCAGAGAGAATAAGAATGTAGACAAGATCTATGCTCTGCCTGGCAACGGCGGTATCGCAAGAGATGCTGAGTGCCATCCGATCAAAGCGACAGACATAGAAGGCATTGTCGATTTCGCCAAGAAGGTCAGACCTGATTATGCGGTCGTAGCACCTGACGATCCTCTGGTAATGGGATGCGTAGACGCACTTACTAACATAGGGATCCCATGCTTTGGTCCTGAGGCTAAGGCCGCAGTGATCGAGGGCAGCAAAGTCTTCTCGAAGAACCTCATGAAAAAGTACGGAATCCCGACAGCAAGATACCAGACCTTCGACAACATGGACGATGCTCTGTACTATCTTGAGTCAGCACCTATCCCAACAGTAATCAAGGCTGACGGACTTGCTCTCGGCAAGGGCGTAATCATTGCTGAGACAAGAGAAGACGCCAAGGAAGCTGTCCGTGAGATGATGGCTGATCACAAGTTCGGCAAGAGCGGAGACCGTATCGTTATAGAGGAGTTCCTCGAAGGACCTGAGGTATCTGTCCTGAGCTTCACAGACGGCAAGACAGTTGTTCCTATGATCAGCTCGATGGACCACAAGAGAGCAGGTGACGGAGACACAGGTCTCAACACAGGCGGAATGGGAACTATCGCTCCGAACCCTTACTATACAGAAGAGGTTGCTGCAAGATGCATGGAGGAGATCTTCCTGCCGACCATGAGAGCTATGAATGAAGAG
Source organism: Mogibacterium sp. (assembly GCA_017512145.1). Lineage (GTDB taxonomy): Bacteria > Bacillota > Clostridia > Peptostreptococcales > Anaerovoracaceae > Crickella. The sequence continues at coordinate 131,077 of JAFWHB010000022.1, read as the reverse complement.
GGCAGGACCTTCAAAGGATGCCTGTACTTCGGCCTCATGATCACAGAGAAGGGGCCTAAGGTCATCGAGTACAACTGCAGATTCGGAGATCCTGAGACACAGGTTGTGCTGCCGCTTCTTGAGACTGATCTGCTGACCATCATGCAGGCAGTTACAGAAGAGAGACTCTCAGAGATCGATGTAAAGTGGTCTACAGGCGCTGCTTGCTGCGTAGTAGCTGCATCAGACGGATATCCTGTCAAGTACGAGAAGGGATATGAGATCACAATACCGGATGAGATCTGGCCATGTGTATTTGTGGCAGGAGCAGCAGAGGAGGACGGTAAGCTGGTAACATCCGGAGGCAGAGTCCTCGGAGTCACAGCTGTCAGGCCGACACTCCGTGATGCCATTGATGCTTCATATGACATGCTCGATGAGATAGATTTCGCAAATAAGTACTACAGGGTAGATATCGGACAGAGAGCCCTGAAGGCGCTTAAATAAATTAACCGCGGGACTTGAGACCGCCTTTAAGGAGAGTAAAATATGGTTTTCAGAGTATACGTAGAGAAAAAGCCGGGACTGGCCAATGAGGCTGCAGGGCTGAGAAGTGATGCAAGGACGCTTCTTGGGATAAGTGGTCTTGAAGATGTACGCATCATCAACAGATATGATGCAGAGAACATCGACAAGGAACTTTTTGATGACTGCAGATACAAAGTCTTTGCGGAACCACAGCTTGATAATACTGCAGATCACCTTGAAGAATTCATAGGCTGCAGCATAGACGGCAATGGATATCCATTCAATGTAAAGGGCGGAGTTAAGGCTCCACGCATTGTATTTGCTGTAGAGTCTCTTCCGGGGCAGTTTGATCAGAGAGCAGATTCAGCTGAGCAGTGCATCCAGATCATCTCCCAGGGAGAAAGACCGATCGTCAAATTCGCAAGAGTCTATGTCCTCTATGGACAGCTCTCAGACGAAGATATCAAGGCAATCATGGGTTATGTCATCAACCCGGTCGAATCAAGAGAAGCTTCGCTCGATAAACTTGAGACACTTGCAGTTCAGTATGAGATTCCTGAGACAGTTGAGACACTCGCCGGATTCAGACTGCTCGAAGAGAAGGATCTTGCAGACTACATCAAGAAGATGGGCCTGGCAATGGATGAGGACGACCTGGCACTTTGCGTCGAGTACTTCAGAGACACAGAGGAGAGGAATCCGACCATCACAGAGCTCAAGATGATCGACACATACTGGTCAGATCACTGCAGACACACGACCTTCGGCACAGTCATCGATAATGTTACTTTCGAAGATGAGCTGCTGCAGAAGTCATACAACGACTATCTCGATACCCGCAGGAGCCTTGGGCGCACCAAGCCTATCTGTCTGATGGATCTTGCGACTATCGCTGTCAAATATCTTAAGAGAGCAGGAAGACTCGACAAGCTCGATGAATCCGAGGAGATCAATGCCTGCACTGTTAAGATCAACGTGGAGGTAGATGGTGAGAACGAGCCATGGCTCCTCCTGTTCAAGAACGAAACACACAACCACCCTACAGAGATCGAGCCGTTCGGTGGCGCAGCTACATGCCTTGGCGGCTGTATCAGAGACCCGCTCTCAGGCAGAGCTTATGCTTATTCTGCAATGAGAGTAACAGGCGCTGCTGATCCTCTGCAGCCTGTTTCGGAGACGATCCCGGGCAAGCTCCCGCAGAGATCGATCACAACCACAGCTGCACGCGGATACTCAAGCTACGGCAACCAGATAGGACTTGCAACAGGCATAGTGGATGAGATTTATCATCCGGGATATGCTGCAAAGAGAATGGAAGTCGGAGCTGTAATGGCTGCCGCACCGGCTGTCAATGTAAGAAGAGAAAGACCTGAACCTGGCGATGTAGTTCTGCTGCTCGGAGGATCCACAGGAAGAGACGGAATCGGCGGAGCAACAGGTTCATCCAAAGCGCACGATTCACACTCTGTCGAGACATGCGGCGCTGAGGTCCAGAAGGGTAATGCACCTGAGGAGCGCAAGATCCAGAGACTCTTCAGGAACGGCGATGCTACAAGACTCATCAAGAGATGTAATGACTTTGGCGCAGGCGGCGTCAGCGTAGCTATAGGTGAGCTTGCTGACGGACTTGAGATCGACCTCAATGCTGTACCTAAGAAGTACGAAGGCCTCGACGGAACTGAGCTTGCTATCTCCGAGTCACAGGAGAGAATGGCTTGCGTTGTCGACGCTGAGAACAAGTATCTCTTCATGAGACTTGCTGCTGATGAGAACCTCCAGTGCGTACAGGTGGCTACAGTCACAGAAGAGCCTCGCCTTGTAATGAACTGGAATGGCAACAAGATCGTAGATATTTCAAGAGAATTCCTCAACTCCAACGGAGCTGACAAGCATATCGAGATCACACCTGAGGCACCTGGAGACTGGGAAGGCACTTCCTTCTTCAGCAAAGCTGTTGCAGATGCAAAGGAAGTCCTCGAAGAGGCAAGAGCGATCGAGAACGGCGCAGATGCAGCTGCCAAGAAGAACGAGGCAATCGAGATCTGCGGATTCGAGAAGCTCTATGAGAGGATCGCTTCTGATCTCAATACATGCTCCAAGAGAGGTCTGTCAGAGAGATTTGACTCAACCATCGGAGCAGGCACAGTACTCATGCCGTTCGGAGGACACAACCAGCTGACACCGATCCAGGCAATGGTACACAAGATCCCTCTCGAGAAGGGACACACTGATGATGTATCGCTGATGTCATGGGGCTATAACCCATTCATTTCATCAGCATCTCCATATCACGGAGCTTACCTTGCAGTAGTAGAATCCATCTCCAAGCTGATCGCTACCGGAGCTTCGTATGAGGATGTATACCTCTCATTCCAGGAGTACTTCCCATCACCAAGACACGATGGCGCAAGATGGGGTAAGCCTCTCGCCGCTCTGCTCGGAGCATTCGAGGCACAGATGAGACTCGGCGTCGGATCGATCGGCGGCAAGGACTCCATGAGCGGAACCTTCGAGGACATCGATGTACCGCCAACACTTATCTCGTTCGCGGTAACAACTGACAAGATCAATAATATAGTTTCGCCTGAATTCAAGGAACCAGGTCACAGAGTCATAATACTCTGCCCGGACTATGATGCAGAGGGCAAGGGTGCAGGCAAGGGCCTTCCGACAGCTGAATCTCTGATGAGAGTCTGGAACAAGGCTGCTGAGCTTGTAAGAGAAGGCAAAGTAGCTGCTGCGTATACACCAGGCATCGGCGGCGTTGCAGAAGCCATCATGAAGATGACATACGGCAACGGAGTCGGCTTTGACTTCCTCTGGAGTGATGGCGAGGGCGGCAACGGAATCGCTGCCGCAGACGCACTCACACTTGAAGAGATCTTCGGATACGCTTACGGAAGCATCATCCTCGAGCTGACAGACGATGACGTCAAGTTTGGCAGAGGCATATATGCAAGAACTATCGGAATGACCACAGCTGAGCACAAGATCACATGGGGCGAGCACAGTGTCAATATCGGCGACCTGCTGTACCTCTATGAAGGCAAGCTCGAGAGCGTATTCCCTGCTAATGCAGATAACAGAATAGGAACACCTGAGAACTTCAGCTACAAGGCAAGATCATGGGCAACCACTGTCTACAAGAGAGCTGAGCCTAAGGTGCTGATCCCGGTATTCCCTGGAACCAACTGCGAATACGACAGTGCCCGTGCTATCAGAGAGGCAGGGGCAAAGCCTGAGATCATGGTCGTAAGGAACCGCTCATCCGAGGACATCAGGAAGTCCGTAGAGCAGTTCGCTGCAGCTGTCAAGGAATCCCAGATGATATTCATCCCTGGCGGATTCTCAGGCGGTGACGAACCGGACGGTTCTGCAAAGTTCATCACAGCGTTCTTCAGGAATGCTGAGGTCAAGGATGCAGTAACAGACCTCCTCGACAACAGAGACGGACTGATGTGCGGAATCTGCAATGGATTCCAGGCACTGATCAAGCTCGGACTCGTGCCATACGGCAAGATCATCGATACTGATGAGACCTGCCCGACACTGACATACAACACGATCGCATCACACCAGTCCAAGATCGTAAGAGTAAGAGTTGCTTCGAATAAGTCTCCATGGCTGAGATATGCAGAGGTCGGAGAGATTTTCTCCGCGCCTATATCTCACGGAGAAGGTAAGTTCCTCGCATCTGAAGAGCTGATCAGGAAGCTTGCTGTTAACGGACAGATCGCAACACAGTATGTAGACCTGAATGGCAACGCGACCGGAGACATCAGATTCAATCCTAATGGATCCATGCAGGCCATCGAGGGAATCACTTCGCCGGACGGCAGAGTGTTCGGTAAGATGGCGCATGCTGAGAGAGTCGGTGAAGGCCTCTACAGAAATGTTGAGGGTAACTACTTCATTAAGATGTTTGAGAGTGCTGTTAAATACTTCAAGTAATTGGCGAAGGCGGCAGGGACTGATACCTGCCGCCTTTTTTCTGAATATCGGCTGGATAAACACACAATAAAGGAATATATAATGAACAATAATGACAATAAATTAGCAAACGATGCTATAATGGTGTTCCTCGAGAAGCTCGGGTCGGGTGACCCGACCCCCGGCGGCGGAGCCGCCGCAGCGCTGTCGTCAGCGCTGGGAGCTGCTCTTCTGATGATGGTCGCCAATCACACCATCGGCAAGGAGAAGTATGCTGAATTCGAAGAGCTGAACATCAGAGTAAGGGATGAAGCAGCTGTACTCAGGCAGAGACTCGCAGAGGGAATAGATAATGATGCAGATGCTTTTCTCAAGGTATCAGCAGCATTCGGAATGCCACGCAAGGTAAGCGAGAGCGAAGGCCTGACTGAAGAAGAACTCGCTTCGAAGGAAGCCGGGCTCAAGGCTGCAAGATCAGCCGCAATAGGAACAGCTTCGGTAGAAGCCGCAGAGGCGCCTCTCATGGTCATGCGTGATTCGGCCGAGGCCCTCAGGCTTGCAGCTAAGCTCCCTGGCTGCTCTAACGCAAATCTCCTCAGTGATGTATTCGTTGCTGCCCGCTGCCTGCAGTCGGGACTTGCCAGCGCAGCATACAATGTTGAGGCCAATCTGCCGGCAATCAGGAAGAGAGACCCTGAACTTGCGGACAGAATGGAGACGGAATGCATTGAGCTTCTGGAGGAAGGCGCAAGACTGACAGACCAGATACTGAAAGGATAGAATTTATGGAGAATTCAAGATGCAGAGCTTTTCTTGAATGTGCTGAGCATGGAAGTGTAACAGCAGCAGCCGATGCTCTCGGATACACGCCTTCTGCAGTCAGCCAGCTGGTTACTGCCCTCGAGAAGGAACTCGGACTCAAGTTGTTCCGCCGTTCACCTAAGGGCGTAAGCCTTACAGCTGAAGGCGAGGCGATGGTCCCTGCCATAAGAGCATACATTATCAGAGAGAAAGAGATCTATCAGACTGCTGAAGAGCTCAAGGGTGTTGTCACGGGCTCTCTTACGATAGCCGCTTACCCGAGCGTTGCTACTTCCTGGCTCCCTCGAATCGTCAGAAGATATAAGCAGGACTATTCGGGGATCCAGATCAATATCAAAGAGAGCATCCGTTCAGACATCATAGAGATGCTCGAGCAGAACAAGGCGGATCTTGCGATCTTCGCATATTCCGACCCAATGCCATTTGAATGGATACCTCTTGCAGAGGAAGAGATCATCGCGGCAATACCGGAGGATCATCCTCTGGCAGGCGCGAAGAGCTTCCCAATCAAAGAATGCGAGAAGGATGACTTCATCCTTGGATCATGGGGCAAGGAGCGTGAGATTCTGGCTATTTTCCATCAGTACCATGTACATCCGAAGATCAAGTATACAACATACGACACACCTGCAACTCTCGCTCTTGTGCGCATGGGTCTCGGCATCAGCTTTGTCAATGAGCTGAGCGCAAGATTCTGGGAGAAGCATCTTGTCAAGTTGCCTCTCGACCCGCCTCAGTACATACAGTTCGGAATAGCGATCCCTTCAAGGGAAAATATGACAAGTGCGGCGCGCAAATTCCTGGATTACGCCGTCAAATACATGCCTGAGGAGCAGAAGATCACAGATATATAATATGAAAAAAGAAACAGCATCCTCCTACCGACACTGATGAGGATGCTGATCTTGGTTATCTCACTATTATGAGGGAGTTATTTGAAGGATTTGATTATCTGTGATTATAGTGTGAATAAAATCTCCACTTTGCAACAAGAACTGCTACGAATGCTGCTGTGATGATGATTGTTGACATGGCCTGACTCCTTTTTATGAATATAGTGCTAAGAGGGATATAGTTTCCTTTTCAACTGCAGTATATATCAAAGAATCCATTAAGTAAATTTAAAAGAATTTCAAACGAAATTAAGTTGTACTTAATTATAAACAACGGGAAAACCATGGAAAGCGCAAGATGTAAAGCCTTTATTGAATCTGTCGACAAGGGTAGTTTCAGGGCTGCTGCGGAGGCACTCGGATACACTCCTTCTGCTGTAAGCCAGCTGGTATCAGCACTTGAGAAGGATCTGGGGATCAATCTGCTTATACGCACCAAGAAGGGTGTACAGCTGACACCGGAGGGCAAGAGGCTGGTACCGATAGTCAGGTCATACCTTGCGCGTGAGCTTGAAATGTATCAGCTCGCAACGGAGCTCAAGGGCATCAATATCGGAGAACTGACAATATCTGCATATCCTAGTGTAGCAACCACCTGGCTTCCGGAGATCGTCAGGAGATTCCAGGATGACTACCCGGGGATTCAGATCAGCATAAGAGAAGGAATAAGGCCTGAGATCTTCTCGCATCTTGAAGATCACTCTGCAGACATGGGATTCCTTGCATATGCGGATCCGATGCCGTATGAGTGGATACCTCTTGCGGAAGAAGAGATGATAGCGGCAATACCTGAGAATCATCCGCTTGCGGGACAGGATCGGTTCCCTATAAGTGAATTTTCGAATTATCCGATTATAATGACTTCCTGGGGGCAGGACATCGAGATACTTAATATTCTAAGGGATAATGGAGTCCATCCGGACATCAAATATACTACGTACGATACACCTGCTGCGCTGGCGATGGTGCGTATGGGTCTGGGGATAAGTATGGTTAATGAGCTTAGCGCTCAGTACTGGAATGATCATCTGGTCAAACTACCTCTCGATCCACCTGAAAAGCTGACCTTCGGAGTAGCATATACATCAGAAGAGCACATGACGAAGGCAGCCAAGAAATTCCTGGCATATGCGATCAGATACCTGACACAGCCGGAAGAGTAGCAGGCAGCTGCATGGATTTTGCACAAAATAACTCCGGGCCCGTAAGCCCGGAGTTTTCACATCTCATTATTCAGTTTATATGGAATCGCTGTAGTTCTTATTTGCCGATTACCAGATCTTCCATATCCATTACAGCACCGGCATACATTGCGATTATGACTGATAAAATAATTCCAGTAATCATGGCGAACCTCCTTCTATCTTCTCGCCTGACGCCTGCTTGTTAGTCTGTCAGGCGCTTGTTTCTTTTGTTATCTATATTGTAGTCGCTGATATATAAAAAGTAAAACTATAGATTTTAACCATTATGATAAGTAATACTTAACACACAGAGCCTCTTCTTCGCTGCTGCAGATGATCTCTGTCAAGACTTAAATTACTATGGATTTATTGCCTGATTGATTGTAGAATGAGATTTGTAAGAAAGCTGCTTGCAGCCTCATTATATTTATTATTGAGACACAGGAGGAATTGTAATGGATAAGTATGTATGCGATGTTTGCGGTTACGTTTATGACCCTGAAGTAGGTGATCCGGATAACGGCATCGAGCCAGGAACAGCATTTGCAGATCTCCCTGAAGAATGGGTATGCCCACTCTGCGGTGTTGGCAAGGATAACTTCAGTGCTGAATAATATATACAGACAGCATATAAGTAATCAATAATAATTAACAAAGGAGAGGGGCATTCTATGTATTTAGAGAGCCCTTTTTCAATATGCATCCGGAGGAAGGAGCAGATAATGTATAAGATTGTAAGAAGGAAAGTGCTGAGACCTACAGTTATCCAGCTTGAGGTCGAAGCTCCGCTGGTAGCCCGCAAGGCAAAGCCGGGCCAGTTCATCATCCTCCGTGTTGATGAAGAGGGAGAGCGTATCCCGCTGACTGTTGCCGGCGTCAACCCTGATGAGGGTACAGTCAAGATAATATTCCAGGTAGTTGGAGCTACCACCGAAATGCTCAAGCATGTACCTGAAGGCGGCTACATCCAGGACTTTGTCGGACCGCTCGGCAATGCCACAGAGACAGAAGGGATCAATAAGGTATGCATAGTTGGCGGCGGAGTAGGCTGCGCCATCGCGATGCCAGTAGCCCAGGAGTTCCACAGACTCGGTGCTGACGTCACAAGCATCATCGGTTTCAGAAGCGAGGACCTGGTGATCCTCGAGGATGAGTTCAATGAGTGCTCGAACAAGCTGATCGTCATGACAGACGACGGCACATACGGAAGACAGGGCAACGTAACAGTACCACTCGATGAGATGCTCTCAGCAGGCGAGAAGTTCGACATGATCATCACCATCGGACCGCTCGTCATGATGAAGTTCGTCACTTTGACAGCGAAGAAGTATGATGCACCGATCACAGTCTCGATGTCACCGATCATGATCGACGGAACGGGAATGTGCGGCGGCTGCAGACTGACAGTCCATACTGAAGAGGGCGACAAGATGAAGTTCGCATGCGTGGACGGACCTGACTTCAACGGATACGAGGTAGACTTCGACGAAGCCATCTCAAGAGGCCGCATGTACTTCGACTATGAGAGACATGCACACGAAGAGACCTGCAATCTGTATAAGATGGCAGAGAACGCATAGCACTGAAAGGAGGAAATGAAATGGCACTTGACCCTAAGAAACATGAAATGCCTGCTCAGGATCCGCAGGTGCGTGCGCATAACTTTGACGAGGTAGCGCTCGGATACACAGAGGAGATGGCAGTGAGCGAGGCACAGAGATGCCTCAACTGCAAGAACAAGCCATGCGTATCAGGATGCCCGGTGAACGTCAACATCCCTGACTTCATCATGAAGATCAAGGAGAAGGATTACGAGGGAGCATACCAGATCATCAACAAGACATCATCGCTTCCTGCAGTGTGCGGAAGAGTATGCCCGCAGGAGACACAGTGCGAGGCAAAGTGCACTATGGGAGTGAAGTTCGAGCCTGTAGGCATCGGACGTCTTGAGAGATATGTAGCAGACTGGCACAATGAGAACGCCAAGGAGAAGGCTCAGGCGCCTGAATCAAACGGCCACAAGGTCGCTATCGTCGGTTCCGGTCCTTCCGGCCTGACATGCGCAGGAGACCTCGCCAAGAAGGGATACAAAGTATCCGTATTCGAGGCTCTGCACACAGCAGGCGGCGTTCTGGTATACGGAATCCCTGAATTCAGACTTCCTAAGGCTATCGTCGCAAGAGAGGTAGAAGGCCTCAAGGATCTTGGAGTAGATGTTGAGACCAATGTCATCATCGGCAAGACCCTTACTGTAGACGAGCTCTTCGACATGGGATATGAGGCAGTATTCATCGGATCAGGCGCAGGCCTTCCGAGCTTCATGAACATCCCTGGCGAGTCACTCAAGGGCGTATACTCAGCTAATGAGTATCTGACAAGATCGAATCTCATGAAGGCATTCAGGGACGACCCGAGAACACCTATCATGAAGGGCGGCAAGGTCGCAGTGGTCGGAGGCGGCAATGTTGCGATGGACGCAGCAAGAACAGCTCTGAGACTTGGAGCAGAACATGTATATATAGTATACAGAAGATCGATGGAGGAGCTCCCTGCAAGAGCAGAGGAAGTAGAGCACGCCAAGGAAGAGGGCATCGACTTCAGACTTCTGAACAACCCTGTCGAGATCCTCGGATACAACAATCCTGATGATCCGCGCGATCCAAAGAACGGATTCGTTACAGGCATCAGATGCATCAGGATGGAGCTCGGAGAGCCAGATGCATCCGGCAGAAGGAGACCTGTACCAATCGAAGGCAGTGAGTTCGAGCTGGATGTAGATGCAGTCATCATGGCTATCGGCACAAGCCCTAACCCGCTGATCAAGAACACTACAGCAGGCCTTGAGGTCAACAGACGAGGCGGCATCGTGGTCAACGAGGATGGCCTGACTTCACGCGAGGCAGTATATGCCGGCGGAGACGCTGTTACCGGAGCTGCAACTGTAATCTCGGCTATGGGCGCAGGCAAACTCGCAGCAGCATCCATCGACAAGTACCTCAGCAGCAAGTAGGTTACTCATTATTTAGTCCATTATATTCGTTCCATAAGAACGTATCTCTTTATTAGTAGCTATATTTGTCACATTCTACAGCTATGCTTGAATGTGACAAATTGATGCTGCTGGTTATTGTGGGGGTAGATAGGTGCTGGTGTGCCTCGCGGTCTTCAAAACCGTTTGCAGGGGGTTAGCAGCCTCCCGGGTGGGTTCGATTCCCACATACTCCCGCCAGATTTTGCATTACCAATTATTATTTAAAAGCCGCTGACGATGAATCAGCGGCTTTTTCTAGTGGGTTTTGATGCGCCATATATGTCTCAGGAAGTACTTGTTCATGATCTCTACAAGTATGAATCCGAGTGCGATACCAAGGCAGGTCTCTACGAGAGTGAAAGCCTCGGACTTGGCAACATCGTGCATTTCCATGACGATACCGTACATCATGTAATACAGATTAGGTCCCGGAACAAGCGGGAATGCGCATATTGTCTGGAAGATAGTAGCAGGAGCCTTGTTGACTCTGGCCATTACCTGGGCATAGAGTCCGACAAAAACAGCGCCTGCAAGGGTGGACATGAAGTTGTCATAGCCCGCATCATATAGCAGGGCATATACAAGCCATGTGAAGAAGGCTCCGATACCGCTGTAGAGGACCTGTATGCCTTTGACATTGAACCAGTAAGCAAATCCGACACATGCTGCCGTACAGGAGATGAGCTGAACGACGAGACTTGGAGCAAGTTCCATCATGCTACATCACCCCCTTCATGATAAGAATAGGAAGTGCTATCCCTATTGCGATTCCGGTTGCACCGAGCACGGCCTTAGACATGTTGATGACTCCTGAGAGTGTATCTCTGTGAAGGAGATTGCTGATACCGTTAGTGAATCCGATACCTGAGATCAGGAGCATGACAACTCCGACCGTTATATTACCGGCGTGGTGGCCGATGCCGAGCTTTACCGCAAATAATATGAAGAACTCAACTATAAATGAGATGATTGCGTTGAAAATGAGAGGATTGTCCTCCTTCTTGCCGATGATATCTCCAAGTGCGACTATGATGACAGATGCAAGCACAGCTACGATGCTGTCTAACAGATCGCAATTAAAGAATACGGCAAATCCTGTTCCCCCGAGTATTCCGGCGATGTAATGCTGCCACTTTGGCTGTGGAGGCCTGTTCATGACTTCTTCGAGCTTTGCGCTGAGTTCAGGCGCATCCGGCGTCTCGGCACAGACCTTCCTTGACAGATTGTTCAGATAGTCCAGCCTGTCAAAATTCATCTCGCCGCCCGGCACATGCCTTATCTGCGTGAAGATATCGCCGTCCGGTGTCTCAACTGTCGCCTGGATGTTAGACGAAATGACCCAGCAGTTTGCACGGACAAAGCCGTAGCTGCGGCACATGCGGTACATGCTGTCTTCGACACGTCCGATCTCAGCGCCGCTGTTGATCATCTGCTCACCTATATCAAGTATTGCTTTAAGAATCTTCTTGTAGTCCAATTTTCCCCTCCTGTAAATCGCACGATGAAAAGAGTACCATAAAGAAATAACCCATTCAATATAAATAATGAATTGTGAAAAGCATGTCGCATGGTACAATTAATTAAAGCTGAATCAGGAAAAACTGATGGATCAGAACATACAAGAAAGGTGGGACTTACTATGCATGAACTGACTTTGCTTCTTAAGAATGATATGAAGCCAGCTCTTGGGGTTACTGAGCCTGGAGCCATTGCTTTTGCAGTAGCAAAGGCCAGATTCTATACTGACGGGGAGCTTGTGGGTATACATGTGGCCATGAACAGCGGAATGTACAAGAATGCCTTCACATGCGGCATCCCGGGCAGCAGCAAAGTAGGCAGCATGTACGCTGCGGCTCTTGGTTATACAGCAGGAAAGCCTGAACTCGGACTTCAGTCTCTCGAGGGGGTGACACCTGAAGATAACGAAGCAGCAGAGGCTTTGGTCGCTGAGGGAAAGGTCAAGGTATCACTCAGCGGTATCACAAGCAGGATCTTCATAGAGGCAACTGTTGAGACAACAGAGGATACAGCTGTTGTAACTATCAGAGACTCGCATACTAATATCGTGAGCATCACCGTAAATGGCAAGGTATTAGAAGGTGAGAGCCAGGAGGCTGAGGAGGCTGCCGGTTCTGCGGCTATCACGACCGGATCAATTGCTGATGCTATCAGGACCAGCAAGGAAGAGTCTCATCTTATACATAATTACACTCTGGCTGAGCTCGTTGAATATGTCGATAACGTAGATCTTGAAGAGATCACCTTCATAGGCGAGGCATATGTCACGAATATGGAGCTCCTGCTCGCCGGGCTTAAGAGTGGCAAGACCACCTTCGGACCAAGGCTTCTTGAGAAGAATGGAGGCAAGCTGGTCTCGGATGATGAGCAGAAGACGGCATCTCTTATGTGTAATGGAGCAATCGAGGCCAGAGTAATTGGCCTTGACAAGCCTGCGATGAGCATCACGGGATCCGGAGCACATGGCATTATCGCTACAATGCCGCTCTATGCAGCATACTGCGTCAACCATTACAGCATGGAGAAGCTCCTGAGAGCTACAGCTCTCAGTTATCTGGTCTGCACATATATCAAAGAGTATTCGGGCAGACTGTCCGCATTCTGTGGGTGTGCGATCGCTGCAGGATCAGGCATGGCGTGCGCTCTTGTATATCTGAGAGGCGGCACAGTAGAGATGATGTCACATACTCTGAACAACATGGCCAGCAGCATAACAGGCATGATCTGTGATGGAGGCAATCAGGGCTGCACGATGAAGGGCATTGCTGCAGTTGATGCTGCTTACCAGTCAGTGGACCTTGCAATGAATGGGGTATATATTTATAAGGAGCATGGCATCAACGGAAAGACTCCGGAGGATACCATGCGTAACATGGGTCTTATCGCTTCGCCTGGAATGGTCGGAACAGAGAAGACAATAGTAGAAATATTTGAATCAAAGTAGAGAAATAATAATGAGTTGGTATAACGAAGCTGTTTTTTATCACATTTATCCACTGGGGCTTACTGGAGCTCCTGCGCTTAACGATTATGGCGAGCCTGTGCACCGCCTGAGAACCATCTATCCATGGATAGACCACATCAAAGATATTGGCTGCAATGCATTATATATAGGACCTCTCTTCCAGTCTGTAGGACATGGCTATGAGACAACTGATTACCGCAGTCTTGACTCAAGACTCGGCACAAATGACGACCTTGCAGAGCTTGTAAGGATCTGCCATGAGAAGGGCATCAGGGTCATTCTGGACGGAGTTTTCAATCATACAGGAAGAGACTTCTTCGCCTTCAGGGATATACAGGCTAATAGAGAGAATTCCCGTTACAGGGACTGGTACTGTAATGTGAACTTCTGGGGCAATAATGAATACAATGACGGATTCTCCTATGATAACTGGGGCGGCTACAATCTTCTGGCCAAGCTGAACCAGAGGAATCCTGAGGTCCGGGATTACCTCCTGGATACTGTAAGGTTCTGGGTCAGCGAGTTCGACATTGACGGAATCAGGCTTGATGCAGCTGATGTTCTGGACTTCGACTTCATGAAGGCCCTCCGTGATCTTGCGGATCATATCAAGGAAGATTTCTGGCTGATGGGAGAGGTCATTCACGGCGATTATTCAAGATGGGCCAATAGCAGGACTCTCCATTCAGTGACAGATTATCAGCTTCACAAGGCTCTCTACAGTGCGCATAATGACCACAATTACTTTGAGATCGCACACACTGTCAGGAGACATGAAGAGCTCGGACTCAGAGATATCAGGCTGTATAACTTTGCAGATAATCATGATGTTGAGAGGATATACACAAGGCTCCGTAACAAGGCGCATTTCATGCCTCTGCATATACTTCTGTACTCGCTGCCGGGGATCCCGTCGATCTATTACGGATCCGAATTTGGCATTGAGGGAAGGAAGGAGCGCGGCTCTGATGCATCCCTTCGACCTGAGCTTCATCTCGAGCAAATGCAGGATAATGTCTGCAGCGAACTTATCCGCGCACTCGGCAGGATCCACCTTGAAGAGAAGGCTCTTGTCTACGGAGATTACCAAGAGCTGCAGCTGACAACGACTCAGTATGCGTTCAGCCGCGGAGATGTGATCATTTCAGTCAATAATAGTGATGCAGAGGCAGGCTTCGACGTTCCGGGAAGCGGCACATATCACGGTGCTCTTTATTGCGGCGAAGCAGTTTCTGACGGCGGCAGAGTAAGGTTTACTATTCCGGGCTGCTCAGGGGAGATATGGATACCTGAGGGCAGGGAATGGAAGTACGAGCCGATAAGCGCTGCACCTATGCCGGTGGAAGAAGAACCTGCTGAAGCAGCATACACAGAACCTAAGAGAGCGGCTGATCCGGGCAAGCCTTATGAAGAGATGAGCATAGAGGAACTCCAGGCAGAGATCCTTGCAAAAATGGCTGCTAACGGACCTGTTACAGACAGAATGAAACAGGACGTAATTGAGAATGTGTACAGGGATTCGCTGCTGAACTGGGTAAAAAGTTTCAGATAGAATAGCTTCTGACACGGAAGATTATCAGATGCACAATCATTCACACATAATACAGGCAAAAAGCTTTGTATTATGTGTGAACTTTTTTATTATGTTTTCCACTAACGACACAATATGTGGTATTATTCACCTATGGAAAATAGAAAAGATAATTACAATCAGATCAGGAAACAGCTCAGCAATGAGTTGTTGTATCTGTACAATACCGGCAAGCTTTACCATGCCTACCGGAGTTTTGGTGCGCATATAGTTGATGGAGGAGTTCAGTTCACAGTCTGGGCACCTGATGTAAAGGAGGTCAGGGTTACAGGTGACTTCAACAACTGGAATCCATACGATCAGCAGTATGCTCTGGAGTGCATTGGAGATACTGGTATTTATACCGGATTTATTCCGGACATCGGAGCAGGTGTCAAGTACAAATACGACATCCGATTCAAATCAGGCAAGCATGTCCTCAAGGCGGATCCTTATGCTTTTGCAGCAGAGCTTAGACCGGGGACTGCTTCTGTAGTTGCTGATATTTCATATGAATGGAATGATCAGGAATGGATCAGGAGACGCGAGAATTCTGATACATTCTCATCTCCTATGAATATATATGAGATGCATCTCGGTTCATGGAGAAGACACAAGGTAGAGAATGGCGATGGCTTCTACACATACAGAGAGACAGCCGCAGAGCTCATACCTTATGTCAAGGAGATGGGATATACACATATAGAGATCATGCCTGTAATGGAGCATCCGCTCGATGCTTCATGGGGATATCAGGTGACAGGTTATTATGCGCCGACTTCAAGATACGGAAGTCCGGCCGATTTCAAGTATCTGATCGATGAATGCCATAAGGCAGGAATCGGAGTAATACTTGACTGGGTTCCGGGTCACTTCTGCCCTGATGAGCAGGGACTTGCCAACTTCAATGGCGGCAAGCTGTATGAGAGCGAGATCCATCCTGACTGGGGAACATATAAGTTCGACTTCAGCAGGAATCAGGTAAGGAGCTTCCTCCTCTCTAATGCTATGTTCTGGCTTGATGAGTATCATGCAGACGGCATAAGAGTCGATGGCGTCAGCAGCATGCTGTATCTGAACTTTGGCATCACTGACAGATCCAAATACAAGAAGAACAAGGAAGGCGGAGACGGAGACCTTGATGCTATTGCTTTCGTCAGAGAGCTTAACTACATGGTCGGAACATCATTCAAGGGCGTGTTTACTGTTGCTGAGGAGAGCTCGGCATGGCCTCTGGTAACTAAGCCGCCTAAGGACGGTGGCCTTGGATTCCACTACAAGTGGAATATGGGCTGGATGAATGATACCCTCGAATACATGAAGACCGACTTCCCATGGAGGAGCGGCAATCACAACAAGCTGACATTCTCGATGACATATGCATACAGTGAGAACTATATCCTGCCGCTCTCGCACGACGAGGTAGTACACGGCAAGGCTTCGCTGATCGGAAGGATGCCGGGAGATATCTGGAGACAGTTCGCAGGGATCAGGATGCTCGCACTGTATCAGATGACACACCCTGGCAAGAAGCTCAACTTCATGGGTCACGAGATAGCTCAGTTCATTGAGTGGCGTGAGTATGAACAGCTTGAGTGGTTCCTGCTTGGATATGAGAATCATGAGAAGTACCAGCAGTTCGTCAAAGACCTCAATCACGTCTATCTTGAGCATCCTGCACTTTGGCATGAGGATATCAGCTGGGATGGATTCAAATGGATAGATGCTGACAACAGGGATCAGAATATATATACATATGTCAGAATGGCTCACGGCAAGAATGTTAATCCGGGAGCTAAGGACCCTGACAAGGAGATACTGGTAATAGCTCTGAACACTGCTGTTCAGGCATTTGATGAGTTTACCATCGGAGTTCCTGAGAAGGGTTACTACAAAGAGATAATTAATTCAGATGCTGCTAAATATGCCGGCAGTAATCGTGTTAATACAAGGCAGGTCAGAGCCAAGAAGAAGCCTGCCCACGGAATGCCTTACTCCATTACCATTAAGATGCCGGTAGTCGGAGGAGCCATATTCGTAAAGAAAAGAGACTAAATAAAATAGAAAGGGTATTCCTTAAAGTAAGAGAGAATACAAAGTAACACACATGATCAAGACGAAAGAAAGTTTTAAAAGAGAGTACACACGTCTAGCAGAAGAAATGTTTGAAAGGTCACCGGAGAAGCTCAACGACAGAGATAAATTCGCTGTCCTTGCAAGGCTTGTCAATGTAGAGACCAATCTGAGAAAGTCAGCGTTTACAGATCCTGCAGCACCACCTGAGGGCAAGAAAGTTTATTACTTCTCCATGGAGTTCCTTATCGGAAAGCTCATGGAGAACTACATCATCAATCTTGGAATCAGAGATCAGGTCGCAGAGGGCCTCAAGGAACTCGGGACAGATCTTGATACACTTTGTGCAGTAGAACCGGACCCGGGTCTTGGCAACGGCGGTCTCGGAAGACTTGCTGCATGCTTCATCGACTCGATGGCTGCTCTTGGTATCAGGGGCGACGGAATGGGACTCAGATACAAGTTCGGTCTTTTCAAGCAGAAGATCGAGAACGGTTATCAGATCGAGCTGCCTGATGCATGGCTTGATGAGGGATATATCTGGGAAAGACCTATTCCTTTTGAATCCGTTATCGTTAGATTCGGCGGAAGAGTTGACAGAAGATACGTCAACGGCGAAATGGAATATGAACACGTAGATTACACCACAGTCAGAGCGGTACCTTACGATGTACCGATCCTTGGTTTTGGCGGAACTACCGTAAATACACTCCATCTCTGGGATGCTCAGCCTGTTCACGACACTATCGACATGGAAGCCTTCAACAATGGTAATTACAGCAAGGCCATGAAGGAAAGAAGTGAGATCGAGGCAATCACATGCATCCTTTATCCTGATGACAGACAGGGCATAGGCAAGAGACTCAGACTCAGACAGGAGTACTTCCTGGTTGCAGCCGGTGTCGGCATGATCATCAGAGAGTACAAGTCCAAGTACGGAGACAAGCAATGGGATCTTCTTCCTGAGAGAGTACAGATCCATATCAATGATACACATCCGACAATGTGCATTCCTGAGCTGATGAGAATCCTGATGGATGAAGAGGACCTTGATTGGGATGACGCATGGAAGATCACCAAGGCTACTATTTCATTCACTAACCATACAGTACTTCCTGAGGCTCTTGAGAAGTGGCAGATCCCTGAATTCCAGGAACTCCTGCCTAGAATCTATATGATCATTGACGAAATCAACAAGCGCTGGCAGAAGCAACTCCCTGAAGAGGCAGAGGACTGGCATATTCTTTCAAGAGAGACTTCACCACTGTGGGATAATGAAGTCAAGATGGCTAACCTTTCAGTAATCGGAAGCCATTCTGTCAATGGTGTATCTGCTCTTCACAGCGATATCCTTACCAAGACAGTATTCCAGAAGTTCTATCAGCTGAATCCTGAGAAGTTCAACAACAAGACCAACGGAATCAGCCACAGAAGGTTCCTGATTCAGGCAAATCCTTCTCTTACAGCTCTTCTGAATAAGACTATCGGTACCAAATGGCAGACAGATCTCACAAGACTGAACATGCTCAATGACTATATGGATGATGCTGAATTCCTTCAGGAATTCATGGAGTCAAAGAGACAGAACAAGCTCAGACTTGCTGAGTACATCCGCAAGAATATGGAGATCGAGGTTGATCCTGATTCCATATTTGATGTTCAGGTCAAGAGAATGCATGCGTACAAGAGACAGCTCCTGAATGCATTCAAGATCCTCGATCTGTACAACAGACTCAAGGCAAATCCTGATCTGCCGATCAACAAGTACACCTTCATCTTTGCAGGTAAGGCAGCACAGGGATACGAATTTGCAAAGGAAGTCATCAAGTTCATCAACAGCCTTGCAGATGTCGTCAACTCAGATCCTGATGTAAATGACAAGATCAAGGTCGTATTCATTGAGAACTTCTGTGTATCAAATGCACAGCTGATCTATCCTGCTGCTGATGTAAGTGAGCAGATTTCTACAGCAGGCAAGGAAGCAAGCGGAACAGGTAACATGAAGTTCATGATGAACGGAGCTGTTACACTCGGAACAATGGATGGTGCTAACGTTGAAATCAATCAGCTTGTAGGCGATGACAACATGTTCATCTTCGGATATTCATCAGACGAAGTAGAGAACTTCTACAGACATGGTGGATATTCAGCACAGGATGTCCGCGACAATGACCCAAGACTAATCAGAATCACAGATCAGCTGATCGATGGATTCTTCAGACGCAGCGGTCAGGACTTCTGGGGCATCCGTGATGCACTTCTGAACCACAACGATGAATTCTTCGTACTCGGAGACTTCGATTCATATGTCAAGAGATGGGAAGACCTCGACAAGACATACAGCGACAAAATCAAGTGGGCTCAGATGTCCCTTACTAACATTGCAAATTCAGCATTCTTCTCAAGTGACAGAACAATAAAAGAATATGCTGAAGAAATATGGCACGTACTGTAACAATTAATTATTTATCAAATGTTATTCTAGAGATTATTAAGGAGGCTTGTAACTATGAAGAAGAAAAAATGCATAGCGATGCTTCTAGCAGGTGGCCAGGGCAGCAGACTTGGTCGTCTGACATCAAGCATTGCAAAACCAGCTGTTTCATTCGGAGGCAAATATCGAATTATCGATTTCGGCCTCTCGAACTGTGTCAATTCAGGAATTGATACAGTAGGAATTCTTGTACAGTACAAGCCGCTTATTCTGAACAGATACGTTGGTACAGGCGAATCCTGGGATCTCGCTGTAGCAGACGGCGGAGTTCATATTCTTCCACCATATGCCAGAGAGACCGGTGGTGAGTGGTATGAAGGAACAGCTGACGCTATCTACCACAATATCGACTTCATCGATATCTATGATCCTGAGAATGTTCTGATCCTGTCAGGTGACCACATCTACAAGATGGACTACAACCTGATGCTTCAGGAGCACCTTGACAAGGAATCCGATCTGACTGTTTCTGTTATCGAGGTTCCTTGGGAAGAGGCAAGCAGATTCGGTATCATGTCCACAGACGATCAGGACAGAATCACAAAGTTCTCAGAGAAGCCTGCAGAACCTGACAGCAACCTTGCTTCGATGGGTATCTATATCTTCTCATGGAAGGCTCTCAGAAAGGCTCTTCTTGAGGATCATGAAGATAAGGCATCCAGCCACGACTTCGGTAAGGACATCATTCCTAAGATGCTTGCTGAAGGCAAGAAGCTCTCTGTATACAGATTCAAGGGATACTGGAGAGACGTCGGTACTGTTCAGAGCTACTATGACAGCCAGATGGACCTGATGGACGATGTGGAGAATATCAATGTATTCACCAAGGATATGAAGGTATTCTCAAATTCCAACATGTATCCTCCACAGTTCCTCGGACCTGATGCAAATATCAGCAATTCACTGATCTGCAATGGCTGTACTGTATACGGAACAGTCAAGCACTCGATCCTCGGTTCCGGCGCTGTAGTTGGTGCAGGTACTGTTGTCGAGGACTCGATCGTACTTCCTAACGCAATAGTTGGAAGGAACTGCCGTATCACCAAGGCAATTATTAATGAAGGCGTTGTTGTAGAAGATAATGAAGTTGTCGGAAGCGAAGACGGAGAGGTCATCGTTTACGGCCAGGCTAAGCTGTCAATATAGAAGGAGGAACAAGAAATGAAAACTATCGGACTAATTTCTGCTAATTACGGGAGTTCCTCTTTCGGCGATCTGCTTGAGAACAGAACTCTTGCTTCACTGCCTTACGGCGGAAGATACAGACTTATAGACTTTGCACTTTCCAACATGGCTAACAGCGGCATCACCACAGTCGGCGTCATTGCACCTTATAATTCAGGTTCACTGATCGACCACATTGGTGACGGCAGCGAATGGTCACTCGGACGTAAGAACGGCGGACTCTTCCTCATGCCTGGCTCAGCATTCGGTGTTCAGTCAAGAGGCAGCAGATTCCTGCTCAGAGACCTTCTCAAGAATATCAAGTTCTTCGAGAGAGACGATGCTGACTATGTTATCATGTCCGGAAGCAGCGACGTATGGAATATTGACTTTGAACCACTGATCAAGCAGCATTCCAAGACAGACAAGCCGATCACAATGGTATACAAGAAGGTACCAAAGGGCGAAGATTATCACGGATACTTCCTCAATATCGATGACAGCGGCAAGGTCGCAGACATCAGAACTGAGAGCTTTGGCTGGTCCAATTACTTTACTGACTGCTTCATTGTTGACAGAGATTACATGCTCGACTTCATGAACTGGTTCGGCGCTCTTGAGTACATGGATATGATCGAGATCATGCGCACCAACATGGAGACCATGGACATCGCTACCTTCGAGTTCAAGGGGTATCTCGGCAAGATCAAGAATCCTTCTGACTTCCTCAAGGTAAATCAGGCAATGTCAGATTACGATATCCGCAATGAAGTATTCTGCAATCCTGAGAGACAGATCTACACCAAGACACAGGACGAGGCACCGGTATTCCATCTGCCGGAAGCAGACGTAAGGAATTCCGTCATCTCCGCAGGCTGCGTTATTGAAGGAAGAGTTGAGAACAGCATCATCTTCAGAAGCGTCTATGTAGGCAAGGGTGCAGTCATCAGAAACAGCGTGATCATGATGCACGGCGAGATCGGTGACGGAGCTGTACTTGACAACGTAATCGCAGACAAATACGTTAAGATCAATGAAGGCGTCAAACTCTACGGAGGCGGAGGAGAGCCTATCATTATCGGAAAAGAAAAAACTATCTGATAGAGGAGAACCAGATGTCAGAAAAGACTAAGATCCTATTTGCAGCTTTCGAGGCTGTTCCGTTCATCAAGACCGGAGGCCTCGGAGACGTAGTCGGCTCACTTCCGGCTTACATCAAGAACGATGAGTTTGACGCAAGAGTCATCCTCCCGCTTCTTAATACTATTCCTGAAGAATACAGGAGCAAGATGAAATACGTAGAGAACTACGAAGTAAGACTCGGCTGGAGAAGCCAGTACTGCGGACTGTTCACTCTGCGAAAGGGTAACGTAACATACTACTTCCTTGACAATGAGTATTATTTCAAGAGAGGCAGTGTGTATGGTGAGTTCGATGATGGAGAGAGAGTAGCATTCTTCTCATCAGCTGTACTTGAGACAATCAGACATATCAGCAAGAACTTTGCACCGGACATTCTGCACTGCAATGACTGGCATACCGCGCTTATCCCGGTATTCCTCAAGGAGCTTTACAGAGGCGAGGAGCTGTATGACCGCATCAAGACTGTCTTCACTATCCATAACCTCAAGTTCCAGGGCCAGTACAGCAAGTATATGATAGGCGATGTACTCGGTCTGCAGACAACTCCTGCTGAGGGACAGATGAACCATGATGACAGTGTCAACTTCATGCAGGGAGCTGTAATCTACTCAGATGCAGTAACCACAGTAAGCCCTACATACGCAGATGAGATCTGCACTGTTAAGTATGGTGAGCGCCTTGAAGGACTCTTCGAGTCGAGAAGATACAAACTGTCCGGAATCATCAATGGTATCGACAGGAAGAACTATGATCCTGCAACAGACAAGTCCATTGTTTTCAACTTCACGCCGGACACCCTGGACAAGAAGCTCCAGAACAAGCTTGCTCTTCAGAGAGAGCTTGGCCTGAGAGAAGATCCTGACACACCGCTCTTCGTAATGGTTTCGAGACTTACTCAGCAGAAGGGAGCCAATCTTATTGCAGCTCTTCTCCCTGAGTTTATCGAGCGCAATATGCAGCTCGCTGTTCTCGGAACAGGAGATATGCAGTATGAGTCTGCAATTGGAGAGTTTGCTTACTATCATCCTGAGAACTTTGCTGCAAGGATCACATTTGACGAACCTCTTTCAAGAAGATTCTATGCTTCGGCTGATGTTTTCCTGATGCCTTCAGAATTTGAACCATGCGGACTTGCACAGATGATATCCATGAGATACGGAACACTGCCACTCGTAAGAGAGACAGGTGGACTCAAGGATACTGTCAGAGGATACTGGGACACAGGCGAGAATGCTAACGGATTCTCATTCAAGGACTTCGATGTAAACGGCCTCAGAAATGCCGTAGATTCAGCCCTCGAGCTGTGGTTCAACCATAAGGATGTATGGTCAATTATCCAGCAGAACGCATTCAATGCTAACTTTGGCTGGGAAGAATCAGCAGAGAAGTACAGACAGCTCTACTCAAATCTGTTAAAGTAATTCTCATTAACAACGAATAATAATTAAGAACAGAATTCCCGCTCATGGCCCCATCGTGTTTACAGGCGGACCTGAGAGCGGGAATTTTGTGGGTTAAAAGGAAATTTTATGACAATTTATCACGACTCAAGAGATCCATCCTGCAGAAGTCCATTCGGAGCAGTCAGGACGGGAACACAAATAACTTTGACACTTCATACTGAAGGGCTTGATCCTCAGAATGTAAGACTGGTGCTAAGGACCGGCGACAATTCCATGCCGCGATTCATTAATATGACAGAATCGAGGAATGACGGACGCCTGTCATATTCTGCAGTTATAACAGCACCAGCCGAGGGAACTCTCCTGTGGTACTATTTCGCTCTTGAGGTTGGTGATGAGGACTTAAGAGATACGATCTACTATGGAAACAACGAGGACGGACTCGGTGGAATTGGCCAGATTTATCACGCCGAGCCTGCCCCTTATCAGATAACAGTTTACAGAGAATCACTGACACCATCCTGGTATAAGGATGCAATCGTTTATCAGATATTCCCTGACAGATTTGCAAGAGATGAAGACTGGGAAGAAAGATGCAAGGCGTCAGTTAAAGAGATCAATTCAAGGCCGGGCGGAGAGAGGAGGCTGATCCAGGAAGACTGGAACAGGAAAGCCTACTACATCAGAGATGATGCCGGCAGAGTAACTGGCTGGCCGATTTACGGCGGCAGCCTCAAGGGAATCGAGGGCAAACTCGACTATCTCAGATCGCTTGGCGTCACTGCCATCTATCTCAATCCGATATTTGAATCCACATCTAATCATCACTACGATACAGCGGATTATATGAAGATCGATCCGTCTCTCGGAACAGAAGAAGACTTTGTCAGTCTTACGAAGACCGCAAGAGAATACGGGATCAGGATCTTCCTTGATGGAGTTTTCAGTCATACTGGAGCGGACAGCAAGTACTTTGACAGATATGGCAACTATGAACCGGGAACAGGGGCATATGCCAATAAGGATTCTGAGTACAGGAGCTGGTACAAATTCGATGATAACGAGCCTTGCGGTTATAAATCCTGGTGGGGCGTTGACGACCTTCCGGAAGTCAATGAAGAAGACCCTGGATTCAGAGAACTTATCACGGGCAAAGATGGTGTAGTAAGTCACTGGATGAAGCTCGGCGCATCAGGATGGAGACTCGATGTAGCTGACGAGCTCCCTGACAGCTTTATAAGAGACGTTACAGCAAGGGTGAGGGCGACAGATCCTGAAGGCCTTGTCATTGGCGAAGTCTGGGAAGATGCAAGCAATAAGATCAGCTACGGCGAGAGACGCAGGTACTTCATGGGTGATGAGCTCGACGGAACTATGAACTATCCATTGAGACAGGCCCTGATGGATTATGTAAATTACACGATCTCAGGAGAGTATGCCGGAGAGATCCTTCTCAGCATGAAGGAGAATTATCCTTCAGAGAACTTCTATGGTGCCCTGAATCTAATCGGAAGCCATGACAGAGAGAGGATCATAACAGCTATGGCTGCTGAAGAGGATTATCCGTCAGCAGTCCGCAAAGTTGTCATGCTATCGACTCTTCAGTACTCTCTTCCGGGAGTGCCATGCATCTATTATGGCGATGAGGTAGGTCTGACTGGTGACCGCGATCCCGAGAACAGGAACGGTTACCCTTGGGGTCATGAGAATCTCAATCTCGGCTATCACTACAGGATGCTGGGACTTATATATAACGAGCATCCTGTTCTTAAGGACGGAGACTTCACCATGCTCTCCGGGAAGTATGGCTTAAGTGATGATATTTTCGCTTTCACAAGAAGCGGCGGCACGGACAATCCGGATAACGAGACTATACTCGTACTTGCAAACCGCAGCTACGGCAGGACAAGTGTCGATCTTACTCATGCCGGGGAGATCGGAGGCGGCTACGCTCTTGAGCTTCTTAGCTCGAAGAATCTGAAGATCACGGACAAAGGCTTTGACAAAGTGCTTACAATGGAGCCGCTGTCATGCATGGTGATCTGCATAAGAAAAGAGGCTCCGCATATAGAGGACCTTGGCAGGAGAGCAGGCGTCATCTGCGGCATAAGTTCACTTGGAAAAGGAGTTCTCGGAACACCGGCGAAGGAGTTCGCTGATTATCTTGCATCCGCAGGGATGAAGGTTTGGCAGGTGCTGCCTCTCAATCCTACGGGACTCGGTGACTCACCATACAGCAGCAGATCTGCTTTCGCAGGAAATCCTGACTTCATCAACAGGGACGAACTTCCGGACAGCTCCGGATTTGAGGCATTCTGCAAGGAGAATATGGACTGGCTCTCCGAGTATGCAGCATATACTGTTATAAGAGAGGAACAGGAGGAGAAATCCTGGACAGTCTGGCCGGATGAATACAGAAACGCTGATCCTGCGGAACTTCTGACAAGCTTCAAAGGAAAGCGGGCTGCAAGGGCAGATGAGCTGGTTAAAGATCAGTACTACTTCTATGTCCAGTGGAAGGAGCTCAAGGAATACGCCAACAGCCTTGGAATAAGGATGATGGGAGATCTGCCTATATACATGGCCGGAGACAGCGCTGATGTATGGGCTAATCAGAATATATTCAGGCTGGATGAGAATGGCAGACTCAAGGTCCATGCGGGAGTACCGCCTGATGCCTTCAGCGAGGAAGGTCAGGACTGGGGAAATCCTCTCTATGACTGGGAATATCTGAAGCAAACGGGATATGACTGGTGGATGAGAAGACTCCGTCAGTGTGCGGAGAGATATGACATACTCAGGCTCGATCATTTCAGAGGGTTCTCAGAATACTTTGCCGTTCCTGAGGGCAGCAAGCCGACCAAAGGTCTCTGGCAGCATGGTCCGGGACTCGATTTCTTCAGGAAGATCCATGAGATGCTGAGAGAATATGGTCTCGAAATGAAGATTCTGGCCGAAGACCTTGGATTCCTGGATACAGGAGTAACGAATCTCCTCAAGCTGTCAGGTCTTCCGGGTATGGACATCTGGCAGTTCACAGCAGACGAAATGATGGAGATGTCTCCTGAGAAGGCTGCAATAAGAGCTTTCTACACAGGAACACATGACAATGATACTCTGATGGGATTTGTCCTTAGCAATCTTGCAAAGGGCAGGGCAGTTGACAAAGAACTCAGAACTGACGCAGAGATATTGGCTCTTCATTACATCAGACAGATATACGAAAGCCCGGCAGCCCTTGCAATGGTTCAGCTGCAGGACATGTTCCTCCTAGGAAGCGAGGCAAGGATCAATGTTCCTGGCATTGCTGAGGGAAACTGGAAGTGGAGAATGCCTGCTGATACTGTGCAGGAATCCTTCGAAGATGCAGATGAGAGAGCAGCCTGGTTCAGGGAACTTGCTGAAGAGACAGGCAGATAGACAAGATCAAGGCTAAGGGGGAGATATGAGAGCAGCTGATCCTAAGAAAGTCATAACCGGTCTGATCCTTGCATGCCTTGTGTGGAGCATGATCATTCCTTCGAATACCGCTGCAGCAGATGCTGCCGGACAGGAAGTGATGAGGCTTACTGTTGCAAGCGGAGGCAAGAGTCTCGATGTGACGGGAGGGTCGTGGTATCTGCTGACAGGCAGAACAGCTAAGATTACTGTCAGCGGTATACCGGCAGATCAGATCAAGTCAGTAAAGTACTCAAGCAGCAAGAAGAAAAACGCCAAGATAAGCTCCAAGGGCAAGGTGACCGCTAAGAAGAAGGGCAATTCTGTTGTAACGGTCAAGGTTACCAGGACAGACGGAACCATAGAGAGTGCCAAGGTGACAATACGCGTCATAAACTCCGGCTTCAAGAAGAATAAGAAGTACAAGGGGCCAGGCAAGTTCAAGTCAGCAGTAAACAAGATCCGCAAGAAATCAGACGCGCAGGGGAGAGTAATCTTCTACGGTAGCTCGAGCATACGCAAATGGAAGACCCTTGCCAAGGATATGAGTGAGCTGGAAGTGCTGAATCATGGATTTGGCGGATCAACAGTCAATGACTGCCTGTATTATGCGGACAAACTGATAATCCCGTACAATCCCAAAGCAATCGTCTTCTATGCGGGAACGAATGACATCGGGTTTGGCTATTCAGCAAATAAAATCTACTCAAGGTCAGTAGAATTCGTCAAATACATTCACAACAGGCTTCCGGATACCAGGATCTACTATGTCTCGCAGACCAAGCAGCCTAAGAGGGCCAAGGTCTGGAAGTCAATGAAGAAGCTGAACAGCAAGATGGCTGCTTATGCAGCAGGTGATCCGCTGCTGACATATATCGATACAGAGCCCGCACTGAATGTGCCGGGAAGATCGAAGTTCTTCGTCAAAGACGGACTTCACTACACATCAGAAGGATACAAAGTGTGGACATCAGTGATACAGCCGGTGCTCTATGCAGATCTCGTTAATACCAAATAAAGCAAATCCCGGAGTGCAGCGGCATTCCGGGACTTTTTCATAAAAAAGACGAGTCTTTCGACTCGTCTATGGTGCGCCCTGAGGGACTCGAACCCGCGACCTTCTGATTCGTAGTCAGACACTCTATCCAACTGAGCTAAGAGCGCATGTCTTTTTGCGACTTGAATATATTACATCAGTTAACATCAAAAGTCAACATCAGTGCGTGATAAAGAACAAAGAAGAAGACCGGCTTACGCCGGTCTTCGTGTGGTTTGATGTGAAGTCTAAGACCTTGATTATACTGCGAAGCCCTTAGTCATCTTGTCATCCGGATCCATGAACCACTTAGCCTCTCCGCAGAGATAAGCAGCGCCTGTTACCTGTGGGATGATGGTGTCGAATTCACCTACCTTAGGTCCGATCTCAGCAACTGTTCCGATGAATCTTGTGTCGATGAATGACTTGTAAACGAAGCTCTCGCCTACACCGAGTTCTCCCTTGTCATAGAGCCATGCCAGCTTAGCTGATGTTCCTGTTCCGCAAGGTGATCTGTCGATCTGTGGATCATGAGGCTCGCCGAATACCAGCTGGTTCTTCAGAGCAAACTTAGCAGTTGGGCAGAATTCCTTATCGCTCTCTGTGAGCTCATCGTGGCAGTAGTTCTCGATGAGGTCTACGCTTGTGATGTCGAGCTCTGGGTGCTGGATAGGAACTGTCTTGTTGATCTCCTGAAGAGCGAAGCTTGACCACTCTGTGAGGAACTTAGTGTGCTCAGGAGTTACCTTGAAGCCGAAGTTCTTCTCTGTGTCAACAAGTGCGAAGAATGATCCGCCGAAGCAGATGTCGTAAACGATCTTCTTTCCCTGATATTCGATCTCGAGGTCCTTCTTGTATACGAATGCAGGAACGTTGGTGAGCTTAACGCCTGTTACCTTGCCATTCTTGCATGTGCAATCAAGGTGGATAAGGCCTGCAGGAGCTTCGATTACTACCTGTGTTACAGGCTCCTTCATCTCCATGAGACCTGCTTCGAGGATAACTGTAGCAGCGCCGATGGAGCAGTGGCCGCACATGTTGAGGTAGCCGCCGCCGTCCATGAAGAATACGCCGAAGTCAGCCTCAGGATTGATAGGCTCGCAAAGGAATGCTCCGAACATGTCGTGATGTCCACGAGGCTCGAACATAAGCATTGTTCTAAGGTAGTCATAGTGCTCCTCGAGATAATGCTTCTTCTCGATCATTGTGTTTCCCGGCAGTTCCGGGCAGTCAAGAGCGACTCTGCAGTACTCGCCCTCTGTATGAGCTTCGACCGTTCTGATGACGTTCTTATCATAATTGTCATAGTTGATCTTAGCTTCAAGATGCTTTGCCATGAGTAATTACCTCCTAAAAAACATAGCTATGAACACTGAAATCATTTATCGATTCCTTCTATATGATACTTCAATCAAAGAAATAGTGTCAATAATTTGACTATGTATTTGGGTGTATTTGAGCATGAAAACGGGGTCAAAATTGCTGAATATAGCATTAAGATAATCTTAAAATGCAGTATTTTCAATGTAGACAGGCTTAAAAATTTTTCTGCTGACTAATATTTTCGCTCAATTTGTGAAACTATTGGAAAATGAACGGTTTGGCCATCATTTTTTCTATAATACAAATCGACGGATTATTATTTTTCTCTATGGCAATTTATGCTATCATTGTTGATATAAATAGTATATCGTGTTATCATTTGAATGAATAAAGGGGCATTTTTTTGTGTGTCTCGTTATTACCGACACATACATAAATCGGTTCATTTTTCAAAGCAGTACACAAAGGAGATTCGTATTATGGAAAACATTCAGATGCTACTTAAGCAGGGTGCTGTAGGTAAGCCATGCGCACCAGTTGTAGCTGTCGGCGACAAGGTCAAGAAGGGTACACTCATTGCTACTCCTACTGGACTTGGTGTAAATGTTCACTCCAGCGTTTACGGTGAAGTCGTTGAGATCCTCGAGGACAGAATCGTAATCAAGCCGGATGAAGAACAGCCAGATGAGTATGTCAAGATCCCTAAGGGTTCCAACCTTGAGATGATCAAGGAAGCCGGTGTTCTCGGACAGGGCGGCGCAGGATTCCCTACATTCATCAAGATTTACAATGGCAAGGATGATAAGCCGGTTCTTGATCATGGATATATCCTCGTTAATGCTTCCGAGTGTGAGCCAGGTCTTGCTCACAACATTCAGCAGATCGATGAGGATCCTGCAAGACTTCTGAGAGGTATCCATTATATTATGGAGATTGCTGGCGCTGATAAGGGAATCATCGCTATCAAGAAGAAGCACAGAGAGACAATCCTCAAGCTCGATGCACTCCTCAAGGATGATCCTGCAATCGAGAGACATCTTCTCCCGGATATCTATCCGATGGGCGAAGAGCGTGCTGTAGTAAGAGAGTGCCTCGGCATCGAGCTCGAGCCGGACAAGCTCCCATCAGCAGCTAACGCTGTAGTAATCAACAGTGAGACAGTTTACAGCTGCGTATCAGCTATCGAAGATCAGAAGCCTCTTATCGACAAGAACCTCACAGTAAGAGGAATGATCAAGGGCGGCAGCGAAGCACATGTATTCGAGAACGTTCCAGTAGGAACAAGCGTACAGGCTCTTATCGAGAGAGCTGGCGGCTTCGATGAGAGAGGCTACGGCGAGATCATCATGGGCGGAGCCTTCACAGGTAAGGCAACTACTCTTGATGCTCCTATCACCAAGGCTACAGGTGCTATCCTTGTTACTCGTCCATTCAGAGATCTTCACGGAGCTAAGACTGGTATCCTCGTATGCGCATGCGGCGGTAACCTCGAGAGAATGGAAGACCTCGTTGCTAAGTACAATGGTACAGTTGCACACGTTTGCTACTGCAAGCAGGCAGCTGAGATGCCTAACGGCACACGTAAGTGCGAGCGTCCTGGTAACTGCCCTGGACAGGTTAAGAACAACCTCGAGTTCAAGAAGGCAGGTTGCGAATATATCATCATCGGTAACTGCTCTGACTGCTCCAACACAGTTATGGCATCCGGCCCTAAGATGGGACTCAAGGTTATACATATGACAGACCTTGCTATGATGGCAGTAGGACACCCACTCTACAGAACACTCAAGGTTTCCAAGAAGGTTGATCAGGACCTCGACGTAGTAGACAACGTTGAAGACAACGAGACAGTACAGTAGAGTAATCTAACGAATCTTTTTAACCAATATATTTAATCACTATATGGTATAAACCTCTGCCCGGGATGAGCCCCAAATCTCCCGGAGCAGGGGACTATATACAACCACTGATTGTACACATCGTACAGACAGGCAACATATTTAAGGAGGAAGATCGATATGTCAATTACAGCTGAAACAGCTAAGCAACATGCAAACGATCCAGCAGTACTTTGCTGCAGAGCAGAGGCAGGCACAGAACTGACACCTGCAAACTTCGAGGATCCAGCAATTTTCCCGGATCTGGTAGATTCCGGACTGCTGAACCTTGACGGAGCACTGAAGCTTGGTCAGGTGCTCAACGGCAGTAAGCTTACTAAGACAGTTGATTCTCTTACTCCTATTACAGCAGACATCGTTGATAAGTTCGACGCAGCAGAGGGCGCTGAGGAAGCAGCTCCTGCAGCTGAGGAAGTAGTTGAGGCAGCTCCAGCAGTAGCAGCAGCTCCTGTAGCAGCAGCTCCAGCAGCAGGCGGATACATCAGCCTGCACATCGGCGAAGGTAAGAACATCGACATCCAGATTCCGGCTGGCATCGGCGGCGGCGTAGCAGCAGCACCTGCAGCAGCAGTAGCAGCTCCAGCAGTAGCAGCAGCAGCTCCAGCAGCAGCAGCTGAGGAAGAAGGCGAAGCTGTAGTAGTCAGAGAGATGACTCGTAAGCACTACAAGATCGATAAGGTAGTTCTTGGTGATGAGACCAAGATCGAAGGAACAACTCTTTACATCAGAGAAGCAGCAGCACAGGAAGGCGCTGACGGTCAGAAGCTGGTACACAGCCTCACTCTTGATGTAATCACACCAGACAACTATCACACTTACACAGAGACAGTAATGGATATCCAGCCAATCGCTACTAAGGAAGACGATTATGAGCTTGGTGAGGGCGTTACAAGAGTTCTCGACGGAGTAGTAATGATGGTTACCGGAATTACCGAAGAAGGTATTCAGGTAGGTGAGTTCGGTTCTTCCGAGGGATACATTGATGAGAACATGATGTGGAACCGTCCGGGCGCAGTAGACAAGGGCGAGATCATCATCAGAGCTCACGCAGTTATCGACAACAAGAAGAACATGGAGAGACCGGGCCCTATCGCTATCCACACTGCAGTCGACCACGTAACTCAGGAGATCAGAAACGCAATGAAGAAGGATCTCACTGACGAGCAGGTCGTAGATACTCAGGTTTTGAAGCAGGTAAGAAGACCTGGTAAGAAGAAAATCGTTATCGTTAAGGAGATCATGGGTCAGGGCGCTATGCACGATAACTTCCTGTTCCCTACAGAGCCAGTTGGAGTACTTGGAGCTAAGCCTAACGTAGACCTGGGTAACGTTCCTGTAGCTGCTAACCCACTCGAGGTAATGGACGGCTGCATCCACGCTCTTACATGCATCGGACCAGCTTCAAAGGAAATGTCCAGACATTACTGGAGAGAGCCACTGGTTTACGAAGCAATTCACGATGACGACGTTGACCTGGTAGGCGTAATCTTCGTTGGTTCCCCACAGGCTAACACAGATAAGTTCTACGTATCCAGAAGACTTGGCCAGATGGTAGAGTCCATGAACGTAGACGGTGCATTCGTAACAACAGAGGGATTTGGTAACAACCACGTAGACTTCACTTCCCACATCGAGCAGATCGGTAAGAGAGGCGTTCCAGTTGTTGGATTCTCATTCTGCGCTGTACAGGGTGCTCTCGTAACTGGTAACAAGTACTGCGATGCTATGGTAGACAACAACAAGTCCATGTCAGGTATCGAGAACGAGGTACTTGCATGCAACACACTCTGCCACGAAGACGCTATCAGAGGTCTGGCTATGCTGAAGGCTAAGATGGCCGGCGAGACAATCAAGGCACCAGAAAGAAAGTACACACACGCAGTTAAGGAGAGCAACGTAGAGCTGATCGAGAAGGCTTACGGCACAAAGATGGAACTCGTTGATAACGAGCAGGCACTGCCGATGAGCGAAAAGAGAAAGGCTAAATACGACTAATTTGGAAAAGAGGTAGCATCGAGATATGAAATATGGCGACAAGATAATCAGAATGGAAGGCGTCATCGTGGAAGTCCATGACGGAAGCGTAGCCATCGACTTTAAGGGAAGACTGGGACACCTCAGGATACCTAAGAGAATGATCATTTCAGATTATGACCTTGAGATCGGACAGGAAGTTGCCTGGAATATGAGCTTCATTGAAAAGGAGAGTGCCGATGTCAACGAAAGATATCTCGAAACTATCACACACGCCAATAAACTCCAAGATGAAATGCATAACAAAACCAAACAGGAGGTTTAATTCGAAATGAGTATGACAGTTGTAAAAGGATTACAGTCTGAGATATTCGTACCTATCACTCCTAAGCCAGTTTGGGCTCCTGTAACAAAGCCGCTCAGCGAGATGACAGTTGCTCTCGCAACAGCTGCCGGCGTACACAGAAAGGATCAGGAGAGATTCAACCTGGCTGGAGACTTCACATGGAGAAAGATCCCTAACGAGTCCGAGGAAGACGATCTGATGGTAACACACGGTGGTTACGACAACTCCGACGTTAACAAGGACATCAACTGCATGTTCCCTATCACAAGACTGAAGGAACTCGCAGCTGAGGGATTCATCAAGGCTTGCGCACCATACCATGCAGGATTCATGGGCGGCGGCGGAAACATTGAGAAGTTCACCAACGAGACAGGTCCGGCTGTAGCTCAGATGCTCAAGGAGGAGGGCGTTGATGCAGTTCTCCTCACTGCTGGATGAGGAACATGCCACCGCTCTGCAACAATCGTGCAGAGAGCAATCGAGTCGGTAGGTATCCCTACAGTTATCATCGCTGCTCTTCCACCGGTCGTAAGACAGGCTGGTTCACCGAGAGCTGCTGCTCCTATGGTACCTATGGGCGCTAACGCTGGAGCACCTCACGACGTTGAGATGCAGACTGCTATCGTAAAGGCAGCCCTCGAGCTCCTCGAGACAATCGAGACTCCGGGCAAGATCGTTCAGCTGCCTTACGAGTATCACGCAGTTATCTAATTCGGAGAGAGTCATACAGGACTATATATCCTGACTTTGAACTGAATAGGACATCGATATCAATTAGTATCGAAGATGGGGCAGAGCAATCTGCCCCATTTTTTCACAGAGTATAATTCAATCAATATTATTGAATTATTACGCGAATTGAATTAACATTTACGCGTAAAACAATTCAGAGCATCATTGAAACTCATTAAAAAGGAGAGGTCAGAATAGCAATGGCTGCAAATGATATTGAACTTAGAAGACTTGTTATCAAGGCGTTCCATATGACAGAGGTCGAGATGGGCGACGAGAACAAGATCACTACCAGTGGTAAGATGACGATCAATAATGATTGTCTTCCTGCCCTTGCTGAGAAGTACAGCGAGGTTATCGATCACATTGATGTAGAGATCATCAAACCTGGTGATCATGACAGACACACCAACACAATCATGGATATAATCCCTATCTCCGTCAAGGTCCTCGGAAAGTGCGGAGAGGGTATAACACACACCATCACCGGTGTATATGTAATGCCGACGGGTGTTGATGTTGACGGCGAACAGGCTCATGAATTCGGTTCTTCAGATGGCAACCTCAAGGATATGCTGTATCTGAACAGAGCAGGTACACCTGCAGATGATGACTTCATCATCTCTTTCAACATCACATTCAAGAAGGGCATGGGACAGGAAAGATTTGCCATTATCGAAGCTTATAGAATGGTAGAGGAGTGGATGAATACTTTCAGAGCACAGCTCAAGAAATTCGAAGGTACCAAGTGCACCGAGAGACACGAGTACTATGACAGGATAAGACCTGGACAGAAGAAGGTCCTTGTTATCAAGGAGATGATCGCTCATGGTGCTATGCTCGACACATGGATCTTCCCTAATCAGCCGTCCGGCGTTGAAGGCGGCAAGTCACTTATAGATTACGGCGCTATGCCTGTCATGCTGACTCCTAACGAGTTCAGAGACGGCGCAATCAAGGCGATGAACTAAGGAGGTAGAGTCATGGGAGTAGGTCCTTCAACCAAAGAAACAAGCCTTCATCACTTCAGAGATCCTCTGATTGAGATCCTCGGAGAAGACGAAGGAATCGACCTGATGGGAGTTCTTGTTTTCGGATCTCCTGAGGGCAACGAAGAGAAGATCAGATGCTCACGTACTGCTGCTGTAGTTGCTGAGTGCGCACGTCCTGATGGCGTTATTGTTGAGACAGATGGCTGGGGCAACCTGGACGTTGACTATGTCAACTGCGTCAATGAGATAGGCGAGAGGGGAATCCCTGTTGCAGGTCTCAACTGGAGCGGAACAGCAGGAACTTTCGTAGTAGAGAGCCCGTTCCTTGCTAATGTAGTTGACTTCAACAAGAATCCTGAGGGCATCGAGTCTAACATCGTCGGTGAGAATAACTACACTGAGGATGATGTAAGAGAATGCATCAAGAGACTCAAAATCGCAATGCTCAAGAAAGAGCGCGGACAGAAGTGGTATTAATACAGTCCTGACACAGACTCCCACCGGTTACGGTGGGAGTTTTTTCATTCATCGACACGGTGTGCCTTAGGGTGTATAATCACCATCATAGAAGGAGACATTGATTCAGATTTATGTTTACGCATTTACATTGCCATACTGAATACAGCCTGCTTGATGGAATGAGCAGAATATCCCAGCTGCCTGAATACGTAAAGGAGCTCGGGATGGATTCGTGTGCCATCACTGACCATGGCGCCATGTTTGGTGTGGTAGATTTCTATAAATCCTGCAAGAAAGCCGGCATCAAGCCTGTCATTGGATGCGAGGTCTATACAGCCGCAAGAACCATGTATGACAAGGATGTCAGCCGCGACAGGAACTCAGGCCACCTGATACTTCTTGCAGAGACACAGGAAGGATACAGCAATCTGGTCAAGATCGTGTCACGCAGCTATGTAGATGGGTTCTACTTCAAGCCAAGAGTAGATAAGAACCTCCTGAGACAGTTCAGCGGAGGCCTTATCTGCTTGTCAGGCTGCCTTGCGGGCAATGTCCAGAGAATGCTGCTGAATAATGATTACGAGGGCGCCAGAAAGGAAGCTCTTGAGCTCAGATCGATATTCGGAGAGAATAATTTCTTCCTCGAAGTCCAGAATCACCTGACTGAAGAGGACAAGAAAGTAATCGAAGGCCTTAAGAGACTCTCCGGGGATATCGGCACGCCTCTGGTAGCGACTAATGACGCACATTATATAAGGAAAGAAGATGCCAGGGCACAGGAAATTCTGATGTGCATCCAGACACAGACTAATATCACGGATGAGAACCGCATGAGATTCGAAAATGACGAGTTCTACGTCAAGTCTGAAGCTGAGATGCTCGAGCTTTTCCCGGATATGCCTGATGCTGTCGAGAGGTCGCATGAGATCGCAGAGAGGTGCAATGTCGAATTCACCTTTGGCCAGTACCATCTGCCAGAGTACATTCCGCCGGAAGGCGCAAGTTGCGACGACTACCTCCGCAAGCTTTGCTATGAGGGCCTTGTAAAGCGCTATGGCAAGGATGCAATGGATCCGTCCTCACAGTACAGGAAGCGTCTCGAGACGGAACTTTCGGTCATTGAGAATATGGGTTATGTTGAGTACTTCCTCATAGTCTGGGATTTCATCCATTACGCCAAGACCAACGGCATTGCAGTCGGTCCGGGCCGTGGCTCGGCAGCAGGCAGTATTGTCGCTTACAGCCTTGATATCACTGAGATAGACCCAATCAGATACAACCTGATCTTCGAGAGATTCCTCAACCCTGAGAGAGTCAGCATGCCGGATATCGATGTTGACTTCTGCATCGAGAGACGTCAGGAGGTCATCGACTACGTAATCCGCAAGTACGGCAAAGACAAAGTTTCGCAGATCATCACTTTCGGTACTCTTAAGGCCAAGGCCGCTGTCAGAGATATCGCGAGGGCTCTTAATGCGACGTATCAGGAGGGTGATGAGATTGCCAAAGCCATTCCGAATGAGCTTGGAATCACTATCGCCAAGGCGCTCGAGGTCAATCCTGATCTCAAGAGGCGTTATGAGACAGAGCCGCTTGTCAAGCAGGTGCTCGATCTTTCTATGGCACTCGAAGGTCTGCCGAGACACGCTTCGACACATGCAGCGGGCATCGTTATTTCCAAGCTTCCGCTGGACGAATATGTGCCGCTTTACGCATCTGACAAGGGACTTGCGACTCAGTTCAACATGACGACTATCGAGGAACTGGGACTTCTAAAGATGGACTTCCTCGGACTGAGGAACCTCACGGTCATCAGGGATGCTCTAAGAATGATCGAAGCCAACCATGGTGTCACGATCGACTGGGCGAAGATGGGATACGATGATCCTGAGGTCTACAAGCTGATTGCTGACGGCAATACCAAAGGCGTTTTCCAGCTTGAGAGTGGCGGCATGACGGACTTCATGAAGAATCTCAGACCGTCGTGCTTCGAGGATATAGTTGCGGGAATCGCGCTTTACAGGCCTGGCCCGATGGACTCGATCCCAAAGTATATAGAGAATAAGAAACACCCTGACAATATCAAATATGTCGATCCTCATCTCAGGCCGATACTCGATGTTACATATGGCTGCCTGATCTATCAGGAGCAGGTAATGCAGATCGTAAGAGACCTCGGCGGCTACTCATTCGGACGTTCTGACCTTGTAAGAAGGGCGATGAGCAAGAAGAAGATGAGTGTCATGCTCGAGGAGAAGGAATACTTCATCAATGGCAAGACCGCTGAAGATGGAAGTGCCGAGATCGCAGGATGCGTGGCGAACGGAGTTCCGGCCGCTGCCGCAGAGACCATATTCGAAGATATGGTAAGCTTTGCTTCATATGCTTTCAATAAGTCGCATGCTGCTGCATATGCCGTGATTTCCTATGAGACTGCTTATCTAAAGACTCATTATCCGGTCGAATTCATGGCAGCTCTCATGAGCAGCATGGCAGGGGATGCAAGACATACCGCAGACTATGTCAGGAACTGCCGTGAAATGGGCATCAAGCTGCTGCCTCCTTCGGTTCTCAGGAGCCAGAGGAATTTCAGCACCGAGAACGGTAGCATCAGATTCGGCCTCCTCAGCGTCAAGAATGTCGGTACGGGAATCATCGACGCAATAATCAGAGCCCGTGACGAAGTGCCTGAGACCAACGATGTGTATGAGTTCATCAATGCTATCGAAGCAGGAGAACTCAACAGGAAGGCCATTGAATCTCTGATACAGGCAGGCGCTTTCGATGAGATAAATCCGAACAGAGCAGTGCTGATGGCTGTCTGTGATGATGCCGTCCAGAGAGCTCAGAAGAGGGCTAAGACAGGCGGTCACGCTCAGATAAGTCTGTTCCAGATGGAAGACTTTGCTTCTGAGACCATCATAACACCGTCCCTGCCAAAGCTTGCTGATTTTCCTGGTGACACCAAGCTTGCAATGGAGAAGGAGATGCTCGGCGTCTATCTCTCAGGGCATCCGCTGGATGAATACGCAGATGTGATCAACAATAACATAACTGCCCGCACTTCAGACCTGACAGCAGGCGGGGAAGAGTTCACAGGCGGAGATGACAGCATCATAATCAACACATCGAAGTTCGATGACGGAGACTTTGTCATCATGGCCGGAATGATCAGCGGCGTACGCACGATGATCACCCGCAAATCACAGGAAATGGCAAGGCTCACAGTCGAGGATTACGATGGCGTCATCGACGGAATAGTTTTCCCTAAGGTCTACGAGAAGAAGCGCAACCTCGTCCGCAATGATCAGATTGTCGGAATTTCCGGCAGGGTCAGCTTTAAGGACGAGAGCGATGCGGAGATTCTTATAGAAGACATCGTTCCAGTCGAGCGAATCAGCGAACTAGCCCGCGGCCGAGGCTACCGCAATGGTAATGGTGGCGGTTATGGTAATAACGGCTATGGCAACGGTAATGGATATGGAAACGGCGGCGGCAACGGCAATGGTTACGGCAACGGCAGCTCAAACGGCTATGCAAGAGGCAATCAGGCCGCAGCCAGATCAGCCAGCCCGGCCCCTGTGATCGACGAAGCCAACCTTGTCAAGCTGAGAGTAACAGATGAAGTTCTGAGGATGCACAGAGATGCCAGAGGCATGCTGTATCATCTGACAGATATGATGAGCCTGTATCCGGGCAGCAGAGACGTCCTCGTATACCTGCCTGGTTCCAAGCCTCTGAGACTCAAAGCCGAGAACAGAATAGAACTGACAGACGAACTCAGAGCCAAGCTTACCAGGCTCCTGGGCGAAGCAAATGTCAAAGGATAACACAATATGGGAAAAGCAATAGTGATATACACCTCCAAGAGAGGTTCAACCAAACAATATGCAGAGTGGATCGCTGAAGACCTTGGATGTAAAGCGGTCCCTCTTGCAGATATCAGCACGTCAGGCCGCGATGCTTTCAATCTGTACGAGTATGATTGTATCGTCTACGGTGGCTGGATAAGAGGCAGCGGCATCGTCGACTTCGACAAATTTGCAAGGCTCCTCGACGACGAGCTGATGAAGAAGCTGATAGTATTCGGCGTGGGATTTGCAGATGAGACAGCAGAGAACTATGCACAGGTCTGGGGCTACAGCATAGGCAAACTTGATCCTAAGAATGAGAACAAATCTATCATGTACATCCTCGGCGGCAGATACGATCCTGCATCCGTAACAGGCGGCGACAAATTCATGATGAAGATCATGCGTACGGTCCTCCTGTCCGGCAGCACCCCGGATGCAAAGCTTCAGGCCAACAAGATCAGAGACCGCATCGACAACGGTGTCGACATGGTGCGCCGAGAGAACATAGCATCCCTCGTCAAAGACGCCAAGAAAAAACTCGATCAGTAATCAATATCAATCAACACAAACCCATTAACCGCGAGTCAAATCGCGGTTTTTTAGTGCGCGATGAAAAGGAGCGGCGCGGGGAAGGACATACACATCCTAACAATACATAACAGTAGCAAGTAATCAAAGGAAATAGAGAATCTGTGCTACATATTCAAGCAATATCAGCGCCCCCCCCGCTGGAGTGAAGGCAGAAAAGAAAAGATACAATTAAAAAAAAATCCGGCATGTCGCGCTGCGAACAAACCGGCAGGAGAATCTGCGGAGCAGCCCCCCAGATAATCAAGTTATTAAATAACTAATAATTAAAACAGGACATGTGCATTGCGGAGCAAGAATCCCGCAGAAGCCTCTGCTCAGCAGTGGCTTCGAGGACTCGAGCGAAGCAATAGTACATGTCCTGTTTTCCCTTTATTATTATTTAAAAAGTCTTGATTAGCCTACTATCATGTAGAGCACGAAGAGTGCTCCGGAGATCCACATTACCGGCTTAACGTCCTTTGCATTTCCTTCGAGTACCTTGAGTACGAGGTAGGAGATGATTCCGAACATGATTCCGTTAGCAATTGATGATGTGAATGGCATCATGATGATTGCGAGGAATGCGGAGATGATGTCGGACATTGGAGCGTTTTCGAACTTAACGTTCTTGATCTGTGTCATCATCAGGTATCCTACATATACCAGAGCAGGTGTTGTAGCGAAGCTTGGTACGGAGAGGAAGAGTGGTGAGAGAATAAGGGAAATGATGAAGAGGACGCCTGTTGTTACAGATGTAAGTCCAGTCTTTCCGCCTACTGCAGCACCAGCTGATGACTCAACGAATGATGTTACTGTGGAAGTTCCGCAGATAGCACCAATGCATGTTCCGATAGCATCGGAGAGAAGAGCCTGCTTAGCCTTAGGAAGCTTGCCGTCTTCGTCAAGGAGGTCAGCCTTTGCAGCTACACCGATGAGTGTTCCTACTGTATCGAAGATATCTACATACAGGAAGGAGAATACGATTACGATGAACTGGAGAGCGTGTGATCCGATCCATGCAAAGTCGAAGGAGAAGAAGTAATCCATCTTGACTCCGCTGATGGAGAAGTTAGGATATACGCTGTATACTCCGGCTTCAGGATCTGGTACATACCAGCCAATTGCCTGTGCGATCATGCCGAGAACCCATGTGATCAGGATTCCGTAGAAGATAGCACCCTTAGCGCCCTTGTGTGCAAGGAAGGCAATAACGAGGATACCGACAAGTGAAAGGCAGATAGCAGCATCACCCATGTTGCCAAGAGCGATTCCGCCCTCGGTTGTTACGCTTACAGCACCGGAGTTCTTGAGACCGATGATAGCGATGAAGAGACCGATACCAACGGAGATCGAGGACTTCAGGTTCTGAGGGATATCGTTTACCAGAGACTCTCTGAAGTTAGTGAAAGAGAGAAGGATGAAAACGATACCTTCGCACAGAACAGCAGCAAGAGCAACTTCCCAAGGTCTGTCTGTTCCTACCATTGGGCAGACTGTGAATGCAAAGTAAGCATTCAGGCCCATTCCGGAAGCAAGTGCGACAGGGTAGTTAGCAAGGAATGCCATGCACAGTGTTGCGAATGCAGCAGATACAGCTGTTGCAGTGAAGATCGAAGCACTGTCCATACCGGAAGCAGAAAGGATGCTTGGGTTTACTGCGAGAATGTAGACCATTGAGAGGAACGTAGTAGCTCCGGCAATAATCTCAGTCTTCACGTCAGTTCCGTGTTCCTTGAGCTTAAAGAAATTTTCCATATATATACCTCTTTTCTTAAGAAATAAATTAGAGAAAGTATTTTTCAAAAATACTCCCCCTTATAAAGTACGTAATTATGATATAACCATTCCTTAACTTCCTCAATTACAAGATTGGAATTGCACTGTAAAAAGTGTAGAAATAGATACTTTTTGACGATATTTTGAGACAAATCCGAACGAATATTGCGGGATGCGTGGATATCGTTCGCATCAAGCTAAGCGTAATATTTGTGCATTATTTTGCATTTTATTGTGTGCAGTACAATTGTTGATTTAATTGGTCAATAAGAGTACACTAACAACAATGTACAATTAAATACCCAATAAACCTTTGAGGGAGAGTGAGTAGGTTCCGATGCTTGCATACGAGCGAGCTGCCGACGGTGAGAGGGCAGCATGTGGAGGCGGATCTGAATGGACTCCTGAGGGCGACAGGAAAGGGGCTTTGCCCTGAGTATGGGAGACGGAGAGTAAACTTCGTTAACAAATGATGCATATGTTGGTATGCAGTGAGTGGGCAGAGGCGACTCTGCCAAGCCGGGTGGCACCGCAAGAGATAAATTTGTATGTCTATGTTAGATTTTGCAGCTCTTGTCCCAGCAAATATTTTTTGCCGGGACAGGAGCTTTTTTCATACTTTGTTCA
Organism: Mogibacterium sp.; assembly: GCA_017512145.1. GTDB lineage: Bacteria > Bacillota > Clostridia > Peptostreptococcales > Anaerovoracaceae > Crickella. The sequence continues at coordinate 88,855 of JAFWHB010000022.1, read as the reverse complement.
CCGGCAAAGCATCACACTCACAGGCTTTAAGAAGAAAGGAGAACAAAGCCATGGAAAACTACCGTATCTATCTGACAGAGGAAGAGATCCCTACTCATTATTACAATCTGAGAGCGGACATGAAGGTAAAGCCTGCACCTCTTGTTAATCCGGGCACACTTAAGCCTATGACAGCAGAGGAGCTTGAAGGCGTATTCTGTAAGGAGCTCGTACAGCAGGAACTCGACGATGACACAAGATATTTCGAGATCCCAGAGGGAATCAGAGATTATTACAAGATCTACAGACCTTCGCCGCTTGTCAGAGCATTCAACCTTGAGAAGGCTCTCGGCACACCTGCCAAGATCTACTTTAAGTTCGAAGGTAATAATACGTCCGGAAGCCACAAGCTGAACTCAGCAGCAGCTCAGGCATACTACGCCAAGCAGCAGGGCCTCAAGGGAATTACCACAGAGACAGGAGCAGGACAGTGGGGAACAGCTCTTTCGATGGCAGCGGCACACTTTGGCCTTGACTGCATAGTATATATGGTAAAAGGCTCATATGAGCAGAAACCGTTCCGCAGAGAGGTCATGAGGACTTATGGCGCAAGTGTCACTCCGTCACCGTCAGATACTACACAGATAGGAAGGAAGATCCTCGAGCAGTTCCCTGGAACAACAGGAAGCCTTGGATGCGCTATTTCGGAGGCTGTCGAGGCTGCTGTCACACGTGAAGGCTACAGATATGTTCTCGGAAGTGTTCTGAATCAAGTGCTTCTGCACCAGAGCGTTATCGGCCTCGAAGCTCACAAGGCATTTGAGAAGATCGGAGTCAAGCCGGATATCATTGTGGGCTGCACAGGAGGCGGATCGAACCTCGGAGGACTTATCGCACCGTTCATGGGAGAGAAGCTGAGAGGCGAGGCGGATTACAGATTTGTCGCAGTAGAGCCGGCATCATGCCCGAGCCTTACAAGAGGCAAATACATGTATGATTTCTGCGATACAGGAAATGTCTGCCCGCTTGCTAAGATGTATACTCTCGGAAATGGCTTCATCCCATCGCCGATACATGCGGGAGGACTGAGATTCCACGGCATGAGCACTATTATCTCAGAGCTCTACCATCAGGGCATGATGGAGGCAAGAGCATATGAGCAGACAGAGGTATTCCAGGCAGCAGAGATATTTGCCAAAGCGGAAGGAATCCTGCCTGCACCTGAGAGCGGCCATGCGATCAAGGGTGCGATAGACATCGCACTTGAGTGCAAAGAGTCAGGCGAAGAGAAAGTCATTCTTCTCGGACTTTCCGGAACAGGATACTTTGACCTGATGGCTTATCAGCAGTATAATGACGGAACTATGACAGATTACATTCCTTCAGATGAGGACCTTGTGAAGGCATTTGCATTCATCCCTCCGCAGCCTGAAGATCTGTAAGAATTGCTTATAAATAGTAGAAAATAACTGTTGCATAAGGCACTCGTATTGTTTATAATATACGAGTGCCTTTGCGCACTAATCAATATTTGTCACACCGTGATCAGCCGCGGTGCCCTTGCAATCAGAGGGGTTGAAGGCTTTGTGTCACGGTGGAAGTTAATTTAACCGGAGGTTATATAATGTCAGTAGTATCAATGAAACAGCTGCTCGAAGCAGGCGTCCACTTTGGACATCAGACAAGAAGATGGAACCCTAAGATGGCTCCTTACATCTTCACAGAGAGAAATGGAATCTATATCATCGACCTTCAGCAGACACTCGGTCTGATCGATGAGGCTTATGATTTCATGAGACAGGTTGGAGCAAGCGGCAAGCCGGTTCTCTTCGTAGGAACCAAGAAGCAGGCTCAGGCTGCTATCAAGGATGAGGCAGAGAGATGCGGAATGTATTTCGTTAACGAGAGATGGCTCGGCGGAATGCTCACTAACCACAAGACAATCAGCAAGAGAATCGAGAGACTCGCTGAGATCAGAGAGATGGAAGAGAATGGCACAATCAACAAGTATGCCAAGAAGGAAGCTCTCAAGATGCTCGCAGAGGCTGACAAGCTCGAGAAGTACCTCGGCGGAATCAAGAACATGAAGGGAATGCCTGGAGCAATCTTCGTAGTTGACCCTAAGAAGGAAAGAATCGCTGTTAAGGAAGCTAAGATCCTCGGAATCCCAGTAGTTGGTATCGTAGACACTAACTGTGATCCTGATGATGTTGATTATGTAATTCCTGCAAATGATGATGCTATCAGAGCCGTTAAGCTGATCACAAGCACAATGGCAGATGCTATCATCGAGGCTAAGCAGGGTGAGAGCTTTGCAGACGCACCAGAGGCTGCACCTGCAGAGGTTGAAGAGGCTGTAGAGGCTGAAGACGAAGAGTAATTTCAGTAATTAACAGGAGGAAGACATGGCTGTAACAGCAAAGATGGTTAAAGAACTGCGTGATATGACAAGCGCAGGTATGATGGACTGCAAGAAGGCTCTGGTTGAAGCTGATGGCGACATGGACAGAGCTGTAGAGATCCTGAGAGAGAAGGGACTTTCCAAGGCTGCTAAGAAGGCTGGCAGAATCGCTGCTATGGGTCTTGTAAGAACTGCATTCTCAGAAGATGGCAAGACAGCTGCTATCGTAGAGGTTAACTCCGAGACAGACTTCGTTGCTAAGAACGACGAGTTCATCGGATTCGTAGAGAAGCTCGCTCAGCTGGCTCTTAATGCTGAGAGCACAGACATTGAAGCATTCAAGGCTATGGCTTTTGATGAGACTTCAACAGTAGGCGAGGCTCTGACAGCTCTCATCGCTAAGATCGGTGAGAACATGAACATCAGAAGAATCGACAAGGTTTCCGGAGAAGTCATGGCTACATACATCCATGGCGGCGGCAATATCGGAGTTATCGTTGCAGCAAACGGCGCAGACAATGATGACAACAAGGCTGCTCTGAAGAACGTTGCAATGCAGGTTGCTGCAATGAATCCTCAGTATGTAAGCAGAGACGAGATCTCTGAGGCAGAACTCGCTAACCTTGGCAAGATCACTCTCGAGAGCGCACTGAACGATCCGTTCTCACTGCCAAAGCCAATCCTTAACGGACTTCTTGACAAGGTTGAGGAAGTATGGGATAAGGTTGACCTTGACATCCTCGCTGAGAAGAGAGCAGACAAGAGCTTCAACTTCAACTATCTGCCTAACTTCCTTTCAGACGAGGCTAAGACAAGACTTGCTGGTCTTGCAATCGCTGCTAAGATGGAAATCTCCCAGAACAAGATCTTCAAGGGTCTCGTTGACGGACGTATCTCCAAGCAGCTCAAGGAGATCTGCCTGCTTGATCAGGTTTATGTAAGAGCTGAGGATGGCAAGCAGACTGTTGCTCAGTACCTGAAGACTGTTGATAAGGATCTTGCACTTACTAAGGTTGTTAGATTCGAGGTAGGCGAAGGTATCGAGAAGAAGGAAGAGGACTTCGCAGCTGAGGTTGCTGCACAGATGGAAGCAGCTAACAAGTAATTCGGCTTATGGGTGTTTAGCCCTTTGGCAGAAGTATTTACTGATCACAGAATCTCCCGGGAATTACTCTCCCGGGAGATTTTATATGCTTGAACTGCGCTTTGGCCTGGAATATAATCGTGAATGGTTTACAACAAGACTAGAGAGGATACTTGTTAATGAAGAATGAACAGAATAAAGGGTATTTGATGGTGCTGGCAGCAGGTACGCTGTGGGGCACTATCGGACTATTTGCAACTATACTTAACAATCTCGGCATGGAGCCGTTCCCGCTAGCCTTCTACAGGCTGCTTTTCGCATCCATTCTGCTGATACCGGTAATGCTCGTACAGGGCAAGGGCCTGAGCCTGTTCAGGATCAGCAAGAGTGGCCTTATATCATGCTTCCTGGTTGGCCTTGTATCACAGGCGATATACAATCTCTGCTACATGAATGCCATCGAGCAGGGCGGAATGGCAACAGCTTCGGTGCTGCTCTATACAGCGCCTGTATTCGTTGCGATAATGTCGAGAGTATTCTTCAAAGAGCCTCTCACGAAGAATGTCATCATAGCTATCTTCGTCAATATCTGCGGATGTGTACTCACTGTTACAGGCGGCAACTTCACAGAGGTCAACCTGTCCGTATTCGGCATAGTCATGGGCGTAGCTGCAGGCTTTACCTATGGAACACTGCCTGTTCTGTCAAGACTTGGTGCTGATGACGAAGATCCGTACACATCTTCATTCTATGGCCTTGCCTTTGGCGCAGTCGCACTTTTCTTCATGGTCAGACCATGGAGACCGGAGGTTACAGGCATCACAGATTACAGAATGGTGCTTGCGCTCATCGGATTCGGTATCATCCCGTCCGCACTCGCGTACATTATTTACTTTGGCGGACTAGGCAAAATCAAAGAGACCTCGATCGTTCCTATACTGGCTTCAGTCGAAACAGTCGCGGCCTCTATAATTGGTCTGATCGTATTCCATCAGATGCTGAGTCCGGTCAAGATCCTCGGCATCGCGCTGGTATTCGGATCAATCGTTATTATGAATCTTGGCAAATCTACTGCGTCAGAGCAGACTGCTGATTGAATTCAGTGAGCATCCTGACAGCAGCTCTTGCAGCTGCGGCGGCATCAGGCGTGTAACAGTCTGCGCCGGCACTGATGCAGAATTCATGAGATACAGGGGCACCGCCGATAAGGATCTTCACCTTGTCGCGGATGCCTTTTTCTTTGGCAAGATCTACAACAGTCCTGATCTCGTCCATGCATGTAGTAAGGAGGGTGGAGCAGGCGATTATCCTGCAGTCATTCTCAATTGCAGCATCTACAAAGTCTTCGGCAGGGATGTCGCATCCGAGGTCGATTACATCGAGACCTGCACCTTCCATCATTATCTTTACCAGATTCTTTCCTATGTCGTGAAGGTCGCCTCTGACCGTTCCGAGGACAACTTTGCCTGTAGGGCCGCCTGTATTGCCGGCTGTCAGAAGAGGCTTAAGTATCTCTGTGGCGGCTGACATGCAAGCTGCCGCACGGAGCATCTCAGGTACGAATACTTCGCCCTTTGAGAAGTCCTCGCCAAGCTCATTCATTCCTCTCACAAGGCCGTCGTTCAGTATGTCGGCAGCGTTCAGACCTGCGTCAAGTGCGGCCCGGACTGACTCAACAGTCATGGAGACCGAGCCGTCCTGAAGGTTCTCAGATACCTCTTCGAGAAGAGGGTGTATGTCAGAAGAAGGCTTTGCCAAGTTAGCTGCCGGGGCTGCATCAGATGGTGCAGTTACTTTACCGGCTGCGGATGCATGATCCTTTGACAGAATGACAGGTGATCGGCGCTCGGCATCCTTTCTTGCTATATACCGCGGCAGATGGTATTCGCTGTTGTATCTGGCGATCTCATCGTCTATCCACGGATCTATGTGTCTGAAAACTGCTCCTGCAAGTCCGTATGTTATGCAAGGTATGAAGTGGCCGCCCGGACAGTATCTCTCAAGAGCATCTCTGACATAAGAACGCACTTCTTCTTCTCCGGCATCGGCACGGTCAATAGAAGCTCCTATGCCGCCCATCAGGACCATTTTGCCCTGAAGGCGCTCCTGAAGAGCAGGGATGTCGTTCTCCGGAAGAGTTCCCTGCCAGACCTGTATGCCTATCTCTGCCATGTCTTCAACAATAGGAACGAGGTAGGAATCCGCATGGTGGATGGTTATGAGGCCGCGCGAGCGGATGTACTCATAGAACTCCCTGTACGGCTCCTTGAAGAATTCTCGCCACATGTCAGGCTTCATGAAGAGGGCATCCTTGGTTCCCCAGTCGTCATGAGCGAATATCGCATCAGGCTGAAGATGATCGATCATTAGCCTGACGTAGTTCATTCTGTACTCGTTGATATAAGCGATCAGCTCGTGCATTTCATGTGGATGATCGTACAGATTAGTAAGAACTTCCTGGAAAGGCATCAGGTTGTGGCACTGTTCAAAAATACCGGTCGGAATGAAACCTGCGACGAGCTTGTCGTCTCCGGCTTTGGCTCTTGCCTTGGTGCGGAACGGCTCCCACAGTGAATCATCGCTGCAGTTTGCGAGGATATCCGGCGCATGGACATAGTCCCGCCAGTGAGTTATATCCTTGATGACTTTGTTCTCCTGAGTTACATGAGGCATTGAGCCCGGTGCGTCCTCAGGCCACTGAAGCTCCACACCCCATCTGTCGGTGATCGTCGCACCCGGCATGAATCCAGGCCGGATGTATGATCCAATAGGATGCATTACAGCCATCTGGAGTGCTTCGTACTGGACGAGCTGGCGCTCAGGCCTGCCATCAGGCTTAAGAAGTTCGAGGAATATTTCTTTTGCTGTCATCATATCTGATCCCCCCTTAATCGAGCAGTATGCAAGATGTAAATGTCATAGTCCTGTCACCGTAGTTGTATTCGAGACCTGATGCTTTGCACACGTCGTTGACCACCAGGCCGTAAGCTTCCATGGATATTATCAGCTTGTCCGGGTGGCGGCACGGGCGGCCTGGGTATGTGCACTTCTTGCATATGCTGCACGCACCTGCACCCATCGGAAGGCAGCCGGGGAAGAGTGTCCGAACCTGTCTTGCGAATGTGGCAAAGTTCCTGACATGCTGATCATTGTATTTAAAGATAGAATGGTAGTCGATCTCGCGCCGCATCTGTCCGGTCGTCTGAACGATGATGCCGCGGTGAAATCTGCCCGCACGCTCTGCAGACTTCTCAAGTGAGCCTACTGCAGGAGGACAGCTCCAGCTGCGGCCGTAGCTGCGGCACTTGTCGGCAGAGCACATGTCCCGTACTTCCTGCCTGAATATGAGAGCATCCATGTTAAGAGGAGCTGAGGCGGTGAAGCCGGCTTCCTCCGCGAGCTGCATCAGTTCTTCGATCGTTATGTTCTCCGGGTCATTTAAAATCATACGTACCTCCGAATTCATTTTACCATTTATATTTGGTATATTTAATATGTAGTAAAATATTTAGTGAACACACGTGAACTGACTGGATAAGATGACCGGAGGGGTATTATGGAACTATATTTTCCACTTGTACTTGATGGAGCCAACGGGACTGAGCTTCAGAAGAGAGGGTATGACAGCAGCAAGTGCACCGAAGCATGGGTGCTCGAGCATCCTGAGGTGATGGAGCAGCTGCAGAGAGAATACATCGAGGCAGGGAGCAATATCGTATATGCTCCTACATTCGGAGCTAACAGAGTCAAACTCGAGGAGAATGGCATATTTAATCAGGTAAAATCTTTCAATAAGCAGCTCGTCGCTATTTCGAAGGATGCAGCAGACGGCAAAGCCCTGGTTGCGGGGGACATCGCCACTACAGGCAAGTTCCTTGAACCTCTGGGAGATCTGACATTTGATGAACTCTACGAGATTTATCATGAGCAGGCAGAGGCACTCGAAGAGGCAGGCGTCGATATGTTTGCGATCGAGACGATAATGACTGTGCCTGATGCAAGAGCCGCTTTGCTCGCAGTCAAAGACGTCAGCGACAAGCCGGTGCTGGTATCTTTTACTGTAGATGAGAATGGCAGAACCCTTACAGGAACAGACATATGCGCTGCGCTAGTGATCATGCAGGGCATGGGGATAGATGCCTTTGGAATGAACTGCAGCACAGGCCCAGCAGAGATGCTGCCGCAGTTTGAGAGATTAAGAGAATTCGCTGAAGTTCCGCTTGCTGTCAAGCCTAATGCCGGACTGCCTAAGGTAGTAGGGGATAAGACAGTGTATGACTGCACACCTGAGGAGCTTGCGGGATACACCAAGGCGTTCAATGAAGCCGGAGCTTGCATATTCGGCGGATGCTGCGGAACGGGTCCTGATCATATCAATGCTGTGACGTCATCTCTTGCAGCATTTGAACTGAGAAAACCTTCACCGGAGCACTCAGACAAGATAGTATGTGCTACAGAGAAGGACGTATTCATTCTCGAGGCAGGTATATCAGCCGATACCGCTTTGAAATGCGGTGCTGACCTTGAAGATGATATCAAGAAGGCAAATCGCAGTGATTCTGAGGTTATTGTAATTGAGATCGCGAAGGACGCTGACCTTGATGATTTTGCTCTGGCACAGTATGCGATAAGAAAGCCTCTCTGCATTGTATGCGATGATGCTAAGCTTCTCGAAGAGGCACTTAGGCTGTATCAGGGCAGGGCGATATATGCAGGAGACCTTGAGACCGGAATGCTGGAGCCACTTGTTAAGAAGTATGGACTGATTATATGAATCGTCAGCCGCAAATCTTGCTCTCATCTGATGAATCTGAGCATGCAGACAGGGCAGCAGTTAATACTGAGCACATCGATCTTTCGAGCAACCCGGTTTTCCAAGATTTCTATATCTCTGCGATGACATTCGAGCAGAATTCAGAATAATAAGGGACACAATAAGAAAACATAATGAAAGATAACTGTAAGAATAAAAGTGCACTGCTCGTTGTGAGCTTTGGTACGACTTCGGAAGAGAGCCGCAGACTGAACATCGGAGCGGTGGAGCAGGCGATAGGTGAAGCGACAAACAGCTTTCCGGTGCGGAGAGCTTTCACTTCACAGATGATTATCAACATAATAGCTAAGAAGGAAGGCGTCAGGATCGACAATGTCAGGGAAGCTATTGACAGAGCTTTAAGCGATGGAGCAGATACTCTTGTCGTACAGCCTACTCATCTGATGAATGGCCTGGAGTATGACAAGCTTTGCGGGATCCTGGATGAGTACTCAGGTTCATTTGAACGGATCGCTCTTGGGGATCCGCTGCTGACATCCGATGACGATTTTGACAAAGTCGCAGATGCCGTAACCAGTGCAACTTTGGAGTATGCTGACGGAAACACTGCCATCGTGCTGATGGGTCACGGAACCGAGGCGGCTGCCAATGGGATATACGACAGGATGCAGGATGTCCTTGCAGCAAAGGGCAGAACGGACTATTACATAGGGACCGTAGAGGCAAGCCCTTCTCTTGATGATGTGATTGCAGCTGTAGGAAGGGGAGATTACAGCAGAGTGGTCCTGAGGCCACTGATGCTCGTTGCCGGCAATCACGCTGTTAATGACATGGCAGACCCTGATGATCCGGACTCGTGGTATTCAAGGTTCACTGAGGCAGGATATGAGACAGTCTGTGTTATTGATGGTCTCGGGCAGATACCGGAGATCCGTGATATCTATGCAGACCATGCACATAGGGCAATTGCATCTCTGAACATGTAGCTATTAGATTTTTCTATAGTTGAACGTGTTCTAAGGCATTGCTTACGATGTTACAATGTTCTAGCACTGCGAAATATTAATAATATGAAGTTCCGGTGCCCCGTTATCAGCCGGGGAGAATAGGGAAGCGGGTGAGAATCCCGCGCGATCCCGTCACTGTGATAGAGCGTGTCAGTCCAATATGTCACTGGGATGTGCAAAGCATCCCGGGAAGGCGGACCGACATGATATGTTCTTCAGCCAGGAGACCTGCCGGTACTTTAGTACAGGAGACTTCCGCCCACTGCCAGCAGTGCAACCGGCAGTCCGGAAGGATTCCGAGATCACGTGGAATTGGTCGTACAGTTTATTGGAGCCAGGCTCCTAGTTTCTGTCACCTTTTTACCGTGAGAAGTAAGAAGGCTTTTTTTAAGTTTGAAAAAGCCGTAACTATTTTCTTAATGTAAAAGGAGAGAAAGAAAATGAAGAAGAAGTTATTGGTTATGTTACTGGGACTTTCTATGATCTTGTCATTCTCGCTGCTGACAGCATGCGGAAGCAATCAGGAAGCAGCTCCTGAAGAAGAAGCTGCATCTGATCCTGTTGCAGAGTGCGCAGCTCTCATAGATGCTATCTATGTTCAGGAGTACACAGACGACACCTATGCTCAGTGCGAGGCTGCAAAGGCTGCATGGGATGCCCTTACAGATGAGCAGAAGGAGCAGGTAGAAGGTGAAGAGGCCAGCCCTGATTACTTTGGCAGAGATACAGGTGACGCATCACTCGATGATCCGCTGAATCAGGATGAAATCGGTGAGAATGAGCTTCTGGTTGTAAGCTTCGGAACATCCTTCAATGACAGCCGTGTCAACGACATAGGCGGAATTGAGAAAGCTCTTCAGGAAGCAAACCCTGACTGGTCTGTAAGAAGAGCATTCACAGCTCAGATCATTATCAATCATATATATGCTCGTGACGGAGAGAAGATCGACAACGTAGAGCAGGCTCTTCAGAGAGCTGAAGACAATGGTGTCAAGAACCTTGTTGTTCAGCCTACACATCTGATGCATGGTGCAGAATATGATGAGCTCATCGATGCACTTGAGAATCATAAGGACAGCTTCGAAACAGTCAAGGTAGCTGAACCACTGCTCGGAACTGTTGGTGAAGATGCATCTGTTATCAATGCTGATAAGGAAGCAACAGCAAAGGCCGTAGTAGCAGCAGCTGTTGCAGAAAGCGGCTATGATTCACTTGAGGCAGCTGCCGCAGACGGAACTGCATTCGTACTCATGGGACACGGAACTTCTCACGAAGCTAACGTAACATATGACCAGATGCAGGAACAGATGAAGCAGCTCGGATACAATAACGTATTCGTCGGAACTGTAGAAGGCAAGCCTGAAGATACTGCTTTCCCTGCAGTCAAGAAGGCTCTTGAAGATGCAGGATATACCAAGGTCGTTCTCAGACCTCTGATGGTAGTAGCTGGTGATCATGCTAATAACGACATGGCCGGAGACGAAGAGGGCTCATGGTACTATGGCTTCGTCAATGGTGGCGAATTCGAGGTTGAAGGCGCAGATGCTCCTGTTGATACCGGAGCAGGACTTGGTGCTGAAAATGTAACCTGCCAGATCGAGGGCCTTGGAAGGATCTCTGACGTACAGAAGATCTATGTTGCTCACACAACTGAGGCAATTTCTCAGTAACAGGAAGATAAGGACGAAGAATGCATAGATCCAGTTACACTAAATTTATAATGTGTGTGCTGCTTGCTGTTTTCATGCTGGTCATGGCAGGATGCAGCAGCACGCAGCAGACTCCTGATCCGGGCATTGAGGATGGCACTTATGTAGCCACTTTCACGACTGATAACTCAATGTTCCATGTCAGTGAGGCCAACGAGGACAGAGGCATACTGACCGTCAGTGACGGGAAGATGATGATCCATGTCAGCCTTCAGTCCAAGAAGATTGTCAACCTCTATCCGGGCCTGGCAGAGGATGCTGCTAAAGACGGAGCGGAGCTGCTCGAGCCGACAACTGATACAGTCATATATAGTGACGGATACGAAGATGAAGTATATGGATTTGATGTCCCTGTACCTGCACTTGATGAGGAATTCGACCTTGCTCTGCTGGGAGCCAAGGGTAATTGGTATGATCACAAGGTCAAGGTAACTGATCCGGTTCCAGGTGATGATATCAAAGCAGTTATTAATGGTACTGATACAGAGTCAGAAGTAGCAGATTCTGCTAAGGCATCTGATCTTGACATTGCTGATGGAGAGCATAGTGCCGAAGTGACCCTTGAAGGAGGATCCGGCAAGGCTACTATCACTTCACCGGCAGTAATAAAGGTATCCGGAGACAGCTATACTGCTGTTATTGAGTGGAGCAGTCCTCACTATGATTATATGCTGGTAGATGGGGAGAAATATCTTCCTGTGAACGAAGATGGCAATTCAGTATTCGAGATCCCTGTTATGTATTTCGATAAGCCTATGCCGGTAATTGCTGATACAACAGCAATGAGCCAGCCGCATGAGATCGAATATACTCTTACATTCGACTCATCATCAGTTAAATAATCACAAGATTCAGACAGAGATCCTGCTGGAATATGCGGGATCTCTGCCTTAGTATAAGAAAGAAATATCCGAAGGAGCTGAAAAGAGACACAAAATGCGCAGAAAGAGAATAACACTGACATTGATAATAACACTGCTGCTGATTCTTATGGCAGGCTGCAGCAGTGATAAAGATACAGAAAGAGCGGACAGCATACTTGATGAACATCTCATAGGTACAATGGAACTTAAGTATGCAAATCAGTTCCATGTGAATTACTATGAGGACGGTATCGCTGTAGTCGATATAGAAGACGGGCTCAGATATCTTGTCATTGAAGGCTCGGATGAGCTGCCGGAGTGGCTTCCTGATGAGGAGATAGGTGAGATGACTCTCATATGTGCACCTGCTCACTCAGTATACCTTGCAGCTTCATCTGCGATGGACCTTATTGATGCTGCAGGCGCTCTTGACAGCGTCGTGATGACAAGCACGCAGGATAAGGACTGGGCGATAGACAAGTTCCGCAGCCTTGTAGAAAAAGGCACGATACAGTACATAGGTAAATACCGGGCACCTGACTATGAGGCTTTGCTCGAAGGAGATGCAGATCTTGCGATAGAGTCCACCATGATATACCACAGCCCGCAGGTCAAGGAAGCTATAGAAGAGCTTGGGATACCTGTCCTGGTGGAGAGATCAAGTTATGAAGCAGATCCGCTCGGCAGACTGGAGTGGATCAAGCTGTACGGACTTCTGCTCGGAAAGAGCCAGGAAGCAGAATCTTTCTTCAATGAAGCAGAAGACAAATACAAGTCTGTAGACACAGCTTCAGTCCAGGATAGCCCATCAGTAGCATTTTTCTCCGTTAACTCAAATGGATCTGTAGTAGTACGCAAGCCAGGAGACTATGTTACTAAGATGATAGAGGCCGCCGGCGGCAGCTATGCACTTGACGGTATCACAGAGGAAGAAGAGAATGCGCTTTCCACCATGAACATGCAGATGGAGGCGTTCTATGATAAAGCATCAGAAGCTGATATACTCATCTACAACAGCACCATCGAGGGTGGTCTTGAAAGCATCAGCGATCTGACAGAACTGTCAGGCAAGTTCGAAGATTTCACTGCTGTCCGGAATGGTAAAGTCTGGTGCACTGAGGCCAGCACCTTCCAGAAGACCACAGGTGTTGCCGACATGACAGCCGAGATGAACCGTATTTTCGCAGGAGCAGAGGATGACGAGGGCATGGAATACTTCCATCTCCTCAAGTAATACAACCACTATGGTATCTGAAAGAAGCAGGACAAGAATCAGTATCACTTACGCAGTGCTCGCACTGCTCCTTGTCGTGCTTATTCTTGGCAATATCCTCATGGGCAGTTCATCAGTGAGCGCAGGAGAGGCAGTCAGAATACTCTTCTCCCACGATACAGCTACCAAATTCGGCAAGATAGTGTGGGATATCAGGATGCCGAGGATCGCAGCAGCGTTATTCCTCGGTGGCGCGCTTGCCGTATCAGGATTCCTGCTGCAGACATTCTTTGCCAATCCGATTGCCGGCCCATATATACTTGGAATCTCATCCGGAGCTAAGTTCTGTGTTGCTGTTGCCATGATATTCGCAATGAGCAGGGGACTGATGACGAGTTCATTTATGATGATAATCGCAGCCTTTGCTGGTTCAGTTGCGGTAACTGCTGTTATTCTGCTGATTTCCCGCAGAATAAGGAGCATGGCAGTACTCATAGTATGCGGAGTCATGGTAGGATACATATGCTCTGCGATCACAGAATTCCTGGTTACCTTCGCAGACGATTCCAACATAGTCAACCTTCACAACTGGTCTATGGGCAGCTTCTCCGCAGTCAGCTGGGATAATGTAAGGACACTTACCATCGCAGTAGTTATTGGTGTCGCCGCTGCATTCATGCTTTCCAAGCCGATGACAGCTTTCCAGATGGGAGAACAGTATGCAAGGAGCGTTGGTGTCAATATAAGATCCTTCCGGATCGGGCTGATCACACTTTCGAGTCTGCTCTCCGCGACTGTAACAGCCTTTGCCGGACCGATCTCATTTGTCGGCATTGCAGTACCGCACCTCATAAGGTCGATAACCGGGACGTCAAAGCCGATAGTCATGGTGCCGCAGTGCTTCCTCGGAGGCGCTGTGTTCTGCCTGTTCTGCGACCTTCTGGCAAGGAACCTTTTTGCCCCTACAGAGATGAGCATCAGCACTATGACAGCCGTATTCGGAGCACCAGTTGTCATTTTCATGTTGCTCGATAGAAAGGCAAGGCGGTAACATGGCAGGATCAGTATTAAGAACCAAGACCCTTGACACCGGATATGACAATAAGGCTGTTGTACACGGTGTTGAGATAGATATAAGAAGAGGAGAGATAGTCACTCTGATCGGACCTAATGGCGCCGGCAAATCAACAGTCCTCAAGACCATAGCAGGACAGCTCGAGCCACTCGGCGGAACTATATTCATAAGTGACAGAGAGCGCTCTTCATACACTCAGAATGAAATCGCTAAGATGCAGTCAGTGATGCTGACAGAGCGCATCTCAAGTGAGAGGATGACATGCGAAGAGGTAGTATCTCTTGGCAGATATCCATATACAGGCCGGCTTGGAATTCTGTCAGCAGATGACAGGCGGATCGTCAATGAATCCATGGAGCTTGTACATGTATCGGAGCTGGCAAACCGTGACTATCATCAGATCAGCGACGGGCAGAGGCAGAGAGTACTGCTGGCGAGGGCGATATGCCAGGAGCCGGAGATAATGATTCTTGATGAGCCGACATCATATCTGGATATAAGGCACAAGCTGGAATTCCTGGACCTACTGAGAAAGCTTGTCAGAGAGCGTAACATCGGTGTCATCATGTCGATGCATGAACTGGAGCTTGCGCACATGACAGCAGACAAAGTCATTTGCATCTCCTCAGAAGGACGGATCGAGATGACAGGTTCACCTGATGAAGTGTTCACCGATGAGGCCGTCAGCAGACTGTATGGAATGGAGCCGGGTCGGATAACTGAGCTGTACTCAGCATTTCTGGATAGTATAAGGAAATAACAATGTCTAAAGTCATCATGATACAGGGCACAATGTCCAATGCAGGCAAGAGCCTTCTTGCGGCAGGACTTTGCCGGATATTCAGGCAGGACGGATATAGAGTCGCACCGTTCAAATCTCAGAATATGGCGCTTAACTCCTTTGCAACGAAGGAGGGCCTTGAAATGGGAAGAGCCCAGGTCGTGCAGGCAGAAGCGGCAGGTATCGAGCCAATGGTCTGCATGAATCCTATATTGCTCAAGCCTACCGATGATGAGGGCTCACAGGTGATCGTAAACGGACGCTCGATCGGCAATATGAAGGCCCGCGATTACTTTGCCTTCAAGACGCAGCTGATACCAGTCATCAAAGAAGCCTTCCGCAAGCTGGAGGATATGGCAGATATAATCGTGATCGAGGGTGCAGGCTCACCTGCGGAGATCAATCTCAAGGAGAATGACATAGTCAATATGGGGCTTGCTGAGATGGTGGATGCTCCGGTCCTTCTGGTCGGGGATATCGACAGAGGCGGAGTCTTTGCACAGCTTCTCGGAACGGTAATGCTGCTCGAAGAGAGCGAGAAGGCCAGGATAGGCGGGCTTGTTATCAACAAATTCAGAGGCGATGCATCTCTTCTTGACAGTGGTATAGAGATGCTGGAGGAGAAGGGCGGCATACCGGTTGCAGGTATTGTCCCTTATATGGATATCAAGGTCGAAGACGAGGATTCCCTGTCTGAAAGACTCACATCGAAGGCCAGAGGGCTTATAGACATTGCTGTCATGAGACTGCCTAAGATCTCGAATTTCTCTGATATGGATATTTTCGAGCAGTTCCCTGAGGTCTCAGTAAGATATGTTAGCAGGGTATCAGAACTTGGTGAACCTGACATGATAATCATTCCGGGATCAAAGAGTACGATAGCAGATCTCAGGTGGCTGAGGGAAAGCGGTCTTGAAGATGCTGTCTGTGAGTCTGCCGGCAAAGGTACGCCGGTATTCGGCATTTGCGGAGGCTATCAGATGCTCGGACTTGAGGTGTCTGATCCTGACGGGGTCGAAGGCGGAGGCTGCATCCCGGGAATGGGGCTGCTGCCGGTCAGCACAGTGCTCGCAGGAGACAAGAAGACTGAGCAGTTCATTGGAACGATCACAGCGTCAGAGGGATTGCTTGCAGGTCTTGCAGGTCTTGAGACAGAAGGCTACGAGATCCACATGGGACGAACAGCAGCCTGCGAAGACGCTGATGGAAGAGAATTCACATCAGGCGGCACCGGAATGTGCTCAGGGAATGTTTACGGGACATATATACATGGATTTTTCGACCGTGGCGAGATAGCATCTGAAGTAGTCAGATCACTTGCAAAGTCAAAAGGCGTTAAATTAACTACCGGCCAAGTTTCGGATCACAGAGACTTCAAGGAGAAGGAATATGACCGCCTTGCGGATATACTGAGGGCACATCTTGACATGGATAAGATATATGGGATGCTAAGGGAGGCAGCATTTTGATAAGAATCGATCCATTTAATACAGAAAGATACGAAGAGATACGCTCAAGATGGGACAGTGTCGCCAAGCCGCTGAACAGTCTGGGCAGATTCGAGGATATAACAGCACGCATCGGTGCGATACATGATTCTGTTGATATAGATATCAGAAAACGCGCCGTCATCATGATGTGTGCGGATAATGGTGTTGTTGCTGAAGGAATCAGCCAGTCGGGACAGGACGTCACAGCAGCTGTCGCAGAATGGATGGGAAGAGGCGAGAGCTCCGTATGCAAAATGGCAAGAGTAGCCAGGGCCGACACCATACCTGTCGATGTCGGTATCAATATGGAAGGCAGTCCCCGCGGAGTACTTGACCGCAAGGTAATGAAGGGTACGAGGAACTTTGCTGTCGAACCTGCAATGACAGAAGATGAATGCATGCAGGCTATTGATGCAGGGATAGATGTTGTTGCTGACTGTAGTGCGAGAGGTTACAAGCTGCTCGCTACCGGCGAGATGGGAATAGGCAACACTACGACAAGTTCAGCACTTGCAGCAGCCCTGCTCGGACTGGATGCATCAGAGGTCACAGGACGTGGTGCAGGTCTCAGCACAGCAGGACTCAAGAGGAAGATCAAAGTCATTCAGGATGCCCTGGACAGATACTGCGTTGCTGATGACGAGGACATAGAGAGCCCTGAATACACATCAGAGATGCTCGCCTGCATGGGAGGCCTTGATATTGCAGGCATGGCAGGTGTCTTCATCGGAGGAGCTATTTTTCATATACCTGTTATTATTGATGGATTCATTAGTGCAGTTGCTGCTCTGGTTGCAGAGAGACTGGCCCCGGGAACAAGGAACTACATGATCGCATCTCATATCGGCAAAGAGCCGGGAATGAAGTTCATCCTTGATATCCTTGGTCTCGAGCCGGTAATAGACGGAATGCTGGCACTTGGAGAAGGAACAGGAGCAGTCATGCTGATGCCTCTTCTCGATACAGCACTGTCACTTTACTCAGACGGTCTCAGCTTCAGGGAGACAACTGTAGAACAGTACTTTGACTATGAGGCAAATCCTGAAGGCCGGATCATAACTCTCATAATCGGATATCCTGACAGCGGCAAGTCAGCCATGGCAGAGAAAATGGTAACAGAGATATCTGATCCGGATGAAAGGATATATATAGCTACGATGATCCCTTACGGAGATGAAGGCAGGGAACGTGTCGAGCGTCACCGCAGGCTCAGAGCCGGCAAGGGCTTCAGGACAATAGAATCACCTTATGATATATGTGACGCAGTCGCAGGACTTGGCAAGGACGGGAAAGTGCAGCTTCAGGATATGACTGTTCTTCTCGAATGTGTATCCAACCTTGTCGCTAATGAGCTCTTCGTAAGGCATTCAGAACCTGAGGAACTGACAGAACGTCTTTACAGAGATATAAGGCATCTGTCGGAGCAGGTAAGGAATCTTGTCATCGTGTCCAATAATTACGAGATCGAAGAGAGCTTTGATGATGAGACTCGCATGTATTCCGCCACACTTGATGAGCTGAATGAGAGACTCAGCAAATTCGCAGATAATACTATAAGACTTTAGGACGTTAGAAATGAAACTACTCAGGACATTAGCGGTGACCTTCGCTCTGTACTCGAGAATACCTATGCCGCATTTCGAGTGGCGCGATGAAGACATGAAATACAGCATGTCCTGTTTTCCATGGGTTGGTGCTGTTATTGGCCTGGTTTATTACGGCATCTATGCACTTGGCGTCAGGCTTGATCTGCCGGTTACTGCAGTGTGCCTGCTGATGACGGCCGTACCTCTCATCATCACGGGAGGGTTCCATGTTGACGGTTTCATGGATGTAAGTGATGCGCTGAGTTCTTACAGGACAAGAGAGCAGAAGCTTGAGATACTCAAGGACCCTCATATTGGAGCATTTGCAGTGATCAGGCTCTGCATTACAGGCCTTATCTACATTGCATCGCTTGCAATAGTCCTTAGCTCAGAGAGAGCAAAATTATTGACTGCAGCTCTTGCGGCAGGATTCTTCCTGGCAAGGGGACTGAGTGCACTTGCAGTTCTGACATTCAGGTCTGCCAGGAATGAGGGAATGCTCTTCTATGAGGCACAGACTGCAGGCGCAGGCAGGAAATCCAATCTGGTAATAGTCAGCATATGGCTCGCAGCCGTAATGATCTTTATCGGTTACTTCGGTTATCCATATGGGTTCCTGACAGTATGCGCGGCAGTCATGTCATTCGCATGGTACAAGGCAAAGAGCTACAAGGAATTCGGCGGGATAACTGGAGATACTGCAGGATGGTTCGTTACAGTCTGCGAGACAGCAATGGCCGCAGCAGCAGCCATCGCCGCACTTATTCACTAAGAGCTATGAAGGTTATTATAGTCAGACACGGAAGAACACAGGGCAATACCGAACGGAGGTACGTAGGCTGCAGAACAGACGAACCTCTTCTTGCTTCTGAATATGATGAGATCCAGTTGGCTGAGATGGCAGCAGGCAATGTAATCCTCTGCATCAGCCCTATGCTGAGGGCAAGGCAGACTGCTGAGATAATGTGCCCCGGAATGGAGCAGACAGTGATCGATGACCTTAGGGAGACAGATTTCGGAGAGTTCGAAGGAAGGACCTACGAAGAACTGAACCGGGATCCTGTTCTCAGTGAGGACTATCAGGCGTGGATCGACAGCGGCGGTACGATGAAGATCCCGGGCGGCGAGAGCATGGATGAATCTTCCGCAAGAAGTATGCGGGGATTTGCAAAGGCCGTAAGTCTCGCAGCACATCAGGCTGCAGACGGACTCGTCATCATTGCGCACGGCGGGACAGTGATGGCTGTGATGAGCAGCCTCTTTGGGGGAAGTTATTACGATTATTACGCTGGCAACGGCGAAGGATATACATTTGAACTGGAGGTAGATGATGCAGGAAATATCACTGCTGCAGGCACATATGATCGCTTTTGCGGCAGGATTCGGGCTTGACATCATAATAGGCGATCCGCACAGAATGCCGCACCCTGTCAGATGGATCGGCAATCTCATAGCGGCTCTTGACAGGAAGCTTCTTGGAGAACTTGCGGATAATGATCCGGAGAGCGAGCTAAGAGACAGAGCAGCAGAGAGACGTGCAGGCGTCAGACTTGTCATATACGTTGTGCTGGCAACAGCAGTTACGACTCTTGCCGTAATGACAGCCGCATACAAGCTTGGCATTGTTCCCGGAATAATAGTTGAAGCCATTCTGACATGTTATCTCCTTGCAATGACAAGTCTCCGCAGGGAGAGCATGAAGGTCTATGACGAACTGAAAAAAGGCAGCCTCGCAGGCGCAAGGCATGCGGTCTCGATGATCGTAGGCCGCGACACGGAAGTTCTGGATGAAGAGGGCGTGACCAAAGCGGCAGTTGAGACGGTAGCTGAGAATCTTTCTGATGGAGTGATAGCTCCTATGCTGTATGCCGCAATCGGCGGTCCTGTCCTCGGCCTGATATACAAATCCATCAATACCATGGACTCTATGGTCGGCTACAAGAACGACAGGTATATGTGGTTCGGAGCACCGGCGGCACATCTTGATGATGCTGTCAATTTCATACCCGCGCGGATCAGCGCTTTCCTGCTGATTGCTGCAAGTGCAGTATCCGGCAGGGAATACAGTGCAGCCGGGGCATACAGGATATGGAAGAGAGACCGGTTCAATCATAAGAGCCCTAATGCCGCGCAGACAGAGAGCGCTGCTGCGGGTGCACTCGGTGTAAGGCTGGCAGGCGATGCACAGTACTTTGGCAGGATCGTCCACAAACCTTCGATAGGCGACCCGGTCAGACCGGTCGAATACGAAGATATCAGGAGAGTCAACCGGCTGATGATAGCAGCGGCAGTTATAGGAGAGGCATTATGCCTTGCAGTAATGTACATTATCTCGGTAACAATATGAAAAATGATCTCGGTCATACAGAACTTAATAGCCGCATAGTGCACGGAGGCGATATTTACAGGAACAGGGTCGAACTCGACTATTCTGTCAACCTTAATCCTGAACCGGCACCGGAGGAGATAATGAAGGCCGCTCTTAAGGGCCTTGAGCTGATGCACAACTATCCGGACCCTCTGCAGGAAGAACTCCGGACAGCTATCGCCGGTATGGCAGGCTGCAGGCCTTCTGATGTGGTGTGCGGGTGCGGTGCATCTGAGCTTATGATGGCAATAGTCCATGCAGTCAGGCCTGAAAATGCACTAATAACAGCACCTTGCTATGCAGGATATGAGTACGCTCTTGGAGCTTGCGATGCTAAGATCACAGAATACATGCTGAGCCCTGACAATGGATTTGCACTTGGCAGGGATTTTGCCGATCTTATTACCGAGAGTACGGATATTGTTTTCATCGCAAATCCTAATAATCCTAACGGCAGACTTATAGAAGATGATGTGCTTGAGGCTGTCAAAGAGAAATGCAGGCAGACAGGAACAGTACTCGTAATCGATGAATGCTTCCTGCAGCTGACTGACAGATATGAAGACAGACCGGACATAACAGACGGCGCGATCCATCTGAGAGCCTTCACCAAGACCTTTGCTATCCCTGGCATCAGGATCGGATACCTGATATGTGGTGATCATGAGCTGACAGAGAATATAAGAAAACACCTTCCTGAATGGAATATATCTGCGATCGCTGAGCAGATCGGTATAGCTGCAGCGAAGGTCATTAAGGACACAGGATATCTGGCAAAGTCCGTCGCATCAGTAAGAGCGGAGCGTGCTTATCTGGAAGAGAGACTGACGGCGCTCGGCATCAAAGTGTATCCGAGTGATACGAATTACCTGCTCCTTGAGACGGATACTGATCTTGCGGACAGGCTGATGGAGAGCGGCATAATGGTGAGGAAATGCTCGAATTACCATGGCCTTGATGAGAGATTTATAAGAATAGCCGTAAGACGGCATGAGGATAATAAGCGCCTTCTTGGAGTGCTTGAGGAGATTGATTTATGATAGAACACGTACTGCCTGGAGACATTGAGAAGAGGAGCTTTGAAATCATCGCGGAGGAGCTTGCATCAGCAGGTATCACTCTTGATCCTGAGCAGGATCCTGTGATCAGAAGAGCCATACATACATCTGCAGACTTCGATTATGCCAGGACTCTGGTATTCTCTCATGATGCTGTAAGAATAGCCAGGGAGCTGATCGCAGGTGGAGCAGACATTGTCACGGACACCAACATGGCCCTGACTGGAATCAACAAGAAGAGGATCGCAGGATTCGGGGGCAGTGTCAGATGTTATATGGCTGATGAGGATGTAGCCGGAGAAGCCAAGGAAAGAGGCATCACAAGAGCCTCTGTCAGCATGGAACATGCAGCCAGAGATATCATCAGGAGCGGGCGGAGAACTATCTTCGCAATAGGCAATGCACCAACTGCTCTTATCACTCTCAGGAACATGCACGATGAGGGGATATTCACGCCTGACTTCATTATAGGAGTTCCTGTGGGATTTGTTAATGTAGTAGAGGCCAAGGAGCTGATCATCGAAACAGATATCCCGCATATAGTCAACAGAGGCAGGAAGGGCGGCAGCAATGTCGCTGCAGCAATTGTAAATGCTATGATCTACAGCATACAGAGGTAATACATGGCAGAAGGACTCAGAAAAGGATTCACAACAGGCAGCTGTGCTGCAGCTGCAGCCAAAGCAGCTTGCTGGATGCTCCTTGCGGGTGGTGTCAGGGACAAGGTATCCATTGTCACACCTAAGGGGGAGGTTTATGATGCTGAGATCCTGAATATTGAGAAGATTGAAGACGCCGTCAGATGTGCAGTCAGAAAAGATGGTGGTGATGATCCTGATGTCACATCAGGTGCACTGATCGAGGCCGAAGTCAGGATGCTCCGGAATGATGAGATCAGTCAGGACCCGGATGATGAGAATGGACGGGTCATTATAGACGGAGGTGCCGGTGTCGGCAGAGTAACAAGACCGGGACTTGACCAGCCTGTTGGAATGGCTGCTATCAATTCCGTGCCAAGAGAGATGATAAGACGTGAGGTAACAGAGGTTATGGAACTCTTCGACTTCGGAGGCAAAGTGTCCGTAACGATATCTGTTCCGGGAGGAGAAGAGATCGCTCAGCACACCTTCAATCCAAGACTGGGGATAGAAGGCGGCATATCCATAATAGGCACATCCGGCATTGTCGAGCCGATGAGCAAGCAGGCGATAATAGACACAATAAGAGTAGAACTCAGGCAGAAGAGAGCTGAGGGCCATGATATCGCCTTCATATCACCAGGTAATTACGGACTGGATTTCATGAAGGAGTCTTATGGCATCGACCTCGACCGCAGCGTCAAGTGCAGTAACTTCATTGGTGAGACCGTGGACATGATATGTGATCTCGGATTCAGGGGAATGCTGCTGACAGGCCATGCCGGCAAACTCGTCAAGGTCGCAGGCGGCATAATGAATACTCATTCGAGAGAAGCTGACTGCAGGATGGAGATAATCGCAGCTGCAGCAGCAAGAGAAGGCGCGGGGACAGATATTATCCTCAGGATACTTGACTCACTCACCACTGAAGAAGCTTACTCAGTGCTGTTCGAAGCAGGACTTGCAGAGAGAGTTTCCTCACAGTTAATGAAGAGGATAATAGACAATCTTGACAGGCGTGCCAAGGGCCGGCTGGATATTGGATGCATAATGTATTCGAAGGATTTCGGGCAGCTTGCAGCATCAGAAAGAGCAGCCGCTATGATCGAAGAGAACAGGGATAAATGGAATGGATAAGATACAGGTATATTTCGTAGGAGCAGGCCCGGGAGCGGCTGATCTCATAACGGTAAGAGGAATGAAGCTGATCGGTATGTGTGATGTGATCATCTATGCCGGATCACTTGTGAATCCTGCGCTTCTTGACTATGCACATGATGGCGCAGAGATACATAACAGCGCACATATGACACTTGAGCAGGTGATAGGTGTCATGAAGCAGGCAGCATCAGAAGGCAGGACAGTCTGCAGACTTCATACAGGAGATCCGAGCCTGTATGGAGCCGTAAGAGAACAGATGGATGCACTGGATGAGCTTGGCATCAGATATGAATCGTGCCCGGGAGTCACTGCGGCATTCGGGGCTGCAGCGTCAATGGATCTTGAGTATACACTGCCCGGGATCTCTCAGTCGCTGATCTTCACAAGAATGGCAGGCCGCACTGATGTACCTGAGAAGGAGAGCATAGAGAGCTTTGCCGCTCACAGAGCCAGCATGGCGATCTACCTGAGTACCGGAATGCTCGAAGAACTGTCGCAGAGACTGATTGCAGGCGGGTATGATGCAGATTCACCAGCTGCGATCATATACAAAGCGACCTGGCCTGAAGAAGAATTCTATTACTGCAAAGTCTCGGAACTTGCGAAGACAGCAGCAGATCATGGTATAACCAAGACAGCCCTTGTACTTGTAGGTGAAGTTCTTGCCAAGAGCGGCTACGAGAAGTCAAGGCTCTACGACAAGACATTTACTACAGAATTCAGACAGGCTGTAACTGATAAGTAGCGTAAGCAGAAAAGGAACACGATATGCGTATCAGGATAATATGTCTTACACAAAGGGGTGCTGAACTTGGCAGCCGTCTTGCAGACGCTCTCCATGGACATGAAACAGAGATATGCTACAAACATGAGACTCCGCTCAGCGACCTGTGCAGCGATGCCTTTGCAAAGAAGACCGCAATAGTCTTCATCGGTGCAATGGGCATAGCGGTCAGGCTTATAGCGCCTTATGTCAGGGACAAACTGACAGATCCGCCTGTGATAGTTATGGATGAGATGGGACTTCACGTCATTCCTGTGCTGTCAGGACATATGGGCGGTGCGAATGCGCTGGCACTTAAGATATCAGCTGCTACTGGCGCTGATCCTGTTATCACAACAGCGACAGACATTAACGGCGCTTTCGCTGTCGATCTGTTTGCCAAGGAGAATGGCCTCAGGATCGCGGACAGAGAGGGCATCGCCAGAGTCTCATCATCGGCCCTTAGCGGCAGATCTGTTACGATAACGATAAAGGATTATCCGCCGGCTGAGCCTGTTGATGTCATCATTTCAGATGATAGCGGAGCATATGAGAATCTTGCATCGATACGTCTTTGCCCTGGAAAGTATGCAGTCGGCATAGGCTGCAGGAGGGGCAAGAGCTTCGAAGAGATACTGAAGTTCGCAGAGCTGGTGCTGGATGAATCCGGAATAGATCCGGCGTACATAGGAGCTGTAGCGACGATAGATATCAAGGCAGATGAAACGGGCATCAGGGCACTTGCCGAATACTGGAAGGTCCCGGTGATCACTTATGAAGCATCTGTACTTGCCAGAGCAAGAGGAGAATTCACATCGTCTGACTTTGTCAGGGAGAAAGTCGGAGTAGATAATGTATCGGAGCGTGCGGCGGTGCTTGCGGCTGGCCCCGGATCAAGACTGGTTATACACAAACAGGCAGCTAACGGTATCACAATAGCTGCAGCGGAGAGGAAGATATGATAAGCATAGTAGGAATGGGACCCGGAAGAGAATCGATGATGACAGGTGAGGCAATCGCAGCGCTTGACATGGCAGATGTGATCATCGGTTATACAGTTTATCTCGAGCTTCTTGGCGAGAGGTTTACCGGTAAGGAATTCATGTCCACCCCGATGAAGCAGGAAACCCGGAGATGCCGCATGTGCTACGAACAGGCAGCTCTAGGCAAAGAGGTTGCCATGATCTGCAGCGGAGATGCAGGCATTTACGGCATGGCATCACTCATGTTCGAATTAAGAGAGGAATACTGCCAGGAAGGCACAGATGATCCGCGATTTGACATCAAAGTGATCTCGGGGATTACAGCAGCTTCGAGCGGAGCAGCCGAACTCGGCGCGCCTATCAACCATGATTTCTGTGTCATAAGTCTCTCGGACCTGCTGACACCATGGGAACTAATAGAGAAGAGATTAAGAGCAGCGGCTGCCGGAGATTTTGCCATTGCTATTTATAATCCGTCGAGTCACAAGAGGCATGATTACCTCAGGAAGGCCTGTGACATACTCCTTGAGACTGTCCCGGAGGAAAGAGCCTGCGGCTACGTCAGGAATATCGGACGTGACGGTACAGAGACTCACGTATGCACTCTCGGTGAGCTGAGAGATGCAGAAGTAGACATGTTCACTACAGTATTTGTCGGCAACTCGACGAGCAGGATCATCGCCGGCAAGCTGATCACACCAAGAGGATACAAAAAATGAAACCGATAATATTCTCAGGAACAACAGAAGGAAGGACGCTCTCTGAGAAGCTGACCGCATACGGCATTGCTCACATAGTATGTGTAGCTACTGAATACGGTGAGCTTGTCATGGAGTCAAGCAGGTTTGCTGACATCAGGAGAGGCAGACTCAGCGGCATCCAGATGTACGATCTTGTCAGGTCTGAGGGCACTGTCGTCTTCGACGCTACTCATCCGTATGCAGCTGAGGTGTCAAGGAATATCCGGAATGCATGCCTGGCGTCGGATCACAGATATGTGAGGATACTGAGAGATATCGATTCTGAGCTCTTCCCTGAGAATTCGGATGTTCATACCTTCGCTGATGCAGCGGAATGTGCTGAGGCGCTTGCTGACACTGAAGGCAATATCCTTCTTACGACAGGAAGCAAAGAGCTTGGAATATATGCTGCAGATGATGATGTGAGATCAAGGCTCTTTGCCAGAGTGCTTCCTTCGCATGAAAGCATCAGTCTCTGCGAGGAGGCAGGCCTCAAGGGAAAACAGATAATAGCGATGCAGGGCCCTTTCAGTAAAGAGACAGACCTTGCTCTTATAAGACAATTCGGGATCAGAACGCTCGTAACCAAATCAAGCGGCACTGCCGGCGGAGCCCCGGATAAGCTAAGAGCTGCTGCGGAGGCAGGAATACAGGTGTTCATGATCGGAAGACCTGCTGAAGAGACCGGAATATCTGTAAACAGAGCTCTGAATGAATACTTTGGTATCAGAGAGAAGATGCAGATCGACCTTATCGGGACCGGCCCGGGACGTATGTCAATGATGACTGAAGAGGCAGCCGAAGCTGTCAGCAAGGCAGATATAATCTTCGGAGCCCGCCGCATGATCAGCGGATACGAGGGAAGAGCAGCTTATCCATACTACAGAGCTGATGAGATCATCCCGGTCCTCGAAGATAAGATGCCTGAGAGAGCAGCAATACTGTTCTCGGGAGATACGGGTTTCTACAGCGGAGCTGCTTCGCTGGCGCCGGTTCTGAGAGACTGGGCACAGAAGCAGGATGCAGATATTACTGTGAAGATACACCCGGGAATCTCATCATTTGCCTATCTTGCCGCCAGAGCAGGACTCAGCTATCAGAATGCGGCACTTGTCAGCATACATGGACATTCTGATGATGCCCGCGCAGCGTCGGAGCTGATCAGCGCTGTAAGATATAACAGGGAGACCTTTGTCCTTCTGTCAGGCCCTGCAGATGTAAGACTTCTCGGAAGAACACTCGAAGAGAATGGTCTCGGACATGTTCATATCATACTGGGATATCAGATGTCTTATCCTGAGGAGAATATAGGGCTCATCACATGCAGAGGTTGTGCTCATGTTGAAGAGAAGGGACTGTATACAGCTGCAGTCATCAATGATGCGCCTGCAGTCAGACCAGTCATGCCTGTGATAGCAGACAGCAAGATGATAAGGGACAAAGTTCCTATGACCAAGGAGAGCATCAGGCACCTCAGTGTACTGAGGCTCGGACTTTGCGAGGGATCTACCGTCTATGACATAGGAAGCGGAACAGGCTCGGTTGCGTGCGAGATAGCGAGGCTTGATCCTGCAGGCAAGGTATATGCGATAGAGAAGAAGGAAGAGGCATGCAGTCTTATACGTAAGAATGCTGAGAACCTCGGACTTGCAAATATAGAAGTTGTACAGGGACTGGCACCGGATGCATTTGATGGTCTTGAGAGACCTACACATACGTTCATCGGGGGAAGCTCTGGTAATCTCAGGGACATACTGAGAAGCCTGGCTGATAGATTTCCTGGCATCAGGGTGGTTATCAATGCAGTCAGTCTAGAGACCATGGCAGAGGTAACAGCTGTGATCAGAGAGATGGAGATCAGTGATCTGACTGTGGAACAGGTATCTGTAAGCAGGTCGAGAGAGCTCGGCGATTATCATCTGCTGACCGCGGAGAACCCTGTTCTCATAGCAGCATTCAGACTTGAAAGCGGGTACACATCATGAAGAGGATCATGATAGCTGCGCCAAAGAGCGGCAGCGGCAAGACCATAATAACCTGTGGCCTGCTTGCCTGTCTTAAATCACGTGACCTGCGTGTAAGAGCATACAAATGCGGACCGGACTATATAGATCCGATGTTCCATAGACGAGTGATCGGAATACCTGGCGGAAATCTCGACACATTCTTCTCTGAACCTGACGAGATCCGCAGGCAGATCGCAGAGTCAGATAGTGACTATGCAGTGATCGAAGGTGTCATGGGAATATATGACGGAATCGCCGGAGCATCAGGGAAAGGCTCGTGCTACGATGTGGCTGGAGTAACAGGGACTCCTGTTATCCTTGTCATGGATGTCAAGGGAATGGGAACTACCATGATCCCGGTCATTAAGGGAATCCTCGGAGATGATAAAGACTGCCTCATAAGAGGCATCGTTCTTAACCGCATTTCTCCGGGATATCTGGAACAGATCAGGCCTCTTGTGGATGATGCGCTGAGAGAGATATCAGAGACCAGAAGTAAGAGCGTCGTGCTTCTTGGCGGCATCCCGAATATGAAAGAAATGAAGCTCGAGAGCAGGCATCTCGGACTGATGATGCCTGACGAAATAGAAGACCTGACAACACAGGTCGAAGCAGCCCGAAATCTTATCGAAGAGAATCTCGATACAGATGTGATGCTTGAAATAATGTGTCAGGCTGAAGATACGGGAGACTGGCACCTGACCGGTGTTAACACCGGAGGCAGGGACCTGAGCCCGTCATATCCCGGAAGACTGCTGACTATTGCGGTCGCCCGTGATGAAGCATTTTGCTTCTATTATGAAGAGAATCTCAGAATGCTCGAAAGCTGCGGCATCAGAGTAAGGGAGTTCTCGCCACTGCATGATGCGCTGCTGCCTGAAGAAGCAGACGGCATCCTGCTTGGCGGAGGATATCCGGAGCTCCATGCAGAGGCGCTGAGCGCAAATAAGAGCATGAGAGATTCGGTGAGGGAAGCAATTGAAGATGGAATGCCATGTCTTGCTGAATGCGGGGGATTCATGTATCTGCTTGACGGGATCGAAGATAAAGACGGCACACGCTTAAGCATGTGCGGCGTGATCGGTGGAACTTCTTCAGATACCGGCAAGCTCGGGAGATTCGGCTACATCACAGTCAGCGGAAGTGGTGCTGCAGACTCACTGCTGAGTGGACTCAGCGTGAAAGGCCACGAATTCCACTACTTTGACAGTGACAATAACGGAAGTGACGCTGTAGCAGTCAAACCGGGAAGCGGGAAATCCTGGGAATGCATTCATGCAGATTCGAACTGCATTATGGGCTTCCCGCATCTGTGGTATCCATCATGTCCGGAGCTTGTATTCAGGTTCAGAGACAGCATGATGGCATACCGGGAGAGCAGGATGACAGAAGGGGGAGAATAGAAATGGAGAACTCTCACAGATTCTTCGCGAATAAGAACTGCAAATACTATCCATGTCATGATGGTATCGAGGAGATGAACTGTCTCTTCTGCTACTGCCCGCTCTATCACCTGGAGAACTGCCCCGGATCACCTTCATACAAGGAGAAGGATGGCCGTCGCATCAAAATCTGCACGATGTGCACATTCCCTCACAGAGCTGAGAATTATGATGAGGTAATGATGATTTTGAGGACTGAGAAATAAATCAGTAATCAGGAGGAAATATAAATGTCTTCATTCTGGATGGGAGCGATAGGAAGAGAGTCGCTTATCGCTGCCGATGATACATGGGGGCTTCTTGCAGTAATGGCAATCGGTGTCTTTGCTGCTATATGGCTTGAACAGAGGTACAAATGGGCATCCAAAGTATCCGGATGCATTATTGCACTTATAATTGCAATGGTGCTGTCGAATCTTGGGATCATCCCGACTTCATGCGTTCTGTATGACGATGTTGTATGGGGGATCATAGTCCCGCTTGGCATCCCGATGCTGCTTCTGAATTGTGATCTTAAGAAAATCTGGGCCGAAACAGGCAGGATGCTGGTGATATTCCTGATAGGTTCTGTAGGGACCGTTGCGGGAGCTTATCTTGCATACTTCGTGCTCAAGGAGCCTTACGGCAACACAGGAGATCTTGCAAGAGTTGCTGCTATGATGACAGGAACCTACACCGGAGGAAGTGTTAATCTTGCTGCCATGGCATCACAGTACGCTGCCGGTGATGAAGTAACGGCGGCAGCCATAGTAGCAGACAATCTGACCATGGCTGTATACTTCTTTGCTCTTATCTTCTTCGCAGATAACGGCTGGTTCCGCAGGAAATTCAGACACCCTCTCATAGATAAAGCAGAATCCTTAGAAGCCGGCGCACAGGATCAGAAGACTCTGGCATCAGCTTACTGGAGCCGCAAAGACATTTCACTCAAGGATATCGCGGCGAATATCGCTTATGCGTCTGCCGTGGTATGGGTATCCAGAATAATCGCAGGGCTGTTCAGTGGCTTTGAAGCGTCAGGTCTGCTGATGAGCTTTGTCGTCAGATTCCTGGGTTCTCAGTACGTATGGATCACAACTATATCTGTAATTGTTGCGACATTCATGTCGGAGACAGTTAAGAAAATACATGGTTCGCAGGAGATAGGTACATTCTGTATATACATGTTCCTCTTCGTGATAGGAGTTCCGGCGAACATTTATATAGTAATTACCAAGAGCCCGCTGCTGCTCGTGCTCACAGTTATCATGGTATCCATGAACATGGTATTCAGCTTTGGAGCAGCTAAGATCCTCGGGTTCAATCTTGAAGATGCGATAATAGCGTCCAATGCCAATATCGGCGGACCGACAACGGCCGCAGGTATGGCAGTCTCCCAGGGGTGGGTAGACCTTGTTGGACCTGCTATGCTTATCGGAACATTCGGGTATGTGATAGGCAACTATCTTGGGACTGTCGTAGCCATATCACTTGGGCTATGATGCTACACGTGAATGTCCAGCTTGACACTTTAGTAAGGAGACTACAATGCAATTAACAGAAAGACCACGCAGACTGCGCTCAACACCAGAGCTTCGCAAAATGGTAAGAGAGACAAGGGTAGATTCATCATCGCTTATCTATCCGATGTTCGTGACTGATGGTACAGGACGCAAGGAAGAGATCAAAGCTCTCCCGAGTCAGTACAGATACACTGTCGATATGACAGACAGCAAGATAGAGCAGCTCCTCAAAGCCGGTGTAGGCAGCATAATGCTGTTCGGGATCCCTGAGCATAAGGATGAGCTTGGGACTCAGGCATACGCAGAAGACGGGATCATCCAGAGAGCAACAGCTTACATCAAGGAGAGATTTCCTGAGATGTATATAATCACAGATGTATGCCTCTGCGAGTATACTTCACATGGCCATTGCGGAATGCTGCATGAGTGCTGCGGTCACTATGATGTTGATAATGACAGTACACTTGAACTACTGCAGAAGGTTGCAGTCTCACAGGTAAGAGCCGGTGCTGACATGGTCGCTCCTTCTGACATGATGGATGGAAGAGTCAGAGCTATAAGAGAGGCGCTTGACCATGAAGGATTTACCAACACACCTCTTATGTCCTATGCGGTCAAATACGCATCATCCTTCTATGGACCTTTCCGTGAGGCAGCAGGCTCAGCCCCTGCATTCGGAGACAGGAAGAGCTACCAGATGGATTACCACAACAGAAGAGAAGGCATCAAGGAAGCTCTGCTGGATGTTGAGGAAGGCGCGGATATCGTAATGGTCAAGCCTGCAATGTCTTACCTTGATATGATCCGCGAGGTAAGAGATGCAGTGAATGTTCCGGTTGCGGCTTACAGCGTCAGCGGAGAATATGCAATGGTCAAAGCAGCAGCTGCCAACGGCTGGATCGACGAGGCATCGATCATCAGCGAGATGGCGATTGGAGCTTTCAGAGCAGGAGCACAGATTTACGAGACATATTTTGCAGAAGAGCTTGCCGGACTGATCAGGGAAGGCAGGATAGGTTAGAAATAGCATCATGCTGAAAGATAACAAACAAGTCAACAGAATAATAAGAGTCGGAAGCAGGGCCAGCAGGCTGGCTGTACTGCAGTCTGAGATAGTGATGAGGCGCATAGAAGAGGTCTGTCCGGACGTGCGTACAGAGCTTGTCACCATGAAGACCACAGGTGACAAGATTCTGGACAAGACGCTGGACCAGATTGGCGGCAAAGGGCTATTCGTGAAGGAGCTCGATGAAGCACTCAGGGCCGGTGAAGTTGATCTTACCGTTCACAGCCTCAAGGATCTCCCGGGAGTGATACCGGAAGACCTTCCGCTGGTCGCTTTCTCGCACAGGGAAGACCCGAGGGATGTTCTTGTACTTCCTGAGGGAAAGAGCGAACTGGATGTTAATCTGCCTGTAGGTACATCAAGTCTCAGGCGGTCTCTTCAGATCAAAGAACTCATACCGGGAGCCCAAACTGCACCGGTCCGAGGCAATGTGGAGACCAGACTAAGAAAACTCGACGAAGGGCAGTATTCTGCTTTGATCCTTGCTGCTGCAGGTCTTAAAAGACTCGGCCTTGAGCACAGGATAAGCAGATACTTTGAGACTGAAGAGATGACCCCGTCAGCATGTCAGGGCATCCTCGGAATACAGACCAGGAAAGACTTTGATACAGACATTACATGCAGGATCAACGATCCCGGATCAATGTGCTGTGCTGCCGCCGAACGCTCTTATGTCAAAGCCATAGGTGCAGACTGCGGCTCACCTGATACTGCATACGCAGAGACAGACGGGAACATTATCAGGATAACAGGATTAAGATATGATACAGGAAGAGCCCTGATCATAAGGGACAGTATCAGCGGCCCGGCATCAGATGCTGCGGCACTTGGCAGAGAACTTGCACACAGGATGTTGAAAAAATGAACAGTAACGATTGCAATAGTACAGAGAGAAAAGGCAAGGTCTGGCTGGTAGGAGCCGGACCCGGAGATATAGGTCTTCTGACTCTGAAGGGACGTGACGTGCTCGGAAAGGCCGAGGTGGTCGTGTATGATGCTCTAATAAGAGGCGGAGTCATGTCGCTAGTGCCAGCTGATGCTGAGCTTGTATATGTCGGCAAGAGAGCCGGCAAGCATACGATGAAGCAGGATGACATCAACAGACTGCTTCTTGGCAAAGCCCTTGAGGGAAAGCGGGTAGTAAGACTTAAAGGCGGTGATCCGTTCGTCTTCGGACGCGGAGGCGAGGAGCTTGAGCTCCTTAAAGAGAACAATGTCGAATGCGAAGTCGTACCGGGAGTAACGAGTGCTTTCGCAGCACCAGCTTATGCCGGGATACCAGTCACACACAGAGGCCTCAGCACCGGAGTGTCTGTCATAACAGGACACCGCAGAGATAATGGAAGTCTGGACATAGACTTCCAGGCATATGCCAGGACAGGGAATACACTTGTCTTCCTGATGGGAATGTCTACCCTGGACATAATAATGAAGGGTCTTCTTGAAGCGGGCATGCCGGGAGACACTCCTGCAGCTATAATCGAAAAGGGTACTACAGCCTCACAGAGAGTGCTGGTCACAGACCTTGCTCACATCAAACAAACTGCTGAGTATGAGCATGCAACGGCGCCGGCAGTAATTGTGGTCGGGCAGACTGCAAAGCTCAGAGAGGACTTTGGCTGGCATGAGATGCTGCCACTCAGCGGCATCAGAGCTGTAGTTACAAGACCTAAGGAACTGTCATCAGGTCTTGCCTCCATGCTGAGGGTGAAAGGCGCGGAGGTAATAGAGGTACCGGTAATTGAAATAGAACCTGTCTCAGGCAGCTCAAGGCTTGAGAAAGCGATAGAAGACCTCCAGAATGGGATGTACAGATGGATCGTCTTCACCAGCCCGAGTGGAGTAAGAGTCTTCTTCGATGAGCTGATGAAGACTGCAGATATAAGAGCCCTCGCATCATGCCGGGTTGCTGCGCTTGGTAAGGGTACTGAGGCTGCTCTTGCCGGCAGGGGGCTGAAGGCAGATATGCTCCCTACAGTGTTCGACGGCAGGACTCTGGGAGAAGAACTGTCGGGACTCCTACAGCCGGGAGACCGGGTCCTCATCCCGCGAGCAGCGATAGGCAATAAGGAGCTAGTCTCTGAACTTGCGAAGGCAGGTGATGTGATCATAGATGATATCGCGACCTATGATACAGTATACAGAAAAGCTGACTGGTTCGATGCCGGGACCATTCTTCCTGAGCCTGATACATATGCGCTTTTCACAAGCGCATCAGGAGTAAGGGGATTTGTGAATGCTTATCCGGAAATGGATCACAGCACTGTCAGAGCGGTCTGCATCGGTCCTATGACAGCATCCGAAGCAGAGAAGCATGGTATGAAGGTATGGACCTCAGAGGAGGCCACACTTGCATCACTTACAGAATGTCTTGAAAGGGCAGCAAAGGAGCAGAAGAATGAGTGGAAACATTAAGAAAGGCATTGCATACGGAGTCGGAGTCGGCCCCGGAGATCCGGAGCTCATGACACTTAAGGCATGCAGGCTCATCAGAGAAAATGATGTCATCGCAGTGCCTGGCAAAGATCCCGAGGAGGCTGTTGCGTACAAGATCGCTGCCGGCGCTGTTCCTGAAATAGCAGACAAGGAACTGGTCCCTGTATATATGCCAATGGTCAGAGATGCAGATCTTATTGCAAAGGCTCACAGGCAGGCTGCTGACATCATTGAGAAATATCTTGATGAGGGGAAGAATGTCATCTATATAACTCTCGGGGATTCCACAATTTACTGTACTTTCAGTTATATCCAGCATATCCTTGAGGCTGACGGATACACTGTAGAGCTGGTATCCGGGATACCTTCATTCTGCGCAGCGGCTGCAAGACTCGGTGTTTCACTTACAGAGTGGCAGGAGCCGCTTCATGTCATACCGGGACTTCATAATACAGAGGGCACTCTTGAGTGGCCGGGCAATTACGTGATCATGAAATCCGCAAGCAAGACGCGTGAGGTCAAGGAAATGCTTGGCCGAAGCGGATATGATGTGCAGGCAGTCGAGAACTGCAGCATGGACAATGAGAAGGTTTACAGATCACTGGAAGAGATACCTGATGATGCAGGATACTTCTCACTTATAATAGCTAAGGAAAGCAAATAGACAATGATCGAACTTAAAGAGCTGACAAAGAAATTCGGCAACTTTACCGCTGTTGACGGTCTTTCGCTTGAGATCGGAACAGGCGAATTCTTTGGGCTGCTCGGACCAAACGGAGCAGGCAAGACAACGACTATCAGCATGATGTCGACTGTCCTCCTGCCTACTTCAGGTGAGATATACATAGACGGAATGAAGCTGACCAGAGGCGCTTCTGAACAGAAGAGAAAGCTCGCTGTAATCACTCAGGAATATTCGATGCGCCAGGATATGACCATGGATGAGGTCATGGAATATCAGGGGCGCCTTTATAATATGCCTAAGAAAGTGATCAGGGAACGCTCCAGAGAACTGCTGGATTTCGCCGGGCTTGGCGAGTATCACAGGAGAATAGTAAGGCATCTTTCAGGAGGAATGAAGCGGAAGCTCATGATCTGCAGGGCTCTCCTGATCGAGCCGGAAATCCTTCTTCTTGATGAGCCGACAGCGGGCATGGATGCTCTTTCAAGAAGGCAGATGTGGAATCTTCTCAGGCAGGTCTCAGGACAGAACATGACGATCCTCCTTACGACTCACTATATTGAGGAGGCTGAAGCTCTGTGTGACAGAGTTGCCATGATCAACAAGGGCAGACTCCAGAAACTTGACTCACCGCGGGCTCTTATCGAGGAACTCGGTGAATATACGGTCGATGAGACAGGCGAAGGGAACCTTAAGAGCACTCATTTCAGAACGAGGGAAGAGGCGATAAGGTATCTCGAAACCGCACCTGACGACTCGGTATTCAGACAGACCACACTTGAAGATGTATTCGTAGATGTAGCAGGACGCAAACTTATATGACAGGAATCAGGACAGTATTATGGGAGAAATGGGTCGAGTTCAGACGCGACTTCTATAAGATCACCGTTGCCGCGATGATCTCTCCTTTGATGTACCTGATTATTTTCGGACTTGGGATCCGTACCACATCACATGGTGAGCCATATATTCACTTCCTGGTTCCGGGACTGGTCGCTATGGTCACAATGACAGGGAGCTT
The DNA here is from genome assembly GCA_017512145.1 of Mogibacterium sp. Taxonomy (GTDB): domain Bacteria; phylum Bacillota; class Clostridia; order Peptostreptococcales; family Anaerovoracaceae; genus Crickella. Next base: position 53,027 of record JAFWHB010000022.1, on the reverse strand, counting down.
TGGCGCAATAGCTCAGAGCATGAGCGTCCAGAGACTCTACGAGAAAGCACTCGATCAGGTAATGGTTTCACCCACACCACTGTGGCAGTTCATCTCAGGGCAGATAATAGGCGGAAGTCTGAGGGGAATGTATGCGGCCTTAGTTATACTGATCCTTACAATACCTGTAAGGCACGGCCTTGTGTTCAACGGATTATCGTTCCTCATACTACTGCTGAACGGAATGGTATTTGCTACGCTGGCACTCGTGCTGTCATTTCTGGCCAAGACATACTCGGATGCTCCGAGGTTCAATACATATATAATCATGCCGATGTCTTTCCTGTGCAATACGTTCTTCTCGACAGAAGAAATGCCGGACGGATTCAGGCAGATAATAGAGATCCTGCCTCTGTCACAGACAAGCGGCATGATAAGAAGTATAGCGAACGGGGAATCGCCGGGTTTCATAGGCTTCATTGTCCTGATAGCGTATCTTGTCATTCTGGGCGGGATATCTGTATACTTCATATACAAGAAGAAGAATCTATAGGAGGCAGCCATGGACAGACACAGATTACTGACAGTCCTTGTTGCTGCAGTACTTATGATCTCAGCATTCATCACAACCGTTAACGCAGATCCTGTTGTAATCAAGGACGAAGAGAAGGGAATAGGCACAGAGACTGCGGAGAGAGACCGTTCACTTCAGGACGGGACGCTGATCTACAGCATGACACCTGTATACCCTGAGGACTTTGACGAGGGAACTTACAATGTCCAGACTCTCTCAAGCTCACGCTTCTTCACTATTACTGATGCAGAGCTTACTAATTCAGGCAGAAGTCTCAGAGCTGTCATCCGCATATCCAGCACCAGCTATGCCTATATTTATCCGGGAACAGCAGCAGAAGCTGCTGCAGCGGACCAAAGTGACTGGATACCGGCCGATGAGTCCAGCGGATTCGGCGAATTCACTATTGATGTTGAGGCACTCAATAAAGAAATCCCTTGTGCTGCATACAGCAAGAAGAAATCCAAATGGTATGACAGAGATATCGCATTTCTGGCAGAGAGCATACCTGCGGACAAGCTGCATGTAGAACTTTCGGCAGATGGCGGAACGATAGCAGACACACAGGAAGCCGCCATGAAAGTAATATATATTGCACTTGGTATAATAATCATTGGCGGGATACTCAATCATTTCGTCAAGAGAAGATTCTATGAATAAGCTAAGGAGATAATTAATGGGTCTGTATTTTCCACTGTTTGTTGATTTGTCACAGAAGAATGTACTCTTCATCGGGGCGGGAAGGATAGCAGCAAGGAGGCTGGTCAGCATATATGACTTTGTCGGATCGGTCACTGTTGTAGCGCCTGACTGTGATCCGGCCATACAGAAGATCGCTGATGCAGGATATATAACATATCACCGCAGGAGATTTGACGAGAACGATCTTGACGGCATGGATGTGGCATTTATCTCTACGGGACACGCCGGCACTGATGTCAGGATCGCAGGAATGTGCAGACGCAGGAATATTCTCGTCAATGCGGCAGGGGATCATAATCTGTGCGACTTCTTCTTCCCGGGAATCGCACGCAAGGGACCTGTCGTAGTCGGCGTCACTGCAAGTGGAGAGGATCATAACCTTGCAGCTGAGACAACAGGCAAGATAAAGAAGCTTCTTGACTATATCGATATACCAGAGACAGAAGAGAACAGATAACAGCATTCACCATGGCTACAGATGAAGTTCTCAGGCTTGCGAATGATGTGCTTGATATATCAAGGAACCGCCTCCTTGTGAATCTCCGCTACATGGATGTAGCGCTGAGTATTCATAAGAGGGCTGTTTATGATGGAACGATATCGACTGACGGCAGCAGCATCTATCTCTCGCCAGAATATGTTCTGAGAGTCTATAGAGAATCACGGGAGGAGATCACGAGAATATATCTTCATCTGGTACTCCACTGCATCTTCATGCATCAGTTCACTGGAATGGGGATCGACAGGAGAAAATGGGACCTGTCATGCGATATTGCTGTTGAGACTGTGATCTGCGAGCTGAATCTTGTATGTACAAGATCTGAGAGACAGGAAAGGCAGCTCCGGTATATAAGGGAGCTGAGAAGAGCTGTCAGATATCTGACAGCAGAGAAGATATATGCTTATCTGAGAGAGAACTGCTCAGAGAAGAAGCTGGAATATCTGTCAGAACTATTCTCTCCTGATGATCACAGCACGTGGTATTATCATGAGACACAGGCTGGTTCCGCACCTCAGGCAAGAGAGCACATATCCGGTCCGGCTCAGGATGTAAAGCTCACAGATGAGGACCAGTGGAAGAATATCGCCAAGCAGATAGAGATGGAGCTAGAGATATTCGGCAAAGTAAGAGGCGAAGCCTCAGGATCTCTGATCCAGAATATCCGTGCGGTCACGAGGGAACGCTGTGACTATTCGGATTTTCTCAGGCAGTTCGCTGCAACCGGCGAGGAGATGAAGGTGTCAGATGATGAATTTGACTATATCTACTACACATACGGTCTTGAGCACTACAGGAACATGCCGCTGATCGAACCGCTTGAATACAGAGAAGACCACAGAATCAGGGATTTTGTCATAGCAATAGATACCTCAGGCTCGGTTGCCGGAGAAGAAGTCCAGACCTTCCTCCGCAAGACCTATGGTATACTGAATCAGCAGGGCTCATTCTTCAGAGACATCAATGTGCATATTGTGCAGTGTGACGCTGAGATACAGTCTGATGAAGTCATTACGTGTACAGAGGACTTTGACAGATATCTTGAGACAATGGAGATCAGAGGCCTTGGAGGCACTGACTTCAGACCTGTTTTCACATATGTGGACCGGCTGATACATGAAGGAGCATTTACGGATCTCAGGGGACTCATTTATTTCACCGATGGTCTGGGCAGATTTCCTGAGACAAAGCCACCATACAGAACCGCTTTCGTCTTCGTTGACGATGGATACCATATGCCGGCAGTGCCGGTATGGGCGATAAGAGTCCTGCTTGAGCAGGACGAGCTGCACGAAGGGATATAGGAGAACACAATGAACATAAGCAAAGCCAAGACACAGATCAGGAATGCTGTACGAGCATATCTGACCAGAGATGAATTCGGCGGATATGCTATCCCTGTCGAGAAGCAGAGACCTATTCTGCTGATCGGCCCTCCGGGAATAGGCAAGACAGCCATAATGGAGCAGATTGCAGCTGAGCTTGGGATAGGAATCATTTCATACTCCATGACGCATCATACCAGGCAGAGTGCCATCGGACTTCCTTTCATCAGCCACAAGACCTTCGACGGCAGGGAATTCGATGTTACGGAATATACAATGAGCGAGATCATCGCTTCTGTATATGAACTCATGGAGGAGACTGGTGTACGCGAGGGGATACTGTTCCTCGATGAGATCAACTGCGTGTCTGAGACTCTGTCGCCTCTGATGCTGCAGTTTCTCCAGTACAAAGTGTTCGGAAGGCACCGCATCCCTGACGGCTGGATAATCGTGTGTGCGGGCAACCCGCCTGAATACAACGATTCCGTAAGAGATTTTGACATAGTTACACTGGACAGACTCAAGAAGATCGATGTTGAGGCTGACTACGATACATGGAAGGAGTACGCTCTCAAGGCAGGTATCCATCCTTCCATCACGACATTCCTTCAGAGCAAGAGGAACAGGTTCTATTCAGTAGAGACCACAGTCAGCGGAAGGAGCATCGTGACACCAAGAGGCTGGGAGGATCTCAGCAAGATGCTGCATCTGTATGAACAGAATGGACTTGAGGTCGATGAGGACCTCATAATACAGTACCTTCAGGATCCTGCTGCCGCTAAAGAATTTGCCGTTTACTATGATCTCTTCAATAAATACAGAACAGAATATCCTGTTGAGGACATACTGCTGGGAAGGTATGGTGAGGAGATTACCAGGCAGGCATCAGATGCGGGATTCGACGAGGTGTACACAATTATAGGACTTCTCCTGAGTAATGTCAGGAATGATATCCGTAAATGCAGAGCTGAAGATCAGGTCCTTGAAGAACTCAGGACGCGCCTTAAAGAGTATGCGGATTCAGAGCAGGGAGACAAGAGTCCGCATGAGGAGCTTGCCGGAATAGCTGCCTCAGTGAGGGCAAAGCTCGAAGCCGGAAAGAGGTCAGGTGCAGTAGATTCAGACAGACGGAGAGTTCTGAAGAGGACCGCAGATCTAATGGACAGCTTTGCAGCGGAGACATCAGAGATAAGAGATAAGAGTGATTCATTCGATCGTATCAGGAGCAGCTATGGCGCACTTGTCAGAGAACAGGCTTCATTAGTCTCTCATACCGGAGACAAACTCTCAGGACTTTTCAGATTTGCTGATAAGAGCTGGGGCGAGGGAGGAGAGATGCTGATGATCGTTACTGAGCTTACCGCTGATCCTGCAAGCGCAGCCTTCATCAATAAATACGGATGCGAGGAATACTTCAGACACAACAAAGAGCTCCTCTTCAATGAGAGACAGATCGAAATAGACCGTAAAATTGATCAGATGGGGCTGTAATTGGACAACTATTACTTATAATAATATAGGCAACGCCGGGTATTGAGCCAATCAATACTTGACGTTGCTTTTTGTTTGTATAATTAACAATATATTGCGGCGAAGACCGCGTTGTTTTATGATGTTCGGGATGTAAGAGGTACTCACATGACTTATGAAGAACTGAAACGTGAAATGGAGAAGTACCCTGAGACAATGTCAGACGGGGAAAGAATGCAGAAATATGCTGCAGGTGAAGAAGTAGATCATATCCCATTCTCTATCCAGAGTAATGAGGAGGCAATGGCTAATATCTTCGGATATACTACTGCACAGTGGAGAAATGACGTCAAGGTACACATAGATGTCATCAAACGCCGCAAAGAAGAGTTCAACATCGGCGGGCTTGCTGCCGGACTCAGACTCAGGACCATGGCTCAGGCAGTAGGTTCAGAAATCTATTTCCCTGAAGTTGGTATTGACCGTGTCATCAAGCCTGTGCTTGAAGATTATGACCAGCTGAAGACACTGATGAAGGATGACCCTAAGAAGAATCCTGTCTTCCGCTCGGTACTTCAGAGAGGTATCGATCTCAAGGAGGCATTTCCTGAGATGGGCATTGCAATGCCTGTTGCCGGACCATTCACCAATGCTTCATGCATAAGACCTGTAGAGAAGATCCTGAGAGATACAGTAAGACATCCGCAGGAACTGCATGATCTTCTGAGCTGGTGTGTTGATTACACTGTTGCATATGCAGAGATGTTCGCAGATCAGTTCGGCGGCGGCGGATGCACCATCTGCGACCCGGTCAGCTGCTCAGATATTCTCGGAATGAGGAACTACAAGAAGTTCTCAGAGCCTCATCTTGTTGACCTGATCGAGGGACTTACTCAGGCTCTCGGAAGGAAGCCTGGAATCCATATCTGCGGCAAGACATCACCGCTCTGGGAGGAAATGAGCAAGCTCAAAGTCGCTAACTTCAGCGTAGACAACATGGAAGACCTTGCAGCCGCTAAGGAGATCATGGGACCGCACTTCGGACTCATGGGCAATGTCGCACCTGTTGATGTAATGCTCAACGGCAGCATCGATGATGTTATCGAGACATGCAAGACCTGCATCATCAAGGGATCTGAGGCACCTAACGGCTATACACTCGGTACAGGATGCCAGGTACCTATCGGGACACCAAGAGAGAATTTTGACGCATTCATATACGCTGCCCGCAAGTATGGAAGAGGCGCAAGGAAGGGCTGCCTGCCTCTCGGAATAGCAGAAGAAGCCCTCAGCAATGTGATTGACACCAAGGAATAACAATTAATAATAATTAGAAACAGGAGAAAGTATTTATGGCAACTAAAGAAGAATTACTGCAGAAGATGTCCGACTATGTCTTCGAGATGGAAGACGAAGAGATAGCTGATGTATGCGAGGAGTATATCGCTGAAGGTTATGATCCTCTGGACGGTATCCTGCATGGTCTTGTAGACGGAATGAACCGCGCATCAGACATGTATGACAAGGAAGAGTACTTCGTAACAGACCTGCTGCTTTGTTCTGATGCAATGTATGCCGGACTTGATGTACTCCGTCCGCATCTGCCTGAAGATGCTTCGATGGGTGACTCCAAGAAGGCAGTTATCGGCGTAATCGAGGGAGACACACACGGTATCGGCAAGAACCTCGTCAAGATCATGATGGAGACTGCAGGATTTGAGATGTATGACCTCGGAAGAGACGTTCCTATCGACAGCTTCATCGAGAAGGCTAAGGAAGTAGATGCTGACCTCATCATGATGTCAACTCTGATGACAACAACAATGCCTGGTATGAGAACCGTAATTGAGAAGCTCAAAGAGCAGGGCATCAGAGACAACTTCAAGGTAATGGTAGGAGGAAGCCCTATCTCCATGAAGTATGCAGAGGATATCGGTGCAGACGGATATTCAAGAAATGCTGTAGAGGCTGTTGAAGTAGCTAAGAAGCTCGTCGGAATCGAATAATCTGCAACTATCACTTTGGAGGAATAATCATAATGCCGCTTCTAACGGTAATGCCGCAAGGCAAGACAATTGAATACACACCGGGACAGACTCTCGCGGATCTTATGCTCGGCGCAGGTATATTTGTTGACAACGCCTGCGGCGGCAAAGGTATCTGCGGCAAGTGCAAGGTAAGGATCCTTGAGGGCGATGCCGGTGAAATAACTGAAACAGAACTGGGAATACTCAAGCAGGATGAAGTAGCTTCGGGCATAAGGCTTGGCTGTCTGGTCATTCCATCAGGTGATCTTAAGGTCGAGTCCCTTCAGAAAGAGAAGAAGCACGACGTCCTTACATCCGGATATCTGCCTGACTTTGAGTTCAATACAGACATAACCAAGATGCCTGTGACCATCCACAAGCCTACTCTCGATGATCAGACTCCATTTGAAGATCAGATACTCGAAGAGACCGGTGCTGAAGGAATGGACTACACAGCTCTGGGAATAGATTCCATGAAGCCGGGCGAATATACGGCTGTACTGCACAATGGCAGAGTCGTCGGACTCGAGCATGGCGACACAACAGGCAGAAGATTCGGCGTTGCTATAGACATCGGAACAACAACTGTAGTCTGCTCTCTTGTGGACATGAACACAGGAGAGGAGCTTGGTCATGCCTCGGAAATCAATGCTCAGAAGCATTTTGGCCTTGATGTACTGACCAGGATCACATATGAGATCGAGCATCCGGAGGACGGTATCATCAAGCTCAGGAAGGCCATCGTCGGATCGATCAACAAGATGATCGGATCTATCTGCGAGAGATTCGATGTCAGCACTGATGAGATCTATGAGATCACAGTCGGTGCTAACTGCACAATGATGCACATGCTTGTCGGAGTTGATGCGACACCGATAGGCAAGGCGCCTTTCGCTCCTGTCTTCGCCAAAGCCAAGGACATGAGAGCATCAGAGATCGGACTTAAGGCTGCACCGGGGGCAAGGCTTTACTGCCTGCCGTCTGTGTCTGCGTATATTGGCGCGGACATTGTTGCCGGTGCATATGTCTGTGATCTCAAGCACCGCAATGGCAATACGATATTCATAGATATAGGAACGAACGGAGAGATAGTGCTCGCAGCTGATGGCAGACTGATGTCGTGCTCATGTGCTGCAGGTCCTGCTCTTGAAGGTATGAATATAAGCTCCGGAATGCGTGCTGCTGAGGGTGCGATCGAGGACATCCATATCGGTGAAGATGGACTTGATATCAAGGTCATCGGAGACTGCGAGCCTGCAGGAATCTGCGGCAGCGGCATCCTTACAGTTACCAAGGAGCTGCTGAGGACAGGTATCGTCCGTAAGACAGGTGCATTTGTCAAAGCTGACAAGTTCCCTGCAGACGACTACAGATCTAAATATATCCTCGTAGATGCAGAGGGCAAGAGATCATTCAGAATGACTGACGGAGATGAGCCTCTGTGCATCACCATGGGTGATGTCAGGCAGGTACAGCTTGCCAAGGGCGCTATTCTCTCGGGTTTCATGGCTCTGATGAAGAAGGCCGGCATCGGCATGGAAGATCTGGACAGTGTCCTCATAGCAGGACAGTTCGGAGCACATCTACCTGCCGACAGTATTACAGGCACAGGCATCCTGCCGTTCGAGGTCGAGGACAAGATCGAGTACGTGGGCAATACTTCCAAGACAGGCGCATATATGGCACTTATGTCATCTGACGTCAAGAGAGAGATGGAAGAGCTTGCACATGAGATGGATTATCTTGAACTCGGTGCAACGGAGAACTATGAGAGACTGCTCTCTGAGTGCCTGATATTCCCGACATTCAAATAAAGGTGATATAAATGACTACTGCTAATGAGAGATTAATCAAGATACTTAAAGGCGAGAAGGTCGACAGGCCTGCATGCATCTGCCCGGGCGGCATGATGAACATGGTAACCAAGGAGCTGCAGGATGTTGCCGGCGTATATCTGCCTGAGGCTCATACAGATGCAAGAATGATGGCAGATCTTGCGAAGGCGATCGTCGATCAGGGATGCTTTGAGAACTATGGAGTTCCGTTCTGCATGTCGGTAGAGGCAGAGGCTCTCGGCGCGACTTGCACTATGGGCTCACAGCTCTTCGAGCCGCATATTACAGGATATGCAATTGACACAGTTGAAGATTACAAGAAGCTCAGCCCTATGGACCTGAATTCCGGAAGAGCCAAAGTTGTGCTCGATGCTATCAGGATCCTCAAGGAAGAGACACAAGATGTGCCTATCATAGGCAATCTTGTCGGACCTGTAAGCGTAGCAAGCTCAGTAATGGAACCAACAAAGTATTACAAGCAGCTGCGCCAGAAGAGAGAACTCGCACATGAATACATGGAGTTCGTAACAGAGCAGCTGATCAGATTCGGCGTTGCTGAGGTGGAGGCTGGTGCTAATGTTATCGTGATCTCTGACCCGAGCGGCACCGGTGAGATTCTCGGACCAAAGTTCTTCGACGAATATGCCGTAACATACATCAACAAGGTCGTAGATGCTGTTGCTGCAGCCGGTGCGAGAACTATCGTCCACATCTGCGGACAGATGAAGTCTGTATATGAGAAGGTCGCCAAGATCCACAGCGATGCATTCAGTTTCGATGCTGTCGTATCTCTGCGTGAAGCCAAGAGACAGCTCCCTGACAAAGTGATCATGGGTAACGTCAGCACATTTGCAATCGAGATGCAGGATGAGAAGACTGTTGAGAAGCTGACAAGGAACTGCTACAACGGCGGTTCGGATATCATATCTCCTGCATGCGGGCTTGGAATGGGCTCGCCTCTTAAGAATGTGCAGGAAGTCCTGAAGACTGTCAGGACATTCGGAGAATAATATGCCGGTTACGATCGTAGGTGACAGACTGATAAGATATGAGGGTGCTGCGGTGCATTATTGTGTGCCGCAGCATATCAGGTATATAGAGGATCTTGCTTTTTCAGGTGTGGATAACCTCACTTCAATCGATGTCCCTGATAGCGTCAGCCACATAGGCAGCTATGCTTTCAGGATGTGCTATGCACTTGAAGAGATAAAGCTTCCTGATGCGGTCAGCAGTATTGGAGCAGGCGTATTCCAGCACTGCTGGAAACTTAAGTCTGTCAAGTTACCTGAGGGTACGCTTCACATAGGCGGTGAGATGTTTGAGAGCTGTCATTCGCTGGCATCTCTTGAACTGCCGGAAAGCATTGAGAAGATAGACAGAGGAGCTTTCTCGGGGTGCAGGAATCTTACTGAGATCGTCGTCGCTCCGGCCAGATTGATGCTGCTGCCACCTGCTGCAAGATATTCTGCAGTTCTTACATATATGGAGCAGCATTCGGATGCTGATGGGGATGATTCTGACAGCCGGCTGATCGATGATTTCGTTTCCGGCAGGCAGAGCAATCTGCTCGATCTTGCGATCAACCGCCGAAGTGCAGAAGCCGTACGGTACATGCTGAGGCGTGGGCTGATAGAATCTGACGCTTTGGCTGATTATCTTGAGAAATCAGCCGCAAGAAACCGTGTCGAGATCACAGCACTGATGCTCGAGTACGGTCATAAAAATGATAATAAGAGGGATCTTTTCAACGAGGATCCATTCAGATAAATAGTCGGAGGTAAATAATTCCAATGGCAGATATAAGAGAATACAAGTGCACATACTCAAATTCAGTTGGTGTAAGCGCTGAGGTAACAGAAGGTCTCGGGCTGGAGTTCCCGGATGCATATATGCACAGCGATACAATGCAGACACTTGCCAAGGCCATCAAGGCCCATGACAACTCTGACTTTGTACTGCTGCCGTTCTGCAGGACAGTTGAGGCGGAAGCGATGGGTGCGATCCTGAATTACGGCGATGCTAATACAGGCCCGAGAGCCAAGGATCCGATCTGTTCAAACATGGACGAGGTGCTCGCACTTCCGGATATAGATTTCAGTAAATGGCGTATTCATGAGGTGCTCGATGCATGCTCTGAGATGAAGAGCGAAGGTGAGACAGTATGCCTCGAGGTAACAGGACCGTTCACTATGCTAAACGCTCTGATGGAGCCTAGACTTGTGTTCAAGGCATACCGCAAGGACAGAGAAAAGATGAAGCTTGTGTTTGATAAGTTCGCAGGGCAGCTCCTCAGATACATTGAAGAAGGTAAGAAGGCCGGAGTTGATGTATTCATCTTCTCGGATTCGGCAGGTGCGCTCGATATTCTTGGACCTAAGTTCCTGACCAATGCGGTAGAGGACTTCTATGATCCGTTCATGAGGAAGGTCGCAGACATTATGGATGAAAGCTGCATCTTCCTGCTGTGCCCTAAGTTCACATATGCTCTCGTCGACACAGGACATGCAGAGCTTAAGGAGTATCAGCTGGAGCCTGGTATCGACTTCCTCAAGGCAATGCTGGATATGAGAGGGAAGGCTAAGATCGGCGGACAGGTATGCATCAAGAACGTAGGTGTTAAATTGGCTAATGGTAAGTTCCGCGAGATAGTTATGAAGTAGCAAGGTCATCGGTGGACAAGAGATATTCAGGAAAGAAAATCTTAATAGCTTGTTCGATGATCGAAGACGAGATCAATCAGGTCTTCGATCAGTTTGACTGCAGTGATGTAGAGATCCGCTGGATGGAAAGAGGATATCACAATGATCCTGATGAGCTGCGTGAGGTGATACAGAAGGAAATCGAACGTGCAGAGTCAGATGGCGCGGATACCGTTATGCTCGCTTATGGGTTCTGCGGCAAAGGGGCAAGTGGCTGGCATACGGAGAGAGCGATTCTCGCGATGCCGAGATTTGACGACTGCTGCAACATCATGCTTTGCACGGGCAAGAGGCAGAAGCGGAACCTCCTGGAGGCAGGGAACATGTACTTGACCAAGGGATGGTCCAGAGACGAAGGTGCGCTGCTCTCGATGCTTAAGAGGGCGCAGGAGAGATACGGAGAGCGCCGCGGACTCAAGGCTATGAAGCTTATGTTCGATTCATACACCAAGGTGACCGTTATAGACACAGGCTGCTATGAACTGGCACCTGTTCAGGAATATGCAGAGAAATGTGCTGACCTGCTGGAACTTGAGAAATGCACAGTCAAGGGCAGCAATGAAATACTTCGCAAGCTTATTGCAGGCGAATGGGATGAAGATATTATTGTGAAGAAGCCGGGAGAACCGGTGAGAGATGAGGACTTCGAATTCGGGGGAGACACAGGAGGAGTATCTGATCAGCTGTGGAGGAGAACAATATGACAGTAAGAAAAGACCAGATGACATCCAATGAACGTATGCAGGCATACTTCGAGGGTAAGGAAGTAGACAGACTTCCGGCAATGCCGATGATCGACTCGGTAGGACCTAGACTGATAGGAGAGAAGAAGTAAGATAAACAGTATACTGCGTTAAGATATTGTTAATACAGCTTTTCCTATTGGTAATAATTATAATGCCTGCTTGTCAGCAGACCCAAAAACAATTGGAAGTAATGGCCTGGTCTTTTATAAAATTTGTTGCGTAACAGCCATTACTGCAAATTGCTGACCAGAGACCCTGGAGGCAATGACGGCTCATAACCGTTATTGTCTCCTTTTTTTGTAACAAAGGAAGGAGAGTTTTTAAGTGCCTAATAACGAGAGAAAGGATATTAAAGATATTCTGTACGATGCTGTATGTGGAATCGAATTCGGAAGTGTGACGATTCACATTCAGGACGGAAAGATAGTTTATATAGAGAAGACTGAAAAAATCAAAGTGAAAGGATAGAGGGTGCGGAGAATTGATTGAGATCAAGAACCTTAAAAAAGTTTGGGAAGATACCGGAACTCCGGTGCTTGAAAATATAAACCTCACAATAGAAGACGGTGAGATCTATGCACTGGTCGGAAGGAGCGGCGCGGGAAAATCAACGTTACTCAGATGTATCAACGGACTCACTTCCTATCAGGAAGGAAGTCTTAAGGTAGATGGCCATGAAATCAAGGACTATTCAGATAAGGAACTCCGCGAATTCAGACGCCATGTAGGCATGATATTCCAGCAGTTCTCACTTCTTGAGAGAGAAACTGTTTACAGGAATGTCGCTCTGCCTATGACATGCTGGAAATATCCTAAGGATGAGATAGACGCTAAAGTCAGGAGCCTTCTCGAACTCGTAGGTCTTTCAGATAAGATGAACGCCAAGCCACGCAATCTTTCCGGAGGACAGAAGCAGCGTGTCGCTATAGCACGTGCTCTGACCATGGATCCTAAATTCATCCTGTGTGATGAGGCTACATCAGCGCTTGACCCTAAGACCACAAATTCTATCCTCGATCTGCTTCTCGAGATCAATGAAAAGCTCGGCATTACGGTAATTGTGGTCACCCATCAGATGGAAGTAGTACGTAAGATCTGTCAGAAGGCGTGCATACTTGAAAACGGTATCATCAAGGCTGAAGGTTCGGTAAGAGAAATCTTCTTCGACCAGCCTCAGGCTCTGCTTAACCTGCTCGGCGAGGAAAACATCCATCTTCCTGAAACCGGACACAATATACAGATATCTCATCTGCTCAATAATGAATCCGACGGAGAGCTGTTCGGCAAGATGTATGCTGACATGGGTATCATGTTCCCTATAATCAACGGCACTATCCAGGAATATGAGAAAGACCGTATGGGAATATTTGCGATAAATGTCAAGGACGAGGATTTCGCTGTTGTCTCTGACTATCTGAACAAGCGCGGCATACGCTGGAAAGAACTCGGCAGAAAAGCTTAAGAGAAGGGAGGGACAGCTTTTATGACACTTAAGAATTATACATTTGCACAGATATTCAAGATGCTGATCGTCCCTGCGTTCTTCGCTACGCTGAAGATGCTTGCTATTGCGGGCGTTTTGTCAACGCTGCTGGGATTTGTTTTCGGTGTTATTCTTGTCGTCACTGAGAAGGGCGGACTGTACGAGAACATGATTGTTAACAGGATACTTGATTTCATAGTAAACATGATCAGGTCGTTCCCGTTCATAATCCTTATGATTTCTATTATCCCGTTCACAAGACTTATCGCTGGTACTTCAATCGGAGAGACAGCTGCTCTGGTGCCGCTTACTGTGGCATGTACGCCGTTCATGGCCAGAATCTTCCAGAACAGCTTCAAGGAAGTAGACCCTGCTCTGATTGAGGCTGCTCAGTCATTCGGGGCATCCAAGTGGCAGATAGTTTTCAAGGTAATGCTCAAGGAGTCGGTACCATCAATCATATCAGGCCTCTGCTTGGCTATAATCAACCTTCTCGGCTGCACAGCTATGGCAGGTGCTATCGGAGCAGGCGGACTTGGAGCAGTTGCTCTGCAGTATGGTTATCAGAGTTTTAACCTGAGAATAATGTACTCAATCGTAGTTATCCTGATCATTCTTGTAGCACTCATTCAGTACTTCGGCGACTGGATATATAAGAAACTCAAATAATTCAGGTTAAATCGTCACAGGGACGTTTAACATACATCATCTACTTAATTCTCAAGGAGGAATAAACACATGAAGTTAAAGAAGTTACTGGCTATGGTACTCATCGCTATTATGGCTTGCTGCCTTGCAACAGCTTGCGGAAGCAACAGCAGCGAAGAAGCAGCTTCTGAAGAGACAGCTGCTGCAGAGAAGACTGATGTCAAGATCGGAGTACGTTCTGACCTGATCGATTACTACAATGCAGTAGAGCCTATTCTCAAGGAAGCAGGTTACAATGTAGAAATGGTTTCATTCGATGACAGTATCCAGCCTAACGTTGCTCTCGCAGAGGGAAGCATAGACCTGAACTGGTATCAGCATGAGCCTTACCTGAAAGCTTACAATGCAGAGAATGGAACAGATTTCGTTATGGTTCAGCCTAAGACATATGCACCGCTGTTTGCTATGTATTCAACTAAGCATGCAAGTGTAGATGAGTTGCCTGACGGAGCTGTTATCGGAGTCTGCAATGACGCTACAAATCAGGACAGAGGTCTGAAGATGCTTGCTGACAACGGTCTGATCACTCTTGATGAGACAGTTGAAGTTGCTACAATTCATGACATCAAGGACAATCCGCACAACTTCACATTCCAGGAAGCTGAGATGCAGATGCTCCCACAGTCAATCGATGACCTCGACGCTATCTGCCTTGCAGGACAGCACATGGTAAATGCTGGAAATGACGCTTCAGCTTATATCATGAAGTCAAATGACGAAGAAGTTTATGCTGTAGGATTCGTTGCAAATGCTGCTGACGCTGATTCAGATTGGGCAAAGGGAATAGCTGAGGCTGTTCAGTGTGATGAACTTGCTAATGCACTTGCTGAGATCTCAGGCGGAGCACTTCTTCCAACTTGGAAGTAATCTTCTTCATTATTCCAGATTGTGCTATATCTTAGCACACCATAAATAACAAGGAGATAAACAGGGAATGGAACTTATAGTACCTGAAATGACACCAAAGGAGCGCGCCGCTGCTTATGCCAGAGGCGAAGAAGTTGATCGCATTCCTACATCTCTGAGCGCGGGGGAGACAGCTCCCCCGCTTTATGGTTATTCAATCAGAGATTACTATTTTTCTGCTGACGCAATGGTCGCTGTAGAGAGCGGACTTGCAGAGGATTTTCAGGCAGATAATATGGGAATAGGTCTTGGCCTCAGAACAGTGATAGAGGCACTTGGGACTGAACTGAATTATCCGGAAGATAGTGTTTCATATATCGTGAAGCCGAGACTTGAGAGCTTTGATCAGGTAAGTGAGCTTGGCATGCTCAATATTGACAAGGACGGCAGGCTGCCATTGATCGTAGAAGCATTCGAAAGACTGATGGACAAATACGGCAATGTGAGAAATTTTGGCAGTGGACTTGCCGGGCCTTTTACTACGGCTGCAAGTCTTATAGGGACTGAGAAATTTCTTATCTCAACCGTAAAAGATAAAGAAGGAGTACACAGACTCCTCCAGTATTCAACTGACTGCATAGTAGAGCTGTGCAGAGACCTGAACAAGAGACTGGGTATCAGGTTCATGCTTTCAGAGCCTATGGGAGCTAAGAACCTTATAAGCAAAAGGCAGTTTGACGAATTCTTCGTGCCATATCTCAGACAGGCTGTTGAAAGAATGAATGAGTATCAGGGTGCCACATCTATTCACATGTGCGGAAATACACGCGACAGATGGCAGGAAATAATCGATGCAGGAGTATCGAATTTCTGGGTCGATAACTGCGAAAGCCTCAAAGAACTTAAGGAGAATTACGGAGACAGGATCGGCATCACCGGAAATGTGCCTCCGGTAGATATTCTCCGCAACGGAACTGAAACACAGATATACGACTGTATCAGAAAATGCATAGAAGATGCAGGGGACAATCCTAAGGGCTATACAATATGCCCGGGATGTACGACACCTGTGGGCACAACCAAGGAACAGATGATAATGTTCATGAACGCTGCAACTACACTCAGCAGGGGAGCCCGCAAAGGGCAGCTGCCTGATAATAATACGTTTCTGCGAGCATATACGTAGTTAACAATCAGTTAAAGCATTGTTAATAAATCTTCAATAGTTGCAAATACAGGGGTTCGGACGATTTTTGGATGATCGCCCGAATTTTTCTTTTTCCTGTTGTTAGATTCAACAATTATTGGACGCACGGTCATTTTTTTGGATAAAAATATAAAAAAACTATTTTGACAATTCCATAACAAGCGTTACAATGGCAAAGTCGCGTATTATAGGCGTGAGTTGGGACTTGAGATTAAAACTTTCGCTATTCATAAATTGTGGAAATTATATAAAGAAGGAGTTTTAATCATGGAAGAAAAAAGAAGAAGCAGCGGACTGGCTCTGATACCATTCGCAGTGTTCATCGTAATCTACCTTGGCGCAGGAATCATCCTCCAGTCTAAGGGAGTTGAGATGGCATTCTACCAGTTCCCTGCAGTAGTAGCAATGTTTATCGCAGTACTTGTAGCTTTCGCTATGAACTACAAGGCAGGAATCAACGAGAACTTCAGTATCTTTGCAAGAGGCGCAGCTAACGAAGACGTCATGGCAATGCTCATGATCTACCTGCTCGCAGGTGCTTTCTCAGCAGTTGCAAAGTCAATGGGCGGTGTTGATGCAACAGTTAATCTGGGTGTTTCTATCATCCCTGCATCACTTCTGACAGCTGGTCTTTTCGTTATCGCAGCATTCCTCGCAACAGCAACAGGTACATCAATGGGAACCATCGGTGCTCTTGTACCTATCGCTCTCGGTGTTGTAGATAAGGCCGGACTCAGCCTGCCACTCGTAATGGCAGCAGTAGTTTCCGGAGCTATGTTCGGAGATAACCTCTCCATGATTTCAGATACAACCATCGCAGCAACAAGAACTCAGAAGGTAGAGCTCAAGGATAAGTTCAGAACTAACTTCTGGATCTCACTTCCGGCAGCAATCCTTACAATCGTTCTTCTGATTGCATTCGGAAGACCTGAGACAGCACAGGCTCTCGAGGTAGGCGGATATGACATCATCAAGGTAATCCCATACATCCTCGTACTCGTACTTGCTCTTATCGGCATGAACGTATTCCTGGTACTGACAATCGGTATCTTCGCGGCAGGCATCATCGGAATGTGCTACGGAGACATCACATTCATGGATTTCGCTGCTAATATCTGGGACGGATTCCAGGGAATGATCGAAGTATTCCTCCTGTCAATGCTCTGCGGCGGTATCGCTGAGATGGCTAAGCATTACGGCGGCCTCAACTGGCTCATCGACAAGCTGTCCAAGACATTCAAGGGCAAGAAGTCAGCACAGGTCGGCCTCTCTGTACTTGCAGCTCTGACAGATATGGCTACAGCTAACAACACTGTTGCTATCATCGTTGACGGACCTATGGCAAGAGAGATCAGTGAGAAGTACGACATCGACCCTCGTAAGACAGCTTCCATCCTCGACATGTTCACATGTATCATGCAGGGCCTTATCCCTTACGGAGCTCAGTTCCTCGTAGTAGCAAGCATGTGCGAAGGAAGAGTCAGCCCACTGGACATCATTCCTAACAACTGGTATCTCTTCCTGCTCGCAGCATTCGCAGTTCTCTCTTACTTCGTTCCTTGGTATGAGAAGTTCACTCTCAAGGGCAAGTGGGACTGGAAAGAGAACAAGGTAGTAAACGAGTAATCCATATTCTCATTTAATAATCCAAAGTGGTGCCGGACATTTTGCGTCCGGCATCACTTGTGTGTAGAATTAAGACATAATTACCAAATCAAGAGGACTTACAATGAATATTATTGAACAATATGGACACGGACTTAAGATCAAGCCGGACGAGCTGACTGCGATCGAAAGAGACAAGCTCCTCAGCGAGGGCAAGGAAGTAGACCGTATCATGTGCTGCATTGATACCGGTGAGACTCTTGCGCCTATGATCGGACTCAAGGTTAAAGATTACTATTTCTCTTCTCAGAAGATGCTTGAACTTGAGGAATATATATATGATACCTTCCATTCAGACGGAGCAGGACTTTCGACTACTCTCAGGGGAATGGCCGAGGCAATGGGCTCTAAGATCAAGTATTACGATCACAATATAGCTCAGCTTGAGACGCCTGCTCTGGCAAGCCTCGACGAAGTAGATAAAGCTAAGCTCGTAGATGTAGACAAGGACGGCAGACTTCCTATAATCCTCGAGGGACTTCGTCTTGTCAAGGAGAAGCTTGGTGACAAAGTGCCTGTCAGCGGTACTGTTACAGGACCATTCACTGTTGCTGCCATGGTAGTAGGCACAGAGAATCTTCTGATCGGCATGATCAAGAAGCCTGACAAAGTCAAGCAGCTGATGGAAGTAATCACTGAGAATAACGAGAGATATATCGCCAGGATGCTCGAGCTTGGGATAGGCATCGGATTTGCCGATCCTGTCAGCACAACATCGCTTCTCAGAGTCAAGCAGTACAGAGAATTCTCACTGCCATATTTCCAGCACAATGTAGACTTTATCAAGAAGAACGGCGGCGGATGCGGCCTTCACATCTGCGGAGGCTCCCGCAAGCTCTGGGAAGATCTCAACAACACAGGCATCGGATGCTTTGGCCTTGATAATATCGAGGATCTTGAAGAGGCTAAGGAGATCCTCGGACCTCACATGGCGATCCAGGGTAATGTGCCGCCTGTAGATGTCATCAGACTGGGCACACCTCAGGACGTTCTCAGAGCAAGCAAGGAGTGCATCCGCAAGGCATGGGATTCACCTAAGGGCTTCACTCTGACATCAGGCTGCCAGACACCGATGGATACACCTGCAGAGAATCTCCAGGCAATGATGGATGCAGCAAGGATATTCGGAAGATATCCGATAGATACAGAGCTGCTGAACACTGAAATGTAATAGCAGAGAATTATTCAGGACAATTGAAAGACCTCCGCGAGTCCGGCATGAACTTGCGGAGGTCTTGTATTGTGTTATTTTTCTTCTCTGGTCAGGCCGCGGACAGAATAATTGAGGAATCTGTGAGCGATGCCTGTGAGGTTGTCAAAGGATTTGCAGGCAATACCGAAGGTGACTTTCTCTGGCGGATCCAGCGGAAGTCTCACGACCGGACCGCGCCAGTTCCTGACACTCAGCTCAGTACAGATGCTGACTCCGAGTCCGCGCTGTACCATAGCCATATTGACTGGTGTGTCATAAGTCGTGAATTTGATGTCGGGGTGTATGTTGTGCTTTGCCAGCATATTGAGAATCTCGGGCTCCTGACCTGCAGATGAAAGGATGAAGTTCTCTTCGAGAATGTCCTTGATCGGGAATGATTTGTTTGCCGCCTTGGGATGATTGTCAGGCAGTACGGCAAGCAGCCTCTCCTCTGCCAGAGGTATCCATTCATAAGGCATCGGGTCAGCATATGCCAGAAAACCAAGTTCTGCCTCTCCACTGTCAAGAAGCCTGAATATTTCAGACCGGATACCTTCTCTGATATTGATCGTTATCTCAGGGTAATCTGCAGCAAAATCGCCAACAATATCCAGAAGCCAGTTCGTAGCTACACTTGGATATGCAGCAATTGTGAGAGATCCTTCTGACAGATTCTTAAGACCTGATACATAGTCAAGAATCAGCTTCTCTCTGGAAAGATAGTCTTCAACTATTGGCATCAGGCCCTTAGCTTCAGGTGTCGGATATACACCTCTTGTTGTGCGGACCAGGAGCTGTATTCCGAACTCATCCTCAAGAGAAGCAACCAGCTGACTTACAGCTGACGGAGTGTATCCGAGAACATCCGCTGCTGCAGAAAGGCTGCCAAGTTCGGCAGATCTCAGAAAAGCGCTTAATCGTTTGTTGTCCATATAATTCCTTATCTGTTAAATAAACTGCAATGCTTACTATATCATCCTTTATGCCGGGAAAAGAATTCATTTTTTGACTATGCTGATGGAAGACTATTGATAAATATAATCATGTTAAAAACTATGGCTATCTTATTTGTTTTGACTGCCGCTATAACTTTAAGAAGCTATTGAATCTTCCTTTACATCTTATTGACTCTAGTATGTTGCTAGAGTTTATACTCGCAATAAGTAGAGACTATATTGTCACTGTCTCATTATTCATTTTATTTATCAGGAGGTATTTTATATGGGAATGTATGTTCTTAAGGCGATTTCCCTCGCCGGCGTTGCACTTTGTGTAATTCTCATGCTCAGAAAGCAGAAACATATGGCTGCCAGCACTGAGAAGGATCCTGTAACAGGTCTTACTTTCAGCGAGACATGGGCTAAGGGTATGGAGAAGAAGAACCTGATTTCCACAATGATCATCGGTATCGTTGCTAACTTCTTCGACACACTGGGAATCGGATCATTCGCTCCTTCCACAACAGCTTTCAAGCTGACCAAGTCTGTTGATGACGTACTCATCCCTGGTACTCTGAACGTAGGAGACACAGTTCCTGTATGTATCGAGGCATTCCTGTTCTTCGGATTCGTAGACATGGACATCCTCACACTCGTAGGAATGATCGTTGCTTCCGTAGTAGGAGCTTACACAATGGCTGATGTCGTATCCAAGTTCAACCGTAGGAAAGTTAGATACGCTATGTTCGTTGGTATGTTCATCCTTGCTACAGTAATGCTCTGCAAGGTTCTCGGCGTTGGTCCTTTCGGTGAGATCGGAACAGAGATGGGACTCAGAGGCGTTAAGCTGGTAATCGCTATCGTAGCTAACTTCGTACTCGGCGCTCTCATGTCCATCGGCGTTGGACTCTATGCTCCTTGCATGGCTCTCTGCGTACTGCTCGGACTTGACACAGGCTGCGCATTCCCGGCTATGATGGGATCCTGCGCATTCCTGATGGCATTCGGTAATGGTCCTAAGTTCATCCAGGCTGGACGTTATGACCCGGTTGCTTGCTGGACACAGGCTATCGGCGGAACTATCGGTGTATTCCTGGCTTATTTTGTAGTAAAGAGCATGAGCCTGCGCACACTCACAATCGTAGTTGTATGCGTATGCTACATCACATCCTTCCTCTTCCTGCACGATGCTATCAAGAAGGGTGAGGCTGCATAGTCTGCTGACTATTAAATCTTTTAAGACCTCAATGAAAAAGTGCCGCTCCATGCAGGGCGGCACTTTTGATTTTTCTGGACTATTCTTAGCCGAGTTTTGATGCGGCAAAGTATATGTTGCTCTGAAGACTGCCTCCCAGCAATACACCTGAAAGCAGTATGCTGCCACCGGTCTGGCCGGCTTGTTCCATAGCTTCATCAGCCTCCGGAATTGAACAGTGGCTGATGCTCCTGACTGTATACTGTCCTGCTTCGAGATAATAAATATCTTCTGCATGCAAGGATTTGTCATCTATTACAGGAACGAAGGCGAATAATCTGTGACTGTCATGTGCTGACATCCGCAGAAGACCAAAGCAGAGAGGGGATATCTGATAACCTTTCTTCCTGGCCTGCGATGATAATCTGACAAGCAAATCTGCTTCGTTATCGTTGATAGTATTCTCGTCGGCAGGCATGATCCACAATGGATATCTGTCAATAGTCAACGAGGCATTGTTATCCGAATGCAGGATATCCAGAATGCTCAGTGAATGTTCGACTCTGGCCAGCTCATCTTTCTGATGGCGGTATTCTTCTATCTTCCTGTCAATGGCTGCGCGGCTTTCTTTAATTATTCTATGATAATCGATACTGTCATTATCAATGAAATCACTGAACTCACTGAGCCTTATTCCTGCATCTTTGCACATGTTGATGCCGGGAACGCGCCTGAGCTGATCGAAATCATAGTAGCGGTAATTGCTGACAGGATCTACATATGCAGGTGTAAGAGCTCCGATTTCATCATAATAACGAAGAGAATGGATGCCCATTCCTGTTATTTTTGAAAATTCACCTATAGTAAACATTTCGCCTTTGGCCTGCATGAATAATCTCTCCCTTGCCGGATCATTTTATTTGCTATCATTGTAAAATAATTGGTCTTTCTCCGCTCTTATGAAATGTTATGGTTGCATACAAATATTCTTAATTCGGAAAGAAATAACAGCTGCAGCCGGAGTATTTGCGCATTGCAGATGAGAGGTTTTTCCTTGTACTTTTCTGACCGATTGTAAAACATCAATTGGATTAATATATGCAAAGTGTTAAAATGATATCAATAGTTTTAAGCTGCCCGGATAGTCCGGACAGCCCATCATTTTGAAGATATTGTGAGTATTAAGAGAGGGAAAGAATATGGTACCGGAAAGATTCAAACATTATCTTTTCAATGACAACGATTATCTGCCGGAAACTTATCCGATGGCAGATAAGGAGCGTGAAGAGATGATCAGGAAGCTTGCGGCTATGATCACTGATGATCTCGGCATGGCAGGCAAGCCTGAGAAGATCGCCAATGATGAACCTGATTTCTGGCTGCTCGACAAGCTGCTTACCAATGATGAGATCAAGTTCATGCTGAACTTCAAGAAGAAGAGAACGGACAAGCTGACACTTGACCAGCTCTGCAAGCGCAACAACATGTCAAGGACAGATGCTCTCAACATGGCTGAGGGTATCTGCCAGAAGGGTCTCCTCGAATTCGACCGTGAGAATGCCAAGCATGAGAAGCAGTACTTCATCCCTAAGTGGGTAGTAGGTTCAGGCGAATACATGCTGATGACAGGCAAGCTCATGGAAGAGCATCCTGAGATCGCTACATTCTTCCACTATGCTTCAATGGTTCCTGTAGGCAAAGTTGCTCATATGGTTCCTGAAGGCGGCGGCGGACTTGGAATGCACGTCATCCCTGTAGAGAAGGCAATAGAGGGTCAGAATCAGGCTATCTCATATGAGAAACTCTCATACTGGCTCAAGAAATACGACAAGTACTGCCTCGATGTATGCTCCTGCAGAAGACAGCAGAGGATCAGAGGCGAAGGCGGCGGCGAGATCGAGGATTACTGGTGTATCGCAGTAGGTGACATGGCAGAGTACCTCGTCGAGACACATAAGGATGCAAGATACGCTACCTATGATGAGATCATGGATGTACTTCTCAAGGCTGAGAAGGCAGGTTATGTACACCAGATCACCAACCTCGACGGCGAGGACAAGATCGTAGGTATCTGCAACTGCTCAGCTACAGTCTGCAATGCTATCAAGACATCCCAGCTCTTCAATACACCTAACATGTCCGCATCCGCATACAGAGCACACGTTGATCACAACAAGTGCGTAGCATGTGGCAAGTGCGTAGAGATCTGTCCTGTAGGAGCAGCCAAGCTTGGACAGAAGCTGTGCAAGAAGAACGGCCAGGCTGTAGAGTATCCGCTCACTGAGCTTCCTAACGAAGTCGCATGGGGACCACACAAGTGGAACAAGAACTACAGAGAAGATGCCAAGATCAACTGCTATGAGACAGGTACATCGCCATGTAAGGCTGCATGTCCTGCCAACCTGTCAGTACAGGGTTACATCAACATGGCAGACCAGGGCAGATACAGAGAAGCTCTCGAGCTGATCAAGCAGGATAACCCGCTGCCTGCAGTATGCGGTGCTGTCTGCAACAGAAGATGCGAAGACAGATGTACAAGAGGCACCATCGATCAGCCTGTAGCTATCGATGAGATCAAGAAGTTCATCGCAGCTCAGGAGCTCAAGGCAGAGAACAGATTCGTACCAGAGTGCGGCAAGGAATTCGGCGGATTCTGGGGCGATGAGTACAAGATGGCCATCATCGGAGCAGGTCCGGGCGGACTTTCCGCAGCTTACTATCTCCGCAAGAGAGGCTATCCTGTAACAGTATTCGAGAAACAGAAGGCTCTCGGCGGTATGCTGAGATATGGTATCCCATCATTCAGACTCGAGAAGGACGTAGTAGATGCCGAGATCGAAGTCATGAAGGAGATGGGTGTTGAATTCGTAACAGGCTGCGAAGTAGGTAAGGATGTAACCATCCAGCAGCTGAGAGATCAGGGCTATGCTGCATTCTATATCGCTGCAGGTCTCCAGTCAGGCGGCAAGCTCGACGTACCTGGGGCTGATTCCAAGGGCGTTATGAGTGGTATCGACTTCATGAGGATCATCAATGAGGATGAAGTAGCTCTCATGGAAGGCAAGCTCCCTAAGGCTGGCAAGCTCAGCGGCAATGTAGTAGTCATCGGCGGCGGCAACATCGGAGCTGACGTAGCAAGATCAGCTGTAAGAGCCGGCGCAGACAAAGTCTACATGTACGCGCTCGAAGGATATGACGAACTCCCTATGGGCGTTGAAGACCGTACAGAGTGCGAAGAAGAAGGCATCAGCGTTAACGGCGGCTGGGGCCCTGTAGAGATCTACAATAAGGACGGCAAGGTATGCGGCATCAAGTTCCGCAAGTGCGTCAGCGTCAAGAACGCAGAGGGCAGATTCGATCCTAAGTTCGACGACAGCGAGACAACAGAGCTCGAGTGCACAACAGTACTCTACTGCACAGGCCAGAAGCCAGACCTCGGCAAGATGCTTGAGGGCACCAAGGTTGAGATCAGCCCGAGAGGCATGATCGTTGCTGACCCTGTAACACTCCAGACAGCAGAAGAAGACATCTTCGCAGGCGGAGACATCGTAACAGGACAGAAGTTCGCTATCGATGCAATCGCATGCGGCAGACCTATCGCTGATTCACTGCACAGATACGTACACAAGGATCAGGGCGCTAACAGACTGACAGTAGGACGTGACCTCAGAGAGATAATCGAACTCGACAGAGACGATATCCTTGTTGAGAGCTACGACAACATGCCAAGACAGAAGCCAGGTCACAGAGATGGTGATCCGACCAAGACATGGCATGACCTCAGAGAGCCACTGACAGAAGTCCAGATCAGAGCCGAGGCCAACAGATGCCTCAAGTGCGGCGCAACCACAGTAGACGTCAACAGATGTATCGGCTGCGGACTCTGCACCACAAAGTGCGAATTCGACGCAATCAAGCTCGAGAGAGATCATCCGCTCGCATCAAGGATGTACTCCGCAGAGAACGGCAAGCTCAAGGCGATCCTGCCATATGCACTGCCAAGAGAGATCAAGATCAGACTCAAGGGCAGCAAGGTAGGCAAGATCCTCGGCAAGTAATCAAGACTGCAGCACTGCATAATTAATAATCACAGACAGCACTTCACATTATCATTTGTGAGGTGCTGTCTTTTTTGCGGCCGATTGTGGTAGAATTCAGTCAATATTGTTTAACGATTGGAGATTGCAATGTTCGATAACGATAATTTTGATAAAGCAGATTTTCTTGACAAGCTGACAGCTCTTGGTGAGAGTGAGATGCAGCTCTTCAGGTTCCTGCTTGATAAGCCTGCAGGAGCTATTCTTACTGTTGATACTGATATAATGCTGGCGCAGCTGCTCGAGGCAGAGGAACTTGTCAGTCTTGAGGAAGATAACAAGGTCATCATTCCGGAGAATATTCGTGAGGCATACAGGCTGAACTGGTCCGACGAGATGAACCTTCAGTGGCGTAAGAGGAACTGGATGTACAAGTGCATCGAGGCGAGCAAGTATCTCTATGGAGTCATGACCTGGGGAGTCCTCAAGAATCTCTTTGGCCTCAGATATCCTCACGCCGACATGGCTGAGATCAGGGAACTTTTTGCCACAACACCTTCGTTCTACCAGTGGTTCACAGAGCGTGACGGCAAGCTGGTTCTCAACGGATATGAGAAGGACGATTATTACAAGTATCTCGAGAATGAGATCCAGGGAGATACACCTTTCTATATTCCGACCAAGGAGGATGTGGAGGAGCTGTATGACAGGGGCTCACTCATCAGCCTTGAAGGCCATTCCAAGCTCAAGGATTTCATTATGGAAACCTGGAGTGTGGATGAGAGTACAGCTGAACTCAAGCTGCACGATCTCTATGATTCTGTTAACAACCGCATCAGAGTCAGCGATGCAGCGGATGCATTTGCTGCAGGCGAGAATGGCCTGGCTTTTCCTAGTGATGAGATCGAGGTCAAATTCATAGAGCTATACATGGACATGAGCCGTGAGTGCCGAATCAGGGACAACAGGGGACATGACTGGTTCGAAATGGCAGCCCTGATGGCAGCTAACAACGGACCTACTGTCAAGAGGGCCAAGATAGGCAGGAACGATCCGTGCCCATGCGGAAGCGGTAAGAAATACAAGAACTGCTGCGGCAGGAACTGATTTGTACGATAAACAAAGGGGGGATATTATCATGCAGAAGATCATAAGAGACGGTTCGCTCGATAATGATGCGAGACACATCGGAATAGTAGAGGTCCATTATCCGGATAAGAGTGAATGGGACATAGCCGGCTTCGAGGCATATAAGAATAAGGAGCTTGAGGCGATCATGGCTGATGGAGCGGACTATGACAGGGAGGCCGTTTTCCGCCAGCATCCGTATTTCAGATATTTCCGCAAGTTCAAGAAGACCTATCCTGTGATGATGCAGGTCGAGTCATTCCTGCTCAAGGGAAGACCGTTCCCGGAGGGAGAGTATATCAATGCAGTTGCTTTTCTGACGGAGCTGAGGACTCATATACTGCTCGGAACTCATGATATTGACAGGATAGAAGGTGATCTGATTCTCTATAACGAGACTGAAAAGACTCCGTTCACCGGCATGATCAATCCGGATTCTCATAGTTATCCGGGAGATGTCACTGGCCGTGACGACAAGGGGATCATCATCAGCATGATAGCGGGTGCTGATGACAGGACTTGCATACACGAGGATACTAAGAATGTTATCTATCTTATTTTCGGAGTCGCTGAGATGATGGATGAAGAAATGGAGAATGTCGCAGACACCATAATCCAGGGTGCTAAGGCTCTTGCACCTGCTGCAAAGGCAGCATATTCAAGGTACTGATGAGATAAGTATTTGCAATTGTACAATTACTTTACCATATGCTATTATAGGCAAGTGCTAAGAGCACATTCCGCGAAGGCACATGTTGCTTACTCGGGAAGAGATATTCCAAATATGAAAACATATCGTGAGTATTCCCCGTCCTTAGTGGCGGGGATATTCATTTGGCCTGAAAAGTGCGCTATAATTAACTCAATAACTCAATAATATATAAGGAGGCATAACAATGGGAAAGATCAATGATTTTCTGAACGAGGCCGGTGTATTCTATCTGGCAACATGTGACGGCGATCAGCCTAAGGTAAGACCACTCGGAGCACATATGGAAATGGACGGCAAAGTTCTCTTCGGAGTAGGAGATTTCAAGGAAGTGTACAAGCAGCTTGTTGCTAATCCAAAGCTTGAGATCGCTTGTGCTAAGCCGGATGGCCACTGGCTCCGCTACACAGGAAAGGCTGTTTTTGAGACGGATCCTAAGTATGCAGAGGCATCACTTGATGCAATGCCACAGCTCAGGAATATCTATAATGAAGAGACAGGACACAAGCTCATGATGTTCCACCTTGAAGATGCAACAGCTGTTGATATTCCTATGATGGGACCTGGAGAGGACCTTCTCAAATAATCTATGTCGGATTATGCAGTTCTGATTCCTGTGGTATCAACTGAGCAAGGCGAAGCGCTTCTTATGGAGGTCAGATCAGAGTATGTCAGGCAGCCTGGGGAGATATGTTTTCCGGGAGGCAGGATAGAGCCAGGCGAGACGCCATCTGATACGGCTGTCAGGGAGACCTGCGAAGAGCTCGGCATCCTGCCGGGCTCTATAAAGATATGCGGAGATCCTGAACTTGAGGTGATGAGTGACGGCCGTAATGTATATTCAGTCAGGGCCGCTCTGCCAGTGCTCAGGCCTGATGAGCTGAAGCTTGCCAGGGCTGAGGTTGCTGATGCATTCCTGCTGCCTGTATGTTGGCTCCGGGATAATCCTTCGGTGTTCTTTGATCTTGGCATCACACCTGATGAAGAGCTTCCGGGAGAGCTTCGCAAATATCTTTCGCATTACAGTGAATACCGCAGGAAGGGTACAACGGACTACTGGGAATATGATGGCCATGGAATATGGGGCCTGACAGCCAGGATAATTAAAAGATTTCTGGAATTCAGCCAGATTACACATGACAGCTAAGAGAACGGAACGATACTCAAGTTCAGACAGGCGGAGTAGTAATAGTATACTTATCATGTGAATTCTTCCTCTTGATTGTATGATTTCTTGTACAATTCCAGTATCATTTTCTGCTTTCTCATGATAGAATTCATTTAGTAGGCAGATGAGATTTCAGCCGGAAAGTTTGTGACAGATTATCTGCCACATAGCTTTGCGGCTTTTTTTGATTCTATGACTAGTGTACTAAAGCAAGGAGGCAGGGATTATTATGAAGAAAATAACACAGAAACTTACTGCCGTATTACTGGCTGCATCAATGATCATTACTTTTATACCTATATTAGGAACACAGACCGCGTATGCGGCAACATTTCCGGATAAAGTTTCTGTAGGTTACCGGGACAGTGCAGGAATATACCACAGCGTGACGCTTGATAGTGCAAAACCAGGCTATATCAATGGCAATCCGGAACCGCAGGAGATGACAGCAGGAATGGAATATCTGGATTTTAACGCATATTATGATGTTGCGAATCGCACATTGGTTCTGAACAATTATCAGGGTGGTTCCATCGATGAAAGAACCGGCACAGGAGACCTTACCATCGTGCTATTCAGGAATAATACAATTGAATCAAAGGGAAACAATGCAATATATGTTCCTTCAGGCGTGGAAATCAAGTCCCGCAATAATGGTAAACTGACTATCATCAACGAGCCGGAAGGAATGACCAGTTATGGTATCAGAGCCGAGGGGAATGTAACTCTTTCAGGTTCATGTGTTCTGGATATCACTTCAAGAACTCTGACCACGGATAACAACGATGATGCCTTCGGCATAGAGTCTTCGCATGGAAAAATCCTGATCAAGGATAGTGCAGAGGTGAAGGTAAATTGTTCGACGGTCAGTGAGAATACTCATGGCAGAGCATGGGGCATATATGCACATACTGGTGATATCGAAATAACCACAGACAAACCGATTGATATTACTCTTAATGCGGCTGGGGCTCAGAGCGGTGCATACGGCATCCAGACAGCCGGCGGCAGCACTGAGGTCACGATACGCAACATCCCATACATCACAATGGATCTGACGGCGTATGAGACTTATCTCAGGGGACTTTTGCCGCAACGTGCGGTGGAGGCTCTTTCTGATGCAGATTATCATGTCGTTTCAGAGCAAAGCGGCAGACACCTTTTGTACCGCATCGAGCCGAAGCCATATGTTCCGGAGACGATCGATATACAGCTTGACACATCCAAGCTCCTGCCTCTGACCACAGAGATGACAGGAAAAAGTGTCAATCAGCTGTTCTTCCCAGGAATTCAAAGTCCTGTAGGCACTGCATATCCTGAAGGTTCTTCAGATGGCTGGTACATAAGGACAGGCGACATCACCGGATTCTGCGATGATGATCTTGACTGGCATGAACTTGAAAACAGCGAGGCGCCTCTTATCGAGGGGGAACCATATTTCTTCCAGTTTGAGATCGCATTGGATAATACTAATTACAAGTGGAATACAGATCAGCAGTTCACCATCAATGGATCTGATGAAATCATTATTTATGATGGAACTGACACGGAAGGAAGGAAAATATATATCGTCGGCCTGCAGGCTATTGTCCCAACCGACATGTCAAGTGCTGAGATAACGCTTGACGAGACCTCGTATACATATGATGGTACAGCAAAAACCCCGGCGGTCAAAGTAAGATTTGACGGTATGCTGAAGGAAGGACTTGACTATACTGTTTCGTATGCAAACAACATCGATGCAGGCACGGCAACTGTGACAGTTACCGGCATCGGGATTTTCAAAGGCACATGTACTGCAGAGTTCGAAATAAAGAAATCATCAGTTACAGTTCCAACAGGTGCTGTTCTCACATATACCGGCGGATCTCAGGCCGGTGTTGCAGCAGGCGAGCTATATACTGTAACAGGTAATACTGCTGCGGATGCAGGCATCTACGAAGCAACAGCTTCACTTAAAGATAAGGCGAATTACACCTGGTCTGATGGCACAACTGAGGACAAGAAGGTCAGCTGGTCAATAAGTAAAGCCGCCAATCCGCTTTCGTTCAGCGCTAAGACTGCGACTGTCAAGTACAAGAAGCTTAAGAAGAAAGCACAGAAGCTTGATGTCACGAAGGTGTTCATTATCGCAAATGATACCGGTGACAGTAAGACGTTCAGACTTGTCTCTGCCAAGAAGGGCAAGAAGAGTTTCAAGAAGTATTTCAAAATCAATGCAGCCACCGGAGAGGTAACTGTAAAGAAGAAGCTCAAGAAGGGCACATACAAAGTAACTGTTGAAGTAGGTGCACTCGGCAGCAACAATTACACACCATCAGCCGTGCAGACAGTAACATTCAAAGTGAAAGTGAAGTAGTCGGAGTAGTAATTAGTAGTAGTAAAGAGCTGACGACAAAGCTTGCAGAGCGATCTGCAGGCTTTTTTCTTTCTTGCCTTTATAGTAAGATACACAGAGGTAAAACAGAGCAAAGTAGTAAAATATCTCAAATTACTATTACTTCTACTACTTTTCACGATTGAGTTATGAGAAGTTATGCGGTATTATGCCAAATAACCTGCATTTTTCAAGGTGTCTGGCCATGCCGCGATTTTCCCGTAACTCCGCATAACTTCACGCAAAGGAGCATAATTCGGTAATGAAAAGAATCTTAATGGTCTG
The DNA here is from genome assembly GCA_017512145.1 of Mogibacterium sp. Lineage (GTDB taxonomy): Bacteria > Bacillota > Clostridia > Peptostreptococcales > Anaerovoracaceae > Crickella. The sequence continues at coordinate 22,233 of JAFWHB010000022.1, read as the reverse complement.
CCACGGCAACATTTGTCGTTCACCAATGGCTGAGTTTGTTCTTAAGGATATGGTTGAAAGGAAGGGCATTGCAGATGAGTTCGAGATCGCTTCTGCTGCGACGAGCAGGGAAGAGATCGGCAATCCTGTCTATCCTCCTGCAAGACGCAAGCTAGCCGAGAACGGTATCGGCTGCAGCGGCCACCATGCCCGCCAGATCACAAGAGGCGATTATGATCACTACGACATGATCATATGCATGGATGACAATAATATCAGGAATACCATGCGGATCACTGGCGGTGATCCTGATGAAAAGATCAGTCTATTGCTGGACTATACAGTCAGGAAGGGACAGCAGGTCGCGGATCCCTGGTACACAGGCAACTTCGATGCGACCTGGAGAGATGTCACCGAAGGCTGCGAAGGCCTGCTTGAATCCTTAGGATACAGGCAGTGAGCTGTTGAGCGAGAAGCCCTCACCTCAAGACAATTTGTCTAGGTGGTGGGAGTATGTCACTGTTATCCGTTTCTGGGAAAAGGAGATGAAATAAATGAGCATAACAGTAAATCTGTATTATAATGGCAGCAACGGGAGCGCGAGAGCTTTCGCAGAAGAAATGGAAAGGTAAATTTCAGATTCAGAAGGAGTGCCTGACAAGGACAGGGCATTCATAAGAAAACAGACATTAAGGAGACGTAAGATGAGTGAAAAGATCGTACAGACAGCAGGAAGAGATCAGCTTGGAGAATTCGCGCCGATGTTTGCGCATCTGAATGATGATGTGCTCTTCGGAGAAGTCTGGAATGAAGAAGCGATAGACGTAAAGACAAAGTGCATCATTACCGTAGTCAGCCTGATGGCATCCGGAATCACTGATTCCTCGCTGACTTATCATCTGCAGAATGCGAAGGCGCATGGCGTCACTAAGGACGAGATCGCGGCTATCATTACACATGCAACCATGTATGTCGGCTGGCCTAAGGGATGGGCAGTGTTCCGTCTTGCTAAGGAAGTGTGGAACGACTAGTGGAATAAGGAGGGACTATGAAAAAGATTCTTGCAATCCTCCCGCAATTGATTATCATTCAGCCGTTGCGGCACAGGCCTGCACATTGATATGGTAAATGTATTAAGCAGATACGCTTTGATCCACGTCTGACAGGGAAAACCTGAAAGACGTGGTTTTTTGTTAAGGAGGAACAATTCGTGAGAGATTTAGGCAAACAGGATTTCGTTAAGCTGCTAGGCAATGCAGCGGTCATCATCCTTGGTAACCTTATTTATGCTGCAGGTGTTGTATTCTTCATACTGCCTTCAGACCTTATCACCGGCGGAATGGACATCCCGCCACTTGTTCTGACCAAAGCGTCAAGCGTCGAGGGCAGGGGATTCAGCCTCAAGAAGAACTACATCCGGGAAGCATAGAAAAAAGTGTGGATAATCAGCATCCGGAATTGATATTATATGAAACGGACTGATCACAAGCACTAGGGGGATATGATGCTTAAGGAATATACTAAGAGGCTGGCAATATGTATCGGGGGACTTGCACTGTTTGCGGTGGGTACCGTATTCGGAGTCCTCGCAGGTTCCGCGGGAACTAATGGCTGGAATACGATGGCACTCGGCCTTTCGAATACCACAGGAATGAGCTTTGGCACAGCAGTATTCTGCATCAGTGCCGGCATCCTGATAATTGACTTCATTGGCAAAGGCAAGCTTGGCATAGGAACATTTCTGAATGCATTCCTGATAGCCTGGCTGTCGGATGTTTTTCTCAAGGTCATGTCATTCGTGCCGGAGCCTCCGAATGTCGCAGTCGGAGTTCTGTACACACTGTTCGGACAGATGATCATAGCTTTCTCGACGGTAATATATATGAGCACAGCGCTCGGTGCTGGTCCTCGTGATACTCTCATGGTCATCACGAGCAAAGCTCTTCCAAGGCTTCCGATAGGTGTGGTCAAGTTCATACTTGAGATCGGAGCGCTGATCGCGGGCGTCCTGATGGGTGCGCCATTTGGCATCGGAACAGTGCTGGTCATCACACTTCAGGCGAGCTTCTTCCAGTTTGCCTGCCAAGTCACAAGATTCGTTCCGCGCGATGTCAGGAACGAAGATCTTCTCGATACCTGGAGGAGGATAACCGGGAAGCAGCATAATACTGACTCAGAGGATAATAATGATAATTAAACAGGATTTCTACTTAAACTCACTAGGGGCTAACAGGCCTCTTCATATACGCGTTCCGGATAACGGCAATGGTCCTTTCCCGGTAATGTATTATTTCGACGGACACAATCTGTTCAGAGATGAGGATGCCACATACGGCAAATCATGGGGCCTTGATGAATTCATGGCCAGCTGGGACAAGGACCTCATAATCGTAGGCGTAGAGTGCGCACACGAGGGCAACAAGAGACTTTCAGAATATCTGCCTTACAGCTCGGGAGGCTGGCTTAGAGGCATAGAGCCACTCGGAGAAGCCACGATGAACGGCATCATATATGAGCTTAAGCCATATATCGATTCAACATTTCCGACTATTCCTTTCAGAGAATGTACTGCAATCGGCGGTTCAAGTATGGGCGGACTTATGGCAGCCTTCGCTGTAATAAGGTATAATCAGTACATATCCAAAGCAGCATGCTTATCGCCATCCATAGGCAGCGTCAGCGGCAAGCTGTGGCATGAGATGAATAACACATTCATCAGTCCTGATACGAGGATGTATCTCTCGTGGGGCACCATGGAAGGCTATGGAGGCATTAAGGATCCTGACAAAGAAGACAGATCCAGCTGGCTGTATCGGGCCTGCAGGGCCACAGCTAATAAGATCGAGGCTGCAGGAGGCGCTTCAAGACTCTACTGCCAGGTAGGAGGGCGTCACTGTGAGGCCGACTGGGAGAAGCAGCTAGATATATTCATGCCATTCCTCTGGCAGGAGTAAGGAAAGGAGAATATGCCATGAAAGACTTGAAAGACAAGATCCTTAGTGAAGGCGATGTACTTCCTGGCGGAGTACTCAAGGTCGGAAGCTTTCTCAATCAGCAGATCGATACGGTCTTCCTCAAGAAGATCGGCGAAGAGATCCGCAGTCTTTTTGCTGATTCAGGAGCAGAGAAGATTCTTACTGTTGAGTCTTCAGGCATAGCCATTGCAGTTGCTGCGGGCATGGCAATGGATCTCCCTGTGGTATTTGCCAAGAAGAGTAAGACATCCAATGTCTCAGGAGAGATATACACATCGCTAGTTCATTCCTTCACGCATGGCACAGATAACCACATAATGGTTAGCAAAGAATATCTTCCATCCGGTCTTAAGATTCTCATCGTGGATGATTTCCTTGCACACGGCAGCGCTCTGAATGGTCTCATTGCCATCGCAGAAGATGCGGGCTGCGAAGTCGTCGGCTGCTGCTCTGTCATTGAGAAGGGCTTCCAGCTCGGAGGAGACAATCTCCGCGCAAGAGGATACAGGATTGAATCTCTGGCGATCATAGACGAAATGACTGACTCAGATATAATCTTCAGATAGATATCCGGTCCTGATATTTTTAAAAATAATACTTTATTCTGAATAGCAGATATGTTAAATTGTTGCTGACGGATGGTATTCCGAACGGAAACTATACCTGGCACAATAGATCAACATGTAAGCCAAGCCACCCGTCTTTGCGTGGGTGGCTTTTCTGATGTTCATCCTTGTGTGCTACATAGAAAGGAGAATTTAAATTGAATAACGTAAAGCTGACAAGAGAGCAGAAGGACGCTCAGATCAGGAAGGAAGCCAAGGCTACATTCATCCTGTTCGCGATCTGCTTAGTATGGAACGTAGTAACTGCCTACGGCCTCTCGGGAACCGGTATCAGGATCGGAGGACTGCCGCTCTGGTGGCTTCTGAGCACACCGGGAATGTTCGTCATTGCTGTAGTCGGAGTCGTATATCTTCTCAAGAAGGTCTTCGTGAACTTCGATCTTAATGACGAGCCGGAAGGAGGTGCAGGAGATGCTGAGTAAGAACATGATCGTACTGATAATCCTGGTAGCATACCTTCTTGTTAACCTTTTCCTCGGTATCCGCGTGAGCAGAAAATCTGCAGCTGAGAATGCAGACAGCGGATTCCTCTCGAATTACTTTGTCGGTTCGAGAAGCATGGGCGGAGTCGTTCTCGCTATGACTCTTGTCGCTACATATACTAGTGCAAGCTCGTTCCTCGGCGGACCTGGACTTGCTTCAAGCTTCGGCATGTCATGGTCATGGGTCGCAGGCGTACAGATCGGCGCAACATTCCTCACACTCGGAGTGCTTGGCAAGAAGTTCGCCATGATATCCCGCAGGACCAACGCAGTAACCATCAACGATTACCTGAGAGCAAGATACAACTCTCCTGCAGTAGTTATCGTCTGCGGTATCGCTATGGTAATATTCTTTACAACACAGATGATCGCTCAGTTCATAGGCGGAGCTACACTCATCCAGACTGTAACAGGACTCCCTTACTGGGCAGGACTTCTGCTCTTCGGCGCAGTAGTCATCATCTATACATCAGTAGGCGGATTCAAGGCTGTAGTTACAACTGACACTATCCAGGGCATCATCATGACCTGCGGAACATTCCTGCTGCTGTTCTTCGTAATCAGGCACGCAGGCGGAATGGAGCCGATCATTTCGAGCCTTGATGCAGGCAATCCTGGCTGGGACCTCATGGGCAAAGGCGAATACGGCGCAGAGATCGCAGCTCTTCGTCCGGGCGCTCTTCTCTCATTCTGGGTACTTGTAGGCGTTGCAGTACTGGGACTTCCTCAGACAGCAGTCCGCTGCATGGGATTCAAGGATACAGAGTCCATGCACAAGGCCATGATCTATGGTACAGTTGTTATAGGTATCCTGATGATCGGAATGCACCTTGCAGGAACATTTGCTTATCCGCTGCTTCCTGAAGGCGGACTTGAGAGCACAGACCAGGTAATTCCTTACGTAGTAATGCAGTATATGCCTGCATGGGCAGCAGGTCTTTTCCTTGCAGCACCTCTTGCAGCTGTAATGTCAACAATCGACTCACTGCTGATTCTGGCTTCTGCAACTATTATCAAGGACCTGTATCTCCACTACATCAAGAAGGTTCCTGTAGATGAGAATGGCGGACCGATGTCCGATCCTGAATATGACGAAGCATACAGCAAGGTTCCTAAGTACAGCTTTGCACTTACAGCTGGCATTGGTATCGTTGCATGTCTTCTGTCACTAAATCCACCTGACATCATCGTATGGATCAACCTGTTCGCATTCGGTGGACTTGAAGCAACATTCTTCTGGCCTATCATCGGCGGACTTTACTGGAAGAAGGGCAACAGCAGCGCATGTCTTGCATCAACTATTCTCGGACTTGCGACTTTCATCTTCTTCAACCGCGTCAAGATCCTGCCATTTGGCATCCACGAGATTATTGTAGGACTGATCGTGAGCGGTATCGCATACTTCGTTGTAGGCAAACTCACAGACAAGGGAGCAGACCCTGAGATGCTCAGGAAGTGCTTCTGATAAGGAGAATCAAACATGGCAAAGGCTTTCGCTTACGGATACGGCACAACTGTGGATGATCTTGAATTCCGTCAGGATGCGGCAAGAAGGATATTCGAAGTCTTCTCTGACAAGCGTTCGAAGAAGTTCGTCAGGGACTGGAAGAAGGAATATCCTGAACTCGACTGGGAGCGCTGCCTCACTGTAATGATGATCAAGGAAGGCCCTGAGAAGATGATCGCTGAAGTTATCAACGAGAATGTCTTCGGAGGACAGAAGATCATCGCAGGAGAGAAGGGGGCGATCTATGCCGGACTTTTGCTTCCTAAGAACGAAGCCGCAAGAAAAGCTTTGCCGCTTGAGAAGGACGTCAAGGACGCTATCGCCGAATATCTCAAGTTATGCTACAAAGGAGTCAGGAGAAGAGACATAGATTATTTCTTCTTTGAGGAACAGGACGATCAATGAAGAGAATAGAGGTTGCAGCAGCTATAATAATAAGAGACGGCAGGATCTTCGCCACTCAGAGAGGATACGGGAATTACAGACACAAATGGGAATTCCCCGGAGGCAAGCTTGAGAGCGGAGAGACAGGAGAGCAGGCTATTGTCAGAGAGATAAGAGAGGAACTCGAGGCTGACATCAATGTAGGAGAACTGTTCTATACAGTAGACCATGATTATCCTGAATTCCATGTAACCATGTACTGCTATCTCTGCACACTTAAGTCAGATCATCTGACACTGGTCGAACATGAGGCTGCAAAGTGGCTTGGCCGTGACGACATAGATAGTGTCGACTGGCTGCCGTCAGACCTGGAAGTAGTAGACAAACTCAAGAAATACGTCCTTTGACCGAAGTATCGGTAACCAGCGCCGGGATTATTGACCCGGCGCTCATTTTTTTCACAATATCCACATATTCCGGAGGCTATTTTTGTGGTGACAGATAACTCCGGTTAATATATAATCAATGTATGCGGAAGAAAACAATCAGAAGATTAATACTTAGCTTTGTGATAGCAGCTCTTCTGATAACGGATGTGATCCTCGGAGCTGCGCATATCTCGACACTGACGCCTTACGCCATCACGCGTGACGATAAGGTGCTTTGTTATGTCAAGAGCCATGAATCCGCCAAGCAGGTAATGAATCAGCTCTTCAGCTATCTTTCCAAGGAAGACACGGATATTGCTGCCATAGATTCAGATATAACCATCAGCAAGGCTGAGGGCAAGCAGGAGACAGTATCTGTTGAAGAGGCTGCTGAGACTGTGCTTGAGGAGGCTAAGGCTGAGGGCACAGATATCAAGATCGTTTCTACTGCAACAGAGATACAGCCTTATACTCCGGAGCCTGTATATGAGATGGACGATACCATGTTCGCAGGTGAGTCAGTAGTCAAGGTCGAAGGCGAAGAAGGCGAGCAGAAGGTCTTCGTCAAATATACTACTGTCAATGGAGAGACCAAGAAGACTGATGAGATAACCAAGGACATACTATCAGAAGGAAGTCCTGCTGTTATCGCCAAGGGTACAAGAGGCCTCCCTAAGGGTGAGGACTGGCAGACATACGAGGGCTATCCGGTCGCAAGTAATGGCGATGATATCATTGCTACAGCTAAGAGCTATGTCGGCAAGGTCAAGTATGTCTGGGGCGGCAGGAGCCTCGAGACAGGCGTAGACTGCTCGGGCTTTGTCATCGCGATCTACAGGAAGTACGGAGTCAACCTTGGCTGGCCGCTTGAGAAGGAAGGCGTAGGCGTTCCGTACAGTGAGGCTCAGCCTGGCGATATACTATATTTCCCGGGACACTTCGGACTCTACATCGGCGATGGCATGATGGTACATGCTTCCAACAAGAAGACGGGCGTCATAGTGAGCGGCATCGGCAACAGGAAGATCCTGGCTGTAAGAAGAATAATAACTGACTGATAATACGGGCGGGGTGAGAATCCTCGCCTTTTGAAAGAGAGGATATAACACAATTGGAGATTTATAAGAAATTCGAGCTTGAAGACTGTCCGTTCTGCGGCGGTGCAGGGCTCCTTGAAGAAGAGAATGACTGGTGCTGGTATGTGACATGCGTGGACTGCGGTTCACAGACTGCGCCTATCGAATACAGACGTGCTGAAGACAGAGAAGGCGCTGCCGGCAAGGCTGCCAATCTCTGGAATCTGGGCAAGGTAATCAGATCTGACCTGGGAGAGTAAGAGTGAATCCTGAACTGGAGCAAATCATAGCAAGATCAAGAAGAATAGTATTCTTCGGCGGAGCAGGGGTGTCGACAGCTAGCGGCATCCCTGATTTTAGGTCTGAGGGAGGACTTTACTCTGAAGAATTCGAGGGAGTCTCGCCTGAGACAATTCTCAGCGCGACTTATTTTGCTCTGCACACAGACAGGTTCTATGATTTCTACAGGAAGTACATGATCCATCCCGAAGCCAGACCGAACGCTGTCCATAGGAGACTATACGAGCTCGAGCAGCAGGACAAGCTGAGAGGAATTGTGACTCAGAATATCGACGGACTTCACAGGATGGCCGGAAATAAGAGGGTATACGAGCTGCATGGGAGCATAATGGAGAATTACTGCATTCACTGCGACACATTCTATCCCCTTGAGAAGATCCTCGAATCAGAAGGCATCCCAAGATGCAGTAAGTGCGGAGGCATCATTAAGCCATGGGTCGTACTCTATGGTGAGGCTCCTGACAAATATACAGGCATTGGCGCCATGAGAGAAATCAGCGGCGCGGATACTCTTATAGTTGCAGGGACTTCTCTTCAGGTAGAGCCGGCGGCTTCGTATCTTGAATACTTCACCGGCAGGAATCTCATAGTGATCAACAAAGAGCCGACTCCTGCAGACAGCAGGGCATCTCTTGTAATAAGGGGAGATGTTAATGAAATCTTCGCATAAGATAAGACCCGGCTATATACCGGGTCTGAACTTGACATTTCCTGTTAATAATGGCTGCCCGCCGGCGATATCCACACGGATAATGCCTCCGGGCTGTTTAATTTGTGTATGGGTGATGCCCGTGGTGTGATATCTGTAGAATCCTATCGCAGTGCTGCCTGTTGCGCAGCCATGCTCCCAGAAAAGAGTGTCTGATCCAGGTACATAGACAAGAGGGCGGAAGCTGATATCATCCGTGTCATCAGGCTGCAGCATCATGCCAAGTGCAGGTACATCGAGCTCGCGGGCAAATTCTTTGACGGCCTCTTCTGCTGAAGCATCGCTGAATGCCTGTGATGGGACGATCAGATGAGATATGCCTTCGAATTGTACAAGCGGCCAGCCCCTGAATGAGCTGACAGCCGGAACAGGCATGCTGACAGTTCCCTCGAATCCCTGGCCATCGTATATACTGCCTGTATCTGATCCCGGGAGCCTGCGGACCTTAACATCAAGAGGCTTGTCAGCTCCGGATGATTCTACTGTTATGACAGCTTCGCATCCACTGCCAAGACCATTCATGCCGGCCTGATATGCAGCAGCAGAGAGAGTCGCGTTGCCGCAGAATTCATAGCCCATCATCTCAAGCCTGATGAGCGTATCTGAGACAGGCATAATAAAACCTACCTGCTCGCAGGAAGGTACTCTCTTAAATGATTCGCTGATCATATCCTGACGGCTTGAATCCGTATAGGGTGATGTGATAAGAACCGTGATATTACCGGTCGGGTCTGCAATGATATACTCAAAATCCATGCACATATAATACCATACATATCAGTTTCAATCCAAACTCATTCAAGAGAAAAGGACTGCCTTACATAAGGCAGTCCTTCGTAATATCAGTCAGTTATTCCTAAATGATAGGAATCTTGATCTTAAGATCTGACATCGGATATGCAGAGCATGCATGGAACCATCCAAGCTCCTTGTCCATTGCGCGTCGGCCATCACTGATAGGGGATACAAAGATATCTCCTGAGATGAGCTGCGATCTGCAGTATCCGCACTCGCCGCCTCTGCAGTGAGTATCGATAGGAATTCCTGCACGCTCGAGAGCAACTGCTACAGGTTCATCTGCAGCTGCTTCGATGACATCTTCGTGGACACCGCGTACAACGGTGATGCTGTACTTCTTCCCGACGTATTCCATAGGGAATCCAGGGATCAGCTTGACGCCCGGCTGAGCTGCAGCATCATGTCTGAATCTGCGGCGGGGAACATTCATCTCTTTCATGATCTTCTCTACCATGAAGTACATGACCGGCGGGCCGCAGAAGAAGTAGGAAGGATCTTCCGGTGAGTATTTCTCCAGGATCTCCTTAGTTACGAATCCCTTCTCGCCATCCCATTCAGGATCATCGGACATTACATGTACGAGATGGATCTTGCCTGGGCATGCATCAGCGGCCTTCTGAAGTTCATCTCCACATACGATATCTGTGTGATTAACAGAGCCGTAAACGACTGTGAGGTCTATATCCAGCTTGCCGCGGGCGATCTCTTTGGCCATCGAAGCGAAAGGCGTGATACCTGATCCGCCTGCGATTCCGACAACATTCTTTGAGTCACGGAGAGGCTCATAATAGAACTGTCCGAATGGAAGTGCAGCAGTGATCTCTGTTCCGACCTTGACATTCTCAAGGAACCAGTCAGGTACAAGATAAGGAACATTGCTGCGGATCGTTACCTCGAAGTAAGGATCCTTGAGTCTTGCCTCATAAGGTGCTGATGATATCGAATATGCTCTTGTCAGAACGCTTTCGCCGATCCTGAGATAGAAATTAGCATACTGTCCGCACTGGAATACAGGAACATGTCCATTCTTAGGGGAGAACCTGTAAGTCTTGGCAGTAGGGGATGCATCTCTTATCTCAGTAACGGTAAATACTTGCTTGCCCGGATGCAGTGCATCGGCAAGCTTGCGGATAGGATCTTCTGGCTTTGGCACAGGTGAGCCGCTTGCTATAAGCTCCTTACGCAATTTGGTGACGCGGGAAGCGCCGCCGACATCTTTAAGAAATCCTTTGACTTTCATATGGCGCCTCCTTTCATGAATTCTTCTTAGCTTCAGCATCGATGACAGCCTTGGCAGCTGCACGGCCGTTAGTTATGGCAGGACCCATTCCGTTACCTGAGATTGCATGAGCTCCGGCAAATTCAAGTCCATCGATGAAGTGATCGTCTTCCTTCATCTGGAGCCTTGCGATAGCATGGTCATCAATGCTGTGAGAGTAACCGTAGATGCTTCCTTTCCATGCGCCGACATAGTGTGCGACAGTAACAGGTGTGGAAATCTCGATCTCGACGATGTGATCGTGGAGATTGATGCCTGAGACTTTCTCGTATTCATCGATCATCTGCTTGGCCATTCTGCGCTTGAAGTCGTAATAGTCTTCTTCCTTGAGATCAAGGAAACCCGTTACGAGCGGCAGGGTGGTGATGGAGAACTGGCACATTCCCTCAGGAGTTGCGTCCGGATTAGCAAGGTCGAGGCAGATGGAAGTCAGGTACTTATATGGACCTGTAGTCTTGCCTTCTTCCCAGATCTTGTCAGTATCCATGGTCTCTGCTGAGAAAAGATTGTAGTCTTTGATGCCGAGGTTCTCCGGTGTGTCATCGAGGACCATCATAACAGATGCTGTTGTGACAGAAAGTCTGCGTCCGTTGACCATCTTGATAGCTCCGTCAGGAACTTCTGACAGAGGCTCGATCATCTGAGTGTAAACCTTGTTAGGGTAAGCGCCGCAGATTACATAATCGCAGCCTATGGTATCGCCGCGTCTTGTGCGTACTCCTGTTACTTTGCCATCTTTGACAAGGATCTTGTCGACTTCCTGACAGAACTCGACCTGAGCTCCGTTCTCTTCAGCCTTCATCTGCAGCTTGAGACTCATCTCATGAGAATACTTCGAAGGAACATAGCTGCCTCCGCGGAAGTAGTCTGCCATGAGGAAGGCGTAGATTGTGAACGGAAGGGTGCTCATCGGGTTGCCGACGTAGATCCAGTAAGGAGTCAGGATATCTACGATCTTGTCAGGGAAATTGAATGTGTCAATAACCTCGGTAGCTGTGTAGCCTGCGGTCTTGACAAAGTCAGGATGCTTCATGAGCATTGCAGGTTTGCTCATAGGTGTTACTGACAGTGTGTTCATCGAGTCATAAACTCTGTTGCAGAGCTGCATGAACTCGAGGACCTTAGGACCCCAGCCAGGGAACTGTGCGTCGATCTCTCCGGCCATTTTCTCGAATCCCGCATGCAGTGTAATGTCGATGTTCTTGCTTGTCTCGACAAATCTGTATGCCTCAGGTACTCTGAGCCAGTTGATGTCAACACCGCACGCATCGAAGAACTTGCCGACCTTGAGTCTGTCTTCCTTGGTTCCGATGCTCATCATCTCATGGAGCGTAGCCTCGATCTCAATCCCGTTGCGGACATAGCTTGTAGCCAGTCCGCCCGGGAGGTTGTGTTTTTCAAGAATAAGGATGTCAGTGATACCTTTCTGCTGGAGCTGAAGCGCTGCTGAAAGACCGGCAAGTCCTGCGCCGATGATCACGACATCGTAATGATCTTTGTAAAATTTCATTAGAAGAACCTTTCTACCAGTTCACGGCTGTACTCAGCAGTCTCATCCATGTCACCGAATGCCATGATCTCGCCAGCATAGTAAGTATCATACTTACCCTGCATTGCTTCTACCTTGTCATACCAGCCATCAGCATAGTCTGCGCTGAATACATGTGGGAAGTAGTATACAGACCACTCATTGATAACTTCTGAAGCAGGGTTGCCCATTGTCTTGAGGTCGTCCTGTACCTGCTGTCTTACCTTCTCGTAAGGGATCTCGTTAGAGTTCCTGTGCTTACGCAGAGCATAAGTTGTGATGACCTGATCTACGGTTTCTTTCCATCTTCTGTAGTAAACCATCAGATGTCCGAGTCTCTCAGGGATCATGTTGTCGAATACATAGTACGAGATCTCAGGGTGATCCTCAGGCTTGGTGAGGACAGCCTGTACATCGTATCTCTCGTAGTCGATCTTCTTGAAGAGAGCCATCTCGTCGTCTCTTGTATCGAAGTAGTCAACCATGCCGACCTGTCCGTCAGCTCTCTTGTTAGGAATGTAGAGAGGAGCTGTAACGATGATCTTGTCGTATTCTTCGACTTTGCCGTTGACTGTTACATAAACCTTGCCGTCCTTACGCTCAACCTTCTCGATGTGGCTGTTAAGTCTTGCAGGGTTCTTGAGCTTATTGTTCAGGCACTCCCAGATGTACTGAGTTCCGTTTTCCCATGTCCAGAGGTTGACCTTGACAAAGTTCATTGTTGTCTGGAAGTCGAGGTACTTGATTACGTATCCTGCAGGGATCTCGTCAAAGTATCCGTAACCGAATGCTGTGAAAGGTCCGATCCAAACATCCTGAACGAGTTCAACATTGTTCTTCTTGCAGAATTCCTTGAAAGGAAGAGCAAGATCCTTGAGGTTAGGGTTTACTCCTGATACAGGCTCACGCTCAGGTGTGCATGCAAATCCGTCATAACGGCCTTCTGCAACACCACGGTGTCCGTTGATATCATATCCCTTATACTTAGTCTCAAGAAGTTCGCCGAATTCCTTGAGCTGCTTCTTCATTTGAGAAGTCTAGGAATCTTGAGAATGTTCTTCTTAGGCTCAAACGGCTCTATGATCTTGCCGTTCTTATCTTTGTAATTACGGTTGAGCTTAGGACCATCGTGAGTGATTCCGCAGAACTCTTCTACGTCGTGTACAGCGTAGTAGGAAGGAACTCCCATGATAGCACCCATCTCATAGCGCTTGCCATTGTAATATGGTGACCAGCACTTACCGCCTACACGATCGAGTCTCTCAAGAATTGTGTAGTTCTCATAACCCTTCTGCTCAAGGTACATTCCTGCGGAAAGTCCTGCAGGGCCGCCGCCGATGATGCAGATTCTCATGTCTTTCTTGTCCATTTGAATATTTGCCTCCTTAATACAAAAATGACAATACAATTATTTAGCCCTACTGTATTAGCTGATAACAGTTAGAAATACATATAGAGAACTTACAGCATTTATTATATAATTGGGTTAAATTTTTAGCAATAACTAAGGGCTATGCTAACAAACAACTGGTAAATAAAAATTCTCAATTTCAATCATTAGGAGTCTGTTGGAAGAAGAATATGTATAGACAATTCGTTTCATTTGAAGAACTTGTATCGGATTTCAGGTCAAGAGAGAATACTGCTCTCAGATATGCGGACGAGGAAGATAATATCCACAATATCTCTTATCCTGATCTTGCCGAGATGATCGAGGCAGAGGCTGCAAGAGTAAGGGCGGAGTGCAGTACAGTTGAGGTCATATATGCTGAGCATACGGTCCAATCTGTTGCCAGCATTTTTGCTCATGTCATTGCAGGCTGTGATGTTATTATGGCAGATCCGATGATGCCTGAAGAGTTTACAGATAAGGCTGCACGTGCCTGCGAGGATGCAAGAATCGCCCGTGAGGGCAGACGTGATGAAAGGGGAAGGCTCATCCTCCGCAAGACTGAAGGTGAACTTCTTTTCTTCACATCCGGCACGACAAGCAGATCCAAGATAGTAAGACTGACACCGGAGTCACTTTGCACCAGTGCCTGGAGCGGTCAGAGCATGCTTGCATGTTCTGAGCATGATCTGCTTCTCTCGATACTTCCGCTCTCACATGTCTTCGGCTTTGTTTGCGCTCTTCTCTGGGGCCTTGCATACGGAGCAACCATAGCACTTGGCAGAGGCGTAAGACATATAATAGATGATGCTCGCTTCTTCGGCCCTACGATCATATCTGCAGTGCCATCAATTGTAAGTGCAATGCTCAAGTATGATATGCTGAATCCTGAGCTTAAGACGGTGCTTATCGGTGCTGCGCCATGCCAGCCTGAGATAGCCGAACACCTCAGATCAAGAGGCGTCAATGTATACTTTGGGTACGGACTTACTGAGACATCGAGCGGCATAGCAATAACTCAGGACCTCGATGAGCCGGAGGCTCTGTATCCTTGCCCTGGAGCAGATATAAGAGTTGAACCTGACGGGGAGGTAACTGTTGCGACTCCATGCATGATGGAGGGATATATCGGCGCAATTCCGATGTTCGTGGGCGACAGGTTTTTCACAGGAGATATCGGCTTTTTCGATGAGAAGGGAAGGCTTCATCTTGTAGGACGCAAGAAGGACGTTCTTCTGATGCACGACGGGACCAAAGTATTCTGTCCTGAATATGAGGAAGATCTCGCAAATGCGACAGGCTTTACAGACCTTGGAATAATCATGAAGGATGGCCATGCGGTGCTTGTTGCAGGAAAGGGCGGAGACAAGGAGACACTTAAGCTTGCTGTTGCAGAGTATAACAAGAATCTCCCGAGATCGCAGCAGATCTATGATGTCATCATATCTGACCACGAGCTTCCGAGGACGGCAACATCCAAACTCAAGAGATACGAGCTGCAGGAACAGTTTAATTAATTCCAGTTTAGTTAATCGATTATTGTTAGTTAAGGAGAGAAGTAATGAAGAGTTATTCAAGAGATGAGATCAGAACCAGAGTAATCAAATTGATCCATGACTTTATTCCTGAACTTCAGGATGCAGAGCTTACAGAGGATTCAGTTATCAATACAGATACCAACATCGACTCACTCAGCCTCATAATGCTGATCACCAAGGTCGAATCTACATTTGATATCCGCATTCCGCGCAAGCAGTGGACAAGCATCAATACTCTTAAGGAGCTCCTTGACAAGATAGAAGAACTTCTTCCTGAGAAATAAACAGGAGACATAATCATGGATGACAGGCTTGTATATGAGAAGAGAATACTGATACGGAGCGAGCAGGTCGACATGACTAGAACTCTGAGGATATCCGAGCTCTTCAGGATAATGGAGGAAGCTTCGATAGCTCATACAGAGGAACTCGGCTGCACAAGACGTAAGACCCTTGACAGGGGGCTTCTGTGGGTGATCGCAAGGCAGTCAGCTGATATAGAAGAAATGCCACGCTATGACGATGAGATAATCATACGGAGCTGGCAGGGCGAGATGATCCAGATGTTCTTCCCGAGATTCTATGAGATCTGGAAAGAAGGAAGATGCATTATCCGAGGATACGCTTTCTGGACTCTGATAGATGAGAAGTCCAGAGAGATGATAATGCCGGAGGACTATGATATATCAATTCCTGCCCGTCCCGGCAGCGAAGAAATATACATCCAGGCAGTAGTTGTTCCTAAGAATGCAGAGCCTTCAGATGTGAAGAGGCTGAGAGTGGGCTTCAGTCAGGTCGATATCAATGGGCATATGAACAACACAAGATACTTTGATCTTGTCGATGACATGCTCTGGGAGGAAGCCTCAGGATCAGGCAGCGGGCAGATCAGCAAGCCTTGCAGCATACTCGCCAACTATGTCAGTGAACTCAAGGCCGGCACTGAGATAACTATAAATGAATACAGATCAGGAGACTCGGTATTCTTCGAAGGAAGTAAAGATAAGACCAGCTTCAGGATCAGATATACATATTGAGTGAAAGAGCCAATTTGTGAATACTGCACAATGCGGCTCTTTGTTTTATTAACCAAAAAGATAACAAATCTTTATTTAGGGATGACAAATAGCATGCATCCATTGTACAATAAGCGGTAGACTTGAGATGGGAAGAGCGGCCTGTGATATAACAGGTCGTTTGAGTTGTCTCTAATTATTAGAAGTTATTGGAGTTTTTTTTATTTTAAGGAGGGAAAGTGGCAAGGTATCTATTAAAACGTGTAGTGCTTGCTGTTGTCACAATCTGGGCAGTCGCTACCATTACCTTCTGTCTGATGAACATGGTTCCTGGAGGACCGTTCCTTTCAGAAAAGGCTATCAGCCCTGCTGCTACTGCAGCGCTCGAAGCTAAATACGGGCTGGACAAACCATTCGGTGAACGTTATGTAACATATATCAAAGACGCATGTCATGGGGACTTTGGTCTCAGTCTCAAGCAGAGAGGCCGTACAGTCATGAGCATCATCAGTGCAAAGTTCCCTGTGTCCGCTAAGGTCGGCGGAGTTGCTGTTCTTGTATCGCTTCTTCTCGGTGTGCCGCTCGGCGTATTTGCCGCATTCAAACGAGGCACAGCTGTGGATAGTACCCTGAGCGTTCTGGCAACTCTCGGAATTGCCGTGCCGAGCTTTGTAATATGTACAGTACTTATGTACTTCTTCGGCGTTAAGCTCGGACTGCTTCCGACGCTCGGACTTAACTCGTGGAAGCATTATATAATGCCGGTATTCGCACTCGCAGCTTATCCTACATCATACATCATGAGACTCATGAGATCCTCTATGCTTGATGTACTCGGACAGGACTACATGAGAACAGCCAGAGCTAAGGGACTCTCTCAGAAGATTTCCCTGTTCAAGCATGCTCTCCGTAATGCTATTCTGCCGGTTATCACTTATCTCGGACCAATGATCGCATACACACTGGTCGGAAGCTTTATCGTAGAGAAGATTTTCACTATCCCGGGACTCGGCGGAGAGTTTATCAAGGCCATCAACGGACGTGACTACACTATGATAATGGGAACAACGATCTTCCTTGCGACATTCATGGTCATCATGCTCCTGATCGTCGACATCGTATATACGATCGTTGACCCTAGGATCAAGCTTAAGTAGGGGAGGTGGATGATATGACTAAGAAGAATCCACTGAGCCTTCAGATGAAGCTCAATCCGGAAGACTTCCTTCCTGCAACCAATGAAGAGAAGGAAAGCCTTGTAGTTATGAGAGAGAGCGTAGGCTTCTGGCGCGATGGTCTCAGAAGACTCCGCAAGAACAAGGTCGCTATGACATGCCTTATCGTGATCCTGATCATCATGATCTTCGCATTCATCGTGCCTTCGTTCTATCCATACACTTACAGTCAGCAGATCCAGGGAGCTAACAACCTCAAGCCGTTCGAATTCTCTGCAGGCGAGCAGGCCAGGATCGAAGCAGGAGAGAAGCTCTTCCCGCATATCTTCGGAACTGACAAGATGGGCCGTGACTATGCTATCCGTGTAATGATGGGCAGCAGGATCTCACTCCTTGTAGGTATGGTAGCAGCTGTAATCATCCTCATCATCGGTTCCATCTATGGATCTATCGCTGCCTTTGCAGGTGGCTGGGTCGATCTTGAAATGATGCGTATAGTAGATATCATCTATACTATTCCGGACATCCTGCTGATCGTACTTCTGTCATTTGCGCTCAAGGAGCCTCTCAGGGCTCTTGCGAGCATGAAGGGATTCCACTGGCTGTCAGTACTTGGTGAGAACCTCGTAAGTATTTTCGTAGTATTCGCTCTTCTGTACTGGGTAGGTATGGCAAGAATGGTAAGAAGCCAGATCCTCCAGCTCAAGGAGAGTGAGTATGTAACAGCTGCAAGAGCTCTCGGAGCATCCGGCGGCCGTATAATCCGTAAACACCTGCTGACAAACTGTATCGGAACACTTATCGTAATCACTACTCTGCAGATCCCTTCATCGATCTTCACAGAGAGCTTCCTGTCCTTCCTCGGACTCGGAGTTGCTGTTCCGATGCCATCACTCGGCAGCCTTGCAAGTGAGGCTATTAATGGTATCAACACATATCCTCATTTGCTGTTCATTCCATCGATCGTTATCTCGCTGATCATCCTGAGCTTCAACCTGCTCGGCGATGGACTCAGAGATGCCTTCGACCCTAAGCTGAAGAACTAGAAAGGAGGAAGCCATGGCAGAAGAGACCAGAGATAACAAATATCTCGTTGACATCGAACATGAGCGTCTTTCATTCTTTACTCCGGCAGGAGAGGTCAAGGCGCTTAACGACGTATCCTTTAAGATGAAGGAAGGTGAAGTTCTCGGTATTGTAGGTGAGTCAGGTTCAGGTAAGTCTGTTACTGCATACAGCCTGATGGGACTTACAGCTTATCCGGGAAGACTGATCGGAGGAACCATCGAGTTCAACGGTCATCATATCAACGACATGACAGAGGCAGAATTCCGCCAGATCCGCGGTAATGAGGTCTCAATCATATTCCAGGACCCGATGACTTCTCTGAACCCTGTTTACACAGTAGGTAATCAGATCGAAGAAGTTATCAGACTCCACACTAACAAGAACAAGGCTGAGGCAAGAGAGCGTGCCAAGGAGCTCCTGACACTTGTAGGTATCAATGAACCTGAAAAGCGTCTCAAGCAGTATCCGCACGAGCTTTCCGGCGGTATGCGTCAGCGTGTGATGATCGCTATCGCACTCGCATGTGAGCCAAAGCTCCTCATCGCTGACGAGCCTACAACAGCTCTTGACGTAACCATTCAGGCACAGATCCTCGAGCTAATGATGGAGCTTCGTGACAAGCTCGGAATGGCTATCATCATGATCACACATGACCTTGGTATCGTAGCGAGCATGTGTGAGAAAATCGCAGTAATGTATGCCGGCAGGATCGTCGAATACGGAACTACAGATGATATCTTCTACAATCCAAGACATGAGTATACTAAGGGCCTCATCAAGAGTATCCCAAGACTCGATGCCAAGGATCATGAGAGACTTGTTCCTATCGAGGGTACACCTGTAGACATGCTCAATCCTCCTGCAGGATGTCCTTTCGCACCAAGATGCGACAGCTGCATGAAGATCTGTCTCAGAGAGATGCCGCCTGTAACATATTTCAGCGATGTACACTATACTCAGTGCTGGCTCAATCAGAAAGCAGAATTTGAAGCCGGCAGCATGACGGGAAAGGAGGCCGCGGATGAGTGATTATCTGGTAGAAGTTGAACATCTGCAGAAGCATTTCCCGGTCAGAGGCGGAGGCTTCGGCAAGAACAGGAAGGTCGTACAGGCTCTTGATGACCTGACATTCGGCATCAGGAAGGGTGAGACTCTGGGAATGGTAGGAGAATCAGGCTGCGGCAAGACTACAGCCGGAAGAACTCTTCTCAGACTCCATGAGCCTACAGACGGCAAGATCATATACGACGGAGATGTGCTCTTTGACAAGGCAAATAAGATAGCAGTCAATATGCTCCCTTACCGTAAGAAGATGCAGATCGTATTCCAGGATCCATATGCGAGTCTGGACCCGAGAATGACAGTAGGAGATATCGTCGGAGAGCCTATCGACATCCACAATCTCTGCGCAAACAAGAAAGAAAGATATGACAAGATCATCGGCCTTCTCGAGAAGGTAGGACTGAACTCAGAGCATGCTAACCGCTATCCTCACGAGTTCTCAGGCGGCCAGAGACAGCGTGTCGGTATTGCGAGAGCTCTTGCGGTAGACCCTGAATTCATCGTCTGCGATGAGCCGATCTCAGCTCTTGACGTATCCATTCAGGCTCAGGTAATCAACATGTTCGAGGACCTGCAGGCTCAGATGGGACTTACATATCTGTTCATTGCACATGACCTTTCTGTTGTAAAGCATATTTCCAACAGGATCGTAGTAATGTATCTCGGAAGAATGGTAGAGCTTGCTGACAGCTATGAGCTGACAATGCACAGTCTGCATCCTTATACAAGGAGCCTCGTATCAGCTATTCCTATTGCTGACCCTAGAGAGGCAAGGAAGAGCAAGAGAATCATTCTCGAGGGAGACGTACCTAGCCCGCTGAATCCGCCTAGCGGATGCCGATTCCGCACAAGATGTCCATACGCAGACGAAAGATGCGCAGCGGAAGTACCTGAATTCAAGGAAGTAACAAGTGGACACTATGTTGCCTGCCACCACCTTGATAAGGTACAATAATCAGTGGATAATTATTTCCCAGGTAAGCATTATGCTTAGCATATTGCCGATAGATAGTTCAATTTTGGTTTAGTGGTAGTCTTAGATTTGGAGGAAATTGAAAATGAAGAAAAGAATACTCGTCCTTCTTGTTGCTATGGCTATGATCGTTGTTCCACTGGCTGGATGTTCCGGCGGCGGTGGAGACAGCGCAGCAGCTGAAAAGCAGCTGGTAGTACAGGTTGGCCCTAACCCTGAGACTCTCGATCCTGCTCTCAACAGTGCTGTTGATGGTGCTAACACCATTCTGCACCTCTTTGAGGGACTTCTGGTCGTTGACAAGGATGGTCAGCTTGCACCTGGACAGGCTGAGTCATGGGAGACATCTGATGATGGTCTTACATGGACATTCCATCTTAGAGATGGACTTAAGTGGTCAGACGGTTCTGATCTGACTGCAAATGATTTCGTTTACAGCTGGAAGAGAATCTGCGACCCTGTAGTTGCTGCTCCTTATGCAGAGACAGTTTGCAGCCCTATCGCAGGTTATGAAGAAGCTATAGGCGGCAACATCGATGCTCTTGAAGTCAGCGCTCCTGATGACAAGACATTCGTAGTTAAGCTTTCAGCTCCTTGCACATTCTTCGGAAGCCTTGCAGCATTCGCTACAATGATGCCGGTACAGCAGGCTACAATCGATGAGAATGGTGATGCATGGGCTACAGCTCCTGAATCCTACATCTCCAATGGTCCATTCTACATGACCGAGTGGGAGCAGGGTTCACACATCACAGTTACCAAGAACCCTAACTACTGGAATGCTGATGCAATCAAGCTCGACTCCATCAAGTTCATGCTGATCGAGGATTCGAACGCTGCTTACAGTGCATACCAGAATGGTGAAGTTATGTTCATCAAGGACGTTCCTACAGAAGAGATCCCAAGCCTTGAGGGCAATGATGAGTTCAAGGTAGATCCTATCATCGGAACTTACTACCTCAACCTCAACTGCAACATGGACGTATTCAAGGATGCTAAGGTCCGTAAGGCTCTTTCACTTGCAATCGACCGTAACTATGTAGCAGGAACCATCATGCAGGGAACTTACACAGCTGCTGGTAACTTCATGGGACCTGGCTGGAAGGACACTGATGGATCTGAGTTCATGGATAACTCAAACGGCGGCAAGCCATACATCGATAATGACAACTTCGAGGCTAACCTTGCAGAGGCTAAGAAGCTCCTCGCTGAGGCTGGATATCCAGATGGCCAGGGCTTCCCACAGATCACATACTCAACTAACGACTCCGGTTATCACAAGGCTGTTGCAGAGTACCTGCAGCAGGCATGGGGCGAGCTCGGAATCGACCTCAAGGTCGACATCGTAGAGTGGGCTAGCTTCACACCGATGAGACGTAATGGTGAATATGAGACAGCACGTAACGGCTGGGTAGGCGACTACGATGACCCATCCAACATGCTCGACCTGCTGTACAGCTCCAACGGTAACAACGATGGTAAGTACAACAACCCAGAGTATGATGCTCAGATGGATATCGCTAGATCCACTACAGACCTTAATGAGAGATCCGCTGCTCTTCATAAGGCAGAGGATATCCTCATGGAGGATGCCGGATGCGTACCAGTTGCATACTACAATGACTTCTGGCTGCAGAGCAGCAAGATCGATGGTATGTGGCATTCACCTTATGGTTACTGGTACTTCATGTATGCTGACATCACTGAGTAATTCAGGCTTGATCTACAGCATATAAACAGACCCTAAGAATTGAACTATCCTGCATACAGAGAAGACACGCACCTACTTGGGTGCGTGTCTTTTTGTTATCAGAAAACCCCGCGTTAGACGCGGGGTTCCGTGAACGCTATGCGTTTGACCAGAAATCCTCCAAGCCTTAGAATTGCGATGCGGTCTGCCAACTGCAAGCAAAACAAGGAGGAGGATCATGGGTCTAAAT
>JAFWHB010000021.1 GCA_017512145.1 Mogibacterium sp. | reverse complement strand
TTTTGAGGGTACGACCTCGAATCCGGTGACTATAGCGAAGAGGTCACACCTGTTCCCATCCCGAACACAGTAGTTAAGCTCTTTTGCGCCGATGATACTTGGAGGGCAGCCTCCCGGGAAAGTAGGACGTCGCCGGTTTTTCTTTTTCAGAATTTAGAAGAGCAGCACATAGCTGCTCTTTTTATGTATAATACAGATATATGCATAATTTGAATACGCCCGGAAGGTAACAGGTATATATGAAGAATTTGATACCTATGATCGTCCGCTCGTGGGCCAACGAAGAAGGCAATGTTCATTCAACTGAAGACCTTCTCAGATGGATCACCGAGCTTAATGAGACGACTTATGTTAATATCAGCGAATGCAGCATAGACGACGATTCATTCTGGTTCTATGATGACAGGAATGGCGAAGTCCTCAACCGCAAGAGGAGTTTTTTCTCGATCCTTGGACTCAGGAGAATTGAGAATGGCAAGTGCACGGATGAGCATCCTGTTATTGTGCAGCCTGAGATCGGATATCTTGGGATTATCTGCAGAGAGATTGACGGAGTTCTTAACTTCCTTATGCAGGCCAAGATCGAGCCGGGTAATGTTAATTGCGTCCAGATCTCACCGACTATCCAGGCAACCAAGAGCAATTTTATCAGAGCTCACGGAGGCAAGCTGCCGACATATTTCGAGATGTTCGAGCATTCGGATCGCTATGATATCATCTATGACCAGGTCCAGTCCGAGCAGGGCTCCAGATTCTATAAGAAGAGGAACCGCAACCTTATCATGGTAGTCGACGAGGACTTTGAGATTTACCCGAACTTCCGCTGGATGACTCTCGGACAGATCAAGAAGCTGATGGAAGTCGACAATCTGGTCAATATGGATACAAGAACGGTTCTGTCAGGCATCCCGTTCATGACTCAGTCATTAAGTGAAGATGAGAAGGCTGAGATAGAGCCTCTCTTTAGTGACAAGGCACTGTTCAACTCAATATTCCATGCAGATCCGCAGGAATCGCTTCCTAAGGTCACTCACAAGCTGAACGATTACAAGATGTTCGCGGATATCAGCACTTCAATGGTTCCGCTCTATGAACTCAGGGACTGGGAGGTAGCTCCTGCAGGCATCACCAGCAGAGAGAATGCTGATTTCATGGTAAGGTTCTACGATATAGAGATCGCCGGCCGCGAGGTCAGGAAGTGGACTCAGCCACTCTTTAAGGCAGTAGGCATGGCTACATTCGGTCTCATCACCAGAGTGAAGAATGGTGTTCGCCAGTATCTGGTGCGCGTCAAGCCTGAGATCGGTTCATTTGACAGCGCAGAGCTCGGACCATCGATCCAGTGGGAGCCAAGCAAGTCAGCAGACAGTGACAATGCAGTCGACAGACTCTTCAGGAGCAAGCTGGGAGCCATCGATGATCCGGCGGCTGATGCAGAAGAGACGCTCACTCCGCTTGCAGATGTCATCCTGTCAGAAGAGGGCGGCAGATTCTATCACGAGCAGAACAGGAATATCATAATAGAGATCGGCGAGGATGAGCTGACAGACCTTCCGGATGATTACATCTGGACCGAGTTCTCAGCGCTCAATTACCTGATCCAGGCAAACAACTGCCTCAATATCCAGCTCAGGAACCTGCTGTCACTTATCAAGCTTTAGCAGAGGTAACCGTATATGAAGAAAATCGCTATCCTCGGTTCCAACGGCTACATTGCCAGGAACCTCAAATATATCCTCGAGAAGGAACATCCTGAATATGAGATCTGGCTGTATGGCATCGAGCCGGCAAGCGTTGACGGATACGCTAATTACACCCGCGTCGATGTCACTGATCCCGAATCCATCAGGAACCTAGATCTTGACTGCGATATCGTCTATGATCTCGTTGGCAGGACAGGTACAATGGTCGGCTTTGAACAGTACAAATCCTTCATCGATATCAATGAGACCGCGCTTCTCAATCTGCTGACAGAGTACCGCCGCCAGAATTCACATGCCAAGATCGTTTTCCCGTCGACAAGACTCGTCTATAAGGGAAGCCCAGCGCCACTCTCGGAGGATGCCGAGAAGGAATTCAAGACCATCTATGCGATCAACAAGTTCGCCTGCGAGCAGTATCTCGAGCAGTATAACAGGATGTTCGGCGTTCAGTACTGCGTCTTCAGGATCTGCGTCCCGTACGGAACGATGATCTCGGATGCTTCGTCGTACGGAACTGCGGAATTCATGCTGGGCAAAGCGTCAAAGGGCGAGAATATCTCCCTCTACGGTGACGGCAGTGTCCGCCGTACGCTCACATTCATGGCTGACCTTTGCAAGACACTGGCAGAGGGAGGCATTTCGGACAAATGCGTCAATGATATATACAATATCGGCGGCGAGAACTACAGCCTGCGCGAGATGGCTGAACCGATAGCAGCGAAGTATGGCGTCAAAGTCGAATATGTCCCTTGGCCGGAGGGATCGCTTCTGATCGAGTCCGGCGATACAGTCTTCGACAGCAGCAAGCTTGACGCTTTGATCGGAAAACATACGACCAGCCACTTTGCCGACTGGATCGAAGGCCGGATCTGATACGCAGACCATTATCTTAAAAATTGTTAATAAACACCGTGACTCCGGTCATGGTGTTTTGTTTTGGGTTATTATTAAAGCAAATGTTTGTTATTACTAATTGTTTTATAGGGTGCTACGTATTTATGAATAGAAGGATTCTTTCACGCATACTTTCGATACTGATTATAACGGCTTTGATATTGCCGGCGGCTTCGATGCCAATGGAGGTCAGTGCGGCTTCCAGGGGCCTCGTGACGCAGACAGCCAAAGCCAAGAAGAAAGCCAAATACAAGCTCTACTTCAGCAATATCGATTCGAATACTGTAATCAAGAAGGGCAAGAAGCTCAAGGTCCAGTACTACGCAAGCAACGGCAAGAGGGTCAAGGTCAAGTTCAAATCTTCGAATAAGAAGATCGCGACCATTTCGAAGAACGGCACGATCAAGGCCAAGAAGAATGGTACTGTCAAGATCACGGTCTATGCCAAGAGCAACAAGAAGATCAAGAGGACTGTAAAGATCAGGGTCGGCAAGCCTGTAACAGAGCTCAAGATCAAAGGCGTAAGGTATATGAGACCGGGACGTTCTTCGGACCTCGATGTATCAACGACTCCTTCAAATGCAACCGTCAAGAGTGTATACTGGGCATCCAGCGATCCGAGCATCGCTACAGTTAACAGCTCCGGCAAAGTATCCGCCAAGAGGCAGGGAGTAGTTACAATCACAGCCACAGCCAAGGATGGCTCCGGCACCACCAGATCCGAATATGTTTATGTTCATAAGTTCCTGAGAACTGACACCAAGTGGGTCGCTCACAGAGGACTTCATGACAGCGCTATAGAGAACTCACCGAGAGCATTCGAGCTTGCAGGTCAGGCTGGCTTCTGGGGCGTAGAATGCGATGTATGGGAGACAGGTCACGAGGCAGTTCAGAGGCAGACGATCCCGGTCAAGCCGGAAGAGCCAGAAGAGCCTACAGAACCAACTGAACCTACAGAGACAGAGCAGCAGGCACAGCCGGAGCAGTCTCAGTCAGCACAGCAGGTAGCTGAGCCAGCCGAGTCGGCTACACAGAATGATGCCGAGCAGGCAGGAGCTGCAGAAGAGACCGCAGAGCAGGGCGAAGCAGATGTTGCAGCAGAGCCAGCGGTAGAGACAGCAGAGTCTGCTGACCAGGAGAACGCTGCTTCCGCTGAGACACAGCAGCCAGAGCAGCCTGCCGCTCTAACCGAAGGCACCGAGACAGCCGCTCCAACAGAAGGCACCGGAGCAGCCGCACCGGCTGAGACTTCCTATCCGGCAATGGCAGGCGAAGGAGACGGATCCGGCAATACCGGTAACGGCAGCAATGACTCAGGCTCGGAAGAACCGGTCAAGACCGATGCTGTCCTCGCACTTGAGGCAGCGATCAAAGAGCTTCCGGCCAGAACTTCTCAGAACTATGAGTACGATCTCATCGACAATGCAGATGAAGAGGGCGGCGTCAATAAAGTGCAGGCAATGTACGATGCCCTGACAGAGGATGAGACATATACAGTTGATACGGATCTTCTCAGGGATCTCTTCGATGCGAAGTACATAGTTGATGAGTATAATTCATTTGATATCATCATCAACCATGATAAGACCCTCAACAGACTGTACGGCGTGAGCATCCCGGTAAGGACTCTTACACCAAGTACTATCAGGCTCCTGCCTGGCGTCTGGGATGGAGAACAGAACAGGATCTGCTTCCTTGACAGATATCTGGGCATCTGCAAGCAGTACAACATGGTACCTGTAATTGAGCTCAAGGATCCGGACATGTCACCGAAGGCGACCAAGAAGATGGTCGACAAGGTATATAAGACACTTGGCAGCGTTTCGCAGGACAAGGTCCACTTCATCAGCTTCTATGAGGGTCAGCTGACTCAGGTCAGGAACTACACTCTCAGCAAGTACAAGACAGAGCCGTACACAGCTTACCTCGTAAACGGTACAGGCATAGACGGCAAGCTGCAGCTAGCCAAGGCACTCGGCTTTACGGGCGTAGATATCACAAGGACATTCCTGACGGAAGAAGTCATGTCAAAGTGCCTGAGCCTCGGCCTCAAGGTCGACGCATGGACATACGAAGACAGCCTGGCAGATGATGAGAGACTTTACAAGCACTTCATCTCAGGTCAGTTCAGGGTCGAATCAGCGACGGTAGACGGCAAATTGTTCAGCTGAACAGTTTAGATTCCATTAAAATGTTAAAAATCCACAAAGTCTGAATAAGATTTTGTGGATTTTTATAATGTATTGATGTATTATCAGATGGTACGCGGGCTGAGAAATGGGTGCGCCCGCAGCAGGGTCTGATTATTAAGAAAGGAGCATGGAAGTAATGAATTTCATATTTATTTCTCCGAATTTTCCTCATACTTACTGGAATTTCTGCGACCGTCTGAAGAAGAACGGCGCTAACGTACTCGGAATAGGCGACTGCCCGTACGACAACCTCGAGCAGCCACTTAAAGAAGCTTTGACAGAGTACTATAAAGTTGACAATATGGAAGACTACGGTCAGATGTACAGAGCTGTCGCTTTCTTCGCCTTCAAGTATGGCAAAATCGACTGGCTTGAGTCGAACAACGAGTACTGGCTCGTGCAGGACGCTCATCTGAGACAGGATTTCAATATTACTACGGGTGTTCAGCCTGATGAGCTGGCACTGTGGAAGAGCAAGTCCGCTATGAAGCCTGTTTATAAAGCGGCCGGAATACCGACTGCCCGCAACCACAAGGTCACAGACATAGAGGCTGCTAAGGCATTCCTCGATGAGATCGGCGGATTCCCTGTAATCGTCAAGCCGGACATCGGAGTCGGAGCTGCCGACACATGGAAGCTTGAGAACGATGCTGACCTCGAGTGGTTCTACAACAACAAGCCTGAGACACCATATGTAATGGAAGAGTTCGTATACGGCAACATCTATTCATACGATGCGATCTGTGATTCCAAAGGCGACGTACTCTTCGAATCCTCGAACTGGTTCCCGCCATCAATAGCTGACCTCGTCAACAAGGGACTTGAGCTCGCTTATTACACAACAGACTATGTTCCTGAGCAGCTCAAAGATCTCGGACGCAAGGCACTCAAGGGCTTCAAGGTAAGGAGCAGATTCGTACACTTTGAGTTCTTCCGCCTCACACAGCCAAGGAAGAACCTCGGTAATGTCGGTGACTTTGTCGGTCTTGAGGTCAACATGAGACCTGCGGGCGGCTATACACCTGACATGATGGACTTTGCGCACAACACTGACGTATATGAGATCTGGGCCGAGATGGTAACTCACGACAAGCGCCTCTTGCCGGATCTTGGCGGCGACAAATTCTGTGTCTACGCATCACGTAAGGATATTCATCAGTATGCGCACTCTCATGAAGAGGTCCTGGCAAAGTACGGAGACCGCATGGCAATGTGCGAACGTATGCCGGATGCTCTGTCGGCTGCAATGGGCAACCAGATGTACACAGCCTTCGCTGATACACAGGAAGAAGTAGACGAGTTCATCGAATTCGTTCAGAAGAGAGCAGAATAACAGACGCCGGATGTCCCCCGCCTCTATAGGCGGCGGGTTCCATGTTCGACCGTCGGTGGTGGGTACAATCCCCAACCGACGCTCTCAGGAGCTGAAGCTCCCGGCGTCTGTTGACGGCGTCGCTCGCTCCAATCAAG
>JAFWHB010000020.1 GCA_017512145.1 Mogibacterium sp. | reverse complement strand
ATCTGCTTTGCGATATCCATGTCCATCCCATCTATCATGTCAGAAAACCTCTCTGCCGTGACTGCTGCGAGATGGTCTGCGATATTGTATGCGAGTTTTTCTGCAGGTGAAAGCTCAACTGAATCTTCGATCTCCTCATAAAAAAGACCTGCCTCTTCCAGATTACCAATCGCATCGCCCATCTCCTGTGCCATCTTCTTTTCCTCTTCGCTCATAGCTTCTTCTTTTTCTTTCTTAAAAATAAACATATTTGATCCTTCCTCCGGGTTCTCCGGCTTCAATAAAAAACTCCGCACCTTATTGCACGGAGTCATGTAGTCAGCCGGAGCTGAAAGAAGAATCATTTTAATCTACGAACTTGATCAGAAGATCATCGATGGCATCAGTGTATCTGCCTTCGGCCAGAAGCTGGTTCTTGAACTCAACGAGAGCCATGACTATGATCCTGACCTCATCGTAAGTGAATCTGAATTTAGGTTTGAACATTTGGCTCACCTCTTTTCTTTTCCATATATGTAATTCTTATTTCAGTTTCAGTGTAAAAGAGCCGGTCAGAACCTGCAATTATATAAAGGATCTTTTTTAAGATCGGTCAGAAAGACATTTGTTGAACGGCTCAGAATCTGTCATATTATAGGCGTATTGGGGACAGCGATGGGGACAGCCCTCTGAAACATGCTGTTGGGGACGGAAAATGACGACTTTCGTGTACGGCGAATCTCCAACAGCGGCAAAAACCGGCATCAACGCCAGTAATATCAGGCTATTCAGGAAATAATTACCTTCGTGGGTTCGTGTACCATGCCGCCAGTCAGACACGTTTTTATGAGGTACCTTGTACCATGCCAGTACACCGTACTCAAACCCATCAGAGGCGCTCTCAGCCCCAACCAGAGACCCAGATTTCCGCAATTCAAGATACATACCACATACATCACATGCAGTTTCAAAAAGCGCGCTGCATACTGAAATTTCAAGGCATAAAGCCTGTATCCGTTGCAACAAAAGAGCCCTGAGAAAAAGTCTCTCAGGGCGATTTTTTGGCGGAGGACATGGGACTCGAACCCACGGGGCTGTTACGCCTTACCTGATTTCCAATCAGGCTCCTTAGCCACTCGGTCAATCCTCCACGCTAATTCTTGATACTATTATTAATAACGGGCTGAGTTTTCTGCTCAGCCCGATTATATTAACATAATGAGTTGCAATTTGCAAGATTATAATGCAATTAGTTTGCTTTGTTTTGCCGTCCTTTGTCAGGCGGTGAGTTTCTGTGTGTTGTAGAGCTTTGCGTATTCTCCGCCCTGCGCGAGGAGCTCATCATGTGTGCCTGACTCTGTGATATGGCCGTTCTCGATGACTATTATACGGTCGGCGTTCCTGACTGTCGCTAGTCTGTGCGCAATGACAAGTGATGTTCTTCCGATAGCGAGCTCATCGAAACTGTGCTGGATGCGCTGCTCGGTCACTGTATCAAGCGCAGAGGTCGCTTCGTCAAGAATCAGGATCTTAGGGTCCTTGAGGAAGATGCGGGCGATCGAAAGTCTCTGCTTCTGTCCTCCGGAGAGCTTGGTTCCGCGCTCGCCTACATAGGTCTTGAATTTGTCCGGCATCTCCATGATGTCATCGTAGATCTCGGCACGCTTTGCCGCCTCGACGACTTCATCGAAAGTCGCTCCCGGACGTCCGTACCTTATATTCTCGAGGATCGTATCCGCAAAGATGAATACATCCTGCTGAACGATTCCGATGTTCTCGCGGAGTGATGTCTTGCTGACGTCGCGGATGTCCTGTCCGTCGATGACTATACTGCCGTCTGTTACGTCATAGAACCTCGGTATGAGCTGACAAAGCGTACTCTTGCCGCCTCCCGATGGTCCGACGATAGCGACGGTCTCTCCTGCTTTGACATGGAGATCGAGGTGCTCGATGACCTCGGTGTTGTCGTCATATGAGAATGAGATGTCGTTGACATCGATGTTGCCTTCGGTTACTTTGATCGGCTCAGCGTCAGGATTCTCAACTACGACAGGCTTGATTGCCATGATCTCATTGAATCTTCTGAGGCCTGCCATTCCATTGGCGAATGTCTCCGCGAACTGTGCGAGCTTGCGGATTGGTGTTACAAAGGTGTTGACATAGAGCATGAAGGTGATGAGATCTATGTAGTTCATCCTGCCTGTCATGATCATGTAACCGCCGAATGTTATAACAACGACCGGCATGATGCCCATGAAGAATTCCTGTGTTGCGAAGAAGACTCCCATTGTCTTGAAGTATGCTCTTCTTGCCTCAATGTAGGAATCGTTGGACTGTGTGAATCTGTCCTGCTCGACCTCTTCATTGGCAAATGCCTTCGACGTCTTCATTCCCGAGAGGCTCGTCTCGATATCCGCATTGATACCGGCAAGCTTCTTCTTGACCTCAGTCGAAGCAGCGGACATGCTCTTACGTCTGCTGATTACTACAGCAATGAAGATTGGTATAAGTATCGCTACGATAAGAGCCAGCCTCCACTCCATATAGAACATGAAGGACAGCGAGCCTATGATGGTAAGAGTTGAGATCAGCAGATCCTCAGGACCGTGATGTGCAAGCTCCGTGATCTCGAAGAGATCTCCTGTCAGTCTGCTCATCAGCTTACCTGTACGGTTCTTGTCATAGAATTCAAAGTCCAGCTCCTGAAGATGCATGAAGAGAGCCGATCTTATATCTGCCTCCACGCGTACACCGAAGAGGTGTCCGAGATATGTCATCAGGTACTGCCCTGTAGATCTCAGAACATAGAAAAGTGCCACACATATCATCAAAGCGAAGAATGGCCCATAAGCCTTCTCCGGAAGCATGTCGTACATCGCATGTCTCGAAACGATCGGAAAAGCCAGATCTATCGCTGCCACCATTACGGCGCAGAACATGTCAAGGAAGAACAGCTTCTTATGTGGCTTGAAGAATTTAAGTAAAGTTTTGATCATCCAGTCTATTCCCCTAAATGTAATCAGTTATAATCATTGGCCTCGCTAAGCCTTACAGATTCTACCACAAATGATACTAGAAATGTTCATCATCGCTTGAATCGAAATAACCTTTGCTGGCCTTAGATGATCCGGATGACTTCTTCGAACCTGATGAACCTGACGAAGATGTGTACGACCTGTAAACAACAGGGTCTGCTACTGTTATTTTGCACTCGAAGGTGCACCCTCCCGAACTGACTGTCAGTACGGTCTCACCCGCAGATACGGCCGTAACCGTTCCGTCTTCCGCAACTGTTGCAACTTTGTCATCAGACGATGAGAAGGTTACCGGTTCATCAGCGAACTCCTCAGGTCCGAGCTTTGGCGTAAGCTGAAGAGTATTGCCGGTCGTCAGGCTGATCGCCTCATCAATGCCTGTGATAGATGTTACCTTAGGTATGATCTCGATGCTTATCGTCTCATCATAATCCTTGGCAGATAGAGTCAAATCAGCAGAGCCAAGTGCAACAGCATGTATCACGCCATTATCATCCACACTGAATATGTCATTGTTGCTGCTCGCGAATGAGACCGGCTCATCCTTGAACCATTCAGGTGCGACTTTATACTCAGGAGCAAGCTCATTGCCAAGGTATATCTTGGTGCCATCCTCGATACCGGTGATGTCTGTGACTTCTTTTGGAATTGTTATGTAGATGCCAAATGCAACAAGCATTAAGACCATTAGCAATGCAAGTGAGAGCCGTGGGCGCCTGTATCCAGCGTCCTTAGGAGAAGATACCGGAGCTGGAGTTCTTCCGGCGCCGCCTATGTGTGCGGCTATCCGGCCGCTGCCGATTGCTTCGAGATCTCTGAGCATCTCTTCCGGAGTCCGGTACCTGTTCTCCGGGTCATACTCACATGCCTTGAGCACGATGTTCTTAAGATCTTCGGAGCCTTTTCTCGGAGGATCCATCTCGTGCGCATTCACTCTCTTGATGAAAGCATTTTCCCTGTCACCGTATTCCACAGGGTCAGGCCATACAGGCATGAATGGGTCTCTTCCGTCATTCAGATACCTGTACATAACCATACCGAGCGAATAGATGTCTACGGTGTAATCATAATCCTTGCCCCAGTAGACTTCAGGAGCCATGTATGTATATGTGCCCTTGCGCGACAGCGATACTGATGTCTGCTCTATGATACGTGCAATGCCAAAGTCTCCGAGCTTGTAGCTGCCGCTCGGCGATATGAATATATTGTCCGGCTTGATATCTCTGTGGACGACACCATAGTTCCTGCAAAGTGACAGTCCCCGGCAGATGTCCTTGCCAAGCTTCACGACTTCCTCTTCATCGAGCGGATGGTAAACCGAATGACTTACAAGCGGTGTCAGTTCCTCGATCCTTATCAGGATATCCCAGCCGAATTCATCTTCACGCTTGAAGATCTCATGATCTTCGTAGCTGACGATATTGCTGTTGCCCTTGAGTTTGACCAGCATATCGAATTCATGCGAAGTGTTCTCGAGCATATCCTCATAATACTTAAGGACCTCATCCCGGGACATTCCTCCCGCCATCATCGATTCAAGCTCTGTCTCCCCTCCGCCGGGTATGCTGATGGCTTTGAGCGCAGAATAAAACTCATGACCTATCGAGTCCGTTCTTCTGATGCGGTAAAGATGTCCTTCCGCACCTGAGCCGATCTCCTCGGTAATGTGCCATGATCCGAATATTGGTTCGTACTTGCTGTAATAACAGTCTTTCACTACTTCGCCTTGACTTTGATGGCCTTGGAGAATGGACCGTAGTACCTTACTCCGCCTGCTTCTACAAATGCTCTTATCTTATATGAATACTTCTTGCGTCTCGTAAGTCCCTTATGCGTTACAGATTTGACGTTAGCGTTCTTGGTAAGTGCTCTGACGTATTTCCTGGTTCCGGGATACTTGATATAGAGCTCGTATCCGGTCGCGCCTGCGACCCTGCTCCATGTCAGCTTGTTGGATCTCTTCTTGCGCTTTGAGCACTTAAGCTTTGGCTTAGTGAGATTAGCTGCAGCGGCCAAAGCATCATTCTGTGCGGCCTGTGCTGCCGCCTGCGCTGCCAGAGCAGCCTGAGCGGCATCTGTACTCTGCGATGTCTGAACAGGTCCGGTAATAGTTATATTCACCTCAGCTGTATATGCCGCATATGTTGTACTTCCCGGGAAGGCTGCATATATTTTCACATTGCCTGGCTTTACGAACGTGACATAACCTGTGTTATCAACAGTAGCTATGGTCTCATCGGAAGAACTGTAGGTCAGTTCCACGCCCGGTTTGGTCACTATATCAAGCTGGAGGCTGCCTTCGGCTATATCCCTTGTATAGTGTGATGTATATCGTCTGTCTATACCATAATCGATACTTATTTCGAATTGACAATAGAAAGTCTCTTCTCCGAACTTGTCATCCGCAGGTATTACCGCCTTGATAAGAGCCATGCCCGGACCTTTGAGAGTAAGCCAGCCATCCTGATCTATCGAGACAAGGTCTTCTGTCAGTGAAGAGTATTCTGCATCATATCCGTGAAGCATGATCCTTGGCATCAGGTCTGCCATATTGAAGCTAAAGCCCTTGTCTGTTTCACCATCGATAACCGGAGCTCCCAGTTCTCCGCTTGTACCTGCTTTGCTCCCCATGAACTGTACCTTGCGTCCGGAATGAATCCTGAGCTTAAAGTAAAGAGTACAGGCAGCGTATTTTTTCTGTGCAGGGATATCGATCCGTATAGTTGCAGTTCCACCTTTTTTGATATTCAGTCCGGCCCTGAGAGTAGGATCATCTTCATACTGGTAAGTTCCGGTTATTTCAACTATGTCAGGATCAAGTGATGTATAGGTCTGACCGACATCATTAAGAACATAGAGTTCTGTATTGGTATCTGAAATATCGGCGGAGCACTCCCATTCTTGTCCGTCATACATGACTTCGCTGTGTTTGTAGACATGTGAACCTGTAGACTCATCATACTCATAATATATGACCTCGGGTCTTGCCACTGCATCCGCTGCAAAGGCAAATGAAGGCAAACTAATAGAAAGTGCCAGAAGTGCGACTATTATTATCCTGAAAATTCTACTGGTTGATCTCATAATCTCACTCTATCAATGCTGATCGTTTTGAGAAAAGAACAAAACACATGACCGATTGAATCATCTCGGTTATGTGTCATGATCCTGATATTGGTTCGTACTTGCTGTAATAACAGACTCTCACTATTTCGCTTTGACTTTGATGGCCTTAGAGAATGGGCCGTAGTACTTTACTCCATCTATTTCAGCAAATGCTCTTACTTTATATGAATATTTCTTGCGTCTTGTAAGGCCCTTATGCGTTACTGACTTGACCGAAGCACTCTTGGTAAGTGCCTTGACGTATTTCTTGCTTCCTGGATACTTGATATAAAGTTCATATCCTGTAGCGCCAGCGACCATGCTCCATGTCAGCTTGTTGGATCTCTTCTTGCGCTTGGAGCACTTAAGCTTTGGCTTACTGATCTCAGGTGCAGCTGTGAGAGCTGCAGTCTGTGGCGCTGCCTGAGCTGCAGCAGTGACCTGAGAGATACTCTGGCTCTGAAGCATTCCTGCCTGTGATGATCCCAGCTGAGATAACGAACTCAGATCGGAAGAGCCATTTGAGACCTGATTCTGGTTCTGGGATCCTCCGGTTATATTAATTGTTACTGCGACCGTGCCTCCCTCGTAGTATCTATTGCCTGAGAAGTCTGCGTATATCTTGACTGTGCCAGGACCTTTGAATGTGACATAACCTGTTTCGTCTACAGAAGCGATGCTCTCATCTGCAGATCTGTAAGTCAGTTCAATGCCTGGTCTGTGTTCTATATCCAGCTGAAGGCCGCCTTCGGATATATCTTTCCTATATGACGAAGTATAATTCATACTTATGCCATAAAGCTTACCTATCTGGAACTGGCAATAGAAGGTCTCTTCTTCATTCTTTCCATCCGAAGGTACGACTGCCTTGATAAGTGCCACGCCTGTGCCCTTGAGAGTGAGCCACCCATCCTGGTCTATCGATACAAGGTCCTCTGTCATTGAAGAGTACTCGGCATCGTAACCATAAACCCTGATTCCTGGCTTAGTGTCACTCATCATGAAAGAGAAGCTGCTCTTGTCTGTTTCGTTATCTGTAAGAACATAAACTCCCAAAGTATCGTACACCTGTCCGTAGCTGTCTGCGACGGTCTTCATGAACCGTACCCGGCGCCCTCCTATGACCTTGAGATTGCAGTACATAGTGCAGGCTCCATATTTCCCATGGGCAGGTACATCTACCTGTATAGTTGCAGTGCCCTTCTTCTTAATATCAAGTCTTGCCTTTAGAGTAGGATCATCATCTTCCTTGAAGGTCTCGCTTATCTCGACTATGTCCGGATTGAGAGATGTATATGTCTGACCGAGATCATTCAGTACATAGAGCTCAGGATTGGCATCTGTAATATCAATGGTGTATTCCCATATACCTCCGTCATACAGAACCCCGCTGTTATGATATACATGTTTGCCATCAGCCTTATCAGCCTCATAATACATAGTATCCATTCCTGCTGCAGCCTCTGAGGTTACAACAAATGAAGGCCAGCTGAGAGAAAGCGCAATGAGTGCCACTATTAGTATCCTAAAAACTCTGCCTGATAATCTCATATCCTACTCTATCAATTCTGAACGCATCTGCAGCATTTCATCTACCGCGATGTATTCTTCCTCCTCGCTGAGATGCACTGTGTCATCTCCGCCAAAATATTTATTCTTGAAAGCACGCTGAAGCGGGTGCTTGCTCTCCCATTCTGT
Organism: Mogibacterium sp.; assembly: GCA_017512145.1. GTDB lineage: Bacteria > Bacillota > Clostridia > Peptostreptococcales > Anaerovoracaceae > Crickella. The sequence continues at coordinate 50,188 of JAFWHB010000020.1, read as the reverse complement.
AAGTGCTGTGATGAGCGCGCCCTCTTCCTTGTTCATTATATTAAGTTCATCATACCCCATTAATTCAAGGTACCTGTTGATATCAGATGTTGTCATCCCAAGGCTGAGGCAGAGTTCTATATACTTCTTCCTGCCCTTAGGTACATGCTTGATCCTTACAGTTCTCCTGCCGGTATTGCGGTCGACAACATTGATCGTCTCGCTGCTGCCGCTGAGAAAGTTGATCATGCTGTCATCCAGATATCCCCTCATTGAATTGAGGCTCTTAACAGTCTTGTTGTCAGGGTTCCTGCGGCAGACCTCAATTATCTTGTCAACATACATATCGAGATAGGCTCTCGGCTTTCTGTATGCAGTCTTGAAAGCATCCATATGCTGCGCAACGAAGTCCCTGATCCCGTCATACTCAGATCCGAGCTCTACCTGTCCGAGACTGATCTCGACATCAGCAGTGCTCTCCTGCATGCGGACTATCTCATCCCATCTTTCAGAAAAAACGGCAAATGCTACAGACTGGTAATCTTCATATCTCCTGAAGTAATTGATGCCGCTATCTGTATCTCTGAGATTGGCATTGATAAGATATATCCACACCAGATCCTCACTGATATCCTTGGCATAGAGTCTGCGTTTGCCGCCGAACTTCATTATCCAGTTATTGATCACATCGACCGGCTGACGGAAAGCCATTCCGATACCGATGAATGCGGTTCTCTTACGCGGCAGTTTGACATAGAAGCTGACGCCATTGTCATTATAGGCAAAGCCTGTGTAGTCACAAACTTCTCTGAGGGTGATCCCTGTCTCTTCAGACAGCTGATCCAGTGTCTTCTTCCAGTTCCTCAGCATGTATGCTGACTTAGTATCTTCTATGCTCATTTCGGACTCCCTGATGCTCTAATGATATCAAAAAATGCGGACGACATAAATGTCATCCGCATTTATTTTATCATTATAGTTAGATTACTTTATCAACAAAAGCGTTCCGTAAGACTTATTCGTAGATTTCCCAGTGTCCTGTCTCAAGAGCCTTCAGTGCTCCCTCAGCAAGAGCCCTCATCTCTTCTTCGCCAGGGAATCTCATTACAGGAGCGATCTTGCCAACATATGAGGTAATCTCATCGCAGAATCTCTCGGAATATGCCATTCCGCCTGTGTAGATGATAGCATCTACATTGTAGCGGAGAACTGCTGACATAGCTCCGATATCCTTAGCCAGCTGATAAGCGATAGCCTTGAATGCCATCATCATCTTCTCATCGCCGTCATCAAATGCAGCATTCTCTACTTCTCTGAAGTCCTTGGTTCCTGTGTATGAATAGATGCCAGCTTCCTGTCCGATGATTCTCTTGACGTCAGCCTTGGTCATGCCTTCCTTGAAGCAGAGGTTAACAAGTGCGTTAGCAGGAAGTGCTCCGCCTCTGTCCATTCCCATAGCTCCGTCATCCTTGACGTTGTTTACATCGACGACTCTGCCCTTCTTATGAGCTCCGACACTGACTCCGCCACCAAGGTGGCAGATTACGAGGTTGAGTTCTTCGTATGCCTTTCCGAGCTGCTTTGCAGCCTTGCGGGCTACAGACTTGTGATTGAGTGGGTGGAAGAATGACTGTCTCTCGAATCCAGGAAGTCCGAGTCCTGAGTATCTTGCAAGAGGCTCCATCTCATCTACGCAGACAGGGTCAACGAAGAATGCAGGGATGCCTACGGAATCTGCAAGATCCTTGGAAATATATGCTCCGAGGTTAGCTGCATGCTCTCCGTATGGAGGGTTCTCGATGTCACGGATAACTGCATCATTTACTCTATATGTTCCTGAAGGAATGTGTTTGAAGAGGCCGCCTCTTCCGCAGATAGCATCGAAGTCCTCGAGCTTGTAGCCCTTCTCTTCGATTGTTTTCAGAATGGCTTCTTTTCTGAATGGGGCCTGAAGTACAACGTGAGGATACTTAGCGATCTCAGCTGCATCGTGGTCGATGCCGACACGCATTACTTCATTCTCATCTTCAAAAACACAAATCTTGGTTGAAGTTGCGCCAGGGTTAATAACAAGAATTCTCTTCATTTAGGGGATCTCCTTTCGGGTGAAATAGTGGGTTAACACAATAACTTTATACCTTTTACTGGATATCTTCAAGTCTTGCGATGAGCTGTCCTGATTTGACGCTGTCGCCTTCTCTTACATAGATCTTGGCGATAACGCCGTCTCCTGTGGCGATAACATTGGTCTCCATCTTCATCGCCTCAAGGATCGCGATTGGCTGTCCCTGCCTGACCTGTTCGCCTTCCTTGGCAATCACTTTGATGACTGTTCCCGGGATATTCGCTCCGATCTCCTTGTCATCGTCCTGATTAGCAAACTGTATCTGAGAACTCTCTACTGACTTGGTGAGAGCCTTCTTATCCTTGATCGATACTACTCTTCTGTAGCCGTCTACAGTGAAAGTAAGGTCTCTGTTGCCGGCTGCGTCTGTCTTGCCGATATCTTCGAGTGTAACGACCATTGTCTTACCAGGCTTGAGTTCTACCTCGACGGTCTGTCCAAGTGCTATGCCGTGGAAGAAGACATCACTTCCCATGTTGCGGAAGCTGCCGACTTCACGGAGCTTCTTGATGTAGTCGTCGAATACTTTGCTGTACATCGAGTAGGATACGAGCTCCTGATCGGTGCCTTCGAGTCCGAGATCTTCTGTCAGATGTCTTCTGAATTCGTCAAAGTCATCAGGCGGCAGGAGCTCTCCCGGTCTTACCGTGATAGGCTTCTTGTCCTTGAGAACGACCTTCTGGAGGTCTTCAGGGAATCCGAATTCAGGCTGTCCCATCATGCCCTCGAAGTATGTGACTACGCTGTCAGGGAAGTCAAAGTCTGCGCCCTTCTCAACGATATTCTCCGGTGTCAGATCATTCTGGACCATGAATATGGCGAGGTCTCCAACCATCTTGGATGAAGGTGTGACCTTGATGATGTCGCCGAGCATCTCGTTGACTTTGACATACATGTTCTTGACTTCATCGAACTTGTAGCCGATGCCAAAGCTCTCGACCTGCGGCTTGAGGTTCGAGTACTGACCACCCGGGATCTCAAGTCTGTAGATCTCGGCAGTAGTGGCCTTGAGGTCTGATTCGAAGTCGCAATATACAGGTCTTACATCATTCCAGTAATCTGAGATCAGCTGGAGGCCCTTGGTATCCATTCTTGCGTCTCTTTCACTGTTCTCAAGAGCCGCTACGAATGAATTCAGCGCAGGCTGTGATGTAAGTCCTGACATGCTGTTGAATGCAGCATCTACTATATCTACACCGGCCTCAGCAGCGAGCATGAGAGTAGCTACTCCATTGCCGGATGTATCATGCGTATGAAGGTGGATAGGAACTGCCACTTCATTCTTAAGAGCCCTGATCAGCTTGAGTGCAGCAACAGGCTTGAGAAGTCCGGACATGTCCTTGATGCCGATGATGTGAGCTCCCTGACGCTCGAGCGTCTTGGCCATCTTCACATAGTAATCAAGAGTGTATTTGTCTCTTGTTGTATCGAGGATGTCGCCTGTATAGCACATAGCAGGCTCTGCGATGGCTCCATTATTGAGGACCTCGTCGAGTGCGACTTCTATTCCGCGCACCCAGTTAAGAGAGTCGAAGATCCTGAAGACATCGATTCCGGCCTTATGTGCCTCGCGCACGAACTTGCGGATCGTATTGTCAGGATAGTTCCTGTATCCTACCGCATTAGCACCTCTTATGAGCATCTGGAAGAGGACATTCGGGATCTCCTGTCTGAGTGTCTCAAGGCGCTCCCACGGGTCTTCCCCGAGGAATCTCATGCTGACATCGAATGTCGCGCCGCCCCACATCTCGTAGGAGAACATATCGCGTCCGTAATATGCCATTGCAGGAGCGATCCTCTCCATGTCTCTTGTTCTGACTCTTGTAGCAAGGAGTGACTGCTGAGCATCTCTCAGAGAGGTATCTGTTATGAGGACCTTCTTCTGCCTCAGGACCCAGTCTGTGAGGCCCTTGGCGCCTCTCTCCTCGTATATCTGCTTGGTTCCGTTCAGTTTCCATACATCGTACATGTCTACTTCAGGTACGGAAGGAACGTTGAATGTGCCGGCTTTGTCCTTACGGCCGTTGACAACCATATCTCCGAGGAAGTCGAGGACCTGAGCTTCTTTGTCTGCTACAGACCTGATATTCAGAAGCTCCGGATTCTGTTCAATGAAGCCTGTATTACACTCACCTTTTCTGAAGGTCGGATGGTTGAGCAGGTTCAGCAGGAAGCCGATGTTGGTCTTGACTCCTGTTACCTTCATCTCCTTGAGAGCCCTGATCTCCTTTCGGCACATGCCCTCAAAGCTGCGGTCATATGCACAGATCTTGAGGAGCAGGGAATCATAGTAAGGCGTGATAACTGATCCTGTGAATCCGTTACCTCCGTCAAGTCTGATGCCGTTACCGGAACCCGATCTGTACTCCGTGATCGTTCCTGTATCCGGTGCAAAATTATTCGATGGATCCTCTGTTGTTACGCGGCACTGGATGGCATAGCCGGTCGCATGGATATCCTCCTGGCTTCTTATAGCTATTTCGTCAGAATCGAGCGGATATCCCTCTGCGATCAGTACCATTGCCTGAACGAGGTCGATACCGGTGATGAGCTCAGTGACGGTATGCTCGACCTGTATCCTTGTATTCATCTCTATAAAGTAGTGATTGCCTTCCTTGTCGACGAGGAATTCGACGGTTCCGGCGCTCCTGTAATTAACAGCCTTTGCGATCTTGAGAGCATCCTCGCACATAGCCTGTCTCTGCTCCTCGGTGATGCACAGAGCCGGTGTGAACTCTACGACCTTCTGGTGACGTCTCTGTACAGAGCAGTCTCTCTCATACAGATGTACTACATTGCCGTACTTGTCGCCAAGCACCTGGACTTCGATGTGCTTAGGCTCTTCGATATACTTCTCGATGAAGATATCGCCGTTGCCAAAGGCTTTGACAGCCTCGTTCTGGGCGCTTCTGAACTGAGGGATGAGATCCTCTTCCTTGCGGACGATCCTCATACCTCTGCCGCCGCCGCCTGCTGCCGCCTTGAGCATTACAGGATAGCCTGCAGCATTAGCGAACCTTACTGCATCGCTGTCATTGCGGATAGCTGCCTCAACTCCCGGGATGCATGGTACACCGACCTCGTCAGCGACGAGCTTTGACTGGATCTTGTCGCCGAGGCGGTCCATCATCTCATGGGTAGGTCCGATAAATACGATACCGGCATCTTCGCAGGCTTTGGCAAAGTCTGAATTCTCTGACAGGAAGCCGTATCCCGGATGGATGGCATCACAGCCCTTAGACTTAGCCATGCGGATTATCTCGTCGATATCCAGATAAGCATCGATCGGGCTCTTGCCCTTGCCTATCTCGTATGATTCATGAGCCTTGGTTCTGAAAAGGGAATTCTTATCCTCAGCTGAATAGATAGCAACTGTGCGGATACCCAGTTCCCTGCAGGCTCTTATTATTCTTATAGCGATCTCGCCTCTGTTGGCGATCAGTACTTTTCTGAAATTCCTGATCTCAGGCATATATCCCCCCCTATTAACGGTTGCGGTTATTGTATTTACGTCTCTCAAGCTCGGTAAGCAGTTTCTTGCGGAGCCTGATGTCCGTTGGTGTGACCTCTACGAGCTCATCATCGCCGATGAATTCGAGTGCCTCTTCAAGTGAGAAGACTCTCGGAGGTGTCAGCTTGATAGTGTCGTCGCTTCCGGCAGCTCTCATGTTGGTTGCCTTCTTAGCTCTGCAAGGATTGACTACCATGTCGTCCGATCTTGCGTTCATGCCGACGATCTGTCCCTCATAGACATGATCCTGTGGCTTGACGAACATCTGGACTCTCTCCTGGATGGTGAAGATCGCATAAGCTGTGCAGTGACCTTCCTCCTGAGCTACTGCAACACCGTTGACTCTGTCAGGGATCTCACCCTTCCATGGCTCGAATCCTTCGAATCTTCTTACCATGGTTCCCTCACCGTGGGTGTCGTTGATGAATTCTGTTCTGTATCCCATGAGGCCTCTTGTAGGGGCTGTATAGATGATCCTTGAGTAGCCGTTACCCTCTGACATCATCTGCATCATCATGCCCTTCCTTAGGTTGAGCTTGGAGATGACAGGTCCTGTATAAATATCCGGAACGCTGATGACTACTTCTTCTACCGGCTCAAGCTTCTCGCCATTCGGGCCTCTCTTGATAACTACTTCAGGCTTGGAAACAGCCAGCTCGTATCCCTCTCTTCTCATGTTCTCGATGAGGATCGAAAGGTGCAGCTCGCCTCTTCCTGATACCTTGAATGAGTCTGTTGTATCTGTTGGCTCAACAAGGAGTCCTACGTTGACCTCGAGCTCTTTCTCGAGTCTCTCCTTGATGTGTCTTGAGGTGACATACTTGCCGACTTTGCCTGCGAACGGCGAAGAGTTGACCATGAAATTCATGGAAAGTGTCGGCTCCTCGATGAGGATGGTTCCGAGTGATTCAGGGTGATCAGGATCGCAGATGGTCTCTCCGATCGAGATGTCCGAAATACCTGAAACAACCACGATATCTCCGGCCTTTGCCTCGCTTACAGGGGTCCTGCTGAGCCCCTTATATACGAAGACCTGGTTGATCTTGGTCTTGGTAACGCTGCCGTCTTCTCTTGTTACAGCTACCATCTGAGCTTCCTTGATGGTACCTCTTGTGACTCTGCCGATTCCGAGTCTGCCGATATAGTCGTCATATGCGAGTGTAGATACCTGCATCTGAAGCGGCTCATCGTCGAGATCCGGATATGGATCGCAGTGCTCGATGATGCAGTCGAGCAGCGGCTCGATATTGAGTCCGGCAAATCCCTTAGGGGACTTCTTGAGTTTGGTCTGGCCCTCGCCGATCGTGATGCCTTCGACCTCCGAAGGATCGTTAACTGCGATGCCCTGTCTTGCTATACCATAGAGAATAGGGAAATCAAGCTGATCATCATTAGCCTCGAGGTCCATGAAGAGCTCGTAAGTCTCATCAACTACCTCGTCAATTCTTGCGTCCTTCTTGTCTATCTTGTTGATGAAGAGAATAGGATTGATACCCTGCTGCAGGGATTTGTTGAGTACGAATCTTGTCTGCGGCATAGGGCCCTCGCTTGAGTCGACAAGGAGGATTACTGTATCTACAGTCTTCATGATACGCTCTACCTCAGAGCTGAAGTCAGCATGTCCCGGAGTGTCTACAATATTGATCTTGTAGTCCTTGTACATGATTGAACAGTTCTTGGAGTAGATGGTGATACCTCTCTCTCTTTCGATCGCATCTGAGTCCATTACACAGTCTACGACCTGCTCATTGTCCCTGAATACATGCGACTGTGCGAGAAGCGCATCTACGAGAGTGGATTTGCCCGCATCTACGTGAGCAATAACGGCTATGTTGATGATTTTTTCTTTGTTTGACATTTATTGTTCCCCTGTTGTTATCGTTAGTATATGTGTATCTGACTATGCGTTCCTTCTGCGTCTTCGCATCATGTCCATATAGGCTGTCTCTATCGTCCTGACAAATGATCTCAGATCTCTTGCGTAATCTATCGTCGTTACTTCGTCTCTGAGATTAGTGAATGCGTGCCCTTCTATCTCATCTACATACCAGTCAGGTTCCGGAACATCGAGTGTCAGGAACGAGATTGCCCATGTTTCCTCGGCACCGAATGTAAGAGCGTAGATAAGCATGTCATAGTAGTAGTTCTCATCAGCGAGATAGTTCTCAAGCAGCTCCTTAGGTGTCGGATGATAAATGAATCTTCTGAGCTGTCTGAACCTCATTACCAGCGCTGCGTTGCCCTTGCCTCTTGCACGCATGATGACAGCAAGGAATGCTGCGAGGCCTGCAAGTGCTGCGACGAAGAGCGCGATGATGATCTGTCCGGTCTGTCTTATTATGCCGGTCGTGACATATATGACCAGAACTCCGAATATTGCCGAGAAGATTATCTCGCCGGCCTTGCCCGAGTCATCGGATGATGAGTATTTCTTATCATCATATCTGCAGATCATCGTCAGTATCAATGCCGCAATCACGCCGGTTATGATGCACTCTGCATAATTGACAGATATGTACTGATAGCTGTATTTGAGGCCTGTTGTGATGGCAAGTCCCAATGAGATCAGGATTATGCCTGCGATACGGAAGCCCCTCGAAAGAGGTGTATATGCCAGCATCTCCTTAGCAGAGAAGCCTGCTGCAACATCGTCTCTGATGGAATTGCCGATCCTGTAGAGACGGTCTCCGATCTCGTCCATTTCGAGAGCTCTGCCCTTGTAGACGTCTTCGAACAGAATGTTGTAAGCGTTACGGAAGAGCTTCTCTTCGCCATCCGGATCCTTGAGTCTTACAAGTCTGTATCTCTTAGGCTCATATTCGCTGATCCTCAGATATCCCTTGGTAGCGAAGTACAGGATCAGTCTTACGAGGTCCCTTATATCCAGTTCGCTGTTGAATATATATCCGAAGTCTACAGGAGTGACTCCCTCGATTGGCCTCGTCTCCTTGGTTCTCTTGAATCTCGGGTCTCTTCCTCCGATGATCCACAGAACTAGCAGAACCAGTGTAACGATTCCCATAATGAGTACCATCGCGAGGACCGCCCAGACTCCGTCGAGTGCTCCCTGCCAGTAGCCGTCCTCAAGTCCGGCCTTCATGGTTATGCCAAAGTTCTCAGGGATCTTGGCGCCTGTGATGGTAACGGTGTGGGCGTCATTGTCTGTCTTGTATGTGAGACGGTTCTCTGTGTCCTGAACACCGAACTGCCCTGCGTAATAGTTGATGTCTCCGAGAGGGAAATCCTCAGGGAATTCAGCTGTTATCTTAAGATCAGCTATCGGCTGTCTCCATTCAGGAAGAAGGAAACTGAAGTAGAACACATCCATGTTAGGATCCCTGTCAGCGAACTCGAGGATCTTATATGTGATCTTGTAGGTATGAAGCCCCGTGCTGAGTCCGGATGGATCAGTAATCGTGATGCTGCTGCCTTCTGATGCAGTCCTGGCCGAGAAAGTGAGACCCTCTACATTGATATCTCTTATCCTGAATGTGCCGCTCGGGATTGAGAAGTCAATTCTCTGAAGTGTATCCGGGATGTTGACACTGACATTCTCTTCTACTGTGTATGTGTGGTCCTTGCCGATCACTGCATGCATGTCATATTCAGTGACCTCATAGCCGCCTCCTGCTACACCTCCTATGGTAGCAGTCTCCGCAGGGTCTCCTTCAATAGCGCATACATCCAGACTTGATGCATTAAAGCAGGCAATAATAACTGCTGATATTATCAGCAGCATGACGATTATCTTATTGATTCTGTTGTGATAGTTGTTAAATGCAGTCATATATATATCTCAATTCCTTGATTGCTGAATCCACTTTATTGATATTGACCTCTTCAAGGCCATAGATATTGTATTTTACTACTAATCGCCTTGAATTTCAAGGCTCAAGGGACTTGAAACAGACACACAGTGAGTTGTAAAATCGCTGTTAGAAGGAGGTCAGGACGAGATGAAGAGAACTGATTATATTAGCTGGGATGAATACTTCATGGGCGTTGCTCTGCTCGCTGCCAAGAGGAGTAAGGATCCTAATACGCAGGTCGGAGCATGTATCGTAGATGCCAACAATGTTATCCTGACAACAGGATACAACGGATTCCCTACAGGATGTTCCGATGACGAATTCCCGTGGGACCGCGAGGGCGAGAACACCAAGTACCCATACGTTGTCCATGCAGAACTTAATGCCATCCTCAATGCATCCGGAAAGTCACTGCGGGGCTCGAGACTGTATGTGGCATTATTCCCATGCAATGAATGCTCCAAGGCGATAATCCAGTCCGGCATCAGCGAGGTAGTCTATCTTTCGGACAAGTACGCCGACACTCCTGCAACTAAGGCATCCAAGCTGATGCTTACAGCAGCAGGTGTCAAACTGACAAGGTTCTGCCCTGAGACACAAGAGATCGTCCTCGACTTCAGAGTAGACAAGTAATCACAACCAGGAAATGGAGAAGAACAAATGAAACTGATCATAACCGCGCCAAGAGGCAAGATGGCAAGCCTGATAGTTGCTGACGCAGCTAAGAGAGATGATGTTGAGATAATTGCAGGTATCGGTCCTAAGGGCAGAGATTACATAGGCAAGGATATCGGAGAGGTCGCAATGATCGGATCTTCCGTAGGAGCACCTGTTGTGGATGACATAGAATCAGTTATCGATGATGCAGATGTTGTATGCGATTTCTCAACTGTAGAGCTCGGAATGGAAGTTCTCGATGCATGCATCAGACATAAGAAGGCGCTCGTAGTCGGAACAACCGGCTTCAATCCTGAGCAGAGAGCCAAGCTCGAAGCAGCCGCAGACGTTATTCCTATCATGATCGCAGCCAACACAGACAGAATGGTCAATGTCATGAGAAAGCTCCTCATGGACGCTGCTAAGGAGCTCTATGATGATACAGATATAGAGATCGTCGACATGCACGACAACAAGAAGCTCGACGCACCTAGCGGAACAGCAAGAGAACTGGTTGAGAGCATGGGCGAGGCTGTCGGCAAGGATCTTGTAAGCGACGCAGTTTACGGCCGTCCGCTCGGAAGACATCCTCGTGAAGAGGGCAAAGTCACCTTCCACGCTATCCGCGGCGGCGACACCCCATCCAGCCACACAGTATTCTTCTTCGGCGAAGGCGAGAGACTCGAGATCACTCACCACTGTCTCAACTGGAAGGGCTGCGCTAAGGGAGCTGTCAATGCATGCAGATGGATGGTAGGCAAGCCTGTAGGACTTTACGGCATCAGAGAGTCAATGGGACTCTAACAGATCCTCATAAACACAAAACACGAACGGGGCAGCCCCGTTCGTGTTTTTGATTTGCTGCAATCACTGATTGCGGTATTTCTAGTTATGATATTTCTCTGTGATATGCCATGCCGCGCGAATCCCATCACATGCAGCAGATGTGATTCCGCCTGCATATCCTGCGCCTTCACCCGCCGGATATATGCCTCGTATATTGCTCACGCCCTTCTCATTCCTGACTATCCTTACAGGCGATGAGCTCCTTGTCTCAACAGCCGTCACAACTGCATCAGGCCTGTCATACCCCTTGATCTTCCTGCCAAAGTCAGGCACAGCCTCTCTCAGAGCATCGTATGCGAATCCCGGGAGTGACTTTGCTATATTCTCTGCCCTTCCCTCGAGGAAGTCTCCCATGCTGGCGCGCGGCGGCTCGAATCCGCCCCCGCCATTGATGAATGCAAGTCTTTCATATTTCTCCTGGAAGGCCACTCCTGCGAGCACATCATCCGAACCAAAGTCCTCAGTGCGCACATCGCAAAGTATACCGCTGTTGGCTGTTCCACTGTCTCTCTTCCTGTTGCTCATGCCGTTGACGCAGAGCTCGCCTTCTTCTGTTGTACATACGACGACCTCACCGCCCGGGCACATGCAGAATGAGTATACGCCTCTTCCGTTGGAAGCCTTATACGCCAGCCTGTAGTCCGCCGGCGGCAGCTTGCCTACATTCTCTTCACCATACTGCGATGCATCGATCATGGCCTGAGGATGCTCCATTCTGACGCCTATTGAGAACGGCTTCTGCTGCATCTCAAGGCCGCTTGCGTTGATCATCCTGAAGGTATCCCTTGCGCTGTGGCCCACGGCAAGTATGAGTGCCTCAGTCTCTATGGTCTCAGTTCCTGCCGCAGAAGTTACTTCTATCCCGCACAGGCTTCCGTCTGTTATTATCATCGAGTCCAGCCTGACTCCGAATCTTACCTCTCCGCCAAGCTCTATTATCTTATTGCGGATATTGACTATTACCGTCCTGAGGACATCCGTACCGATGTGTGGCTTGGCAAGATACATTATGTCATCGCCTGCGCCTGCATCTCTGAACTCCGCTAGCACCTGTCTTATGAGGCTGTCTTTGATACCTGTTCCGATCTTGCCGTCAGAGAAAGTTCCTGCGCCGCCTTCACCGAACAGCATATTGGCCTCCGGATCAAGGACTCGGTCTCTGCGGAATTTCTCAACAGCTTCGATCCTTCCGTCCATTGCCGGTCCTCTTTCAATTATGAGTGGTCTGTAACCAAGCCTGGCGAGCTCAAGACCCGCGAAGAGTCCGCATGGTCCCATTCCGACAACTACCGGTCTGCCGCGCATCGCTTCACTTCCCATCTCAGGCGGCACGATCTTCTCAGCCTCTTCATCGACAGCCGTAAGACCGCTCACTTTGCCCTGACGGATCTTCCTCGGCGTAACAAAATCAACCGTATATACATACTGTATATGCGGTTTCTTCCTGGAATCTATGGATCTCTTCCTCACCTCCCACCAGGTGATATCTGACTCTCTGATACCCACCTTGTGCGCGGTGATCCCTGCAAGAGATTCTGCAGGAACATCTATATCTGTCTTGATCTGACTTAATCTGTATCTCATTTCTGTAATTCTGCTCCTGCGGCTATTGATCTTGCAGCAGCAAGCCCTGTGATCCATGCATTTGACAGGTTGAAGCCTCCGCAAGGGAAGTCTCTGTCTGCAAGTTCACCCGTGATAAAGAGGCCTCTCACCAGCTTTGACTCCGATGTCTCAGGCCATATCTCATCTGTACTGACGCCGCCCGATGTCGCCTGAGCTTCCTTCCAGCCTCTGATGCCTTCAGGGCTGAATTCGAGCGAATGTACGGCTCCTGCCAGTGCTGTTATATCTGCATCAGTGAGCTTAATGACAGGCTTGTCAGCAATACTGCTCCTAGTCTTCGCACCTGCCCTGTCCACTACATACTTAGCTATATTCGCCTTGAGGACAGTTCTCAGCACGTCAGAACACTTCTCCGATGGAAGAGCGTTCTCCCTCCTGTCTCTCAGGAAGTCCTCAATATTGCCATCCGGGAAGAGGTCAGCTCTTATGACGAAGTCTGCAAGGCTCTCTCCTGCCTTCCTGTCATATCTCATGAATCTTGTCATGTTGAAGACGCATATTCCTGACAATCCGAATCTTGTGAACTGTATCTCTCCGGCTTCTCTGAAGAGTTTGTCTCCGGCGCGGCCGCTGCCGTCACGCCTTAAGAGAGTTACGACGCCTCTAGTTCTGGTTCCGGCCAAAGTGACAGCATTACCGCCCTGATCTGACCACTCGCGGCACTCAACTCCTGTAAGTACCGGAACAGGCGTTACTATGCTGTGTCCGAGTTCTCTTGCGATTCTGTAGCCATCGCCGGTCGTGCCGTACGTTGGGCCCGCTTTGCCGCCAAGGGCAAGGATCACATAGTCTGATCTTATGGATCTTACAGTCTGCCTGCCGCCCTGCACCCTGACCTTGTAGTCAGTGATGAATCCTTGCTCATCCTTCCGGACTGATAATGCCTCAGCCCCTGTGATCAGCTCTGATCCTGTCTCTGTTGCTCTTGCTGTCAGGAGATCCGCGACATCCGCCGCAGATTCTGAGTAAGGATAGACAAGACCATTCTCATATGACTTAGTTACAAGGCCAATGCGTCTGAAGAATTCCATGATCTCAATGTATCCCTCAGCAGAGGTGTTGGTAATATTGCACCTGCCGCTGCCTGTAGCTCTTATCTTGCGGCCAGGATCGTCATTCTTCTCTATTATTGCAACAGAAAAACCGGCAGACCTGTTGCCGAGCTCTGCTGCAGCAGCAAGGCCCGAAGCCCCGCCGCCAATTATTACTACATCCGCCCTCTTAGGTTCTGCCGATATGTTCTTCATTATTCCTTATGTTCTCTGTTATCTGTCAGTGCTCCCGAATCCGCCGTTACGGCCCTCTGAAGACTCTGCGCCGTCTGGTACTTCGTATTTTACCACAATTCCCTGAGCGAAAGGCTTGCCTTCCGGAAGTTCTACTGCTACAGACGATGGATTCTCAAGGCTGATTATTATGTGCCCTTCATTATCCGAATCGCAGTAGTCCGCATCGATGACTCCGACAGTGTTCGAAAGCCTGATCCCGTACTTGAAGCCAAGTCCGCTCCTCGGATATATGAGGAGGACCTTGCCCCTGTCTTCGCTGCCTGGGTCTGTGACCCAGCGGATACCGGTTGCTATGCGGAATTTGCTTCCTGCCTCAAAGTTAAGATTGAAAGGCATGAAGAAGTCGCAGCCGGCTGACGATGCTGTCGCCTGCTGCGGCAGACGGATGGCATCATACCACTCCCTGAGCTCTCTGTCAGGAAGTCCCTTGACGCCACAGTCCTTCTTCCATCTCTTGTATGAAACCTTCTCGAATCTTGACATGATTATTTGTCACTTGCTCCGCTGATAGCCAACTGGAGACTGTTTGCCATATCTGTATCTTCCCACTTGACGCCGAGGTCTGTTCTGCCCATGTGTCCGTAAGCAGCAAGCTGTCTGTACTGAGGCTTGTCAAGCCCGAGCTTGCGGATGATAGCTGCAGGTCTCATGTCGAAGTTGGCTCTGATGAGATTAGCGATTCTCTCATTGTCTACGATACCTGTTCCGAAGGTATCTACGCATACTGATACAGGCTCTGCAACACCGATAGCATATGCAAGCTGCACTTCGCACTCATCAGCAATACCGGCAGCTACAACATTCTTGGCAATATAACGTGCCATATATGCAGCTGATCTGTCTACCTTAGTAGGGTCCTTGCCGGAGAAAGCTCCGCCGCCGTGTGATGAATGTCCGCCGTATGTGTCTACGATGATCTTACGTCCTGTCAGGCCGGAGTCTCCCATCGGTCCGCCGATAACGAATCTGCCAGTCGGATTGACATAATACTTGGTATCATCGTCGATGAGATCCTCAGGGATGATCGGCTTAACAACGTGCTCGATCATGTCATTTCTTACCTGCTCGAGGCTTACATCCTCACTGTGCTGTGTGGAGATGACAACTGTGTCGATCCTTGTGATAACGCCGTTGTCATACTCAACTGTGACCTGTGTCTTGCCGTCAGGTCCGAGATAAGCAAGCTCGCCGGACTTGCGGACTTCAGCAAGTCTCTTGGCAAGGTTATGTGCCATCTGTGTTGAAAGAGGCATCAGCTCAGGTGTCTCCTTGCAGGCATAGCCGAACATCATTCCCTGGTCACCGGCGCCGATAAGAGCATCATCGCCCTTCTCTGTTCCGGTCTTGGTCTCATATGACTCATTAACACCCATTGCGATATCTGCGGACTGTTCTTCCATATGAACAATGATGTCGCAGGTATTGCCGTTAAAGCATACTTCATCTCTGTCGTATCCGATCTCGCAGATTGTCTTGCGTGCGATAGCTTCGTAATCTACATCAAAGTTGCCGGATGCCTCTCCGAATATCATGAGAAATCCGGTCTTGGCAGCGCATTCGCAAGCGACATGTGCCTTAGGATCCTGGGCAAGGATAGCGTCGAGCACTGCGTCCGATACCTGATCGCAGACCTTATCCGGATGTCCCTCTGTTACTGATTCTGATGTGAAAAGTCTCTTCATTATATTTAAATACTCCTGATTCCCAGCCATAAAAAAATCCCTCTGCCACGTGCAGAGAGATACCCTTACCTCATCTGCCGGAGAATGGCTGCTCTCCGTGGGAATTGGCACCTTCACTTCCTGTGAGGTTGCCGCGAGATCATTGGGCCCATTCCCTCCCTCGCTCTTAATAAGGCTGTAATTATTATAAACACTTATAACCCAAAGTCAAGGACAATAGCGGCAGATATGTATCATAACAGGAGATTTCGTGGATGATTTAACATTCCAATTGTTATATACTAAACTCTGTCAATCATTCTAAGGGGGACATTAATGGAAACAAGTAAGGAAATATTTCTTAAAGGGTACCGGGACGGCATTCCTATAGGAGCCGGTTATTTCGCTGTGGCCTTCTCACTTGGTATAGCTGCAAGAGAATACGGCTTCAATGCTTTTCAGGGTTTTCTGGCCAGCATACTTACATATGCCTCGGCCGGTCAGTACATGGGATTTGCACTGTACGCGACCAACACCGCTCTCATAGAACTTATAATTCTTACATTCATAATAAATGCGAGATATATCCTCATGGGGTTCGCTCTCAACCAGAGAATGCCTGAGGGCACGCCTCTCAGGACAAGAGTCCTGGTCGGCTCATGCATAACTGACGAGATCTTCGGTATCACGATAGCAAGACCAGGAGTACCTACTCCATTCTATACATTCGGCGCTCTTTTTGCCGCTGTTCCGCTATGGGCTCTTGGTACAGCGCTCGGGATTTCCATGGGCATCATTCTTCCTGCAAGAGTCGTCAGTGCTCTTTCTGTTGCGCTCTTCGGAATGTTCCTCGCAGTAATCATCCCGCCTGCACGCAAGGACAAGGCAGTCGGTATTGCAGTATTTGTCAGCTTTGCCTGCTCACTTGCAGCCGTAAAGCTCCCGGTCATCTCCGGATTGTCACAGGGCAACAGAACTATCCTTCTGACAGTTCTCCTGTCGGCTCTGTTTGCAGTGCTCTTCCCGAGAACTGCTGACGGAGAGAAGATAGAGAAAGGCGGTGCCAGAGATGCAGACTAATATTTATCTGTATATCTTCGTCATGGCCTTCTCTACATGGGTCATGAGAGTAGCCGCATCTTTCATAATGAGGAAGCCTATCAAGAATATGTTCATCCAGTCCTTCCTCTATTATGTGCCATATGTGACTCTTGCAGTAATGACATTCCCTGCCATAGTCGAAGCTACCGGAACCCCAATCTCAGGAGCAGCCGCTCTTATAATCGGAATACTCGCAGCATGGTTTGGCGCAAGCCTCTTCAAGGTCGCAGTCTTCTGCTGCCTGACCGTATTCGTGCTGGAATTATTCATCCATTAGCAAGGAGATACTAAATGCCTGAACTCAAGCTCGTCGAAGGACGACTTTCTGAATATTATAATCATTTCGAGGAATACAGCTTTGTCTCATGTCAGGCGACTGCAACCCGCCTGATGGGCGTCATCGCCATGAAGATAACCTGGCGCGGCAAGACCAGGTCCAGGGCTCATCTCTATCAGGTACTTCATCTCGACTATTCTGAGTATGGTATAGATGAGTACCTCGAGTTCGAGTGCATTCCGGGCAATGACGACTACCAGGACAAGAAGGAAGAGATGAACTATCACTGGAACCATTTCACGAGTGTCATGGGTGGCGAAGTCGTGACGATCTCGCCTGATGCTATGCTCAAGCTCATCGAGCTCGCTCTTCCTCTTGCCGCAGACGGCATCGACCGCGAGTACGACGACAAAGAGAATTCAGACTTCAGACACTATGCGGTCAGAAGACTTGAGATGATGTCAGGCGTGCTGGCTGAAGGCGGTGTGACCTCAAGGACCTGTACCACGGCTGCCGCTATTTATGCTTCATCCCCTGCCAAACTGGCTTCATGCGAGACGATCAACTACTTCATCATGAGAGTGATCGATCATGACTACGATGCGGCAAGCTACCTGTCAGTTATGGACAGATCCGAGATTGAGGATTGTCCTCTCGCAGATCCCGGGATCCAGACGCTTGTCAGGAGCAGCATAACAAGGCTTTCGCCTAAGGATGCACCACATCCGGACGGTGCTTCATTCCCGTACAGATGCACCATCACCACACTCGGGCGCAAGGGTTATTACCACTCATCATTCGTTATCTGGCTCGACGGAGACTACAGATCAAGGAATGCCAAGGTATCCGGTATAGATGTGGGCTCACTGATCAAGCTTTCAGAATTCGAATCCGCGATACAGGTAGTACAGAAAGAATACATCACAGTATTTGACTGCTCGGACAACATCCTCGAAGGATTCAACGGCAACTACATCGCCCCGCTCCAGGGAGTCGATCCTGTGATCGTCCCTAACGGATGGCTTTACACGATATACAAGAAGGACAACTCACACGTCAACAAGACAGAGTATAGGCTCGGTGATGATGTATACGGCTATGCCCTCCTGACCATAGGCGGACAGCTGATAATCATGACGCATGACATGAACAGCATCACCACGCTCGACAACGCTGTTATCTTCTCGGTATACTCGCCGTACCTCAAGGTCACCGGCAGATATCTCCTCGAGAAGACACCTGTCTTCCATACACTCTGCCACTCGCATGGAGTGTATTTCGAGGACCTGATCGACACTTCGCCAGAAGATTAACAAGGGAATAATTCTTTTTTGAATACAACGAGTGTTAATTGTTTGTTCGTTTTTTTGTTGCGGATTATCAACACTTCGTAATCCGCATAATTATCGAAGCTTCAGGGTTTTTCCACAAATAGGCCGGCAATCGTATACATTTTTATCCACGACCCCCTGTGGAAAACTTCAAGCCACAAAACGCTGTAATTTCAACGTTTGAAGAAGATTTTTCCACGTGTCAA
This sequence comes from Mogibacterium sp., assembly GCA_017512145.1. Taxonomy (GTDB): domain Bacteria; phylum Bacillota; class Clostridia; order Peptostreptococcales; family Anaerovoracaceae; genus Crickella. The sequence goes on along the minus strand of JAFWHB010000020.1, from coordinate 31,770 downwards.
CAGGATTTATCCACAGTTTTTGAAAATTCTGAAAGACTATTTTTGTTCGATTTTGTGAAACGCGTGAAACACTTCAAATTACTCGAAAGGACCATTTTATATGCCAACTTTGAGACTTTACCAGACAGACAGATATCTCAGGGAGAACACTGCAAGGGTAACTGCAGTGACCGAATCCGGAGGTTTTGACTCCATCGCATGCGACGCTTCGGTATTCTACCCTCTCGGCGGCGGACAGCCATCCGACACCGGAACAGTCGCTCTCGGAGATAATGTTTACAGAGTCACAGCCGCTTCAGACAGGAGTCTTGAATCTGACGTATGGCACCAGACTGACGCCCCTGCGGGAACTTTCCACGAGGGAGATGAGGTCACTCTGACCATCGACTGGGACGTCAGATTCCGTAATATGCAGAGGCACCTCGGAGAGCATATGCTCAGCGGCGTAATGTATAACCTTTTCAATGGCACCAACAAGGGTTTCCATATGGGAGAGGAGTTCATAACTATCGATATCGATCTTGGCGGCCGCATGCTTACTGATGAGGAGCTTCTCCTCGCAGAGCGCACTGTCAACGAGGCTGTCTGGGCAGATCTTCCGGTCACAGTAAGCTGCTTTGACGACTATGAATCTTCTCTTGCCCTGCCGGTACGCAAGCAGGTGCCTCACGAGGGCAAAGTTTTCGTCGTCACCGTCGGAGATCCGGGTGATCCTCTCGACTGCATCGCCTGCTGCGGTACACATCCAAAGTCGAGTGCAGAGGTAGGTCTCGTTGCGATCTACAAATGTGATCCGAACAAGGGCATGAACCGCGTCTACTTTGACTGCGGCAGAATGGCCAAGGATAGACTTTCTTCCGATTCCAGGCTTCTCGCCGAGGTAGCTAAGAGATATTCCTGCAGCAGCAAGGATCTTTTAAGCAGGCTTGATACAGAGGCTGAGAACACGGCTGCTCTAAGAGCAAGGCTCGCTATGATGTCATCATATGTAAGAGATGCTGAGTGTGCCAAGATCCTCAGCGAGATCGATGCGGCAGACTCTAATGTATATACATATTCATCGGATATCCTGAGTAATGATGACCTTCTCAAGCTCGGATTCTCAGTCATCGGCGAGACAGAGGGCAAAGTCCTTCTCATGATGCAGCCTGAGAGTCTCACATGCATCATGTTCTCATCCGGCGATATCAAATGCGGACAGTACATCAAGGAACATGCCAAGGAGCATAACGGCAGAGGCGGCGGCAGAGACGATAATGCGAGAGCGATTTTCCAGTCCGCACATGACATGAGAGCCTTTGCCACAGAGGCTGCAAAAGTGTTACAATAAGTTAACTTTAGTGAAAGGTTTGGGTGCTGATTATGCATAAGATCATAGTTACTATAGATAGAGAATTCGGAAGCGGCGGCCATGAGGTCGGAAGAAGACTTGCTGAGAGACTTGGCATCAAGTTCTTCGATGAGGAGATCATTTCAAGAGCAGCTGCCAGCACAGGATATCATGAGGAATATATAAGAGAGAATGATGAGAAGGCTCCGGAATATCCAGTTGCTTCCCTCTTCACAGGATTTGATTCGTTCCAGGTATCTCCTTATTCGAAGATCCAGGAAGAAGAGTTCAGGATCATAAGAGAGATCGCTGCTGAGGAGAGCTGTGTAATCGTCGGCCGTGCTGCTGATTATATCCTCAGCGAAACTGACCATGTCAGCATATTCATTTTCGCTCCTATCGAGGCAAGAGTTCAGAGGAATCTTGCGATATCCCCTATCAAGTATCCGGATGAGCATTATGACGAGGCCAGCATGGAGAAGTACGTCAAGCAGATCGACAAGCAGCGCCGCAGATACTACGAATTCTACACAGACAACAAGTGGGGCGGCAGAGACGTATACGATCTCCTGATCAACACAAGCCGTGCAGGAGTCGAGGGCGCAGTCAATATCATCGAAGCCTACATCAAAGGCAGCAAAGGCCTTGACCTCCTCTCAGACATCGAAGGAATCTAATAGACATCAAATAAATATAGCGGTCCCGCGCGGGACCGCTTTTTATTTGGCTTATTATTCTACACTCTCTTAAGATATTCTACTTCTGCCGGGCTCAGCTTGCGGCACTGACCCGTTGACAGTCTGCCGATCGTCAGATTGCCAAGGCCCGTCCTGCAGAGCTCTTCTACCGGATGGTCAATTGCCTTGAGCATCCTTCTTACCTGTCTGTTCTTGCCCTCATGTATCGTTATCTCGAGCAGCGTCGAGTTCCTGTCGTGTCTTATGAGATGGACCTCGGCAGGAGAAGTGACAAACCCTCCGATATCGACGCCTTCTTCGAGCTTCTTAGCATCTGCAAGTGTAACGATGCCCTTGGCTCTTACGAGATACTTCTTGGCAAATTCATGTGACGGATGCATCAGCTTGTTCGAGAGATCTCCGTCATTGGTCAGGATCAGAAGTCCCGATGTATTGTAATCGAGCCTGCCGACCGGGAATACTCTCACGCTGTCAGGCACGAGCTCTGTTACGAGAGGTCTTCCCTCCTTATCTGCTGTCGAAGTGACATATCCTGTCGGCTTGTTCAGAAGATAGTAGACCTTCTTCTGGACCGGAGTGATCCTTGCGCCGTCTACTTCGACTACATCGCCTTCTTCAACGTGATAGCCAGGATTTGCGAGGACCTTGCCATTGACTCTGACTCTGCCCTCTCCTATCATCTCATCAGCCTTACGCCTGCTGGTGATGCCGGCTGCTGCTATGTACTGATTAATTCTCATTCCTCATTCTCCTCAGTGCTCTCCTCGAAATCCAGTGTCATCTGCCCGAACACCTCCTCATCCGGACTTCTTCTCAGCTCCTCATACTCCGGAACCTCCGGGAGATCCTTGAGTGAGGCAAAGCCGAACTTCTTGAGGAATTCTCTTGTTGTCGAATATATAAGAGGTCTTCCGACGGCCTCTGACCTGCCGGTGACTTCTACAAGACCTTTGTCCACAAGACCATCGATTACTCTCTCGCTCTTGATACCTCTGATCGAGTCGATCTCGGATCTTGTGACAGGCTGGCGGTAAGCGATTATCGCAAGGACTTCAAGAGCAGCCTGCGAAAGTCTCTTGACCCTTACAGGTGTGCAGAGCTTCTGTACGAAGAGATCATTCTCCACATATGTGACAAATCCGAATGCATCGCCTGCCTCACGGATCCTGATGCCTCTTCCCTCCTGCTCATATTCATCCATAAGCTCCCTGAAGAGCTCTCTTACTTCGGACTTGTCCGCCTCGAGCACTTCGGCAGCGTCCTTGACCTCGAGTGGTTCACCCCACATGAACATCATGGTCTCAAGTGCGGATTTCATTACTTTCCTGCTATACATCTGCCTGCTCCTTCCTTCTGACGATTATCTCGCCGTAGTTCTCTTTCTGTTCTGCGTCATAGCCCTGGTTCCTTATCATCGAGAGAAGCGACATGAACGAGAGTGTCACATCGTATCTGTCCGGCTTCTCAGGCAGCAGCTCTGCGAAAGAAACCGTGCCTCTTCCCGACTTGAACTTCTCCTCGAGCATGTCTGTCATGTCCTGGATCCTGGCCTCGATGGTCTCCTTGCGGCGGCGCACTCTCTGGTATCTTCTCGATACCTCCTCGACCTTCTTCTTGCGGGTCAGGAAGAGTATGAATGCGCTGACCATCTGCTCCTCAGTCGCGTAGAGGATCTCCTCAGGATTGTCGATATATGCCGACATATCCTCCGCAGGCTTCTCGTGGATGGCAAGGTTGTATTCCTCGCGTTCAGCGAGCATCTCTGCGATCTTCTTGGTTCTGACGTACTCAAGAAGTCTTCCCTTGAGTTCCTCGCGAGGATCCTCTTCGATCATTATCTCGCCCGCCTCGGTCACTCTCGGCAGGAGCATGTGAGATTTGAGCCTGATGAGGACTGCCGCGAGCACGATGAACTCGGTATCCACCTCAATATTGAGATCATCCATCTCCTTGAGGTAGTTGATATACTGCTCCGTTATCTCAGCGACCCTGATGTCATATATATCCATCCTGGCATTCTCCAGGAGATATACAAGCAGGTCGAACGGCCCTTCAAATTTGTCTATTCTTACCTTATACACTAAGATTCTCCCCGAAATATATTTCCTTAAGATACAGTCCCTGCGGCGGCGCTGTGAATCCCGCCTTGCCCCTGTCGCGGCCCTCGATTATCCCGGGCAGTTCATCTGCAGACTTCCTGCCGATGCCTACCTCGACCAGAGTCCCGACAATGATCCTGACCATGTTATACAGGAATCCGTCTCCTGTGATCTCAATTACTATGCTGTCTTCTCTGTCTTCTATATCAAGCCTCGAAACAGTTCTGACCGTTGTCTCTCTTGGTGTCCCGCCTGCCGTCTCAAAGCACTTGAAATCGTGTGTCCCTACTATGTGCGCGGCCGCCTCTCTCATGGCCTCAATATCGAGCTGGTCAGCCTCAGGATACTGGAAGGCCTGCTTGCGGCGGAATATATCTCCGGTCTTGTCGATGATGTACCTGTATGTCTTACCAGTACATGAATACCTTGCGTGGAAGTCATCCGGCATTACCTCGGCCGAGATTATCCTGATGTCTCCCGGAGCTCCCGACCTTCCCGTACCTCCTGCGCCAAACCGTCTGTTCATGACCTCCGGCAGCTTGTCGACAGGCATCGGGCAGTTCCACTCAAAGCTCGCGCACTGCCCAAGAGCATGCACTCCCGCGTCTGTGCGACTCGTCCCGTGGATGTTCACATCCTCCATAGCGATGTACTTGAGAACATGCTCGATCTCGCCCTGGACGGTCCTCGCCTTGGGCTGCTTCTGCCATCCGGAGAAATTCGTGCCATCATATTCGATTCTTATAAGTACGTTCTTGCCCATTCTTTACAGATTGAAAAGTATTATATCTCCTGCGTTCCACAGGAAGACGAAGTATATCGTTACCGCTGCGCAGGCTGCCGGCATCATGGCAAATGAATCCCTGATGCTGCCACGTCCCGCGGCTATCTTTATTGCTGAATATACTGCGAACAGCAGCGTTGTCAGTATGTATATTATCACAATCCCGGACCTTCCCGCTATCAGGCCCATGCATGTGAAGAATTTGATATCCGCTCCTCCGATCGAGCCTGTCCTGAAGAGCAGGTATCCGAGGCCGAATATAACAAGGGATATCCCGAATCCCAGCGCAGCTCCTGCTGCAGGCTCCCACCATTTCTCATGATAACTGAAGAAAGCGATTGACATTATCGCAAGGAAGATGCTGAACTGATCAGGCACGACCCTGTAGAGCTGATCTGAGATCGCCATCTCAAGGACAACGAACAGCACGCACATCACCGCAAGTTCGAAGGTGACGCTCCCGCCTTTCACGGCAAGGTATATCCCGACTATGCCAAAGTATCCAACAAAGGCGTACTTCCAAGGCGTGCTCGGCAGTCTCTGACGTCCCTCATTGTCCGCCCGTACAAGCTCCGGCGGAAGTATCTTGCGTGGCTCACCTGTTAACTCTTTGGCCGGATCGTTCTCATCGAAGTCTTCGAACCATTTTGCCCTAATATTATTGAAAGCCACAACACTGCCGTTACCAAGGATAACGGCAAGTATTATGGCTGTCACTATTCGAATAATTAAGTTGATGTCGTAACTCATTCTGACTCAGTGCCTCCCGGCATTATGAAAATGTTGTTGTGTATTACTTATCCAGGCAGTACTCGAGGAAGTCGAGCATGTCCTTGTATACTACGTCTCTGTCTGTCTCGTTGAGGATCTCGTGTCTGTCGCCATCGTAGAGCTTGATGCTGACCTCGCAAGGTGAGTTCTCGCTGTAGACCATGAAAGCCTTCCTTACGCCCTCGCCCCATGCTCCGACAGGGTCCTCAGCACCTGATGTGAAGAGGATCGGAAGTCCCTCAGGAAGCTTGGCCATTCTCTTAGGATCGTGTGCCTTGAGCATTCCCGAGAACATGTGGAAGTAACCATTAGGGCTGAATCTGAAGGTGCACCATGGCTGAGCGCGGTACCAGTCTACGATCGCCTCGTCCTTGGTCAGCCAGTCAGACTGTGTTCTTGGATTATCTATCTTCTTGAGGTTAGAGCCAAAGCTCAGCACATCGATGAATCCTGCTGTCTTGCCAGGCTTGCCTGTTCCGAGGAGCTTGGCTACAGCTCTGCCTGTCCTGAGGACGGCATTTGGCTGCCAGCCTGTACCCATTACGATAACGCCCTTGAGGCCCTTAGCATATTCTCCGTCCTGCTCTGTGATGTACTGACGGATCAGGAATGATCCCATGCTGTGTCCAAGCATCAGGTACGGTGTGTCCGGGAACTCCTGCTGCATCTTGAGTCTCAGCTGGTGGATGTCTCCGATGACCCACTCATTGCCCTTCTTGCCAAAGTATCCATGATACTCATCAGACTGTACTGACTCTCCGTGACCGAGGTGATCCTCGCCGCAGACGAGATAGCCATGCTCTGTCAGGTACTTAGCGAAATCATCATATCTGTCGATGAACTCGATCATTCCGTGGATGATCTGGAGGATTGCCTTAGGCTTGCCTTCCGGATCCCATCTGATTGCGTGTATCTTGGTCTTGCCGTCCTGTGACGGATAATAGAAATTCTGCTTGGTCATAACTATCCCTCTCTGTCAGTTACCTTCTTAGGTCTCTCTCCATGATATTGATAGAACTGCGTCTCTATGGTTCCATTATACAACTTACGTCGGCGGTCTGCTTTCCTTCCGGTGATTTTTTCTAGTTCTTTTTCGATTTCTTTGTCTGCTGTGATGAGGAAGAATGACCAGTTCGGGCACTCCTTCATGAGCTTGCCAAAGTGCTGATAGATCTTCTTGTTGCCTTCGGTCGTTCCGACGCGCATTGCGTATGGCAGGTTCGAGATAACTACGCCGTGATCATCTCTGGATGCGCCCTTAGGTATGCCATCGCCCGGCATCCAGTTCGTCATATCCATGGATGCAAAATCTATATCGTCGATCAGTCCGGCCTCATCTGCATTAGCCTTAGCAGCCTTCATGGCCTTCCTGTCGATATCCAGTCCTGTTATATTGAGCTCTGTATCGAAGTCCGCTGCCTCGAATGCAGCCTTCTTCTCTTCCTTCCAGATATCCGGAGAGATCATGTCCCACTTCTCGCAGGCAAAGCTCCGGCTGAGCCCCGGCGCTATATTCCTTGCTATCATGGCAGCCTCGATCGGGATCGTTCCCGAACCGCAGCAGGTATCTACGAGTATCCTGTCCTTGCGGTAGAAGCTGAGCTGTACAAGAGCTGCTGCTAGTGTCTCCTTCATTGGAGCCGCAACATCCTGCACTCTGTAGCCTCTCTTATGGAGACCTTCACCGCTTGTATCTATCATCAGCAGGAATTTGTCCTTGTTCGCCATGAACCTGATACTGTATTCTCCACCTGTCTCAGGGAGATGGCTCAGGCAATAGAAATCTCCGAGCCTTGATGCAACAGCCTTGTTGACAATGCTCTGGCAGGCCGGCACGCTGTGAAGAACGGATTTCACCGAACCTCCGACCACAGGGAACCTGCCGTCGACCGGAATGATGTCTTCCCATGCGATAGCTTTGGTCTGCTGGAAGAGCTCTTCAAAAGTCTTCGCCGTAAATTCGCCCATGCGAATATATACTCTGTCTGCTGATCTCAGCCAGAGATTCGATCTGACAATGGCTCTCTCATCGCCCATGTATGTGACGCGGCCATCCTCCGTCCTGATTATCTTGTAACCGAGAGCTTCGATCTCGCGCCTGACAACAGCTTCTAAACCGAATGTAGCGGTGGCTATAAGTTCTATCTTCATATGTCTTCGTTTAATAAACTGATATTAAAGGCTATGAAAGGCAGCTTGCTGCCTGTATACTCAGTTCATTTTCACTGCATTAGTGGATTCCACTTCTTCGCTTCCGGGGTTAAATGATGACGTCTATATCGAAGTCGGATTTGTACAGGACTACCTCGCCGGCTTCGCGGGTCTTGTTCATGTCGATCACGCGCTGGTTCTCTGAGCCCCTGTAGATGAGCGTGAGATTACGCTGGGATTCGACAAATCTTCCATCCACAAGAATGTCTGTCATCAGGAGAAGCTCGTCAGTCCATGGATCGTGTCTGGCCTGGAGCTCTTCGAGTGTGTAGCCTGAATAGCACATGAGCGAAAGACCGGCTCCTTTGATCATTCTTGCGAGCTCTACAAGAGCCTCCGCCTGCTCGAACGGCTCGCCGCCCGAGAAAGTTACTCCTCTAAGGTGCTTGTTCTCCTGGATCTCCCTGAAGACATCTCCTGTTGTCATGTCAAAACCGCCCTCAGGGTCATGTGACTCCGGGTTATGGCAGCCCTTGCATCTGTGCGGGCAGCCCTGCACGAAGAGAACATATCTGAAGCCGGGCCCATCCACTATGGATTCAGGCTCTACACCGCATACTCTTATTATCTTGCTGTTTGCTAAAAATTCCATATCACTTGCCTTCTATGTTTCCAGATGACTTTGCACTTACTCAGCTAAAAAAATAGTGTGGGCAGCTGATGCCGGCCCACACCTTCATTCTGACATCCAGATTACTTGAGTCCGTGCTTAACTCTGTCTTCAACCTCAGCTCTCTTGCCGTTATTGAATCTGTCAAGTGTGCCTACAAGATATCCTGTGATTCTTCTGATTCTCTCGAATCCTACACCCTCACCAACCTGTCCGTTTACATTCTTAACAACCTTGTTATTCATCGCTCTACCTCCAATTCGCTACCGATTATTATAATCCATTACCAGTTTATTTGTGAAGATTTATCTATGTATTTAATGTGTGCAGTCGCATGGGACCGGAACACTTGGGTACTTCATTCTGAGCTCGTTCAGTCTCTCGATAGTTACAGGCTCGCCCTCACGTCTTCCGCAGCGTGGGCAGACATCATCGATGACACCTGTGTATCCGCAGACAGGGTCTCTGTCTACAGGATGGTTGACTGAACCGTATCCTACACCGGATTCCTTCATGAATCTGATGATAGATTCGAATGCCTCAGGATTCTTAGCTGTATCTCCATCGAGCTCTACATAGCTGATGTGACCTGCGTTGGTCAGCTCATGATATGGCGCCTCGATAGCGATCTTCTCGAAAGCTCCGATTGGAAAGTATACAGGAATATGGAATGAGTTAGTGTAGTAATTCCTGTCTGTAACGCCCTCGATCTTGCCGTACTTCTCTCTGTCGATCTTGACAAATCTTCCGGAGAGTCCCTCTGCAGGTGTTGCGAGGAGTGTGAAGTTAAGTCCTGTCTCAACGCTCTTCCTGTCGCAGAAATCTCTCATGTGCTTGATGACTTCGAATGCCTTCTTGCGGACTTCTTCGCTCTCACCGTGATGCTTGCCTGTAAGAGCCTTCATTGTCTCAGCAAGTCCGATGAATCCGATTGAGAGTGTTCCGTGCTTGAGAACCTCTGCTACGCTGTCATCCGGTCCGAGCTCGTCTGAATCGATCCAGATTCCCTGACCCATGAGGAACGGATAGTTGCGGCCCTTCTTGGAGCACTGGATTCTGAATCTGTGCAGGAGCTGTCTTGATACGAGCTCAAGCATTGCGTCGAGCTTCTTGTAGAATACATCGAAGTCTCTGTTAGCCTCGATACCGAGTCTAGGCAGGTTGATCGATGTGAAGGAGAGGTTACCTCTTCCGCAAACTACAGCCTTCTTAGGGTCGTAGTTGTTAGCCATAACTCTTGTACGGCAGCCCATGTAAGCTACCTCTGTATTGTAATCGCCTTCCTTGTAGAACTTCTTGTTGAATGGCGCGTCGAGGAAGCTGAAGTTAGGGAACAGTCTCTTAGCACTGCATCTGATTGCAAGCTTGAAGAGATCGTAGTTAGGATCTCCCTCATTGAAGTTGATGCCTTCCTTGACCTTGAAGATCGATACTGGGAAGATCGGTGTCTCGCCGTTACCGAGACCTGCCTCTGTAGCAAGGATGAAGTTCTTGCTGACCATGCGGCCCTCAGGTGTTGTATCAGTTCCGAAGTTGACTGAGCTGAATGGAACCTGAGCTCCGGCTCTTGAGTTCATTGTGTTGAGGTTGTGGATCAGAGCCTCCATAGCCTGATAGGTCATCTTGTCGGTTCTTGCCCATGCAGCCTCTCCTGCCTGCTCATTGCAGTGGATCAGAACGTCCTTATCGATGCCGAATGTATTGTCAGCCTGGTCATACCACTTGCCGAGCTCCTCACCAAATGTCTTGGTGTTGCTGATTGTCGGTGTAGCAGCCTCATCTCTGATCTTCTCTGAGATTGCCTTAGCGTCAGCATATGGAACATCCAGCTTAGCTGCAATGATCTCTGTGAGTGCTGAGAAGTACTCCTTGATGTAGGTTCTTGCTACACCAGGAGCCATGGAATAGTCAAAGTTAGGAACAGACTGTCCACCGTGCATCTCATTCTGGTTAGCCTGAATAGCGATGCATGCGAGTGAAGCATAGCTCATGATCGACTGTGGCTCTCTGAGATAGCCGTGGCCTGTGCAGAAGCCGTCCTTGAACAGCTTGATAAGATCTATCTGGCAGCAAGTCTCAGTCAGCATGTAGAAATCCTTATCATGGATATGGATATCTCCATTGATGTGAGCCTTTGCTATATCTTTAGGAAGAACATAGTTATCTACGAAATACTTGGCGCCCTCTGATCCATACTTGAGCATGGTTCCCATGGAAGTGTCGCCGTCGATGTTAGCATTCTCTCTCTTGATGTCTGCATCCTTGGAATATGAGTATGTAAGCTCATTGTAGATGTTCATCAGGTCTGACTCTGCTTCTCTGATCTTGGCATGCTCTGCACGGTACAGGATGTATGCCTTAGCGGTCTTCTCATAATCATACTTGATGAGCATCTGCTCTACGATGTCCTGGACCTGCTCTACTGTGCATGTCTCTCCATCGAGCTGTTCTACGACCTTCTTGGTCAGGTAGGTGAAGTCGATGCTTGTCATCTTCTCGCCGGATACTGCCTTATTAGCAGCATATATAGCGTTGAAGATCTTAGACTCATCGAAATTTACTTCTTTGCCGTCTCTCTTGATAATAGTCTTCATGTCTGTGTTCTTCCTTCTCTATTAATCTTCTGTAGGCATCGCTGCCTTATTCACCCTCTCAGCTTCCGAAGCAAGACGCAGTAACAAATGCGCCAGGACGGAACACTATATATTGTATGAGCAAGTTTTTGTTATGTCAATATGTTGTTGTGTTTTTTTGAATTTTTTTATTTTGACCACAATATATTGTGTTCTTTGTGATTTTGAACAGTTAGTGCACTCAAATCCGATTCACTTGTCCTGTATCTGTATATCCAGACAAGAAAACAGCCGGTTATTGCTTTGCAAAGAGCTTCCCGGCTGCCAGTCTGCAATTCAATTACCCTGTTATTCCTGCTGTATCAGTAGACCTTCTTACCCATCGCAAGAAGTATCAGCTCTGATGCCATTATCGCTGTCTTGTTCCTCTCATCAAGGATCGGGTTGACCTCTACCAGATCCATGCTGAGGAGCTTGCCTGAGTCCGCGAGCATCTCGGCCGCAAGGAAAGCCTCCCTTGCTGTTATCCCGTCAGGAACCGGTGTTCCTGTGCCCGGCGCAAACTCCGGTGATATCGCATCAACATCAAAGCTAAGATGGATGCCGACCGTTCCCTCTCCGGCAATTCTGATCGCCTCCTGCATTACATCATGCATCCCTCTCCTGTCAATCTCAGTCATGGAGAATACATGCATACCGGCTTCCTTCATTCTTGCTGCCTCAGCCTTGTCAAAGTCATGCCCCGCAATCTGAACGCAGTGCTCAGTCGAGACAAAATGAGGCTTCTGTCCGAAGTCAACCATGCTGTCAGGTCCCCATCCGCAGACTGCGGAGAATGGCATACCATGCATATTGCCGCTAATTGTGGACTTCTCATTATTCCAGTCACCGTGAGCATCGATCCATATAATACCGATCTCACCTTCAGGTTCGTAATGCTTGGCCACCGCGGAAACACTTCCCGCGGCTATGCTGTGGTCTCCCCCGAGGACCAATGGAAAATGACCTTTGTCAAGAGTAGCCCTGACCGCCTCATACAATCTCTTGTTCGTAGCATTGACCTGTTCAAAGTTGATCATGTGACGCAGACTCATTCCATCATCAGGCGGAATGATATCGCCCTTATCTATTACATTGAAGCCAAGCCCTCTGAGGTTCTGCTTGAGACCCGCATACCTGATCGCAAGCGGCCCCATTGCTACGCCCTTCCTCGCAGCACCAAAGTCGATCTGTACACCAATTATATCGAGGTTCTTCTTATCCATATACTATCTCCTGATCAGCACCCTCAGCTCATATATATGTATATAGGATAACATACAACCAAGTATCTTCAAGTTCTTTTAAAGGTCTTGACAAACAAGATTGACATTCGTAACAGTAGCACAATTTGTTCCCATAGCACAATCAGGATTGCTATTAGGTGGATTAATTGTGTTATAATTTGGTTAACGGGTAATTATTAGGTCACTGCAAAGATCAAGCTTTTTTCACGGGGAGGTAGAGATAATGGGCAAGTATGTTGTTAAGAAAACTAACACCGGATTCAAATTCGACCTCAAAGCATCCAACGGCGAGGTCATCGCAAATTCAGAAGTCTACACATCCAAGGCAGCATGCATGAATGGCATCAAGAGTGTCATGACCAACGCGCCTGCAGCCGCAGTTGAAGATCAGACCGCAGAAGGTTATGAAACCTGCAAGAACCCTAAGTTCGAAGTCTACGTCGACAAAGCCGGCGAATTCCGCTTCAGACTCAAAGCCAAGAACGGACAGATCATCGCAACCGGCGAAGGCTACAAAGCTAAGAAGAGCTGCCTGAACGGAATCGAAAGCATCCGCAAGAACTCAGACTCACCAGTAGAAGAAGTAGAATAGAATAAAAACTCGTTCAATCTGAAAAAAGACCTGCGAAGCTATTTAATGATATGCTTCGCAGGTCCTTCTGTTAAATTCCTATTGTTTACTACTTGGCTCTAAAATTTTTGGTCTTCCATGAGGATACGTGTTTGCCGTCTGCTGCATTCTTGTATGCTCGGATGCGTACCCAGTAGGTCTGCTTGGATTTCAGTCCTTTGATTTTCTTACTGGTCTTCTTCTTGCCAGCGGTCGTAGACTTTACAATGTTGGTGAAATCAGAGTCAGTTGCGACCTGTATCTCGATTCCGCCAATCTTCTTCTGATTCTTCTTGCTGACCTTCTTCCACTTGACCGTTACAGCCCTCTTAGCAGCCTTTGGCTTGGAGATCTTTACAGCAGGGAGATCCTGGATTTCAGCAGGTGCAGTTACAGCTGGTGTGACTGCAGGTGCAGGAGTTGGAGTTGGCGTAGGACCGACTGGTGCAGGATCGACTGGCGTCGGATCATCCGGCTCATCTCCCTTATATGCTGAAACGATGACCGAAATCTCTCCATTACATCCAGTGCACATTATCCTGTAGCTATCATTCTTACTTGATTCAAACAGGACATCTCCATCACCTGATGCGATCATGTCTCCATTCTGATCGAACACAGTTATCTGTTCTACGGTACCTCCTTCGGTCTTTATGATCTGAATACCGTCATTTGGTGCAGTATAGACTATGGAAGTATCGCCCGTCACTTTGACAGGCTCATTTGCTCCGACTTGTTCCGACTCAAGCCTATAAGCAGCAAAGCTTATTTCTGCATTAGCTCCGGCATCACCGCCTTCTGACAACGAAGTTATAAAGTAATACTTCTTTCCGGCCTCAAGTTCACACTGTTCACCGTTAAAGCTTACCTCATTCTTCATATCCTCAAGGATAATGATGTCTCCAAGAGTACCATCGCTGCCCAGGTCGATTCTGTATGTTCCCGACTGTTCCGGAGTGAAACAGAAGCATCCTGCATCTCCCTCGCTGACAGTTACGGTATTCTCTTCTCCTTCTACAGTTTCAGGCACCACAGTGCTGAGGTCAGTCTCCCCGCTTATAGTCAGATTATAACTTCCACTGTATTCTATTACAGGGTCTTCATCTTCATATGTTGCATCGTCATCAGCTTCCTGAACATTAGCTGTCATACTGATGGTATAGGTCTTACCTCCTGTAAGTAAAACATTACATGATGATCCGTCATAGAATACTAATGGCAGGCCGGACTCATCTTCTTCCTGGTAACTACATTCCGCTGTGCAGGCATTTCCGAGATAGTTCTCCTCATCTGTTACCTCAGTCGTAACAAAAGTATTATCACTGCCACTCAAATCACTTACGGACACGGTATACAGACCTGTCTCTTCCGGTGTGAATGTCAGATCGCACATGGTCTCATTGACAGCTTCTGAAGAACTATACCTGAAACTGATCGTCTGTGGTTCTCCTGTATTGATGGATGAACCATCGCTGTTTTCCACACCCAGCATTTTGGCCGATGACTTGAATGAACCGCCTGACCAGAGTGAGGTCGGCAGAGGCGTGATTCTGTCTGTTCGGATGAAAGCATTACTATACGCTGCAGCCCCTGATTCGTACAAGATGTACAGATAGCCGTCTGAAATCATGATTTCCTCATTCATTCTAGGCACTTCTATGCTGCAGACCTTATCAGCTTTCAGGCTGGAGCCCTTCGAATAACTGCCAGATAAATTGTATCTATCTATTTTAGAAAACTTCTTTCTGTCCCTTCCGGATGAATAAGATGTATATAAGGTGCTATCATTTTCAAAGGTGAAGCCATTAAGTTTCTTTTCTATACTTTTGACATGAACTGCATTGTTTGCATCAAGATTTATTCCATCAGTCTTGTATCCTACGATTGAGCCGTTGGAGGAGCCGCATGTTCCTACCCAAAGTCTTCCGTTATGGAAATCCAGACATGACGGTTTATTGTTTATATACACATTACCTGTAGTGAAGGAATCGATATGAACCATTTCATTCCCGGACGATATCGCTTCCCTGAGTTTTCCGGCATCCAATCCGCAGACATAAGGTTTTCCTTTGTAATCTTCTTCTGTATTTCCGCAGAACCACAATACCCCATCACCTCTGGAGTCATATGCGATGCCGCCATTATGGAAGGCATAATTTCCGATGCTTACAGTCGTCTTGAGGTCCCAGTTGCTGTCGAGCACATATATTACTGACTGTTTGGTTTTCTTAGGTTTTTCATAGGCAGTTACAAGATAGTATGAATCAAATTTACAGAATCCCTGCGGAACATAATTTTTCGAAGTGTAGCATGATGCACCATCGGAAATGTTAGTCTTTATGATTCCCGGAATCGGTCCGCTTTGATCCTGATTCATCCAGTTCTGCAGAGTATTTCTAATTGATGGAGCATCATCGAAGCCCTCTTGCTTCAGATACTTTGTGAAGGTTGGGTATAGTTTGTATCTTCTATTATCATAAGCGGGATTATCTCCTCCACTGCCATATATGATTTCGACACCATCGTCATAACTGCAGCTTTCAGGAAGTTTTTCGCCAGCGTATAACTTGCCAATATTATTTCCAAAACAAGTCAAGGCTTCCAAAGCAGGATTGTGGCTTACATCCAAACTGCTTAGGTTATTATACTCACACCCTAAGGACTTCAAAGCAGGATTGTGGCTTACATCCAAGTAACTTAGTTTATTTCCACAAACATTTATAATCTCCAAAGTAGGATTGTGGCTTACATCCAAACTACTAAGTTTATTATAAGTACAATATAATTCTTCCAAATTAGTAAAATACTGAATACCGTCCAAATTTTCAACGGAATAATAGTATTCATTTATGGATAGGCATGTTACTGTTGTTGGATCAACAGGACTGCCATATGTACTTATGAGAGATTCCCTAAATCCCGCATCAGGAAAATGTGCCTCATCGATAGGTATTAATGTGTCAGCATAGACAAGTCCGCTGTTACCACTATCCATTTTTACACCTATCATAGGTATCATCGATACGATCAATGCCGATATGAGAACTGCCGATAATAGTCTCCTCATCTCTTCTCTCCTGCTCAATTAATAGTAATTGTGATAAGCTTATAACGTATCTGTAATAAGTATAGTATATTGTACCATTAATTTGCACCTTAAACCTCAGCTTTGCTCATGCGGCCGTACAGAATAAAATGCTGCCTCGAATGAGGATTCCTGCTGTAAGAATCCTTGGAATTCATTTCTCTATTGATCAATATACATCCGAGTGAATATTTATCACCAATCTTTACAACACTCCATTCCTTGTCGGAGCAGTTGTTTTTGCATTCCTACAAAAAAGGCTGAATTCGTCTCAGAAATGTAGGAAAATATGATCCGCACTTCTCCGCTGGTAAGGCGCTATTGCCTTCTGTTGCAATTATGAGCTTCTCGCATGCCACAAAGCGGAAATAGTTACCCTTTATCACGTTACTGACCATACCTTTTGTCAAGGTATCGAATGTATAAGAATACATAAGAAAATCATCCCGCAATTTTCCTACAAATAACGCGCTTTTTTCGCTAATTTTGTAGGAAAGCTCAAAAAAGTCCTTCTTGCCGCCTGCTTCAGGTCGCCATTCTCAAAAACCTGCGCTGAGCCTGCTCCAATTCGCCTGCTCCCCCCTGCTCGCCCTGCGCTTGTTTATCCGAGCCTGCTCCAATTCGCCTGCTTCAGTTCTCCGAATCCTATAATACTGGTCTGTTTGCCGGTCTAGGCTGTACACTTTACACATTACAAGCAGGATACTAATAAACCCAAAGTACACAATTTGTACACTTGCGAAGATGCATAAAGAAGGAGCAAGGTTTCCCTTACTCCTCCCCGAATTGCTTGATTTTCAAGGCTTAGCTTTTTAACCAAAGTATCTCTTAAGCAGTCCTGCAAATCCCTTGCCGTGTCTTGCCTCGTCTCTTCCAATCTCATGTACGATGTCGTGGATAGCGTCGAGGTTGAGTGCCTTTGCTTCCTTAGCGAGGTCAGCTCTGCCCTGTGTTGCGCCATATTCAGCATCTGCTCTGAGCTCGAGGTTCTTCTTGGTGCTGTCTGTGAGAACTTCGCCGAGAAGCTCTGCGAAGTGAGCTGCATGCTCAGCCTCTTCCCAAGCTGCCTTCTCGAAGAATGCTCCAACTTCAGGATATCCTTCTCTGATAGCTACGCGTGCCATTGCGAGGTACATACCAACCTCTGTGCACTCGCCGTTAAACATGTCACGAAGACCCTGCTTGATGTTCTCTGGTGCATCGCTAGCTACTCCAAGAACGTGCTCAGCAGCCCAAACCTTCTCGCCTTCCTGTTTCTGAAACTTTGATGCCGGAACTCCGCACTGTGGGCACTTTTCAGGTGGTGTATCGCCTTCATGAACATATCCGCATACGCTACAAACCCATTTAGCCATAATAATTGTCTCCTCTCTTATCTATAATCCGGTGCGCCACATAAATCATAATGAGACGCATTACATACATTTGCAGTTTAGCACAGCTGTTCTCCATCTTTCAAGGCGGCATCCGTATTTTGCGTGCATAAAAAAAATCCTCATTTTGTTATGAATTGTTTCTATGATGTGAATGAAGCAAAAATAGTATATTTTTACCCCAGTCTTTGCTATTATGTAGATGTGTTAAGGACAATTAAGAGGTGGTTTAATGAAAATACAACAGTCAGCAGAAGATTATCTCGAGGCGATGCTGATGCTCGAGGAGGAGCATGGCTATATTCGTTCTATCGATATTGCCAGACATCTGGGTGTGACAAAGCCGAGTGTTTCATATGCTGTAAAGCGTCTCAAGGAGAGCGGCTATATCAACATGGAGGCAAATGGTCCGATTACTCTCGCGCCTCCGGGACGTAAGATAGCAACACGTATCTATGAAAGACATAAGGCGCTTACCGCATTTCTTGAGATACTGGGAGTAGATGCAGATCAGGCAGAGGAAGACGCCTGCAAGATCGAGCATGTTATCTCTCACGACACCTATGTAGCTATCTGCAAATTCGTCAATGCGAATTCAGACGTCAATATCGTGAATTACGAGGACGAATAGTCTGGCACATATGCAATTTACAATTTAATACGTATCAGAAAAGGAGCCCATGGGCTCCTTTTGATATTGCGGTAAAATGTGTCTGCGAGATTACTCTTCAGGCTGGTCGAAGAAGAAATCTACTGTCTCCTCGGTCTGCTCGCCGTTGGCGTTGACCTTGACCTCATCGCTGTGATCCTGATATGTCTTCTTCTGCGGCTCATTCTTGACTACGTCGAAGCTGACTGTCTTGGCCTGACGTGCAGAACTCGACCTGTTGTCACCAACGCCCATTGGTCCATAGTAATCAGAATTATCAAAGCCTGTAATGCAATAGAATACCGGAGACAGGAACAGGTAACCAAAGGCCCAGCTTTCAGGCTTGCCATATGCCAGAGCAGTTGCCTTACAGATCTGCCACAAGAAGTAGATCGCTGCAACCCAGCCGACTACAGGTACACAGATTACAAATAACCTCAGCCAGTACCAAGGGTTGCCCATGGTGATTCCGCACAGCTTGTAGAAATTATAGAAAGGAATGATTGCCGGCCATCCGGGTTCTCCGGCCTTCTCGAACATCTTCCACATTCCTATGATAGACGCAATATTAATTGCCAGCTCGAAGGTGGTTGTGCCTCCGTCCTGGTTCTGTACATAACTCAGAATTGTATCCATTAAATCAATTATCTCCTTTACAGAATATTACTTCTTGAATCCGAGGATCTCATCAAGGATGTCAGGCTGATCATCGAGTGGAGATGGAGCCAGGTTGACTCTGTCCTCGTCCTTGTAAGTATCGTATTCGATCTCGAACTCGTTCTCAGCAGCCTTTCTTACAGCCTCCTTGTAAGCAGCTCTCTGTCTTTCGAGCTTCTCTTCTGCGTTGTCCTGGATCTCGAGGATCTCCTCGCCGAGCTTCTTAGCGCCGGCGATCGTAGCGATTCCGCCTGCAAGACCAACTGCAATGATCTTAAGCAGCGCCTCTGCAAGATCTGAATTTGCCCTTGCTCCTGCTGCTCTCATATCTCTTGACGGCCTGAGTTCATATGACTTAAGGCCATAAGGTTTTCTGTTATCTGCCATCAGGCACCTCCTCTCAGCTACATGAGGTTCAATAATTCCTATTAATTATAGCACATCCGCAAATATTGCACTATTATTTGCTCTTCAGCTCGTAGACGTCTGTCCTTCTTGCAGACATCAGCGGCAGTTTGCGTCTGATAACATCGATGTAATCAAGATCCAGCTCTGCGATACCCACGCCAGGCTTCTCGTCCATCTGCATGACGATTTTGCCCCATGGATCAGTGATGATCGAATGGCCATATGAGATATAGCCTGCCTCAGGGTTGCGGGCTGTCGAGGTGCCGATCATGTAGATCTGATTCTCTATCGCTCTCTGCCTGAAGCCAAGCTCCCAGTGAGCTGGTCCTGTTGTCATGTTGAAAGCAGCAGGATTGAACACGACGATAGCTCCGCTTAGAGCCGGAATTCTGGAGCTTTCCGGGAATCTTATGTCAAAGCAGATATTGACTGCCATCTTCCCGAATTCTGTATCGAAGACATCGAAGCTGTCTCCTCCTGTCAGTGTATCTGATTCCTTGAAAACCTGCTGTCCGTGCGCAAAGATATCGAACAGGTGGACCTTGCGGTGTTTGCCGATCTGATTGCCTTCACGGTCAAAGACATAGCATGTATTGTAGACTTTGCCCTCTTCATCGCATTCCGGAATCGAGCCGCCGACAATGTAAGCTCCGCACTTCCTTGCAAGAGTTGACATTGCGAGCCATGAATCTCCCTGCTCCGGCTCTGCGTATTCAGGGAACAGCTCCGTCTTATATGGGCAGTTCCACATCTCAGGGAGACAGATGAAATCTGCGCCATCGGTCTTGCCACTGCCGATGATCTCGGCAAGCTGCTCTATGTTATCGTACTTGTCCTGCTTGACATCGAGCTGCAGGCACGCAACTTTGATATTGTTCATACTATCCGCCTCCTTCTTCTAACAGATTACATTAGTGAGATTATAGCCGCGCCTGCTATCATGAGCAGCATTCCGGCGATTTTGACCAGTGTTACAGGCTTCTTGTCTATGCCAAGGAATCCGGTTGCATCGATCACAAGTCCGGCAGCCATCATGCCTATCAGGTTGAGGATCGTTACAACACCCGTTCCGAGCACAGGAGCTACGACAGCATTCCCACCGACAATAATGATTGCAATGGATCCGCCGATGATCATCCATGGCCTGAAGCCCTTCCTCCCCGATGGATCATTGCCGTCGTATAACCCATCACGGCCCTTCATCATGAACACAATGAGTGTCACAATGATTGCGGTGATAAGTCCGACGATCATGGAGATCAGAGTGGCCTTGAGAGCAGTACCGGCAACCTCTTTAAGAGTTCCATTGATCGCCACCTGCGCTGAGCATGCAGCTCCGCAGAGAATAGCAAGAATAATGTACAGAACAGGTGCCTGACCTTCTTTGCTCTCTCCCTTGACACCATTGATAAGTGCTATGCCTATGATTACCAGGACCGCTCCTATGAGTCTTCGCAGGCTCATTGATGCCTGCGGCGCTCCGAAGAGTGCAAAGTGGTCGATGATGAGTCCCGCCATGATCTGGCCAAAGCAGATCAGCATTACATTCCGTGCGCTGCCGAGCTTTGGCAGACATATTATATTGAGAATTACTATAGCCATTCCGCAGGAGCCGCCGAGCCATATCCACAAAGGCTGCTCCGCTACCTTCGCAAGCGGCAGAATGAGGTTCCTCTCAACTGCCAGAATGATCACAGCAAGAACCGCACTCGCAGAGATGAAATTGACTATAGATGTTACATATGCTGATTTGAAATCCTGCCTGATCCTGCCATTCACGCTTGCCTGCGTAGGAGAAGCCGCGCCGGCGATCAGGCCAATAATATATGCGAGCATTAATTAATCCCGTCCCTTGATTATTTTCTAATGATTAATAATAGCAAAAAAGCATAAGACTTGAAATGCCTTGGCGGGATTTCAAGTCTTAGTATCGTCTGTAATGTTATAACGAATCAGAGGCTATTTGCCGATCCAGCTCTCATCTGACGGATTGTCTCTGAATGCCATGAGCCTGGTGACATCATCTGCTCCGATATAGCCCTGTTCAGCAGCTACCTTGGCTACTGTGTCGAAGTTAGTAAGAGATACCCATCTGATATCTGCCTCGGCCATTCTGTCTATACCCTTCTTCATGCCATATGTCATGATCGAAACAACGCCAAGCACCTCAGCTCCTGCTGCTCTTAAGACATTAACTGTGTCGATGCAGCTGCCGCCTGTTGAGATAAGGTCCTCTACGACTACGACCTTCTGACCCGGCTCAAGTCTTCCCTCGATCTGATTGCCTCTGCCGTGATCCTTAGCTCCTGATCTGACATAGCCCATAGGAAGTCCCATGAGATGAGCTGTGATCGCTGCGTGAGCTATTCCGGCTGTAGCAGTTCCCATCAGAACCTCGACATCCGGGAATTCAGCTCTGATTGTCTCAGCAAGTGATGTCTCGACATCTGTCCTTACTTCCGGTGATGTCAGTGTGAGCCTGTTGTCACAGTAGACCGGGCTCTTGATTCCACTTGCCCATGTGAAAGGTTCCTCTGGTCTCAGAAATACTGCCTTGATCTTGAGAAGATCACCGGCTATAAGATTTGCGATTCGTTCTCTATTGTCCATTATCTATCCTGCCTGTTAATTAATATTATCCTATGAAATCTTCGCGGCACTTGGTATATGCATCGATAGGCTTAGCCTCGCCTGTGATCGAGCGTCCTACGACGATATAATCTGCGCCTGCCGCCTTAGCGTCTGCCGGTGTCATTACTCTCTTCTGGTCTCCTGCGCTGTCACCTGCAAGTCTGATTCCAGGTGTGACAGTCAGGAAGTCATCTCCGCAGACTGCGTGTATCTTAGCTGCCTCGTGTGCCGAGCAGACAACTCCGTCGAGTCCTGCCTTCTTGGCATTAAGTGCATATTCAGCAACGACGTCCTCGAGAGGTCTGTCGATCAGCAGCTCTCTGTGCATTGTCTCTTCATCAGTAGATGTAAGCTGAGTTACTGCTATAAGCTTAGGCTTGTCTGCATATCTTGCAGCTCCGAGCATCAGGCCTTCCTTGGCAGCCTTCATCATCTCGATGCCGCCTGCAGCATGCAGATTGACTATATCCACACCATATGAGCCGAGCACCATCATGGTCTTCTTGACAGTATTCGGAATATCATGCAGCTTGAGGTCAAGGAAAACCTTGTGTCCTCTCTCCTTGAGGGTCTTAATAATTCCAGGACCCTCTGCATAGAAGAGTTCCATGCCTATCTTGACGAAAGGTCTGCTGACACTGATCGTTACGTGATCGCAGCTCATTACTTCTTCTCTGATCTTGTTGAATTTGTCCAGGAATCTGATCGTCTCCTCAGAGCTGGCAAAATCACAAGCTATTATTACGTCTTTACCCATACCTGACCTCCAATATCATTGTCACCCGTCAGCATATCTATCTCCATACACATCCATTATACAATAAAAGTGTCCTCTGAGGACACCTTATTGAGCACTTCCGATTATATCGCGAAGAGATGATATTCCGTACTTTGTCATTGCATCCGGCAAAGCGCTGATGATGTTCTTCGATGCGTACGGGTCTACGAGATTGGCTGCGCCAACTTCGACTGCTGTCGCGCCTGCCATCATCATCTCGATGACATCGTCCGCAGTGGACACGCCGCCCATCCCGACAACCGGGATCTTAACTGCTTTGGCCACCTGATATACCATCCTTAGAGCTACCGGGAACACTGCAGGTCCCGAGTAGCCGCCGGTAGTATTGGCGAGTATAGGTTTTCTCTTCCGGAGATCGATCCTCATTCCGAGCAAAGTATTGATAAGGCTCACTCCGTCAGCTCCCGCGTCCTCGCAGGCCTTCGCCATCGAAGCGATATCCGTAACATTCGGCGTGAGCTTGATGATCAGAGGCTTGTCTGTGACTTTGCGCACAGCACTTACGACTTCCGCGGCCATCTTAGGATCAGTACCGAAGGACATTCCACCGCCGTGGACATTCGGACAGCTGATATTGATCTCGAGCCAGCCGACCATAGGCTCCCTGGAAAGTTTGGTCGTTACTTCGACATATTCGTCTACAGAGAATCCGCTGACATTCGCCATGACCGGCTTATGGAAGACCTCAGCAAGTCTTGGAAGCTCTTCTGCTATTACAGCATCAACACCGGGATTCTGAAGACCGACTGAATTAAGCATCCCTGACGGGCATTCAGCAATCCTCGGGGTGTCGTTGCCAAATCTCTTCTCCCTTGTTGTTCCCTTGAACGAGAAAGTCCCCAGACAATTGATATCGTATAGTTCAGCGAACTCATAACCGTACCCGAAGGTACCTGATGCAGGTATTACAGGATTATCAAGCTCTATCCCGCAGAGAGTGACTTTAGTATCTACCATAGTATCTCCTCCGTTCTGAGTACAGGACCATCCTTGCAGATCCTCTTATATCCTGTTACTGTTTTGCAGCTGCAGCCCATGCATGCGCCAAAGCCGCAGCCCATTCTCTCCTCAAAGCTCATCTGACCCGGTATGCCTGCTTCCTTGTAGACGGTCTGATAGACTGCCTTCAGCATTGGCTCAGGTCCGCAGGTCAGGAACTGTGTGAAGTCCGGTGAAAGCGTTCTGAATCCGTCCGTGACAAAGCCCCTGATCCCGTGGCTTCCGTCAGCTGTTGTGACGATCACTTCGCAGCCGAGGTTCCGGAATTCATCTGTATAATAGACTTCTTCGGCGGAGTTGAATCCCAGAATGACAGTGACCTTCTTCCCTGCAGCTACCAGCCTTCTTGCGGCGAGGTAAAGCGGCGGGATGCCAACGCCTCCGCCTATCAGCAGAGGCCTGTCTCCTGCTTCATCAAGATCGTAACCATTGCCAAGGCCGGTGAGTACATCGAGGTGCTTTCCAGGTCTCATGTGAGTCATCTCTTCAGTACCCTTGCCGAGAACCTTGTAAATGATCGTGACAAAGCCCTGGCCGCCATCAGTACCATACTGAACATCATTGACACTGATAGGCCTTCTCAGGAAGTGCCCGTCAAGCCTGATGTTGATGAACTGGCCAGCAGCAGTGATACTGCCCGTATCCCCGGCAAGCCTCATCCTCCACGTACTCGGCGTCAGAGCCACATTTTCAATAATCGTAAATAACCTTTTTTCCATACTATTCCTTTAAACACCACAGAGAATACTCCATCATCTGACGCTGGGTTGAAATCATCTTCCGGCGCGAGAATCCCGCAGGAACCTCTTCGAAGAAGTGGTTCCGAGGACTCGAGCGAAGGAAGAGGATTTCTTATTTTATGCGTCTATAGTAGAAATGGTCTGTGTAGTTTCTTCAAGTACATCGAGGAGAACCCTAACCGTGTCGAGGGATGTGAAGAGTGTTGCGTTGTTCTCGCTTGCGCACTGTCTGATCAGAGCTCCATCGTTAGCCTGAACATGATCGCCTACCTTCCTTGTATTGATGATGTATGCGATATGTCCGTTCCTGATAGCCTCGAGGATCTCCTCTGATCCTTCGCTGATCTTCTTCATCGCTCTTGTCCTGATGCCGTTCTCCTTGAGATATCTGGCTGTTCCAGGTGTTGCCTCGATATTGAATCCGAGGTTGTAGAATCTCTTGATCAGTGGCAGAGCTTCTTCCTTATCGTCTCCTGCAAGTGTAGCAAATACAGTTCCGTAGTTACGCAGTGATGTTCCGGAAGCTGTGAGAGCCTTGTACAGGGCACGGTTGAGCTTGTTGTCATAACCGATGGCCTCTCCTGTGGACTTCATCTCAGGTGAGAGGTATGTGTCGAGGCCCTTGATCTTGTTGAAGCTGAATACAGGAACCTTGACATAGAATCTCTTCTTCTCTTCAGGATAGAGATCGAAGATCCCCTGCTCCTTGAGGGTCTTGCCTAGGATGACCTCTGTAGCAATGTCTGCAAGGCTGTAGCCTGTTGCCTTTGACAGGAACGGTACAGTTCTTGATGATCTTGGGTTGACCTCGATGATATAAACGTCTTCCTTGTCATCTACGATGAACTGGATATTGTAAAGTCCGATGATGCCGATTCCTCTTCCGAGAGCCTTAGCATACTGAAGGATCTTGCCTTTGACCTTGTTGCTGATCGAGAATGTCGGATAAACGGAGATCGAGTCACCTGAGTGGATACCGGTTCTCTCAACGAGTTCCATGATTCCAGGTACGAATACGTCTCTGCCGTCACAGATAGCGTCGACCTCGACCTCTTTACCGAGGATGTATTTGTCTACGAGTACAGGCTTGTCCTCGTCGATCTCTACAGCTGTCTTGAGGTAGTGTCTGAGCTGCTTCTCATCTCCTACGATCTGCATAGCACGTCCGCCGAGTACGAAGGATGGCCTTACAAGAACCGGATAACCGATTTCCTTAGCTGCAGCGACTCCGTCCTCTATCCTGGTTACGGCGCGGCCCTTAGGCTGCGGGATGTTGAGCTCTTCGAGCACCTTCTCGAATCTGTCTCTGTTCTCTGCTCTGTCGATTGCCTCGCAGTCAGTACCGATCAGCTTGACGCCTCTGTCTCTCAGCGGCTCTGCAAGGTTGATAGCGGTCTGGCCTCCGAGTGTAGCGATAACGCCCTCAGGCTTCTCGAAATCGATGATAGCCATTACATCTTCGACTGTCAGCGGCTCGAAGTAGAGCTTGTCTGCTGTTGTGTAGTCTGTTGATACAGTCTCAGGGTTGTTGTTGATAATGATAGCCTCGTAGCCTGCGCGCTTGATCGTCTGAACAGCGTGAACTGTTGAATAGTCGAATTCAACGCCCTGTCCGATTCTGATTGGGCCAGCTCCGAGTACGATGATCTTCTTCTTGTCAGTGAGTCTTGATTCATTAGTTCCCTGATATGAAGAATAGAGGTAAGCAATATATTTGCCTGTATGGAGGGTGTCTACCATCCTGAATACAGGAGTGATGTTGTTCTTCTTACGCTTGTTGTAGATCTCTTCCTCTGTGAGGTTCCAGATAATTGCGATCTCCTTGTCGGAGAAGCCGAGAACTTTGGCTGCCTTGAGGGTCTTGACGTCATTGACACGTTCCTTGAGTGTCTTCTCCATGTCAACGATCTCCTTGAAGGCCTTGAGGAAGATCTCTGTGATCATTGTGACCTTGTGGATTTCCTGGATCTTGATGCCTCTGCGGAGGAGCTCTGCGATAGCATACATGTTGTCATCTCTGAACTCTGCGATGTACTCCATCAGCTTGTTGCGGCTCATTCCGTCGAACTTTGCAAGATGCAGGTGGCATACGCCTGTCTCGAGTGAACGGATGGACTTGAGGAAGCTCTCTGTGAGAGTAGCGCCGATTCCCATTACCTCGCCGGTAGCCTTCATCTGTGTTCCGAGCTTGTTGGAAGCATCTGCGAACTTGTCGAACGGGAATCTCGGGAACTTAGCTACGATGTAGTCGAGGCTTGGCTCGGTGCTTGCTTTGCCGCCTGCGACCTCGATCTCGTCGAGAGTCATGCCGACAGCGATCTTAGCTGTAACTCTTGCGATAGGATAGCCGGATGCCTTGGATGCGAGTGCTGAAGATCTCGAAACTCGTGGGTTTACCTCGATGAGGAAGTATTCGCTTGTCTCTGGGTGAAGCGCGAACTGAACGTTGCAGCCTCCTTCGATCTTGAGTTCTCTGATGATCTTGATGGCTGAATCATTGAGCATCTTGAGATCCTTGTCATTGAGTGAAAGGATAGGTGCAACTACGATCGAGTCTCCTGTATGAACTCCGACAGGGTCGACATTCTCCATGCCGCAGATTGTGATGGCTTTGTCTGTGCCGTCACGCATTACCTCGAACTCGATCTCTTTGTATCCCTTAACGGACTTCTCTACGAGTACCTGATGTACCGGTGAGAGGTTGAACGCATTGATAGCGATGTCTTCGAGTTCCTTCTCATCGTTGGCAAAGCCGCCGCCTGTACCGCCGAGTGTGAATGCTGGTCTGAGTACGACTGGGTAGCCTATATCAAGAGCGGCCTTCTTAGCCTCTTCGATGCTGTAAGTGATCTCACTAGGGATTACAGGCTCGCCGATGGACTGGCACATCTCCTTGAAGAGCTCTCTGTCCTCAGCTCTCTCGATTGATTCACTCGGTGTTCCGAGGAGCTCGACACGGCACTCTTTGAGGACGCCCTTCTTCTCGAGCTGCATTGCAAGATTGAGGCCTGTCTGTCCGCCGATTCCAGGGACGATAGCATCAGGTCTCTCGTATCTGAGTATCTTAGCAATATATTCGAGTGTCAGAGGCTCCATGTAGACCTTATCCGCAATGGTCGTATCGGTCATGATCGTCGCCGGGTTTGAGTTACAGAGTATTACCTCGTATCCCTCTTCCTTGAGAGCCAGACAAGCCTGTGTTCCTGCATAGTCGAACTCAGCAGCCTGTCCGATAACGATCGGGCCGGAACCTATGATAAGCACCTTCTTGATATCTTTTCTCTTTGCCATCCTTTTTCTCCTTTGCTTCTTATCCCTAATGCATATATTATATATGCTCTTACTTACAATTCAGTGACAGTTCACTGGTCTGAGAACTTGTAGACCGGCTTGCCGTCGCATACAGTCAGGTAGTTCATTCCACTGACTCTCCAGCCCTCGAAAGGTGTTGCTTTGCCCTTGGACAGGAAGTCGAGTTCAGGCGTGATCGTCCATTCGACATCGAGGTTCCATACGGAGTAGTCGTTGCCGAGCGGAATGCCGAATCTCCTGCGAGGGTTGTAAACCAGGACTTCCTCAAGCTTTTCCATTGAGATTATTCCAGGTATTACAAGGTATGTATAGAGCAGCGGGAAAGCTGTCTCGATTCCTACTATGCCAAATGCGGATTTCTCAAGTCCGCGGGATTTCTCCTCGGCCGAGTGCGGAGCGTGATCTGTCGCGATGCAGTCGATCGTTCCGTCGATAAGACCTTCGATCAAAGCTTCTCTGTCGGACTTGTCGCGAAGCGGCGGGTTCATCTTCCACTTGCCATCCTCCTCGAGCATGCTGTCGTCGAGGAGCAGGTAGTGAGGTGCTGTCTCGCATGTGATGTCTACGCCCTCTGCCTTGGCCTTGCGGATGATGTCCACGCTCTCCTTGGTCGAGATGTGGCATACATGGTATGCGCAGCCTGTCTCTCTTGCAAGCTCTATATCCCTTGCGATCTGCTGCCATTCGGATTCTGAGCAGATGCCTCTGTGTCCATGTTCCTCGGCATACTTGCCCTTGTGAATGTAGCCGCCCTCGAGCAGGCTGTTGACCTCGCAGTGGGCTGTGATGATCTTGCCAAGAGACTTTGCCTTAATCATTGCAGCTCTCATCATGTCATCGGACTGAACTCCGTGACCGTCATCTGAGAAAGCGATGCACTTATCTGCCATGCCTTCAAGATCAGCGAGTTCTTCGCCCTTCTGACCCATTGTAATCGCAGCGTATGGATATACGTGTATGCACGCATCATCCTCGATGATCCTGAGCTGCTCGTCGAGATGTTCTACAGTGTCGGCGACAGGATTGAGGTTAGGCATGGTGCAGACTGCGGTGTATCCGCCGTGAGCTGCAGCCTTGGCGCCTGTCTCAATAGTCTCTTTATAAGAAAAACCCGGTTCTCTGAAATGCACATGCACGTCACAAAAACCGGGAATAATGGTGTACTGAGAAGAGAGGTCTATCCCTGCTTCCCTAAGCAAGTTTATATTGATTGTCGGGCTGAAATCGAGCCTTGCCATGAGTTACATTCCTCCTTAAATCTTAAATCGCTATAAGATAACACGAACCTGCCTGCTAGTCAAGGCAGGACAGTGTGAATTTTATAAGGTCTTTATTCTGAACAACCAGGTCTTCGGCTGTTTCCGAACATTAAGCCGCAGGCCGGTCTTTTTTTTCGGTTAGCAGGATCGTAAGGACGTTAAGTCCGAGGAGATTGTGGTATGTTACCTCGTCAGCGAGCTTGAATACTACTCTGATGCCGAGATCTGAAGTCAAATCATCCTCTGACAACATAGCTGCCATTTCGGACGGGTCGAATCCTATGCAGTCATCCTTGAATCTGAGCAGGATTCCGTCGTCCCTGTATACCGACTTGATGTATACATTGTGGCTCCACTTGTCGGCTTACCGCATTGACAGCATCGAGGACACAGAGGACGGAATAGAACAGTCCGATGACTCCGACTGTAGCCGAATCAATGCATCTTCCGGCAACAGCACCGTCCACGATGGAGTTCAGAGAACCCATGACCAGCACAAGCACCTGAATCGGCAGAAGCCTTATGAATAGTTTGGCAAGAACCGGATTGAATGTGTGTTTATTCTTCTTGGCAGTCATATTCTTACCCCATTTGCGGCTAAATATCCTTGATAAGCAGCAGCTTACCTTCTCTGATACTTATCTCTGCTGTTCTTCCTGGAATAACTTCGTTACTCGTAGCGTACTGATAATTACTTGTGACCTCAGCGTCACTGACTTCGAATTTGGCATTCCTGATCGTTATCCCTCTCGCAGATCCCGTCATGTTGAGGAGCGAGAAGAACGGATACCTGTCTTCGACATATGCAAAGCCAGGCTCCCCGGCAGTCTCGTCTTCAGCTATGACCTCTATCTCAGAATAGTCATCAACAGCCAATGCACTGCAGCCACTGGACTCCAGATCGAACAATATGTATACATTTACCAGAGTGTGATCAAGCCTTGCGCCGAATACTCCGGCAAGCAGGAAATCCGTGAAGCCTCTCTTCCTGCCTTCCCTTACGGCATACACCGTATCTGTATCGTCCTTGGCCACAGGCAGGATGATGGTCTCTATATCCATATGCGGGTTCTCGTGAGAATCAAAGTCGCCCACGATAAGTGACGGTCTGCGCCCGAGACCTTCCATATGTCTCAGGCCACTGTCACAATATATTATAAAGTCATCGTCTCTGAGATATCCGCGGATACGGTCATAATCGCTTATGGCAGCTCCGCCGATAACGACACATCTTCTGTATTCCAAATCTGCTCCTATTTGATATGATCCATGCCTTCCGTCCTGATGACAACATCAGTGACAGTAAGTGTCTGATCCTTCACAACAAATCTTACATCCCAGTCAGCAAAAGAAAGACCATATTCATGCCCGTCCTTCTTCTCGTATGCACCCCTTGGGTCGAGCTCCAGAAGCTGGATAAGTCCGGCTCTCTTGCTGCCATCGACTCTCGCCAGCATCTCTTCCTGGAAGTCAACTTCGAGCTTATTATCACTAGTTGCGGTATAGCCACGGCTTGCTTCCGGATGGATATCTGAATAAGGTATGTACGGCTTAATATCGAACACAGGAGTTCCATTCATCAGGTCGGCTCCCTTAACAATGAGAGCAAGCTCGCCTTCAGTCTCGATCCTAAGGAGCCTCACGCTGGACATGCCAAGAGAATTAGGCCTGTATGGTGATCTTGATGCCCAGACACCCTTGCGGACTTTGCCACCAAGTCTTGGCGGCCTGACAGTCGGCGACCATCTGACAGGATTCTCTGTCATGTCCACAGTGTTCTCGCTGAAGCCCCATATAAGCCAGATATGTGTAAAATCTTCAAGTCCCCGGACTGCATCCGGATTGCTGAACTCAGGATCTATCACAACAGCCTGCTCGAGCTCGGTAACAAGTCCTGACTGCCGCGGGATCCCGAATTTCTCATTATAGTCAGATCTTATATGCGCGATCGGTCTTATGAGATATTCTTCCATCTATGCCTCGTGAACGAGCTTGCCGTTGATATCCTCGATATTGATAGCAAAGCAGAGAGTCCTGTGCGCATCTTTGGCGACTTCGTTCTCTATGTATTCCTGTGTACATGGGAACTTGGTGCAGATCAGGCGGCTGACTCTGATGATCTCGTCCATATCTTCGATGAGCTCAGTCTTTCCGAAGATGATGACGCTCTTGACATACTTTGCCCAGTCGCCTTCCTTCTGGAATTCCTGACCGAAGACACAGTATGAAACCTTAGGGTCTCTCTTGATCGCATCGACCCTGTGCCCGAAGTTAGCACCATGGAAGTAGAGCTTGCCGGTCTCTTCGTCATAATAATGATTGATAGGAACACCATATGGGTATCCGTCATCGCCCTGAACAGAGAGGACACCTCTTGTCTCCTTCTTCAGTACATCTATTATCTCCTCATGGGACAGCGCCTGAGGACTTCTTCTCATCTTTCTGAACATAGCTGTAACCTTCCTATATTAGTTTGTGTTCTGCTGTGATTGCAAAATACTTCATTTATAATATAACAAAAATTGCTATCTCCTCTCAACGAAAAATACCTGCGAGGTTGTTGCGCCTCGCAGGTATGCCTGATTGATTGTGATTATATGCTTGATCTATTTGATTTTCACTTTCTTGCTCTTCCAAGCGGATACGTGCTTGCCATCTGCTGCATTGTTGTATGCACGGATTCGTACCCAGTAGGTTCGCCTGGATTTCAGTCCTTTAATCTTCTTGCTGGTCTTCTTCTTGCCGGCAGTTGTCGACTTGATGATATTGGTGAATTCTGAATCAGTTGCTACCTGGATTTCGATCCCGGTGATCTTCTTCTGGTTCTTCTTACTTACCTTCTTCCACTTGACTGTTACAGCCTTCTTGGCAGTCTTAGGCTTGGAT
>JAFWHB010000019.1 GCA_017512145.1 Mogibacterium sp. | reverse complement strand
ATCAGAATATAGGTAATCCATTTTCAGGCAATTAGTAGAAAATAGCGTATTAAAGTAATCGGTCATAATGATCTAAGCGATTCTAGCAGTATCTTCTGCACAACCTGTTGGTCCTCAATTGATTGATGAAACTCGTCAGAATTTATGTATAGGCTGAAAAAACAGACAGCGTCTGTTGTTTTAGTGGAAGGGTTGAAAGAACTATCCAAAATCCCAATCACTGACTGGAAAATTAACATGGAATCCTGCTGGCGGTCTAATAAACGGGACCGCGTTAAGCTGGGCTTTGTTGTATTATTTATTTAACGGTAACACGCGCTGTATAATAATGATGTACTAATGAACATTTCACCAGAGAGGTAAGTCATGGTTGGAGATTATAAAGTAATCACTCTTTGCGGTAGTACTCGATTCAAAGATGAATTCATGGAGGCGCAGAAGCGCCTTACTCTTGAGGGCAACATTGTTATTAGTGTTGGCCTGTTCGGCCATTCCGGCGATAACGAGGTCTGGGAGAACATGGATGAGGGTACTCTGACGAAGACCAAAGAGATGCTTGACGATATGCACAAGCGCAAGATCGACATGGCTGATGAGATATTCGTCATCAACGTTGGTGGCTATATAGGCGACAGCACCAGATCAGAGATCGAATATGCGCAGAAAACCGGTAAGGCAGTCAGGTATCTCGAGGACGTGAATTAATTCATATTTGTGAAGATAAGAGGCGAAGCTATGAGTGACAGATCCAGAGAACTTAATATGCTTAATGAGACGCTGCAGATTCTGAAGCAGGGTTATTATGTCAAGAATGGCAGGAAGGTCAAGCTCAAGCTGTCCAGACGTGAGATGGAGGAAATCCATGTTTACCTGCCTGATGATGTCAGGAAGTATTCAAATATCGAGGACTTCAATCCGCCTTATGTTATTGGCCGCTGCGGCTACGGATGCGAGAACAAGGACTCTTTCTCGCTCGCGAGAGAGCGTATGAAATACACATACCTCTATGACAATGACATCCCTAAGATCCTCGTCCTCAATCTGGCTAATCCTGTAAATCCTGGCGGAGGTGTCAGGCGCGGAGCAAGGGCGCAGGAGGAAGATCTGTGCAGGAGCAGCTCGCTCTTGCTGTCTCTCGAATGCAGGCATGCGAAGAAGTATTACGACTACAACAAGAGCCTGAATACTTACATGGGTTCCGATGCTCTGATGATCACTCCGCAGGTCGAGATCATCAGAGATGAGAATGGAGAACTGCTCGACGATACGGTCGTCGTTTCTGTTGTTACCTGTGCTGCACCGTTGGTTTCATATGGCAAAGAGGGAATGACGGACGCCGAATACGAGCAGATGATGTATGACCGCATAACAGGAATGCTCAAATGCGTTGCATACCGTGGCTACAAGAATCTCGTTCTTGGTGCATGGGGCTGTGGTGCATTCGGTAATGATGCGGCAGTGATATCTAACCTGTTCTACAAGGCTCTCAGAGAGCTCGACTACAACGGACACAGTCAGAAGGACCTGTTCCGCAGGATAGACTTTGCTGTCCTTGACCGCACCAGAGAACAGTATAATTTCAAAGAATTCTACAGGAACTTCACACATGACAACTTCTACCGCGTGGAGAAGCAGCGTTCGATCGACGAAGCCATGAAGCGTATCAAGGAGACAGAGGTCAATCTGGACAAGATCCGCGGATGCTTTGTTGGTGGAGCTGCCGGAGATGCTCTCGGATATGCTGTCGAATTCAGCAGGGAAGATGAGATATTCGCAAGATACGGAAAGTCAGGAATAACTGAATATGAGATCGACAGACTTGCGGGCAAAGCAGTGATCTCCGACGACACCCAGATGACTTTGTTTACAGCGAATGGACTTCTTGTCGGTGACACGAGAGGCAGAATGAGAGGCATCCAGGGCTGGCCGAGAATGTATGTCGAAAATGCTTATCAGGACTGGCTCAGAACACAGGAAATGTCATTTGAGGAGAGCCGCAAACAGCGCCTCAAGTCAGGAATCTATTCATTCTCCTGGCTTCTCGATGTACCGGAACTGTACAAGAGAAGGGCTCCGGGCATGACCTGCCTGTCAGCTCTCAAGCAGGGCAAGATAGATGGAACGGATTTCATTGCGAATCATCCAAATAACAGCAAGGGCTGCGGCGGTGTCATGAGAGTTGCGCCACTTGCGCTGAATTATAACTGGCCGGATATCGGTCAGCTGGACTATGAGGGCGCTCAGATTGCAGCGATAACGCATGGACACTCGCTCGGTTATATGCCGGCAGCAGTGCTGACACATATAATCAACCGCATCGTTTTCCAGGCAGAAGAAATGCCGCTCAAGGAGATCATCAAGGAAGCTGAGCAGACAACTTCGGAACTGTTCTATGACGATAAGCATCTCGGAGAGCTCATCAATCTGATAGATCTCGCTGTTGAGCTGTCGGAGAATGGTGACAGCGACCTTGACAATATACACAGACTCGGCGAGGGCTGGGTCGCAGAGGAGACACTGGCGATCGCTATATACTGCGCGCTGAAGTATCAGGATGATTTCTCCGCAGGCATAATCGCTGCGGTCAACCACAACGGCGACAGCGATTCGACCGGAGCGGTCACAGGAAACATACTTGGCGCTTTGCTCGGATATAAGGCCATCGACGACAAGTGGAAGACTGATCTTGAACTGCACGATGTCATACTCGAGATGGCTGACGACATCTGTCACGGCTGTCAGATGAGTGAGTACAGCGACTACAATGACCCTGACTGGTACAGGAAGTACATTGGCATGCACTGGAAGGATGAAGATGTACAGCCGGTGGATGATGACATGAGTATCGAGGAATTCATCCAGTCGCCGGGCTTCTACGACATGAACAGGATGCTCAGAGAAGGAGCAGTATCAGGCGATGCGGAGATAGAGGAAGGTAGTGAAACCGGAATGAGCAGCATAGAAATAAGAAAGATAGGAATCACGGATCTTGATACAGACTGCATTGTAAATGCGGCTAACAGTCACCTTGCACAGGGCAGCGGAGTGTGCGGCGCGATTTTCCGTGCGGCCGGAGCCCGCGAAATGCAGGCTGCATGCGATAAGATCGGTCACTGCCCGACAGGCGGCGCGGTTATCACACCTGGATTCGCACTCAAGGCCAAATATGTCATCCACGCTGTCGGTCCGATATGGCAGGATGGTAATCATCATGAGCCGCAGGATCTGTACAGTTGCTACAGAGAAGCCCTCGAACGTGCGAGAGAGAACGGGTGCCATTCGATAGGATTCCCGCTGATATCCGCAGGAATCTTCGGATATCCTAAGGACAAGGCCTGGCGCAAAGCACTGCAGTCATGCAGTGACTGGATCGAGAAGAATCCTGACTATGACATGAAGATAATCTTCGCAGTGCTCGATGACAGAATCCTGGAACTTGGGCAGAAAACGATGGAAGAGCTTGGAATCACTAGGAAATAAGATCCATCACAAGAAAAACACAACAGGCGGCATTTTCTAATGTCGCCTGTTTCTTTATAAGGATTTTGAGCTGCGAGTCTCGATACCTCAAAAAATTTAATTAAAAAATTTTAGTTAAAAATATTGAAGTATATCCCGTTTAGCATTATACTACTCCCTTGTAAGTCTAATCGTAACAGAGGGGGACAGATAATGAGTGAAAATTTAAAGGTCAAACAGCTCAAACCAGTATATCCATCAGAGGAGCATGAGAATGTCCGTGCGCTGCTGGATTATGCTGCAGATAAATATGGTAATGATAAAGCTTTCATCCTCAAGGTGAAGAACGGGAGCCGCAAGGAAGCTCCTGTATATAGAGACATAACATATATACAGCTCAGAGATGATGTTAACAGACTTGTCACAGGTATGATGGATCTTGGGATCTGCAATTCCAGGATAGCGATCATAGGTGAGAACTCGTATCACTGGCAGCTTGCTTATCTTGCTGCCATGAGCGGTCTCGGCATCTGCGTGCCGCTTGACAAGGGCCTGCCTTATACCGAGCTCAAGACTTCCATACAGAAGAGCGGCAGCAATGTCCTTATATTCGACAGCAAGCATGCGGCGCTCGCTGAGCAGCTCAGGAAAGAGGCTGCAAATCCAATGTCAGCGCCTACAGCAGTCAGCATTTACATCTGCATGGACGAGAGCGATAAATATCTGAACATCCCGGTGCTTCTTGATAAGGGCGAAGAGCTTCAGAGAGCAGGAAATGTAGAATTCGGTACACTTAAGATCAACCGTGAAGCGCTTTCCAATCTCATATTCACATCAGGCACCACCAGTGCTGCCAAGGCTGTAATGCTGAACCAGAGGAACATAATGTTCAATGTATACAGCCTCAAGCAGGTCGAAGACGTAAGACGAGGGGACGTCAACATCGCGCTTCTGCCGTTCCATCACACCTTTGGCGCGACCGGACAGCTGCTGATGTACGCATGCGGAGTCACTACCGTATTCTGCGACGGACTCAAGTACCTGCAGAAGAACTTTGTCGAATACCACGTCTCGGTATTCATCGGAGTTCCGCTCCTGATGGAAGCCATGTACAAGAAGATCATGGCCGGCATCCGCAAGAAGGGCAAGGAGAAGACCTTCGAGAGAGGTGTCAGGATCGCCAGAATGCTCCGCAAGGTCAGGATCGATGTAAGACGCAAGCTTTTCAAAGAAGTCCTCGACGAACTTGGCGGCAGCCTCCGTATGGTCGTCAGCGGCGCTTCGGCACTTGATGCTGCAGTGATTAAGGGTTATCAGGATATTGGCGTTGAGGTCGTTCAGGGCTACGGCATGACAGAGTCAGCGCCTGTAATCTCTGCTGAGAATCTCTTCAACCGCACTCCGGGCTCCATCGGACTCGGTATTCCGGGGGTAGAGATCGAGATCGACAATCCGGATGAAGAGGGTGTTGGCGAGATCATCGTAAGGTCCCCGAGCGTCATGATGGGTTATTACCAGGACAAGGCTGAGACAGACAAAGTTCTCAGGAACGGCTGGCTCCACACTGGTGACCTGGCTTATCTCGACGATAAGGGATATATCCATATCACCGGCAGGTCCAAGAATGTCATCGTTCTCAAGAATGGTAAGAATGTCTATCCGGAAGAGATCGAGACCATCATCGCTGAATTCCCGTATGTCAGGGAGAACATAGTCTTTGGCGAGGTAAGGCGCGAAGGCGCGGACGACAAGGACGAGGTGCTCGTAGCCAAAATCGTTTATGATGAGGAGATCATGAAGGACAAATACGGTGCGGAGACCGAGGAGCAGATTCGCGAGATCGTCTGGAGAGATATTGACCAGATGAACAATAATATGCCAAAATACAAGCATGTACACAGACTCATCCTCCAGACTGAGGAGATGGTCAAGACCACTACCGGCAAGGTCAAGAGGTACGAAGAGAACAAATATCAGACCATATAGGAGAATTGGCGAGGCAGTATTATGAGAGATCTCGAGCGGCATTTCAATACGATGTATGATAAGTTCAAACTGATGCTGTATGACAGAGCACTCAGAGAACGTGGACGCAGCATGCCGGGCGATCTGAGCCTGCAGGAAGTCATTTACATGGAGATAATCATAGCGCTCGGAGATCCGACAGTCGCCGAATTCTCGAGATATGCCAAGCTGTCTGCTTCTAATACAGCGTACCGCCTGAACAAGCTCGAAGAGAGAGGATACATCAGGCGCAAGCGCAGCGACCTCGACAAGAGGGAATACCGTGTAGAGGCAACCAGCAGGTACAAGGAGGAATATGGCGTCATATTCGACTATATTCATCTCGTCTGCGACAGAATAGAAGAAAGATTTGCTCCGGAGGATGTGGACAAGTTCGAGGAGATGCTGGGGATCATCAGCGAAGAACTGATGCCTGAAGCAGGTACCCAGCTCAAGGAGCGGAGCAAATAAGATATGACTATAGAACAGAATGTATTCAGGAGAATGCGCTTTAACACGTCCAGGCTCAGGGAGTATGGCTTTGAGAACAGAGATGTCTGTTACTTCATCTCCCGAGATTTCATGGACGGGGATTTCACTGCCGAGATCATGGTGTATGAGAATGGCCAGGTCAGGGGCAGGGTCATCGACAACATGAATGAAGAGGAATATGTTCAGCTCAGGATGGAGAATTACCAGGGCGCATATGTCGGAACTGTAAGAGAAGAGTACGAGCAGATCCTCAGAGATATAGCCGCAAAGTGCTGCACGGAGGCGGCTTTTTCTTCGGAGCAGGCCAACAGACTGGCTGCCCAGATACTGGACAAGTACTCCGTAGAACCTGACTTCCCATGGGACGAGGGCAAGTATAAGCCTGCCGGAGTATTCAGACATGCCGGAACAGGCAAGTGGTTCGGGCTTGTCATGAATCTGGACAGACGCCTTCTTGACAAGACTGCAGACGAAGAGATGATCGATGTCATCAATCTCAAGGCGGAAGAGACACGCATTCCGGTGCTGACCAGGATCCCGGGCATTTATCCTGCTTATCACATGAACCACAGCAAATGGATATCCGTAACGCTCGACGGGACTCTCGATGACGCATCAGTTGCCGAGCTGGTAGATGACAGCTTTGCACTAACCTCGTCAGGAGCAAAAACCCTCAATGAGAAGCTGATACGGGAGGTTCTCGATGTCGCCGATCATATCCCGTACGGGACGGTGCTGTCATACGGCCAAATTGCTGAGATTATCGGCCGCCCTAAGAATGCCCGCCTCGTCGGGAGGATAATGAGCATGGCGGACAGGTTCGGCGAGCATCCTTGCCACAGAGTAGTCAATCACGCAGGCAGACTCGTTCCGGGATGGAAGGAGCAGCGCTCGCTCCTCGAGGCAGAAGGCATCACATTCCTTGCCAACGGGAATGTTGACATGAAGAAACATAACTCCTTTTAACGCAGCAGACTATCCGTTCGGGAACTGGACCAGAGGTGATTCCACAATTAAAGTCCGTGGCTCGGCAACCTCAACCAGCAAGATTTCTGCAGTAAGATGGGCAGATAAGAATGGCTATGTAATGGCTCGTAGTGCACCTATGGTGATATGGGCCAAACTGTATCAGAATGGTGAACTTATTGAAGAATATATAATAATTGATCGCGAATAAAGAGCAGGGTGTGCCGCAATTGGCACACCCTATTATATTAGGCAATCTCAAATAAACAAGATGGCGCAGATCACTGCGCCATCTTTTCTTGTGCATAATCTATGAAATCCTGATAAATCCCCTTGTATGATGCGTCGGCCGGGTAGACGAGATACGTAAAGTAGTCTACCGGCGGCTCGAGAGGAATCAGCTTGAGATCGTCATTATTTACAGTCTCGCCGGCTGATTCTGTCATAAATGTGAATCCGCCGATGTCTGTCAGCAGATGCACCAGGAAGTCTGCGCTGCTGATCATCCGGTGCACAGCGTTGCCCGAATACAGACTCATGAAGTTGTCTCCACTTGAGTAATGGTATTTCTCAAGGTCTTCCTTGGTCACGAATTCCTTTGATGCGAGCTCATGAGATTTATCTATTATCAACATCAGTTTCTCTTCAACTAATGTCCGGTAACTGAAGTGGCTGAGCTGATCTTCAGGCCTTAGCTTGATTATGGCAAAATGTGCATCGCCTGAATCGAGAGCTCTGTATGCTTCGAAATTATCAGCTGTTCTGACTGTCCCTATGATGTTATCCGTATGATTGATAAGGAACTCGCGCAGAACATTTGACATCGGAAGGCGGTCGAAGAAGGGGAAGACAGCAATGCTTAGCTTGCTCTTCTTCTCCTGATTATCACCGTCGAAGGCTCTGAGCAAAGCGTTCAGTTCATCGATCACCTTGCGGGCATGCATACAGAAAACCTCTCCGTCCTTAGTAAGGATCACGCTGTGATGACTTCTGAAGAATAGCTTGGTATTCAACTCTTCTTCCAGGAGACTTATCTGCTTGGAAATATTCGGCTGAGTAGTATACAGAGCTTCAGCTGCCTTAGTGAAATTCTTATATTTAGCAGTTTCAAGAACATACTGGAGCTGTCGGATCTCCATCTTATGCCCTCCCATTGTTATTACAAATCTGTATAGCGAATATAATTCCTATGAATAATAGCATGTAGCCGATTAATAGGTCAATTTACAACTTGTTATGATTCCATTTAATTCCTTTATAACCATTTGGAATGGTTGACATAATAACCAGTTCTTTCCATTGTTGTGTAATCAAACGATAAAATTTAAATAAATAAGTGAATTTTCACAAAAAACGGAGGGCGGTCAGATGAATAGTTTTCTGGAAAAGGCGAATGGGATCATGGATGAGATCGTGGCTATCAGAAGAGATATACATGCACATCCTGAACTCGGCCACAAAGAGGTAAGAACCTCAGCACTTATAAGAGAGAAGCTCGAGACGTACGGTGTAGATGAAATCCAGAGCCTGACAGAGACATCAGTTGTTGCAGTTATCAAGGGAAAGAAAGGTCACGGCAAGTGCATTGCTCTCAGGACAGATATAGATGCCCTGCCTGTAGAAGAGGAGACAGGCCTGCCATTTGCAAGCGAGACATCGGGAGTTATGCATGCATGCGGCCATGATATCCATACAGCAATGATGCTCGGTAATGCCAAGCTCCTGTGCGAAATGAGAGACCAGTTTGCGGGCACTGTCAAACTTATCTTCCAGCACAGTGAGGATACATTCCCCGGTGGATCCAAGGAACTGATCGAGCAGGGAGTTATGAACGGTGTGGATGCCATCCTGGGCATACACGTATTCCCGACAGAGAACGACAAATGCGGCGTGATTGGCTTCAGGGAAGGACCATTCACAACTTCAGCAGATGAGTATCTGTTCGATATCACAGGCCCGGGCGGACACGGATCAGAACCTCACAAGGTACCGGATCCGATTCTTGCCGCAGCTGAGATGATCATGATGTTCCAGCAGGTACAGGCAAGAGCCATTGCTCCTCGCGACACAGCCATCTTCATGATGAACAAGATCCAGGGAGGCAAAGCTCCTAATATCATCTCTGACAAAGTCACTATGGTTGGTAACGCCAGGGCATACACCGCTGAGGCACGAAAGACTATAGAGGAGTATGTGTACAGAATAGCTGAGGGCGTTGAGAAAATCAGCGGCTGCAAGATAGATGTACATGAAACCCTTGGCTACGATGCCTGCTTCAATGATCCGGGGCTGGTTGACTGGATCAGACCGGTACTGGGAGAAATCATAGGCGAGGACAGGGTCGAGGCTTTCCCGGATCCGATGGGATTCAGCGAGGACTTCAGCTTCTACTCAACACTTACAGGCGTTCCTGCATTGTTCATGATCCTGCAGGCCGGGACTATGGGAGAAGTTGCTCCGCTCCATAATGCCCACTGCTCATTCAACGAACAGGCAATGCCATATGGAATGGCAGCTATGACAGGAAGTGCAATCAAATTCCTGGAGCAGTAATTAATAAGTCCGTCTAGGTATATGGAAGTATTCAAGAGGAAAGGAGAGTAGAAAAATGACATTTTATAACGCATTTCTAGCACTCATCATAGTTGCAATGGCATATGTCATTGGTGAATGGGTGTCAGACATTACAAACGCGTGGGTACCGTCAGTTCTTGTAACAGCGATCATTTTCCTGATCGGCTACTGGACAGTACTTCCGACATCACTGTCGGACGATACAGGTCTCACATCTTTTGCCAGCACGATTGGTGTATTGATGTTCATTACGCATATCGGTACAGTAATCAGTCTTAAGCAACTAGCTGAACAATGGAAAACAGTTGTTGTATGTCTATGCGGGCTAGCCGGCATGGTGGCTCTTTGCTGGTTCATCTGCCCACTCGTAATGGACAAGACCCTCGTTATCGCAGGTCTTCCGCCTCTCACAGGAGGTATCGTAGCTGCTCTGACAATGCAGAACGCAGCACAGGCAGCAGGACTTGAAGAGGCTGCTGTATTCGCAATCGCTATGTACAGTGTACAGGGACTTGCAGGTTATCCTATCACAGCTCTGTGCCTCCACTCAGAAGGCAAGAAGCTGATCAAGGAGTGGCATGAAGTTAAGGATACTCTTAGTGATGCTGAAATCGCAAGAATGAAGACCGTCGGTCTTACAACAATCGGTGATGACAGCGATGTCAAGAAGCCTATT
Source organism: Mogibacterium sp. (assembly GCA_017512145.1). Lineage (GTDB taxonomy): Bacteria > Bacillota > Clostridia > Peptostreptococcales > Anaerovoracaceae > Crickella. The sequence continues at coordinate 19,244 of JAFWHB010000019.1, read as the reverse complement.
CCACCACTTCCTGCAAGATTCAATACACCTGTATTCATCATCGCTAAGCTCGGATGCAGTGTATGGCTCTCAACACTTGTAGGACAGCTGATCCCACAGATCCCTACAATCGTATGGTGTCTGATCATCTCTGTAGTCCTGACAAGACTTGGATTCCTCGATACAAGCTCAATGACAAGAGCTAACACTTACACAATCTTCATGTTCGCTGCTATGCTGAGCGTATTTGCCGGACTCAAAGACTGCACACCTCAGATGCTCAAGACTCTGATCGGACCAATGCTCATAATGATCGTCATCGGTGTTGTAGGTATGGGACTCCTGGCATTCGTTATCGCTAAGATCCTGAAGATCGACTTCCAGCTTGCATTTGCTAATGGTCTGACAGCACTTTACGGATTCCCATGCGACGCTATCATCACAGAGAACACATGCAACTCACTCACAGACGATGCTGATGAGAGAGGATACCTCATGAGCAAGATGTTCCCTTCAATGGTAGTAGGCGGATTCGTAACAGTAACAATTACATCTGTAATCTTCGCTGGATACTTCGCTATGATGCTCAGCGGAACCGGAGTACAGTTCTAAACATCATTATTTAAATTACTTCCATAATAAATGGCCTCAAATAAGAAGGGTCTGCGCATTCTATCTTGCGCAGGCCATTCTTTTTCAGGGGAGATAATGCCTCAGTGACCGTGATCCCTGACGGAGTATCGGTAATAATATAGAGAAGAATAGCTGATAATAGAATTATTGATTACAAAATAGTATTGTTAGTTTGTTGAAGTTTGACAATCAGAGGATTATAATCTGAAATTGGTGCGCTGCTACAAAACTATGCACCAAATTTGTTCAGAGGTATAATTTAATGAAAGATAATCGTAATTCTTTTTCCAATCAGGTAGGCTTTGTCCTGGCCGCTGCAGGTAGTGCAGTAGGTCTTGGTAACATCTGGAGATTCCCGTATCTCGCAGCTAAGGACGGAGGAGGAGTTTTCCTCTTCATTTACCTGATTCTCGCAGTCACATTCGGTTTCACTCTCCTCGTATCTGAGATAGCTATCGGAAGGAAGTCCAAGCAGAGCACACTGACAGCATATGGCACATTACACAAACCATCCGGCTGGATCGGCGTGGTCGCAAGCCTTGTTCCTTTCATTATTCTCCCATACTACTGCCTCATCGGCGGATGGGTACTCAAATATTTCACCGCGTTCATTACAGGTGGCGGCAATGCTGCAGCTGAGGATGGATATTTCTCAGGATTTATCACAGCATATGGAGCACCTATCGTATTCTTCTTCTTCTTCATGACAGCGACAGCAGTTGTTGTATACTTTGGAGTTGAGAAGGGTATTGAGCGTCTTTCAAGGATCCTGATGCCGGTTCTCATCGTACTGGTTCTTGGCATTTCGGTATTCGCCCTGACCGTTGACGGAGAAGACGGACGTACAGGCCTCGAAGGATTTGCGGTATACGTAATCCCTAATTTCACAGGACTTTCGGCAAGTGATATTTTCCATGTTATCGTAGATGCCATGGGACAGCTGTTCTACAGCATCAGCGTTGCTATGGGTATCATGGTCACATACGGATCATATCTCAAGGACGACAACAATCTTATCAAGTCAGTTAACCACATCGAGATATTCGATACTCTCGTTGCTTTCCTTGCAGGTGTAATGATCATCCCTGCTGTATACGCATTCATGGGAATGGAAGGAATGCAGAATTCCGGCCCAGGACTCATGTTCATCGCACTTCCTAAGGTATTCGCACGCATGGGAGCTGCAGGCAGCATCGTAGGCGCAGTATTCTTCATCATGGTACTGCTCGCAGCGCTGACAAGCTCGATGTCAGTAATGGAAGCTGTTGTATCCGGTCTTATCGATAAGTTCAAGTGGAGCAGACACAAGGCTGTTCTCATCGAGTATGCATGCGCGATGATCCTCGGAATTATCGTATGCCTCGGATACAATGTATTCTACTTCGAGATGCCGTTGCCAAATGGTTCTGTAGGACAGATCCTTGACCTCTTCGATTACATCAGTAACTATGTCATGATGCCTGTAGTCGCTATCGGAACATGCATCCTCGTAGGATGGATCATCAAGCCTCAGGCTATCATTGATGAAGTAACCAAGAATGGCGAGACCTTCGGAAGGAAGGGCATGTATGTCGTCATGGTCAAATATATCGCTCCTGTAATGCTGACCATTCTGCTGCTCGGAGCATTCGGAGTATTCTAGATCTTAAGATAAATATATGAGAAACATAACACTGGACAATGTGATGACAATGCAGGATGTGAGCCGGACCGAGAAGATCCGGCTCGTCCTTCATATGAGCCTTCCTGCGATTCTTGCCCAGCTGACATCTATCGCTATGCAGTACATCGATGCCGGAATGGTCGGAAGCCTCGGCGCCGAAGCCACTGCCTCGATAGGCCTGATCTCGCCTGTAACCTGGCTGATTGGCAGCAGCTGCATAGGATTCTCGGCAGGCTTCTATGTCCAGGTTGCGCATCTTATCGGTGCGCGAAGAATGCACAGAGCCGATGAGGTGCTGAGGCAGGGCCTCAGGACGGTTCTCATAGCAGGAGCCCTGATATGCATCATATGTCTTCTCATAACAGACCAGGTACCTCGCTGGCTCAGAGGACCCCAGGAGATCTGGCATGATTCTTCTGCGTATTTCTTCGTCTACAGCCTGTCTGTTCCATTCATACTGATCAGGCAGCTGTCTTGCGGAATGATGCAGAGCACCGGAGACATGAAGACTCCGAGTGTTCTGTCAGCAATCATCTGTCTTCTGGATGTCGTGCTGAACTTCTTCCTGATCTTTCCGTCAAGACATGTAAGCCTTGCCGGCATTCAGATCCTGATCCCGGGCGCCGGGCTTGAAGTCAGGGGAGCGGCAATCGCGACAGCTCTCTCAGAGGTGATCATCTCACTCGTAGCGCTATATTTCATAGCTGCCCGCAATCATAAGATCTCACTCAGGGGACCTGGCAGCTGGAAATGGGACAGGGAGACGATGACGACTGCAGCCAAGATAGGAATCCCAATGGCATTCGACCAGATATTCATCTGCAGTGCCTACATTGCCGGAACCATCATCGTAGCCAGGCTCGGTACTGTTCCTGTGGCGGCAAATTCTCTGGCTATAACCGCTGAGAGCCTCTGCTACATGCCGGGATACGGCATAGGCGCGGCTGCAACAGCGATCATCGGACAGTCGATCGGGGCAAAGCGTCATGATCTGACGAAGAGCTTTGCCAGGGTATCGGTCGGTCTCGGCATGATAATGATGGGAATCATGGGAGTCCTTATGTATATCTCTGCACCGGAAGTCTTCTCGCTTCTGACAAGCAGCAGTGAGGTTGCGGAGCTCGGGACCAAAGTCCTCAGGATAGAGCTCTTCGCAGAGCCTCTCTACGGAGCCTCGATATGCTGCGCTGGAGTGTTCAGAGGGGCGGGAGATACGCTTGCGTCAAGCATAATGAATCTTGTCAGCATGTGGTGCGTGCGTATAATCCCTGCGATATTCCTTGTTCCGGTCCTCGGACTTACAGGCTACTGGATCGCAATGATGGTGGAGCTTTGCTTCCGCGGGACCATATTCCTCATAAGGATGCGCTGGGGCAAGTGGATGACAGCGATCTACTCATAACTAGAACTACTAAAAATTTGTCCGGACTTATGGTACAATTGGCATATCATTAAGAAGGAACATACATATATGGGTGCTGACAAGAAGAAGAAATCACATAACAATAAGAAGACAATCACTCTGATCGCAGTTCTTCTCATACTCTGCGTGGCAGCTGCCGGCTATCTCATCAGCATGGTTAGAGGCGGTAATGCTCCTAAGGAGGCTGAGGAGAGCGGCACGGATACAGCTGTTGCTGCGGAGGAGAATGCTGAACAGACTACCGAGCAGACGGCAGAGCAGGCCGCCGAGGAGGCAGCACTGGCCGCCCGCGAGAAGGCCGCTTCGCATGTCTATTCGCATAGAGGAGCAGCCGGTGATGACGAGCTGACAATAGCTTGCTATGACAGAGTCATAGCTGCAGGCTCCAGATACATCGAGGCGGACATGGTCGTCTCCAACAGCGGGACCATCTATCTTGCTCATGACGACTATGCTCAGGATATGACTGGAATCGCAGGGTACTTCTCAGGCATGACCGATGCTCAGATCGACAATACCAAGACAAGAACAGGCAACAATATTTACAAGCTGACTGACCTGTTCGACAAGTATGGTGATTCTGTCAATTATCTGGTAGACATCAAGTACTCGAGCAACAGGAACTTCAATGCTCTGGCTGATCTGATCCGTGAGTACGGCAATGAGAAGAATGTCATGGTAACTTCCTTCTATCTGGACGCTCTGAGTCCGTTCGAGAGGAACTTCCCTGACATGACCAAGGTATACCTCTGTCAGGATCAGGCCACCTTCAATGTGGCTCTTGGCAAGGATTACCTGGATGTCCTCTCTGTACCTGCTGAGCTGATGACGGAGGACAATCTCAAGGCTGCTCATGAGCACGAGAAGACCTTCAGCGTCTGGACTCTCAACAGCGAGGAAGAGATACTCAAGGCCATCGAGCTGGGCGTAGACACATACTTCACAGATGATACAGCCCTCGCTATCCAGCTTGAAGAACAGTACAGATCAGAATAAGATGACAAGGGGTGGAGATGTAAGACATATGGCCGGCACTTTATGGTGCCGGTCATTTTTCTTGGTGAAAAGTGCTATAATGGATTCATGGCAAGAAGCAAAGATAGCAGCAAACATGCAAGAATAAAGCAGCTGAGTTTTGGCAGGCTCGCATTCGATGCACTCCCGGAGATGTGGAGCTTTCAGTTCTGGGTAGGTATGACACTCACAGTGATCACGAGCGTCATCGACAACATCACTGAATACACTGTTGGTGCCGGAGATGTAATGACATCGGCCAATCTCAGGGAATCTTTCCTGAGCTGGAGGATGCCGGTCGTGCTGGCACTTATTCTCCTGCTTTCGGTCGTATATATCGTATTTGAGATATTTGCTCAGATCCATCTTACAGACGACATCCTCAGCGGACGTCCGGCGGGCTTCCGCAGGGAGATCAGAGAATCGCTCAGGGCGCTTAAGAAGTTCATGACACCTTCAGGTATCGGGGTGATGCTGTTCATCCTGATAGCTATACCTCTTTGCGGGCTCGGATTCTCAGTAAGTCTCACTAAGTCATTCTATATCCCTAACTTCATCATGGAGGGGATATTCGCTGACAAAGTTTACAGTACGCTGTACTATGGGCTGATCGCACTGATGATGTGGGTGTCTCTGAGATACGTATTCACAGTTCATGGTGTCATCATCGATGACCTCACGCCGAGACAGGCCATGGCAAAGTCATCAGAGCTCATCCGCTCGAACAGATTCAGGTTCATAGGCGGGATGATCAAGACTTTCATCATCCTGTTCTTTGTAAAGCTGCTTGTGTCGATGATCTTTGTGTATATTCCGGAGCTCGTACTGAATGGCATGTCCGCATCCTATGACCCGGAGGAGTTCATCAACGTTTTCGACGGACATGAGCTGACGGAAGCTGAGTCAGATCATGTCTTATTCAGGATCGGGTGCATAGCATCAGTAGCTATAGGATCATTCATCGAGAGTATTACATCGCTCCTGTGCGGAGCATATCTGATGCTCAAGGTGTCATGGTTCTACCTGACTTTGTCCGGAAGGGGCAGCGATAGATGGCCGGAGCGCCCTAAGCATTACAGATATATTTCCAAAGTCTTCCTCATAATAATGACGTTCGCGGTCATCCTCGTTATCTCTGTAGCCGGAGGAGTGGCATATAATCAGGTCATAGATACAGGACACGAGGTAGGCATAATAGCACACCGAGCCGGAGGTAATCTGGCATCTGAGAACTCACTCGAGGGCCTTGATGCTGCCATAGAGCACGGATGCCTCGGAAGCGAGACCGATGTCCAGAGGACCAAGGACAATCACTATATAATCAATCACGACAATGACTTCAAGCGCCTGACCGGAGTTGCCAAGGCTCCTAAGGATATGACCCTCAAGGAGATCCGCAAGCTCCGGATCAAGGATACAACAGGTAGCGGCGCCGAGCTTAAGGTCCCGACGATCGGCCAGATGCTCGACCGCATCAAGGACAAAGAGATTCTTTACATTGAGCTCAAGGGCGTCACGGCGGACCGCCAGATGGTCGATGACCTTGTAGAGATAATCGAGAGACACGACTGCAGAGATGATGTCGTGCTGATCTCGCTGAACTATGATGTCATCAGTTATGCTGAGACGACATATCCTGAGTACGAGACGGGAACTCTGTTCTTCGCAAGCCTCGGTGATGTTACCAAGATGAACTGCGACCTTCTCATAATGGAGGAGGAGACGGCAACAGACGAGCGTATCAGCAACATCCATAAGGCCGGCAAGAAAGCAATCGTATGGACTGTCAACACAGAGACCTCGATGACTAAGTTCCTAGGCAGCACGGTCGATGCAGTTATAACCGACAAGATACTGCTTGCAGAGAAGGTGCAGGCACGTCTCGATAACAGAAACGAATACCAGAGGATACATGACGCATTCTCTGACAAATAAGGGAGATAATACATGGGATATTATGACGAGCTGCCTGAGATCGATATAGATCTTATGCTCGAAGAAACAAGACTTATCAGTAACAAAGTTATAGTAGATGTCCGTACCCCTGAGGAGTTCAGGGAAGGTCATGTGCCCGGAGCCATCAATATAGAGGCGAGCCTCTGCGCGAGGAAGAACAGACCATATATTGAGAGCATCCTCACAGACAAATCAGCACACATATACATGTACTGCTTCAGCGGTGCGAGGAGCGGGATGGCCTCGGCCTTCCTGAGACAGATGGGATACGACAGAGCTGAGAACATAGGTGGTTTTGAGGGTTATACCGGACCGGTAGAGACAGGAGGTGCACAATGAGCAGCGAACCAGTCAGAAAAGAAGAGCAGGACAACAAGCCTGCAAAGAAGATCTCCGAGGAGACTCTTCAGATGGTAGCAAACATTATTATCACAACTATATCTACAGCAGCGCTGGCAATCTCCATAGCTACAGGAATGAAGAACAAGCGCATCAAATAAGCAGGGAGAAATAATTGATCAGAAGAAGAATCACCGCTTTCCTGCTGATTGCGGTGATGACATTAATGATTACAATAATATGCATGCCTGAGACATATGTATTCGCTGACACCTCAGACTATGACGGACCGCAGTCCTCATTCGAGTACAAGAAGTACAAGGATGTCGATGACTATATGGCGATCCTGAACAAGAGAATGAATGGTGTCTACAATACTTTCTCTACAGGCATGATAAACAGCAAGACGATACCGATCCCGGGCCTGGTGGAGACATATACAGTGCAGGACGGCAAGAATCTTAAGTCTTCCAAGTTCGTGCCTCAGGGTCTGTGCAAAGCCGGCAAATATATGCTGATCACTGCATATGATGTAAAGAAGAAGCGCAATTCCGTCATCTATGCCGTTGACATGGACAATTACAGTCTTGTCTCTACTCTTACTATGCCTAATAAGTATCACGCAGGCGGCATAGCATTTGATGGCGAGAACATCTGGATGACAGGGGACACCTCAGACAAATACAAAGGAGACCCGTTCGTTCAGTATATGACCTATGAGACCTTCGAGCGGCTCATACAAGAACCACTCTGCGAGGTCAGTGAAGATGACATTTCGGGGCATATATTCATCAAGAACAAGCCATCCTTCCTTGAATGCAATGAAGGGGTCCTGTGGGTAGGTACATATATCGGCCGTAAGGGAACTTACGAGGGATATATGAACGGCTACAAGATCGTCGGAGAGCCAGGCAACCGCAAGCTGAATACTATCATGTATTCCATGATAGCAGGTATCGATTCAAGCGCACAGGGTGCGGATATTGACGGCAGATATCTGTATGTCTCAAGTTCATACAAGGGTGCCGTGCCTGGAGTCAAAACATCTTTCATAACCAAGTATGACCTCGGGACCTTAGGCAACAGGGCAAGTGAGATCTATGTGGATAACAAGGAGGTCTCAAGGATAGAAGTCCCTAAGATGAATGAAGAGATCCTCGTCGACGGACAGACGATACATATCAACTTTGAATCCGGCGCTGACCAGTGGCGGACGGCAGTAGTGAACACCGACAGGATCATAGCTGTCAAATCATCTGTTTGGAGGTAAGGGCCAATGAAGAAGAAGATAATAATCATTTCTGTAATAGCGGTCCTTCTCATAGGCGCGATCGCATATGCGTATATTATGTTCAATCCTGATCCGAATTTCCTGATCAAGCTGATTTCCAAGGATATATCTCTCGATGAGAGCAAAGAAGTATCCTTTAAACACACTGAGGATGATGAACTCGCGACAGCAGCCATACCGGTTTACCTGTTCAAAGCACCGAAGAGCGCTGAGTACAGCTTTGTAGTATCAGATATCAAGGGGGATAAGGACCTCAACATATCGATGTATGTAATGGATGAGAACATGGAGGACCTGCTTGTCACGAGCAATTATGACAAGGATTCAGACAGGTATATCATGGATGCCGAAACTGCCGGGACAGTATACCTTCAGAAGGATAAGGAATACTTTGTCATGACGGACGTCCTTGCAGCAGATGTGAATGAGGCAAAATTCTCAGGAAAGATCAATATCAAAGTCAGCTATGCACCTGAAGTTGAGAAGCCTGCTGAGATCCATATAGGAGAGGCAGTCAAGATGCGGCTCAAGACCAATGAGAAGCGCTGCGTTATCTTCAATCCTGAAGAGAGCGGCTTCTACAGATTCGACACGACAGTAGTGTCAAGGGATGCATCTTCGAGCTTTTCTAGCATTTCATCCATAACAACTGAAGAAAAGACCAAGATCTCTGTGACGGATGGATCTTGCTATCTCGATGGAGGCAGGGAATACTGCATCTGGGTAACAGTCAACGAATCGCCGCGGAAGACGTCTGCTGTCGAGGTTACATGTACCAAGCTCGAGACCATCAAGGCTGAAGGGCTCTGCAATATAGATCTTACAGGCGAGACCATGATCGAATATACAGCATCCGAAGATGCAGACATCGTCATCTTCTCAGAGTCTGACGGAGATCCGAGGGCAACTCTCCATGACAGCTCAGGCTTCCCGCTGAGAGAAGATGACAATTCGGGCAGCACCCTCAGCGAGAATGCCAAGGACTTCGCCATGGTATTCAGTGCAGATAAGGGCAAAGTATACAGGATATGCGTTTTCGGCTCATTTGAGAATTGCAAGCTGAAGATCGGAAAATATACAGGAGACGGGACATCGCTCGGACCTGAAGATGTCGAGATAAGTCAGGATGAACCTGGGGAGACAGAAGCAGCCGAAGCCGAAGAATCCGGCGAAACTGAAGTAACAGAAGAGGTACCTGAGGCTTAGCCTACAGGTACCTTTCTAGTTTGTCCCATAATTCATTAGCAGCGTCTTCGATGCCTCCGAGGACGCTCTTCTTAAGTCCGCTCAGCTCCTGAGCGGTCTCATAGCCTGCGGTTATGATCTCTGTCAGCGCCCGGTTCTTAAGCGACCGCATGCTCATGTCGAGCTCATTCGAGAGGCTCTCTGCATCCTGCAGCAGCTCCCTGCCTGCAGCAGAGACATCACCGAGGATCTGCATCAGTTCTCCCTGAGACTGCATCCACGAGCCTCTCAGGGGATCATGAACTCCGTACAGTCCGCTCTTATATCTTTCTATTACTATCTCGTAACGGTCATAGGCATTCGACACTGCATCCTTCCATGAGATATACAGTTCGTCTCCGGCACTGTGACCGACTTCCATCATCCGCTCAGGCCTCTGGCAGAGCTCTGTGAGCTTTGCAGCAAGGGATTCAGCGTTCTCTTCTATGAGGAATCCGTTGCGGTTGTCCGTAACACCCTCTGACGCGCAGCTGCCCTCAATTATTACCGAAGCAGTATCACTTGCGGCTGCCTCTCTGACGACCAGACCGTTGGTATCGAAGGTCGAAGGGAAGAGGAAGAGGTCTGCTCTTGTGTACCAGGCTCTTAATTTGTCACGGTCTGAGATGGCACCTGTGAAGAATACCTTGGAGCCGAGTCCGAGCTCGCTTGTGTATGCTCTTACTTCGGACTCATCTCCGCCGCCTCCGACGAAGACCATTCTGAAATCCGTGTCCTGATCCCTCAGCCTTGCGAGAGCATCGAGAATTATTCTGAGTCCCTTGTACCACATGAGTCTGCCGATGAAGAGGAAGACAGGAACATCATGCGGCAGGTCATAGCCTGCGGTCACTTCATCTACAAGCTCATCAGATACCTTCTCGCGCGGAAGATCCACGCCATTAGGCATCACTATATACTCACCCTCGTAGCCGATGGACCTGAGGTTCTCACCGGCACCTCTGCTGACAGTCCAGATCTCATCACAGGCATTCACGTTGCGAAGGAGAGCCTGAAGAGCACCTTCCTGAAGGACTTTGCTCTTGACCGCATTCGCGATATCTATGTCGTACTTGGTGTGCCATGTCAGAACAAGAGGGAGGTGCATCGATTCCGCGAGCTGCCTTGCGAGAATACAAGACGTGACAGGGCAGTGAGTGTGAAGGATCTCGACCTTTTCAGCCTCAGCCCTGTGAGCGGCCTCCGGAGAGAACGGATAGCCCGTGACATATCCGATGAGCTTACGTGTATCGATGCTCGGATATCTGACTACTGAGAAATCGTAGCTGCTGTCGTCAGCTCCCGGGACCTGCGGCGTAACTACAAGTGCATGACCGTGATTTGCCTCTATATTGCGGGCATAGTTCATGACTGCATTTGCGACACCATCTATCGTCGGCGGGAAAGAATCATTCAGAAGACATATAGTATGCTCAGGCATTTTGCACCCTCCTTTGCCAATACTTACTTTCGAATGTCATTATATCATGTTAGAATAAGGAGCGAAAAGGAGGGCCTGACATGCTCTATACAGTTAATAAATATAATTACCACGATTTCGATTCTATTCAGATAGGCACACTCGAGCCGAGAAGCTACTTCATCCCTTATCCTGACAGAGAAGGAGCGGATGCAGTATCCGGAGCCGAGAAGAGATATAAGTCATCCAAAGTAATCTGTCTCAATGGCGACTGGGACTTCAAGTTCTATCCACGGCCTGCTGATCTGCCGGATTCACTCAACACTGATACACTCATTTTCGATAAGATCGATGTTCCGTCATGCTGGCAGTTCCGCGGCTATGACAAGCCTTTCTATGTGAATACAAGGTATCAGTTCCCGTATGATCCACCTGCTATCCCGACAGAGGGCAAAGTCGGCAGGACCTTCTTCTGGGTAGGCGCTGATCACGGCGCTAAGCCGGTTTGGGCTGATCCGGGCGAAGAGTATAACTTTGTCGGAGTATACAGAACATTCTTCAATGCGGAAGACCTGACAAAGCGTTATGAGCTCTCGTTCCTCGGTGTCGCGAGCTGCGCTGACGTATATGTCAACGGCAAGTTTGCCGGATATACCGAGGGCTCGCACAATACCGCCGAATTCGATGTAACAGACAAGCTGATCCAGGGCCAGAACGAACTCGTTGTCATAGTTCACAGATGGTGCAACGGAACATATCTTGAGTGCCAGGACATGTTCAGGAACAATGGTATCTTCAGAGATGTCCTTCTGAGAGTCTCTGATCAGACCGACGTCTGGGATATAGACTTCAAGCCTTTCTACTCATCAGGAGTGTACAAGGCAGTCATTTCAGCTAAGACATATGCAGATACAGATGTCACCTTCAGACTTGAAGGCTACGGTATCAACAGGTCGATGACCGTACATACATCGAACAGATTCGCTGATGTCAGATGGGACGATCTCTTCGTATTCGAGTGGACCGCAGAGACGCCTTATCTGTACGATCTCTATGTTGAGACTCCGACCTGCTGCGTCAAGACCAGAGTCGGATTCAAGCGCATCATGATCAGGGGAGACAAGTTCCTGCTGAATAACAGTCTTGTCAAGTTCCACGGCGTCAATCACCACGATACCAGCCCGACGAATGGCTACACCCTGACTCCTGCAGAGATCGAGCGTGACATGAAGATCTGCAAGGAATTCAACATAGATACAGTACGTACATCACATTATCCTCCTGATCCATATCTCCTTGAGGTATGCGATGAGCTTGGAATTTATGTCGTAGATGAGGCGGACCTCGAGACACACGGAGTCTATTCGATGAAGCTGCCGCCTAGCTACAACAGGATCAGCCACGACCCTGAGTGGGAAGCTCATTACCTCGACAGAGCTATGCATCTGTACCAGAGGGACAAGCTGCATGTTTCGATCGTAATGTGGAGCCTTGGCAATGAGTCCGGCGGATATAACAATACAGATAAGATGTATGAATATATCAAGAGCCACTCGCCGATTCCTATCCACTACGAGAGTGCTGTCCACTGCAAGAGGAAGGCATACGACGTCGCAAGTGAGATGTATCCGCCTGTAGATCAGGTGCATCAGATCGGCGAGAAGAAGTACAAGGTCAAGCAGCTCTGTGACAGACCGTACTTCCTCTGCGAATACTCTCATGCTATGGGCGTTGGCCCTGGCGGCATGGAGGATTACTGGAAGGAAATATACAGCCATGACAGCCTCACGGGCGGCTGTGTCTGGGAAATGGTAGACCACGCAGTCCTGCACGAGGACGGCAGCTATACATACGGCGGAGACCACGGTGAATGGGAGCATGACGGCAACTTCTGCGTTGACGGACTCTTCTATCCGGACCGCACTCCATCGACAGGAGCAAGGATCCTCAAGTATGTCTACAGACCGCTCCGTATAAGCCATGTCAAGGGCGACATCTATGAGATCTTCAATACCACTGCATTTACAGGCGCAGACCGCTACCTTATGAAGTGCAAGTGGAGTGATGGCTATGAAGAGGAGAAGGTCTCCTTTGCAGAGCCTCTTAAGAGATCCCAGATGCTGCTCAGGACCGAGGATCACCTTAAGGCAGCAAGAGAAGCAGGAACAGACTGCCTGCTGACAATTACAACAATAGATACTAAGACGGGGCTTGAAGTCTCAACAGAGCAGATAATTCTTGAGGAGAGGATCCCTGCAATTCCTAAGGATGCGGGAGCTAAGGAGCTGCCGGAGATACTCGACGGAGCAAGTGAACGCTTTGCACTGGATATCGGCGGCGTCAAAGTTACTGCCGGAGATCCGTACACCATACTCTTCCGCGCACCGACGGACAATGACTTTGTCTTCTTCGGACTCAGGAACAGCATGAAGGACTTCGTGGATCAGCGTGAAGAGGTGCTCTCTTACGAGAAGGAATCCGAGTCGCTGGTCGTAACGACAAGGATCAAGTGCAAGAAGAACGAATTCATCTGCAAGGATATTTATGAGGCCTGCGATAATGGCATCCTTGTTACCAGCAGGCTCACATGCACCAAGGGCAAGGGCGACCTGCCAAGATTCGGCAAGACTTATGTATTCGGCAAGGACTTTGCAGATGTCGAGTACTATGGCAGGGACGGCGAGTCTTATGCTGACATGAAGGATCAGGCACCTATCAGGCACGTGAAGTGCAAAGTCACTGACATGACTGAGCCTAACATCAAGCCTCAGGAGAGCGGTAACCGCTGCGATACGAGATGGGCCAGCATCAGCAACGGACAGGAGAAGATCACTTTCACTGCTGTCGACGAGGCATTCGAGCTCGGCATCAAGCCATACAGCGACAGAGAGCTGATGGGCATGAAGCACAGAGAAGACGAGATCTGCACTGGAACTTATGTCACGATCTCAGCATTCCAGCAGGGCATCGGAACAGGTATCTGCGGACCTGCTACAGCACCTGAATACTGCTATCCGGCAGATAGAGAATATGAGATGAGATTCATCATCAGTACACAGAGAGAAGGAAAATAATGAATCAGAACCGAGAGCAGATAATAGTAAGGACGAGTTATGTCGGGATCGCTGTCAACATTCTGCTGGCCGCTTTTAAGGCCATAGTAGGACTTGCATCGCATTCCATTGCGGTAGTCCTCGATGCTGTCAACAATCTGTCTGACGCACTTTCATCAGTTATTACTATATTGGGAGCCAAGCTTGCAGGCAAGAAGCCTGACCGCAAGCATCCGCTCGGACATGGCAGGATTGAGTACATCAGTGCGATGATAGTATCCGCCATTGTCCTCTACGCCGGAATCACATCGCTTGTCGAGTCGGTCAAGAAGATAATCGAGCCGGATGAAGTTTCGTATACGACGATTTCGCTGGTCATCATCGGTGTCGCAGTAGTAGCCAAGATCCTGCTCGGAAGATACGTCAAAGCCAAAGGTGAGTCTGTCGGCTCCGGAGCTCTTGTCGCATCCGGAACAGATGCCATGTCAGATGCTATCCTGTCATTCGCGGTTCTCGTAACTGCACTTGTATATACATTCACAGGCATCTCGCTCGAGGCTTATGTAGGTGTTATAATTTCGATCTTCATCATCAAGGCCGGTATCGAAATGATCAGCGATACTATCAGCGACATACTCGGTAAGCGTGCCGATGAAGAGGTGAGCAAGACCATCAAGAATCTCCTCGTTGAAGAACCTGAGGTTCTCGGCGCTTACGATCTGTTCCTCCACAATTACGGACCGGACCGCAACTACGGATCAGTCCATCTGGAGCTCCCGGAGAGCATGACAGTAAGGGAAGTCGATACACTCACACGTAAGGTACAGGCCAAGATTTACAAGGAGACCGGAGTCATTATGACAGGAGTCGGAGTTTACTCCCACAACAGCGATGGCGAAGCCGGCGAGATCAGGAACAAGGTCCAGAAGATCGTCATGGATCACGACTGGGCACTTCAGATGCATGGCTTCTATCTCGACATGGATGCCAAGGACATGAGATTCGACGTCGTAATGAGCTTTGACATCGATCAGCACGAAGGCCTCGACATTCTCTACAAGGAAGTCGGAGAAGCCTTCCCGGACTACAAACTGCACATCGCACCGGATATTGATATCACAGATTAGGTAGCAAATAGACAATGTGAATAACATGACAAAACGCTGAACCCTTTTAAAACAGCGGCCTACTGGCCCCGGAGAAATCCGGGGCTATTGTGTTATATGGATGTAAAAGGCGAATTATATCCGAAGAAATCACCTTGTGTAGATTCGTGGTGCACTATTTAACGATACTATTGCTTACCGTTAAAAGGTGCACCACTGTAGAGAAGCAACGCTTCTGGGAAGAGTATGAGCACTATATTAAGAATGGCGGGAATACATACATAAAAGAATGGACTGAAAAACTTAAGAAGGAAGAGAAGATTTGATGTGAGGGCAGGCTGTTGTGGTCTGCCCTGTATTTTTTCTTTTGAAAATGATTTTGTTGAGGATTTGGGAATGTTTATGATGATATAATCAAATCAATATATAACTGTCTAAGGAGCTCTGATGCAAAGAAAGGTTTTTACAGAAGCTGAACGTATTAAAGTTGCAAGGCTTCATCTTGATGAGAAACGCACGATCAAGAGTCTTGCTGAGGAGTTCAGTGTGACTGTTAATTTGGAGGAAGAAAAGTGAAAGACAAGTGTAGGACGAATAGCTTAAAAACTGTCATGATCCTTGCCCTGGTGCTGCTGCTAGGCGCTTTTGTGCTTTCTACACAAAAGGTATATGCAGATGATACTGCGGTAGACAGCGGTACTTTTGGTGACAATATTACATGGTCGGTAGTTACAACAGAAACAGATACCATTCTTACAATCACTGGTAACGGTGATATACCGAATGCGAATAGCGATACAGATGTTCCATGGAGTAATTATAAAGCTAATATTAATAAGG
This sequence comes from Mogibacterium sp., assembly GCA_017512145.1. Lineage (GTDB taxonomy): Bacteria > Bacillota > Clostridia > Peptostreptococcales > Anaerovoracaceae > Crickella. The sequence continues at coordinate 3,303 of JAFWHB010000019.1, read as the reverse complement.
TAATCATAGAAGATGGTATTACCTCAATTGGATGGTATGCGTTTTCTGGTTGCAGCAGTCTGACAAGCATAACGATCCCAGACAGCGTGACTAGTATAAGATCCCTTGCATTTTATGGTTGCAGCAGTCTGACAAGCATAACGATCCCAGACAGCGTGACCAATTTAGGAAACAGTGCGTTTGAGGATTGCAGCAGTCTGACAAGCATAACGATTCCAGATGGCGTGACTAGTATTGAAGAGTATGCATTTTCTGGTTGCAGTAGTCTGACAAGCATAACGATTCCGGACAGCGTGACTAGTATTGAAGAGCATGCATTTTCTGGTTGCAGTAGTCTGACAAGCGTTACGATTCCGGACAGCGTGACTAGAATACAATTTGGCGCGTTCGGTGGTTGCACCAGTCTGACAAGCATCACGATTCCGGACAGCGTGACCAGTATAGGACTCAGTGCGTTTTCTGGCTGCAGCAGTCTGACGAGCATCACGATTCCGGACAGCGTGACTAGTATAGGTAATGGCGTGTTTTCTGGCTGCAGCAGTCTGACAAGTATCACGATCCCGGACAGCGTGACCAGTATAGGAGATTATGCGTTTTCTAGATGCAGTAGTCTGACAAGCATCACGCTCCCGGACAGCTTGACCAGTATAGAGATAAGGGCGTTTGAAGGCTGTAGCAGTCTGACAAGTATCACGATACCATCAAGCGTGACCAGTATAGGAGACTATGCGTTTGAGGATTGCAGCAGTCTGACAAGCATCACGCTCCCGGACAGCTTGACCAGTATAGGAAAGTATGCGTTTCGTTATTGCAGCAGTCTGACAAGTATCACGATTCCGGACAGCGTGACCAGTATAGGAGAGGATGCGTTTGAGGGTTGCAGTAGTTTGACAAGCATCACGATACCATCAAGCGTGACCAGTATAGGAGAGGCGCCTTTTGGTGAGTGCAGCAGTCTGACAAGCGTTACGATCCAGGACGGCGTGACAAGTATACCCAATTATGCGTTTGTTTACTGCAGCAGTCTGACAAGCATTACAATTCCAGAAAGCGTGACTAGTATAGGAGACTTTGCGTTTTTGGGTTGCAGTAGTCTGACAAGCATCACGATTCCGGATAGCGTGACGAGTATAGGCGAAGAGGCTTTTATGAAATGTAGCAATATGAAATATGTTTTCTATGGAGGCTCTGAAGCCGAATGGAATACCCTTGGCTGTTCTTTTGATTCCTCAGTTAAGATTCATTATAATGCTACCGGGCACATTTATGACGAATGGACTACAGTCAAAGAGCCTACTCTCGATGAGGAGGGAACTAAAGAGCATAAGTGCAGTGTATGTGGACATGTAGAATCAGAGTCTATTGCGAAGATTCCGGCACAGCCTCTGGCTGATAATGCTATAGTTGAGGCTGAAACTGCAAAGACAGCCGCGGAAAATGCAGCAAAGAACGCAGAGATAGCACAGATGACTGCTGATGCAGCTGCAAAGACACCTGGTGATGTTGCTATAGTTGCTGCTGAGGTGGCAAAGACTGTAGCTGATACTGCAAAAGAGGCTGCTGAGGCATATAAGGAAGCTGCAGCGAAGGCTGATCAGTTAGCAGATAAGGCGATCGCACAGGCCGAGACGGATGAAGCGAAAGCTGCAGCTAATGCGGCTAAAGAAAAGTCATCGGCACTTGTTACCGGGGCTGAGACTGCAGTGCAGGATGCCGCAGCTGCTGTTGAAACAGCTAAAGCATCAATTACTGCGGCAAAGGATGCAAAGGCAAGAGCAGATCAGGCTGCCGCTGATGAGGCAGCAAGACAGGCAGCCCTTGCTGCTGCACAACCAGCAGAGATCGAGGATCTCCCAGCTGTCAAGATCTCCAAGCCTAAGGCTGCCAAGAAGGCTGTGACAGTCAAGTGGAAGAAGGTCAGCAAGAAGAACCAGAAGAAGATCGGCGGAATCGAGATTCAGGTCGCAACTGATTCAGCATTCACTGACATCGTTAAGTCGACGACAGCCGGTAAGAAGAAGACATCCAAGAAGATCAAGGGTCTTACATCCAAGCAGACCTATTGGGTTCGCATCCGCGCATACAAAGATGCGGCAGATGGCAGACATGTATCCGCATGGAAGGTCAAGAAAGTTAAAATCAAATAGACCGTTAATCAGTGATGGGGCAGGCTGTAATGGCCTGCCCTATATAATAGTTTCGGAAAATGATTCTGTTAAAGATTCGAGCCACAAAAAATGATATAATCATTCCACTGTTATCGAAAAGTGCATGAGGAAAGATAATATGAGAAAAATATGGGCAATATTGATATCTCTACTGCTGATTATTCAATCTTCAGGTTTTGTCTTTGCAGATGATCTGGGAACGGAGCAGGAATTATCACCAGATACTGAGGTGACTCAGGAAGTAAATGATGTCAGTGATGATATAGATGTCATTGATACCGATGACACTGATACTGTAATCCAGGATTCTGGCACATGTGGGAAAGAACTAACCTGGACTTTAACACCAGATATGACACTGATCATTAGTGGCACTGGAAGTATGTTTGGTTATCCCCAGGGCAAGGAAAGACCATGGATCAATTATGCTTCAAGTGTCAAGAGTATCGTTGTGGAAGATGGGGTTACATCTATAGGCGAATCTGCATTTTCAGATTTTATATTGCTCACAAGTGTAGATATGCCGAATAGTGTAGTAGGCATAAGTACATCAGCTTTTTCAGGCTGCAGCAGACTTGAAAATATTACAATGGGAGGCGTACAGAGTATCGGTGAAAGTGCCTTTGCTGATTGCAGTAGTCTGGAAAACATCACGTTACCAGATTGTTTAAGAAATATAAGCGAGTATGCATTTAGCTGTTGCAGCAATCTGAAGGACTTCACATTTCCAGATAGTTTAGAAACTATCGGCAAGTATGCATTTAGCGATTGTAGCAAACTGAAGAACATTGTTATTCCGAACAAGGTAATGGTAATAAGGGGTGGATCCTTCCTCAACTGCATAAGCCTGGAGACTGTTACTATACCGAGGAGTATAGTCGGCATTTTTATGGATCCAGATCCCTTTGAAGGTTGCTACAATGTGCTCTTCCTTGTTGAAAGGACATCCTGTGGTTGGTGGTACGCATCACAGAATCATTACAATTTTGAATTTTTCTGTAATCATTCCGTTGTAATTGATGAGGCTGTTAAGCCAACCTGTGATTCTGTTGGATATACTGAAGGAAGCCATTGCTCAATATGCGGAGAGGTATTTAAGGCGCAGGAGGTGATACCTGCAATTGGACCAACGCTT
>JAFWHB010000018.1 GCA_017512145.1 Mogibacterium sp. | reverse complement strand
TCCGGCATACACATCACAGACCTGTCCGAAATGCGGGCGAAGAGACAAGACCAGCCGTGATAAGAGGCTGCATCTCTTCAGGTGCACTGGATGTGGATACACATCCAATGATGACAGGATAGCTGCAATGAATCTGTACTGCATGGGAAATGAGTACCTGGTACAGTCCGGGAAGAGCATGTCTCTTGCCGGCGGGGTCCGGTCAATGACCCCTGATGTGACGCCAGCCGATACGGAGATATCCGAATCGGTAACAAATGCAGGAGGCGTCAGCCTACCACTGCAGGGCAGTCACAAGCCACTTCTTCTAGGCGTCAGCCTAAGTAGGGGTAGTTGACTTACGAACGACCACTGGGATGTCCGGTTTTTCCTGATATCCCTTTTTCCATATGCGGCAGAACGATTCCTTTAGCTGGATATTGCTTGCACTATTTAGTAGAATAGGAAAAGTAAGGTTCAGCAAATCTGATAGTAATTAAACCGGGGGATCAGATATGGACAGACTTTGGCAAGATGCAAATGCAATTATATCTTCAAGTCTCAAGGCGGTGCTTCCTGACGAAGCAGTGCACCAGGCTCTTGAAAATCACGGCATGCAGGGGGACATTTACCTGCTCGCCGTAGGCAAAGCCGCCTGGCAGATGGCTAATGCCGCATATGAGAGTATCGGACAGAGCATCAGGGACGGCATCGTTATAACTAAATACGATCATTCACAGGGCCCGATCGGAAATCTGACAATATACGAAGCAGGCCATCCTGTTTCTGATGATAATTCATATGCCGCCACACAGGCAGCGCTCGACATGGTGGCAGGTCTTAGCGCGGATGATAACGTTCTTTTCCTTATTTCAGGAGGCGGGAGCGCACTCTTTGAGAAGCCTCTTATTCCTGCCGCTGAGATGCAGGATATAACCAGGCAGCTGCTTGCTTGCGGAGCTGACATAGTAGAAATGAACACCGTGCGTAAGCGCCTTTCGGCAGTCAAAGGCGGCAGGTTTGCCGAAGCCTGCCCTGCGAAGATCAATGCGGTGGTACTCAGCGACATACTCGGAGATCCTCTCGACATGATCGCATCAGGACCAGCTGCACCGGATGCTTCAACATGTGAACAGGCTATGGCGATCGCAGAGAAGTATTCTCTCAGGCTGAGTGCCGAGGCTCTCTCTCTTCTGAGCAAAGAGACCCCTAAACAGCTTGATAACGTCGAGTCACATGTTGTGGGCAGCGTAAAGCACCTATGCACAGCTGCGGCTGTGAAGGCTGAAGAGCTTGGCTATGAGCCTTGCATATTGACTGATCAGCTGTGCTGCGAGGCTCGTGATGCGGGATCATTCCTTGCATCCATAGCGAAGAGCCATGCATGCGATGGCAAAGCCCTTGCATTCATAGCAGGAGGAGAGACGGTTGTGCATCTTACCGGAAAGGGCAAAGGGGGCCGTAATCAGGAGCTGGCGCTTGCAGCAGCAGAAGGAATAGCAGGACTTGATAATGTACTGGTATTCTCTGCCGGAAGTGATGGAACAGACGGTCCGACGGACGCAGCCGGCGGTATGGTCGACGGATATACTGCAGCAAGGCTTGCAGATAAGGGCATCAGGATAAGCGATGTGCTTGCAGAGAATGATGCATACAATGCACTTGGCACAGTTGACGGCCTTATTATGACAGGCCCGACAGGAACTAATGTAAATGATGTAGCTGTCGTGCTCATCAGTTAAAAAATATCCGGGGGGAAGGCCATGAACAAGAAAATCTATGAACTTGGCCATAAACTTGGACATTAGGAATGTACTGATATAAATGCCCTATTTATGTATGCTTTCTTCTTGACTTTGTCAGACCTATGTGAGATAGTCATACTGGTTTATTAGGGAGTAGCTGGCGCAGCAATGCGTGACATGCTTCGTCAATACGGGGAGGTCCCCCGGAGTATGTTGTAAGTAGCGAGACTTTAACCGTATTTTTTCGGTTGAAGTCTCTTTTTTATAAGAAAGGTGAGTAGGTAAAGTATTATATGGACGCGACTAATATTATTTCGCTTCTTGGTGGTGTAGCGATGTTCCTCTTCGGAATGTCGGTAATGGGAGATTCCCTCAAGAAGGTAGCCGGCAGCAAGATGGAGATGATCCTGTACAAGCTGTCAGGCAATACTCTTAAGGGTATCCTCCTCGGTACAGGCGTAACAGCCGTCATTCAGTCTTCATCAGCGACATCGGTCATGGTAGTTGGTTTTGTAAACTCAGGCATGATGAAGGTAAGGCAGGCTATCGGAGTTGTTCTCGGAGCTATCCTCGGAACAAGTATCACAGGATGGATCCTCTGTCTAAACAGCCTCGGCGGCTCTGGCGCAGATGTAGCTAATTATTTCAGCACAGAGATGCTTACCGGAATCATGGCTCTTATCGGAATAGTCTTCTGGATGTTCTCCAAGAAGTCTTCGACAAAGAATGTCGGTGGTATCATGCTCGGATTTGCCGTTCTCATGTTCGGCATGAGCACAATGTCAGGTTCTATTGAGCCTCTCAGAGAAGATCCGAGATTCATCAATATGCTGATAAGCTTCACTAATCCGGTGCTCGGCGTTCTGGCAGGTCTCCTGATCACAGCAGTCATCCAGAGTGCGAGTGCTGCAGTAGGTATTCTCCAGGCACTTGCAATGACAGGCGCTATCGAATTCGATATGGCTTTCCCGATTATCATGGGTATAGGTATCGGTGCTTCCGTTCCTGTAATGCTGAGTGCTCTTGGTGCCAGCACAAATGGTAAGAGAACAGCATTTGTTTACCTTATTATAGATGTGCTTGGAGCAGTAATAGTCGGTTCATTGTTCTATATTCTCAATGCGGCTATTGGATTCAAGTTCATGACGATGACCATGAATATGGTATCGATCGCTCTGACTAACACTCTTTACAGACTTGCAACCGTCATCGTTCTGGCACCTGCTACCAGTCTTCTTGAGAAGATCGTAGTCGCAATGTTCCCTGAGAGTGAAGAGGCAGCTGCAGAGAGAGCAGATATGGACAGACTCGAGTCCAGATTCCTTACTCACCCTGCACTGGCACTCGCTCAGAGCAAGACAGTAATCGATTCGATGGCATCTAAGGCACTTGACAGCGTTGCAAGCGCAATCAGTGCAAGACAGACATACAGCAAAGACGAACTCAAGAAGGTATTCGAGCTTGAAGGCGTTATTGACCGCTATGAAGACAAGCTGGGATCGTATCTGTTCAAGATCACACAGAGCCATCCGAATGAATCTCAGTCAGGTGAGGTCAATAAGTATCTCAGAGTTCTGTCGGACTTCGAGAGAATTTCAGACCATGCAAGGAATATCGGTGAGGCTGTTGAGGAGATCAACACCAAGAAGATCAACTTCTCCAAGGGCGCTGAGGCTGAGCTTGCAGTACTTGAGAGAGCAGTAAGCGATATTACACAGATGACTATTGATGCTTTCATCAATAATGATTCTGCGAAGGCTCTTCTCATCGACCCTCTCGAAGAGGTCATCGACGATCTGTGCGATGAGATCAAGTCAAATCACATCGACAGAGTCGGCAGACAGGAATGCACACTCGCAAATGGATTCGTCTTCAACGATATTCTTACAGACTACGAGAGAATCTCTGACCACTGCAGCAATGTTGCGGTAGATATTCTCGAATCTGAGAATGATGAGATCCAGAAGCATGAATATCACAGCAGTGCTGACTTCAGACAGGACGACTTCTTCAAGGATCACTTCAGTGACTTCAAAACCAAATACGCTCTGGCATCATGAGATATTGGTGCGTAGATAGCTGATAATGAAGCGGGCCAGAGGGCCTGCTTCTTTTATACAGACCGATGTATAGGCGTTTTAGTTGACGCTTTAAATTATTTTTCCCTAATTCCGACATTCTGATACCTAATTCCGACATCCCTATTGAAGCGCCATGATGCCTTGCTGCAATATGTTGTAACAACTTATTGAAGATGCAAGGAGGGTGATGCAAATGACTATTCAGGACTTTATCAGAGAAGGAAGGAAAGCTGCACTAAGGCACTTTGAGGATTCAGGTATTCAGGATGTAGAGATCAGTGAGACAGAGGTAGTCAAGGCGAATGACTGCAGACTCTATGGTGTCTCAGTCAGATTCGACGATATGATGGCAGGCGCTAATGTGTATATGGATGATCTCTTCGAGGAATATCAGAAGGGCACAGATTTTGATGAATTGATAGAAGAATTTGTCAGCAGGTGCGAATATGCTCTTGATGTACCTCCGCCGCTGCTGGCACAGAGCGAAGACATGGAGTTCGAAGATGTGAAGAACAGACTGACTCTCAAACTTCTCGATGTAAGGAACAACCTCAGCTATATGAATGGTAAACCGTATATCGATGTTGGCAATGGACTGGCACTGATAGCAGTGATCAACTGCGAGAGATCGATAACGAGCGAGTGGGCGATCTCGGTTACGAATGACCTGCTTGATATCATGGATGTAGACAAGGAAACTCTACTTACTGAAGCTATGAAGAATACCCAGGAACTCGAGCCTGCGGAGCTTGTGAGTCTCACGGAATTCTTCATGCGGACCGTTCAGATGGGTGAGAGATCGACCAATCTTCTCGAAGAAGAGATGACTGATGAGATAAGAGCAGGAGGCGGAGCATTTTGTCTCAGCAACAGATCAAAGTGTCAGGGCGCGGCCGCACTGTTCTATCCGGGCGTGATGGACCGCATCTCGGAAGTCATCAGCAGCGGATATTATGTAATCCCGAGCTCGATCCATGAGCTGATAATCGTGCCTGATAATTCCAGAGTCAAGGCTGAGGATCTTGCGTACCTTCTGGATGAAGGCAACCGCTCTGTAGTCGAGAGGGAGGACATACTTTCATACAATATATTCCATTACGACAAGGACAAATCTCAGCTGAGAATAGCATGCTAGGCAGCGGGCTCTATGCCCGCTATTGTTTTTGTTTGTGATTGACCTCATCATCACACAAACTGCCTGATATATGGTAAAATCTCTTGTAGATGGAACTAAACGACAAGATTGAGAACTATATTCTGGTAGCCGTAGCTACCGGAAATGAGGAGGCTGCATGGGCCTCGCTGACAGAGCTTGAAGAACTGCTCAGAACGGCGGGTGCCAGTGCAGATATTCATGTTGTCCAGAATCTTGAGCATCCGGACCGCGCTACTTATATAGGCAAGGGCAAGGCACTCGAAATCAAGGAGATGCTCGAGATACATGAGGCGGACGGTATCGTCTGTGACGATGAGCTTACGCCATCGCAGCTTAAGAATCTGTCTGACCTCGCTCAGGCTAAAGTCCTCGACAGAACCATGCTGATACTGGATATCTTTGCTGCTCACGCAAGGACCAGAGAGGGCAAGACTCAGGTCGAGATAGCTCAGCTCAAATACAGATACTCAAGACTGAGAGGAATGGGCGAGGCTCTTTCAAGACTTGGAGCAGGCATCGGAACAAGAGGGCCTGGCGAGACCAAGCTTGAGACCGACAGGCGAGTTATCCAGAAGAGGATCAAGATACTCTCAGACGAGATAGAATCTCTTAGAAAGGTCCGCGAAACGACACGGAAGAAGCGCACTGAGAGTGTGATCCCGACTGCAGCTATAGTCGGATACACGAACGCCGGCAAATCCACTTTGCTCAATCTCCTTACAGAGTCGGACATACTTGCCGAAGACAAGCTTTTTGCGACCCTCGATCCGACGACCCGCACTGCGAAGCTTCCGGACGGACAGGAGATCCTCTTTACAGATACGGTAGGATTCATCAACAAGCTTCCGCACAACCTCATAGATGCGTTCAGGAGTACACTTGAAGAGGCTAAGTATGCTGATTTCATCATACATGTAGTCGACGCATCGGACGAGCAGCGGGATATGCACTGCCGCATTGTATATGATACGCTGAGAGATCTTGGCATCACCGGCAAGCCGGTCATCACTGTGTGGAACAAGATGGACCTTGTGGATGAGGGACTGCTGTTCAGAGACTTTGACGCAGATGCATCCATACACTTCTCGGCGAAGACAGGACGGGGCAAGGAAGACCTGTTCGCAGCACTTCAGAAGCTTCTCAGCGAGAGACGTAAATACATCGATGTCCTGATACCATACAGAGATTCCTCGGTCATTGCTGAGATACGCAAGACCGGACAGCTTATCTCTGAAGAATACGAGGCCGAAGGAGTCAGGGTCAGAGCATATGTACCAACTTCACTCGCCGCGAGAAGAGGCCTCATAACACAAGACAATTATTAAGAAAAGAAGGCATAACACAAATGATCAAAAAATTACTAACAGGAATTTTCACAGGAGCTGTGTTCGTGGCTTTCACCTATCTGGTGAAGACCTTTGATGTTGCAGCAATCGGACCGGATGGAACAGAAGTAGGATTCTCGAAGATCAATCAGAAGGTCCATGATCTTACAGGTGTCCACATGAAATGGTACGAGATCACTGACTATCTCGGATATCTGGCTATCGGAGTCGCAGCATTATTCGCTCTGGCCGGACTTATTCAGTGGATAAGACGCAAGAATCTATTTAAAGTGGACAGAGAGATCCTCTGCCTTGGCGTGCTCTTCGTGATCGTGATAGGCTTCTATGTGGGCTTTGAGAAGTTCATCATCAACTACAGACCTGTGATCATGCCTGATGCAACAGCACCTGAGGCTTCATATCCATCCTCACATACGATGCTGATAATCACGGTAATGGGAGCGACCATGATCCTTCTCAGGAAGTATGTCGGGAATAACATCATAAGACCGCTGCTTGAGGTTATCTGTCTTGCGATCATCCTTGTTACCGTATGCGGCAGACTTTACTGCGGAGTCCACTGGTTCACAGATATAGTCGGAGGCGTCCTTCTCAGCATAACTCTGATCGAATTCTTCGGAGCTGCTGTATCAAGGCCTAAGGCCAAGCCTGCGGCTGGCGAAATTAATGGCTATAAGCCAAAGCATTAAGCGGAGCGTCCCCATGATTAAGAATGTAATATTTGATATCGGAATGGTACTGCTCGATTTCGAATGGAACGATTACATGCAGTCCCTGTTTGACCGCCGGACCGCAGAGAGAGTCACAGAGGCACTCTGGGGAACGGGATACTGGCATGAACTCGACAGGGCAGTTCTGACTGATGACGAGATACTTGATTTATTCTACAGCGCAGCGCCGGATCTCAGGAAAGAGATCCGCATGACATATGACAGGATCGGAGAGTGCGTAGGGCGGAGAGACTGGGCTATTCCACTCATTGAAGAACTCAAGGCCAGTGGTCACAAGGTATACTATCTCTCAAACATGTCAGAGCATGTTCTTGGGTCTGATCCCGGAGCCTTTGACTTCGTTCCGCACATGGACGGCGGAATTTATTCCTGCCATGTCCAGACACTCAAGCCTGAAAAGGAAATATACCTTAAGCTCATAGAGAAGTACGGTCTTGTTCCTGAAGAGTGCATATTCATCGATGACAGAGAAGATAATGTCGAGACCGGCAGATCTGTCGGAATGAAAGGCATAGTGTTCAGGAGCAGGCAGCAGATGCTAGAAGAACTCCAAGCAGCGACAGGCTGCACATTAACTGATAACTAATTCATTTGCTGGAGGGCGTGACAATGGCTAAGCACTTCAAAGAAGAAAAGAAAACCGGCTTCTTCGGAACACTTCTCAAATTCATCGGAACAATCCTTCTGATCGTTGTACTGCTTGTCGGCGGAATGATTGGATTCCTGTCAGCAACAGAATTCAAGCCTGATGATGCAATGGCCGCAGATGTTGAAGGCACAGCTGCCGGAACTGTCGCAGCAGGAGACAAACTAAGAGTAGTCTCCTGGAACATCGGCTATGGTGCGCTTGGTGACAATGCTGACTTCTTCATGGATGGCGGCAAGATGGTCAATACGGCAGATGAGAGCCGTGTGAACACCAATATGGAAGGCATAATCAGTGAGCTAAGTGCTCTTGCTCCGGACATTTTCTTCCTGCAGGAAGCTGATAAGGACTCATCAAGGTCGCATCATATCAATGAACTTGCTTTGATCCAGGATAATTTCGCTGATTACTGCTCAGCTTTCGCAAATAATTTCAAGGTCGCATTCCTTCCTTATCCGGTGCCGCCAATCGGCAAGGTGGACTCCGGAATAGCTACCTTCTCGAGATTCGCAATGGCAGACGGAGTAAGATATCAGCTCCCGATACCATTCAGCTGGCCGATAAGAATGGCAAATCTCAAGAGATGTGTACTTGAAACAAGAATCCCGGTCGAGGGTACGGACAAGGAGCTCGTGCTTCTGAATCTGCACCTCGAAGCCTATGACGACGGCAGCGGCAAGCTTGCGCAGACCAAAGCCTTAGAAGGGCTGCTGCTTGCAGAGCAGGCCAAGGGCAATTATATAATTGCAGGAGGCGACTTCAATCAGATATTCTCGAATGCTGATACAACGGCATATCCTGCACAGGAAGGCAAATGGCAGGCAGGAGAGATCGACATTACAAGCATCGAGGGTAACTGGCAGTTCCTTATGGATTCAGCAGCACCTAGCTGCAGAAGCCTTGACAAGCCGTACGCAGGAGCTGACGCTGCTACATTCCAGTATTATCTGATAGACGGATTTATCGTTTCAGATAATATCAAGGTAAATAAGGTCGAAAATCAGAATATCGGATTCGTGTCATCCGACCACAACCCGGTCCTGATAGAGATAGAACTAAACAAATAGAGGAGATACTGATGACAATCACTGAAGCAAGAGAACAATTGATGGCCCTGCAGCGTAAGATGGCTGCATACGACCATGCAATGGGACTTATATACTATGATGGCAATACCACTGCGCCTAAGGACACAGCAGCGAACAGGGCAATGAGCCTTTCCGTACTCTCCGAAGAGATGTACAAGCTCAGCACATCTGATGAGACAGTTGCGCTGCTCGAGTTTCTGGATGCGAACAAGGACGAGCTTGATACCCATGAGAAGAGAATGGTCTATCTTCTTCTCAAAGGCATCAGAGATATGCAGAAGATCCCGATGGCTGAGTATATCGAGTATCAGGAGCTGCTCGTAACGGCAGATGATGTATGGCACAGAGCCAAGGAAGCATCTGACTTCGAAATGTTCAGACCGTATCTGGAGAAAGTATTTGCAACAGCCAGGAAGTTCGCTCTTTATATTGAACCGGACAAGGATCCGTATGACCATTGTCTGGGAGATTATGAAGAGGGCCTGACAAGAGAAGCCTGCGACGAATTCTTCGGCAAGCTCCGCTCAGAGATAGTTCCGCTTCTTAAAGAAGTAGGCGCAAAGCCTCAGGTAGATGACAGCATCAGACACGGATTCTTCCCTGAGGACAAGCAGGAAGAGCTTTCATATTATCTCATGGACAAGATCGGCCTTGATCTTGGACATGTAGGACTGTCCACGACAGAGCATCCTTTCACTACAAGCCTCGGCTCTCATTTCGACGAGAGAATCACTACGCATTACTTCACTGATGACTTTGTCTGCTCGATGTACAGCGTAGTGCATGAGGGCGGCCACGCTCTTTACGATACAGGATCTGCAGACGACCTTGCGTACACTGTGCTCGACGGAGGAGTTTCGATGAGCATCCACGAGAGCCAGAGCAGATTCTACGAGAATATAATAGGCAGAAGCCGCAGCTTCTGCAGGATGATCTTCCCTAAGCTCTGCGAACTTTTCCCGGAGCATATGGAGGGCCGCACAGCAGAGGAGTTCTATCGTGCAGTCAACAAGGCAGAGCCATCTCTCATCAGGACTGAGTCTGATGAACTCACATATTGCCTGCATATCATGATCAGGTATGAGCTTGAGAAGAGAATTTTCGACGGCGAGCTTGAGGTCAGGGATCTTCCGGCTGAATGGAACAGAATGTACAAGGAATATCTCGGCATCGATGTTCCTGATGACAAGAGAGGCGTTCTTCAGGACAGCCACTGGGCAAGCGGTCTTATAGGATACTTCCCGTCATATGCACTTGGTAATGCCTATGGCGCGCAGTTCCTTGCCAAGATGAAGGAGACTGTTGACTTCGATAAATGCATCGAGAGCGGAGACTTTGGACCTGTCAATGACTGGAACCGCGAACATATCTGGAAGCACGGCAGCCTCTACAAGCCAGTCGAGCTTCTTGAGACTGTGATGGAAGGCAAATTCGATCCGGACTATTACATCAATTATCTGCGCGGCAAGTGCAGCGATGTATACGGACTTTAGCAATAAATGAAAAGGGGTATCAAGATGGTTTCATTTGAATGTGATTATGTTGCAGGCGCACATCCTGCTATTCTGAAGAGCCTGATAGAGACTAATTACGAGCCTCTTCCGGGCTACGGAATGGATCATTATACAGCCAGTGCCAAGGAGAAGATCGCCAAGGCATGCGGCATAGATAATGCTGATGATGTTGAATTCCTTGTCGGAGGAACTCAGACAAATTCGACTATCATCTCTACCATGCTCAGAGACTGGGAGGGAGTAATAACAGCAGAATCCGGACATATCAATGTCCATGAATCAGGAGCCATAGAGTTCACAGGACATAAGGTAATAGAGCTGCCGCAGAAGAATGGCAAGCTTGATCCTGCAGATCTCAGAGGATTCCTGAACAAATTCTACAGTGATGCAACACATGACCATATGGTATTCCCCGGCATGGTATATATTTCACATCCGACTGAGATGGGCACACTCTACTCTAAGGCTGAACTCGAAGAGATCTCCGGTATCTGTCACGAGCACGATATCCCGCTATTCCTCGACGGCGCGAGACTCGGATATGGCCTTATGAGCAGCAGCTCGGATCTTACACTTCACGATGTTGCTGAGCTGACAGATGTATTCTATATTGGAGGGACCAAGGTCGGAGCACTCTGCGGCGAAGCCGTAGTATTCACCAGGAACAATAAGCCGGATCACTTCATCACATCTGTCAAGAAGAGAGGAGCCCTGCTTGCAAAGGGCAGACTCCTCGGAATACAGTTCGATACACTGTTTACCAATGACCTGTACTTCAGGATCAGCAAGCATGCTATCGAAATGGCAGATAAGCTCAAAGAGATAATCAGATCCAAGGGCTGGGAATTCTATATCGATTCGCCGACTAATCAGCAGCTCATTCTCATGAACGAGGAGCAGATGGCAGAGCTCGGCAAATACGTTACATTTGACAGATGGGGCGTATATGACGAGGAGCGCACCATAGTAAGACTTGCAACTAGCTGGTCGACCTCAGAGGATGATCTCAAAGTCCTTGAAGAGGCAGATCTGTAGGATAAGGAGTACCAACACATGGCTGAACTTATAACTGGCATCAAGGGACACGCCGAAGAAGTAGTAACTGCAGAGAAGACCGCTGCAGGAATGAAGAGCGGAGGCCTTGAGGTATATGCAACGCCAAGAATGATCAATATGATGGAATACACAGCCTGGGCGAGTGTAGAACCATACATGGAAGAAGGAATGGGGACTGTCGGCACACACCTTGACATCAGTCACGTCTCGGCAAGTCCGGTCGGAGCATATGTAACTTATGAAAGTGAGCTTACAGAGATTGATGGCCGCAAGCTTACATTCCATATAACGGCCCATGATAACTCGGGACTGATCGGTGAAGGCACACACGAAAGGTTCATAATCAATAACGACAGATTCATGGCAAGAACAGCATCTAAATTATCAAAGTAACAACTTGGGAAAGAGGTAAATTAATGAGTATCGTATATATAACAGGTCATCGCAATCCGGATCTTGATAGCCTTTGCGCAGCTATTTCATACAGCCGCCTCAAGAACATGACAGACCCTGAGAACGAATATGTTCCTGTCCACTGCAGCCCTGTATCTGATGGAGTCAGGAAGCAGATGGAGGCGATGGGGCTTGAGATCCCTGTCTACAAGAAGGACGTAAGACCTAAGGTCAAAGATGTAATGATGGTACCGTCAAGCCATCTGCAGATCCACCAGCCTATATTTGATCTTGTGCAGTTCTACAGCACCGAGAATCCGCCTGTTGTTCCACTCTTTGCGGGTGAAGAATTCAAGGGACTTCTCAGTGTTGACGACATCACCGGATGGTTCCTCAAGGATAACAAAGAGACTGTTCCTGTATATCAGTTCAGCGCTGACAATGTAATCAGAGTCATCTCAGGCAAGCAGATCCACAAGGGTACCAATGAAGAGATCGAAGGCTCTCTCATTGTAGGAGCTGCGGCATATGACGCATTCTGCAACTTTATAGAAGAATATCCTCAGTGCATAGTCGTTATGGGATACCGTAAGGAGCACATGGAATATGCTGTCAAAATGCAGGTCCCTGCAATCGTTCTGACTGCCGGCGATCTCAAGGCCGGCGCTCCGGATATCGATCTCAGCGGCTACAATGGATCGGTTTTCCTTACCGAACTCGGCACAGCTGAGACGATCAGAAGGATCCGTATGGCGGAGCCTCTTGAGACCATGATGGAGATCGGTACAGAGACTGCGGATGCAGAGGATCTCTTCGTAGATGTCAAAGCAACACTTGCCAATTCCAGAACACGCGGAATTGCAGTAATGGAGAACGGAGAATTTGCAGGTTATGTCTCCAGAAGATGCTTCCTTGATGCACCTAAGAACAAGGTCATCATGGTCGACCATAATGAGCCTGCACAGAGCATTGAAGGCATCGAAACCGCTGATGTAATTGAGATCATCGACCATCACAGACTTGACTCGGTATCCACAAGCATGCCGATCTTCATCGATGCAGAGCCTCTTGGCAGCACCTGCACTATCATTTATCAGCAGTATATAAGGCATGGCATAATGCCTGATCCATATATGGCTAAGGTCATGCTTACCGGAATAATCTCAGATACACTTATTCTCAGGAGCCCGACTACTACTGTCTCGGATATCAGCACAGTCGAGATGCTGGCAAGGCTCGCGAGAGTATCAAGCATAGAGGAGTTCGGTGAGAAGCTGTTCAGCATCACTGACAACCTTGAGACTCAGGATCCTGAAGAGAGCATTCTTGCTGACTTCAAGAAGTATGAGTCCGGCGGAGTCAAAATGGGTGTCGGACAGTGTGAGGTCACTACTCTCGGCAATGTCAGCACTTACGCTCAGAGATACATCGATACTCTTGAGGCGATCAGGAACAAGGAAGGCCTTGACTGGACACTTCTCATGATAACCGACGTCCTCAGAGAGAAGAGCGTGTTGCTCGTATCAGATCACAAGGCGAACAAAGAGCTTCCTTATGCGCAGAAGGCTAAGCAGATCTACAACATGCCTGGCGTAATGAGCCGTAAGAAGCAGCTGCTGCCGACACTGATCTCAATAACAGCTAAATAGAATAATGGAGCAGCAAGTCATGAAGACAAATTGGTATAAAGAAGCCGTGGTATATCAGATATATCCATTCAGCTTCATGGATTCAGATAATGACGGAATGGGAGATATACAGGGCATTATCTCTAAGCTTGACTACATCAGGGATCTTGGGGTGACAGCTATCTGGTTTTCACCATTATATGTGTCACCATGCAAGGATTACGGCTATGATGTTGCCGATTATAAGGCCATAGATCCGAAGTTCGGAACGATGGAGGACTTCGACAGACTTATGGCTGAATGCAAGAAGAGAGACCTCAGAGTCATCATGGACATGGTCCTCAATCATACGAGCGACCAGCATGAGTGGTTCAAAGCGGCTCTGGCAGACAAGAACTCTCCTTACAGAGACTACTATATAATCAGGAAGGGCCGCCTCAGGAAGGGCAAGCTCATTCCTCCGACGAACTGGACCTCTTCATTTACCGGTTCTGCCTGGGAGCGGATAGAAGGAACTGACGAGTATTACCTGCATCTCTTTGCGCCGGCTCAGCCTGACCTCAACTGGGAGAACCCTAAGGTCCGCGACGAGATCATAGACATCCTGAAGTTCTGGCTCGATAAGGGCGTCAGCGGATTCAGGTTTGACGTATTCAACATGTACTCCAAGGTTTATCCTCTGAAGGATGACAAATCCAGGATCAGATTCCAGAAGGGCACACCGTACTTCGTCGATGGCCCGAGAATGCATGAATTCCTTAAAGAGATGAACGAAAGGGCTCTGTCGCTCTATGATTCGTACACAGTAGGAGAATCATATATCCCGGATGAAGCCCATACCAGCAGATATGTCGACGAGGAGTCCGGCGAGCTCGATACAATATTCGACTTTGAACATCTCAATTCGGATAACATACTTAAGTTCATGCCTAAGGCTTTCGATCTCAGGAAGTTCAAGAAAGGTCTGATAGAGCCTCAGATGAGGCATTACGGAAGAGGCTGGAACACGCTGGTCCTCGAGAACCACGATGGCAGCCGCAGCGTAAGCAGATTTGGCATCAATACCGCAGAATACCGCTACGAGGCAGCGACCATGCTCGCTCTTGTCACCTTCATGGGATGGGGCACACCATTCATCTATCAGGGTGAAGAGATCGGCATGACGAATTGCAGATTCCGCAGTATCGACGAGATGAAGGATCCTGTCACGCACTTTGTCCATGATATGATGACAACTCAGCTGCATATACCTGAGAAGGCTGCATTCAGGCTCATACTCCATGGAGCAAGAGACCATGCGAGGACTCCGATGCAGTGGGATAACAGTGTGAACGCAGGCTTCAACAAGGGCGCCGAGCCATGGCAGTGCGTCAACCCGGATTATTACACAATCAATGTCAGGAAGGACCTGGCATCAGACCGGTCGATATACAGGTTCTATCAGAAGCTGCTGAGCATCAAGAAGACTGACCGCACTGCAATCTACGGCGACACTCTTGAATACGACCCGGATAACAGGAAGGTCATCACTTATTCAAGATCATACGAGGGAAGAAGACTCCTGATAGTTGGCAATTTCTCAGATAAGAATGCAGAATGCATCATACCTATGGACTTTGCCTTAAGTGACCTGAACATCCTGCTTTCCAACTACGATGACCCGGTCAAGGGCAGAGTGATCGAACTAAGACCATACGAAGCCATACTATTTGAAGAGAACAGATAACTCAGAAAGGACGAATTACAATGGCTATCAAAGAATACTACACACCTACTCATGTTTACTTCGGCGCAGGAGCAGAGGACAAGGTTGCTGAGGTCCTGAAGGCAAATGGCGCAACCAGAGTTCTTGTTCATTTCGGCGGCGGATCTGTAAAGCGCTCGGGACTTCTTGACAAAGTCGAGAAGATTCTCAGCGAGGCCGGCATCTACTATGCAGAGCTTGGCGGCGTAGTTCCTAACCCTAGAGTAAGCCTCGTCCGCAAAGGAATCGCTATGGTACAGGACGATAACCTTGACTACATCCTCGCAGTCGGCGGCGGCTCGGTTCTTGACAGTGCCAAAGCTATAGGCTACGGCTCTTACAACGGCGGAGACGTATGGGATTTCTACTGCGGCAAGAGAGCGGTAGAAGGAACAGTACCTGTAGGCTCCATTCTGACTCTGTCAGCAACCGGTTCTGAGATGAGCGATTCCTCCGTAATCACCAACGACGAGACAGACATTGTCTATAAGAGGGGAACGAATACGAATTACGGCAGGATCAGCTTTGCACTGCTGAATCCTGAACTCACATATACTGTATCGCCTTACCAGACTTCATGCGGCGCAACAGATATCATGATGCACACACTGGAGAGATACTTCCATCAGGGATATGCGCTCGACTTCACAGATCAGCTGTCGTTCACCCTTCTGAAGGAAGTCATGAAGAATGCACCTATCGCACTTGAGCATCCGGATGACTACGATGCAAGAGCTAATATCATGTGGTGCGGCTCACTTTCACACAACGGACTGATGGCTGCCGGCAATGCAAATAACGGAGACTGGGCATGTCACCAGATCGAGCATGAGCTTTCTGCTGAATTCGATGTAGCTCATGGCGCAGGTCTTGCTGCTATATGGGGCTCATGGGCAAGATACGTCCTCGACGTAGATCCTTCAAGATTCTCAAAGCTCGGCGAGGGACTCTTCGGTGAAAGCGATCCTGTGAAAACCATCGAGAAGGTCGAAGAATTCTTCAGATCGATCAATATGCCTACAGATCTCAAGGGACTCGGACTTGACTTTGACGAAGAGGCATGCCGCAAGGCAGCTCTCGGCGTTACATTCCAGAATGCGAGAACTATCGGTAATTTCAAGGTCCTGGACACTGAAGACATATTCAACATTTATATGATGGCAGCAGGACTCAAGTAGTCCGGCCGGCAGAGAATACCATATACATAGAAAGGAGTGAGACAGATATGAATCCAGAAATCAAAGAATTAAAGAAGATCATCGATGAGAGCAATAATATCGTGTTCTTCGGCGGTGCCGGAGTGTCGACGGAGAGCGGTATCCCGGACTTCAGAAGCGCTAACGGACTTTATAATCAGGATCTTGGCAGGGAAGTGTCTCCTGAGGAGATGATCTCACATTCGTTCTATGTAAGACACACTAAGGACTTCTATGAATTCTACAAGGACAAGCTGATCTACAAAGAAGCCAAGCCTAATGCATGTCATAAGGCTCTAGCCGAGCTTGAGAAGCAGGGCAAGGTCAAGGCGATTGTCACTCAGAACATTGACGGCCTCCACCAGCTTGCAGGCAGCAAGAATGTATATGAGCTGCACGGATCGGTTCTCAGGAACTACTGCGAGAAATGTCATGCATTCTATGATGTCGACAAAGTGCTCGAATCAGAAGGCGTGCCTTACTGTGACAAGTGCGGCGGCAGGATCAAACCGGATGTCGTTCTCTATGAGGAAGGACTCGACGAGGATGTAATCGACGGAGCTGTAAATGCAATAATGAGAGCTGATACGCTTATTGTAGGCGGTACGACTCTCATCGTCTATCCGGCAGCAGGCCTTATCAGATACTTCAGAGGCAAACACCTTGTGCTGATCAATATGACAGCTACTCAGGCCGATGGCATGGCTGAACTTGTCATAAGAGAGCCTATCGGCGAAGTATTCTCGCAGGTAATGGGCTGGTAAGATAAGCCAATTAAGCAATCAAGCCAAAGAAATAACCCCGCTCATCTGAGCGGGGTTTAGTTGTATGTTGCCGTAAAATGCCAAAGTCTAGAGCTTGCCGAGGCTTGTGCATTCTGTCTCGCCTGAAGCTCTGTCGCGGACCACATGATAATAAGCATAATCATCTGCTGTGAGCTTGCTGCTCTCCTTGAAGATGTTCTCGGCGGCATCCTTCATGTCCGGCCTGATGCGTACGGAAATACCACAGCTTGCCGAGATGAACCTCGGTACAGGCATTATGGTTACTTCTGCAGGCTTGAGAAGCTTCTCTGTGGATATTGCAGCATGTGTTGATTCAAATGTGAGCAGATAATATTCGTCCATTAATTGTGATCTTCCTTGTTTGTTGAAAATTTGTACAGATTACTACAGCTTGATGACCTTGCTGACTTCCTGCATAGCGCCGAGAATGTCATACATGTTGCTGACTGTTCCGACCTTGAGCTCATCCTTGAGTTCATAGAAGTTGAGGCAGGTTCCGCAAACGAGGACCTTGGATCCCTTCTCGATCAGAGTGTTAAGGTTCTCGATGATCTGTGGCTCAACGCCTGTTACCAGCTTGACGCCTTCGTTCATGAAGAGAACGTAAGCAGGGATTCTGTCGGACTCGCTGAGTGTGTAGATAGCCATCTTAGCGAGGTTCCTTCCGAGTTCGGAATTGTTGGTTCCGATAGCGTCTGTGTTAAAGAATACAGCATATGTATCAGCCTCTGCAACAGTTGCGCCAACCTTGGTCTCACCATTTGCAAACTTTACGAGGAACTTGTCACCGAATGCCTCGCTTGTAGCCGGTCTTCCGAGAGCGTCTCCGAGTCTTGACAGATTGTCGATCTGAGTCTGACCATCAACGATGATCTCAACATCCTGCTCGCCTGCTTCGAGCTCTTTCTTAGCCATGATTACAGGAATAGGGCACTGCTTGCCGCCAGCATCAATTCTCATTTGTATATACCTCCGGATTGTTTAAACTTAATAATCATACCGCTCCATCTGCGGAGCCGTGTCAGGTCTATACCTCAGAGAACCTGGTTTGTACCTGACCTATATATTATATTACTTGAGTATATAATGCCAGTATTGAAAAAAATTATAATACAGTCATGCCTCAATATGTATGCGAAATAGCGGATAGAGCTGATGCCTCAGGCTGCAGGATATTTTTAACATTTTAACGGTCAAATATAGTATCATTAACATAACTGTGGACTTTCAGAGGTCTTCAGAATTTTACATCAGTACAGAGGATAGAATGGTAATATTTGATCTTGACGGAACACTCTGGGACTCAGCCCAATCGGTTGCTGAATCCTGGAATATGGAAATCAGAAGAGTCGCCGGCAGGGATATGAACTATACCGCGGATGACATCAGACGGAACATGGGCAAGACCATGAATGACATTGCAGATGACCTTATGTCGGAATTCGAACCCGAGAGAAGGTATCACATTGCAAGGTGCTGTGAGGTCTTCGAGAATGCATACATAACCGAGCATGGAGGAGATCTCTTTGAGGGTGTAAGAGAGACTCTCGCAGCAATGCAGGCTAAGGGCGTGAAGATGGCAATAGTCAGCAACTGCCAGGAGGGCTATGTGAAAGCTTTCCTCGATTCCATGGACATGCATGAGTTCTTCATCGACTATGAGGAATGGGGAAGGTCAGGACTGCTTAAGGCAGATAATATCAGGCTTGTCATGGAGCGTAATGGTGAGACCGATGCGATCTATGTCGGAGATATACAGAAGGATGCGGATGCATCCAGAGAAGCAGGCGTTCCTTGCATCTGGGCTGAATACGGATTCGGCCACATAGAAGAGCCTGCGGGTGTGATAACAAGCTTTGACCAGCTGCCGGAGCAGCTTAAGAGGCTCGGATATATGTAAGCTCAATTCTGAAGGGAAGTTATAACAATGAAACTCAACAATAAGAGAACTGTTCTTGTCGGACTTGCGTTCCTTTCAATATGCGCATTCTGGCAGATGTATGATAACGTAGTTCCACTCATTCTGACCAAGACATTCCACCTGAATGAAACCTTCTCAGGCGGAATCATGGCTGCCGATAACATTCTGGCGCTCTTCCTGCTGCCGTTCTTCGGAACTCTTTCGGACAGGACCAACACCAGAATAGGCAAGCGTACACCTTATATACTTTGCGGAACGGCTGCTGCAGTGATCCTGCTCAACATTCTTCCGCTGCTTGATAACAGTTACTACGCTGCACCATCAACAGGTAAGATGGCCACATTTGTCATCCTCCTCGGACTGCTTCTGGTTGCGATGGGCACCTACAGATCGCCTGCAGTCGCTCTGATGCCGGACGTTACGCCAAAGCCTCTCAGGTCGAGGGCGAACGCTATCATCAACCTCATGGGAGCTGTCGGCGGTATAATCTATCTGGCTGTAGCGGCAGTAATGTATCCGAACTCTAAGGTCCTTGGCCTTGATCACGTGAATTACCGCCCGCTGTTCCTGGTTGTTTCGGCTATCATGGTTGTCTCCATCGCAGTAATGTACCTGACGATCAGAGAGCCTCGTCTTGTGGCTGAGAATCAGGCTCTTGAGGCCGAGCACCCTGAGTGGAATCTCGCAGAAGATGATGGCAGCGGCAATGAAGTCCTGCCGCCGGACGTCAAGAAGAGCCTTGGCTTCCTGCTGGCTTCGATCGCACTCTGGTTCATCGGATACAACGGAATCACGACATGGTTCACAACTTATGTCGACAAAGTCATGGGGCAGGGTCTTGGCGGCGCTTCGACATGTCTCCTGATAGCTACCGGCGGAGCCATCATCTCATACATTCCGATCGGACATCTTGCACACAAGGTCGGAAGGAAGAGAACTATAATGATCGGAATCGTCCTGCTTGCAGCATGCTTCCTTTCCGGATTCTTCCTGACAACAGCATTCCACAGCATCAATGCGATAATGTTCATCGTATTCGCACTCGTCGGATTTGCATGGGCGGCTATCAATGTCAACTCACTGCCGATGGTTGTTGAGATGTGCAGGGGATCAGATATCGGCAAATTTACCGGTTATTACTATACTGCATCGATGGCGGCTCAGGTCGTTACACCGATACTTGCAGGATTCCTGATGAGGAATATCAGCTACAAGATACTCTTCCCATATGCAGCTTTATTCGTCGCACTGAGCTTTGTCACCATGACAAGAGTAAAGCACGGCGATGCTGCACCGGAGGCTAAGTCAGGACTTGATGCTTTTGAGGACATGGAGGACTGATGAAGAAGAGAAGAAAAGTTAAGCTGGCGGACCATTATGCCCACAGGGGCTTTCATGACAAGCCTGCCATACCCGAGAATTCGATGGCAGCATTCAGGAGGGCGGTGGAGCATGGTTTTCCTGCTGAATTCGATGTTCACCTGCTGGCGGATGGGAACCTTGTAGTATTTCATGATGAAGAACTTGAAAGAGAGACAGGTGTTACCGGCCAGATAGAAGACTATGATCTTACCAACCTCCGCAAGCTGAGACTTGAAGGGACGGACGAGCAGATACCGACATTTGACGAGGTCCTCGATCTGTACGAAGACACTGGGCTCCCGCTCCTGATAGAGCTCAAGGCTGCTAAGGGCAATCACAAAGCTTTGGCCGAGGCGGTCTGCAAGAGGCTCGATACATACAGAGGAGAGTTCGTCATCGAGAGCTTTGACCCAAGAGCGCTGATGGCGGTAAGAAAGCTGAGACCTAACTTCATAAGGGGACAGCTCGTACAGAACTTCCTTAAGAACAGAGAAGGGCTGCCGTTCTATCAGGCGGTAATCCTCACGAATCTGTTCTTCAACCTGGTCGTCAGACCGGACTTCATAGCCTGCAGATTCACTGACAGGAGAGACCCTGCTGTAAGGCTTGCGGTAGATAAGCAAGGAGCACGCGAAGCAGCGTGGACCATAACAACACCCGAAGAGTACAAGGCGGCCGTAGCCGCTGGCTGCTCGCCTATATTCGAACAATTCAACCCGGATAACATATAAAGCGAAAGGATCAATACAATGAAGAACAAGAGAAGAGACGGCACCAGAGTTAAAGGCCTTGACGGATATCACAATATCCTTCCGTACATCATGCCTAAGAGAACAGAGGCTGAGGTTTCGATGACCGAGCAGTTCGATGTGACCGACCTGGTCAAGTACATGAAAGAAAGAAATGAAGAGGAAGGCGTCAACATCAAGATCTTCCATGCCATCGTCACAGCTGTAGCAAGGACTGTATATCACAGGCCGAGACTCAACTGGTTCATTTCAGGAAGATATTATTATGAGAGACCTGATATCACATTCTCATTCGTAGTTAAGCAGAAGTTCGAAGATACAGCTGATGAGACTCTCATGTTCATGAAGGTCGAGCCTGAAATGAATATCGATTCCATCTCCAAGCTGATCCTCGGAGATGTCAAGAAGGTGCGCAAAGCCAAGAGCAACGATCTTGACAAGCTGATGAACTTTTTCGGAAGCCTCCCAAGACCATTCCTCGAGGGATTCTTCGCAACACTCAGAAGGCTCGAGTATCATGGCGTAATGCCAAAGGCTCTTACAGCCGGCGACCCGAACTACTCATCAGTCCTTCTCTCGAACCTTGGCTCGATCGGAGCAGATTCCTGCTATCACCATCTCAGCAACTACGGAACATGCTCAGTAATGATCACTATAGGCAAGCTGCATCAGGAGCAGAAGCTCATGTACGATGGAACATGGCAGTCGCGTGATGTTATCAACTGCACATTCAACATAGATGAGAGACTGGCAGATGGATTCTATTATGCTAAGTCACTCAGAATCATGAAATATCTGCTCGAGAATCCGAAGGCAATGGAAGAGCCGATCAGACAGACTGTTCCGGTTGAATTATAATTCTTCCCGGGCGGGCTGCGCCCAATTTGCACGAGTGCTCGAAATCGTGCACTACATCTCATTCGCTCTGCGATAATGGGAAAATTGCAAGCTCCGCTCGCTATGCTAATAGGTTTAAGAATGGAAAAGGGTAATTAAAATGGCAGGACCGGGACCGGGCCGGATGGGCCCTATGAGATTCCTCACTGACGAGGAAAAACAGAATATGCCTAAGGTTACTAAGGGCCTCTTGGTGAGGATCCTCGGATACCTTAAGCCGTACTGGCTGCAGTTTATTTTCGTATTCATTGCGATTCTTCTTTCGGCTACTGTGGGACTCATGCCGTCGATCATTACAGGAAGGATCGTAGATGAGGCGCTGGTAGGGAAGAATATGGAGCTGCTTATAAGGCTGCTCCTTATGGCTTTCGCGGCGCTGACTGTAAGCCAGCTGGTTGGAGTGCTTGAGAATTACATCAATGCGTGGATATCACAGAGAATCATCTTTGACATGCGCAATCAGATGTACAAGCACCTGCAATACATGCCGCACTCCTTCTTCACAACGGAGAAGCAGGGAGACATCATCACAAGAATGAACACTGACATCAGCGGCGTGAGTTCTGTCATAAGCGGAACTCTGTCGAATATCGTCAGCAATGTAGCAACGGTCATAACGACGCTGATCGCTCTCTTCAGCATGAGCCCTGCTCTTGCTGTGGTTGGCATCCTGGTCATTCCGCTGCTGATCCTTCCTACAAGGACTGCCGGCAGGACGAGATGGAAATATCTCACTCAGAGCCAGGCCAAGAGCGACGAGCTCAATCAGAAGATCGACGAGACTCTGTCTGTAAGCGGATCGATGCTGGTCAAGATCTTCACCCGCGAGCAGAAGGAATACGATGACTTTGTCAAGATCAACAAGGAAGTCACCAATCTCAATCTCAAGGAGCAGAGATCAGGCCAGCTCTTCAGAGTTGTCATGGGAATGTTCACACAGCTCGGACCGCTGCTCATTTACTTTGCCGGCGGATACTTCATCATCCGCAACATCGACCCGAATCTTACTGTCGGTATCATCACTGCGACAGTTGCGCTGATCAACAGACTTTACCGTCCGATCGAGCAGCTTCTCAATCTTTCGGTAGATTTCACCAGATCACTTGCGCTGTTCACACGTATATTTGATTACTTTGACAGAGAGAATACGATCGTTTCGCCAGAGAATGGCGAGAAGCCTGATGTCGACAACAAGCCGATCAGATACGAGCATGTCGCATTCAGCTACAACCCTGAGAATCCGATCCTTACGGATGTGGACTTCGAGGTTCCGGGCGGCTCGATGTACGCCATCGTAGGACCTTCAGGCTCCGGCAAATCAACCGTAGTCAATCTCATTCCACGGCTGTACGACGTCAACGGAGGCAGCGTGAAGGTAGCGGGAGTCGATGTCAGGGACTTTGACCTCGAATATCTCAGATCCAAAATCGGTGTGGTAACTCAGGAGACATATCTCTTCAACGGCACTATCCTTGAGAACCTCAGATATGCCAATGATGACGCCACGATGGAAGAGATCGAAGAAGCCTGCAGAATAGCCAACATCCACGATTTCATAGTAAATCAGCCGGACGGATACAATACTCAGGTCGGTAACCGGGGACTCAAGCTCTCAGGCGGTGAGAAGCAGAGACTGTCGCTTGCAAGAGTCATCCTCAAAGATCCTAAGATCCTGATCCTCGATGAGGCTACATCAGCTCTTGACTCTATTTCGGAGAATTCCATCCAGGATGCTCTTGAGAAGATGATGGAGGGCAGAACGAGCATCGTTATCGCTCACAGACTGTCGACCATTCTTAAGGCTGACAAGATCCTTGTCGTCAAGGGCGGCGTTATCGCTGAGCAGGGTACACACGAAGAGCTTCTGGCGCTCGGAGGCACATACAAGGATCTGTATGAGACCCAGTTCAGGCAGGCCATCGACAGCGAAGCGGCAAGAACTGCGGCTGCAGAGGCAGGTGAGAGTGATGGACTTGATATATCTACACTCTCGTCCGAGTACGAGGTCAGGCGCATCACAGAGGCGGATATTTCGCCTGTCTACAGACTGGCCAAATCCAATTCGAAATACTACGAATACATGCAGACTGTTCCGACAAGAGAGAGCCTCACAGAGGTCATCTCAGAGCTTCCTGAAGGCGCGTCCAAGAGCAGCAAGCACTTTGTCGGATTCTATAATGCTGACGATGTACTGGTCGCAGTCATGGACTTGATCACAGGGTATCCTGAGAGCGATGATGCCTTCATCGGCTGGCTCATGGTAGATGGTGACATGCAGGGCCGCGGTGTCGGTTCCGGCATCTTTGCAGATGTAAGAGCTGCGATGAAGGCTGCAGGCTACGACTACCTGTCACTGGGCTGCGTGGAGAACAATGAAGAGGCTCTTGCATTCTGGAAGAGCCAGGGCTTCACTGCAACAGGCGAGGAGCAGCAGGAGAACTACAAAGTCATAATAATGGGCAGAGAAATCTGACACATCTGACACGTGGGACAGGGGATACAGAGAACCGAACCCCTGTCTCATTTTCAAACGAACGTTCTGAAATTATTGTATGAAGAAACAACTTGGTGTAAAATTCTGGATAGCGATGGTCGTGTTCGGACTCATGGGTCAGGTCGCATGGGTCGTTGAGAACATGTACTTCAATGTATTCATCTACAAGATGTTCCATGCTTCGGCTGCGGACATCTCGGCGATGGTCATGGCGAGTGCCGTGACTGCTGCTCTGACCACGATCATCATGGGTGCTGTATCTGACAAGGTCGGCAAGCGCAAGGCATTCATGAGTGCGGGCTATATTATATGGGGAATCAGCATCATCAGCTTTGCGTATATAAGGAGCATCTTCCTGACGATAGTGATGGACTGCGTGATGACGTACTTTGGCTCCACAGCCAATGACGCCGCATACAATGCGTGGCTGACTGACAGGGGAGATTCGACCAACAGAGGCAAGATAGAAGGCGTCAATTCAATGATGCCTCTTGTAGCTATTCTGGTGGTGTTCGGCGGGTTCATGAGCTTCAACCTTGACACTCATGAGGCATGGACGACCATCTACTACATCATAGGCATTGCGACAACACTGATCGGTATTGCCGGATGGTTCATGATCGAGGATGCACCGGATCTTGGGCCGGTTAATGAGAGCCTCGGGCAGACACTTACTTACAGCTTCAGGCCATCTGTGGCAAGAGCTAATAAGACCTTGTATCTGGGACTTCTGAATTTTGCCATATTCGGCACCTCGATACAGGTGTTCATGCCGTATCTGCTGATCTATTACGAGAAGACCCTCGGGATGGACAACTACGTTCTCATCTTCGCGCCGGCTATAATCCTGGCGGCTGTCATTACGGTCTTCTACGGCAGACTCTATGACAGCAAGGGCTTCATGAAGAGTATTCTGCCGGTTTGCATGATGCTGATAGCCGGATACATAATACTGTATTTCACAAGAACTACTATTCCGGTATTCATCGGGTCACTCCTGATGATGGCCGGTTATCTTACGGGCATGTCGGTATTCGGTGCCCTTATCAGAGACAACATACCAGAGGGAAGATCCGGCCAGTTCCAGGGCGTGAGGATAATAGGACAGGTATTCGTACCGGGACTTATCGGGCCAGCGCTTGGAGCGTGGATACTCAGAGATGCCGAGCTCATAGAGAACAGCGACGGAACAACTTCCTTCCTGCCGGATGCAGGAATATGGTCGGCAGCACTGGCAGTCGTGATCGTACTGCTTGCAGTATTGCTGCTGACAATGAGACAGGCAAACAAGAGAAATGAGTCAGATTAGTTTATTTGAAACCGAGAATAATCAGAGCCAGCCGTTGGCTGCGAGGATGCGTCCACGCAATCTCGATGAGTACGTTGGGCAGGAGCATCTTGTAGGCAAGGGCAAAGTTCTCAGGAACATGATCGAGAGAGACAGTGTCTCTTCGATGATATTCTGGGGGCCGCCGGGAGTCGGCAAGACCACACTCGCGCAGATCATTGCCGCGGGCACTAATGCGCAGTTCATCAATTTCAGTGCCGTTACGAGCGGCATCAAGGAGATCAAGACTGTCATGCAGCAGGCTGACAGGATGACTGCACTCGGAGCTCGCACGATAGTCTTCGTAGACGAGATCCACAGATTCAACAAGGCTCAGCAGGACGCCTTCCTTCCGTTCGTGGAGAAGGGCAGCATCATCCTGATCGGAGCGACCACCGAGAATCCTTCGTTCGAGGTCAACGGCGCTCTTCTCTCAAGGTGCAAAGTCTTCGTTCTGCACCAACTCGAGCAGGGCGATATTGCTAAGCTTATAAGGAACGCTATCGACGATCCGAGGGGCTTTGGCGATATGGAGGTCAGGATCAGCGATGATGAGGTGAATGCTCTTGCGGCATTCGCTAATGGCGATGCAAGGACTGCTCTCTCGACTCTCGAGATGATGGTACTGAATGCTGATCACAGCGTGGACGAGAAGACCGGCAGAGAGATAGTCACGGTAACACCTGATGACTTTGAACAATGCACATCGCGCAAGTCTCTCCTCTATGACAAGCAGGGCGAAGAGCACTACAACATAATATCCGCTTTGCACAAGTCCATGAGGAATTCAGACGCCGACGCGGCTGTATACTGGCTTGCGAGAATGCTCGAGTCGGGCGAAGACCCGATGTATATAGCAAGGCGCGTCACGAGATTTGCAGCAGAAGATGTAGGCCTCGCCGATCCGAGGGCGCTCGAGTTATCTGTCGCTGCTTTTCAGGCGTGTCACCTGATCGGAATGCCGGAGTGCAGCGTGCATCTTACCGAAGCGGTTATTTATAACGCTCTTGCGCCAAAGTCCAATGCGATGGAGGTCGCCTATATGCAGGCTGCGGCCGATGCTAACAAGACGATAGCAGAGCCGGTGCCGCTTCATATCCGCAATGCTCCGACCAAGCTCATGAAGGAGCTTGATTACGGCAAGGGATACATCTATGCCCACGATACTGAAGACAAGATAGCAGATATGGAATGTCTGCCGGAGAATCTCAGGGGCACAGAGTATTATCATCCGGGCAATCAGGGCTTTGAGCCGAGATTCAAAGAGAGATACGAGGCTATCAGGAAGTGGCGTGAAGAGCACAAGAAGAAATAAAGGCACAAATCACTGTTAAAGTCCGCCGTTAATTTGTCAGCCGTATGGCAGATATATGTCAGATTTTTAATGACACGGAGCTTGCGGATATGATATACTTTTTAGGCTGGTGCACTGCGCCAGCCTAGTATTTTATTTGTTGATATGCATGCCTGCACAGCACGCGGGGCATTGCATATGGGAAGAGATTTATGAAAGACATCGAAATCAGAGAATTATTTAAAAACACAGCAGAATACGCAGACAAGGAAGTCACTGTTTACGGATGGGTCAGAGGCAACCGCAGTTCTAACCAGTTCGGCTTCATCTCGCTCAACGACGGAACTTTCTTTACCCCGGTACAGGTAGTTTATGAGGCAGACAAGCTTGACAACTATCAGGAAGTATCGAAGTACCGCCTGAGCGCAGGTATCAAGGTAAGAGGAACTCTTGTCCTGACACCGGAGGCTAAGCAGCCATTCGAAATCAAGGCTGAAGAGATTACCCTTGAGGCAGATTCCGATCCTGATTATCCGCTCCAGAAGAAGCGCCATACAATGGAATTCCTGAGAGAGATCGCACACCTCAGACCGAGGAGCAATACGTTCTCCGCAGTATTCAGAGTTAGAAGCGTTGCAGCATACGCAATCCATCAGTTCTTCCAGGAGAGAGGCTTCATCTACGCACATTCTCCTGAGATCACATGCAGCGATGCAGAGGGCGCAGGCGAGATGTTCCAGGTAACCACACTCGACCTCGACAACATTCCTCGCAACGAGGATGGCAGCATCGACTACACACAGGATTTCTTCGGCAAGAAGGCTAACCTGACTGTATCCGGTCAGCTCGAGGCTGAGATCATGGCTCTCGCTTTCCGCAATGTATATACATTCGGACCTACATTTCGCGCTGAGAACTCCAACACAGCCAGACATGCATCTGAGTTCTGGATGATTGAGCCAGAGATGGCATTCTGCGATCTACAGGGAGATATGGACATTGCTGAGGCTATGATCAAATTCATAATCAGCGAAGTCCTGAGAAAATGCCCTGAAGAGATGAAGTTCTTCAACAGCTTCGTCGACAAGGGACTCCTCGAGAGACTCGATAACATTGTCAACTCAGATTTCGAGAGAATCACATATACACAGGCTGTAGAGATCCTGCAGAAGTCCGGTAAGAAATTTGAATATCCGGTAGAGTGGGGTCTTGAACTTCAGACTGAGCATGAGAGATATCTCACCGAAGAGGTATACAAGAAGCCTATCTTCGTAACAGATTATCCTAAGGACTGCAAGGCCTTCTATATGAGGCTCAATGATGACGGCAAGACTGTAGCAGCATGCGACATGCTGGTACCTGGAGTCGGAGAGATCATCGGAGGCAGCCAGAGAGAAGAGAGATACGACGTCCTGCTCAAGAAGATCGAAGATATGGGACTGACAGAGTCTGATTACGACTGGTATCTCGATCTCCGCAAGTACGGCGGTGTCAAGCATGCAGGATACGGACTCGGTTTCGACCGCATACTGATGTACATGACCGGCATGAGCAACATCAGAGACGTCCAGATGTTCCCAAGAACACCGGGAAATGCAGAATTCTAATTAAGATATCAAAGACAACCATATAATATAACTAACCAGGAGGAACAAATGAAAGGCTATTCAACCGATAAGATCCGCAACATCGTACTGCTTGGACATGGCAGCACAGGCAAGACAACTTTCCTCGAAGCAGGTCTTCTGAACACTAAGGTAATCAGCAGACTGGGCAAGGTCGAAGACGGTAACACTGTTTCCGACTATGAGAAGATGGAAATCGAGAAAGGATATACCATCAACCAGACTCTCGTTCCTGTAGAGTACAAGGGAACTAAGCTGAACTTTATCGACACACCGGGATTCTTCGACTTCGCAGGAGAGGCAAGAGCAGCACTTTCAACAGGCGCTACTGCAATCATCATGGTAGATGCTTCATCCGGTATTCAGGTAGGAACTGAGAAGGCATTTGACCTTGTTAAGGAATTCAATTCACCTACATTCTTCGTAATCAACAAGATTGACAAGGACAATGTCAATGTTGACGAAGTAGTAGAGGCACTTCAGGATAAGTTCGGCAGTGCTGTAGTTACACTCGAGGACAAGGATGCTCTCGATGAGGCTGTAGCTGGTGCTGATGAGGAACTCATGGAGAAGTTCTTCGAGGGCGAGCCGTTCACAGACGAAGAGTTTGCACACGGACTTGCAACAGGTATCCACAACGGAGACATCATGCCTGTACTCAAGATGAGTGCTACAAAGGGCGACGGAGTAGATGAGGTACTCGACGCACTTTGCAAGTATGTACCTAAGCCTGCAACAGTTGTTACTCCTGCTAAGAATGATAGTGGTGAGGACATTGAGATCGCTTGCGATCCTGCTGGAGACCTCGTGCTCTACATCTTCAAGACACTCGCAGATCCGTTCCTTGGCAAGATTTCATACGCTAAGGTAGTATCCGGAACACTCAAGCCAGGCGCTGACGTTTACAACCCACGTTCAGAGAAGGCTGAGAAGCTCGGTTCAGTATTCTTCGTAAGAGGTAAGGCTCAGGAAATGACAGACAACGTTCCTGCAGGCGACATGGTAGCTCTTGGTAAGCTCCAGAACACCAAGACTGGTGACACACTCTGCAGCAAGAACAAGCAGGTAACAGTTAAGCCTGCTGCATTCCCTACACCTTGCTACTTCGTAGCAGTTGAGGCGGCAGACAAGAACGAAGACGAGAAGATGGCTCAGGGCCTTGCAAGACTCATGGAAGAGGATCCAACATTCGTACTCGAGAGAAATGCTGAGACTCATCAGACTCTCCTCGGAGGACAGGGAGACATCCAGCTCGGAATCATCCAGGCTAAGCTCAAAGACAGATACGGCGTAAGCGTTAACGTAGTTCCTCAGAAGATCGCTTACAGAGAGACCATCAAGGGCACATCTGATGTTCAGGGTAAGCACAAGAAGCAGTCCGGTGGTGCTGGTCAGTACGGAGACGTTCATATCAGATTCTCCCCATCACAGGAGCCAGGACTTGAGTTCTCAGAAGAGCTCTTCGGCGGATCCGTTCCTAAGAACTACGTACCTGCAGTTGAGAAGGGACTTCTCGAGTGCATGGAGAAGGGACCTCTCGCAGGCTGCAAGGTTCAGAACATCAAGGCAGTCCTCTATGATGGTTCATATCACGAAGTAGACTCCAACGAAGTATCATTCAAGATCGCTGCATCCCTCGCATTCAAGAAGGGTATCGTTGAGGCTAGACCTTGCCTCCTCGAGCCTATCATGAAGCTTGAGATCACTGTTCCTGAAGCATTTGTAGGAGCAGTAATGGGCGACATGCCGAACAGACGTGGTATGGTACTCGGAATGGATTCTGCACACAACGGAACAGTACTCCACGCTGAAGCACCTCAGTCAGAGCTCTTCGACTATGCTATCGCACTCCGCTCGATGACACAGGCAAGAGGTTCATTCACAGTTGAGTTCGCAAGATATGCAGAGCTCCCATCAAACCTCGCAGACAAGGTAATCGCAGCATATAAGGCTTCCCAGGAGGAAAAATAGCGACTTCGTCGCAAGGTCGGAAGCCTTGATCTACGGAGGCTAGGCTCCTTCGATAAAAAGCATCCCAGGAGGAGAAGTAATTCTGAATGCATGATAAAAGCCCCGGATCTGAAGATCCGGGGCTTTTTGTGTGCTGGCTTAGCTGCTTAGCTGATATATGCTCTTATTGCATCTGCTATATTGGATGCACCTATGACCTTGATGTCAGAGCTGATGCCTGGCACCTTAGGTGTCACGGATATCGAGCGGCCGGCGTCCTGTACGGATATCTTGCCGGACTCCGCGGCTTGCTTTGCATTGCGGTCAGGGAGGATCACTGCTTCATAACCGAGTCTGATTGCTTCCTGGATGATCTTGTCTGAATTCGGTATGGATCTCAGATGTCCTGTCAGACCGACTTCGCCGACAGCCACGATGCGGCGGGAAGCTGCTTTGCCCTTGAAGGAGCTGTAGATAGCAAGTGCTACCGCGAGGTCTGTTGCTGTGCTGCCTGTATTCATGCCGCCTACAACATTGACGTAAACATCATAGTTCAGCAGGTTGAGGCCGGCCTTCTTCTCAAGTACAGCAAGGATCATGCTGAGCCTGTTGTAATTGATGCCTACAGCCGTTCTTCTGGCAAAGCCGACGTTTGCCTGGGTCACCAGAGCCTGGATCTCGAAGAATACCGGGCGGCTGCCCTCGTAGACAGCGGATACTACGGAACCCTCTTCGCATGCATCGGTCTCTATGAGACTGCCCGAAAGGTCGGAAACCTCTGACATACCCTCTGAGGTCATCCTGAAAGCTCCGATCTCATCTGTTGTGCCGAATCTGTTCTTGAACGATCTGAGTATTCTCAGGTCTCTGTCGCGTTCACCGGTAAAGTTGAGAACGCAGTCGACCATATGCTCGATGGTCTTAGGACCCGCGAGCTCACCGGATTTGGTAACGTGGGCGATTATGAAGACAGGGACATTGTTGGTCTTGGCGAATTTGATCAGCAGGTTGGAGCATGCTCTTATCTGAGTGACACTGCCGGCTACTGAATCTACCTCGGCAGAGTACATTGTCTGGATGGAGTCGATGATAAGGAAGCATGGCTTGATTTCGTCACAGACTGCGAGTATGTTCTCGAGGTTAGTCTCCGGATAGATGAACAGATCATCGCTGATGCCTGAGCAGACTCTGTCCGCGCGGAGCTTGACCTGCTCCTCAGATTCCTCTCCGCTCACATACAGGACCTTGCCATAGGTGTTAGCAATCCTGTTCGCTGCCTGGGCGATTATTGTTGATTTGCCGATGCCTGGCTCTCCGGATATAAGAGTCAGCGATCCGAGAACGATTCCGCCGCCGAGAACGCGGTTCAGCTCGCCGATTCCTGAATCCATGCGGGCGTAGTCAGAAGTTCCGACGGATCCGAGCCTTACAGGCTTGCCCTCGGTTCCCGTGCGGCGCCTGCTGTCAGCTGCCGGCTCCTTGAGATCGCTGATCTTGTGTTCAACTATTGTATTCCATGCGCCACAATAAGAGCACTGCCCCTGCCAGGACAGATACTCATTACCGCACTCAGTGCACATATATACGGATTTGGATTTCTTGGCCATTTATTATTCTCCTGAAGAACTGCGTTCTTCCTTGGTGTTTGTCTTGCTGCGAGGGGATGGTTTCTTAACAGAATCCATCTCGAACCAGAAATCAGAGCCTTTGCCTTCTTCGCTGTTGACTCCGTACTTGGCGCTGTGAAGGTTCAATATGCCCTTGACGATAGCAAGTCCGAGGCCTGTGCCTTCGATGCCTCTCTCGTGGTTAGCGGAAGTTCTGTAATACTTATCCCATACATGACCGATCTCATCGGATGGAATGCCCATTCCATGATCGATGCAATGGAAAGCGACTTTCTTGGTGCCGGTCCTGACTACCTGAATGTCGATGAACTTGTTGTCTCCGGAATACTTGACTGCGTTGGAGACAAAGTTTGTCATGACCTGCATGATCCTGCTCCTGTCGCCGACGACATAAGTGGATTTGCATGGATGGAAATGCATCTCGAAGCCTTCAGACGAACTGAGGACCTTAAAGCTCTCATATACATCCTCGGCAGCCTCAACCAGGTCGAAGGTCTCTTTGTGGAGCTCGACATTGTTGGACTGAAGGTTGGATACAGACATCATATCGGTTACGAGTCTGTTGAGCCTCTCAGTCTCAGAAATAATGATATGAAGGTCTGAGTTACGCTTCTCCGGGTTGTCGCCGGAGATGTCGATGATCTTCTCTGCGTATGACCTGATCATCGTCAGCGGAGTCTTGAGGTCGTGCGAAACATTAGCGATGATCTCTCTCTGGTAGAAATCAGTCTTCTCCATTTCGTATGAAGCCTTGTTAAGAGCTCTTGCAAGTTCCTTGGTCTCGGTAAAGCCCGCTCCGTCAAACTTGACATTGTAGTTGCCCTTGGATAACTCGGTGGCAGACTTAGTCAGATTCTCGATAGGGTTGGCCAGCCTGCCTGAAAGTGCGAAGGCAAGCATCAGAGCTACAGTCAGAACGATAAGAGAGATGTACATCAGCATATTCTTGACGATTCTTATTGTAACCGGGTCCGGATAGAGCGGCGCTATGATATATAAGGTGCTCGTACTTGAGGTACCGCCTATGTGAGCTGCATATATGAGCCTTGAATTCTCATCAGAGGTAGAGCTCATTCTCGTCGCCGTGACGCTCTCGAGAGGGGAATTCCTCAGCTTGTCAGCGATCATCTGGATGTCCCTGCCAAAGGTCCCTGTCTCGTGGATGGCGCTTGTTCCGTCGTATACGTGGGACTCCGTCTCGCTGTCGATCCTGATATATATCCCGTTAGCTCCGGCAGTCTGCACTGCAAATCTGTCAAACTCATCTGCATGCTGGTTGTATTGAGTTTCGATCGAGTTAGCGGTACGGATTACCTCCTGAGTTCTCAGAGTCTCATAATATGTATTCATGAAGAAATACATAAGGCTCCACAGGAATGCAATAAGAACCAATGCAAAGACCACAAACGACACAAGTGTCGCAGTCTTGATGCTGCCTGTATCAACTTTCTTGTCTATCCTTATGTACTCAGCCACGGTCAAACCTCACTGACAGATCAGTCTTCGTATTCGAACTTGTAACCAACACCTCTCAGAGTTACGATGAACTTCCTGTATGGCCCAAGGCTGTTCCTGAGATTCTTGACATGTGTGTCGATGGTCCTGTCATCGCCGAAGAAATCGTATCCCCAGATATCCGACAGCAGACGGTCTCTGGAAAGTGCGATGTTCTTGTTCTGGATCATATAGAAGAGCAGGTCGTATTCCTTCGGTGTAAGCTCGATCCTCTTGCCGTCGACGGTGATCGTGCGGGCGGCAAAGTTAACTTCGAGTCCATCGAACTTCTCGATGTTCGATGAATGCTTGTCGGAGGAGTCGACCCTGCTGAGAACTGCATTGACTCTCGCCATGAGTTCCTTCGGACTGAATGGCTTAACGACATAGTCGTCGATACCGAGCTCGAATCCGAACAGCTTGTCATACTCTTCGCCTCTTGCGGAAAGCATGATAACAGGAATATCTTTGATCTTCTGGATTTCTTTGACAGCGCTGAATCCGTCGAGCTTAGGCATCATGACATCCATGATTATCAGGTCGTAGTCATTGAGCTTGACCATACCGATCGCGCTCATGCCGTCAGCAGCCTCTTCGGCTTCATATCCGCTGAATTCCGCGTATTCTCTTATGACCTCGCGGATCTTATCTTCGTCATCTACTATGAGTAATCGCTTCATTTTGAGCCCCCTCTGTAGTCAAATTCTTGTAAATGTCAAAAAATTATAGCATATTTTAGTGTAAACAGTCTATATGGGCAAAAGCTTCAAAACGGTGTGATAATGGACATAAATGCGCCAAACTGGGTAAATAATTAATAAAATAACTAGAAAAATAGTATTATTTTGGTGTTGACAACTATATATAGTGAGAGTATAATTACAATTTTTATCTTGCACTTTTTGTAAATAAAAGTTATAATCTCATTATATTATAAGGAGGATAGCATGTTCAGCACCGGAGACTTCATTGTTTACCCTATGTACGGCGCGGGGATTATAACAGACATAGTAGAGAAGGATTTCCTTGGGGAAGTCCGGACTTATTATAGTGTTTCGCTCCCGTACTCGCGCATGGAGGCATCAGTCCCCGTAGACAACTGCGAGAAGCTGGGCGTACGCCCCGTTATCGACCAGTCACGAATCCCTGAAGTGCTTGAAGTCCTCAAGGGCGACACTGAGCCGATGAATCCTAATTGGAACAAGCGTTACCGCGAGAACACAGAGAGGATGCAGACCGGCGATATATTGCAGGTCGCCGCTGTAGTCAG
Organism: Mogibacterium sp.; assembly: GCA_017512145.1. Lineage (GTDB taxonomy): Bacteria > Bacillota > Clostridia > Peptostreptococcales > Anaerovoracaceae > Crickella. Next base: position 23,957 of record JAFWHB010000018.1, on the reverse strand, counting down.
GAATCTTGTGAGGACGGACAGAGCCAAACCTCTATCCACCGGGGAGAAGAAACTCCTCGGAACAGCCAAGCAGATCCTCGAGAGCGAGTTGATTTATTCCGGCGGATACACGATGGAAGAAGCTGACATGATGGTCGAATCAAACATATAGCTTATAGCTCTGTGGCGAATTCGGCCATTTATTTTGCTTACTATGATTATGGAACACGAACACATTTATTCAATTATAGTAGCTGCAGGCAAGGGCACGAGGATGGGCCTGGATATTCCCAAGCAGCTGATGCCATACGAAGGCGATACCGTGCTCGGCACGACAATAAGAAGATTTGCCATGTCCGGTCTTGTACACGGAATCATTGTGGTGTCCCCTCAGGACGGATCACTCGATGATGTATATGAGGCGATGGCAGAGAAGATCTCCCGGGAATGCGGCTGCGCAGCTAAGATAACAGTGACAAGAGGCGGAGCAGAGAGAGGCGATTCAGTCAAAGCAGGCCTTGCCGCTGTCCGTGATTTGTCGTCTTCTGAAGGCGCTGATCCATCTGATGTTCTTGTGCTCATTCATGATGCGGCAAGACCGGGAGTCACAGAAGATATTATCGCAAGGAACATCCGGGCGATGCAGAATTGCCGTGCAGTGACCACGGCCATCCCTTCAATTGATTCAATTAGGTTTATACCTATTCAAAACTATGAAAATAAAGCTATAAAACAATCTTTTTCATTGAAAGAATCAATAACATATCCTATAATGAACAGTAATGTTGTTGAACGCGAGCGGGTATACTGCGTCCAGACCCCACAGACTTTCATACTGCAGGATATAATGGCTGCATATGACAAGGCTGATGCTGACGGATACAGAGGAACAGATGACGCGTCCATTGCTGAATATGCAGGAATGGATGTCGCAATAGTCATGGGAGATCCCGCTAACAGCAAGATAACTTATCAAGAGGATATATCTATGACTACCAGAGTAGGAACAGGATATGATGTCCACAGACTTGTCCCGGGAAGAGATCTTATACTTTGCGGGACTCCAGTCCCCTATGAGAGAGGATTACTCGGTCATTCGGATGCCGATGTCGCGACACACGCTCTTATGGATGCGCTGCTTGGAGCTGCGGGACTTGGAGACATAGGAAGGCATTTTCCTGATAATGACGACAAATATAAGGGCGCTGATTCACTTGGGCTTCTCGCCGAGGTGAAGAAGATGCTTGGTGATGCCAGAATCAACAATGTAGATATTACGATCATTGCCCAGGCCCCCAAGCTCTCGCCATACAATAAACAGATGCAATCAAATATATCAAGAACACTCGGGATTCCGGAGTCTTCAGTAAATATCAAGGCAACTACTGAAGAAGGACTCGGGTTTACAGGAAGCGGGGAAGGCATTGCAGCGATTGCCACCTGCGCAATAGAAGGGAGATTTATATAATGAGATTATCTAAGAACCATCTTAAGACACTCCGTGAGGCACCATCCGATGCAGTGCTGGAGAGCCACAAGCTGCTCGTAAGAGCTAACATGATCAAGCAGGAAGCTGCCGGCATCTACATGTATCCTAAGCTGGGCTGGAGAACAGTAAGAAAGATCGAGCAGATCGTAAGAGAAGAAATGGATTACATTGATTGCCAGGAGATCTACATGCCTCATGTAAACCCTGCAGAGCTGTGGCAGGAGACAGGAAGATGGTATGCATACGGCCCAGAACTCTGGAGAATCAAAGACCGTAACGGCAACGACTTCATCCTTAACCCTACATGCGAAGAGATCTTCACAGACTTTGTCCGCAAAGAGTGGTCATCATACAAGGAACTCCCATTCTCGCTGTATCACATTCAGTTCAAGTACAGAGATGAGTCCCGTCCAAGATACGGACTTCTGAGAACAAGAGAGTTCATCATGAAGGATGCTTATACATTCGACGCAACACCTGAAGACATGGACGTTGCATACATGAGACAGTATCATGCATACGAGAAAATCTTCACAAGATTTGACCTCGATTACAGAATCGTAGAGGCTGACAACGGCCCTATCGGCGGAAGCCTTTCACATGAGTTCTCAGCACTTTCAGACTGGGGCGAATCTGACATTCTTTACTGTGACAACTGCGGAATGGCAGCTACTGTTGAGAGAGCTGAATTCACAGATGAGAAGCCTGTAGTAGAAGAGATGCAGCCTACAGAGGTTGTTTACACACCTGGAACCAAGACAATCGAGGATGTATGTAACTACCTCCATCTCCCAGTAGAGAAGTCAATCAAGGCTCTTATGTTCACAACTTATGATGATGATCTGCAGCCTAAGGACTATGTAACATGCTTCATCAGAGGTGACAGACAGCTCAACATGATCAAGCTCGTCAATGCTCTTAACATTCCTGAGCACTACATCGAGTTCTCCGATGAGACTGTTGCAGGACCTCTCACAGGCAGCGTTGCAGGATTCACTGGCCCTGTAGGACTCAAGAACTGCATCGTAGTAGTTGACTCAGAGCTCGTTGGTACAGTTAACATGTGCGCAGGCGCTAACCAGGAAGACCACCACATGCTCGGCGTTTGCTACGGCAGAGATTACACAGGCGACATCGTAACAGATATCAAGACACTTCAGGAAGGCGATCCATGCCCACACTGCGGCAAGCCGGTCAAGTTCAGAAGAGGTATCGAGGTTGGTCAGGTATTCAAGCTTGGTCTTAAGTATTCCGAGAGCATGAACGCTACATTCAAGGATGAAAAGGGCGAGGATCACCCTTACTGGATGGGATGCTATGGTATCGGTATCACAAGAACAATGCAGGCTATCGTAGAGCAGCACCACGATGAGAAGGGTATCATCTGGCCTATCGCTACAGCTCCTTATCATGTCATCGTTACAGTAATCAAGCCAAGCGATGAGGTTCAGCTCAACATGGCTTATGACATCGAGAAGAAGCTCGAATCCATGGGCGTTGAAGTTATGGTAGACGACCGTGATGAGAGACCTGGCGTTAAGTTCAACGATGCTGACCTGATCGGAATTCCTATCAGAATCACAGTCGGCAAGCACGCTGCTGACGGCAAGGTTGAGTACAAGCTCCGCCGTGAGGATGCTCACGAGGTAATGCCTGTAGAAGAGGCTATCGCTAAGGCTAAGGCTCTTGTTGATCTCGAAGGCGACGGAAGAGTATTCTTCTCAAGACTTTCAGAAGAGACACTGAACGCTCACTAATCCTGGCATCATCTCAATATGTTAATTCGTAATGGGCATTAGTATCAGCTGATGCCCATTATTAATGTGTATAATATAGTGCATCAGAGCTCAGTTAAGTGTATAATGGTCTGTACCCATTATACGGCGTTGCCGCAAGGAACAGACCATTGATCTACGGAGGCTGGGCTCCTCCGATAGAATGTCTGTACCCATTATACGGCGTTGCCGCAAGGAACAGACCATTGATCTACGGAGGCTGGGCTCCTCCGATAGAATATCGTTTATATCTTTTTCATTTATTCATACATTCACTTTTTACAGGAGGATAATAATCATGCAAGTCTACAATACTCTGACCAACCGCAAGGAAGAATTCGTACCTATCGAAGAAGGAAAGGTCAAGATGTATGTCTGTGGACCTACAGTCTATAATTTCTTCCATATAGGAAATGCTCGTCCTTTCGTAGTGTTCGATACACTCAGAAGGTACTTCAAATACAGAGGCTACGAGGTCAAGTTCGTACAGAACTTCACTGATGTAGATGACAAGATCATCAACAGAGCCAAGGAAGAGGGAATCACTGCTCCTGAAGTATCAGAGAAATACATCAAGGAATACTTTGAAGATGCAGGTGCTCTCAACGTTATCAAGGCCGATGTTCATCCTAAGGTATCAGAGCACATTCCTGAGATCATTGAATTCGTTCAGTCGCTGATCGACAAGGGATATGCTTATGAGGCTGACGGCGATGTTTACTATTCGACACGTAAGTTCAAAGATTACGGCAAACTGTCAGGACAGAATATCGATGATCTTGAGAGTGGAGCCAGAATCGCCATCGGCGAGGTCAAGCGGGATCCGCTGGACTTTGCTCTGTGGAAGGCACGTAAGGAAGAATCAGAGATCGCATGGGAATCACCATGGGGCATGGGAAGACCGGGATGGCACATCGAGTGCTCAACAATGGCTAAGAAGCATCTCGGAGAGACCATCGACATTCACGGAGGCGGACAGGATCTGACCTTCCCGCATCACGAGAACGAGATCGCTCAGTCTGAGGCATGCAATGGAGTTCCATTTGCACACTACTGGATGCACAACGGCTACATTACAGTAGACAATGTCAAGATGTCCAAATCCCTCGGCAACTTCTTCACAGTAAGAGACATCCGCAAGGAGTACACAGGAGACTTCATCAGGTTCTTCCTGCTGTCAGGACATTACCGCAGCCCAATCAACTTCAGCGACAGCCTGATGCATGCATCCAAGCAGGGATATGACAGAATCGCTACTGCTATCGAGACTCTCGAGTTCCTCAAGAAGAATGGAACAGATGAGAAGATGCAGAACGAAGATGAGCTTATCGCCGGATTCGACAAGTTCAGAGACAGATTCATTGAAGTAATGGATGATGATCTGAATACGGCAGATGCTATTTCAGTTATCTTTGAGATGGTATCTGAGATCAATGTTGCAGTTAAGGACGGAGCATCCAAGTCATATGCTGAAGAGGCTCTCAAGAGAATCGATGAGCTGACAGAGGTTCTCGGAGTATTCAGAGATGCAGAGGAAGAAGCCGGTCTCGGTGACGACATCCAGGCTCTTATCGATGAGAGACAGGCTGCCCGTAAGGCTAAGAACTGGGCAAGAGCTGATGAGATCAGAGATCAGCTTGCTGCAATGGGCATCACTCTCAAGGATACACCACAGGGTGTTCAGGTAATCAGGAACTAATATATCCGGAAGGAAAACATATCAATGAGTAAGGCGGATCAGCTGTTTGTCAACATGTGTCAGGATATACTGGATCATGGATTCAGTACTGAGGGCATGCCGGTAAGACCTCACTGGGAGGACGGAACACCGGCACATACGATCAAGAACTTTGGCGTAGTCAACAGATACGATCTGTCGGAAGAATTTCCCGCACTGACACTCAGGCCTACCGCCATCAAGCTTGCTACAGATGAGATGCTGTGGATCTGGCAGAAGAAGTCCAACAGACTCTGTGACCTCAAGGCGCATGTCTGGGATGAATGGGCTGACGAGAACGGCACGATCGGCAAGGCTTATGGTTATCAGATGGCCAGAAAATACAAATTCAAACAAGGCGAGATGGATCAGGTCGACAATGTTCTGTGGTGTCTTAAGAATGACAGATACAGCCGCAGAATAATGACGAATATGTACAATTTCGAGGACCTGAGTGAAATGAGACTCGAGCCTTGTGCTTACTCAATGACATTCAATGTCAAGGGCGATACCCTGAATGCCATTCTGAATCAGAGGTCTCAGGACATTCTTGCTGCCAACAACTGGAACGTCGTGCAGTACGCAATGCTCCTGATGATGATGGCTCAGGTTTCGGATCTCAAGGCGGGTGAGCTTGTGCATGTCATATCTGATGCACATATCTATGACAGGCATGTGCCGATCATCAGAGAACTTATCGCAAGACCGCAGTATCCGGCACCTAAGGTAACACTCAATCCTGATGTGAAGAACTTCTACGACTTCACAACGGATGACATCAAAGTAGAGAACTATCAGCACGGAGAACAGATCAGGAACATCCCTGTAGCGATCTGAGAAGGAGAGTATGGAATAGAGCGCCTCAAGGGGCGCTTATTTCGATAATCGATAAATGACAAGAGACGAACTAAGCAGAATCAATACAACAGCGCTCGCCTATCTTGGAGATGCTGTGTACGAGGTCATCGTAAGAGAAATGATCCTGACCAGATTCCCAAGGGATGCAGGCAAGGCTCACAAGCATGCCGTACATTATGTCTCCGCCGAGGGACAGGCAAAGGCTGCAAGGGCGCTGCTTGCGGGAGAGTTTCTCAGTGATGATGAGACTGCTCTTCTTAAGAGAGCGCGCAATCACCGCACCATGTCACGCCCGCAGCATGCGGATCCGCGTGATTACAAGCTTGCGACCGGATTTGAAGCTTTGCTCGGGTACCTGCATCTGGCAGGAAGAGACGACAGAGTATCGGAGATCGCACAAGAGGCGTTCCGTATAATAGATGATGCAGATAAAGTACAGTAACGACAGCAGAATATTCAACCTTAATACGGACGGGATACCTTATCTTTCCTTTGATATCCTTGATAGGCTTGGTGTGCCTAATCTGTATACCACAAGGTATATTTCATACGACGAGGCAGCCGGAGAGGGTGTAAAGGGCCTCAGGCTCGCCGTGATGAAGGATGAGGATATGGAGGAGGCGGCTCCTGTTGTTAAGGCAAACCGCGATGCTCTCGCCAGACAGCTAGGCTCTTCAATCGACTTTGAATGCATCACCGATCAGAAACATACGAATTATGTACATGTTGCTGCGGCGGAAGATCTCGGCTTCAAGCCAAAGCCTCTTCACAGGCAGCATGTTGACGGGATAGTAACTGACATTCCGGATGTTCTTCTGACTGTGTTCGGTGGAGACTGCCCGCCTGTCTATATAGTGGATCCAGTACGCAAGGCTGTAGGTCTGGTGCACGCAGGATGGAAGGGCACGCTCGGCAGGATACCTGAGGTAGCAATCGCGAATATGGTCGTCAGGTTCGGATGTGACCCGGGCGATATGTACGCAGCCATCGGCCCCGGAATATGCAAGGACTGCTACGAAATGGGCGATGAGATATTTGACAGATTTGCCGATGAGTGGAGTCTGGAGGATGCAGAGCATCTTCTCAGCAGATACCCGGGAGGCAAATTTCACCTCGACCTCAGAGAGTCTAACAGGCTCACCCTCGTAAGAGCGGGAGTGCCTGAGGATCATATATCAGTATCTAATGTCTGCACTAAGTGCAATGCTGACACTTTTTATTCATACAGAGCGCGCCGCATGGAGAATGAACAGGCGGCAATGCTGGTTAACAGATTCGGAGGTGACCTATGAACCTGATAGTAGCAGCTGACGCAAACTGGGGTATTGGAAGGGACAACAAGTTACTGGCGTCGATCCCGACGGATATGAAGTATTTCAGAGAGCACACCCTTGGTAAAGTCGTGGTCATGGGCCGCAGAACGCTTGAATCAATGCCGGGCAGCAAAGCTCTGCCGAAGAGGATCAACTATGTTCTTTCTTCGAATCCGGACTTTGAGGCGGAAGGCTGCAGGGTCGTCCACGGCGAGTACGAGCTCTTCGATGAGCTTTCACAGTTCGATCCGGACGATGTATATCTTATCGGCGGCGGATCGCTTTACAACAGATTCTACAAATACTGTGACAAGCTGTATGTAACGAAGATAGATGCAGTCCTCGATGCAGATACGTTCATAACCAACTTTGATGAAGACGAAGACTTCGAAGTCATATCTGAGAGCGAGCCTGTTACAGAGAACGGCTTGACATTCAGATTCGTAGTATACAAGAAGAAGAAAGAAGGAATAGACAGGTCTAAGACACTGAGATTCTGATCTTAAGCAGGAAGTAATAAAGACATGAGCAAGAAAGAGAACAAGAGATTTAAAGACAGCGAGAGATCCAACGCTCCTAAGCGCGGCGGCAAGAACAGAAGAGATTACGGAGACAGCTACTCATACGAGCCTAAGAAGCGTTCATCCGCCAGACCTGCAAAGCCATCTTCTTCCAGACCTTCCGGACGCAGCGCAGCCGGAAGACCGGCGAAAGGCGGCAAGAGAGTTCTTGGCTTTGACATGAATGAACCATTCGAGAACACAGCCAATATCGGGGCTGACGGACTTGAGGTGATCGCAGGACGCAACCCGGTAACAGAGGCGCTCAACGGTGACAGGGATGTAGAGAGAGTCTTCATCGCAGATGGCTCCGAAGGATCAGTGTCCAAGATCGTTGCGATCGCAAGAGAGCAGGGCGTCATCGTTGACTTCGTTCCTAAGGAGAAGATCGATGCCATGGCACCTGGAACAAAGCATCAGGGCGTGGTAGCGAAGGTCAGCGAGTACAGATACGCTGATATGGAGGAGATCTTTGCCAAAGCCGAAGCATCCGGCGAGGATCCGCTGATCGTTATCCTCGATGAAGTAACTGATCCGCACAATCTCGGCGCTATAATCAGGACCGCCGAATGCGTCGGAGCGCACGGCGTGATCATCCCTAAGAGAAGAGCAGCATCGCTGACACAGACTGTGGCGCTTTCGGCAGCAGGAGCGATCGAGAGCGTTCCTGTTGTCCAGGTGACAAACCTTGCAAGGACCATTGAAGAGCTCAAGGACAGAGGCATCTGGGTCGCTGCAGCAGATATGGACGGTCAGTCCTATTATGAGGCTAATCTGACCGGGCCGATCGCTCTGGTGATAGGCAATGAAGGCAAAGGAGTCGGCAGACTCGTCAAGGAGAAGTGCGACTTTGTCCTCTCGATACCGATGTACGGAAGAATCAATTCGCTCAATGCATCAAATGCTGCCGCAGTTCTTCTTTATGGAATTCGCAGGGCAAGAATTTAATAATTTCCTTGACATTGACTTGACAGACTAGTATATTTATTGAGCGACTTTATGATTATTAAATCGAAGAACGGGAGACCGGGCTTCGAGTTTTGGATTGAAAAGATGCGTTCGCATCTAGGATATACAATCTGAAAGACGCATATTTTCAAGCAATATAATCGAATTGTAACGGAGGCAGACAAATGGCAGCAGGAGTAAGACAGAAGGTCATCCTTGCATGCACAGAGTGCAAGCAGAGGAACTACAATACCATGAAGAATAAGAGAAACAATCCGGACAGGATCGAACTCATGAAGTATTGCAAGTTCTGCAACAAGGAGACTCTCCATAAGGAGACTAAGTAGTAATTTACTGACGGAGAATCAAGATGGCTAATAACAAACAGAACGGAAGCGATAAGGCTAAGGCAGATCTCGCTAAGGCAGCACAGGCTTCCGCTAAGAGACAGAGCCAGAAGAATCAGAGCAAGGGTAAGAAGAGCGGCGGCATCCTCTCTTACTTCAGAGGAGTAAGACAGGAGTTCCGTAAGGTCGTATGGCCTACAAGAGAAGAACTCACTACAGACACAGTCGTTGTTGTCGCATGCGTAGCATTCTTCGCGCTGGCTTTCTGGCTGATCGACACAGGATTCCTCGCAGCACTTAAGGGAATCCTCGGCATCACATTATCCTAACCAAGGAGAACGCAGATGGCAGATATGATCGATAGCAAGGATACAGTTAAGACTACTATATCCCCACTTGAAGGCGAAGGCCTCAGAGGAGACGGAACTGCCAAGTGGTATGTAGTCCACACTTATTCCGGTTATGAGAATAAGGTCAAGACCAGCATCGAGAGAATGGTAGAGTACCGCGGAATGCAGGACCTCATCCTCGAGGTAGTTATTCCTACCGAGGACAGGATCGAGATCAAGGACGGTGTCAAGAAGGTCAAGACACGCAAGCTTTTCCCGGGCTATGTAGTTATCAAGATGATCGTCAACAACGAGACATGGTACCTCGTACGTAATACTGAGGGTGTTACAGGTTTCGTTGGACACGGATCAGATCCAATTCCTCTTACCAAGGAAGAGATCGTCAGAATGGGCATCGAGAAGCTCAAGATCGATCTTGATATCGAGGTTGGCGACACAGTCCGCATCATCGGCGGAGTATTCGAAGGACAGCTCGGCATCGTCGAGGCAATCAATCCTGAGAAGCAGATCGTCAAGACCAGGATCTCAATGTTCGGAAGAGACACACCTGCAGAGATCGAATTCTCACAGGTGAGCAAACTCAAATAAGATCTTATACAGGCAAGGCCTGTTGAGATACAAATATGGGGAAGCGGTTCCTCAGGAAAGGAGAATACAATGGCAAAGAAGATCGACGGCTACATCAAGCTTCAGATCCCTGCCGGCGGAGCTACACCTGCACCTCCAGTTGGACCTGCTCTTGGTCAGAAGAGTGTTAACATCATGGACTTCTGCAAGCAGTTCAACGCTAGAACACAGGATCAGCAGGGTATGATCATTCCTGTAGTAATCACAGTTTACACAGACAGATCATTCACATTCGTATGCAAGACACCACCGGCTGCAGTTCTTATCAAGAAGGCAGCAGGAATCGAGCATGCTTCCGGAACACCTAACAAGACTAAGGCTGGTTCCATCACTCTCGCACAGGCAGAAGAGATCGCTAAGACTAAGATGCCGGATCTCAACGCAGCATCCCTCGAGGCAGCAACAGACATGATCAAGGGAACAGCTCGCAGCATGGGAATCACGGTAGTTGAGTAATTCAGTGGGAGGCAGACGCCGCTAGTACCACAAGGAGGATTTAAATGAAAAGATCAAAAAGATACGCAGCTCTCGCTGGCGGATATGACAAGCACGAGCTCGTAGACGTAACATCAGCAGTTAAGCTGATCAAGAGCTTTGAGAATGCAAAGTTCGACGAGACTGTTGAGATGCATTTCCGACTCGGAGTAGACGGAAGACACGCAGACCAGCAGGTAAGAGGCGCTATGGTTCTTCCTCACGGAACTGGTAAGACCAAGAAGGTTCTCGTATTCGCTAAGGGACCTAAGGCAGAGGAAGCACAGGCAGCCGGAGCAGATTTCGTTGGCGCTGAGGATATGGCTGACAGAATCAAGAATGAGAACTGGTTCGACTTCGACGCAGTAGTTGCTACACCTGATATGATGGGTGTTGTCGGACGTCTCGGTAAGATTCTCGGACCTAGAGGACTCATGCCAAACCCTAAGTCAGGAACAGTTACTATGGACCTCACTAAGGCTCTTGAGGACATCAAGGCTGGTAAGGTTGAGTACAGACTTGACAAGTCCAATATCATTCACTGCATCATCGGTAAGAAGTCATTCACTGAAGAGCAGCTCGCTGAGAACGCTAACGCTCTCATCCAGGCTATCGCTAAGGCTAAGCCGGCAGCAGCTAAGGGTCAGTACTTCAAGAGCATTACCATCGCATCAACAATGAGCCCTGGAGTCAAGATCAATCCTGCAACACTTTCTCTGTAATTTATCAGAGACACTGGAATAGAATATCCAACCTGAGACAGCGGGTGCCTAGTGCTTAATTTCCCGCCGAGGTACAATTATAAATTGACCTCGCAGTCTGCCTCAGATTGCGGGGTATTTTGTACCTACAAGACCACAACTATGAGCGACAGGACATCGCTCAGGAAAGGAGACAAAATGTCTGTAGCAGCAAAGCAAGCCAAGCAGATCGTCATCGACGAGATCAAGGAAAAGTTCGAAAACGCTTCTTCCGTAGTAGCCGTTGACTATCTTGGACTTACAGTAGAAGAAGCCGACAAGCTGAGAGCTGATCTCCGCAAGGAAGGCGTAAGCTACACAGTATATAAGAACACCCTTATCAAGAGAGCTATCGACGGAGAGCCTTACGAGGCATTCGGTGATATCCTCAAGGGTTCAACAGCTCTCGCATTCAGTGGTGATGATATCACTGCAGGAGCAAGAGTACTCGCTAAGGCCATCAAGGATTATAAGAAGATGGCATTCAAGGGCGGCGTAGTTGAAGGCCAGGTTTATGACAAAGCCATGGTAGAAGAGTTCGCAACAATCCCATCAAAGGAAGAACTCATCGCAAGATTCATGGGAAGCATCCAGAGCCCAATGACAAAGCTCGCACTTACCCTCAAAGCAATCGCAGAGAAGGACGCTTAATTACATCGAATATTTTGACCGCGGCTTAGCAGCCGCATAGTTCCACAGAATTAGAAAAAGGAGAAATAAAATGAACAAGGAACAGATCATCGAGGCTCTGAAGAGCATGACTATTCTTGAGATCAACGAGCTCGTTAAGGCTCTTGAGGAAGAGTTCGGCGTATCCGCAGTAGCAGTAGCAGCACCTGCAGCAGGTGGCGCAGCAGCAGCTGAAGAAGAAGAGAAGACAGACTTCAACGTAATCCTGAAGGAGATCGGTCAGGAAAAGATCAAGGTTATCAAGGCTGTAAGAGAAGCTACAGGACTTGGACTGAAGGAAGCTAAGGCTCTCGTAGACTCCGCTCCAGCAGCAATTAAGGAGAACGTAGAGGCAGCTGAGGCTAACGCACTGAAGGAAGCACTCGAGGCAGTTGGCGCTGTAGTAGAACTCCAGTAAGTTTCGCAAATTGATAGCTCGCTGACGGCATGTGAGTCGCTAAGAACCGGCTGCCGGCGAGCCACCTCGTTCTGCACCAGCAGTCAGCGAGACATAATTAGTTTCTCACCTTACTTCCGTAAGGGAGTACAAACAAAAATTGGACCATGCGATATTGGTCCGAACCACGCAATATAATGAGCCCCGGCTACGAGGCTCATTTCGTGCGTTTAAAAGGGGGCAAAAACCGCTCAAAATAAGGCAAAAATCCCCCCTCAACGACGAATAATTTGTTCTTTTTGAAAAACAATTAGATTCAGTTGATACGCGTTTCGGATGCGCCGCCCGGATTTATGGTAGGAGCGAACCGCCTATGCGGAGAAAAGCTCCGAAAATAAATCCCTGGAAGACGCATCCGAAAGGTAGCCGTATCAACTGTATATAAGATATTACACAAAGAACCAAGTAGAAGGAGTACAAAATGCCACAACCAATCAAAGTTGGAAGAAAAGAACGTATGACTTTCGCTAAGATCAATGAAGTTTGCGAAATGCCTAACCTCATCGATGTTCAGACAAAGTCATACAAGTGGTTTATCGAAGAGGGCCTTGGAGAGGTCCTCGAGGACGTATCGCCAATCCGTGATACGACTAATACTCTGAGTCTGGAATTTGCAGATTATCATTTCTCAGATACTCCTAAGTATGACCAGGAAGAGTGCAAGGAGAGAGATGCAACTTATGCAACTTCCCTTACAGTCAAGGTCAGACTGATCAACCGTGAGACCGGTGAGATCAAGGAGCAGGATGTCTTCATGGGAGATTTCCCTCTGATGACAGAGAAGGGCACATTCGTATACAACGGAGCAGAGAGAGCTATCGTAACACAGATGGTACGTTCACCTGGCCCATACTTTGATGCTGCGACAGATAAGTCAAACCAGAAGCTGTTCAGCTCACAGGTCATCCCTAACAGAGGTGCATGGCTTGAATACGAAACAGATTCACAGGGTATTCTTTATGTCAGAGTAGACAGAACAAGAAAGCAGCCTCTGACATCCTTCCTCAGAGCTCTCGGAATCATTGATCCTGATGCACTTGCACTCAGCAGCAATGAGGACATCATCGCTATCTTCGGTGAAGATGACAGACTGATGAAGACTCTTGAGAAAGACACAACGAGAAACAGTGCAGAGGGACTCAGAGAACTTTACAGAAGACTGAGACCTGGTGAGCCTCCTACAGTAGAGAACGCAAGATCCATGCTGATGGCTCTTCTCTTCGATGAGAGACGTTACGATCTTGCCAAGGTAGGAAGATTTAAATATAACCGCAAGCTCGGACTGCATGACAGACTTGTTGATGCAGTAGCTGCAGAGGATGTAATCGATCCTAACACAGGAGAGATCCTTGTTGAGAAGGACGGAACTATCTCAAGAGAGATGGCTATGGTCATCGAGGATGCAGGCGTTGAATCCGTTCACGTTTACAGCAAGAGAGAGGATCAGGACAAGGTAGTTACCAAGGTTATCGGCAACAACTTCGTAGATCCTGCAAAGTATCTTGACATCGACCTGACACCATACAAGCTCTCCGAGAAGGTATTCTATCCTGTTCTCAAGGAGATCATTGAGCAGGCTGCAGGAGACGAGGACAAGCTGAGAGCTGCTATCGCTAACAGGAAGAAGGAGCTTAGCCCTAAGCACATCATCCTTGAGGATATCATTGCTTCAGTCAGCTACTTCCTCAACCTCAACTGCGGAATCGGCGATATCGACGATATCGACCACCTGAGCAACAGAAGACTTAAGTCAGTAGGCGAGCTGCTGCAGAATCAGTGCAGAATCGGCTTTGCAAGAATGGAGAAGACTATCAGAGAGAGAATGACTACTGAGAACTCAACTCCTCAGCAGCTGATCAACATCAGACCTGTAACAGCAGCAATCAAGGAGTTCTTCGGTTCATCACAGCTCTCACAGTTCATGGACCAGAACAACCCGCTTGCTGAGCTCACACACAAGAGAAGACTGTCAGCTCTCGGACCTGGCGGTCTGTCAAGAGAGAGAGCCGGAATGGAAGTAAGAGACGTACACTATTCCCACTACGGAAGAATGTGCCCGATCGAGACTCCTGAAGGTCCTAACATCGGACTTATCGGTTCCCTTACAACATACGGCATCATCAATGAATATGGCTTCATCGAGACTCCATACCGTAAGGTAGACAAGGAGACTGGTGTCGTAACAACTAACGTAGAATATCTTGCAGCTGCAGACGAGGATCTCATGATCGTAGCACAGGCTAACGAGCCGCTCGACGCTGAAGGTCACTTTGTCAACAACAAGGTAGCTGTAAGAGGAATCAAGGGTGAGATCACCATGGTTCCGAGAAGCGAAGTCGACTACATGGACGTATCACCTAAGCAGGTAGTTTCTGTAGCTACTGCTATGATCCCGTTCCTGGAGAACGACGACGCTAACAGAGCTCTGATGGGATCTAACATGCAGAGACAGGCAGTTCCTCTGCTCGTTACTGAGGCTCCTTATGTAGGAACAGGTATCGAGTACAAGGCTGCATGCGACTCCGGTGCAGTAGTTCTGTGTAAGAGCGCAGGTACTGTTACTTTTGTTGATGCCAACAGAGTAAGAATCACAAGAGACGACAATGGCATGGTTGATGAGTACAGAATGCTCAAGTTCAAGCGTTCCAACCAGGGAACATGCATCAACCAGAGACCTATCGTCAGCTATGGCGAGCACCTCGAAGCAGGTGAAGTAGTAGCAGATGGTCCTTCGACTAACCTCGGAGAGATTTCACTCGGTAAGAACCTCCTCATCGGATTCATGACATGGGAAGGTTACAACTACGAGGACGCTATCATCCTGAACGAGAGACTTCTCATGGACGATGTACTTACATCACTCCACATCGAGAAGCATGAGTGCGAAGCAAGAGACACCAAGCTCGGACCTGAAGAAATCACAAGAGATATCCCTAACCTCCCAAGCGAAATGCTCAAGGAGCTCGATGAAGAGGGTATCATCAGAATCGGAGCTGAGGTTAAGTCCAATGACATCCTCGTCGGCAAGCTCACTCCTAAGAGCGAGACAGATCTCACACCGGAAGCAAGAATGCTCCGTGCTATCTTTGGCGAGAAGTCCAAGGAAGTCAGAGATTCTTCACTCAAGCTGCCTCACGGCGAAGAGGGTATCGTAATCGACGTAAGAGTATTCGACAAATCCAACAGCTCTGAGCTTCCTCCGGGAGTCAACAAGATCGTAAGAGTCTACGTTGCTACCAAGAGAAAGATCAACGTCGGAGATAAGATGGCCGGACGTCACGGTAACAAGGGTGTTATCTCAAGGATCCTGCCACAGGAAGACATGCCGTTCAAGGAAGACGGTGAGCCACTGCAGGTAATGCTGAACCCTCTGGGTGTACCGTCACGTATGAACGTAGGACAGGTACTTGAAGTCCACCTCGGACTTGCAGCTAAGTCAAAGGGCTGGTACATCTCAACACCAGTATTCGACGGAGCAAGCGAGAAGGACGTTATCCAGATGCTCAAGGAAGAAGGATATCCTGAGACTGGTAAGCTGAGACTCAGAGACGGACGTACAGGTGAGTACTTTGACAACCCTGTAACTGTAGGTTACATGTACATGCTCAAGCTCCACCACCTGGTAGACGACAAGATCCACGCAAGATCAATCGGACCTTACTCCCTCGTAACACAGCAGCCTCTCGGAGGTAAGGCACAGTTCGGAGGACAGAGATTCGGAGAGATGGAGGTATGGGCACTCGAAGCTTACGGTGCTGCATACACACTCCAGGAGATCCTGACCGTCAAGTCCGACGATATCATCGGAAGAACTAAGACATATGAATCCATCATCAATGGAGTCAACATCCCTGAACCTGGTATTCCTGAGTCCTTCAAGGTACTCATCAAGGAACTCCAGTCACTCGCACTCGACATCAAGACCAAGGCCGGCGATGACAGCGAGATCAGGATCAGAGAGACTTCTGAGTATGACGGAGCTCTCACACTTGACAGAATGCTCAGCGAGAATGACAGAAGAGCAGAGCGTGAGAGAAGAGAACATGAACAGGACGAAGAGGCAGCATATGCAGCTGCTGAGCTGAGTGCTGCAGATGATGAGGACGATGAGAGCGGACTCTCCGAATTCCTCAAGGGTCTTGCAGGAGCTTATGCTGAGCCTGACATGGATCTCACAGACGCAGTAGAAATGGAAAGCCTCGATGAACTCAGAGATGCTGAGGCAGACGAGACTTATGCAGAAGAAGAGTAAGGAGGGAGGAAATATTATTATGATGACAGATAACAACCAAGATCTTAGAAATATTGAATCCCTGCAGATCAAGCTGGCTTCAACAGAGGAAATGCTGAGCTGGTCACACGGTGAGGTAACCAAGCCTGAGACCATCAACTACAGATCCCTCAAGCCTGAGTTTGACGGCCTCTTCTGCGAGAGAATTTTCGGACCTACTAAGGACTGGGTCTGCGGCTGCGGCAAGTACAACAAGATCCGTTACAAGGGACTTATCTGCCCTTACTGCGGAGTTGAGGTAACCAAGTCTAAGGTAAGAAGAGAGAGAATGGGACACATTCAGCTCGTTTCACCTGTATCCCACATCTGGTACTTCAAGGGTATCCCTTCAAGAATCGGTCTGGTTCTTGACATGACACCAAAGGAACTCGAGAAGGTACTTTACTTTGCCTCATACGTTGTAACTGACCCTGGCGACACACCGTTCCAGTACAAGCAGGTCATCGAAGAGGATGAGTATAACGAAGCTCGCGAGATTTACGGCAAGAGCTTCCAGGCTGGTATGGGAGCTGAGGCTATCAAGAAGCTGCTCGAGGATATCGATGTAGACAAGATGGCAGTAGAGCTCAGAGAACAGCTTGTAAAGGCTTCCGGACAGAAGAGGATCAGACTCGTCAAAATCCTTGAAGTCATCGAAGCATTCAAGCAGTCCGGCAACAGACCTGAGTGGATGATCCTCGATGTCATCCCGGTCATTCCGCCTGAACTCAGACCTATGGTACAGCTCGACGGAGGAAGATTCGCAACATCCGACCTCAACGATCTGTACAGAAGAGTAATCAACCGTAATAACAGACTTAAGAAGCTCAACGAGCTCGGAGCTCCTGACATCATCATCCGTAACGAGAAGAGAATGCTTCAGGAATCCGTAGACGCACTTATCGACAACGGCAGAAGAGGAAGACCTGTTCAGGGAGCAGGCGGACGTAAGCTCAAGTCACTGTCCGACATGCTCAAGGGTAAGCAGGGTAGATTCCGTCAGAACCTCCTCGGTAAGAGAGTTGACTTCTCAGGACGTTCCGTAATCGTAGTAGGACCTGACCTCAAGTTCTATCAGTGCGGACTTCCTAAGACAATGGCACTCGAACTCTTCAAGCCTTTCATCATGAGAGAGCTCACAGAGAGAGAGATCGCACAGAACACCAAGCAGGCAAGACTGATGGTAGAGAGAGCCGATACAGAAGTCTGGGACGTTCTTGATTACATCATCAAGGATCACCCGGTACTCCTGAACCGTGCCCCTACACTCCACAGACTCGGTATCCAGGCATTTGAGCCAGTACTCGTTGAGGGCAAAGCTATCAAGCTGCATCCGCTCGTATGTACAGCGTTCAACGCCGACTTCGACGGAGACCAGATGGCTGTTCACGTTCCTCTGTCAGTTGAGGCACAGGCTGAGGCAAGATTCCTCATGCTCTCTGTCAACAACATCCTGGCACCTAAGGACGGATCGCCTATCACCATCCCTACACAGGACATGATCCTCGGAAGTTACTACCTGACACATCCGGGCAGTGCTGAGAGAAACCGTCCTGCTGAAAGAGGAGACGGCAAGTGCTTTGCTGACTATGACGAGATGATCATGGCTTACAACGCAGGTGTTGTAGGTATCCATGCCAAGGTCAAAGTCCGTATGTTCGCATACGAGGGAGATCCTGGTAAGCTCGTCGAGTCAACAGTCGGAAGATTTATCTTCAACCGCGGACTTCCGCAGGACCTCGGATTTGTCGACAGATCCAAGGATCCATATTCACTCGAAGTTGACTTCCTCTGCGAGAAGAAGGCGCTCGGAAAGATCATTGCTGCATGCTTCAAGGTTCACGGCAACACTGAGACAGCTCTGATGCTTGACTACATCAAGGATACAGGCTATCACTATTCAACAGTAAGTGCTGTAACTATCAGTATTTCCGACATGGAGATCCCTGAAGCTAAGGCTGAGATCGTCGGCGCTGCTGAGAAGGAAGTAGATACTTACGAAGCTCTCTACAAGCGCGGCCTCATGTCCAACAAGGAAAGATATGACAAGGTCATCGCTACATGGAGAAAGGCTACAGCTGAGACAGCTGACGCTCTGATGGATAACCTCGGCACCATGAACAACCTGTACATCATGGCTCACTCCGGTGCGAGAGGTAACAAGTCCCAGATCAGCCAGATCGGCGGAATGAGAGGACTGATGGCAAACGCTACAGGTCACACTGTAGAGATCCCTATCAAGTCAAACTTCCGTGAGGGTCTGTCCATACTGGAGTACTTCATTTCATCAAACGGTGCCCGTAAGGGACTTACAGATACAGCTCTCAGAACAGCTGACTCCGGATATCTGACAAGAAGACTTGTAGATATTTCGCACAGCATCATCATCAATGAGACTGACTGCGGAACAACAGAAGGTATCGAAGTCCGCGCCTTCATGGATGGCAAGGAAGAGATCGAGAAGCTCTGGCAGAGAATCGCAGGCAGATTCACCATTGAGGATGTAACCGATCCTGCAACAGGTGAAGTTATTATCGGCGCTAACGAGTACATCACTGACGACATCGCTCAGGACATCGAGAAGCGTGGCGTTAAGACAGTCAAGATCAGATCAGCTATGACATGCCGTGCAAAGAGCGGACTTTGCGCTAAGTGCTACGGTAAGAACATGGCTACAGGAAGACTCGTACTTCCGGGCGAAGCTGTCGGAATCATCGCTGCTCAGTCCATCGGTGAGCCGGGTACTCAGCTGACAATGAGAACATTCCATACTGGTGGTGTAGCCGGATCAGATATCACTCAGGGTCTCCCGAGAGTTGAGGAGCTGTTCGAGGCTCGTAAACCTAAGGGACTTGCTGAAATCTGTGAGGGCGACGGTATTGTAACAGCTATCGAGCCAAGAGAAGACAACAAGACTGACGTTGTTGTAAGAGAAGCAGACGGTGAGAGGAACTATATCATCCCATTCGGAGCCAGAATCAACGTAGAAGTCGGTCAGGAAGTCAAGGCCGGAAGCCAGATCACAAGAGGTCCTCTTGATCCTCATGACATCATGAGACTCAACGGCGTTCAGGGCGTATATGAGTACCTCCTCAGAGAAGTTCAGAGAGTATATAAGACTCAGGGTGTAGACATCAACGACAAGCACGTTGAGATCATCGTAAGCCAGATGCTCAGCAAGTACAAAGTTGAGAAGCCTGGTGACACCGGACTCCTCCCTGGCGGACAGTACTCAAGAAGAGAGATCGAAGATGCAAATGCTGCAGCAGAAGCCGAAGGCGGCGAACCTGCAACAGCTGCAAGACAGCTCCTCGGTATCACCAAGGCAGCTCTTGCTACATCATCATTCCTCTCAGCAGCTTCCTTCCAGGAGACAACAAGAGTTCTGACAGATGCTTCAATCAAGGGCAAGACTGACAGACTTGAGGGTCTCAAGGAGAACGTCATGATCGGTAAGCTCATCCCTGCAGGTACAGGAATGAAGAGATACAGCGGAATCGAAGTCGATTACGGCGATAACGACTGGATGATGCACGGAACCGGAAAGGCTGAGATCTATACAGACGAAAGCTTTGCCGGCGCACAGGAAGGACAGGCAGCAGATGCCGCTTCTGAAGATGCACCAGAAGAAGAACCAATCGTATACGGCGAAACCGTCATCCTAGAATAATAAGCAGGCAGTGATCCCGCTCGAGGTTGGAAAGTCCTGACGGACCTTCCAACAAGTCTCGCGGGTTCACTGCCTGTTATTTACGAAAAAAGGAAAGTGATCCCGCTCGAGGTTGGAAAGTCCTGACGTACCTTCCAACAAGTCTCGCGGGCTCACTGCCTGTTATATAGCAAAAAAGATGCTTTTGAACTGACAAAAAATCTTAGAAAGCATTGACTTTGCAATGCTTTGCTTGTAAACTTATGAAGTTCGAGACCCATCTTGAAGTGGGCCATGAACATAGAAAACAAATTCAGAAGAAAGGAGATAAGAATGCCTACAATTAACCAGTTAGTACGTCAGGGAAGACAGAGCACAGTTAAGAAGTCAACAGCTCCTGCTCTTGGTAAGAACATGAACACTCTTCGTAAGACTCTTACCAACGTTAACTCCCCACAGAAGAGAGGAGTATGCGTAGCAGTTAAGACTGTAACTCCTAAGAAGCCGAATTCAGCTCTGAGAAAAGTTGCAAGAGTTCGTCTTACAAACGGAATGGAAGTAACAGCTTACATCCCTGGTATCGGACACAACCTGCAGGAGCACAGCGTTGTTCTTGTAAGAGGCGGCAGAGTTAAGGACCTCCCTGGTGTAAGATATCACATCATCAGAGGAACACTTGATGCTTCCGGAGTTGCAAACCGTGGACAGGGCCGTTCAAAGTACGGTGCTAAGAGACCTAAAGTTAAGAAGTAAGGATCTCTTCAGATCAGACGCAGACAGCGTAAGATCAAGAACGTAAATTAATTATTACTAGTACTATGGCATTCTTTATTCTATATAATAGAGAGCGCCGCGGGGACAGCTGTGTGAGTAAGATGGCAGAATGCGCCGTCCGAAGAAAATCGCAGAAGCTGCCTTCGAGTACCGACTTATTTTCCAAAGGAGGGAAGAGAAGTGCCAAGAAAAGGTAACACACCTAAGAGAGACGTTCTTCCGGATCCTGTATACGGCAGCGTAGTAGTTGCTAAGCTGATCAACAGCATCATGCTCGACGGCAAGAAGGGTGTAGCCCAGACTATCGTTTATGACGCATTTGACAAGATCAGAGAGAAGACAGGTGAGGAACCTCTCGAAGTATTTGAGAAGGCAATGAACAACATCATGCCAGTTCTCGAAGTTAAAGCAAGAAGAATCGGTGGTGCGAACTATCAGGTTCCTATCGAAGTAAGACCTGAGAGAAGACAGACACTCGGCCTCAGATGGCTGACAAGATATACTAGAGCTAGAAGCGAAAGAAAAATGTCAGACAGACTTGCCGGTGAGCTTATGGATGCAGCCAACAATACTGGATCTTCCGTAAAGAAGAAGGAAGATACACACAAGATGGCAGAGGCAAACAAGGCGTTCGCACACTTCAGATTCTAATCTGCGCTATATGCAGATATCAGTCAACCGTTTACAGTAAGAAGGGAGGAAATAATGGCAAGAGCTTTTGCGCTTGAGCACACCAGGAACATCGGAATCATGGCACATATCGATGCCGGAAAGACCACGACTACAGAGAGAATCCTCTTCTATACAGGAAGAACCCACAAACTGGGTGAGACTCATGAAGGCGCGGCCACCATGGACTGGATGGAGCAGGAGCAGGAGCGCGGTATCACCATTACTTCAGCCGCGACTACTGCTCAGTGGAAACACACAAGAATCAATATCATCGACACACCGGGACACGTAGACTTTACTGTCGAGGTAGAGAGATCACTGCGTGTACTCGATGGTGCCGTAATGGTACTTTGCGCTAAGGGGGGCGTTGAGCCACAGAGCGAGACTGTCTGGAGACAGGCTGAGAAGTACGGAGTACCGAGAATGATTTTCGTCAACAAGATGGACATCCTCGGAGCTAACTACTTCCACGTACTGGACATGATCCATGACAGACTCAAGGCAAATGCCGTAGCAGTCCAGATCCCAATCGGATCTGAGGCTGACTTCATCGGAATCATTGACCTCATCAAGATGAAGGCCGAGATTTATCACGATGATGACCTGGGCAAAGTCTATGAAGAACAGGAAATCCCTGCAAACATGCTCGATGAAGCTAAGGCATGGAGAGACAAGATGCTCGAATCCGTTGCTGAATGTGATGAGGATCTCATGATGCTGTATCTCGAAGGAGAGGACATCTCCGAAGAGGATATCAAGAGAGTCATCCGTAAGCAGACAATCAAGGGTGAGATGTATCCTGTATTCTGCGGCTCAGCTTATAAGAACAAGGGTGTACAGCTGATGCTCGACGGAGTTATCGACTACATGCCGTCTCCACTCGACATCCCAGCTATCAAGGGAATCAATCCTGAAACACAGGAAGAAGAATCAAGACCTGCATCCGACAAGGAGCCGTTCGCAGCTCTCGCATTCAAGATTATGGCAGATCCATACGTTGGTAAGCTGGCGTTCTTCAGAGTTTACTCTGGAACACTCGATGCCGGATCACATGTCTACAATGCAACTAAGGATCGCAAGGAGAGAATCGGAAGAATCCTCCAGATGCATGCTAATCACCGTAACGAGATCGAGAAGGTCTACTCCGGCGATATCGCTGCAGCAGTAGGTCTCAAGTTCACCACAACAGGTGATACACTTTGTGACGAGGATCATCCGATAATTCTCGAATCAATGGAATTCCCGGATCCTGTTATCGAGATCGCTATCGAGCCTAAGACCAAGATCGGTCAGGAAAAGATGGGAATCGCTCTTTCCAAGCTGGCAGAGGAAGACCCTACATTCAAGACATATACAAATCCTGAAACAGGTCAGACCATTATCGCCGGAATGGGTGAGCTCCACCTCGAGATCATCGTTGACAGACTTCTTCGGGAGTTCAAGGTCGAGGCTAATGTAGGTAAGCCACAGGTTTCCTACAAAGAGACTATCACAGGCAAAGCCGATGTCGACTGCAAGCATGCGAAGCAGTCCGGCGGAAGCGGTCAGTATGGTCATGTCAAGATCAGAATTTACCCAAGAAATCCTGGCGAAGGATTCGAATTCAAGAACTCTGTTGTCGGCGGAGCTATTCCTAAGGAATACATTCCTAAGGTTCAGGAAGGTATCGAGGAAGCAATGCAGGCAGGTCCTCTTGCAGGCTACAATGTCGTAGATGTCGGAGTTGAACTGTACGATGGTTCTTACCACGAAGTCGACTCTTCAGATATGGCATTCAAAATCGCTGGTTCCAAGGCTTTCAAGGAAGCCGTCATGAAGGCTAATCCGGTACTGCTCGAGCCTATTTTCAAGGTCGAGGTAACTGTTCCGGATAACTACATGGGAGATGTTATCGGCGATATCAGCTCAAGAAGAGGCAGAATCGAAGGATCAGATATCGAGAACGGAGCAGCTGTAGTCAGAGGAATGGTTCCTCTGTCAGAGATGTTCGGTTATGCGACAGACCTTCGTTCAAGAACACAGGGAAGAGGCGTCTATACAATGCAGTTCGACCACTTCGAAAAGCTTCCGGACAGCCTCGCAGAGAAGATTATTAAGTAAGTTAACATAGTTGAATTTACAAGGAGATGTAAAATGGCTAAGCAGAAATACGAGAGAACCAAGCCGCATATCAACATCGGAACAATCGGACACGTTGACCACGGCAAGACAACTCTTACAGCAGCAATCACATCCGTACTTAACAGAAAGTATGGACTCGGCGGAGACGTAGCATTCGATCAGATCGAC
>JAFWHB010000003.1 GCA_017512145.1 Mogibacterium sp. | reverse complement strand
CCTTGATCTTCATGATGAAGTCAGGGATGTTGACGTTCACCGGGCATCCTGATACGCATGGCTTGTTCTTGCAGTTCAGGCATCTCTGTGCCTCGCTAACTGCCATCTCCTCTGTATATCCGAGCGCTACCTCGTCAAAGTTATGCGCACGCACCTGCGGATCCTGAGCAGGCATTTCATGTTTTTTAGGGTCAAGTGCCATTTCATTTCCTCCTTTCAGTGCTATGCGTTCTCTGCCATCTTATACAGATTGCAGGTCTCTTCGTGTGCATGTCTCTCATAGTCGAAGTACATGCGGCCTCTCGATATCGCTTCGTCGAAGTCTACCTCGTATCCGTTGAAGTCCGGTCCGTCTACGCATGCGAACTTCATCTTGTCGCCCTCTTCAGTATGGACTGTCAGTCTGCAGCCGCCGCACATTCCCGTTCCGTCGATCATGATCGGACTCATCGAGACTGTGATCGGCGCATCATACTTCTTTGCTGTCAAAGTTACGAACTTCATCATGACGAGCGGTCCGATGGTGATGATCATGTCGAACTTCTCGCCTGCTGAGAGCATCTCATCGAGTGGGACTGTTACGTTGCCCTGTCTTCCGTATGTGCCGTCGTCTGTCATGACGATCAGCTTGTTCGAGCACTCATTGAACTCATCCTCGAGGATCACCAGGTCCTCGCTTCTGAAACCGATGATGCTGGTGACGTCAGCGCCGAGTCTGTGGAATTCCTGTGCTACAGGCATAGCGATGGCGCAGCCTACTCCGCCGCCTACGATGCATACCTTATTGATCCCTTCTGTCTCTGTGGCATTGCCGAGCGGTCCGACAAAGTCCTGGATGTAGCCGCCTTCAGGTACGTGGTTCAGCATCTCTGTTGTAGCACCAACAACCTGAAATATGATCTTGACTGTGCCCTCTTCAGGATTGACGCCGGCAACAGTCAGAGGGATACGCTCTCCCTCTTCATCAACACGTAGGATGATGAACTGACCAGGCTTTGCCTTGCGGGCAACCAGCGGAGCTTCGATCTCCAGCTGTGTTACAGTCGGCCTGAGAGCCTTTCTTCTGATAATTTTGTACATACTTCATTCCCTCCCATGCATCACAACATGGATTTTTCCCTACTAACGGACCAGCCGGACAAAAGAGAATCGTAATTATCCTTCTGTCCGGCAGGCCTATAGATATGTCAATTGATAATGTTAACCAATATATCCTTCTGCAGTGAGGATCGCTTTAGCCTTCTCCAGATTAGCATCGGATACACGGATAATAGGTCCTGTGCAGCCCATGCCGCTCTCAGCATAGATTCCCTGCTTCCACAGAGCCTGTACGCCGTCTTCAAGGTCCATGACCTCGATACCAGGAATCTGAGCTGTTACGATTTCTGCAGGAGGTGCTTTGACTTCCTCAGCTTCAGCGGCTGCAGGCTTTGCTGCTGCCTTTCTTGCCTTGAGGATGTCGTCGAGGCCGGCCTTCTTAGCTGCTGCGAACTCCTTTGCAGCAACGTCGAACACTTTGCCTCTTACGAGCTGAGCCGCATAACGGATAGCTCCTGTGATTACAGGTGCTCCGGAAGCTCTTGAGATGATCATTACCAGTCTGTCATATCCCTCGCCGATTCCAGGGCCGTATCCATAGCCTACTGCCTCATAGCTGCCGCCTGTCTGGAATGCGGACATAGTCTTGACAAGAACGTTTCCTGTCAGAGAGTCTGTGACCATGATGTCAGGGCTGCCCTGCAGGAGGTCGTTTCCTCTCATTACGCAGCCGCCGTCCGCTCTTGCGGATTCAGCGAATCTGATAGGATAGCCGCCGTCTGCGAGTTCCTTGAGAGCTTTCTCGGTCTGTCTTGCGCCGTCAACATTCAGGATACCTACGGACGGATCAGCGATTCCGCATGCCTTGGCTGCGATGATGCCGTAAACAGCATTCTTGATCATTCCCTCGATCCTGTCAGCACTTGATGTTCCTGTTGTGTTAGCGATGAACATCTCTTTGCCCTTGCCCGGTGTGATGACTCTGCCTACTGTGGATACACCGATCGGGAACGGGTAATGCATTGTAACAGCCGCATCTACCTCACCGCTCTCGAGCAGCTCTTCCATCTTCTTGTGGCCTTCCTCATCGTCAGCTACCTTGACGGTAGTAACGCCAGGAGCCTCGAGAGTACCGATGTAGTAAACATCAATTCCCTCTGCTGCTGCAGCAACAGCAGCCTGCATCGAGTTCTCCTCGCCGTGTTCGCTTCCCATTCCGGTGAGAGCGATCTTAGGCTTTTTGCCATAGCTGCCGCTTTCAAGTCCGTTAGCCATTTCAAGGAAGGTCTCGGCGATCAGTTTCTGAATATTCTGAGCCATTGTGCCCTCCTTTACTGTGCCAGAAGTCCGGCTGCAAAATCCTTGAGAGCGTTAGCTATCAGGCACTTTACTTCCTCTTCGGAAACGCCGGAGCCGCCTTCGCTCTGTCCGTTGTTAGCTTCGATTACGAATGATACGCCGTCGAACAGGTTAGTCATTCTTCCGAGGAAGAGACTTCCTTTACCGATAACCATAGCTCTCTTGATGGATCCGTCGAGCATCATGTCTCTGCAAGGTCCCATGAACGGAACGCCTGAAGGAATATGGCCCTGTGTCGGTGCCCAGCCCTTCATACCGTGTTCAACGATGAAGTTGCCGAGATCCTTCTTCTCGATAGCGCCCTTCTTAACTCCGAGAGCAGCGATCATCTTGAAGTTGGCTTCAGGAACGTCTCCTGCACCTGCAGGCTTTGTGATGTCAGGGTTCTGCATCTCAGGTGCATACTTGTCAACATCAGTTATCTTAAGACCTGCTGCGTCCAGCGGATCAGTTACGAGTGAGCTGATGACCGCCTGTGGCGATGAGCCTGTACCTACTGTATGTCTTCCTACAATGTCTGTACGAATGACCGGATCAGTGCCGTTGTCCTCACTGATCAGGACCGAAAAGCCTGCAAGGCAGTCTTCAAGGATCGGGAGACCCTTTTCAACATGGCTCTTGCCGTTCATTCCGAGCTTAGCGGTACAGCCACCGGCGGTCACAACAACATTCTTGAAGGTTCCAGCCTTAACCAGTGAAGCTGCGTTCAGCAGTGCGTGTGCAGGGCCAGCGCAGAATCCTCTGGTATCTGAACCTGTTGCATTGGAGAAACCTGCGATCTCAGCAGCAGCCTTAGCGAAGTTGCCGCCGCCTCTCTGGTTCATATCTCCGCATGCTTCCTCAGCACAGTCGATTACGTAATCGATGTCTGCCGGATCAATTCCTGTTACTCTTACAAGGTGCAGAAGCGAAAGTACGCTTGTTGCCTTGGAAGCGATATTCTCGAGCATTACGTGTGCCGAGAGGTTTACGTCTACGTCGTGCGCTTTCTTGATAACGCCGACGAGCTTGTCATTGAAGTAAAGTCCGCATCCGCCGTCAGCAACTACTGCAGCGAGGCTTTCTTCTGTAAAGTTTGCATTCTTGTCAAGCACAGCAACCTGTGCATCTGTGAACATTCCGTTAGCTGCGAGCTTTGCCTTGACATCAGCAGCAAAGCCGGCTTCGAGCTCTACAAGGTCGAATGTGTCGCAGATCTGCATGAGTCCGTAGTATTCGTCCTCAGGCATGATCTCGCCGTATTTTCCGGTTCTGTCTGTGATCTCTGTCGGATTTTCATACCAAGGGAAAGCGACAGCCTTGAGTTCTTCGTTGTCGATATTGCCGATATATGCCTGGTTAGGAGCATACTTGACAGCATCTTCGTAGCTTCTTAAGTGCTTTGGCAGCTCCTTGAGGTAGTCACCGTCAGGATTAACTACTCTCTCTGTAACCTGTGTAGCTCCGTCATGGATAACCATGTCAGGTGTGTGAGCCAGTGTGTAGCTGGCGCCTCTTAATACTGCATAATTGCTCATAGTATTATTCTCCTGTTTTTCTGTTTTAATATGCTCTGCCGAGTCCGCAGTAATTTCCCGGATTCAGCAGAGCATCTCAATACTATGCTATACGTATTTCTCTACCATTGCCTTTACAGCATCAGCAGTAGCATCGTCCTTAACGAGCTCCTCAACCTTCTCGCCGTTCTGATAGATAGCGATTACAGGAAGTCCCATTACTTTCTGGCCGATTGCAACTCTTCTTGCCTTGGATGTGTTCAGTGCGGTGAACTTCAGCTTGTCGCCGTACTGATCAGCAAGAGCGTGTACATGTGGCATAAGTGCCTGGCATGGAACGCATCCGTCGCCATAGAAATCTACTACTACAGTACCTTCTGCCTGAAGAACCTCTTCTTCAAAAGTTTTCTTATCAACCTCTAACATTATTCTGTCCTCCTTGACTGAATGAAAAGATATTATTTACTTTTTTTAGAACTTATAAGCTGTTCCGTTGAGCTCTTCAATGTACTTGCCTGCCTGTGTAGCTGCGATCGCTCCGTCAGCAGCTGCAGTTACGACCTGTCTGAGGCTCTTCTTACGGATATCTCCTGCTGCGAAAACGCCAGGGATATTTGTGTGCATGTCATCATCAGTGAGGATGTAGCCTCTCTCCATGTCGATCTTGCCTTCGTATATTGTTGAAAGCGGCTTGAATCCTATGAATACGAAGATTCCGAATGTTCCGTCTTCTTCGTCAGCGAAGATCTCTCTGGTCTCGCCGGTCTTGGTGTCCTTGACGACCATACTTGTAACGATTCCATCGCCCTTGATTTCTTCTACTGTTGTATTCCACATGAACTCCATCTTCTCGTTGGCAAATGCCTTCTCCTGGATGGATCTTGCAGCTCTGAGCTGGTCTCTTCTGTGGATAAGTGTTACCTTTCGGGCAAACTTTGTGAGGTACATAGCTTCCTCTACGGCTGCATCTCCGCCGCCTACTACGAATACTTCAAAGTCTTCGAAGAAAGCTGCATCGCATGTAGCGCAGTATGAAACGCCCTTACCTGTGAATTCCTTTTCACCAGGGCATCCAATTGTTGTATGTGTAGCTCCGCCTGTGATGATTACAGCCTTTGCCTGATACTCGCCCTTGGTTCCCTTGATTATCTTAACGTCACCTTCGAGTTCAACGTCAGTGACAGTATCTTCTACTCTTGTGCATCCGAATTTATCTGCCTGAGCAACCATACGGGCGATAAGTGAAGGACCTGTTTCGCCTTCGATTGATCCCGGATAGTTCTCAAGTTCATCTGTGATTACGATCTGTCCGCCGTATTTCTGCTGTTCGATGATCAGTGTGTCCATCTTGGCTCTTCCTGCATACAGTCCTGCTGCAAGTCCTGCAGGGCCTCCTCCGATGATCACGATATCATAAGTTTTCATGTGGCTCACCTCCATGAGTAAGTAAGAAAAATTGATTATGCGGACAGGACGCTGCCAATTGGAGGTTTACTCAACGGCGGCAGCGCCCCGTTCCTGATCAGTTTTTTATGCTTCAGCGACCTGTTCGCGAATAGCATTCATCTCATCGCAAATGTCGTCAACATCCAGCACCATTTCCATCATGCTGATCTGTTCATCATATACTGCCTCATCGATTTCCTCTTTAATCTCAGGCTCGCATATGTGATAACATGGGAGTTTCAACGAAACCCCTGCCAGACACCCCGCAAATGTAGGATCTCCGAGAGCTACTGTTTCAGCAGCGAGGCCACCAGCCTCACCCTCAGCAGCGCCTACGAGTACTACGAGCTGATCTGCTCCGTACTGGTCGTAGAACTCTTTAACTCTCTTCTGATTCTCCAGATCCATGGCTCCGGCAGCCGTTCAGACGAAGCACTCGGTCGAACTGAAAACGACCTCGGCTCCTGCTGATACGGCACATTCAGCTATCGCCGGACCCGGAATACCATCACGGTCTCCGATGACGATAACTTTCTTTCCGTTCAGAATAGCCATCAGTTTCTCCTTTCTTAGCGCTTTGAAAGAAATATTTAATGTATTCCGGCTGCATACAATAGGGGCAACACAGCCGGAATAGATTATTAGAAGTCAAACAAGTAATTGCTTAACTATCTAATCGGTTGTAAGCAGACATTACTCTTCACGCTCTTTCCTGAGGGCCCTTACAAGTGCGGCCATAGAGATGACCATGATAAAGGCGAATGGGAATGCAGCTACGATTGAAAGTGTCTGCAGCATGCTCAGACCATTGCCGCTTCCGAGCATCATTGCCGCTGCAAGAGCAGCCATGAGTACACCCCAGATGATTTTGGTCTTATTCGTCGGATCAAGTGTTCCCTTCTCACTGTACATACCAAGTACGTATGTTGCTGAATTTGCCGAAGTGATGAAGAAAGTGCAGATCAGAACGAACATGATTACGGATATGATCATTCCGAGCGGGTACTCCTTGAGTACCAGGAACAGTGCTGTCGAAGTGGATTTAACTGCCTCTTCAATTACAGACAGATCACACTTCATTCCGAGAGTTCCGTAGATCGCAAACCAGATTATTGAGAATCCGGCCGGGATGAACATTACTCCCTTGACGAACTGTCCTATTGTCCTGCCTCTCGATATTCTCGCGATAAAGGAACCAGTGAATGGTGCCCAGGCGATCCACCATGCCCAGTAGAAGGTTGTCCAGGACTTGTACCAGTCAGCGTCTCCGAAAGCACCTACTTCAAAGGTGTTGGAAATGATGCCGCTGATATAAGCTCCGAGTCCTTCTGTCAGGTTGTTCAGAATCGGAACTGTCGGACCGATGATGAACAGCAGGAGCATAACGCCTATCGCGATTCTTATGTTGAGGTCACAGACTTTGCTGATACCTTTTTCTACTCCCATGACCGCTGTGATGGTGTAGATAACACCAAGTACAACGATCAGGATGAGCTGTACCATGTGGTTCTCAGGTATTCCTCCGAGGAAATTCATTCCTGAATTGATCTGAAGGACACCGAGTCCCAGTGAAGTTGCCACTCCTCCTGCTGTTGCGAAGATCGCGAGGATGTCGATAACTTTACCGATCCATCCGTTCGTTCTCTTCTCTCCGATCAGAGGAATGAATACCGAGCTCACCAGAGCCGGTTTGCCCTTGCGGAACTGCATGTATGCAAGTGCAAGAGCGAGAACTGAGTAATTCGCCCACGGGTGAATGCCCCAGTGCAGGAATGACTTTGTGAAAGCCATTCTCATTGCTTCGTCTGAAGCTGATTCCAGCCCCCCTATAGGAGCGAGGTAGTAGTTCAGAGGTTCTGCTACACCCCAGAACACCAAACCTACGCCCATGCCGGCAGAAAACAGCATTGCGAACCATGACAGGTCGCTGTAGTCAGGCGTCGAATCATCAGGTCCCAAACGAACATTTTTGTATTTGCTGAAGAACCCTATCCAGATACAGAACGCCACGAAAGCTGTCATTGCAACTGCGTAGAACCAGCCAAAATTAGTGGTCAGGAAGTTCATGCTGCCGGTTGCTGCGACTCCGAAACTGTCCGGGAGAATGATTCCCCACAGGCAAATTGCCAGAGTCAGTACGACCGAGATAATGAACACCATGTTGCTCTTTGTCCCTTTCATGGCATGTCACCTACTAGATTCTTACCTTGAAAACAGTCTGTTCTGTAACGTCAGTGGCGATTGCATCAAGAGCAACACCTACTCTGTGATAACGCAGCTTCCACTGTTCTTCCTTCGGTGTATTAGGATCGCCGAGAGGATATGGGATCGAGATAGTAGGAACGATTCTGTTAGCTCCGACTGTCATCGATACTGGGATCAGGTTGCACATATGTACAACGTTGAAGCCTGCTCTCTCAAGAGCCTTAACCATCGTTGCGCCGCAACGAGTACAGGTTCCTCAGGTTGAGCCGAGGATAATAGCGTTAACCCCATCTTCGCGGAGATAAGGAACCATTTCCTCTGCCATTCTTGTAGCTTCAGCTTCTGTTGTACCGGTACCTACTGTTGTGTAGAAGTAGTCATGCAGTCTTGCGAACTTGCCTTCCTTCTCATATGCTCTTACAGCATCGAGCGGAACGAGTACGTTAGGGTCTGCATTACCTGCTGCAGGGTCATAACCAGCATGGATTGTCTTGAATACGCCAGCTTCGAGTCTGTCCATATCCTTGATGCTGTATCTGCCCCATCTTGTAGCGGATGCTGACTGAATTCTGTCAGGGTTCTCTACAGGTACGCAGCCGGATGTAGTTACGAGAGCAACTACAGCGTCCTTAAGTTCAATTGCAGGTGCGATAGGAACGAGATCCTTCTCAGGGATAATAAGCTCTGTCTGATAAGGCTCGCCTGCCATCTTCTTCTTGAGCATCTGAATGCCTCTGTAAGCAGCGGTGTTCTCTCTGATGTCCTCAAGGAATACTTCGTGTCTGCATCCTCTTTCGAAATAACCTTCTGCTTCGCATCCGAGGTTAGGCTCGCCGGCAAGAAGCTTATTAGCGAAGTTGGTCAGAACTTTGACGTCCTGTCTCATCTTTACAGCGCCTGTGCCGCCCTTGAAGATGATTACGTCTTTCTTGAACATGTCAGCTCCCGGGTTCTCACCATTCATTGATGTGAGTACAGGAACTCCGAACTTTTCCTTAACTGCTTTGCAGACATTACCGCATGCAACGCCATAACGTCCGGCCTGGAAAGCAGGACCTGCGATGAAGAGATCCATCTCTTTGCCTTCGAGGAATCCCATGATTCTCGAAAGAGCTTCTTCAGTATTGGATCCCATGAAGTTGTCACCGCATACTACAGTATGAGTAACCTCTGCATCCTTGAGGGCTGCATTGATCGCCATTGTAGGACCTACAACGCCTTCAACGATGTATGGTTCCTGGTCAGCCTTGTCTTCTCCGCCGATTCCGCCGAAGAACTGGTTGACGTAACAAATTACTTTCTTCATTGATCTGCCTCCCTTCCTCTAAAATTCCTTCATTGTCTTAACTGAGAATCCGCTGATGTGGTCTCCGCAGAACCAGTTGTTGTCTTCCATGATGATTGAGCCGTCGTCTCTTGCAGACTTACCGAGCTTCTCATCATAGCCCCAGCTGCCGGACATGCCGTCTCTGTTCATAGCTTCAAGACATCCGATAACTGTCTTGCAAGCAGGAAGATCAGAAAGCTGAGATACATTTCCTGAGGAAACAAGTGCATTCATCTTTGAATCGAGTGTTACAAGCGGCTGTGAGAATCCGTCACGGCCTGTACACTCGTTGGAAATACCTACTACAGGGATGCCTGCATCTTCGAGGATGACCTGGCAGCGTACATAGTCTGCATCCGGGTTGCCGTATCCTTCTTCGGTTACGATAGCGTAGTCAACGCCGAGGTTGAGTGCCATGCTTCTTACCATGATTGCAGCTCTTTCCTTCTGATCGAGTGCTACGTTGAGCATCGAGAGGATGACTCCTACGAAGTTCAGGCTCTTGCCGTCTTCTGCGAAGAGTTCCTTGATTGTCGGGAAGTTCTGCATCTCATATGTTGACCACTTTGAGGATGCCGGCATGAATGATCCGGAGATCATAGCGCCATCGAGAACTTCTGTAGGGCTTACGAATGTAGGCAGGAACTTGTTCAGGTCCCATCCGTACCAGAGGTCGTTGTATCCAAGTGCCTCCATCTGTGACTGTGGCTGCAGTACGATGGCTACATTAGGAAGACCATTGTTCTTCTTAGCTCTGTCTGCTACAGGTTCAAATTCATACTCTTCGAAGTCTTCTGCAGCTACAGATTTAGCGATTTTTCCGAGATACTCAGCAAATCTGTGGCCTGCCCATCTGAGAGCATGGTTCATCTTCTGCTGTTCATAACGTTCGAACTCTTCGTCAGTCTCACCTACGAGGCAGATGTTGATGAGCTTGGACCAGTAAGTGTGCTTTGCACCTTCACCGCCCATGTCGATGACTCCGTCACCGAAGGAACCCCATGTTCCGCCAACTACTGTTACACAGCAGCCCTTAAGAGCCTTGAGTTCTCCGTCACCTGCAGGTACTACTTCGTCAGTTACTCCCGGGAAGAGAGTTCTTCCGTCAACTCTCATTCTTGGTTCGATTGTCTCAATTACAGGAACGATTCTTGTGTCGTCACCAGGGTGAGCGATAACTATATCGAGACTTGTAATATGATCGTCCAAGTCCATAAGATAGTCGATTGCTGCCTGCTTATTGATGGTAAGAATGCCATCAGCAAAGCTGTCCTGAGCGCCAAGAACTACATCCTTGACCTGGATGTTGCCGATCTTGAGTTTCATTTACGTACTCCTTTCTTGCTGAAATACTTAAAAGCGATAGCGATGTACGTTAGAGATAGCGATGTATGGTTTATGTAGCTACATTAATTGAAAACTTGTTTATTAAACGCGTTTTCTTTACGTGAATTATAGAAAAAAACTATTGAACTGTAAAGTATTTTTTTAACAAGTTTAATTAACAGGCATTAAATACTTGTAACAAACATACGAGAGTTGTTAAACTGTACTTAATAGACCAAATGCATATGGAAGGTGTGTAAATATGGGCAGACCATCTATGTCCGCAGAGACTATAAGAAACAACAAAATATCTCTGATTCAGTGTGCAATGGAAATGATTCATGAATCCGGCATCCCGTCCGTATCGGCAAGATCTCTCGGAAGCCGTGTCGGTATGAACAGCGCTCTCATCTATCGTTATTTCAGAGACATAGATGAAGTGGTTCTGTTTGCGTGCGTGCATGCGCTTCAGGAATATACAAACGACATGGTCAATTCATCCAGTCATATGGATCCTGACACTGATGAATCCTACGATGCGGACATATACATGCTGTCGTGGGAGATTTTCTGCAAGCATGCTTTTTCAAATCCTGATGAATTCAACATTCTTTTCTTCAGTCGTCACAGTGAGGATCTTCCTTCCGTCCTCAAGGAATATTTAGACCTGTTTCCTCCTGAAAGAGACACCTCATCTGACGTCTTTCTTGAAGCTATGTTCAGAGCAACAAGCCTGCAGGACAGAAACCTTATGCTGCTCGTGCCTCTTCTTGAAGGCCGTGTACCTGATAACGACATCATTCTTAGCAATGACATGACTGTTGCATTCTTCTATGCCCTTCTGACCCAGCTACTGGGCAATGACCGCGGTGTCACTCCGGAGTCTCAGACTGCACGAATGCTCGATGCATGCAGGAAGGTGGCATTAATATGATTTTTGTAACCAGGCAGGATCCTCAGGTCCTCGAGGATCTTCGCACTAAGGGTGTGTACACAGTCCGCGAAGACTTCGTCCGTCAGAAATACACAACTATCACTGATCACTATGCGTCTCTGTACCGTCTTCTGACCTCAATGGCGAAGTCCAGGATCAGCATTCCGGACGGTCTTCTGTATCCTGTATGGCTGAGTCCTGAGGGTACAGATGCTATTCCCGAGTCGTCCGATTCTGTTTTCCTCAGACTGGATATTCCCGCCGGCAGTTACATACTCGCCAACGATGAAGTCTGGGAGCATATGATCAATCACATATACTATCCGGCCGATGAATCAGATGAGCTCGCCCACGAAGCCGAGCTTGCAAGATACGGGATATCGAATCCGGCTTCTCTTATAAACGGCAGTGCCGGCAACTTCTACCCTCTTCTTAAGCAGAAAGTTCTCAGAAGCTGGGAAGGAATATATACTGTCAGGCCTCAGGATCCGTCCAGGATCGTTGGCCTTTGCTGGGAGCTTCATGCAGAGTGGCTTATATAAGCCACTCTTTTTTGATGCACCAGAGTCCTGCCTGAATTGCTCTTACTCCTCCGGCATCAGGATTTCTGCCGCTCACGATGGCCTTCTTTATTTCTTCGTCATACCGGAAGATTTTCTTCCAGCTATCTGTTATCTTCCTTTTAATATCCGGATAAAAAGGTCTGAGTACCGCCTCAGAGGGATCCTTGATACCTCTCCTCTCGAGTTCACGCCTGAATTCCGCTTCATCCTTGGCATTGCTTCCGATGTATGAAAGCCGGAGAACTTTGTACCAGTCGTACTGATCGAACAAAACCGTTTCATCCACCGGAACAGACAGCTTCATGACCCTGCCGCCGCCCGACAGATCGACCTGCTGCATTGAAGCAAATGCCCAGTACGGATATGCCCATGGCTCAGGCCTCGGTACTATCTTGTCTGCTTCACGAATATATGCGTCATAAGCAGTGAGGAATATTCCTGCACTTTCTTCGTATTTCTTATATATGTATTCTCTCCGGGAGTATGCTGTACCGTCATTCATGACAGCATCCCATACAGGTTCAGCCTGAGGTGAATAGAGTATTATACGGTCACATTCTGTACCCATTCTCTTCTGACCTCCCACATCAGTCCGTAAGCATTGCTGTTTCCTGCCTTTACGTTATCGTCAAAAAGCCTGTCCCAGCTTGCGATTATCTTTCTCTTTATTTCCGGATAGAAATCTGTCATTACAGCCTGAGCATTGTTTATTCCCATGTTCCTGAGAAGGCTGTTATGCTCAGCTGCATCCTCTTCATCGAGCGCTATGTATGAGTAGTTGGTTATCCGTGTCCACTTCTCAATGTTGACCGGAGTCACAAGCTCCTCCCGGACTCTGAGCTCGAGAACAGCAAACCCGTTCTCAGGTCTCATAGTTGCCTCCTTGTTAAAGGAGACCCAAACCGGAAATAAGACATCCGGAGGCCTTACAGAAACAGCAGGCATGTGATCAGAGAGCCAGCGGTAGATAAACAGCATGATGTCGGCCGTGTCTTCTAGATCCATGTGTATATACCGTTCATCCGCTATAAATCTTCCCGCTGTCTCAAGCTGGTCAATGACCGCTGCATTCTGTTTGGTCCAAACTGTTATTTCTGGCATTGGGTCCCTTCTTGAGGATCAGTTAGCCATGCGTTAATCAGAAACCGCATGACATGATATTGAATTTACTAATCTTCAAAAACCTTCTGTCCGTCAACCTCGGTCTGAAGTGCTCCGAGAGCCTTCACTACGAGTTTGCGGCGAAGCTTCTTCTCCTCATCCTTATCAAGAGCAGGATTGCCCAGAGGATGCGGGATAGCGATAGCAGGTACGATCCTGTTAGCGCCTACTGTCATAGAAATAGGTGTTACTGTGCATACGTGAACAACAGGGAGTCCGGCTCTTTCGAGCTCTTTAACCATCGTTGCGCCGCAACGAGTGCAGGTTCCTCACGTGGAGGTGAGTATAACTGCGTCTACTCCGTCAGCCACCAGTCTCTTGCCTATTTCTGCACCGTACTTCTTGGCACTTGCAACAGCTGTGCCGTTACCTACAGTTGCATAGTATTTCTCGTGAAGTTTGCCGATGACGCCTTCCTTCTCGAGTTCGCGCATGATATCCACAGGCAGAACTCTGTCTGCATCTTCATTCGCATATACAGGGTCATATCCGCCGTGAGCTGTTTCAAATGTGTCAGCATCGAGATCGGTTACGCCTGCAAGGCTGTATTCGCCGAACTTAGAAGCACTTGAGCTTTCGATGTGGTCAGGGTTGCCCTTAGGTACGATACCACCGGAAGTTACGAGAGCTATCGTTGCGTGTGCCATATCCTTGACTGCAGGATTTGGTTCAACTCTGTCAAAGTCAGGCATTGGATATTCTGTTACGAACGGCTTATCGTTAAGCTTTGCGATCAGCATATCTACCGCTCTCTTAGAGCCTCTTTCCTTCTCGAAGAAGTTGACTCTTATGCCCTGATTCATGTAACCCTCTTCGCAGGATGCGCCGATTTTCTCGCCCTTTGCATACTTGAGAGCGAATGCTGTCATCTTCTTGACTGCAGCTCTCATACCTGCAGCACTGTCCTTGGTCTCGAGGATGTATGTCTTGTCCTTGTACATATCTGCACCAGGGTTCTCAACATACATTCCTGTCATTGACTTGATGCCCAGCTCCTCCTGAACTGCTGCTGCGATCGTACCGCATGCAACTCCGTAACGGCCTGCATTGAATGCAGGTCCTGCGATGAACAGGTCTGGTGCAAGTTCTTTGACCCATCCGAGGATCTCTGCCTTGACAGCATCTATGTTTTCATTGAAGTATGAATCACCGCAGATGATAGTAGCGATGATCTCTGCTTCATCACCAAATCCGGTGTTGAACGCCATTCCCGGTCCTATGACCTCAGCCTTGTGGAGTTCAGCAGGGATGTCGGCTTTTTCTTCTCCGCCGATTCCGGCGAAGAACTGGTTGATATAGTGAACCACTTTGATCTTAGCCATTGTTTTCTCCTCCTTTCCCCGCTCTTATCTTGCGCTCAGCAGACCGAATCCCATCTCATTGGTAGCGCCTGTGATTACCTGGAGCTCTACCTCGAGTGTTCCGTCTTCTCTGAGTGTGTCTTCGCTTGCACCTGCGATCTTGTTGACGTAATCCATCATTCCGATGACCTTGTCAAGTTTAGGCAGGATAACTACTTCATTGGCATTTCCACCTGTTACTACTGCATCAGCTGCTGCGTCTGCATCTGCGAGAGACTGCGACTTTCCGTCTCTTCCGGCATATTCGTCTGTAACGATTACAGTCTTGACACCTTCAGCTTCGATCTTCTTGCAGTTCATGATCAGGTCTGTATCCGGGTTACCGAAGCCTTCCTGAGTTACGATAACGCCATCGAGATCGAGCATACGGCAGAGCTTAGCTGTCATATTTGAAGATCTCTCTTTATCAGCCAGATATACGTTCTCATTGGTAATGATCTGGCAGACAAAATTCAGAGTCTTGCCGTGCTGTGCAAAGAGGTCTTCGATAACAGGGTTGTTCTGGTGGATATAGGTCGGATTCTTGTCGCATGCGGATACGCAGTTGCCGGATACGATTGCTCCGTCCATAGCTTCAGTCGGGCTGATGATTGTAGGGATGATCTTCTTGGCATCAACACCATATACATATGTATCGTGCAGAAGTCCCTGTGTCTGAAGCATCGATACATATCCTACTCTAGGCAGATCCGGATACTTTTCGATACCTTCTTTGATTCCCAGTGTCTCATATACACATGTTTCGTCAGGCTCGATTCCTCTTGCGAGTTCTCCGATCTTTGTTGCGACTCTGAAGCCGGCCATTCTGACAGCTTTCTCATAATCATGCTGTTTGAGGTCTGGTGCAGGTTCGCAGACCATGCAGAGATTCAGAGTCTTGGAGAATGGTGTGTACTGTGCACCGACTCCGGTCATATCGATGATTCCTTCCTGGAATCCGACAATTCTACCTGCCGTTACTACAGCCATGCCCTTGAGAGCAAGTGTCTTGCCGGAGCCTACAGTGTCTACCTTGGCTATCACTCCAGGAAAAATTCCACCCTTTCCTTCAACCTTGACCCTAGGCTCGATGACATCCTTGACCGGAGTGATTCTTACTGACTCACCCGGCTTTGCAATGTCGAAAACGACGTCTACAAGCTTTTCATCTTCGAGCACTACAGGCTTCAGGTCCTCAGGATTGACATAGAGGATACCCTTCTCGATCTTGGATTCTTCCGCAAACCGGATATCAGTGATGTTGATTTTTCCGATTTCCAATCTCATTTCTGATCGCCTCCTTTGCTATAATAGAAATGCAGATATTAATTATTTGCCGGAGCCCGGCCGCGCATAGGGGCAGCGCGGCTCAGAACTCCTTATAAGATGGAGAGTTACCGGTCTGCTGACTCGACAGCACTCCTCAGAAGACTCAAGTCTACGACCATAAAGTCATCGAGAAGCCGGCGATCGGCAACCTCCTTCTTACCTGTGAATTTTTCGAACGCACTGACTGCGTTCCCGATAAGTCTCACTGATTCAGGATCAGGCATTGCCGGAGCATCTCCGGACGCGGACTTACCTTGCTGCAGCAGAAGAGATCTGAACGGGGTCTCATTCGGTTTGACACTGCCATACAGCGGGTGATTCAGCAGAACTGCGCCCCGGCTGATCTGATCTCTTGCAGCAATCAGAACATCTATGAGCTTCCCATCTACCGTACGCACGTCGTGAGTCTTTCCGAACTCTTCAGCTGCCAGTGGATTATTTGTCAAGATGTAGTACTTCATCTCGTTCTCCAAAATAAAAAAGAGAATGCCACGCGCAAAAACGCGTACAGCATTCTCTCTGTTTCAATGTTATTAAAGATCCAGAAATAGGTATCCGTTCCGGTCCTTTTGCTTGAAAGTTTCGTTCCAGTCAGTGCCAGTTAACAGGAATTTGCCTCTTCAGCGATCATCCTTCAGTGTCATGCCATGTGATTACGAGATAGCATCTAAATAAATGCACCGGATGATTCTCTCTCGGAAGGAATAAGCCCTTTATTTAATTGGCCCCTATTTCTTGTTAAGAGAATATCAATATTGGGTAATTATTTCAATGCTTTTTATGTGTTTTTTGAATACATTGTTAGAGTGAATCGAAATAATCTATAAATATTTTACAATATTCTTCCCAAAGGAATATTGTATTTGCGGGCAAATCGCCCCGCATACGATCCCGGCTCCGCATAAATTGTCACCTCCGGACATGACAGAAAAGCTTCTGCCGCAATGTCTGTCACACTTTCAGGGATAATCACAGTTTCGAGCGATCTGCAGTTCCTGAAAGCCCACTCTCCGATAGTTCTGACGCTTTCCGGTATTACGATTTCCTTAAGAGAAGTGCATCCCGAAAACAGTTCTTTCCTGATCCTCTCCATACCCGCCGGAAGAACGATTTTCTCAAGAGCCGTGCAGTCTGCAAATGCTCCGACGCCTATGTCAGTCACACCTTCCGGTATGATCACTTCAGTAAAATCATTCCTGCCGGAATAGGATCTGCTGCTGATGCTCACTGAATCCTCAGATATTTCAAGCACATTATTCCGCATACTCATAATCGTCCCCCTCCTGATCTTCTCAGATGAATTCTTCTCCCTGCACGAATGGATTGTTTCTCTTCTCATATCCGATGGTGGTCGCAGGTCCATGTCCCGGCCAGACGATGACATCATCATCCATTGAATACAGCCTGGTCTGTATGGAGCTGACCAGTTCGTCCAAGTTTCCTGTCTCAAGTGAATAATTGCCTATTGACATCCTGAACAGAGTATCACCGGTGAACACCTCTGAATCGGTGCAAAAGCATATTCCTCCCTCTGTATGGCCTGGTGTTTCAATAACTTTCAGAACTGTCCCGCCAAGTGTTATCGTATCGCCTGCCTTTAGCCTCAGGTCTGCATCAGGACAGACCGGTGAACCATGTCCAAGCGCCAGCCACTTGTTGTCTCTGCCTCCATGAAGAAGATATTCCTCCTTCAGAGGAGCAGCGAATACAGCAGAAGGATATTCGTCTATATACTCCTGGGCTGCCGCGAAGTGGTCATAATGTCCATGCGTAAGGAGTATGTATTTGAGTGAGTCTATATCGGATATTTCTGTTCTTACATCCTCGCCATAATAACCCGGATCGATCACAGCCTTGTAACCGGTATATCTGTCGGTGATCACATATGTATTCTCGTTCTGTATTGCTTTAGAGAAGCATCTGACCTCAAGGCTCATTCTTAGTTCCCCCTTTTTCGTTTATTATTTATTCTAGCATAACAAAAAGCCCTTGGATATCCAAGGGCTTGTCTTGGTAGCGCATTGGGGAATCGAACCCCAGATTCCGCCGTGAGAGGGCGACGTCTTAACCGCTTGACCAATGCGCCATATTGTTTACACTTTTTCGTGCGCAATTGGTATTATAGCGGATACTGATGGGTTTGTCCAGCACTTTTTTAAATTAGTACAAAGCGAATTCTATTCGTGGAATGCCATGGTAGCTTTGACTGCTCTGTGCCATCCGGCGAGTTTCTCTTTTCTTTCTTTCTCACCAAGGGATGCCTTGAATGTCCTTGCGATCTCCTTGCTTGCTACGATGTCTGCAAGGCCATCATAGTAACCGACTGCAAGTCCTGCAAGATATGCTGCTCCGAGTGATGTGGATTCGATAGATGCGTATCTGACGATATCTACATCGGAGATATCTGCCTGGAACTGCATCAGAAGATTATTGAGTGCAGCTCCTCCGTCTACCTTAAGAGTGGTGATCTTCTTGCCTGTGTCGCCTTCCATGGCTGCAAGCAGGTCCTCATTCTGATATACCAGGGACTGAAGAGTAGCTCTTACGATGTGCTCTCTTGTAGTTCCTCTTGTGATTCCGAACATTGCACCTCTTGCCTCAGGGTCCCAGTAAGGAGCTCCGAGTCCTACGAATGCAGGTACTACATATACTCCGCCTGCATCAGGAACAGAAGCTGCTATCTCTTCTGATTCAGGAGCACTCCTGAAGAACTTCATCTGATCTCTCAGCCACTGAACAGCAGCTCCGCATACGAATACCGAACCTTCGAGAGCATAAGTGACCTTGCCGTCAAGGCCCCATGCGATAGTTGTCAGAAGTCCGTTCCTGGATGTTACAGGCTTGTCTCCTGTGTTGAGGAGCAGGAAGTTACCTGTTCCGTATGTGCTCTTGACATCGCCTTCATTGAAGCAAGCCTCTCCGAAGAGTGCAGCCTGCTGATCTCCGGCCGATCCTGTGATAGGAATTGGTCCGCCAAAGAGCTCGCTGATAGTGTCGCCGTAGTGTGCTGAGCATTCAACAGGCTCAGGCAGCATGCACATAGGAATATTCAGAAGATCGCAGAGCTCTTCGTCCCACTTGAGAGTGTTG
The DNA here is from genome assembly GCA_017512145.1 of Mogibacterium sp. Taxonomy (GTDB): domain Bacteria; phylum Bacillota; class Clostridia; order Peptostreptococcales; family Anaerovoracaceae; genus Crickella. The sequence goes on along the minus strand of JAFWHB010000003.1, from coordinate 59,397 downwards.
ATATCAAAGAGCATTGTTCTGCATGCGTTGGAGTAATCGGATACATGTACCTCGCCGCCTGTCATCTTCCAGATAAGCCATGATTCAACAGTACCGAAAAGGAGGTCTCCCTTCTCAGCTCTTGCTCTTACACCCGGAACATTGTCAAGGATCCACGCAAGCTTGGTTCCGCTGAAATACGGGTCAGCAAGAAGTCCTGTCTTGGCTCTGATCATCTCTTCATGTGGCTTGAGTCTTGCCGCATAGTCTGCAGTTCTTCTGCACTGCCATACGATAGCGTTATATACAGGCTCTCCGGTATTCTTGTCCCAGACAACAGTTGTCTCTCTCTGGTTGGTGATACCGATAGCCGCAATATTCTTATACGTAAGTCCGGCCTTGAGAAGAGCCTCCTGAGCTGTTCCCATCTGAGAAGCCCAGATCTCCATCGGATCATGCTCTACCCATCCCTCGTGCGGGAATATCTGTGTGAACTCTCTCTGGACTACAGAGATGATGCTGCCGTTCTTGTCATAGATTATAGTTCTTGAGCTTGTAGTGCCCTGGTCAAGCGCCATGATGTAATGCTTCATGCAAATTCTCCTTCCGCTCTATACAAAGCAAGACATGATCGTGTTGCTTATGTCTATTCCTTCTGATGTAAGTCTAAGTCCTTCACCATCAATTATCAATAGTCCCTGCTCCGAAAATTTCTCAGCCTCTTCCCTGGCATCCTTGAAGATGGTCCAGAAGACCTCTTCATCATTTCCCTTAATATCTTCTGCTCCGTCAGATGCTCTGTACACACTGACAGCATCACTGTAGCTGATGCCCTCTATCCTTCTGAGGCCTGTGAATACCGCCTCGCTGATATTATCGAAGGCACTGTTTACATGCTCCTCCATGACCGGCAGCTTCTCTTCGGAAACAGCCTTCATATATTCATCGAGATCCGTCAGGTTGCGGTATCTCGTGCCATTTACAAATCCGCTCGCGCCAAGTCCGAGCCCGATGTAGTCAGACATGTTCCAGTACAGCGAGTTGTGCCTCGATCTCTTGCCATCGCGGGCAAAATTACTTATCTCATAATGTTCATATCCCGCTGCTCTGAGAAGTCTTACGACCTCGTGATATGTCTTCCGATCCTCTTCATCAGAAATCTCGCGGATCTCTCCTGCCTCTGCCATCCTGTAGAAAGGCGTTCCCTCCTCAAGCTGCAGACTGTAGCAGGAAATATGCTCAGGTCCAAGGTCAATGATCCTGCGTGCATCTGCGAGAGCATCAGATGTGGATTCACCCGGCACTGAGAAGATAAGATCCAGATTGATGTTATCAAATCCCATCTCCCTTGCTATCGCAAAGTCTCTCTCAACATTCTCCGCCGTATGGATCCTGCCAAGAAATGTCAGCCTGTTATTATCCATGGACTGAACACCCATCGACAGACGGTTGATGCCCATGTATTTGTATGCGGTAAGCTTGGCTCTGACCACCCTGTCCTTGATACCAAGTGTAGCAGGATTTGCCTCGATAGTGATCTCCGCATCAGGCTTTACATCAAAGCAGCTCCTTATTTTCTTCATTATAAGAGAAAGAAGCGCAACATCCATTACAGATGGAGTTCCGCCTCCAAGATATACCGTGCTGATCTGCCCGCTGAACGATCTGCCTGCGAGCTCGATTTCCTTCATAAGAGCATTAGCGTACTCTCTTCTTACACTCTCATCTGCATTAAAAGAAAGAAAAGCGCAATAATTGCACTTCTTCACGCAGAATGGAAAATGTATATAAATACCAGTTGCCTTATTCAATTACTTCACCTTCCCGGAGGCCGGAGGCCTTCCTGTCGTAATAATTATTGACTATTCTGATAACAGCGCCTGCACCATAGGTGACAAGGCACAGAACTGCGAATATACCGATTCCTATCGGATATCCCCAGTAGAGAAAACTGTACCAGTCATTGGTAGCAGGCCATTCTCCGGTCCCGTTGATGAGATTATTACCAAGATAGAATGTTCCGTATACAAGCATCGGAACCACCGACAGCAGATTGTCCTTCCTGCTGTATATGGTCCTCGAAAGGAAAATGCATTCCGCCAGCGCTGCAACAGGCACCAGCAGATGCAGGAACAGATTCACACCTGACAGCATTGAAATATATCCATACAGAGGTCCGAGGAAGAACATGACGGTCAGGAAAGTAAGCGCTACAGATACTGTCCCGGCATATTTGATCTTCTCTGCTCTGGCTACTGCTTCCCCCTTAGCAAACAGCCAGATAATGCAGGCAGTGCCCTCGAAAAGATTCGAGAGCACTGTAAAATACTTAAGGCTTCTGAGTCCTGTGTCTGTCAGCATGCCCTCACTATGAAAAACCATTACAAGCCATGCACCGATCGAGCATAAAGCTATCAGTATATTCAGAACGATCCTTGATCTGCTTTTCTTCATTTATTATCTGCCGTCGTCGAGCTTGAGTACCTCTGTGAATGCCTCCTGCGGAACCGTTACAGTACCGAACTGACGCATTCTCTTCTTGCCGGCTTTCTGTTTCTCGAGGAGCTTCTTCTTACGGGTGATATCTCCGCCATAGCACTTTGCCAGAACGTCCTTGCGGTAAGCTCTTACGGTCTCACGCGCGATGATCTTCTGACCGATAGCCGCCTGGATCGGAACCTCGAACTGATGTCTTGGGATAATATCCTTGAGCTTCTCACAGATGCCTCTGCCCTTGGCCATAGCTTCCTCTTCCGGAACGATGGTGCTGAGAGCGTCGATCTGCTCACGGTTAAGAAGAATATCGAGCTTGACCAGCCTTGCCGTCTGATATCTCAGGAACTCGTAGTCGAGCGATGCGTATCCCCTCGTGCGGGACTTAAGAGCATCGAAGAAATCATAGATGACCTCGTTCAGAGGGATCTCATAATGGAGCTGGACCCTTGTCTTGGTCAGATATTCCATGTGGATCATGTTGCCTCGTCTGTTCTGACAAAGCGACATGATGCTGCCTACATATTCATTAGGTGTCATGATGTCAGCCTTGACGATCGGCTCCTCGATATGTGCGATCAGAGTCGGATCAGGCAGATTCGACGGGTTCTGGATATCCAGGACCGATCCATCCTTCATGACTACCTTATATACAACTGAAGGCAAAGTCGTTATTACGTCAAGGTCGAACTCTCTTGCAAGTCTCTCAGTGATGACATCCATGTGCAGAAGTCCGAGGAATCCGCATCTGAAACCATATCCAAGAGCTGCCGAATTCTCAGGCTCGAAGTTGAATGCAGCATCATTTACCTGCAACTTCTCAAGGGCATCCTTGACGTTCTCGTACTTCTCGCCCTCTGCAGGGAAAATGCCGCAGTAAACCATTGACTGAGCCTTCTTATAACCCTTGAGTGGTGCATCTGTAGGATTTGACGCAAGGGTAATTGTATCTCCGACTCTGGCATCAGCGACCTGCTTGATGCTGCCGCAGATATAGCCTACCTCTCCTGCCTTGAGCTCGTCAGATGGCACTGTACCAGGTATGCAGTAGCCTACTTCAGTTACCTCGTAGCTCTTGCCTGTGTTCATCATCTTGATGATGTCGCCCTTCTTGACCCTGCCATCGAAGATCCTTGTATAGATGACAACGCCCTTGTAGCTGTCATAATATGAATCGAATATAAGAGCCTTGAGCTTGCCGTCCGGATCTCCCTCAGGTGCAGGAATTACCTCGATGAGCTTCTCGAGCATCTCGTCAATTCCCATGCCTGTCTTAGCAGAGATCTCAGGAGCCTCAGACGCATCCAGTCCTATGATGTCCTCGATCTCAGCTCTTGCATCCTCAGGCCTTGCCGAATCAAGATCCATCTTGTTGAGAACAGGCAGGATCTCCAGATCTTCATCAAGCGCAAGATATACATTGCCGAGGGTCTGCGCCTCGACGCCCTGTGTTGCATCAACTACAAGAACAGCTCCGTCACATGCCGCAAGAGAACGTGATACTTCATAGTTGAAGTCTACATGTCCCGGAGTATCGATCAGGTTGAGGATGTACTCCTCTCCGTTATTAGCTTTATACTTAAGTCTTGTTGTCTGGAGCTTGATCGTGATTCCTCTCTCACGCTCAATATCCATGTTATCAAGATATTGCTCCTTCATATCACGCTTCTCGACCAGACCTGTCTTCTCAATAAGACGGTCTGCAAGAGTAGATTTGCCGTGATCGATGTGGGCAATAATGCTGAAATTTCTTATATTATCCAGATAGCTCATTTCAACCTCACAGTAGTAAGTGTCATACATAGTTATTATTACATGGACACTGCTTAAATGTCAAAGATAGTAAGTCATGACAAAACAAAACAGCCGGGAGACACTCCGGCTGTAAGCGTATTTAACTTATACGCGGTGTGGGGACGGGTGAGATTACTTAATAGCGTTAAGCTTTCTCTCGAATCTGCCAATCTTTCTGGAAACAGTATTCTTGTGATATGTTCCCTTAGCTGCTGCCTGCATGAGCTTCTTCTCAGCGTGCTTGAAAGTCTTTTCAGCTTCAGCAACGTCGCCAGCCTCGATAGCTGCGAGGAATGCCTTCTCAGCTTCCTTGACGTGGTTTCTTACTCTGATGTTGCGAGCAGTCTTCTTGTCGATAACGCGGATTCTCTTCTTTGCGGATTTAATATTTGCCATTAATATACCCCACTTTCATTTCTAATGTATTAATTCGCAACGGCTATTATACGATATGCGCCATAAGAAAACAAGGGATTTGTGCAATATTTATGCACAAATCCCAAGTAATTGATCAATTCAATAATCCGGATGTCCTGATGGAATTACTTATTGCCGTATTTGTCTATGAGTCTCTTGAATCCTGGCAGTGAATCCTTGATCATCTTGTTGGATACGCAGTATGAAAGTCTGAGGTATCCAGGGCAGTGGAATCCTGTTCCAGGTACGATCAGGATGTTCTCTTCGAGCTTAGCAGCCTCTGAGAATGCCATGTCATCTCCGTTAGGAGCCTTCATGAAGAGATAGAATGCACCGTCTGGCTTAGCGCACTCATAGCCCATAGCTGTGAGGCCATTGTAGAGGTCATTTCTGTTCTCGTCATATGCAACAAGGTCTGGCATGCAGCCTACGCACTCCTGAACGACTCTCTGGATGAGTGTCGGAGGGCAAACTGAACCGATTTCTCTTGCAGCGCCTGCTACTGCAGCATAAACAGCCTTGCTGTCTTCGCACTTTGCAGGTACATATACATAACCGATACGCTCACCAGGCAGAGACAGGCTCTTTGACCAGGAGTAGCATACGATAGTGTTGTCATAAACTTCAGGGATGAATGTTACCTTAGCATCGCCGTATACGAGTTCTCTGTAAGGCTCGTCTGCGACGATGTAGATAGGATGTCCGTACTCAGCTTCTTTCTCTTTGAGGAATGCGCCGATCTTCTCGAGTGTTTCCTTTGTGTAAACTACTCCGGACGGGTTGTTAGGTGAGTTGATAACAACAGCAACTGAATTCTCGTCTACTGTTGCCTCGAGTGCTTCGAGGTTGATCTGGAAATCAGGAACGTCAGCCTCTACGACTTTGACTTTGCCGCCGCCTGCTGTGAAGAATACGTTGTATTCAGGGAAGTAAGGTGCGATGCAGACAAAGTTGTCTTCTGGCTTGGTCGTGAGTGCCTTAGCAACTGATACAAGTGCAGGTGCGCATCCGCAAGTCATGAAAATCTCGCTTGCCTGTGCGTTAGTTGTGAATCTTTCTCTGAGATTTGCTGCGATAGCTTCACGAGCGCCTTCAAATCCAGGTGCCATTGAATAACCGTGAAGCAGAATGGAACTTTCTTCGTCAACGAGCTTCTTGATTGTCTCGTTTACTTTTTCAGGAGCAGGTATACTCGGGTTCCCCAGGGAATAGTCATAGACATTTTCCTTGCCGATTTTCTTTGCCTGCTCCAGTCCGTAGGCGAACAGTTCACGAATGATGCTTGGCGCTGTGCCATAGCCGTAATACTTCTCATTTACCATAGCTATATCTCCTTTGTTACCTTCTTTGAATAACACCCTGTACCTACTGTGCAGTTTGTTTGTCTAAATTATAACATTATCTGTGTGTATAATATAGTATTTATTTGCAACAATTTAATAAACCTATGATACAATTAGTCAGAACTACAATATATTGTGGTATTATTTTGTTTTATCTACAAAGGAGTGGACATGGCAGATATTCCTCAAGGTGGAAGCACCTCAAGACGGGACCGCAAGATAGAAGAACGCAGGAGCAAGCTCCAGCAGCAGGCCTCAGCCAATAAGGCGTCCGGACTGCCTCCGGGGAGACGCAAGAAGCGCAAACCTGTAAACCGCAAATGGGCCATACGCATTGCGGCTGCTGTTATTGTTCTTATTTTTGCAATTGTAATAATCAGCAGGATCGTTGACCGCATTCAGTCTTCTACAGATATCATTCTCACAGACGAAGGCTTTAAGCATTCTGACAAATTCGCAAATTGCGCTGTTCTTCAGGGGATAGATGTTTCAGCGCATAATTCCGGTGATATCAAGTGGAAGAAGGTCAAGTCAAGCGGCGTCGATTTTGCTTTCATAAGAGCCGGGTACCGTGCAGCAGATGACGGAACGCTTCACATAGACGAGACCTTCGAGAAGAATGTCAAGGGTGCTGCCAAGGCAGGCATCATGACCGGCGCTTACTTCTACTCGCAGGCTCTTACTCCTCAGGAGGCCCAGGAAGAAGCCTACTTCCTGCTCGAACTTGTCAAGAAGAAAGACATAACCATGCCGCTCGCAATAGACTTTGAGATTTACGAAGGCGGCCGCCTTGATCAGAAGATCCAGGCCGGCGAGCTCTATGCGGCATCGCTCTACCATGACATAGTACTTGCCTTCTGCAATGCAGTACATGAAGCCGGATATGAATCCGCCATATATGCTAACCGTGACATGCTCACCAATTATATGCAGGCCGACCTTCTTGATGATTCGGCAACCATCTGGCTCGCAAGATACAATAAGAAGGCAGGCCTTGATGCTGACTATATGTTCTGGCAGTGCTCTGACGAGGGCGTAGTCGGCGGAATCGAAGGTAATGTCGATCACGACTTCTGGTATGTAGAGCCTAATAAGGTATATAAGACAAGGGCTGCAGGAGTCAAAGAGAAGAGAAGAATATCTATCGGCAACTGCCGTGTCGCCTTCCAGCGCAGTGTGACCAAGCTCAAGAGAGGACGCGCTAACCCTAAGCTCGGCATCACCTACGAGGGCAAAGGTCTCAAGGAAGGCCGCGACTACATTCTGACCGTAGTACGCAATACTCAGCCGGGAACAGGTTATATTATGATCCGCGGCATAGGACTATATAAGAACTGGATGATGGTCCCATTCGAAATAGAATAAGGAGAGTTTAATCAATAATGAAATTTGTCAGCTGGAATGTAAACGGATTCAGGGCTGTTCTGACCAAGGGATTTGAAGAAGTATTCGCATCATCTGATGCGGATTTCTTCTGTCTGCAGGAAACCAAGATGCAGGAAGGTCAGGCGAACTTCCACCCTGATGGCTATTATGAATTCTACAATTACGCAGAGAAGAAAGGATATTCCGGAACTGCGGTCTTTGCAAAGAAATCTCTTGGAGAGCCGCTCTCTGTAGCTTATGGCATCCATGGCGATCATGATGATGAGGGCCGTGTCATAACTCTTGAATATCCTGAATTCTACCTGATATGCTGTTATGTCCCTAATGCCAAGGATGGCCTTCTCAGGATCGACTACAGATGCGAGTTCGAGGATGCTATGCGGGAATACATGCAGGAGCTCGATGCTGTCAAGCCTGTAATATACTGCGGCGACCTCAATGTCGCCCACAATGAGATCGACCTCAAGAATCCTAAGAGCAACAGAGGCAATGCAGGTTTTTCAGATGAGGAGCGCGGCAAGATGACAGAGCTCCTCGATGCCGGCTTTACCGACACATTCCGTTATCTCTATCCCGAGCAGGTCACCTACTCCTGGTGGTCATACAGATTCAAAGCCAGAGAGAAGAACACCGGGTGGCGCATAGATTATTTCATAATCTCCGACCGCCTTCGCGACAAGCTTGAAGATGCGAGGATCCTGACGGACATCTACGGCAGCGACCACTGCCCGGTAGAACTATATCTGAACATCTGAGGCCTCTGCCTTATACAATTAAAAACAGCCGTCCGGCGATATTGCCGGGCGGCTGATTTGTTATTCTGTAAATCTCTTCTGGAAGTTACCTGCAACTCTTGCGTTGTCAGTGATTATCATGAATGCATCCGGATCGATGCTTGCGATCACCTCACGGAGATGCGGCTCCTCATACTTTGAGATAACTGTCACGATTACATGTGAGTCTTCTCTGGTATAAGCTCCCATGCCTTCCCAGGTAGTTGCTCCCCTGTTCATCTCATCCAGAATAGCCTGCGCCATTCCATCCTTCTTGGTGAATATCATGCATTCGATCTTGATATTCTGAACATGGACTTTGTCGATGAAGATTCCTGTCATAACGGCAAAGATGATCGAGTACAGGACAGTCTGAACATCATACATGAACAGGCATATCGTATAGATGCATACGCTTATAACGATACCGATCGCGCCTACCTTGAAGTCCGGATGAGTCTTGGCAAGGCACACACCGATAAGGTCCTGCCCGCCCTGCGAGCTGCCTGCCCTCAGTACAAGCCCGGCGCCGAATCCTGAGCCAAGACCTCCCACAATCGATGCCAGGATCCTGTCATCTACGATCGGAGTTGCCGGTACAGGGATAATAGCAAGGAAAGCTGAAGCCATAGCGATCGAAATCAGTGTAGTTATACAGAACTTGCGGCCCATTACCTTGTATGCCATGATGAAGAACGGAACGTTCAGCAGGAAATATATGATTCCCATATAGTCGATCGGCCCGATCTGTGGAATATGAAGGATCTCCAGCATGAAAGTTCTGATCAGCTGCGCAATACCCGTGAAGCCGCCGCTGTATAAGTGTATAGGGTTGATCATTAGGTTGACACCCATAGAATATGTAAGGTTGCCAAGTATTATCATCCCTACTCTGTATAAAGTCTTCTTGTTGATCTCCATCCCGGTACCTCTTGCCTACCTGTTCTTCATGATCTCTCTGAGCTCATCTATACCGAATGTGTATGCGGAATTGCAGAAATAACACTTTACTTCTATTTCTTCACCATCATTGATGATATCCTCAAGATCCTTGGTGCTGATCGTGGCAAGTGCTCTTCCGACTCTTTCCTTGGAGCAGTCGCAGTAGAATCTTACAGGCTGCTTCTCTGTTATGACGAGATCAAGATCACCGAGGTAATAGTCCAGAATATCCTCCGGTGTCATGCCATCTTCCATCATAGCAGTAACAGACTTAGCCCCGGATACCTTAGCCTCGATCGCATCGATCGTCTCTTCAGCTGCATCCGGCATCACCTGAATGATGAATCCACCGGAATGCTTGACTGAACTGTCAGTATCTACCATTACTCCAAGGCCTACAGCTGACGGAGTCTGCTCGCTGACTGTGAAGTAATATGCAAGATCATCTCCGATCTCACCTGTCTGTATCTCGACCTGTCCATTGTACGGCTCTCTGAGACCGAGATCCATGATAACAGTGAGGATGCCCTTTCCAATCGCACCGCCGACATCGAGCTTGCCTGCATACTTCCTCGGGATGTCTACTGCAGGATTTGCCGGGAAGCCCTTTACATTACCGTGGCTGTCAGCTGTTACAGTCAGCTGTCCAATCGGTCCGTCGCCCTTCATCTGGAGAGTGAGCTTGTCCTTCTCACCCTTCATCATTGAGCCCATCATTGCTCCTGCGGATAGAAGTCTTCCGAGAGCAGCAGTTACTACCGGCAAAGTTCTGTGTGTCTCCCTTGCTGTAGCAGCCATCTCTGTAGACCTTATTGCAAATGCCCTTACGGTCTCATTTGCAGCGGTCGCTCTTACTATATAATCACCATTGTCGTGTGTCATGATCTTATCCTTCAAATTAGTACATACAATATAATAATCGGCCGGGCTTATCACCCGACCGAACAATTATAGCATATATATAAGTTAATTCAATGCCTTGCTATAGCTGCTTTATGAAGCATCTGCGTCTCTTGTGAGGCTCAATTCCGAACATCTTCCACTGGCTGTGGACCTTGGTATTCGTCTCGAGCTGCGGACCTGTCTCAGCGTGTCTGATGCCATGCTTGTTGCATCCTGTGAAGAGATGCTCCATGATGACTCCATTCAGACCGGTCTTCTGAAGCTCCGGTCTTACAGCGATCAGGAACAGATCGAGTGTGTCATTCTTCTTAAGAGCCCTCAGAACGCCGGCCCATCCGAACGGGAAGAGTCTGCCATGGCATTTCTTCATTGCCTCAGATACAGATGGTGCGCCTACGCCAAATCCCATCAGGTCGTCATTGTCGTCTACTATGAGGCAGCAGAAATCAGGGTCTACGAGCGGCAGGAATTTGTTAGTGTATTTGTCGATCTGCTCCTCGGTGAGTTCGACAACACCGTACAGCGGTGCATATGCGATGTTGACAAGCTCGAAAACCTTGCGGATATACGGCTTGAAATCTGACTTCTTCTTGACATCCGCCTTATGGAAACCGGTGCGCCTGAGCATTGCATCTGAGATCCTCTTGAGTCTCTTGTAATTAGGATCGTCCCATCCTTCGAGCGGAATAAGATGCTCGATCCAGTCCGTATCCTTAACATATCCGAGTGCAGTAAGATGATCCAGATAGTAAGGATGGTTATAGTAAGTGATGAACATGCTTCTCTTGTCAAAGCCATCAACGAGCATGCCTTCCCTGTCGAGATCACAGAATCCGAGAGGTCCGTGGACCTCATTCATGCCCTTCTCTCTGGCCCAGTCCTCTACAGCGCCAAAGAGTGCAGCCGAGACTTCACGGTCGTCGATGAAGTCGACCTGCGAGAACCTCATTCTCTTCGTTCCCCACTTCTCATTCGCCTTGTGGCTGAGGATAGCGCCTATCCTGCCAACAACTTCATCACCCTTATAAGCGAGGAATGACTTTGCCTCGCAATATGCGAAAGCAGGGTTCTTGTCAGGGTCCCAGTCCGCCATGTCATCGCCATAGAAAGCCGGAACGAATTCCGGTATATCACGATAAAAGCGGTTAGGAAAATCAACAAAGATCCTCCGCTCCGCTTTGCTTGTTACTTCTTTAATTTGAACTCTATCTCCCACCGGCAGCCTCCTGAGATTGTTAATTGTTGCAATAGCTATATTACACACATTCTGCACAAAATGCAATTATTGGACACAAAAAGGCTATTATGGGAATTATTGACACAGATAATAACTACTGATTACTTCCAGAGCAAATCCTCATAAATCATTCTGTCACGGTCAGAGAAAACATTGAAAATGACTCGCTCTACACCTTTGTAGACTTTGGCAGTCTCGCCTTCACCGGATGTGATCATCGAACCAATCTCTCCATATCTCTCCGCCTGATCGTCAAGATACTCCTTGACTGTTCCGACAGCGATCTTCGCAGCTTCCTCAGGCGGGAACATGAAAACTCCCGTCGAAATGCAGCAGAACGCTATGCTCTCAAGCCTGTTCTCTTCAGCGATCCTGAGGCAGGATCTGTATGACGACCGGAGAAGATTCCTGTGCTCATCTGTAAGCTCGCCATAGACTATCGGGCCGACTGTATGGATGACATGCTTAGCCGGCAGGCAGTAGCCTCCGGTGATCTTGGCCTGTCCTGTCGGTTCATCATGTCCCTGACGTCTCATTATACTCGCACACTCGAGCCTCAGACGTATTCCGGCAGCTGAATGAATGCAGTTATCGATGCAGTTGTGAAGCGGCTGATAGCATCCAGTCATTCCGCTGTTTGCCGCATTGACGATCGCATCTGCCTTGAGTCTTGTAATATCTCCCTGCCAGAGATAGAGTCTCGGATCGGTATCGCATGGTGTCAGCGTCCTCTCATCCACGATGCCCTTCATTATGCTCTCTCTCCTGAGATAGGCATCCTGCTCCTGGAGGAATTCTTCGCTGATCGGGTCCGGCATCCTGATGTTCATCAGGGACCTGAGAAGATCCTTCTGTCCCTGCTCATCCGAAGGCACCCTGATGCGTGCGAATCCCGGGGATTCTGCCTTGAGTTTAGATATTAGCCAGATTCTCTGTGTATTGTGATCCATTCTGCACCTCCATCTTCATATATAACTATAGCATACTCCCTCCAATTGAAAAACCATGCTCCTATAAGTTATAATAGTACGATTGATTATAAATAAGGAGAATATGCATGAATTACAGAGAATTAGCTGATCTTATATATCCTTCTCTTCCTCACACTCCAGAGGAATATGAAGCTATGTATCCTGCCAGAAATCTTCCTGCCGGCGCTAAGGTCACAAGACTCGGACCGAGCCCTACAGGATTCATCCATCTCGGCAATCTGTACGGAGCATTTGTAGATGAGAGACTCGCTCATCAGAGCGGCGGTACTTTCTTCCTCCGTATAGAGGATACTGACGACAAGAGATTTGTCGAGAACGCTGTAGAGACCATCATCACTTCACTCGCATTCTTCGGAATCAGTTTTGACGAGGGTGTCACAGAGAATGGCGATATAGGCGCATACGGCGATTACACACAGAGCCACAGAGGTGAGATCTACAGGACCTTCGCCAAGAAGCTGCTCGAGCAGGGACTTGCTTATCCATGCTTCCTTTCAGAGGATGAGATCACCCAGATCAGAGAGCAGCAGGAGGCTGCCAAGGTCTCCCCTGGTATCTACGCAGGCTGGTCAAAGTTCAGAGACTGGGACAAGGATCCTGAGCTTGAGGCAGATGTCGTAGCAAGAATCAAGGCCGGAGAGCCTTTCGTCATCAGACTTAAGTCCAAGGGTGTTCCTAACGCTACAGCCGAGGAGACTTCAAGACACAATGTCATTGATGCGATCAGAGGAGAGCTGTCTGTTCCTGACAACTTCCAGGATGTCGTCATAATCAAGCAGACCGGTATCCCGACATATCACTTTGCACATGTCGTAGATGACCACCTGATGAGAACGACACATGTTGTCAGAGGCGAAGAGTGGCTGCCTTCCCTTCCGATCCATATCGAGCTCTTCGAGGATCTCGGATGGGAACTGCCGATCTACTGCCATACCGCACAGCTGATGAAGATCGGCGAGGACGGCAACAAGCGCAAGCTGTCAAAGCGTAAGGATCCTGAGCTTTCGCTCGATTACTACAGGAGCCAGGGCTATCACCCTGCAGCTGTCAGAGAGTATCTTCTGACCATCCTTAACTCCAACTATGAGGAGTGGCGTATCGCTAATCCGGACGCACCTGCTGAAGATTTCGAATTCACGACTGAGAAGATGTCAAGCAGCGGAGCGCTCTTCGATCTTGACAAGCTGAACGATGTCAGCAAGAACACCCTGCTTCATATAGATGCAGCTGAGCTTGCAGCATGGCTGAAGAGCTGGTCAGATGAATTCGCACCTGAATATGGTTATGTCTTCGCAGACATGGATCATCTCGCTCAGATTCTTGATCTCGGAAGACATGATGCAAGACCTAGAGCTGACCTTGTTTATGCAAGACAGATCATGGATTACATCGGATACTTCTTCGATGAGGCATTTAAAATCGAAGACGAATATCCTGCTGAGGCTGCTGCAGATGCCGAGGCCATCCTTAAGGCATACCTTGATTCATATGATCATTCCGATGATAATGAGGCATGGTTCGGCAAGATCAGACAGATCGCTGTAGATCTTGGCTACGCAGCAAAGCCTAAGGATTTCAAGAAGCATCCTGAAGAATACAAGGGACATGTCGGACATGTCAGCACTGTTATCAGGATCGCTCTTATGGGAAGAGCCACTTCCCCTGATGTCTGGGCTATCCAGCAGATCATGGGCGAGGACAAAGTGCGCGAGAGACTTAGCGCCAGAATTTAACAGACTTATTTTAAACAATGTGCAAGGAGGAAAGAACAGTTGGAACCGATTCTTGTAATTATGGCTGCAGGAATGGGCAGCAGATACGGCGGCAATAAACAGCTCGACCCGATCACAGAGCAAGGCGATATCATCATGGATTTCAGCCTTTATGATGCTTATATGGCAGGATTCAGAAGAGTATGCTTCATCATCAAGCATGACTTCGAGGAGGTTTTCAGAGGGCATATTGAGAAGGGCGCCGGCAAGAAATACGAAGTTCATTATGCTTTCCAGGAGCTTGACGATCTCCCTGCAGGATATACTCTTCCTGAGGGCCGCACCAAGCCTTGGGGAACAGGCCAGGCTGTACTTGCAGCAAGAGATATCATCGATGCCCCATTCGCTGTTATCAATGCGGACGACTACTATGGCAAAGAAGGCTTTGTCAAGATATATGACTTCCTGACAACCAAGGCTGACGCATCTCACAACTGCATGGTAGGATTCGAGATCGAGAACACTCTGTCTGAGAACGGAACTGTTTCAAGAGGAATCTGCGAAGCATCAAACGGATGCCTGACTAATATCACCGAGCACCTCAAGGTCGGCAAAGAGCCGGACGGAAGGATCACCGACACACTTGCGGACGGAAGCAAGATTGAGATCCCGTCTGACGCACCTGTTTCCATGAACCTCTGGGGATTTTCAGCTGAATACATGGAATCACTCAAGTCAGGATTTGTCAAAGCTCTTGACAGGATCATGGCTGAGAACCCTATGAAGGGAGAATATTACATTCAGACTCCTATCAACGAGCAGATCAGCGAAGGAACTGCCACATATGAAGTTCTGACATCATCAGATAAATGGTTCGGAGTTACCTACAAGGAAGACAAGCCTGAAGTAGTTGCCAAATTCGCTGCCCTCAAGGCAGACGGCACCTATCCGGTAATGCTTTGGGACTAATCCCCGGAGCATTACTGCAATATCAGATCATCAGAAAAGAGCTGCACCAGGTCGTGCAGCTCTTTCTTCGTTAAAGTTCTAGTTGGCGTGATCAGCCTTATTGTCTTCGGATGTCTCCGTGTCGGATTTGTCTTCCTCTTCTTCAGGTTCAGGCTTCCTGGTCACGGTAACCTTAATTGTCTCACTACCGTATCCATTTGCCAGAGTTATTCCTTCAGGAAGAACGTATTTGAGTTCGATCTCAGTATCCTCATAAATATATGTAAGATCGATGTTCTCCGTATCTATGCTGTTGATAGCAGCTATGGCATCAGGAGCACCCTTGATGTTGATCCTCACAGGATTGCTGGTGGATCTCAGATAGCTGTCATTGGATTCATCAGTGGTCTTGAGATTGACGTTGACTGACTTGGTATATCCAAGCGACGCACTGAAGTTGACTGATCCCGGATAGATGACCGTATGCGGAATGATTTCGCCGGATGAATCTACCGCTACAAGGTCCCTTGTAAAGGTTCCTGCTCCGGCATTGGTGTCAGTGATATCGAGATAAGCGATAGCCTTGTCGGCATTCTCAGCAAGAGATTTGGCACCGATTACAGTAGCTTTGGTCGAAGTCAGTCTTGTAGCGATCGGCTCTGCAGCTGTTTCACCGGTATCCCTGTATTGTATTGCGATATCTACCTCTACTCGCTCTGCCCTCTCTACATCTACGGCAATCGACCTCACTTCGCTGTCAATGACCTGAGTTCCATCAGGGCCCGAGATGTCAAGGGTTATTCCGTTCTTGCCTTCGACGGCACTGCTTACATCTGCAATGACAGAAATATTATCTGCTGATATCTTCGTTGATTCGACTCTCTTCTGTTCGAGTTCGACATATATCGACTCATAACTTGCGCTGACGACTCCGTAGCCCTTATCGGCAAGTGTGTCCTCTCCGATGAAAGTAACCGGAACGTTGGTATATGTCACTCTTGTTGTCGGGTCATAGTTGTAAACAACAAATGCCCATGCGCAGGTTGCAATCAGAAGAGCTACTAATGATTTAAGAAAGGTGTGGTTATTTTCTGCCAAAGAGTCCACCTCCTTTCAGGATTCTTGAAAGGATATCTGTGTCTTCACCTGAAGGCATATACACATCGAGGAGCATCTTCTCAAGAGTCTTGAGGTCAAGGAATCTCCTCAGAGTACCATTCTGAGCAACCGAGATCGCTCCTGTCTCCTCCGAAACGATTATGACAAATGCATCTGAAACCTCGCTAAGTCCGACACCTGCTCTGTGTCTTGTTCCGAGGTTCTTGCCGATACTTGTGCGGCTTGTGAGAGGAAGCACGCAACTCGCTGCGTAAATCTTGGTTCCTCTGATGATTACGGCTCCGTCATGGAGCGGAGAACCTTCATAGAACAGATTGCCGAGAAGTCTTACTGAGATTTCTCCGTCAATAACTACGCCGGTCTCAACAATATCCGTGAGCATGGTCTCTCTCTCGATGGCCATAAGAGCGCCTGTCCTGGTCGATGAGAAATCATCAACGGCATCGACGATCTTGTGCACGGTAGCGAAGGATTCCTCCTTACCGATATCTCTGAATGTACTTGTAAGTACGCCTCTCCGGCCGATCTGCTCGAGTCCCCTTCTTATCTCAGGCTGGAACAGAATTACCACAGCAATGAGACCTACGGTGATGAGCCTTGTAAGGAGCCAGTTCAGAAGACTCAGATCAAGGATTTCTGACATAAGGAATATGCCGACAATCAAAAGCACGCCCCTGAGAAGCTGCTGTGCTCTTGTCTCTTTGATGAAGCCAAACAGCTTGTACAGGAGAAATGCTACGATAACGATGTCTATGACATCGGTTATCTTGATACTCATTAGCAGTCCTGTCAAATTGTCGATCATGTGTCTTCCCTATAAATTATTCGTATGTATATTATTCGTCTGTTGATTCTGATTCGCCCTCAGCATTGACAACGTAAACATTGCCGTCCTCGTCCTTGTCAAGCGTGTCGCCGTTCATGACAGCATTTATCAGTGCCTTGGCGTTATCTATGCTCTCCTGATCCTGGAGCATTACATATGCATATGCATTGCCTGTGGAGTATGTCCTCTCGGATCCATTGTCTCCGACAAGAGCATTCTTGTATATCTTCCAGTCAGGATTCTTACCGAGCTGCAGCTTAATCAGCGATCTGAATTCTGCGGAGCTGACGCTCATCTGGAAATAGTCCTTGAGACTGGAGATGATCTTGTTGTAGCTGAGAACCATTGTCTTGCTGCTCGTTGCCTTCTTGATCATGGCCTCGAATACAGCCTGCTGGTTCTTGATTCTCTGGTTGTCTCCGGACACGAAGGCTTTTCTCTCTCTTGCGAAAGCAAGAGCCTGTTTGCCGTTCATGTGGTTCATTCCCTCCTGTACTGTCCAGGACTTGAGCTTGACAGGAGTGAATTCATATTCTGAATAGACATCGACACCGCCTATTGCATCGATGAACTTCTGGACTGTGGAGAAGTTGACTTTGACAAAGTAGTTGATACTCGTGTCAAGCAGGTCTTCCTCTGCTCCTATGGTTGTTCCGACACCATAGAAACCGGTATGTGTCAGCTTGTCCATAGCATAGTCCTTGTCAGGCATGTAGATCTGATAGTCTCTTGGAATAGATGTCATAAGAATCTGATATGTCTTAGGGTTGACCGTTACTATCATATTGACATCGGATCTTCCCTCTGTATCGATCTTGCCCTTAACGTCCATTCCTGTTATGCAGACATTGAATGGCTGCTTGGTAACAGAAGCGACCTTCTTGTCATTAGCTACAGAAGTGAAATCGAGGAACGAAAGAGTTCCCATTGCATAGGCTGACCCTACTCCGTATACAGCTATCAGCGCGAGAGCTGTAAGAGTGGCCAGCGACCTGACCCATCTCCTGACATTAGGCTTGCGAAGCTGAATAACAATGATAAGGCTCAGCAGTCCCAGCACTCCATAGAGAGCCGCCAGCACTCCGAACGGAATGATATCCATGATAGTCATGACTGCAAGGAAAACAGCAGCTGCTATCAGATATATGATAGAAAGCCCTCTTGTGAGGATGCTGGCCTTCTTGCGTCTGGCCTTCTTCATTGTGTTCTTGGAGTAAGTGCTGCGATATCTGTCATAAGCCTCTTGCTGAGCTTGCTTGAGAGCAGCTGCCTCTTCAGGAGTACGTCTTGCCTGTGAAGCCCTGACAGCAGCCTGTCCTTCGGCAGCTGACTTCTTCTTCTTTCTCTTGGCAGCTGCCTTCGCAGCCTTGCGAGACTTACCAATCTCTTCCGGCGCACCAGAGTATGACGCACTCGAATAAACAGGCTGAGCCTCAGCCTGTTTATCGCTGTGTCTTAATGCTTCGTATTGTCTCAGTTCTTCGTAGTGTCTGTCTGAGTTACTCTGTCCGCCTCTGTAATCCTGACTTGATCTCTGTGATCCTCCCTGGCTCTTCTGAGCCTTGTCTCTGCCTACAGGATGTCCGTAGTCAAAATCCAGAAGATCATCCGGATCCCAGTCCTTCTGACCCATACTTTGATCCCCTTTAACTAGTTATTAAATATAGAATTATCTGTCTGTCTCAATCAGGCCGTATGCATTGCCCTTACGTCTGTAAACAACGCTTACTGCGTCTGTATCCATATCCAGGAAGACGAAGAAGTCATGTCCGAGCATCTCCATCTGGAGAATAGCCTCTTCTGCTACCATAGGCTCAAGTTCTACTTCCTTCCTTCTTACGATGACCATCTCATCTTCGAGTTCTTCTGATTCAGGTTCTGGAACGAATTCGAGTTTGAGGGCCTTGTTCTCTTTATATCTTGCCTCCAGCTTGCCCTTGAGCTTGGACATCTGGTTGGCGAGCTTGTCTGTGGCCATATCTACTGCATCATAGATGCTGTCATTAGCCATCTCAGCTCTGAAAACAGCCTGTTTAGCATTGATCGTTGCCTCGAACTTAGGTGTCTCTCTAAGCTTGGATACTACTACATTGGCTGTTACATCTTCGTTGAAGTATTTGTCGAGTTTGCCAAGTTTCTTCTCGATGTAGGTGCTGAGCTTGTCGCTCATTGGGTAATTCTTAGCCGAAATCTGGATCTTCATATCCTGGACCTCCTCATTATATAGTCTAGAGCCTATCATACCGCCGGTCCATCGAGACGGTAATCCGCTCTCATCAGGGCGGCGATATTTGCTCACATTTATTATAGCATACAAAGGAGTCCAAATGTGTGTACCAGGTGTCAATTATTAAACAAATATAAAAAGGGGCACGAATGCCCCTTTCACTTAATTTATATTATTAGAAGCTCTGAGCTGTACGGTTGATGATCTCGTTCTGGAGCTCCTCATCGAGGTTCCTGAAGTAGTCAGAGTAACCTGCTACACGGACGATGAGATCCTTGTAATCATCCGGATGCTTCTGTGCCTCGAGCAGTGTCTCCTTATCGAATACGTTGAACTGGATGTGGTGTCCATCCATTGCAAAGTATGTACGGATAAGGCTTGCAAGGTTGTCAAGGCCTGTCTCGCCAGCGATAGCGCTCGGTGTGAACTTCTGGTTAAGAAGAGTTCCGCCTGTTGAGCAGTGGTCCATCTTAGCGCAGGACTTGATTACAGCTGTAGGGCCGTTTGTATCAGCGAACTTCTCAGGTGAGATACCTTCCGAAACAGGCTTATTAGCAAGTCTGCCGTTAGCTGTTGCTCCGATGACCTCTCCGAAGTAGATGTGGCATGTTGTAGGAAGCATGTCTACATGATACTGTCCGCCGCTCATTGTAGGACGGCCTGTTACTTCGTCTCTGTAGAGCTTGAATACATCCTGCATGATGTCATCAGCATAGTCATCATCGTTACCATACTTAGGAGTCTTGTTGCATACCATGTTGAAGATCTCTTCGTGTCCTTCGAAGTTGTCATCCATAGCCTTGACAAGCTCTTCCATGGTGAAGTTCTTGTTGTCAAATACATTGTACTTGATTGCGCTGAGGCAGTCTGTGATGGTTCCGATACCTACACCCTGGATATATCTGGTGTTGTATCTTGATCCGCCATTGTTGTAGTCCTTGCCCTTCTTGATACAGTCGTTAGTAACGATCGACAGGCATGGTGCCGGCATGTAATTAGCGTAAAGCTTCTCGATCACATTGTTGCCGCGAACCTTGATGTCTACCATGTGGTGGAGCTGCTTCTTGAAAGCATCCCAGAGCTCATCATATGACTTGAAGTCCCTTACATCGCCAGTCTTGAGACCGAGCTGCTTGCCGGACTGATTGTCAAAGCCATTGTACATTGTGAGCTGGAAGATCTTAGGGATGTTGAGGTATCCTGTCAGGATGTATGCCTCGTTGCCCCATGAACCAGTCTCTACACAGCCTGATGAACCGCCCTGTCTTGCGTCGTCAAGAGTCTTACCTGCGTTGAGGAGCTCCTGTACGATCTCATCAGTGTTGTAGAATGCCGGCTGTCCCCAGCCTTTTCTTGAAATCTCACAAGCTCTCTTGAGGAACTTCTGAGGAGTCTTCTTGCTGATCTGAACGTTGGAGTTAGGCTGAACGAGCTTCATCTCATCCATGCAGTCGAGGATAAGATAGCTGACAGCGTTAACGCCGTTAGTTCCGTCTTCTTTGATTCCGCCTGTGTTGATGTTGGCAAAGTCAGTGTAGGTTCCGCTCTCCTTGAGTGTTACGCCTACCTTGACTGGTGCAGGCTGGTTGTTGAACTTGACCCAGAGGCACTCGAGAAGTTCAAGAGCTCTCTCGTCATCAAGGATGCCGTCTTCTACGTCCTTCTCATAGTATGGGAACAGATGCTGGTCGAGTCTTCCCGGGCTGAAAGCATCCCATGGGTTGAGCTCTGTTGTTACAGCAAGGTGTGTAAACCAGTAAAGCTGGATTGCCTGCCAGTATGTCTGTGGCTTGTGAGCAGGAACGACTTCAAGGTTTGCAGCCATCTGCTCGAGTTCAGCCTTGCGGACAGGATCTTCGCACTTTGCAGCCTCTTCCTTGAGGAGGTCATGATATCTCTGGCCGAGGATCATTACTGCATCGCAGTCGATGAGCATAGCTTCGAGCTCGTCCTTCTTAGCAAGAGCTTCAGGGTCATTCATGAAATCGAGTGCATCGATTGCTTCCTGGATCTCGATCTTGTAATCAGCATAGCCCTTGATGAATACATTCTTGCCTCCGCAAGTATGTCCAGGACCTCTCTGCTCCATGAACTCTGTGAACATTCCTGCAGCATAGCATTCCTTCCACTCGTCTGTCATGCTTGCGAGCAGCTTGTCTCTCATTGACTTACCCTTCCAGTAAGGGATGATGATCTCTTCCTGATCCTTGAGATCCTGCTCAGTGACAGTGTAGTTAACAACTGCTCTGTCGTTCATGATGTGCATATCTTCAAGTGTATGACATGTAAGTTCAGGGAATGTAGGTGAGGACTGCGGATCCTTACCCTTCTCGCCTACGATCAGCTCTCCCTCGCCAAGATAAAGAGTCTTCTTGCTGAAGTACTCCTTAAGAACGAGTGCTCTGAGAACAGGCAGAGAAACCTTGTCTTCCCATTCCTTATAAACTTCTGTTTCGATCTTTGCTCTCTCGAGGTCGATGTGTGGCTGTGTCTCCATGCTGACCTTGCGAAGCGCCTTGATTCTTGCATTCATTCCGCGTTCTTCCATGATATTCCTCCGTGAATGTAAGGTGATATATTAGATATTTGTTGTTATATTCCTTCAAGCTTAGCTTGTAATTATCCGCCTATCTTGACATTTGAGAAGCCTGCTTCGTTCCACTGTCTGACAAAGTCCTGCATCTCCTCATCTGTCGGGGTTGTAAGAAGCTGTCCCGGATACTCCATTCCGAGTTTGCCATACTTGTGGGAACCTGTGCTGTGATAAGGCAGGAGATTGACCTGCGGCGGTCTTATGTCGTTCTTCTTGAGGAAGTCAATGATGTCCGCCATTGATTCCCAGTTGCCGTTGACCTCCTTGACCACAGGGATGCGTATGTATATTCTCGCACCTGTCTTCGCAAGTCTGACAAGGTTCTCCAGTATGAGCTTGTTGCCCATACCCATGTACTTCTTGTGGAGATCGTCATCCATGACCTTCACATCGTACAGCCAGGTGTCTACATAAGGGATTATCGCCTCATAGTTGCTGTAAGGCGCCTGTCCGCACGTATCTATGGTTACGGATATTCCCTCTCTGTGAAGAGCCTTGCACAAAGCCTGAATGTACTCTGTATCCATGGCCATGACTTCACCGCCTGAGAGAGTAACGCCTCCGCCTGATTCTTCATAGAACATCTGATCCTGAAGGCACTTCTTCACGAGTTCCTTAACAGTATATTCCTGTCCTACGACAGTACGGTAATTGCCGAGACATGCATTGACGCACTTACCGCAGATGATACATTTATCTCTGTCGGTTACTGACTTGCCTTCGGCTGAGATACTGATTGCGCCCTGAGGGCAAACTTTGACGCATCTTCCGCATCCGGTGCACTTAGGAATATCTACCTGAAGCTCCGGCTCGAATCTCTGCGTCTCGGGATTGTGGCACCACTGGCATCTGAGGTGACAACCCTTGAAGAAAACAGTTGTCCTGATGCCATCGCCATCGTGTATTGAATACTTCTGAATATTTGTAATTGCGTGCATTTCTGATTGTTATGGAAAGTGTTGGACTTGATTTTAGACCGCGGTCTAATTCTTGTTATATTAATAATACATTTATTGACATTTCTCTGTCAATAAATGTATCTGTTCTTCGCTAATATTTCACACAATAGAGCCGATCCGGCGGGGCACTCGACCTGGTCTTTGACCCCACACTTGCCTTAACCCGGTTTCCGGAGGACTTACTTCTAAGATACGCCATGATCACAGCCGCTTCCTGCTGACTGCTTACGTGGATCCCTTTGCCCGTATCTGGCCTGGACTTTCAACCACGAACATGCCCGCCCGATCACCACCTATTCTACCACAAAAACCTGACAAGGGAACATCCTGTCAGGATTTGACCATGTCTGCTCCGGCTGCGAAGGAAAGTATATCTACAGAAGCAGCTCCGCCGGATTTGAGAAGTGCCGCGATCTCATCGGCTGTCGCGCCTGTCGTGTAGATGTCGTCTATGATGAGTATCCTCTTGCCCTGGATGTCTGGGATCCTTCTCTTTCTGATCTCAAAGGCTCCTCTTATGTTCTCGCGTCTTTCATCAGGTCCGAGGGATCTCATGATATGTGTCTGCCTGACTCTGACCAGAATGTCATCATCCGCCCTGAGGCCGGCCCTTCTGCAGAAGCTGCATGCGATGAGCATCGCCTGGTTGAAGCCTCTTGTTTCCCGCTTGCTGCGGTGCACCGGAACAGGCACGATGATGTCGTAATTCGATGCAAGTCCATCGCTGCCGAATTCTGCCGCCATCCTGTCGTACATGATCTCTCCGATCGTATCCGCGATGTCGGTTCTGCCGTCATATTTAAGAGAGAACACCATCGCCCTCTCATGAGTTCCGTATTCTGTGCAGGTATAACCGAAATCAAAGGAGTGCCCGTGTTCTCTGCAGTTAAAACAAACCTCCCCCGGATTGACAGATGAGAGGCGTTTGCCGCATTTCCTGCATGTCCTGTCCCCTATCCATTTGAGGCCGTCCATGCAGTCATTGCAGAGTCTGTATGTTCTTGTCTGGTCTATTATCTTACCGCAGCAAATGCAGTAAAGAGACGGAGGATATATAAGATCCAGCGTCTCTTTGAATAAAGCTCTTATTAATTCCATGGTTCTAGAAAAAAGCAGGTGTATCGAGCTGCTGAAGGCGGGCTCTCAGTCCTGTATACCTTCCGTCAGCACGGTTATTGTCTATCATCATCTGAACGCAGCGAGGGTCACCTATTATCAGAACGAGCTTCTTGCCTCTTGTCACAGCTGTGTACAGTAGATTCCTTGTCATCAGCATCGGAGGGAATCTCCATGCAGGTATGATAACTGCCGGGAACTCTGTACCCTGACTCTTGTGAACTGTGATCGCATACGCAAAATCGATCTCATCGAAC
Source organism: Mogibacterium sp. (assembly GCA_017512145.1). Lineage (GTDB taxonomy): Bacteria > Bacillota > Clostridia > Peptostreptococcales > Anaerovoracaceae > Crickella. The sequence goes on along the minus strand of JAFWHB010000003.1, from coordinate 35,381 downwards.
ATGTCGCCCGAATATGTTATCAGCCTGTCGTCAGACTTTACGATCATGCTCTTGTCATGAAGGTTGATGCTCTCAACTGTTCCCATGTCACCATTGAAGATGCCCTCTCCCTCAGCCCATGTGAGTTCGTCTCTCCACTCTGCGCCGTAGTTGTTCCTCAGCTGCATGACTTTGTCGCCGGTCCTGAAGACCTTGCTGCCTATTCTGAGCTCAGGGTCGCCCTCTTCCGCCGGATTGATGACATCCTGAAGAACGCTGTTCAGGCTTGGAGCCCCGAGAGCTCCTCTCTTAGTCGGCGTCAGGATCTGGATATCCGAGGCAGAGCTTATGAATTCAAAGCCCTTTGCTATCCTGCCTTCGACCATTTCTCTGATGGTGTCAAGGATCTCGTTCTCGCTGTCCTTGCGGAGTATGAAGAAATCATCCCCGCTGAGCCCCTGCTCCGGGTACTCTCCATTGTTGATAAGGTGCGAATTGGTTATTATCTTGCTGCCGCCGGCCTGACGGAAAATCTCTCTGAGCCTTGTGGTATGGATATATTCACTTGCTATCATATCTCTCAGAACATTGCCTGCTCCGACAGAAGGCAGCTGGTCGGCGTCTCCTGTGAAAATCAGCACAGTGCCGCTCTTGACAGCATTAAGAAGTCCATCCATCAGCATTATGTCGATCATGGACGCCTCATCTACGATGATAACGTCCTGTTCGAGCGGGTTCTCTTCGTCCCTGCCAAAGTTGAGAGTTTCCTCGTCCTCAGAGTATACGTATTCAAGAAGGCGGTGGATCGTCATCGCAGGCTCGCCGGATGCCTCTTCCATTCTCTTGGCGGCTCTTCCGGTCGGTGCGGCCAGCGCCACTTCAAGGCCCAGTCTTCTGAATATCCTGACTAATATATTTATAATCGTTGTCTTACCTGTTCCCGGACCTCCGGTGATGATGGAGATGTTCGTCAGTAGACTTGCACGGACAGCGTTCTCCTGTTCCTCGGAAAGCGTTACATAGCTCATGCCGTCAGCAGCAAGGCCCGCCTCCGCATCACTGATAAGGTCCTCGATAGATGCCGGAATCTGCCTGACAGGAGCATCGTGGATCCTCCCGATATTGAAGGCTACTCTCTGCTCCGCCTGATAGTATCCGTACAGATATATGACAGGAATATCATCTATCCTGTCTTCTTCGAGTTCCCCGTTGAACACAAGATCCCTGAGTGAATCAGCGACTTCCTCTCTTGTAATATCAAGAAGCTCTGCTACCTTCTCCACAAGAAGCTCCTCAGGCATAAGAGTGCTGCCGCTCGAAGCCCATGATCTCAGGGCATATCTGATCCCGCTCTCGATCCTGAACGTGCTGCCCGGCTCGAAGCCGAGTCTGGCAGCTATACTATCAGCCTTAGGAAAAGTTATCCCGCGAATGTCTTCAACAAGGATATAAGGATTCTCCTTTACAATACTTACAGAGTCGCTGCCGTAGATCTTATAAATCCTGACCGCATCAGACATTTCGATCCCAAGCTCTCTCAGCTCGATCGAGACGCTGGCGAATTCTCTTGATTCACCGAATGACTCTGCGATCTTAGCAAGCGACTTAGGGCCGATGCCGCTGATGCTCAGGAGCTTCTCAGGAGTCTTCTCAATTACTTCGAGGGATTCTTCTCCGAAGGTCTCCACGATAGTCTTTGCGGTCTTAGGTCCTATGCCCCTGATATTGCCGGCTGAAAGGAATTCAAGTATAGCGTCCTCACCTTCAGGCAGGAGCTCCTCGTAACTTGAGAAGCTGAATTGCTCGCCATATCTGGCATGTATGGTAAATTTGCCTTCAAGCCTGTATTTGGCTCCGATTCTCGGTTCAGCAAAAGAGCCGGCTATTCTGAATGAGCCTTCTTCAGTATCGAAGACTGCAACTGTATAGCCGTTCTCTGCATTGTTGAATATTATTCTGCTAAGCTTACCTTCCCTCTGCATCAGTTACCTGTCAGAATGTTCTCTTGTAAAGTTTTCTGTTGTCAAGGGTGTATACCTTGTCGCTGAATTCTCCCGGTTCAACATTCTCGAGGGCTTCCTCCATGTCGAACATCTTGGCATCTGTCATGTCCAGATAGTGGAGCATCTCAGCCTCAGGGAACAGAGGCTTCTTAGGGCTGCCGTATTCAGGTTCATAATGATGGCTCAGAGCCATATGCTGCATCATGAGGCACTTCTCTTCGTCAAGCCCGAGGTCCCTGCATCTCTCACCAATCGCAGCAACGCCCATGACAAGGTGTCCGAGCATTTTGCCCTCAAGAGTGTAGTCAGGAACGACTCCGTTCTCGTCAGAATTAAGTTCGTTCAGCTTCTCGATGTCATGCAGAGCCACGCCTGCGAGCAGCAGGTCCTTGTTCAGGAATGTGTATACTTCGCATGCTCTCTCCCCCATCATCATCATTCTCTTGACGTGATACAGAAGTCCTGCATACTCAGCATGATGATTGCTCATTGCAGCAGGATAATACATGAGTCTGTCCTTCTCGTCTTCATAGAAGCTGAGGCAGAGATCTCTGAGGTCTTCGTCTTCGAAGGCATTGATCCTGCTGAGGATATATTCATACATCCCCTCAGGTGACTCAGGAGCAGCCTTGAAAAAATCCGCTCTGTCGTATGTATCGTCCTTGGCTCTTCCCTTGATGACATCAATGACAAGCTGATTCTTGCCCTGATATTCCTTGCATCTTGCAGCTACGGTAATGATCATTCCTGTACGGATCTTGCTGTACGATGCGATCTCATCAGGTGTAAGAGTCCATTTGACGGCCTGTATATCGCCGGTTGCGTCTGCAAGTGTCATATACAGGTGGCGCTTGCCATTGTTCCCGTCTCTGATATCAGCATTCCTGACAAGGAATCTGTCTTCGAGGTGGTGATTGTCGTCCGGCTTAAGGTCTTTGATATAGTAAGGTTTCATTTATTTATTAAACTCCTTGTTTGCTATTTGGTAATATCTTCTCCATCTGGTTCAGATACATTCAGTAGTATACCACACAGCCTGCCTCTGTGTTATAATTGACTGGTGAAATCTCTAGTACATTATGGGGAGGTAATTATGGAATTTGATGCAGTCAAAGCAACCAAGGCAACAGTAGAATGGATTTCCCAGTGGTTTGAGAAGAACGGCCCGGGATGTAATGCTATAGTCGGAATCAGCGGCGGCAAGGACAGCTCTATAGCTGCAGCGCTCTGCGTAGAGGCACTTGGCAAGGACCGTGTTATCGGTGTTCTGATGCCTAATGGCGAGCAGTCAGATATCGACATGGCAAAGCTTCTCGTTGACCACCTCGGAATCGAGCATTATATAATCAACATTCAGGGAGCTTTCGACTCTCTGTGTGACCAGATAAGTGGTGCAGGAATCGAGATCAGCAAGGATTCCATCATCAATCTTCCTCCAAGACTGAGAATGTCAACACTCTATGCAGTCGGCCAGAGCAAGAACGGAAGAGTCGTCAACACCTGCAACCTCTCAGAAGACTGGGTAGGCTACTCGACAAGATACGGCGACTCGGCAGGTGATTTCAGCCCTATGTCATTCTTCACCACTGCTGAGATCAGAGCTATCGGCAGAGTTCTCGGTCTTCCTTCAGTACTGATCGAGAAGGTTCCTTCAGACGGACTTTCAGGAATGTCAGACGAAGACAAACTCGGCTTCACATATGAGGTTCTCGACAGATACATCAGGACAGGCGAGATCGACGATCCTGAGACCAAGAAGAGAATCGACTATCTCCACGAGAAGAATCTGTTCAAGCTCAGATTTATGGATTGCTTCAAGTACGAGGGTTAGTATAACGATACATCTTTTCCGCATATCATTTCAGCACAGTTTTTTGCATTGAAAAACAGCCGGATAACGTTGAGTTTCCGGCTGTTATTATATTACCTTAATGAGATCCGTCATTTATCTGATGAATACACGCATTATTCGTCCTTGTTGATTCTCTCAAGGACAGTCTTGTATCCGCCTTCTCCATAGGTAAAGCACTTATTGACGCGGCTGATGGTTGCAGAACTAGCTCCTGTCTCCTTACTTATCTCGCTGAAGACGCTCCCGCTGTCGAGCATTCTGGCGACTTCCAGCCTTGCAGACAAATCAAGTAATTCCTTGATCGTTGCTACATCATCAAAGAACATTCTGCACTCTTCTTCAGTCTCAAGTGAAAGCACAGCCTGATAGAACTGTTTAAAATTCTTACGGTCCTTGTCAGTTATCATATCGCAACCTCCTCAGGAGACTATTATACTATATGGAGATTGTATTTTCGTGCTTTAAAGTGCTAAAGTCTTGTACTTTTTTCAGATATTGTCGACCTCGCTTATATTTGAGAATCTCTTGCCCCAGACTGTTGTTATCGGCATGATAGTCGCAAATGCAGTCGGATCAACTTCTGCAACGAATTTCTTGATCTTGATGCTCTCGCCCGGAGTGCAGATGCAAGTCAAAGTCCTGCGCTCTTCCTTGCTATACTCGCCTCTTGAAATATGGGATGTTACAGCTCTGTTCACATCTTTCATGATAAATTCAGCAATCTCTTCAGGCTTGGATGAAATGATGTCGAACTGGATGAATGTACCGCTGTAACCGACCATAACAGCCGAAATCACTTTGGCTGCAACTACAGCATTCACGACCGCATAGAGAGCGACATTCACGTCGAAGACAACGGCTGAAATGAGAATAATCGTAACATCCATTGCCATCTGGATATCTCCGACACGAAGATAGTTGAAGACTTTGAACTTAAGTACTCTGGCAAGAGAGTCAGTTCCGCCTGATGAGAAGCCTCCGATATATCCTATGCCGGTAGCTAAGCCATAGCATACTCCGATCAGCAATGAAGCCAGGAATGGATCAGGTGAATTAAGTAAACTGAAATCAATCTTCTCGAATATGAACAGCATTACCGGATATGTGAAAGCCAGCGCTATGATCCTGCCTACTTCGGCCTTGCCCATCGTGAAGAAGACTATGATGAGTATCACCATCGAAAGGGTGTAGTAGACAAGAGAATAGCTGAGTGACGGGAATATCGCTGTCAGTATTCTCGCAATTCCCGGCATGCCGCCAGATGTCATTCCACAAGGGATCATTACGAATATCTGTACGGATGATCCGAAGAATGCGGAAGTAAGCAGTATTGCAACACTGCGAAGAAAATGTTTGATGTCAAATTTCTTACCGGCAGCCTCTGCCTTGGGTTCTGTAGTGAGTTTGCTCATTTAATTAATCGATTATTATACCCTGGGTTTTAACAAATCGACTGTATTATAGCACGATGGTCTTGGCTGGTACACGATATTATTGAAACAATATCTTAAGGCGTGTTAGAATACTTCTGTTAACAATTAATTTGTTCAACTGCTATGAATTATGATAGGGGTAATCAAGATGGAATATTACAATGATATAGTCAAGAAAAGAAATTCCTGCAGAATGTTCTCAGGCAAGAAGGTCGATGATGATGTTCTTGTTGAGATCAGGAAATACTACGAAGATGAAGAGAGCGATCTTGTAGATGGCATCAAGACCGAGCTTAAATTCTATTTCGGCAATGTTTATGATGCACTCAGCAAGAGCGTTGGTTATAACGGCTACTGCATTAAGGCTCCGGCTTATATGCTCCTCTTCTCAGATCCTGCAGAGCACTTCCTCGAGAATGCCGGATATCTCGCTCAGGGAATCACTCTTAAGATGACTGAGCTTGGCCTCTCTGCATGCTGGATGACAATCAATGACGCTGCAGCTACCAAGGCAGCTCTCGGAGAAGACACTGACATGGTTCTTGCATGCGCTATCGCCTTCGGTTACCGTGATGAGAATAATGACGAGAAGAAGGCTCCTAAGAAGTCTCTCGACGAGCTTACAGATGGCAAGAAGTTCGGAAAAGATGTCGATACAACACTGTGGTATGAAGAGCTTGAGTATGGTCTCAGAGCTATGGCTCACGCTCAGTCATTCGGCAACAGACAGCCATACAAGGTCCTCGTCGATGATACTAAGATCTATCTCGTAGGTCTTGAGGATCCTGAGACAAACGAATACGATACTCACCTCAACTATGGTATCGTAATGTTCAACTTCTATGCTGTAATGGCTGCTGTCAGAGCGAATGCTCCTAAGTGGAGTTTCGATGCTCCTGAGCATGATCTCGGACTTCCTTCGAATGCAGTATATGTAGCTAAGTGCGGCTTCTGATCAACTGATTTATGGCAGAACTAAGGCGGGACCTTCCGGTCCCGCCTTTTTGTGTTGCTCGTATGTGTACTTATCTTATCCGAAGATCTCTTCGTATGAAGCATGTCTTGACATCTTGTCCATCATCGTTGCCATCCTGGAGATGTCACCGAGGAGGATAACGCCCTCTATCCTTCCGTCAGCGAAGAAATACTTCTCATAGGTTCCTTTGACTTCGTCACGTCTTTCGACTGTCTTGAACTGACGGTCAGGATCCTTGCCATTTGTTCCGAGAGCAAATACAGATGTGTTCATTGCTTCGATAACAAGAGAGCTGCCGATCGGAGTATATTCAAGCGCCTCGCCTGCAGCATTTGCTCCTGCGATCCTTCCTGTCTCAATTGCCTGCGCCCAGAATGCCTGTGGCTGTCCGTAGATCACAGCACAGTCTCCTGCTGCATAGACATCTTTGACATTTGTCTCCATTCTGCCATTTGCAACGACCCATTTATCTACTGTGATTCCGCTGTCCTCTGCAACCTTGGTGTATGGTCTCATACCTGTTGACATGATTACAAGCTGAGCCTCGAACTCGGTTCCATCATCCAGGACTACCGCATCATCGGTGATCTCTGTGATCTTAGCACCGGTTACGATCCTGACGCCTTCCCTGTTGCAGATATCCTCAAGCATAGCAGAAGCCGGATCATCAAGCTGCTTTGGCAGGAGTCCCGGCGCGGTCTCCAGAACAGTAACATCGAGGCCGCCTTCCTTGAGGCCCCACGCACCTTCAAGTCCCATGACGCCGCCGCCTATGCAGACAGCCTTGGATGCCTTCCTCTCAGCAATGATCGCCTTGACGCGCTCGGTATCAGCAATGCTGCGGACAGAAACGACGTGGGATTTGTCTGAACCCTTGATAGGCGGTACGAAGCAGTACGCTCCGAGAGCATATACCAGCTTGTCATATTTAACTCCGCCGTGTCCGCCATTCTGGAGCCTGACATCGATCAGCTTTGCCTTGGTGTCGATTCTGACTACTTCAGTATCTGACATGAAGAAGACATTATTCCTCTCATACCAATCAGGTCCTTCGATCGCGAGGCCATTGTAGCCAAAGTCTCTGACAATTCCCTTGGTGAGCATCGGACGGTTATAAGGGAGGTATGATTCCTGAGTGATGATGGTGATCATCGCACTCTTATTGCGGTCCCTGATAGCCTCAGCAGCGCTCTTCGCAGCAGGGCCGCCTCCCAGAATTACGAACTTCTCATCTGTATCGAGTCTGAAAGATGTACTTGAAGCTGTTGCCGGCATGAAATTCTCGCTGCCAACGCCGCAGACAGGACATACATCCTCTCCCTCTTCAAAGACAGCACCGCACACCAGACATTTGACCATCTTCTTCTCTTCGGTGTCTACCGGAGCCTCATCTGCAGGTATAAAGTTGTCTTTGCTTACACCGCAAACAGGACACTTCTCTTCGCCCTCTTCAAAAATAGCCCCACATACCTGACATTTAACTTTCGCCATTCCTGTCTCCTTTCCTCGATAGTATTCCCATCAAATGAAATGCAGATCCTACATCTATATGATTCAATCATACAGTATGGACGGACAAATTGCACTAACAAAAGAACACAGTGCCTGTTCAAAATGAGTACACTGTGTTCTGTTATGTATTGGTCCGTGTTCTATCTGATCTCAAGGATCGCCTGACAGATAAGCTCTGCGAGTTCTCTGTGTCCTTGCTCGGAAAGATGCATCGCATCGAGATCAGATACCTCTGCTGCAGATGTCGCATCTACAAATCTGATGCCGTGTCTTACGGCGATATCTGCATAGAGTGATGCGATTTCATGAGATTTCCTGACTGAATAGTCGTCAAGCTCTGCCGCAAAAGGTCCATTCCTGTAGTCATCCCTGATAGCGCCCGGTGCGACTATTATGATCTCAGGGATATACCCCTGAGTCTCCGGCATGATCTTCTCGGCCATACTTACCAGTTCTTCCATTCCTGCTGATATCTCTTCTGCAGTCAGTCCAAGATCTGCAAGGCAGTCGTTGGTTCCGAGCATTATCACCAGAATATCGACAGGCTTGTGAGTATTCACGCAGGCAAGGAAGCTGCTGACGCCATTCTTCCATGCAGCACCGGATCTGTCATATGCAGTCGTCCTGCCATTAAGGCCCTCAGGTGATACGGAATATCCGTCACCCAGCCTGCCTGCAAGTATGCTGGTCCATCTCTTCTCATAAGGATACCTATAAGCATAAGGTTCAGGGCAGAATCCGTATGTATTGGAATCTCCATAGCATACAACATTGACAGTCTGCTTGCCTGCTCTGTAGACTTCAGGGTCCTTGACTGTGGCCTTGCTCTCTTCATGATCAGAAAGAACCGTCATCTCACCTCTGAGATCGTATTCCATCATAGCTGCTATCTCTTCCCTGCCGGTACCCATGCTCAGAAGATAAGTGAGCTTGGTGACAGCGGCCTCAGTGGTCATGTCAAAGCCGCTGAGAGCGCCGGCCTTTGCCAGAGCCGCACCTGCCTCATATGCTCCGAGCCTGACGCTTCCGCGAGGGCACTGAGTGCATACGACCACAATAGTCCCATGTGAGACTATCTTGGAAATAACTGCAGGAATAGAGCTGTTATTAGGAATGTTTCCTGCCCCGAAAGTCTCGAGAATGAGTCCATCGAGGCCTGCCTCCGCCATAGGCTCGAAGAGATCGAACTGTATTCCCGGGAAGAGCTTGATCACACCGATCCTGAAGCCACGGAGCTTTGTAATGCTCAGTCTGGCTCCATGATTAGCAGTTCTCAGAGAATTTGCATCATACTCCATATCAATGCCCGCCCTGGCAAGCACCGGATAATTAGGTGATGCGAATGCAATTAGCTCGTCAGCTGACACCTTGGTCGCACGGTTGCCTCTCATCAGGGTATTGCCAAAGTACAGGCATACCTCATTCGCAATGCCTTCTCCTGCGATCATGAGAGATGCTATTAGATTGTCCTTGCCATCACTTCTTAGTCTGCAGAGCGGAATCTGCGAACCGGTCAGGACGACCGGCTTGCTGAGTCCTTCAAGCATGAAAGAGAGAGCTGATGCGGTATATGACATCGTGTCTGTCCCGTGCAGGACAACGAATCCGTCATAATGGTCATAATTATCACGTATCGTCTCTGCGATCTGATTCCACTGCTCGAATGTTATATTGGATGAATCGAGCAGCGGATCGAACTCAACAAGATCCCAGGCAGGCATCTCAGGCGAATACAGATCGCGGATCTCCGCAAGCTGCTTTGCAAAGGTGCCCTTGCCCGGTGCATATCCGTTCTCGGTCGGAACCATACCGATGGTCCCGCCAGTATAAATAATGCAGACGTTCTTTCTTTTCATTAGAATCTTTAGAATCTTTCGAGTATTGTTGAGAATACTACCTGTGTCTCTGTTCTTCCGAATTCCTGAAGTCTTCCGATAAACACATCAAGATCTGCTGTCGATGGGAAAACTACCTTGAGGAGCATTGAATATACACCTGTGATGTGATCGCACTCAAGGATATTGTCCTCTCTCTGAACAAAGTCATAGAATTTGCGCTGATCTTCCGGAAGTACTGAGATCTGGATGAAAGCCTTGATCTTATATCCAAGCTTCTCAAGGTCTACATCTGCATGATAGCCCTTGATAAAGCCAGCCTTCTCGAGCTTGTCTATACGTGCAGAAAGTGCCGGCGTAGTAAGGTGGATATCGTTTGAAAGCTCTTTGAGTGAGATTCGAGCGTTCATCTTGAGGAGATTCATGATCTGGATATCCATTTCGTCGATGTTTTTCATGGTTATACCTTTCTTGTTGTCAACTTAGCACATTATCGGATTAGATCTCCTATAACTAATTCTGTCTTGCCGGGCCTGCATTCAGTACTGCCTCCGGCATATCAGGATACTTCTTAGCAAAGTTCTTTATGAACATATCAGCAAGCTCATCTGCCTGCTTGTCGTATGCATCCTTATCTTCCCATGCATTGCGAGGGATCATGAGTTCCTCAGGAACTCCCTCTACAGATGTAGGGATCTCAAGATTGAATCTGTCATCATGTACATAATCTGCGGATTCAAGCTCTCCATTAAGAGCAGCTGTTACCATTGCTCTTGTATACTTCAGCTTGATACGGCTTCCTGTGCCGAATGCTCCGCCGGTCCATCCTGTATTGACAAGATATACCTTGGTTCCGTATTCATCAAGTCTCTCGCCGAACATTTCTGCATATTTCTCGGTCTTCAGAGGCATGAACGGCTCTCCGAAGAGTGTAGAGAATGTAGGCTGCGGCTCCTTGACGCCACGCTCTGTACCTGCAAGCTTAGCTGTAAAGCCTGTTACGAAGTGATAGATCGCAGCATTTCTCGAAAGCTTAGATATAGGCGGAAGAACTCCGAATGCATCAGCTGTAAGGAAAAGGACTACCTTAGGTATACCGCCTCTTCCATTGCTGCTGGCATTAGGAATGAATTCGATTGGATAACCTACACGAGTATTCTCGGTAAGAGATCTGTCGGTATAATCCGGCATTCTAGTATCACTATCGGTTACGACATTCTCAAGAACAGACCCAAAGTGGATAGCGTGATATATCTCCGGTTCCTTTTCTTCTTCAAGGTCTATGCACTTAGCATAGCATCCGCCTTCAAAATTGAAGATACCCTCCGGCGACCAGCCATGCTCGTCATCTCCGATAAGCTCGCGTCCCGGATCTGCTGAAAGAGTTGTCTTGCCTGTTCCCGAAAGTCCGAAGAATACAGCTGTATCACCAGTCTTAGGATCCATGTTGCACGAGCAGTGCATCGGAAGCACATTCTCCTCGACCGGCATGACATAATTCATAATCGAGAATACAGTCTTCTTGATCTCTCCTGAGTACTGTGATCCTGCAATGATGGCGAAGTGTGCCTCATAGTCGATTATGATCGCAGCCTCTGAGTTGATGCCGTAACGCTTGGCATTGCACTTGTATCCCGGTGCTACGAGGATAGTGTAATCTGCTTCGCCAAAGTTAGCAAGCTCCTCTGCTGTAGGTCTTATAAGAAGATCGCGAATGAACAGATTCTGCGATGGCAGCTCGTTGATAACACGGAACTTACGTCTGTAATTAGGATCTGCTCCTGCGAAACCGTCAAACACATAGATTTCCTGTCCTTCAAGGAAGTTTATCATTTCTTCCTTAAGCGCGTCAAAGACCTTTCTGTCTATTGGGTGATTAACATCACCCCAGTTGATCAGATCATGTACACCATCAGTATCAACAATGTACTTGTCATGTGGTGAACGGCCTGTGAACTTGCCGGTCGTTACTGCGAGAGCGCCTGTATCCGTAAGGATTCCCTCCTGATTTCTGATGGCTTTTTCGATCAGTACAGTCGGGCTGAGATTACGGCGCACTGCGGATGGTCTGAAGCCCAGCTTGTCAAGGCCATATGTCTCAGTGTATGTCTCCTGGATCGTATATGTTTCATTGCTGTCCGCTACGATTGCAGGATCGATCATGAGAAATCTTTTCTTAAGGCTGTCTGCCCCTTTACTGCTCATAATTAATTGCCTCCACACGTGAACACTGAAAAAGATTTACAATACCATGTAAATCTTCTGATTTCATATTTAAATATTGCCACAGCGCTTGTTCGCTTTCAATAATTTATAAAAACCTCGAAATTTTGGTCAAATTTCGAGGTCGTTACTTTATATTATTAAGTTGTCTGCATTTGTGCTAAATCAGAGCTTTGCGTTTCCAGTTTCCTTTCTTATACAGGATAAATGTCAGAGCCGATCCTATGAGCCATGAAATAAGCAGAGAAAGGAACATCATATAGAATTCGCCCTGAGGATTCTCCGGGGATCTTGTCATCCATGTCATCAGATATGCAAGTGGCAGACGGATAACTACAGTTGAAATCATCGAGAGCCACATCGGAGTCATAGTGTCTCCAGCTCCTCTCATGATTCCCTGAAGGCACTGTGTTACCTCCATAGCAATATATCCCAGGCCAAGTATCAGCATCATATGATAACTCTGATCGATAAGCTCCTGAGTGTTGGTAAAGAGTGCCATCAGATACTTACCGAAAACAAGTATCAGCAGAGTGATCACTGCCGAAGTAGCCATAGCGACCTTAGTGCCGCGCTTTGCTCCATCCTGGACACGGTCAAGTCTTCCGGCTCCGATATTCTGTCCTGCGAAGGTCGTCATTGCAGAGCCGAATGAGAATGCCGGCATCATTACGAATCCGTCGATCCTCATTACGATGACGTTAGTAGCAATGCACATAGCGCCAAAGCTGTTAGTAAGGGACTGCACGATAACGATCGAAAGTGAGAAGATCATCTGTGTAATGCCGGATGGAAGTCCCAGTCTTACGAGCTCCATGAAGTACTTCCTCTCAGGCTTGAGATATTTAGCCTTCATGTCGAAGCAATCCTTCTTCCTGCAGAGCTTGAGGAATGAAAGAACTGCAGATACTCCCTGCGCAATGACTGTAGCAAGTGCAACGCCGTTGACCCCCATTCCGAGTCCTGCAACGAAGTAAATATCCAGAACGATATTGAGGATAGTTGCAATGATCAGATACCAGAGTGCGGATATTGAATCTCCGAGACCTCTCAGTACACCACCGAGAATGTTGTAGAATGCGCTGCCTGCTATTCCGAGGAACACTATTCTCAGATAACCATTGCACCAGTCGATTATCTCAGCAGGAGTGTTGAGCATCTTGAGAAGCGGCATAATGATCAGCGGAGCAATGCCCATGACTATAAGTGACGAAAGGAATGTCATGGTAATGCAGCAGCCGATCGACTTGGACAGAGACTTTCTCTGCTTGGCTCCATAGTACTGCGATACCATGATTCCGGCACCGACAGATATACCGATGAAAAGAACCAGCAGCAGATTGAGTATAGGTCCTGCGCTGCCTACAGCTGCGAGGGCATTATCCCCTACATATTTGCCGACTACGATGCTGTCTACTGTATTATAAAGCTGCTGAAAGACATTACCTATCAGCATTGGTATCATGAATTTGACGATCTGTCGAACCGGATCTCCCTGCGTCATATCTACCGGTTCAAATAACTTCTTCCACATGGCTTATCCCCTCTGCCCTGTAATAATTCTTTCATTATAAAGAGAATAGCAACTGCCACGCAGATGCTATCCTCTTGAATGACTGTAATATTCTATTTCGTTACGACTTGTAAGTCAAGTTATTATTCAGCTGAATATGTATTATTGAATGCCGTTGATCAGTGAATTCAGATCGTCTGCACTAAGCCCAAAGTCATCGTCTCCGCCTGCACCGTATGCGAGGATCGCATAGCAGTAATCTCCCGATGACCAGATTGTCTTGGTAGCCTCTCCCTCACGGTTGCCGTAGCACTGGACCTCAAGGCCCTTGATGTTCTGTGTCCAGTTGAACTTGTACTCATTGTAGTCACCGGATACATCTCCTTCAGGTCCTGCTGCCATAGAAGTTCCCTTGCGGATGGTCATTTCGACTGCTGCGGCAGGAATACGGGCTTCTGCAAGGCCATCCATGTATCTGTACTCTTCAGCCTTGATCTCTCCGAGGCTGATCTGGCTGCCCTCAGCAATATCAAAGCCGTCAAGGCCTGCGCCTTCGGCTGCTGCTGCAAGTGTGTCTGCAGTCTGCCATGGATTGGTCATTCCGGCAGTCGGCATCTCTGATGAATATTCGAAGACCATGCCATCGGCAATATTCTCCTTATCATCATGCCATTCGAGTGTGAGATTCTCACCATCTGTGAACTGCATATAACCGGTGCCATCAGTATAGGCCTCAGTTACACTGTCTTCCTCGCTCTGGTCATTATTCACATAGTCTGTTCTGACTCCATTGGTGTAATCGAACCTGAGAGTTTCTGTGTCGAATGTACCGCTCATCATCCAGCTTGAATTCTCAGATGCACTGCTTGCCCATCTGACGATAGCGCTGGCACCGTCCTCTCCCTCTGCAGAGATGAAGATGGATGCTCTGTCGCACACATAATTGCCGACAAAGTTCATGACCGGATTCTGGCCGTCATCTGCAGGTACATCATCACCTGAATTCTTTGGCTCACAGCCTGAAAATGCCAGGACCACCATCAGTGCGAGCAGTATGCTGATGTATTTCTTCATTACTATCTCCTCCTTGCGAAATGCTACTTGAGTCTGAGCGGCCCTTCAGCCCCTCCTTCCTTAATGGTCTCCGCCTCTCTGCGGACGGTCATATAATCATCTGATTGAGCATTATCATTAATATTATATTGCACATCGGAGGCATATGTTACAACTATTTTCTTGCCTTCTTTCTCACCAATTACCTTATTAGGGATGATGTCATAAGATTCATCCTCAGGATCGAAGGCCTGTACTGACATAATATGTCCCCCAATGCCGGCATCATGAGCTGCTGTGTTGTAAATCGAGATCCTGCCCGGATCATTCTGCTCATAGTTCCAGGTGCTGGCTCTTCCAAGTGTCAGTGTGAAATAATCTGTCTCTATGGTCCTGGTGTCGTTCTCTTCGTCCTCTGTTACTGTCAGTCCTTCGCCGATGTCGAACTGGGCACTGGTTGATTCATAGAATCCGCCATCGTCCTGAAGCTCGATCCTCTGTATCAAGCTCTTGTCGTCTTTGTCAAAGACGACCATCCAGTCCATGTCGAATTCCTGAGCCTTTCCGGAGGAGTCTGTTGCAGTGATCTTCGTCAGTACATGCTCGATATTATCTGAAGCATCATCGTCTTCTGTACTGAGTTCTGTCACTTCAGTGGTCAAATTACGTGCATATGCTATTCCTACAACATGGATCCGGTACCACTTGTCATAGAAGTTCTCGAACATTCCCTCTGCAAAACAGTCTCCGACAGCCTTCTCCCAGGCTGCCTTCTCTGCAGCGGCTTGTTCTTCGGCTTCCTTCTTCTCTTCTTCGGTAGGAGCCGGAACATCAACGCCAAGTACAGTGACCACCGGATCATAAAGTCCGTCACCAGGGTATTCTGATACTGCTCTTATGACACGCTCCTCATTCTCTGCTCTCTTTGCTGAACCATCGCCGCAGGATGTCGCAGCGATCGCTATAGCAGCAATAAAGATACCGACAATTATCATGAATAAATAGCGTCTGTGTCTGTTAATATATGTCATTACCATGCCTCCTGATGATGTTTTCTCTTACATGTCAATTATACAATTCCAGTTTAAAAGCAAGTCACGGATATGTGAAAATTTAGAGAACTTTAGATTTGAAATGCAAATCAAAATGGCCCCGGAACATCCGGAGCCACCGTATGATTATCTGATTATCAGATCCTGACCGATGCCTTGAACATGTCTCCGTCGATGCTGATATCAAAGTTACCGCCCATCAGAGTTGTGAGGTCTCTGGCTATCGCAAGTCCGAGTCCGCTGCCTTCAGTATTCCTTGAAGAATCGCCTCTTGTGAACCTCTCCATGAGTTCATCTGCACTGATGTTGAGCTCATCCTTCGAGATATTCTTGAATTCTATGAGCTTTCTCTCTGAGCCAGGTATGTCATTGACATCAATATATACACGGCTGCCTTCGAGAGCATACTTGCTGATATTGCTCAGGAGGTTCTCGAACACTCTGTACAGCAGCTTGCCGTCAGCCCTGACCATAGTTTGCTCTGTCCTGATGCTCTTCCTGATGATCAGATTCCTTGCTGACAGTCTGTCTGAAAGTTCTGCCAGAGACTGATCGACAAGAGCAGCAATGTCGATGTCTTCGATCTCACAAGGGATATTGCCGCTTGATGCTTTGGCTGCTTCGAAGAGTTCCTCGGTCAAAGTCTTCAGTCTGTCGGTCTTCTCGCGGACTATCGCAAGATGTTCTTCTGCATCAGGACTGTCAAGGCCCTCTCTTTCAAGAATATCCAGATAGCTTATCATCGAGGTAAGCGGTGTCTTGAGATCATGAGAGACATTGCTGATAAGGTCCGTCTTGAGTCTCTGATTCTTGATCTCATTCTGAACAGCTATGTCTGTTGCCTCAGAGATGTGATTGATGTCTGATGCGAGCTTGTCGAGTTCAGTCTTAGGACCATTCATATCGCAGTTGACCGTGATACGGTGAGCAAGGTCTCCCGACTTAACAGATATGACCCCTGCCCTTATCTCAGCAATCTTGCCGATCCTGCGAATGATAATATATGCCGCAAGTATCGTGGATATGAACGCAGGTAGGATCAGGAACCCACTAGAGAATCCGAAGAATACCGTGTTGCAGATTATCGGTCCCCATATCAGGGCTGCTGCTATCAGGCAATACTTGATAATAAGCTTGAACGCTGCCCGCTGATCTGCATCCTCTGGTACTGAGAAGCTTCTGTAGCCGGCACGGAGAGTATCCCATGCCTTTCTGATTCCGGTCCATACTGTGATAATGAGTTTGCCAAGTAAGGACTTATTAAGAAGTTCCCTGGCCTTGATCTTCTTGACCAGCGAGAGCCAGCAGGCTACTGCAGCCCAGATCATCGCTGCCATGCCTATGAAGAGCATGATGAAAGCACTCTGATTCGGTATGCCTAATTCATAATTGTTCGGATTGACTGGTTTGTATGCTGCGAACCAGTCAAGACTCCTTGCAATGCTGTGAATATATCCTGCCTGAATGATTGCCATTGTAGCAGCAAATATACCGCCGGCGATATGAACCTCGCTCCAGATCCTGTCAAACCAGTTCAGTCTGATTGATCCGTCTTCATTCCGGTCTGTATTCCCTGTCATAATATTCAGCATTATGAAGGTAACAGCGAAGACGATTCCGGCCGCTATTATACCCCAGAGCAGATATTCACAGAGCTCAGCTCTTGCTCTGCTGCTGGTAAATTCTGCTACCCAGCCATAATTGGACAGGTCCTCGAATTCTTCCTTGGTCAGATGTGCCTTATCCGCCATATTCGATACGCAGCTCAGGATAGCTGCCAGTGCCCCTATTGCGGCTCCTGAGAGCGGCGCCAGAACTGAGCAGACCGCGTATAATCCTCTTGATTTCTTAATATCCATATTACACCTTCTCCACTTTATATCCGACGCCCCATACGACCTTGAGGTAACGCGGATTCTTAGGGTCTATCTCGATCTTCTCCCTTATCCTTCTGATGTGTACTGCTACAGTGTTCTCTGGATTGTATGCCTCTTCATTCCATACAGCTTCGTATATCTGCTCAATGCTGTATACTCTTCCGGCATTCTCGGTGAGAAGCTTGAGTATCCCGTACTCAGTCGGTGTAAGCGACACCTCCTCACCATCGATGGTTACCGTCCTGGAATCATCATTGATCTCGAGGCCGCCGGTCCTGAATACTTTGTCAGAGACCGGCGCAGCACTTCCGAGGTAGTTGTATCTTCTTAGCTGAGATTTGACCCTTGCTATAAGTTCAAGGGGATTGAAAGGTTTGGTCACATAGTCATCTGCGCCGACATTCAGTCCCATGATCTTGTCATAATCCTCTGTCTTCGCAGAGAGCATGATAATAGGAATATTGTGTTCCTCACGGATTCTGAGTGTGGTCTGGATCCCATCGAGACCCGGCATCATAATGTCCATTATGATCAGGCTTATGTCGCATGACTTCATGGCATTCAGCGCTTCAATACCGTCATATGCCATTACAGTATCGTAGCCTTCACCCTTCAGATAGAAAGCGACTGCATCTGCAATAGCCTTGTCATCATCGACTATAAGTATTGTGGTCTGTTTCTTACCGGACATGATGTATTAGCCTCCTTTTCGATCCCTGACTATATACTAGAATAATTATATTAAGAAACATCTTATGTAATTATTACAACATTCTTAAGATTAGAAAAGCCCTCCTGTGAGGGCTATGAAGAGCTTAGAATATCTCTGCGAGCATGCATCTTGCTGATCCTCCGCCGATCTGCTCTATGCAAGGGATGTCCGGCGTTATCAGCTTCATATGGGTCTCAAGCATTCTTATCTGCCCGTCCGTAAGACTGTTATATGCTGTTTGCGACATGACAAGGCATGGCTTACCGCATCTGTTATGAAGCTCGAGCATGTTGCCTGCAAAATGATTCATCTGATCCGGAGTTATCTCCATGATTACTTTGCCCGTCTTCTCAAGTGTCTCTCTGACAAGCTCCCTCTGGCCAGGGTCTCTGATCGAATCCATGCAGACCACCGCTATTCTTGTTCCGACGTTCATCATTACATTAGTATGATATATCTGCAGGCCCACTTCATCATATGCCTCAAAGACACAAGGTGTATATCCTAGCTGGCTGCAGAAGTCGTCAAGAACAGTCATGTTTGTCCTTGGAGACTTGCACGCGTATGCTATCCTATTCACCCTGTCGAGGACCAGCGAGCCTGTACCTTCAAGGAACATTCCCTTCTCCTCATATGGTCTGAGATCAACCATCCTTGAGATGTCAAAGTTTGCAGTTATCTCCTCAAGAGGCCATTGCTTACGCTCGAGCCTTCTGTTCTCAGCGAACATAGGATACATGACCAGTATTCCATCTTCATGTGTACTGAACCAGTTGTTAGGAAATACAGCATCAGGGGTGCGAGGCTCCGGCGTATCATACGCAACGAGCACGGTGATGCCGTTTTCTTTAAGTAATCTGATGTAGGCTTCTGTTTCTTTGATGGCAGTCTCAGCGATATCCCCGCCGAAGGTCCTGCTCTGGAATGAATTGTTAACTGCTGTCTCCTCGTTGTAGCCAAAGGCAGCAGGTACTACCATAAGAACAGTGTCCGTTGTCTGTATTGATTTATGCTGTGTATCAAAGTTCATCAATGTCTATAACCTGTTATCTCTCTTAATGCTGTCGTAGTGCTTCATCATCGGCTTCTCTATGGCCTTGACGATCTTGGTGTCGAGGTTGAACCAGTAGATAAGTACTGTAAGAAGGAAGAGCACAACAAGTATTATAAGTATTATCATGATTGCTTTCATTGTATGTCCTCCTTACCAGCTCTTATCATCATCAAATTCCACAAGTGTCGGGTCGAGTGGTTCTTCATTCATTACAGTCTGCATGAATGCGTTGACGTCGCCTCTCATCTCTCTTCTTGAAATAGATGTAGGATCCATCAGGTCCTGACGGACTCTGCACATAGGAATGCCTCTTCTCTGAGCTCCCTCTTCGAAGAGTCCGTTGATCGCACCGACTCCTTTGCATGATATCTGATCGAACATGATGATCATATCTGCGTTGAATTCTTCATATTTCTCCCAGAGAGCATCTATCATGACCTCGTTACCGCCCTTGGTGTGAGCTCTCATTGTAGAGGTCTGATACATATCAGCCACACCATAGAGCATGCTCTCTCTGGTTGAAGTATCGATAAGGTCTGTACCGTGAATATCGATCATCTCGCAGACAGAATCTATTCCCCAGCATTCAAGCAGCCAGTTATTGAAATTCGCGTAATTGTTCGCAGGCGTGTTCCAGATGATCGCACGGTGACGGATCGTCTTAGGGCACTTACCTGCCGCAACCTGCCGCCTCAGTATTTCATTGACCTTCCTGTCGTTGGCAAGAGCCTTAGGCTCACCGCAGACTGCCTGATGCTCGAAGATCCTGTAAAGCCATGCCGAGGATCCTGTATGAGGCGGGATATCAGTGCGGTTCATATCCCACTTCTCGAATTTGGCCTCATTCTGGGCGTTCCATATCTCGCATGCTGCCTTGAGAGCGTCCCAGTCATATTTCTCACCTGTATACTTCTCAAGGAATTCTATTGCAGACTTGATCTCCTCGACAGCATATTCCTGGACCTCGTCCTCTTTCCAGCGGAGAGGTACATTCAGCTGCTGGGAAGGAAGACCTATACGCCTGTCCTGTATCATCGTTGTCATGATGCTGCCGTCGCATGGCATGTTGGATGTCAGCATGCAGCACCCGATCTTAGGAAAATCGTCCTCGATAGCAAGTCCTGCCTCGAACGACGGGAGCGGGCAGACATCAGCAGGAAGTCCATACAGCTCTGACTGCTCTATGTAATGGACCGGACTGTGCTGATTGATAAGCGACGGAAGATACATCGGATACTCCTGGAAGAGGATGGTCTTGCAATTCGGGAATCCTTTGCCAAGAAGTGAAGGAAGAAGTTCATCCACACATATTATTTTCTTGTTGAGTTCCTCCGCCTTCTTGCTTCCCGGATGAAGATGCATATCTGCGGAGAATATCGTGGTCAGGGTTCCTGTAACATCACTGGCCAGATAGTTCAGATTATTGCGGGCTGCCCTCAGCCCTGCTCCTCTCTGCCCCGAGCAGATGCGGTCAAAGAACGACGGCACTGTCAGGTATGAGAACATCCAGCGGTATCTGAATATAGCCTTGATATTCTGGACCGGATGACTCAGAGCCCACTTGATCAGTATACCCCAGAGTCTGCACCACTGAAGATAGTCATAAACTGTATCGCGAAGACCTCTCCACTCACGGTGGCGAAGGATACCGGTACCCTTATTCATGTTGTCGGCTGCGCCTTTACTCATGCCCCGGGACCTCCTTTCTGTATCTTCTTGATCTCAAGACTTTCGACGAAGGCCTGTATCCTCGTTGCAAGCTGTCCTGAGCCACGGACTACATACTCTCTGTCGATCCCAAGTGTCGGGATTCCGTATTCATCACGCAACACTTGTGTATTAAGGGTGCGTTCATAGCCCCAGAAGTCGCAGAATTTGGCCTGCTCTATGACAACGCCGTCTGCATGATACTCATCACAGAGCTTCTTTACTGTCTCGCGTCTGTCGGCAATCTTCTCCTGAGACATGAATCTCGGGCACTGATTGGTCTCGAGATACCAGCGGCAAACCTGATCAAGAGCCGGCTCATCGTCATTCAGTGGGATCTGCTGGCGTCCCGGATATGCGCCAAAGCAATATCTGTCAGCTGCTATGTAGCAGCGGCAGTTCTCAAGTATCTCTGAGAAATCATAATCGTCAAGCTCACTTCCGACTACTATGACCCTTGCTCTCCATTTTGAAACAGGATCTGCCTCACGTGTTCTCAGGTCTTCCAGCGTCTCTCTGAGATAAGGCAGGATCTGCGTGGTCGGGCAGGCATAGCTGACAAGGCATAATATATGGAACTCACGAGGAGTGATGCGCGGATTGAGGTCTCTACGCAAAGCGGATATCTCCTCGAATATAGCGCACATCTCGTTATGTTCCCTGACAGCAGCCCTGATCGCCTGATCTGATACATCTATATCGTATTTGTCTGCCAGCGGTCTTAGGATATGTTCCCTGATCTGATCGATATACAGCTTGGTTCCGTGTGGACTTATCTTGAGAGGTGCATCGATAATGCCCCAGCCAAAGCGCGGATTATTGATCAGCTCAAGATCCCTGATGTTCTCAACGACTCTGACCATCTGCTGGCATGTATCAGAACTTGCGTAGAAGTCCAGGAAGTTCATGCCGCCCTCAAAGGCTCTCTCGAAGAGTGCCCTTGTATAGCCGCAGATGAAGCTGGACATATAATACTGACTGATATCAAGTGAGCCTGTATTAGGCGCCCTGAGCCTTACCGAAAAAGCTTTGCCGCAATTCAAAAGGACTTCCGGGACATAATAACAAGTATATCCGGCAGCAATGCCGCCTTCAGCCTTCTCTTTGCGGACAAGCTCGTTATCTGTCTGCTCCAGCAGTCCTTCATAATAATGTATATGTCTGAGGTCTCTCATATCACACCTCCCTGATCAACTGCTTCTATATTAACACCACTCACAGCCGGCCACAATATATCCGATTCCTATGACAATATACAAAAACAGCCGCCCTGCCGGACGGCTGTATAGTGAAAAGCTTATTAAACCTCGGCTCTTGCCATTGCTTCTTCGAAGTCCTTCGTTCCCTTGAATACTTCGTTTGAATATGGGTTCTTGCCCATTTCGATGGAGCGCTTGATGATTACTGCAATGCAGATAACATTTGCTGCGATAGCCATCATTGCTACAACGCCCTGAGCTCTTGGATCAGCGTGGATTCCCATTGAGGAACTGTCATACCGCCTATCTTGGTCTTCCTGCCGATCTCATTCATGAGAATAAGTCCGCAGAACGCAAGTACCCAGCCGACGATCTGCATTACGGCATGGTCACTGTAAAGCTGAAATAACATAAAATTCCTCCATATAATGTGATTGTAATTGGCCAACTGGTCAATCCAAGACATTATATTCCTGACCATGTGGTAAGTCAACGCATACTATTTGATTGTGCTCAGATTCTGTTCTTTCTCTCAAGCACATACTTGAACCATGCTGAAAACTCAGGTCCGAGCTTGCTTACGAGCTCTTCTGCTTCTGCAGGCTTGGCTGCTGCTGCATACAGGCACTGCTGTGCTATCTGGTACTTCCTTGCAACTGTCATTCTCGCAAGTTCTTCTTCTGTATATCTTGCAATATCGGCCATTTCTTCCTGTGAGCGGAAGAATCTTATGAAGGCTTCGGCTGTTTCGTGTCCGACGATAGGTTCGATCAGCGCAAAGTCATTATCCGAGCTGTCGAGAACTCTCGATACCATCTCCCATCTGCGCGGGTCTGCGTAACCTTCTGTACCTGTATATGCTGTTCTCAGGTACAGGTCATTATTCGCAAGGAATTCCATGACATAAGGATTGATTGATTTTCTGACTGCCCATGGCATCCAGTTCTCAACTGTTGTCCTGATATATATGTGTGCAAATCTGCCGAACAGCGGCTCCGCAAGATCATGGGCGACGCTCGATTCGCTGCGGTCATTGCCCGCTGCGACGATACGTGCATTGGCAGGAAGCGGCCATCTGTTATTGACAAATCTCTCAAGTACGATCTTGAATATTACGGCCTGAGTCTGCTTGGTGGCATTCGTCAGCTCGTCGAAGAATAAGATGTGCAGCTTGCCATCCTCGCAGAGACGCTCGAGCTTGACAAGCCAGACCGGCTTGATGTCTATGATCTCGTCCTTGGTCTCGTTATATACCGCCCTGCCGTTGATCGTCTCAGGTGTCTCATTTACAAGTTCAATATCAAGGACGTCAGGATCTATTTCCTTGACACGGTCACTCTTGCCGTCACCGGTAAGGCCGTGTATGAACACAGGGATGTCCGCCTTGATGAAAGCTCTTATGAGGTCAAGCTCATCATGTTCTTCTATATGATATGAAGTACCTGCTGCAGCGGAATCGTCCTCTCCGTCATCCTCTGCAAGCAGCTCCTCAAGGAATCCTTCCTTAAGATATGCTGCTGCCTCTTCTCTTCCAAGGCCCGCAAAGAGAGCTCTGCCTGAGATCAGCAGCTTGTTAGGCTCATCATAGTACCAGCGGATAGGTCTCACCTCAATGAAGATCTCCTCAGTAACGCTGACCGCTGTTCCGTCTGAAAGCTGGACAAATCCGTTGAAGGCTTCGTCCGTGACCGGGATCCTTACGATCCTCTTGGCACCTAGTCTGTAAACAGGTCTTGCCTCTCCTGCGATAGTATAGCTGGAACCGGTCTCCTTAAGAGTCCCTTCCCTGTATTGTTTCTCTGCCATGTCACGCATCGACGGCTCGAGCACGACGGATGGGTAGGTTCCCATCTCGACCGTAACAATATCCCCTACCTCGCGGACATGTCTCAGCAGCTTCTCATCGCCCGGCTCCATGAGGATCGCAGGCCTCACCGCACAATTTGCGCACCTGTTGTCCCTGCCGAATCTGTCAGCACAGTCGTCTCCGGAAAGGAAGTAGTTGACACCATTATCGGTAAGTGAGAATCCGTCATCAGGAATAGTCACAAGAACGAGGTCACTTGCCTGTGCGGTCTTCCCTACTGACCTGAATATCTGGAGCGGATTCTCGAACAGCTGCTTATGTGATAAGAAAATCGATTTCATGGTCTTTGATCTCCTCTGGTTTCTTTACATATATTACTCTGCCGCCGGGCGGATTCACCGGCGTGTCACTGTATACGAGCCAGATGGCATCACACCTTGTGCCCGGCATATCTGCATAACCATCTGTGAAAATGATCTTGGTCTCGGCATCTCCTGTGAAGGCTTTGACTGCAGTGTCAAAATTCGTGCCGCCTGCCCCCTTGAGCTCAAGCTCAGATATATCCTTCTCAGAATGGATCTCCTGGAATCCATAGAATTCCGTGTCAAAGCAACCGACTTTTACGACGGCATCCTCTCTGAGAATACCCTTGACGCCCATGACAAATGCTCTCAGGAGATCCTCATCAATAGACGCACTCGTATCCAGAAGTATCTCGGCATGCGGGACCGGATATGCCTTGAACTGCTCCTTGAGTATTCCATCCCTGATCCTGTCCGCAGGGAACCAGTCATAATCTACCTGAAGACTTGGTTCCATAAGATCCGAAAGGCCGGCAACTGCATGGGCAAGACGCGGATCTTCTATCTCTCTGTCCTGCGCGCCCTGAAGATCGCCCTGCTGCTTGTCATCTCTGTTCTTAAGCATATACAGCACATCTGTCTCTTCATACTGCATTGGCTGTTCATCGGATGGATCATCTGCGGGCTGTGGTTCGTCCCTGACTGCCTGCTCAAGAAGGATCTCGTACATCTCCTCCGCACCAAGGTCCTTAGCCTCCCGGTACCTGACCATATCTGCAGGTGGTTCGAAGCCATCAGATACAAGCATCTCACATGCGACAGCTCTGCACGCAGCATCCCAGATCTTCCCTTCAAGGCCCTTGCCTCTCAGCTGATGAGCAAACTGTATATGCACCAGCTGCTCTGCGATCAGATAGGCCTGGACCTCCTGAGGATACTGCCTCATCAGCCGGCTGTTATAGAAGACCACTTTGCCCTCGTATCCGGCACCCCTCACATCCGGCACATTTCTGAACTCGACGACATTCATCAGTTCATTCCACTCAGGACACTTCTCAAGAATATTCGATTGTGTTTCGCTAAGCTCAAAATTATAGTCAATCATGCTGTTATCTTACCATAACTCATCAAACAAAGCGAAAGACCGCGGCAATAATGCTGCGGTCTCCCGTGTAATTATTGAATTAAGATATCATGAGGTCTGATCCGGATGCTCATACACCCTGACTTCTCTTATATAGAAGTCAAATCCGGAGATCACTTCCTTCTCGAAGCTGCCGCACTCCGGGCAGATTCCTTCGTATTTCATTATGTCGAATTCCTCGCCGCAGTTCTGGCATATCCCGATTGCTTTGATCCTGTTGATGATAAGCTCCGACCCTCTCAGGAAGTCATATTCATCGGATACCACTGAATATCCGTCCTGCATGAATTCAGGCACTACAGCAGTTGCCTCACCGATATCAACTACAACAGCATCTACATGATCGAGATCATTCTCTTTGACCACTTTGCCGACGCTGTCTGCTATACCAAACAGCAAAGTCAGTTCATGCATTTCTATTTGCTCCCAAACTTGGCATTCTCAGCTTCACGGAACTTCCTTACCTGGATCTTCATCTCTCTCTGCTTGTGGTAGTTCTCGACGAATTTCTTACGGAAACGTACTCCGTGGATTGGCTCGTCAAACTTCTTGATGAGATGGATAGCATCGAACTTACATCTTGTTGTGCAAAGTCCGCATCCGATGCAGCGGTTCTGATCGACGATCGTAGCACCGCAGCCAAGGCATCTTGCAGTCTCCTTCTTGAGCTGCTCTTCGGTGAATGTCAGGCTGTCGTCGGACTTGCTGTGAGCCTTAGCCTTGTTCTTGCCAGGTACCTGTCTTGCGATATTGTCATAGCTGATGTGGTCAAAGTCAAGGTCTGACTTGTCAAGAGCTATGTACTCGCGGCGGTCTCTTGCAAGGGATACGCTGTGGCCTTCCCATACAGCACGGCTGATCGAGATAGCACCCTGCTTACCTGCTGCGATAGCATCGATGCAGAACTTCTGTCCTGTATAAATGTCTCCGCCTGCGAAGATGTCATATTCTGCAGTCTGGTATGTCAGAGGATCTGCTACAACAAGACCTCTTCCATTGACCTCGACCTTGGTTCCCTCAAGGAGTGTTCCCCAGTCAGGTCTCTGGCCGATGCAGTAGAGAACTGTATCGCATGCAGCCTCTTCTACTACGCTGTCATCGAACTTAGGATCGAATCTGCCCTCTTCATTCTTGACAGACAGACACTTGCGGAACTTGATACCTTTGCACTTGCCTGCCTTCTTGATGATCTCTGTCTGGCCCCATCCATCGTGGATGATGATTCCGTCATCCTTGCAGTAAGCCTGATCTTCTTCGCCCATAGGCATATCATCATAAGCCTCAATGCAGTACAGATCTACCTGATCTGCGCCGTATCTCTTTGCTGTACGTGCTACATCAGCTCCGATGCTGCCGCCGCCGATTACGACGACTTTGCCCTTGACAGTTACATCATTGCCGCGGTTGATGCTCTTGAGGAACTCAACGCCTGGCATTACACCTGCCGCATCATCGCCCTTGATTCCGAGCTTGCCGCAGTTCTGAAGTCCGATACCGAGGTAGAATGCCTCAAAGCCCTGCTCACGGAGCTCTGGGATGGTCACATCCTTGCCGACCTCGACTCCGCATCTGAACCTGACACCAAGTGTTCTCAGAACGTCTATCTCAGCATCAACTACATCCTTCTCAAGCCTGAAGCCAGGGATGCCGTTAACGAGCATTCCGCCAGGTCTCATTTCCTTCTCGAATACTGTTACCTTGAATCCGCCTGCCTGCAGATAATAAGCGCAGGAAAGTCCGGCAGGACCGGATCCTATAACAGCGATCTTCTTGTCATGATCCCAGAGCTTCTTAGGTACGAATCTCTGTGATGCATCGAGCTCTCTGTCTGCGATGAATCTCTTGATCTCATCAATTGCGATAGGCTCGTCGATCTCGCCTCTTGTACACTCATTCTCACAGTTATGAGGGCAGATTCTGCCGCATACTGCAGGGAATGGGTTCTCCTTCTTGATCAGCTCGAGAGCATCCATATACTTGCCCTGAGCTGCAAGCTTGATATATCCCTGAATAGCGATGTGTGCAGGACATGTTGTCTTGCATGGAGAAGTACCTGTCTCGACAACATTCTTCCTGTGATCGCGGTAATCAGGATCATGTCTCTCAGGACCCCACTCAAGATCATCCGGGAGATCAACCATCTTGTGTACGATAGGCGTCTTGGAGCAGATCTTCTGTCCGAGTCTGAGAGCATTGTTAGCACAAACCTCAACGCACTGTCCGCATGCTACGCACTTCTCTGTATCGATCTCTGATACATAGTTGCTGCGTACCATGTTAGGTGCTCCGATATATGATGCACCGCCGATAGCCATGCAGCTCTGCGGCTGGCAGTTACAGATAGCAAATGAAATGCCATTCTCGAGAGTTGTGATCTGATGAACGCATCCAAGGTCCTCACATCTCTTGAGGTGTTCATAAACCTCTTCCTTGGTGACCTCTCTGCCTCTTCCGTGTCTCAGCATGGAATCAGCGAGGAGTCCCATGTATACGCACATTCCGTCCTCAATATCACCGGTACCCTCGCCCATGATGCGGCGTACTCTGCGGCACTGGCACGGAACGATACAGAATTTGCCTCCGATAGTTGTCTCGATCAGTGTGCTGATCCTGTCCATTGTCAGCTTCTTGGTGCCTGCCGGAAGAGCGTTCTCTACCGGAACGACGCGCATGATGCCGACACCCATAGGATTCTTAGGGCCGACGTCAAAGTATGAGTCAAATCCGTGTCTCCTGAACAGTCTTGCAACCTCAGGATTCTTCTCCATGAACTCATCTCTTGTCAGCTGGAACTCGAAGATTCCAGGTGCGAAAGGTACCAGCATGTAGATCTTGCCACCTGTCTTAGGAATCTTGACATCCATGAAGTAAGCCTTATCAGCCATTCCCTCGAGGAGATGTCTGACCTTGTCTACCGGCATACCGGTCTTCTTTGCAAGACCTCTTGCTGTTGCAGGGGTGACCAGCTTCATATGTCTCATCAGAAGAAGCTCATCATCACTCAGAAGATAGTCAAGAACCTGATATTCCGGACTTGACGGATCGGTCTTGAGTTCGCCCTGACACATCTCAGCTGCAACCTTCTGCAGCATTTCTTGTCTGCTTTCCATATTTCCTCCCTCATAGCTTGCGCCATTTTACAATACTGACTACATTCTACCACAAGGAGGAAAGCAATCCATCACCGTAATCATTTAATTAACCATTCGTACAGAAAAAAAACATATTAAAAGAGCCGTTCCGGCAAGAACGGGTCCCTGATGTCACAGATGAGTTTGCTGAAAAATACAGGATAACTGTCAGAGATTACGCTCTTGAGGTGTACAAGCTGTACGACAGACAAGGCAAGTAATTGATTGGAAGGAATGATCAAAAATGTCAGCTAAGACCACCAGAACCCTTCTCATAAGAGCTATGCTCAAGCTAGTCCGCGCACAGAAGTTCTCAGCTATCACGATCGATGATATATGTGAGAAGGCTGAAGTAAGCCGCCGGACTTTCTACAGATATTATTCAGATAAGCACGCTCTCTTGCGCGATGTTTTTGTGGAATGCTTCTTCTCCAATATCAATACTGAAGAGTGCAAAGATCCATGGGATATCATTGAGGCTGTATGCAAACAGATATATTCAGATAAGAAGTTCTTCTCTCACTCATTCGAGGTAAGAGGTCAGAATGGATTCTGGGAAGAAGTCAGAGCAATACTGCTGCCATACTTCCAGCGGAATTTTCCTTCATATGGAGATGCAGACAGGATGCGCGATTTCTTCGCTTCGACAGATATTTACAGAGCTTTGACTCTGCTTGAAGAATGGATCAGGAACGGGATGCAGATAACACCGGAAGAATTTGCATCCACACTCCGTACATCATATATAGTATATGCAACATGGATAACAGAAGTTGCCACAGGTAAACCTGCAACCGAATTCCCTGCTGAGATGCTGGAGCCAGTTGCAAATATCAAGAAGTAGTTACAGTTATCCCTTGAGAAGATTCCTGATCTTCTCTTTCTCATCGCGTACGTAGTATTTGACGCCGGTTTCTTTGACTTCGCTGCCTTTGATTATGTCTTTGACAGCACTGTATTTGTCTGCGGCCGACACTATTGCGGCTTCTATTGAATTAGGAGCCTTACTCTGTCCTGCCGGCCACATATGTCTCTCTATAATGTCCTCGGTCTTGTCAGGCATCTCACCCACAAGCTCTCTCGCAACAGCCACAGAATCCTTAGGATGCTCTATGCTCATTTCTTTTGCTGATGAAAATTTGTCCTTGCGTCCGAGTATCCCAAGGTCATGACACAGGGCACCGACTACTACGGCAGGCACACTGACTTTGATATTCAGCTTCTTAAGGGCATAGGAAATAAGCACGCTCGTGAAAGCCACTCTGAAGGTATGCTCTCCTACCGTGGACCATGTATGGTGGGTCTGCTCAAAAGCCTGACGCATTTCTTCTGAATTAAGCACTTCCTCTCCATACAGCTCGAGATCATTCCTGATACGGTCCCTGCGGTTCTCGCGTTTCTCTCTTATCTGCCTGTGCATTGTGCTCTCGTAGTACGGTGTTCTCATTTGATCTGTTCCTGTCTCTACATCAGCGGGGATATCATCTTGGCAAGTCTGCCTATCACTTTATATGCCAGCTTCTCTTTGCGGATCCTTTCTTTAGTTACCATCCTGCACTTAGACAGAGTATTCTGGAAATCTTTCTCTATATCCTCTACGCATTCTGTCTTATACATGTAAGTTGCGCACTCGAAGTGATGATAGAGGCTCCTGTAATCGAGATTGATGGTGCCGACGACAGCCTTGATATCATCACTTACGAAGACTTTGGCATGAACAAATCCCGGCGTATACTCAAATATCTTCACGCCTGCTTCGTTTAAATTCTTGTAATGTGTCTTGGCAAGTGAGTATGCGACTTTCTTATCCGGAATTCCCGGGAGTATAATCTTGACATCGACCCCACGCTGTGCGGCAAAGCAAAGCGCCGTCTCCAGTTCTCCATCGAGTATAAGATATGGCGACATTATGTGTACGTAATCGGTCGCGCGGTAAAGGATGTCCATGTATACTGCTTCGCCGGCCTTGTAGTTATCGAGCGGGCTGTCACAATACGGTATGACATAACCCTTTGCATCATCTTCCTGACAGTCTGGCACTGAGAGCCATGTTTCATAATCAGGCGAATCCACACCTATGTACCACATCTGCAGGAACATCAGAGTAAAGCTCTTTACAGCAGGTCCCTTAAGTCTGACTGCAGTATCCTTCCAGTGCCCGAATCTCTCGATGCGGTTGATGTATTCATCGGCAAGATTGACACCGCCATTGAACGCAACTTTGCCATCTATAACAAGGATCTTGCGGTGGTCACGGTAGTTGTAGTGAGAAGAAACGATTGGCTTGATCTGTGAGAACGCTTTGGCATGGATGCCCTTCGCCTCAAGGAGCTTTGCGTAATCAGCCGGAAGCGTCGACATCTCACACATGCCGTCATACATCACACGGACCTCTACACCTTGCGCAGCCTTGCGGATCAGAATATCGAGGATACGGCCCCACATGTAGCCCTCTTCAACGATGAAATACTCCATGAAGATAAATTTCTCAGCCTTCTCAAGCTCCTTGAGCATGGCTTCGAACTTCTTCTCTCCAAGCGGGTAGTATGTGACATGTGTCTTGTCATATAACGGGAAACAACCTGTTCTGTTCAGATACTTACTGATATCATCAGTACCTGAACCATCATGCTGAATCTTATTGATAACATTAGGAGGCTGCTTGAGAATATGCCGGGTATTATCTATCTGGTGTCTGACAAGCTCAGTCTCAAGTCTGTGCCCTATGTTAGACTGCGTCCAGAGCAACAGCACAGCACCCGGGATAGGCATCAGAGCAAGAATGAGCATCCAGGTAAGCTTGGCAGAAGAATCCATGCTGCTGTTGAACAGAAAGACTATCATTATGAAAGTAAATGCCCACTGGATATTCATAAGTGCAGGAAGCTTCTCGCGGAACTGCAGGTATGCCATAACAAGAATAGCTACCTGAAGCACCACCAGAATAGCAAAAACAAAAAACCTACTGAATACCAGTCTGAGAATTCCCTTCTTCATCGGCTTGGCCAGACTTACTATATTTTCGTTATTATCCATTTAGTTAAAGCTCCTTGCCTGCTCTGTATTATTCCGAAATAGTTATAGTACATTATACCATCCATACAAGGCGTAACAAAGCACAAGCACTGGCCATATTTTCACCCAATTAGTATGAAAAGCCCCGGGCCATGCGGTCCCGGGGCTTCGACTGTCTATATATGATTATTATTTGATCGAACGGCCAAGATTATATGCGTCTTCGAGCTCTTTCTTGCCTGCTGTATCGCCTGGCTGTGTTACCCATCCGCAGAGCACTTTGCCTATGCTCTTCCATCCGATGTGCTTGCAGATTCCGTCATACCAGAACTCGCTTTCCTCGAATCCGTTACCCTCAGCAGCCATGATCAGTGCTGTCTCCTTCTTAGGGTTAGCGTAATTCGGATCGTTCTCTGCGATGGCGAACAGTCTGTCGAATGCATTCTTCAGGAATCCCGAAATGAACCAGTAATAGAGCGGTGATGCAAGTACTACTACATCAGCATCTCTGTACTCAGGATAGATCTTATCCATGTCATCTCTCTGTGTGCACGGATGATCCATATCCTTGCCGCCGCCCCAGCATCCGAGGCAGCCATTGATCTTCATTCCGGACAGATGGAATTCTGTGACCTTATTGCCTGCTTCCTCTGCGCCGCGCCTGAACTCTGCAGTAAGAGCGGAAGTGTTACCCTTAGCTCTCGGACTTCCGTTAAGTATTACTATATTCTTAGCCATTATTATTCCTCCTTGCAAATCTACTTATCTGACCTGTATGTTGACTTAAAGGTCCATGCAAGGTAAATTATATAAGTACACAGAATATTAACAAGTACCAACTTATTAGTTAGGTACTTACCTGGAGGTAAGTTATGGTTGACAACAAGCGAATCGAAGAAGCGGATTTTGAATCTACCGGATACAGCTACACTTTGTCTTTGATATCCGGCAAGTACAAGCCAATAATCCTGTATTGTCTCATGGAATATGAACCTGTGAGATTCAATGAGATGCAGCGCTATCTTAAGAAGATCGCCGACAAGACGCTGAGTCAGAATCTCAAGGAACTTGAGGCAGATGATCTCATTCACCGCGAAGTATACCCTCAGATTCCGCCCAAGGTCGAATACTCACTGACTGAGCGCGGACATTCTCTTGTCAAAGTTCTCGACAAACTATGCGACTGGGGAATTGAAAACCGCAGATAGTCAGATCACAATTCCATCCAAGGATTACTGCTTTGCGAATACCAGTTCAACGCCCAGCAGCTTGGTCTTGATATTATCACCATCGTCAGTGAAGGTGAGCTTGGTGCCGCCCTTAGTCTTAAATCCTTTGTCGGTGAGTTCCCAGGTGACCTCACTTCTGTCCTCTGTATCACCATCGATCGCTACAAAGATCCCGGTGCCGTCTCCATTGAGTGTCAGAGTATAATCAACATCCAGCTCTGAGGAGTCATTCATGAAATTAATATTTGAAAGCTTCCATGTTCCTACATATTTGCTGTCTGTAAGATCTGCAGAGCTTCCACTTCCACTTCCACTTCCACATGCTGTAAGAATAATGCATGAAACAGATAATATAATTGTGAGAATCAGTGCAATTGATTTCTTCATCGCTGTGCTCCTTTCTGTAATAAGGGGTAGCAATTCAGTTAACACAGTCATTATAGCATCTTTTCAGTATTGCTTACTTTTTTCCCCGATAATATTAATCCCAAAGTCATAATAATGATATTGACAGCAACTCCGATGAAAAGCGGATCGAAAGGTGCTTTGAGAATATTGCCTGCGATTACCGAAGCCGGCCCGGCAATAACAGATGTCAGGCCCCAGTTGGCGCTGATCCGTCCCTTAAGATAAAGAGCTGTGGTCAGCGGAACGAATATGACCGCTCCCCTTAGTCCCATCGAAAGGAAGCCAAAGTCATTGATCATTGCAGATGGCAAAAGCAGCGCGATCACAGCACTCAGCACAAGTACAAATACAATAATGCCCCTGCTCAGAAAAAGCTTCTTTGCCGGGTTATGGAACCTCATAGTCATTTCAGCGATAATATCTTCTACTACAATTGTGGAAACGCCCAGCGATAGTCCTGCGCCTCCTCCTACTATTGTGATGAACAGTGTTCCAAGTACAATGCCTCCGAACAGAGGATGCAGATAATGCAGTACAAACTGAGGGAATACCTGGGCGGAGGACGCTATTACCATCATCCCTTCCGGAACGCTCTGTCCTGCCTGGATCAGAGCCGCTGCTTCTTCTGATGTAATACAATGACCTCTCATAAACAGTCCGATAAGTATGCAGGCCACTCCGATCGGCGGAATAAGTAGCGCGCTGATCAGAGACCCTTTGACAGCCGCACTGTCAGATTTTGCCGCCCATATAGCGGATGCATAGCTCTGTGTCGATATTACACCGAGAACCAGCGAGAGTCCCGAGCCAAGATCCTTAAGTGGCCCTCTGGCGACCAGAGAAGCAAATCTCGGAGCTATATCCGATGCGGAGTAAATGCCATTTATCTCACCAAGCTGACTGCCGGCAAGGATCCCGGTCAGCATATCATTGATGCCTTCCGCACCGCCTGTTACCTTCAGTACGAAAACTCCCCCTGCAATAGAAGAAACATATAGCAGGATGAGCTTCATGACGCCGCCTATACCTGCGCCCCAGACTCCGCCGAATACAACATATACAGTCATGATCAGCACGGAAACCAGAGCCGCTGCCGGCAGAGGCATTGGAATAATAGTAGTTATCAGAGCTGTAGCGGAAATCATCTGAGCGATCACGCTGATAAATATTCCTATTGAAGAGAATACAGATGCAGCATAATCGCACGCCTCTCCGTAGTCCCGTGTAATTACTCCTACCAGAGTCGTTTTGCCGCTGTGCCTCATTCTCTTAGCATATGCAATTGCCAGTATCAGGCATCCTATTCCGGATCCAAGAGTGAACCACCAGGCGCTCATTCCAAAGTTAAATGCCAGCTGCGCTGTTCCTACAGTTGCCTGACCGCTTACCAGGGTACCCATGATAGTACCGGCTACCACCATCGTTCCGGCTTTTCCTCCCCCAGTCGTGAAGTCCGCTGCGTCAGATACTTTCCTTCCGGAATAAGCTCCGACACAAGCTATAAGTATCAGCACAAATATAATTCCAGCTATATGCAGAACACCAATCATCCTGTCTGCCTCCTGCTATTTACAGTATTGTTACATACCGCTTCACAGCTGATGGAAGCGGCGCACCAGACTATTGTATCAGCCTTTGTAAGTATTTCAAGTCAGATTTCTTCACAGCGGCAAAATATGGGCAGAAAGCAAAATCACCGGACCTTGGCCCGGTGATTCTTAAGTTGCTTCAATTCAAAATGTAATACTACTTGTCGCTCTTAGCCTTCTTCTGTGCTGCTTCTTCCTTTACTTCTTCTGATACCAAAGGCTTCTTGATGTTCTTACCTCCGGCGAGTACGGCTGCATCGGTCTTGGCAACATGCTGCACGAGATCGATAACTTTGTTGGAATAACCCCACTCATTATCGTACCATGCAATGAGTTTTACAAAGCTGTCATCAAGCATGATTCCGGCTTTCTCATCAAATATGCATGTGTTGAAATTACCACGAAGGTCTGATGATACCAGCTCATCGTTGTTATACTCGATGATTCCTTTCATCGGGCCTTCAGCAGCTTCCTTGATTACTTTACAGATCTCTTCGTATGTAGTCTTTGTCTTGAGCTCTGCGGTCAGGTCTACAACTGAAACGTCGTTGCATGGAACACGGAAGCTCATTCCGGTCATCTTGCCATTCAGCTCAGGTATAACTTTGCCAACGGCCTTAGCAGCGCCGGTCGTAGATGGAATGATATTATTGAATACTGAACGGCCGGTTCTCCAGTCACGTCCTCCGTTGGAGTCAACAGGCTTCTGCTTGGATGTTGAAGCATGGATGGTTGACATAAGCCCCTATTCAAAGCCAAATGCCTCAAGTATAACT
>JAFWHB010000017.1 GCA_017512145.1 Mogibacterium sp. | reverse complement strand
TGATGGGGTATAGCCAAGCGGTAAGGCAACAGACTTTGACTCTGTCATTCGTAGGTTCGAGTCCTGCTACCCCAGCCAATTGTGACCCATTAGCTCAGGCGGTAGAGCACTTGACTTTTAATCAAGGTGTCCGGAGTTCGAGTCTCCGATGGGTCACCAATTACACCTTATTCATAGACTGTGGAGAGGTGTCCGAGTGGTTTAAGGAGCTGGTCTTGAAAACCAGTGATCCCGCAAGGGACCGTGGGTTCGAATCCCACCCTCTCCGCCAAGATCATACTGGTGAATGATTATCAGCTTTGGAGAAGTACTCAAGTGGCTGAAGAGGACGGTTTGCTAAACCGTTAGTGTTCGATAAGGGCAGCATGGGTTCGAATCCCATCTTCTCCGCCATTATGAAGGGGTATAGCTCAGTTGGTAGAGCAGCGGTCTCCAAAACCGCGTGCCGTGGGTTCAAGTCCTACTGCCCCTGCCATTTAGTTAATACGTTATTACTTCGGGGTGTAGCGCAGTTTGGTAGCGCAACTGGTTTGGGACCAGTGGGCCGCGGGTTCAAATCCTGCCACCCCGACCACGTTTCTTACTTCTGTAGGGAACACACAAGAGAATAAGACGATCGGGGTGTAGCGCAGTTTGGTAGCGCAACTGGTTTGGGACCAGTGGGCCGCGGGTTCAAATCCTGCCACCCCGACCAATTTTTCTCAAACTATTACATAAGTCATGGGCCATTAGCTCAGAGGTTAGAGCAACCGGCTCATAACCGGTCGGTCCTTGGTTCGACCCCAAGATGGCCCACCAGTATTTAAGCCCAGATAGCTCAGTAGGTAGAGCAGGAGACTGAAAATCTCCGTGTCCTTGGTTCAATTCCGAGTCTGGGCACCATCTAAACCGAAGCAATCGCTTCGGTGTTTTTTTTACCCATTTTTTCGTACCTTAACAGATTTCAAGAGAATAAGGGGCTTATCTTAACAAACGTAAATTGGATTGGATTTCCGGCAAAGATATAATTAACGTACCTCATTACAAGGTATAGTTCATGCATGATCTCTGCAATGATGTAAAGTGGACTTGACATATTCTCTGATAATGGTAGAATAATTATACGTTAACTACCGACAGGCGAATGACAGGGCCTTATCAGTATGGAAAACAGACTAGCAGAGATCCGCAAAATCAAGAAAATAGGCCAGGGATATCTCGTAGAGAAACTTGGTGTCAGCAGGCAGACCATCAGTTCCATTGAGAACGGGAGATGCACGCCTTCGCTGGAGCTTGCGCTGGATCTGGCTGATTTGCTGGAAGTGCCCATCGAGGAGATCTTCATACACGAGAACAAATTCAGATAATTTGTACTTCCTGCCGGAAAGTTGGCGACAATGGCAAAGAAGTTCTCAATACACATTTTAATATTTCTGCTGATGACTATGGTACTGATAGCTTGCTTATCGGTATCTTCATTTGCGGCCACACAAGCCTCTGCAACAGGAACAGTCAAACCTGATTCAGGGGTTTATTTACGCGCTAAAGCATCCACTTCATCGGCACAAGTTGGTGTTCTTGCTAAGGATACCAAGGTCATCATAACCAAGGAGGTATTCAAGTCCAAGACCAGCACAGCCAAGAAGACCAGATGGTATTATGTAACTGTTGGTGATATGAAGGGATACGTCAGGGCGGATTGCATCAAGAGCGTCAAGTATACCGCCGTTGCAGGCAAAGTAACAGGCAAGGTAAATTACCGCAAGGGTGCCGGCACCAAGATGAAGAAGGGCGGATCTCTCAAGAAGGGAACTGCTGTCACAGTATATCTTCCGGCCAAACCTGTTAAATCCACCAAGGGCTCAAGTTCTACATGGTACAGGATCAAAGTCGGCAAGAAGTACTATTATGCAGCATCATCCAAGATAGATATCGTCGGAAGCATTTTCGTAAACAATACAGACACTGTTGCTCAGAACGCTCTTACTGCTAACACCTTCAGTCTGATGACTGACGCAGAGTATGAGGCTTATCTGACTGCTCAGGGCTTCCCTGAAACCTACAAGGTAAAGCTCAGAGAACTGCATAAGCTCCATCCTAACTGGGCGTTCATAGCATGCCATACAGGCGTTGACTGGAATACAGCTATAGCCAAGCAGACCAAGAAGGGCGTCTCGGCTATACACGAAAGCCTGCCGCTCGCTTACAGGTCCACAGCTAAGATGGCAGCAGCACCGCTTGCAGATCCTGAGCCTGCAGTACAGGAAGCGCCTGCAGTACAGGAAGTACCTGAAGTACAACCTGAACCTGAGGCTGCAGTAATCGAAGAGGCTCAGGCTGAAGCAGCCGCTCCGGTGCAAACCGTAACTGAAGTCGCACCGGATGCCGTAACGCCTGAAACAGCCCTTACAGAGCAGCCGGCTGACAGCACCAAAGCACCTTCCGGGGCACCTGCTGAGGCACCAGGCGAAGAGCCTGTAACAGTAAAGACAGCCGCTTCAGAGACAGTTGCATTCAGAGATCTTCCGGATGCAGAGCTTCCTGAGTCAGGACTCATAGAAGCAGGATCAGAAATAGAAATAACTGCTGCAGTAATGCCGGCTGCTGAAATGGTAGCAGAAACATCTGAAGAGCAGGGCGTGCAGTCACCGGTATGGTATCAGATAGCTTATGAGGACAGAAGTGTCTATGCAGAAGGAGACAAGCTGACAGTTACAGCAGAAGAATCAGCAGCTCTTCCT
This sequence comes from Mogibacterium sp., assembly GCA_017512145.1. Lineage (GTDB taxonomy): Bacteria > Bacillota > Clostridia > Peptostreptococcales > Anaerovoracaceae > Crickella. Next base: position 34,293 of record JAFWHB010000017.1, on the reverse strand, counting down.
AAGCTCCGGATCACAGATATCCTTATTAACGAAGAGCATAGCGAGGATGCAGCTGAAGAAACTCCGAAGATGAACGCTGATGCAGATGCTGCTGCATCTGCCGTAGAGGTTACTGAAGAGCCAGCTGCGGTAGAGAACGTTGCAGGAGAGAGCGTCACAACTGAAAATGCCGCTTCTGAGACATACCAGGCTGAGGCGCCGGTGACCGAGGCTGCTGCAGAACAGCTTGCCGGAGAAGAACCTCTGATTACTGCTGTGTCTGAAGAGACATTTATCAGCAATGATGCTGAGATGGCTACATATACCAAGATCGAACCTGGCTGGTACAATGCAAGTGCCGCAGCAGTAGCATACTATATGGATCCGAGGAATTTCCTCAATGATGACAGGGTATACATGTTCGAGGACCTCTCATACAAGCCTGCATATCAGACTGCAGCTGTTGTAACTAAGATCCTTACTCCTACGATGCTTCCTGTACATGGATTTACGACTGACCTGTTCATCAATGCCGGTGCTGTTTACAATGTCAGCCCTGTATTCCTTGCTGCAAGAGCGAGACAGGAGACAGGCGGCGGAAGCGTAACGATCAACGGATCCAAGTATGACGGAACGATCGTATTCAATCCATTCAACATCGGGGCTGGAAGCGGATCGAATCCTGCAGGAAATGCGCTCAAATACGCTTACAATCAGGGCTGGACAACTCAGGAGAAGGCCGTTAATGGCGGAGCTTCATTCCTTTCATCGGGCTATATAAACAGAGGTCAGAACACCATATACCTGCAGAAGTTCAACGTAGCCAACGGAATTGCCGGCGTAGGAACTCACCAGTATATGACTAATATCCAGGCCCCTTACCATGAGGCATATTCAGTCAAGGCATCATATGCTACCTATGGCATCACAAATGAACCACTCTCATTCGTGATCCCGGTATTCACAAATATGCCGGATGCAACTGTGCTTCCATAAGTAAGAAAGAATTAATAGATCACACATCAAAGCACAAGGCTTCGGTCTTGTGCTTTTCGGTCTTTGATAGTATATTTAGTATATATTCATTCAAAACAATGCTTTCAGGAGGGAATTATAATGGATAAGAAAGAAGTCTTTGTAGATATTTCAGCTAGACATATTCACCTTACACGTGAGGACCAGGATGTTCTTTTCGGAAAAGGATATGAGCTGGAAGTTCACAAGGAACTCGCTGGCGGCGGCGGCTTTGCAAGCAAGGAGCAGATCGCAATCGTAGGACCTAGGAGCACTTTCCCTAAGGTAAGAATCCTCGGACCATGCAGAAAAGAATCACAGGTCGAACTGTCAAAGACAGACGCAAGAGCTCTTGGAGTTGACGCTCCTGTAAGACTTTCCGGAGACCTCGCAGGCACACCTGGAATCAAGCTGGTTGGCCCTGCAGGCGAGCTCGAACTCGACCACGGCGTAATCGTTGCTAAGAGACACATCCACATCGGAGCTAAGCAGCAGAAGGAGTGGGGACTCAATACAGGTGATGTAGTAGCAGTTAAGGTTGAGACAGCTGACAGATCCCTGATCTTCGGAGATACTGAGATCAGAGTTCAGCCTGGACAGGACGATCTTGCTCTTATGCACATCGACACAGACGAAGCTAATGCAGCAGGCATGGGACCAATGAACGGCTGCATCGTAGAGTTCTAATCATCTGAACCTGGCCAGATACCAATAACAACAATGATCAGAGAACCGGCATTCGCCGGTTCTTTGCTTTTCAGCATTTTCTGTCACAAACAGGGCGATGCCTGCATGAATATGACGGCCTGCGTGACGAATTGTGCCTATAACTATTTACAATAACAGCCATAAATTGGTACAATCTAGATAATCAGTTATATCGTTATTTAACACTGCGAAGATCAGAGCAAGGAAGGCTGAGCATGAAGAATTCAGGGAACAAGACAATAAGAATTCTGTGCATCTTCTTTGCTTTTTTGTTATTGCTCTCATCCTGCGGCGGAGGCGGAGAGCCTGCGACTGCAGATGCATCTTCAGAGCCTGCAGCTCCTGAGGAATCCTATGATCCTCCTAAGATGAGGACTGCGAGCTTCCATGAAGATACAGCAGAGGGCAACTCTGAGGTCCAGGTGGACCTTTCAAGGAAGAACAAAGGCTTCTTCTCGCTGTACTGCACCTCTGATAAGAAGATCAAGCTCCAGGTTTTCAAGGATGATGAGACTTATACATATGATGTCGTCAAGAACAAGGAGCAGATATTCCCATTCCAGCTCGGCAATGGATCCTATACCATCAAGGTCATGAAGAACATCCAGGATACCAAGTACAGCGAGCTGTATGTAACCTATGCTGATGTGACGCTGGAGGATGAATTCGATCCTTATCTGAGACCGAGCCAGTACGCTAACTACAACGCGGAATCAAAATGCGTCGCCAAGGCAGCAGAGCTTGCGGCCGAGGCAACAGATTCCAATGACTTTATTACCAATGTCTACAAGTATGTTACATCTTCAGTGACATACGACAGAGAGAAGGCGGCAAATATCCAGCCGGGATATATCCCCGATCCCGACGAGATCTTCGACTCAGGCAAAGGCATATGCTTTGACTACGCGTCGCTTGCGGCATGCATGCTGAGGAGCCAGGGGATACCGACACAGATCATATTCGGGTATGTTGGAGATTCTGGCGATCTCTATCATGCCTGGAACATGTACTATACAGAAGAATCCGGCTGGGTAGCAGTCGAATTCGAAGTCAAGGAGGATGAATGGAACCGCCTTGATCTGACTTTTTCCGCTAATGGAACAGACAGCGAGTACATTGGCGACGGAACGAATTACCTGGATGTATTCCATTACTGATAAGACATAAGACGAAAGGAGCCTCAGAAATGAGTTCTGAACAGAAAAAAGACTCAAGACAGCTCAAACTTACAGAGCTTGGATCGTTCTTTGAGAATATGGGAATGATGGTCAAATCCGGTATTTCCGTAAGCGAAGCCGTGACGCTTCTTACAGAGGAGACACCGGAGAGCGAAGCCGTGCTGCATGGCGCTCTGAGCAGTATGTCCGAAGAGCTTTCGATGGGCATGCCATTCGAAGAAGCCATGCGTAATACCGGAGCTTTTCCTGACTACGCGATCGACATGATAGGCACCTCAGAGTATACAGGTAAGCTTGAGGCGACGCTGTTCCACCTTTCGGATTATTACAGGAAGGAGAACAGCATGAAGAATACTCTTGCCTCGGCAGTGAGATATCCTGTGATTCTGCTGTTTATGGTGATCGCAGTTCTGATAGCCATGCTGGCTCTCGTATTCCCGGCATTCTACGGTGTTTACAACAACCTGACCGGAAGCCTGACAGCTTCGTCATTCGGATATATCAATGTATCCTTCACTCTGTGCAAAATCATGCTCGGAGTAATGATAGTTCTCGTCATAGCGATGCTTGCCGGGATCTCGATGTGGAGAGGCAATGGCAAGGACAAAGTCAGAGGCTTCCTCTCCAGATTCAGGACATTCCGTGAGCTCTTTGACAGCATGGATCTTTACAGATTCACATCATGCTTTGACATGTTCCTCTCAAGCGGCGAGCATCAGGACAACGCTCTTAAGAAGAGCATGACGGTCGTAGAGAGTGATGGCCTCAGAGCGAAGCTCGAAAGATGCATAGAGAAAATGAACTTAGGTCTCAGCTTCTCGCAGACGGCCTATGAAGAGAAGCTCTACGATACGACCAACAACAGGATGCTGATCCCGGCAGAGAGGAGCGGAATGCTTGATACCATCATGCAGAAGATTCTCTCGAATCTCGGCGATGATATCGACAAGTATATCGGCCGCATCGCAAATACAGTAGAGCCTCTCCTGACCGGAATACTGATGATTTTCATAGGAATCATGCTCATAAGCCTCATGGTGCCTCTTATCGGTATCATGAACTCCATCGGATAACAGAACTAAGGCAGGTTGCACTCCATGACAGGCACACAAGGTAACAAGTTAAGAACAGGCCTGATCATAGCACTGATCGCAGTCATCATCGCAGTGCTTGCCTTTGCATGGGTAAGAAAAGCAGAGCAGGACAGCCTTGAAGAACAGACTGAGGCCATCAGAGATACGATCAGGCAGAGAGCACTGCAATGCTATGTAATAGAGGGAGCTTATCCGGAGAGTCTCGATTATCTGGTCGAGAATTACGGACTGGCTGTCAATACCGAGGATTATAAGATAGTTTATATGCCTTATGCGGAGAATCTTCCGCCGGAGGTCAAAGTGATACTCAGGAAGGAAAGCTGATATGTCGCAGAACAGAAAAGGACTGGGAGAGATAATAACAGGCCTTACGATCGCGGTGCTCTTCATCGTGATACTGTCTCTTGTAGTGTTCGCAGCAAGAGGCTATCAGCATTCCGTTGAGCTTCAGGATGGTAATGGCAATATCAGGGCAGTTGTCTCATATATTGCTAATTCTGTAAGAGATAACAGCGAAGGGAATGTCTCGATAGAGCAGCGCTCGGGCACAGAATGCCTGATAATCTCAAGTGATGAGGGCTATGAGCAGAGATTCTATCTCCATGATGGACAGCTCATGGAAGAGTACTGCGAAGCTGATTCGCCTAACAGGCCTGATGTTGCAGTTAAGATAGGCGATACAGGAACATTTGCACTCAATCTTAAGGATAATGGTGTTCTGGAAATCAGCACTGATGAAGGGACATCCTACGTAAACACCAATCGCCACTGATAAGAACTAATAGACATGAACACGAAGAAAAGTCTGGCATTCATAGTTGAGCTACTTGGGCTCTTCATACTTCTCATACTGGTGATAGTGATAGTCACTCAGGTATTTGTCATGTCAAGATCCTGGAGCCTCAGGGCAGAGCAGCTGACACAGGCTGTCATACTTGCGGAGAATACCGCTGAGGTCGCATCAGCATCACCGACACTGACTGCTCTTAGCGACAATCTGTCCGGGACGGTCAATGCCGCAGGATCAGAGGGCCGAATTCTTGTAAATGATGAATCCGGTGCAGGAAGGGTCTATCTGACTGAGAAGTTCAACGATAATGATAAGAGCGGCGGCACATTTATCATAAGGGTTACAAGGTCGCTGCCTGAAGGCGGGACCGTAGATAATCCGGGGAACGGTATTTATGCAGAGGATCTCATAGAGATATTCCCGCATGATGGCCCGGCAGATGATATTTATATCACAGAAGATACCGAGCCACTGTACGCTCTGACAGCAGGAACTTTCTTTGATGACGATGAGATAAGGAAGGAGGCAAGGCCATGAAACACAAGACAAGACTTGGCCCTGTAGCTATCTTTCTGACGGTAGTTGTCATGGTCATAACAACACTTGCCGTTCTGACTGTCGCGACATCAAATGCAGACAGGATAATGGCAGGACGATTTGCCAGAGTCACGGAGATAAGATACCAACTCGAATCCGACGGCCAGAGATTCCTCACAGCAGCCGCAAACGGCATGGCAGCTGGCTTTGACACAGGAAATGTGACCCAGGCAGACAACGGATACACATTCGAAGAAGAGAAAGACGGATACAGAATATTCGTAGATATATCAGCTCCTGATGCAAACGGAGAGTTCGATATCCGCGAATGGAGAATTACCAAGATATGGAATGCCGATGACCCGATGAGCAACATCTGGCAGGGATTCTGAAAGGAAGGTTAGCATAATGACACTTAATGATATTCTGACTGCTGCAATACAGAAGGGCGCATCTGATATCTTCATAATCGCTGGTATTCCTGTAACCTACAAGGTCAAAGGAGCGCAGGACAGAGACGGCGGACAGATCATGAAGCCGGATGATATCAATGGCCTGATAGACGAGATCTACCAGGCAGGTAGGCGCGCTAAGACCAATATAGAGAACAATAATGACGATGACTTCTCATTCTCCATAAGAGACCTGGGCAGATTCAGAGTCAACATCTTCAGACAGAGGGGTTCTTTGGCAGCCGTTATCAGGGTCATCAGATTCGGTATTCCTGATCCTGAGACCCTCGGAATACCAGAGAGCGTTCTGTCACTTGCAGATAACAAAACAGGCCTGGTCCTTGTTACCGGTGCTGCAGGTTCAGGCAAATCCACGACTCTTGCCTGCATGATAGACCGCATCAACAGGACAAGAGAGGCTCATATCATAACAATGGAGGATCCGCTTGAATACCTCCATTCACACAACAAGAGCATCGTCAGCCAGAGGGAGATTTTCATCGATACACCGGGTTACCTTGATTCACTGAGGTCAGCACTCAGAGAGAGCCCTGATGTCATCCTCCTCGGCGAGATGAGAGACTATGACACGATCTCATCTGCGATCACGGCTGCTGAGACAGGAGTTCTTCTGTTCAGTACCCTGCATACATCAAGCGCTGCAAATACAATCAACAGGATCGTAGATGTTTTTCCTGCGGCACAGCAGGTACAGGTCAGGGGACAGCTTGCCCAGCTGATCAAGGGCGTTGTATGCCAGCAGCTGGTAACATCAGTCGACGGGCATCTGATTCCTGTATTTGAGGTAATGAAGTCCACTCCTGCGATACACAACATGATAAGAGAAGGCAAGCTCCACCAGCTTGAGTCAGCTATGCAGGCTGCATCCCAGGACGGAATGATCACGATGGATACGAGCCTTCTGAACCTCTACAATCAGAAGCTGATCACCAAGGATACGCTTCTTACATCATGCAACAATTATGAGTTCATGGTGAGAAAGGTTGGTGCATGATGAGCGCTGCAGAAGACAATGTATTAAGAGTCAAGACCTTTGGCGGCTTTTCGATACGCTACAAGGGGGCTGAGATTGCATTCGGCCACCAGAATGAGTCCCAGATGGTACAGCTCCTTCAGATGCTGTTGCATTTCAGAACTCAGGGCGTGTCGAGGGATCTTGCCAAAGCAGCATTATTCGGCGACAGAGACGTTGACGATGTATCACATTCGATTCGTAATATCATATACAACCTCAGGAAGAAGCTGAGGGAGCTCGGACTTCCCGAGAGCCAGTATGTGGTCAAGAAGGGCGGCATCTACTACTGGGCAGATGACATCGAGGTCTATGAGGATGCCTCTGAATTCGAAAAGACCTTCAACCTTGCAATGGAATCTCATGATCCATCCGAGCAGGCAAGGCTCCTTGAGGATGCATGTTATATGTATGCAGGAAGATTCCTTGCAGGCAATGAATCAAGCATCTGGAGTGTTCAGGAAGCTGAGAGATACAGAGATATCTTCACAGACTGCGTCAATGAACTTGCACAGCTCCTGAGAGATTCGCATCAGTATAAGTCGATGTACGACATCGGTGTGTATGCGACCAAAGTAGATCCATTATCCGAATGGGAGATCGTAACACTCGAGGCTCTGTCGGGACTCGGCAAATTTGACAAGACCGAAGCCTTCTACAGAGAGACTGTAGATCTGTATACTAAGGAATACGGCGGCAGGACAAACTCATATGTAAGAGAATTCGTGAACAGGATAGGTCTCAAGCTGGTAGTCGGCAACGAGTCTCTTGAGGAGATCCAGAAGAAGATAAGCAACGAGGACGACTACGAAAGAAAAGGCTACTACTGCTCTCTGCCGGTATTCCAGGAGATTTACCGCATGACAGAGAGAATGATGGAGCGTTCCGGAGAGAAGATCTTCCTGATGCTTTGCACTATCCTCGACAGCAAGGGAAATCCTATGAAGGAAGGACCAAGACTTGAGGAGCTGTCAGACAGACTTCGTGAGACCATCATTGAATCGGTAAGACATACAGATACGGTCACAAGATACGGCAAGGGACAATATCTTATCCTGCTGATCAATACCACTTATGAAGACTGCTCCGTAGTATCTAACAGAATCAATTCACACTTTATGAGAGCAGGGCAGAGAACAAGCCTCAGCTATTCCGTTAATAACGTTATCGTCTCGGCATATAACAGATAATCAGATTGGAGGATAACTATGCTTACTATTGATGAATTAAAGGCTCTTGGCGCCGATACAGATGATGGCATCACTAGATGCATGGGCAAAGAAGACTTCTATCTCAGAATGGTGAAGCTGGCTCTTTCAGATGATTCATTTGAAAAGATGAAAGAGGCCATTCTTGCAGGCAATCTTGATGAGGGATTTGAGAGAGCGCATGCTCTGAAGGGAATACTTGCGAATGTCTCGCTCACATCCTTGTATGAACCTGTAGCTGCAATGACTGAGGACCTGAGAGCACGCAAGGATATTGACTATACGGATCAGATAGCTGCAGCAGAAGAACTGCTGAATAAATACAGGGCGCTACTGTAACTTAGCGCCCTGGAATGTATCACGTCTTTTCAGTTCGGAGTTGATCATATTGAGGATCGTTCTCTTCTTATAGCTCCATTCAGGCGCTATGAGAAGCTTTCTCGGGACATCTCCTGTAAGCCTGTGGATGGTGATTTCGGGAGGTATGATCTCAAGGCATCTTATGACAAGATCGACATATTCTTCAATACTTTCAAATGGCACATAGTCAGGCATCATCTCGCTGAGGCGGGAGGTCCTGACTATATTCATAAGATGAAGTTTGATGCCGAATACAGGCTTCTCACAAACATGACGGACTGACTCAAGCATCATTTCCTCGGTCTCTCCGGGAAGCCCGAGAATGAGATGACTGACGACACGTATTCTGCGGGACAGAAGAGCATCGACCGCCTGATCATATACCTCAGGCTCATAGCCTATTCCCATAGCGCGGGTGGTCACAGCATGCATGCTCTGAAATCCTAGCTCGACCCACATATAATGATCGCGGTTGATTTCACTAAGAAGATCCAGCACATCATCTCCGAGACAGTCAGGGCGGGTAGCAATAGCTATTCCGCTGATCCTCGGGTCATCGAGTGCCTGATAGAATCTGGATCTCAGAACATCTACAGGAGCATATGTGTTGGTATGAGACTGGAAGTATGCAATATAGGCTGCATCAGGCCATTTTTCCGACAGTCTGGCGATCTGCTCTGTGATGGAGGCACTGATGCCTTGCTCTATATCAGAAGCCAGTTCTCCCGAGCCCTCGCCCGAACAGAAGGCGCATCCGCCATATCCGCATGTTCCGTCTCTGTTGGGGCAGGTAAAGCCGGCCTCAATGCTGAGTTTGACAGTCTTGCGTCCGAACTGCCTGATCAGTTCATTACTAATTGAATTAAATCTAATTCCGCCTTGCATATACTATGTTGTCTCCGTGTGTGGTATAATATTCGAGTATTTTTGGGTTTTTTTGAGTAGGTGATCATGAAGAAAGATGCTAACAGCCTTCACATTGCGAATAATAATGTCAACATCACAGGCGAGGCTGACATGTTCGGAATCACACCTGAGCAGCGCAAGCCTTCGATTCTTCTGCATGCCTGCTGCGGTCCGTGCTCTACATCATGCGTTGAGAGGCTCGCAGAGGATTACTCAATAACCGTGTACTATTATAACCCTAATATTACCGACAGGGAAGAATACTATCTGAGGAGAGACACTCTGCTTCAGTTCCTGAGAGCATTCAACGAAGAGCGCAAGGATACTACCTATGTCAGCTATCTCGAGGGTGAATATGAGCCTGACAGATACCTTGCAAAGTGCGAGCCTCTCAGGGATGAGCCGGAGGGCGGCAGGAGATGCGATCTGTGCTTTGCACTGAGACTTGCGGAGACTGCACGTAAGGCTGGAGAGCTCGGCCTTGATTACTTCACGACAACGATGTCGGTCAGCCCGCACAAGAACTACGATAAGATCAAGACTCTCGGTTTGTCGCTCGAGCAGGAGACAAGTTCGAGATTCCTGGATATAGATTTCAAGAAGAAGAACGGATTCGGCCGGAGCGTCGAACTCAGCAAACGATACGGACTATACAGGCAGAACTTCTGCGGATGTGAATTTGCAAGAGCTGCTATGCATAAGTAGAGGGACCGGAGCTATTACAAGAAGGAGATAAGATATGAGCAAGTTATTCATTCCAAAGGACTACAAACCTATTCTCGATCCTACAGAGACTCAGAGAGCTATCGTCAGGATCAAGACACACTTCCAGAGAGAGCTCGCATACGCACTGAATCTCGGAAGAGTCAGCGCGCCGCTGTTCGTATTCCCTGAGACAGGACTGAATGACAATCTTAATGGATTTGAGAGAAGAGTAGATTTTACTATCAAGGATCTTGATGAGCGTCATGTTGAAGTAGTTCAGTCCCTGGCAAAGTGGAAGAGGGACGCTCTTGGCAGATATAATGTCGAGCCGGGAAGAGGTCTGTATACTGATATGAACGCTATCAGAAGGGATGAAGAGCTTGACAACATCCATTCAATATATGTAGACCAGTGGGACTGGGAGAAGGTCATCACAAGGGATCAGCGCAACAACGAATTCCTTGAGCAGCAGGTAAGGATAATCTACAGATGTCTCAAGGAGCTTGCCGGATATATGAACGACCAGTATCCTGAATTAAGAGTCGAGATGCCTGAGAGAATCAAGTTCATAGATTCACAGGACCTCGAGAACTGGTATCCTGAGAACACATCCAAGGAGAGAGAAAGATTCGCAGCAGAGGAATTCGGTGCTATCTTCGTAAAGAGGATCGGCGGAGCACTTGCATCAGGCAAGCCTCATGACGGACGTTCACCTGACTATGATGACTGGGAACTCAACGGAGACATCATCCTCTGGAACCCTGTACTTGAGGATGCTTTCGAGATAAGCTCAATGGGAATCAGAGTCGATGCAGAATCCATGCTGAGACAGCTTGAACTCGATGGAAAGCTTGACCGCAAAGACCTTGCATTCCATCAGGGCGTTATCAACGGAACACTTCCTCTTACTATCGGAGGAGGTATCGGCCAGAGCAGACTGTGCATGTACTTCCTGAGGAAGGCGCACATAGGAGAAGTGCAGGTTTCCGTCTGGCCTGAGGAAATGCTGGAAGAATGTGCTAACAATAACATATTCTTACTGTAACTGAATTATCGTTAACTCCGATGCTGCTGTTCAGATGATCAGCAGCATTCGTGACTTGAGAGGCTTTATGCAGTATATCGATGTAGTTATCGACAACAAGAGCAATAATACTGACACATTCTACACCTACAGAGCACCTGATGAGGTCACTGTGGGCGCCAGACTTACTGTGCCTTTTGCCACAAGAAAGAAACCCGTTGACGCATACTGCATAAGAACAGGCGTCGAGCCAAGAATCAGCGAATCACGCATCAAGGACATTGCAGATTGTATTCCTGAGAGATCACTCAGCGAGGAGATGATCAGGACAGCAGTCTGGATGAGGAAGAGATACGGCACCAAATATATCGATGCTGTCAAGATGTTCACTGTCGGCGGCAAGAAAGAGGTCACCAGGAAGATCGATGCATCAGCGCCTCAGGACCCGATGTTCGAGCTAAGCCCTGAACAGAGATCTGCTGCTGATAAGATCTGCGGCGCAGTGAAGGCCTCAGAATTCAAGGCTTTTCTTATCAAAGGTGTCACTAACAGCGGTAAGACTGAGGTCTATATGAGAGCTGCAGAGCAGGCTCTTGCCATGAACAGGACTGTCATAGTTCTCCTTCCTGAGATCGCTCTCTCAGAGCAGGTCCGCAGGAGATTCGCCGCAAGATTCGGCGAAGATTCAGTCGCTACGCTCCACAGCAGGCTCTCTACATCTGCAAGACTCAGGGAGTGGCTCAGGATCAGAAGAGGCGAGGCCCGTATAATAGTCGGCGCAAGGACTTCGGTATTCGCTCCTGCAGAGAATATAGGCGCTATCATAATAGACGAAGAACATGAGAGCACCTTCAAGTCAGATCACAATCCTAAGTATGATACGATCGATATAGCATATAAGAGGGCATCGGCTCATAATGCCGTGCTGGTTCTCGGCAGCGCTACACCGAGTATAGTTTCATACTACAGGGCGAACACGGGAGTCTATGAACTGATCCGTATGGATCACAGGATAGGCGATAGTGTCATGCCTGAACTTGACATAGTGGACATGAGGAAGGAACTGATCGCAGGCAATACGAGCGTTCTTTCGAACCGGCTTGCAGGAGAGATAGACCATGCACTTGCAAGGAAGGAGCAGGTGATACTGTTCCTCAACAGACGAGGCTACTCCACTCAGATACTTTGCCCGGACTGCGGGTACCGCATGACATGTCCGGACTGCGGGATCACTCTCACTTATCATAAGTCTGTGGGCGGGGCGGTATGTCACTACTGCGGACGGAGATTCGATATCCCGGATGTCTGCCCGGACTGCGGCAGCAAATTCATCAAATATGTCGGAGCGGGGACCGAGAAGGTCGAGGAGACCGTCAGAATGCTCTGGCCTGATGCAAATGTATCGAGATTTGACCTTGATACTGCAACTTCAGCCGATGATTCAGGCAGAGTGATCGAAGACTTCCAGGCTGGCAGGACTGATATCCTCGTCGGAACACAGATACTGGCCAAAGGTCTGGACTTCAGGAATGTAGGGCTTGTAGGCGTCATAAATGCCGATGTAAGCCTTAATATACCGGACTACAGATCCTCTGAGAGAACTTATCAGCTGATCACGCAGGTAGCGGGAAGAGCAGGAAGAGCCGGCGGATCGAGCAAGGTCCTGATACAGACATATGACCCTGACAGCGATGTGATCAGGGAGGCAGCTGAGGGCGATTATGATTCTTTCTATGAGGCGGAATTACTTCACAGAAATATTATGAATTACCCACCGTACTCTGATATAATTGCTGTCGGTCTGATATCGGAATCAGCCGAAGAAGCCATGAAATACGCAGAGGGCTTCCGCAGCAGACTCACAAGTCTCAGGGATGCGCCGGAGGGATCTTCGGTTCTGAGGCCGCGGCTTGATGAGAGGAAGACGGACGGCAAATACAGAGCAGGGTTCCTGATCAAGGCACCTCAGGGCAGCAGGGCCGGTTATATCAGAGAATATATGGAATTCAGAGACAGACTGATAGATAGCAAATCAGACTGCTTTATAGAAATAGATGTTAACCCTTATAGTACTTTTTAGGTATAATTAAGCAAATAAGACTAATAATTACACAGGAGTTGAAATGGCACTTAGAAATATCACTCTGAGAGGTGAGGAGATCCTCACCAAGAAATGCAAACCAATCAAGGCTATCACACCAAGGATCAGAGAACTGGCTGAGGACATGGCAGAGACCATGATCGCTGCTGACGGAGTAGGAATCGCTGCTCCGCAGGTCGGCGTCATGAAGAGATTCTTTATTGCTATGCCGCACGTTGATTCTGATGACGAAGCTATCAGGAACAAGATCTATTATATGATCAATCCTGAGATCACATATACAGAGGGAACACAGGAATCAAGCGAAGGATGCCTGTCCGTTCCGGGATATATGGGACTGGTCGACAGACCTGAGAAGATCAGGATCAAGGGTACTGACCTTGACGGCATCGAGCATGAATATGAATTCGAAGGATTTGCAGCTACAGTATTCTGCCATGAATATGATCACCTTGAAGGCATCCTGTATACGGATGTTGCCAAGGAAATGATGACAACAGAAGAGTATGCAGAGAGACTCGAGCAGATCAGAGCTGAACACGCGGAGGATGTTGCCGAATGAAAATAGTTTTCATGGGAACTCCTGAATTCGCTGCTTGCTCACTTAAGGCACTTATTGATGCAGGGTATGATATACCCCTTGTTGTGACTCAGCCTGACAGGAAGGGTAACCGTAACAAGATGATCCTTTCAGCTGTCAAGCAGCTTGCTATAGAGCATGGCATCGATATAGCTCAGCCGCTGAGACTAAGGAAGGACGAAGAACTGATCGAAAGGCTCAGAAAGATCGCTCCTGACATGATCGTGGTTGCTGCATTCGGTCAGATCCTGCCGGTTTCTGTGCTGGAGATTCCTAGATTTGGCTGCATCAATGTTCACGGATCACTGCTTCCTGATCTCAGAGGAGCTTCACCGATGCATGCAGCTATTCTCAGGGGACTGGATGAATCAGGCGTTACGATCATGAGAATGGAGAAGGGCCTTGATACCGGAGATATAATCAGCAAGGTCACATGCTCCATAAGAGGCAAGGATATCACCGAAGTTGCTGAGATACTTGCAGAGGCAGGGGCTAAGCTTCTCGTAGAGACCATTCCTCATATCGCTGACGGAACAGCGGAGTATGTAAGGCAGGATGAGAATCTCGCTACATATGCGCCGATCATAAGCAAGACTGACGGAATGACGGATTTCACCGAATCCGCAGCAGAAATCGAACGTAAGATAAGAGCCTATATCGAATGGCCGACATGTTACAGCTATCTTGACGGACAGCAGGTCAAATTCTACAGAGCTGAGGTCCTGTCAGATGCACCGGACGGTGAGCCGGGAACGGTAAGCGAGACCGGCAAGAATTATTATATTATCAATTGCGGAGAAGGGAGGCTCAAGGTACTTGAGCAGCAGCTTCAGGGCAAGAAGAGAATGAGCGCAGGCGACTTCATGAGAGGACACAAGCTCTCAAGAGGCGACAGATTCTGCGCGGGGGAGGTATAAGATGTATTACTACTATGATACTTCATGGATCGTTCTGCTGCCTGCGATGATATTCACTTTCATTTGCCAGGCAAGGATCACCAATGCCTACAGAACATATTCAAGGATCGAGAACAGCCGCAGGGTCACAGGAGCTCAGGCAGCCAGGATCATGATGGATGCCAACGGGCTTTCCGGAGTAGCTATCAACGTTCTGAACGGCGGCAATTCACTGACTAACTTCTACGATCCTAAGACCAAGAGTCTTAATCTTTCAAGAGAGGTATATGGATCCGATTCGATCGCGTCTGTATGCATAGCATGCCACGAGGTAGGCCACGCTATTCAGGATGCTCAGCATTATCTGCCTCTTGCATTCAGGAACGGCATCGTGCCTGTAGTCAACCTGACACAGATGGCTTCATGGCCGCTGATCTTCTTCGGACTGATTCTCTCAGCTACTTCATCATACGGAAGCCTGCTCTTCCTGATCGGCGTAGGATGCTTCCTGTTCGTCATACTGTTCCATCTGGTAACACTTCCGGTGGAATTCAACGCTTCGAACAGAGCACTCGAGCAGATGAGAGTCCTCAATCTTTGCAATGAAGAAGATTACATCGGATCGAGAACCGTTCTGCGTGCAGCTGCAATGACTTATGTTGCTGCTCTTGCAACAGCGGTTGCCAGCCTTCTGAGAGTTCTGGTCATAGCAGGCCGCAGAGACTAAGATAACACTAAGGAGCCAAGCGATTTGAATATAGACTGGATCACTTCATTTGAAGCTTTAAAGAATGTCTATATAGACGAAGCATACTCAAACATAGCAATCAACGAAGCTATCTCGCATCACAAAGGATGCCGGGATAGCTTTGTTCGCGTCATGGTTAAGGGAACCATAAGAGATACGATCAGGCTTGATCATATCATAGGGACTCTCGCAACCGATGGACTTAAAGGCATCAGGAACCGCACACTTATCGTTCTGAGAATGGGACTTTATGCACTCCGCTCGATGGACTCAGTTCCTGAGCATGCTGCCGTGAATGAGGCTGTGAGCCTCTCTCGAAAGGTAGCAAAGGGTACTGACAAATTCGTCAATGCTGTACTTAGATCTTACATAAGACGTAGAGATGAGCTTGAGTCTCAGGAGCTGGATCTAGCAACCAGGTATTCATTCCCAGATGGCATAGTGGAGCTCCTTGAGTCACAGTATGGAGAAGAGACCGAAGCTATTCTCAGGGGCCTCAGCGAACCGGCACCTCTTGTACTGAGAACTAATTTTCTCAGGACTGATGCATCCTCTCTGGCTGCTATGCTCGGAGAGGCAGGCATCAGCTGCAGTACAACAGATGTTTCGCCTAGAGCTCTCATAGCAGAGGGAAGCAATGTTCTCGGGACTAAGATGTACAGGGATGGACTCTTTACAGTGCAGAGCCTTTCATCTATAGCAGCGATCGAGGCGCTTTGCCCGCAGCCGGGAAGCCGTGTGCTTGACATGTGTGCAGCTCCGGGCGGCAAGACTACGATGATGGCGGAAATGATGGATAACAAGGGGAGCATAGTTGCCTGCGATATCCACGAGCACAGACTTGGCCTTATAGAGGCAGCCTGCAGAAGACTTGGAGCAGATATAGTCGAGACCAGACTGATGGACGGAAGCTGCCATGATCCGGCTCTTGATGAGAGCTTTGATTATGTACTTTGCGATGTGCCTTGCTCGGGACTTGGAGTCATTTCATCCAAGCCGGAGATCAAGCTCAGGTCAGATGTCTCAGAATATAAAGAGCTTTCAGCTCTGCAGCTTGAGATACTTAAGAATGCAGTCAGGTATGCCAAACCTGGCGCTTTGATAGAATATTCGACATGCACACTGAACCGGATGGAGAACGAAGGCGTTATAAATAAACTGCTTGAAGAATCCAGTTTGGTCAGTGTTGTTGAAATGCATAACATTTTGCCATATAATAACTTGGTAGGTTTTTATTATAGTATACTCAGGAAGAATGCCTGAACGACAATAACTACAGATAGTGCACACTATTCAGACAGATCCTTATGAGAGGATCACTTAGGGAGACAACGATTTTATGAAAACAGGTTACATGACTGACGGCGGCAGAAGAAGGCCAATCAACGAAGATGCAGTCAAGGTACTGGAGGATGTAAACTTCTACATGCTGGCAGATGGTGTCGGCGGCAACAGATCCGGGGAGATTGCAAGTCAATCTGCCCTTGATGCACTTGAGAAATTTATCAGACATAATCCTCCTGAATGGCTTGAGGGTCGCGATGAGATCTTCAGATATCTCAGAGCAGCTGTCAGATATGTCAATCAGTTCATTATAAGACTTTCAGAGTCACAGCAGCAGTATGCCGGCATGGCAACTACATTGACTTTTGCATATATCAGAGAAGATGAGATGTTCGTCGCTAATGTAGGTGACAGCAGAGTTTATCTTATTCATGACGGGATCATTCAGCAGATCACTGAAGACCATACTTATGTAAATGATCTTGTCAAGATGGGTGCCATCACAAGAGAACAGGCACATACACATGCTCGCAAGAACGTAATAACCAGGGCCATTGGAGCGAACGCTAATAATGAGCCTGACTGCTTCTGTGTTCCTGTGGCTGCAGGCGACAGAGTACTTCTCTGCAGCGATGGACTCTATGATGAGGTCGATGATGACGACATTCTCAGCACTGTCAGCAGATTTGACGACATGATGATCTGCGCTGAGGATCTTGTATCTCTGGCCAATAATAATGGCGGCAATGACAATATTTCCGTCATATGCGTAAACTTAATGGAGGAGTGATCGTATGAGCAGCAGACTATTATCCGGCCGATACGAATTACTTGAAAAAATCGGCGACGGCGGTATGGCTGTCGTATATAAGGGCAAGGACAGACTTCTTAACAGATTCATTGCGATCAAGATACTGAGACCTGAATTCACTAAGGACGCAACCTTCGTTGAGAACTTCAAGAGAGAATCTCAGGCCGCAGCAGGTTTGACGCATCCTAATATAGTTGGTGTATATGATGTAGGCAGAGAAGGCAATATCAACTACATCGTAATGGAGCTTATCGAGGGCCGCACACTCAATGCCATAATTGAGGATGAGGCGCCGATGGACTACAAGAAGGTAATCGATATCTCCAAGCAGGTCGCTTCAGCACTCAGGATCGCGCACAAGAACAAGATCATCCACAGAGACGTCAAGCCTCACAACATCATGATCACCAATGACGGCGTAGTCAAACTCGCTGACTTTGGTATCGCAAGAGCTGTCAATGACGCCACACTTTCGACAGGCAGCAAGATCGTAGGATCAGTACATTACTTCTCGCCTGAGCAGGCAAGAGGTAACTACGTAGATGAGAGATCTGATATTTATTCACTTGGTATCGTAATGTATGAGATGCTGACAGGTCAGGTACCGTTTGACGGTGAGAATCCTGTAACTGTAGCTCTCAAGCACATCAACGAGGAGATCAGACCGCCAAGTGAGCTCGTAGACGGTATCCCGCCTGCACTCGAAAGATGTGTAATGAAGGCGACCAACAAGTATCAGACCAACAGATACTCAAGTGCTGATGAGCTGATCGAAGAGCTTGATAATATCTCTTTCGTTACCAATGTTGCCGGAACAGAGATCTTTGCCGCAACAGACGTAATAGAGAAACGTAACAAGCGCAAAGCCGAGCTCGAGGCCGCAAGAGAAGAAGAAGAGCCTAAGAAGAAGAAAAAGAAAACAGCCAGAGACAAGAGACTTACAGCTCTTATCATCATACTCGTAGTTCTTCTTGCGATCTTCGCGGGCTGGTTCATAGCCTGGAGGATGGGAGTATTCTCATCAACCAAGCCTGCTCCTGACTTCCTTGATAAGACAATTGATGAGGCCCAGGCGATAGCCGAAGAAGAAGGCTTTATCCTCAAGCAAGGCAAGGACATCTACTCTAACGACTACACTGAGAACCGCATATGCCTGCAGGACCCGGCGCCTGGAGCTGAGGCACCTAAGGGCGGCACGATCACAGTCAATGTCAGCAAGGGCAGCAAGGAAGGCATGGTCCCTAATGTCGTAGGCATGCAGAGAGACGAAGTCGAAGACTTCCTCGCTCAGTACGGATATGTTCTTGGCAATGTCAAGGTTGAGACAAGTCCTGAGGACGAGGGCAAGGTCCTTGAGCAGGACCCTGTAGCAGGATCACCTCTTGATAAGGAGAGCAAGGTCAATATCGTCGTATCTGACGGTAAGGGTACAGAGAAGGGTACAGTTCCTTCAGTCACCAACCTCTCACTCAAGGAGGCCAAGAAGGCCATACAGTCGGCAGGATTTGAAGTCGGACGTGTCGATTATGACTGGAGCAACAGCGTAGACAAGGGCTATGTAATGTACCAGCAGTATCAGGCAAATTCGCTCCTTGACAAGGGTACCAGCATAGATATTCAGGTAAGCTCCGGCCCTGAGCCTGCACCGGTAGTTCCGGAGACACCAGCAACTGAAACACCGGAAGCTGTGACTCCTGCCGAAGGTGTAACACCTGAGCAGCCGGCAGAGGGCAACTGATAATTTATGATTGGAAGAGTAATCAAAGGTATTGGAGGTTTCTACTTTGTCCATGATGGTCACGACACCGTCATGGGCAAAGCCAGAGGGAACCTTAAGAGAAATAAAGACCTTATCTACGTCGGTGACATCGTGGACTTTGACATTGATGATAATGACGGTGACAATGAATGTGTCATCAACAAGGTCGTAGAGAGGAAGAATTTTCTTACAAGACCACCCGTATCGAACCTTGATATGCTGGTGGTCGTTTTTTCAATAATCGAGCCTGCAGTCAATTATCCGGTAATAGACAAGCTCCTTGCAGGATGCGAGAGAATAGGTATCAGACCTGTAGTCTGCATCTCCAAGAAGGATCTTGTCAGCGAGGACGAACTTAAGTCTGTCATGGATATCTACAGCGGGCTGTATCCTGTGGTAAGTGTCAATGGCAATACCGGCGAGGGGATGCATGAGCTGATGGATATCATCCGCGGCCACAGCGCTGCTCTGGCTGGACCATCCGGAGTAGGCAAATCCACTATCACTAATCATCTTGCTCATGAGGGCGAAGAGAATGTTCAGACAGGATCGATCAGTGAGAAGACCGGAAGAGGCCGACACACAACAAGACATGTAGAGATATTTGCGCTGCCTGACAGTACATATCTCTATGACACTCCGGGATTTACATCTCTTGATATGCCTGAGATGGATCTGGCGGAGGTCAGAACGCTTTTCCCTGAATTCAGAGCACTGGCAGGGGAATGCAGATATAACAATTGTGCTCACATCAATGAACCTGACTGCGCCGTTAAGGATGCTGTCAGAGAGGGAAGTATTGGCAAGACTAGATACGGATCGTATCTGATGATGATGGAAGAGGTAAAGAAATGGCTAAAGTAGCAATGATTTCACCTTCAATTCTTGCAGCTGATTTTGCAAGACTCGGAGAGGACGTTAAGGACGTATGTGCAAGAGGTATCGATTATCTTCATATCGATGTAATGGACGGAGCTTTTGTTCCTAACATCAGCTTTGGACCGGCTGTCATGAAGAGCCTGCTCGGTTATTCTTCAGCTAAGTTCGATGTACATCTGATGATCGAAGGACCTGACAGATATATAGAGAAATTCGTAACTGATAATACTGAGTTCATCACAGTTCACTACGAGGCATGTCCTGATCTTGCTTCTACTCTTGAGCACATTCACAGCCTCGGCGTCAAGGCCGGCGTATCGATCAAGCCTGGAACAGCTCCTGAGGTTCTTGACGAATTCCTCGGAGATATTGATCTTGTACTGGTAATGTCTGTTGAGCCTGGATTCGGCGGACAGAAGTTCATGCCTGATTCACTTAACAAGATCAGATATTATGCTGACAAGAAGGCTGCAGAAGGCTACAGCTACATAGTAGAAGTAGATGGCGGCGTCAGCTCCGCTAATGCAGAGATCGTAAGAGAAGCAGGTATCGATCTCATCGTAGCAGGCTCCGCAGTATTCAAGGCACCTGACAGAACAGCCGAAATCATTGCCATCAGAGGCGAAGCAATGAAATAAATAATAGCAGAAAAGCCGCTTTGCATAATCCCACCGCAAAGCGGCATTTTTTTAATGCCTTCAGGCGGTCTGATACCAAAATCCGACATTTTCCTGATGAATAAATGTGTGCTGAATCGGTGCTGCCTCATCAAGTAGAATCTCTGTGGAAGGGATAATACGGGTGGCAGCATAATATGATCAGACGCAGATTATTTGCCTATACAGTTATGATGACAGCCGGAATTACTTCCGGCTATTTGATTGCAGAGCAGGCTGCCTTTGCGGGCGGCCTGCTTTTCATGCTTGCTGCAGGAATCTCTTCATACATAATGCTCAAAGTGCAGGATTCAGATGACGGGTCTTCCTATTATCTGAAAGAGTGTGTTTTCCTCATATTGTCTATGACGGCAGGCTTCATGATCATGATATGCAGTTATATTGGTTATGAATCAGAGCTGGCATCGATAAGGGGCGCGGGCGATATTGAATATGCCGAAGGCTCAGTGACTGCAGTAATCCTGAGAGGAGAGGGATGCAGGATCACCATGGACAGGGTCATTGTCTCATCAGAAGAAGGCCCCAAAGTCAGGCTGAGATATAAGACTCTGGTCACCATATATAACAGTGATATCACCCCTGAGGAGATCGCAGGTAAGAGGATCAAAGCGCAAGGGATCTTCAGAGAGATACCGACAGCAGATAATCCAGGGTGCTTTGACTACCGCATCTATCTGAGGAGCATAGGCACCGGTTCGATGCTGAGAGCAGACAATATAGAGATCCTGCCGGATGAGGACGGCCCGGGCAGCATCAGGTCCATGTGGACCAATTATATCTTCCATATCAGAGAGAAGTTCCTTGCAGGGTATGGAGATGATACCGTCAGGGGATTTATGAGAGGGGTCATCTTCGGAGACAAGAGCGAGATCGACGATGAGATCCGTAATGACTTCAATGTAAATGCGACAGGGCATATCCTCGCTGTCAGCGGCCTTCACATAGGATTCCTGTATTCTCTTCTGAGAATTCTCACCGGAAAGAAACGCTCTCTGCCGGTAGCCTTGCTCATCATCTGTCTCATATTCATGTATGGTGAAATGACAATGTGGAGCGCCTCTACGATGCGTTCTGTAATGGTGCTCTCGATCAGCCTCATGTCTCTGTATGTAAGGCGGCCGTTCGATCTTCTTACATCCGTAAGCGCGGCCGCGGTATTTATCCTGGCAAGAGAGCCATATCAGTTGTTCAACTCAGGATTCCAGCTGTCTTTTCTTGCACTACTTGGGATAGCTTTTCTGGCTAAGCCGCTTGCGTCTTTCATAGGAGAGTACTTTGGCGTGATCATTGCTGTGCAGCTTGGGACAGCGCCTCTTACGGCGTTCATCTTCCACAGATTCAATGCAGCATCGATTCTCATCAATATTCCTGTAATCGCAATAGCCTCGGTCCTCGTCCCGGCAAGCATTGTACTGCTTGCTGTCATGGCTGCAGCAGGAAGCGTACCGGGGCTTGCTACCCAGATCACCGGCGATATCGCTGAGCTCATAATAAGGCTGAACGGGCTTCTGGCAGGGGGTGGTGGATTCTCATCCGGGGTAACCAGGGCCAATGCCGGTGTGCTTCTGCTTATCTATCTTCTGATCTTCGCTGCTTCGTCAGAATGGATGAGAGTAAGGATACTCAGGAAGCGATATTCTGATATCCGCTCTGCATTTATCTGCATCCTTGTGATCAGCATTATAGCAGGAATCGCAACATACAATACCGTCGCTGATGATGAGGTCGTGTTTGTATCAGTTGGTCAGGGTGACTGCACTCATATAAGGAGCGGCGGCAAGGATATCCTCATTGACGGAGGCGGTGATGTGTACAGGAATACAGGCAAGGACACCTTGATGCCTTATCTTCTTGCAAATGGAGCTGACAGAGTAGAGCTTGCACTTGTGACACACCTTCATACCGACCACTACCTCGGAATATTCCAGCTCACAGAAGTCTATCCTGTGGGTGCAGTGGGGATCCCATCGGACTACAGGAAGGCAATCGAGAGCGGCGGGAGCGGAGAATTTGTCAAAGAGGCCAAAGACAGGCCAAGCAGCGCAGAGGACGGATCTGGCAAAGAGCTCGCTCTGCCTGAAAGAATAGAATATGTGGAGCAGGGAACCAGGATCCATATCACAGATGATGTCTGGATCGATCCGATCTGGCCGATAAGAGGCACTAAGGGTGATCTTGCCATAGACGATCCGAATGAGAACAATATGGTTTATATGGTCAACTACAGAGGCGTGAAGATAATGGTCACAGGCGACCTCCTGCAGGCGGACGAGCTTGAAATGGTAAAGTACTACAAAGGCACAGATGTACTTGATTGCGATGTTCTTAAGGTCGCTCACCATGGCAGCAAGTCATCAAGCTCCGGGACCTTCCTCGATGCAGCATCTCCCGAAGTCGCAGTGATACAGGTCGGCAGGGATAATTTCTACGGCCATCCACACAAGCAGACACTTGACCGGCTTGAAGAGCGCGGGATAGCGGTATTCAGGACAGATCTTAATGGAGCAGTCGGAATCGATATACACAGGAAACATATATCGATTGATCTGTTCAAAGAAGTGCCCGGATTATGATAGAATACATGCATGGCTTATAAAGATTTTGCAAATGATTTTCGTAAAGGAATAACAGGCGATGTGATGTTCTTCTATGGCGCTGAGGACTTCCTGATGGAGTGGGCTCTCAGGCAGGTCATAGAGAAGTATGTCGATGAAGAGTGGCGTAATCTTGATGTCAGGTATCTTGATGGCGACAGGACCGATGCATATGAGATCATGGGCGAAGCAAGGGCATTCTCGATGTTCTCGGAGAAGAGGGTCGTGATCGTCAGGAATTATCTGCCGTTGTTCCGCAAGTCTTCGGATGCAGGGGCAGATGAACTGCTTGCTTTCGCAGGAGAGAAGATGGGTTCTTCGATTCTTATATTTACGGTGGACAGCAGGTACTCAGGCGAGCTTACAGCCTATGGCCGCAAGATGATCAAGGCGGCATCTTCATATGAATTCGCATCTCTTGAGAAGGGGGATCTGAGGTCCTTCATCACTAAGAGGGTCCATGCCGGTGGCAAGATGATATCGAGGCGTGATCTTGAATATCTCATAGATCTATCGGGTTATTACAACAAGGACAGCGGATACGATCTGACCAGAATGGATGCGGACATTCTCAAGATAGTCAAAGCCTCTGAAGGTGATGACATAACATCCGGAGTCATTGAGGAACTCCTTATCGGCGACAGTGACAGATTTGTTTTCAATCTGGTCGATGCAGTTGTCAGCGGTAACCGCAGCAAGGCTCTCGAGGTGGCCGAGACAATAATAAGAGAAGAAGACGGCGCACTTCCTGTAACGGCGCTTCTTATCAAGCAGTTCGAGATAATGTATGACGCGGTAGAGCTCTCTGCTGAAGGGTACAGCATCCCAGCCATGGCTAAGATGACCGGAGTCAATGAATACAGGTTCAAGAGAGCATATCAGTCAGCTTCATCATACAGCAAGGCCCGCCTCAAGGAGCTTCTCATACAGCTATACAACATAGACAGAGACATGAAAAGAGGCGACATCGATAAAGACGTCGCCCTGGAATTATTCAGTGTTACAGCAGCATCACATTAAGTGGTGCTGTTATTCTTTAGTTCATCTGAGCCATTTTGATCAGCTCTCTGGCGGCTTCGTTGGCGCTTTCGCTGTCTCCTGAGCCGCTGAACAGAGTTGCTACCATCCTGATCTTGCCCTCAGCGTCAAGATGCTCAATGTCAGTATGAGTCTTCTCATCATCCACAGACTTAGTGATCAGATAGTTATCCGTTCCGTACGCTGCGATCTGCGGCAGGTGGGTTACAGAAATGATCTGCCTGCATGCTGCGATCTCACGCATCTTGTGTCCGACAGTAAGAGCAGTCCTTCCGCTGATTCCGGTATCTATCTCATCAAATATCATCGTCTCAACATTGTCACTGCTGCCGATGATATGCTTGAAAGCAAGCATTATTCTTGAAATCTCACCGCCGGATGCGATCCTGGTTAGAGGCATCAGCGGTTCGCCCGGGTTAGTGGAAATCAGGAATTCGACTTTGTCAAAGCCAAGCGGACCGATTTCGTCAAGTTTGTCGATCCTGATGCTGAATTCAGAATTCGCAAAGTCGAGATCTGAAAGCTCGTGCATCATCGCAGTTTCGAGGCGTTCTGCAATGATGTGCCTGATCTCGCTGACATGGGATGCCTGGTCCTCGAGAAGGGAATACTTACGTTTTGCGATATCTGCGAGCCGTTCCTTCTCGCTGTCAAAGTTCTCGATCAGATTTAGCTTGCCTCCAAGTTCCTTCTGATATTCAATGATCTCGTCCACAGATCTGTGATACTTCCTGACTGCATCCTCAATAACAGAAAGCCTCTCAGATATGCGGTCCATATCTTCATCAGAATAGCTCAGAGAACCGATGAGCTCGCGGAGCCTTTCAGATACATCTTCAAGCGTATAATATGCATCTTTGCTCTCTGATGCCATTGCAGCTATCTTATCGCTGTAGGAGCTTACAGAATCAAGCTCATCACTTGCTCTTGAAAGACCGGAGAGAACTGACGCATCATCCTCATGCAGCAGCTGATAAGCTGTCATGACAGAGGAATAGATCTTAGCGCTGTTCCTCATCATGGAAAGCTCTTCTCTGAGAGCTTCATCCTCGCCGGACTTAAGAGCCAGATTCTGGATATAGTCAAATTCAAATCTGTAGAAATCTCTCTGCTGAAGGGCAGCGGCTTCTGCTCTGACAAGATCAGCATGAGCCTTCTCAGCAGCCTTATAGTCATCATACAGAGCTGCAAGCTTATCAAGCTCTGGCCTGATGGCCTCGCTGTGGAACCTGTCCGTGATATGAATATGATTCTCAGGATCAAGGATCTGCTGATTGTCATACTGGCCATGTATATCCACCCAGTCGCTGCAGAACTTTCTCAGCTGTCCGAGAGTTACCATCTCTCCGTTCAGCTTGGAAACAGATTTGCCTGATGAGAGGATCTCGCGCGAAATGATCACTTCTTCGCCGTTCTTATCGCCGGCAATCTGGATCATTGCTTTGGCCGCGCCGGTCCTGACCATCGAGGTGTCAGCTCTGTCTCCGAGGACGGTGCTTATGGCAGTTACAAGAACTGATTTGCCGGCACCGGTCTCACCGGTAATGATGTTCAGTCCATCACCGAGATCGAACGAAATATGTTCAATTGTAGCAAAATTATCTATTATGATTCTGCTTATCATGTCAGTCGCGGTTCTCCATGATTTTATCAAACTCATTCAGAACATAAGGAACATTTTCCTCATGATCCACTATTACGAGGAGATTGTTGTCTCCCGAAATAGATCCGACAATATGATCGAGACTGAGACAGTCGATAGCTTCGCCTGCAGCGCCTGAGCAGCCCGAGAGAGTCTTTACGATTATCAGATTCTGAGCGGACTGGTAGGAAAGGGTGCTGTCTCTGAATATCTTGATAAAGCGGTCAGAGATAGGCCTGTTATCGTAATTGCCTGATACATATTTGTATTTGCCATCCTTAGCCTGTCCCTTGATGAGCTGGAGCTCTCTAATATCTCTCGAAACAGTTGCCTGAGTGACCTTGTAGCCGGCATTGCTGAGAAGGGTAAGAAGCTGCTCCTGAGTCTCGACATCATGGGTCCTGATTAGCTCAAGGATTTTGTTCTGTCTGGATACTCTCATATATTACCTCCATTGCACACCGCGTGATCCGGTGCGTCCGTAGTTACAGTAATTATATCATATAAATCCATTTCCCTGAATAAAAACAGATTTTTCAGTACATTTATGCATGATTCAGTGATAATAATGTCCGATTTCGTTAAGGGCAAAGCTTGACAGCGGCCGCAGGCAGACAAAGCCGGAAAAATCGAACAAAAAACGAACATAGACAAGTATCCATTATAATGGTAAAATTGTCTGTCAGAGAAACAGGGAGAATTTATCAATGAGAATAATAGGAATAGATCCCGGATATGCTATCATGGGATACGGAATACTTGATTATAAGGGCAACAAATTCACTCCGGTAGTATATGGCTCAATACTTACAGAGGCTCATACTCCGAATGAAGAGCGCCTGATGAAGCTGTACGACGAGCTGACCGGTATCATAGAGGAATACAAGCCCGATGCAGCTTCTATTGAGGAACTTTTCTACAATACCAATGCTACTACTGCTATAATGGTCGGAGAGGCTAGAGGTATGGCACTTCTTGCATGTGCCAAGGCAGGAGTTGCGATCAACGAATATACACCGCTTCAGATCAAGTCGTCTCTTACCGGATACGGAAGAGCGGACAAGAAGCAGGTCCAGACAATGGTCAAGATGATCCTCGGGCTTTCAGAGGTACCTAAGCCTGACGATACAGCCGACGCACTTGCAGCTGCCATCTGCCACGCACATCATGCAGGCAGCAGGATACCAAGATGAGGTAGATAGATATGATTAGATTTCTCAGAGGTGAATATCTTTATTATGAATCAGGTGCGATAGTTGTAGAGACACCTGGCGGCATAGGCTTCAGAGTCTTCGTCTCAGATACCAGCAGTCTGCTCACAGCAAGAGAGGGCGACGAGATCGCCATGTACACATACATGCAGGTCAAGGAAGACGGAATGTCTCTCTATGGATTTGCAGACACGGAGGGTCTCGGACTCTTCGAGCAGCTGATTACAGTCAAGGGCGTCGGACCTAAGGCGGGTCTTGCTATCATGTCGCTTGGCACTCCGAACCAGATTAAGGGCGCTATCTCCGCGGGAGACGCTGCATCGATCGCCATGGCTCAGGGCGTTGGCAAGAAGACCGCAGAGCGAGTAATTCTCGAGCTCAAGGACAAGGTTTCAGCACTTCCTGAGGAGGGCTTTGACATTGAAGGAGTTGCTCCTGTAGCTGCACCTGGCAGCGGCGAGAGAGGCGAAGCGATCATCGCTCTTACGACCCTCGGATACAGTAAGAAGGAAGCAGAGGCTGCAGTCGGTTCTGTACCTGATGAAGGACTGACAGCCGAAGAATACGTCAAGAAGTCACTCAAATTCCTGTTGTAGGTAGAATAAATCATGAAAGAAAGAATCACACAGACTAAGGCAAATCCCTCGGAGCTCTCAGGCGAGATGACTCTGAGACCGCAGTATCTAAGTGAATACTGCGGACAGTCAAATGCCAAGGACAATCTGTCAATATATATCGAGGCAGCCAAGATGAGAGGCGAGCCGCTTGATCATGTCCTGTTCTACGGACCTCCGGGACTCGGCAAGACAACACTCGCAGGAATCATCGCCAACGAGCTTGGAGTGGATATCAAGATCACTTCAGGTCCTGCTATAGGCAGAGCCGGAGATCTTGCAGCCATTCTCACCAACCTCAACGATAACGATGTTCTTTTCATCGATGAGATACACAGACTCAACAGATCCGTAGAGGAAGTTCTGTACTCAGCGATGGAAGATTTTGCGCTGGATATAATTATCGGCAAGGGACCTGCTGCGAGATCTCTTCGTATAGACATTGCCAAATTCACTCTCATAGGTGCAACAACGAGAGCCGGAAGCCTCTCGGAGCCGCTGAGAGACCGCTTTGGCATAGTCCAGAAGTTCGAATTCTACACACCAGAAGAGATCAGGAATATCCTCAGGAGGACCGCTAACGTTCTTAATACGACGATCGATGAGGAGTCTCTCGAGGAGATTTCCATGAGATCGAGAGGAACTCCGCGTATAGGCAACAGACTTCTCAAGAGAGTCAGGGATTTCTCTTCTGTAATTGCTGACGGAGATATAACCATCGACATCACTAACAGGGCACTTGATGCTCTCGGAGTTGACAAGCTCGGCCTTGAGAAGCTTGACAGAGATATTCTGACAACAATTATCAAGGGTTTCAACGGTGGGCCTGTCGGAATAGAGACCATTGCATCTGCTATCGGCGAAGAGAGAGTAACACTTGAGGATGCCAACGAGCCTTATCTGATCCAGGCTGGCCTCCTATACAGAACACAGAAAGGAAGAGTAGCATCCAAGCTTGCTTACCAGCACCTTGGGCTCATGGGATTCTACAGAGAACCTGAGAGTGAGCAGCTGAGGATGGATATTTAGCTATATGAGAATAGAAGATTTTGATTATGATCTGCCTGAAGAGCTGATTGCGCAGACTCCGCTTGAGAGAAGAGACAGCTGCAGGCTGATGGTACTGGACAGAAGTAAAAAGACGGTTGAACACCGTCATTTTTACGATATTCTGGATTATGTAAACCCGGGCGACTGCCTTGTAATGAACGATTCAAGAGTCATTCCGGCAAGAATGTACGGAATCAAGGAAGGCACCGGCGCCCATATCGAGCTCCTTCTGATCAAGAGGATCGAAGGCGACAAGTGGGAGTGCATGGTAAGACCGGGCAAGAGGCTTCATGAGGGCGATACTGTAATACTCGCGGGGAAGACTGATACAGTTCCTTCCGGAGCAGATAAGCCTGCAGACGGATACACTCTTGTCAATGGCATCGAGAAGCCTTTCCTGGCTCATATTCTCGGATATCATGACAGGGAGAACGGCACAAGACTTGTAGAATTTGAATATGACGGCATTTTCATGGAGCGTCTTGAGGAGATCGGATCCATGCCGCTTCCTCCATACATCACAAGACCTGCGGAAGACTCGGACCGCGAGATGTATCAGACTGTCTACAGCAGGATCGACGGCTCGGTAGCCGCACCGACAGCAGGACTTCATTTTACCAAGGAGCTCCTTGAGAAGGCTAAGGACAAGGGCGTGAGACTTGCATATGTCACTTTGCACGTGGGCATCGGCACCTTCAGACCGGTCAAAGTCGAAGTGATCGAAGAACACAAGATGCATTTCGAAGAATGCTCTGTCGATCAGGAGAATGCAGACATCATCAATGACACCATAGACAATGGAGGCAGGATCATATCTGTCGGAACTACCTCGACCCGCACACTTGAGAGCATGGCTGAGGAGACAGATAAGGGCTGGAGAATCAAGGCAGGCAGCAAGTCTACCGGAATATTTATCTATCCTGGATATACTTATAAGATCGTAGACGCTCTCATCACCAACTTCCATCTGCCAAAGTCTACACTTCTCATGCTGGTATCGGCACTCTACGACAGAGAAGAGATTCTCAAGGCTTATAACGAGGCAGTCGAAGAGAAATACAGATTCTTCAGCTACGGCGACGCCATGCTGATCAAATAGATGACAAGGGATGACAAGGGGACGGTTCTCCTGTCAGCTTTTCGGAGGATTTAATGAATAAACCTTTAACATACGAATTATTACATGTAGATAAGAAGACCGGGGCAAGGAGGGGCAGGATCACTACTCCTCACGGAGTCATTGAGACGCCGGTTTTCATGCCGGTCGGAACACAGGCAACCGTCAAGGCCATGAAGCCTGAGGATGTCGAGAAGACAGGTGCACAGATTATTCTTGCGAATACCTATCATCTCTTCCTGAGACCTGGCAGCGATATAGTCAGGGAGGCAGGCGGACTTCACAAGTTCATGAACTGGGACAAGCCTATACTAACAGACAGCGGCGGATATCAGGTGTTCAGCCTCGGAGCAATGAGGAAGATCACTGAGGAAGGTGTAAGATTCCAGTCGCATATCGATGGCAGCCGTCATATGCTTTCGCCTGAGAAGTCCATCGAGGTCCAGAACGACCTCGGATCGGATATTATCATGGCATTCGATGAATGCGCTCCTAAGGACGCAGACAGACGCTATATTGAGCATTCACAGGCACTTACGACCAGATGGCTGGAGAGATGCGTCAAGGCACACAGGAATCCTGAGACACAGGCACTGTTCGGTATCATGCAGGGCGGATTCTACAGAGATCTCAGAGAGAAGAGCGCCAGAGAGATAGTCGCAATGGATCTTCCAGGATATGCCATAGGCGGCATTTCTGTTGGAGAATCCAAGGAGCAGTACGTAGGAGTACTCGAGTACGCGCCTGCACTTCTTCCTGAAGACAAGCCAAGATATGTCATGGGAATAGGAACTCCTGACTATATATTCGAGGCTGTGGAGCACGGAGTTGACATGTTCGACTGTGTCGAGCCTACCAGAATAGCAAGACATGGCATGGCCATGACAAGCCAGGGAAGACTCAGCATCAAGAACGCTAAGTTTGAAAGAGACTATACACCGCTTGATCCTGAGTGTGACTGCTATACATGCAGGAATTACACAAGAGCATATCTGAGACATCTCTTCAAGGCAGGAGAGACAATGTCGCATATGCTGCTCACAGAGCACAATCTGAGATTCCTGTCCAGACTCTCTGAGGACATAAGGAAGTCTATCGAGGAAGACAGATTCTCAGAATTCAAAGAAGAATTCTACGCCAAATATTACGGCGAAACCAAATGATCCTAAGGACCATCAATTATGGAAACAATCAATACTAAGATTCTTAATACAGATACACTTTGCCCGGCAGCCGAGCACTGCGGAGGATGCATTTATCAGGGTACAGCTTACGAAGAGCAGTATGCCGCCAAGGACAAGGCCATGAGGAAGCTCTTAGGCAAGCATGACATCGACGAGTCGGTATATCTTGGAATGGAACCTGCGATCTGCACAGGCGGCTACCGCAACAAGATGGAGTATACATTCGGTGATCTTGAGAAGGGCGGCGAGCTCGAACTTGGCATGCACTTCAAGGGAAGATTCATGTCCATCATCACAACCGACGAGTGCCAGCTGGTACCGCCTGATTTCAACAGGGTGCTCCGTGCGACCCTTGATTTCTGCAGAGAGAGGGGATACATCCCATATCACCGCAAGACTCACCTCGGACTTCTCCGCAATCTTGTCGTAAGATGCGGAGTCAGGACCAATGAGCTCCTTATCAACATCGTCACATCGAGCGAACCAGGCTTTGACGAAGATGCTTACCGCGAGCTGCTTCTCGGGCTTGATCTCGACATGCAGATCGTCGGCATTATGCGCACCTTCAACGACAGCGTTGCAGATGCGGTCATCGACGAGAGCCACAAGCTGCTCTACGGCCGCGATTATTACAACGAAGAGATACTCGGTCTCAAGTTCAAGGTCAAAGCTTTCGCATTCTTCCAGACCAACATCGATGCGGTCGAGAGACTCTACCGTTACGTGCTGGATGTCGTTCCGGATGTATCAGGCAAGACAGTCTACGATCTCTACTGCGGCACAGGTACTATATCCCAGCTGATGGCTTCGGCTGCGAAGGATGTTTACGGCATCGACATTGTCGAGGATTCTATCATTGCTGCAAGATCCAACACAGAGCTTAACGGCATTACCAACTGCCACTATATCTGCGGAGACGTCAAGGACAAGCTCGACGCGATTCCGGTCATGCCGGATGCGATAGTCGTGGACCCTCCTAGAGTTGGCATCCATGACAAAGCAGTCGGCATGCTGTCCCGCTACGGTATCGACGAGATCGTTTATGTTTCGTGCAATCCTAAGACACTTTGCATCAACCTCGACAGCTTCCGTACCAATGGATACGAGATCGTATCGATCAAAGCCTTCGATAACTTCCCGATGACCAAGCATGTCGAGACTGTGTGCCTCTTGAGCAACACCCAAAGACCTAAGAAAGAATCCTATATTACACTTGATGTGGAGATGGAAGACTACTACCGCATCAAGAATGAAGGGAAGAATTCTACCACCTAAAGTTCAGCCTCACAATCGAATAGGAATTTGAATAGATAAGCTGCAGATGCGGAAGTGATCCGAAATCTGCAGCTTGTTTTGTTTCAAGCCAAACGATTGAAAAAGGAGGACAAACACATGGCAAAGAAGAACGAACGGGAACTGAAGGTTTGCGCAATGAGCGGATACAACTACAAATCCGTTCCGTCGATCCGGTTGATGGGACAGTGGCTGGAGACTGCCGGTTTCCATATCGGAGATCCGGTATTGGTCAAGTGCGAGGATGGAAAGCTCATCATCAGCCTGGACACTGCAAGAGCGGAGCTGATGGAAGCTGAGAAGGCGTTTATGGAGAAAGAAACCAGAAAGCTGCATGAACGTTTTCTGAAGGAGAAGAAAGCGCTTCACGCACAGTTTGTGGCAGAACGGCAGGCAGAGTATGCTAAGGATCAGGAGAGGGGGAAGGCCTATGTTTGATGCGAATGAACTTTCCGTTCTGGATCCAAAGTATTTCTCCATCATCTTTACAGATGCTTTTGATGTGACGATTATGAGCCGGAATACAGGGCACTTCTGGTTTATTCATAATCCGGAGTATCCTACACTAGGGACATGTATCATTTTCCATAAGCATAAGGCATCACATCCATATCACCAGCACGGTCGTGCGAATAGTTTGAAGCAGGCTATCCGGAGCATACAGAGTCACGATAGATGGCAGATGCAGGGTAGACCGTCTAAGAAATAAAATCGAATACAAAGGCACACAGCAAAGCAGCGGTACCGGAGATAGTTCCAGTATCGCTGCTTCTTTCATTTGTGCCGGTCTGTGTTAGTCGGCGTAGTAGAGATCCTTCGCAAGCTTCTGAGCTGCTTTGATCTCAGAATATCCCTGCGTCTTTTTGATACCATATTCCTTAAGAATGACATCAAGGATTTCGCCTTTGGTGTATTCCTGCTTCAGAAGATCGAGGATGCGACCATAGCGCGGATTCATCTCTCTGACCTGACGGATCAGATCGTCAATGATAAGGCCGAGCAGAGTCGTGTTCTCCAAAGATTCTGTCTGGGCGGGATCATAGCCGTTACCGTCTTCCGACAGCATATCTTCCAGCATCTTGTCGTAGGAGAGGATGTTCGGGTCCTTCTTCAGGTCTGCAATGTAAGTGCGAACATCGCTCCAGAAGAGCTTCATGGTGCCGGGAAACTGTTCAGCAGTGACCGCTGTGAAGGCGACTAAAACGGCGATGCCGCTGAAGTGCCAGGTTTCAAGGTTCTCACGATGATAGTTCATCGCTTTTACTTCGCCCCAGTTGTGAACTAGGAACGGAGCGAGGTAGAATCCTTCCGGTACGGGAAGGTTGTTGTACGAGCGCTTATCGCTGTACTTGGTGATTTCGTTATCAACCATAACGCTTTTCCTCCGTAGATTTGCGCGGAGGAATCCGCATTATGGCGATATGAAATTGTCCCTATCAGGTGGCCAGTCATTTCGGATTCCTCCTAGTTTGCTTGGCCAGCCTGTTCTACATGGGCTGACGTGATTTACATGGCGGCTTCGGTGAGACGGTAGAACCATCTTCAGCGCTAAAGAAGCAATCTCACTGAAGCTAAGCCCATCATAATCGCTTTCTTTTTATTTGGAAAAACTCACCGAGTCGGATTAAACCCAACAAAAAAGCCCGCATTTCTGCGGGTTTCAACCAGTTCACATATTCATTTATGATAGTATGACAGGGATTTATGATGATATTCCCGACTCATCGAGTCGGAAAAATTTTCAGAAATAAAAAAAGCCGTGCTTCCGAAGGGAAAACACGGCAAATTGAAGTTAATATCGCTCTTTTGTACCCAGGGTCTCATATC